>NZ_JARQWR010000001.1 GCF_030766725.1 Flavobacterium aerium | reverse complement strand
AAATTGTAGATAATGTATCCTTTGTTTCTTTGGCCTCTTTATCTGAATTGAAAAGTTTATTGTGATTAAGGTAAGCTTTGGCCTCTTCTAGGCTTACTGTAGTAATGGTTCTTGAATTAGTGTTGTTAACTTCTTCCAATCCATTGTCATAATTACTACAACTATAAACAAAACAGAATAACACCAATAAGTAATAGTAGTTTTTTCCCTTCATAATACAAACTCTTTATTTATGTTATATAGCACAAAATAAGGAATCACTTTTAGAAATCAAAGAGGTTATCTGATAAATGACTCTAGAAATCAACGATTTACGGTAAAACCGTAATTTTTATTGAACTTATAAGATATTTGTCTTTTTAGATATTATCTATAAGGCGATTCTAATAACTCATTGTTTCCTAAAATTTTCAAACAAAAAACCAGCTCAAATGAGCTGGTTTTTTGTTTTATCTAGCATTGACTACTATCATGAAAAAATTAAAACACTAATAATCAGTAATTTATAATTTTCATCTTCAAACTATTTCATTTCAAATTGCAATTATTTAAACAATATTGTTGGATTCTGACTTAACTTAAAATTAATAAATAATGAAAAAAAATAATTTCGTTATTTATTATTCTTTGGTAAACGTGAATTCTCCACCACCTTGTTTGAGTACCATTGTATTTTCGGTAGGTTTAAATTCTAATATCACACCTGCTTGTGCAAATTCAAATTTATCTTTTGCTGTTGAAGAAAGTGGAAACGAGGATTGACCTGTAGCTTGTGCTATCAACGTTTTATCATCCTTTGTCACTGTAATTTGAATTGGGATTTGTTTACTTGAATATACTCCTGTGTATTGACCCAAGTCTTCAACTTTCACGTCATAGGTTTTGAATTCAGGGATTTCAATCGATTTACCAAAAACACCACCTAATACCGTCAACGCTATATTATTCATTTTATAGTCTAATGCATTACTTGTGATTGCAAATGAAATTTCTTCTGTTGGAAAATACGAAAAAGTAGAACTGAATCCATCTATACCGCCAGTATGTCCATAACAGATTTTATCATTGAAAGGGAATTTGAAAAGTCCCATTCCATAATTATCTTTTATGGTTTCCATTTGTTCTAAGCTTTTCTTTGAAATTAATTTTCCTGTAAAAAGTCCTTCTCCAAATTTAGTCAAGTCCGTTGGTGTAGAAACAATTCCTCCTGCTCCTAACGGAATGGACATATCGGTTTCGGTTTCTTTCTTCCAACCTTGTGCATAGCTATAAGAATTACACTCATTGTTCTTCCCATTAATTTTCCCACCAAAATAGGTGTTTTTTAATCCCAATGGTTTAACAATTTTTTCCTCTAATAGCTTAGCGTATGTTTTCTTGTATGTTTTCTCTAAAATATAGGTTAATAGTACAAATCCAGAATTACTGTAATTTGCTTTGCTGTCTGGTTCAAAATCACTTCCTCCTTTGGCAATGATTTCAACCATTTCTTTTTCGGATTTAGGTTGTGTATTCCAGTGGGTGTACGATTCATCATTCGTAAAATTATGAATTCCGCTTCGGTGATATAGCAGTTGTTGAATCGTTATTTTATTTGCATTTTTTATCGTTGGAAAATATTGATCGATTGTTTTATTCAAATCCAATTTATTTTCTTCAACGGCTTTGAATATTAATACTGCCGTAAAGGTTTTTGATATTGAGCCGATTCTGTATTTCGAATTTTCATTGGCTTTTGCTCCTGATGCTAAGTCTGTAAAACCGACTGAGTGTGAATACAATACTTTTCCATTTTTTGAAACGGCAATGCTTCCCATGAATTTATTATTTTCTGCCAGTACTTGAAAATATTGATCTAGTTTTGATTTGTCTATTTGTTGGGCTTGGGCTAACGCAACAGATAAAAAAGCCATAATAATCGTAATTTTTCTTTTCATTTTTGATTGATTTTTGATTGATGATTGTATCGTTGGTTTAATTCATTGGTGTACAGAGTTCAATTAAAAAACCATTTATATCGCGTACATAGGCTACTACTTGCCCCCATGGTTTAGTTTTTGGTTCTCCCACAATTGATCCACCTGCTTTTATTGCTGAGTTTACTGTTTCCTGAACATCTTCTGTTGTAAAAGCGATCTCCACTCCAAAAGGTTTATTCTTCAATTCACTTTCAATAAAGCCTCCATCAAAATTTGTATTGGCTAAATTTGTAGAAGCGAATGAAAGTGTTGTTTCTCCCGTCATCAGTTCGCCATAATCGTTTTCGGGTGTAACAAATTTTCGGGTTAATCCAAAGGCTGTTTCATAGAATTCAATTGTTTTTTGTACATCTTGCACATACAATATTGTATAACCAAACTTTACCATAATTGCTTTAATTCTTAAATTAGTATATAAATTCTCAATATAGTTACAAATCACTTGTGCTTTTCTTTAAAAAAAGATTAAAAACATTTTTCAAAGCAAAAACAAGGTACCTGTTAACTCAAAGGTAAAAAAGAATATCCCGCTTCACAATAAATGTTAGCGGGATATCTGCTCAACTTAATTAAAAATCAACCTCTATTGTAAATAACGCACAATAAATTTATCGTGGTAAGTGAGCCACTATATCTTCTACCGAAGCTCTAACTTGGTAGTTTGGGTCAAACTGTTTGTAAACAATCTTTCCATCCTTGTCAATAATATAGGTTGCAGGAACGGGTAGCACTGCTTCTTTTGTTGCATTGCTTTCTGCAATCGAAACGCCTAGATGTTCTTTTACAGCTGCTTGGTAGGCATCGGTAACTTTGAAGTCTACACCAAAAGCTTTCATAATGCTTTCATCACCATCGGATATAATTGTGAAGTTTGCTCCTGTTTTATCTTTTGTTTTCGCTACGTTCTCATAACTTTCTGATGAAATCGCAATCAATTTTGCCCCTTTTGCTTCAATCTCTTTTGCTTTTTCTGCAAATTCGGTTAACTGTTTATTACATACTGGACACCAGTAACCGCGATAAAAAATAATTACCACTGGTTGTTTTTTATAATATTCTTGTAAGGATACTTTTTTATGATCCGCTGTTGTAAAAGTTACATCGGGTGCTTTCTCACCAACTACTAGTCCTTTTGGAATTGTTGTTGAATCAATACCAAATTTTGAATAATCGATTGCTATCGTATCTTTTACTTTCATCGCGACAGTAGTATCGACTGGAGGCATTTCTTTTACTTCTTTTTTACAGGCAATCATTGAACTCAATATAGCTAATGCTAGTACTATTTTCTTCATAATTCTATTTTTAAGGGTTGTAAATATTATTTTATTTTTTTGCTGATTAGATAGTCTAAACTCCATTTTCCTGGTCCGTATACAAAAAGAGTAAAAAGCATCAGGATATAATACAATGGGATTTCATATCCATTATCTCCTGCTTCAAATCCGTTTTCAAAATGGACTGTTTTAATAGCCACTAACATTACAATAATTAAAGGAATACTGATGATGCGAGTCGCGAATCCCAAAGCTAAGAAGACAAAACCAATTACTTCTGTATAAGTCGCTAAGTAAGCATTGAGCGTAGGAAACGGAATGCCTAAACTTTCAAACCATTCGATAATACCTCCAATATTATTCAACTTCATCAATGCTGGAGTGGAGAATCCTATTGCTAGGATAATTCTAAAAAATAGTAGTGGAAAATCCGACAGTTTTTTTAATTTCTGTCCTAATTCGGTATTAAATTGAACTAGTTTATTCATGATTTGTATATTAATTGGTTTGTAACAGATAATTTTTCAAATTGTAAAAATGCATTTTGAGCTGTTTCTAAATCGGCATATTGTAAGAGCACAAAAAGTATTTCATTCAAGGACAATGGCTTTTCCATCAGATTCTCTATTACATCTACAAATGGAATTGAGATATTTGTAAATTGAACGGAGCCCGTATCTGGATTTCGATGAATGGTCATAAAGTAATCTCCTTTATCAACCCGGGTAATTGATTTTGCATTTTTTAAATGTACCGGATAATCCATTCGAACTATTCTCATTTCTGGATTGATATAATACAGTTCTTTTCCTTCCTCCAATTTCATTTTGACATCGGGCATCATAAAAACTTCTATTTCCAACCATTCAAATTCCAATAGGTCTGCCAAAAAAGGATAGTGTATTCCCATTTTCTTTTCATGTTGAATTACATATTCTTTATATTCTTTGGGCATGTACCATATTTGTGGACTTTGAATAGCATAACTCTCAAAAAAACGTTGTACAGATTTTTCCCACTTCCGCTTTCCAAATAGTTTTTTCGTCAATGGATACGCTGCCGTAAGACTATCCATTACATTATTAAAAACTAATCGTCTATAGTGTACAATGTTATCTTCTTTTACTCCCGGTATGGGTTGGTAATTCCCTGATCGGCAAAAATTGGCCAAATCAGATTGGTACTGGTGGGTTTTAGCTCGCAACATGATAGCTCTTTTTTAAAGTCTCTGTTTTTATCTGCTGTATTCTTTCCAATTCCATTTGTAAATCTTCTAATTCTGGAATATTAAAATCACGTTCTAATAATACGGGAACATCACGACCAATTAATTCCATTGCATATTGAAATAAATCATATACTGGTTCAATAATATTCTCTCCATGAGTATCAATCAGTAAGTCTGCTGAAACTTGTGTATGCCCTGCCATATGAATGTATTTCACTCTCGTTAAATCCAACTGTTTCAAAAAGTCTTTTGGATTATACTGATGATTAAATCCATTTACATAAATATTATTCACATCCAATAAAAGATTACAATCTGCTTCTGCAATAATGGCATTGACAAAATCAATTTCTGTCATTTCAGGAGCAATTGGCGAATAATAGCTGACTATTTCAATTGCTATTTTTCGTTCTAATATATCCTGAACTTGTCTTATTTTTTGAGCTACATGTTGTACTGCATCTTCTGTAAATGGAATGGGTAATAGGTCGAAAAGATGAGCATTATCACATTTTGAAAAACTTAAATGTTCTGAATATTCTACAGCTCCAGTTTCATTTAAAAACTGTTTTACCTGTTTTACAAAATCAATATCTATCGCTTCAGGACTGCCTACCGAAAGCGACAGTCCATGGGTATACAGTGGTTGTTTTTCTATTACTTTATCAAACATTTTTCTGTAATAGCCGCCTACATTAATCCAATTTTCGGGAGCAACCTCAACAAATGCAGGTTTTAGAATTTTGTTTTCCGCAAAATCTTCTGCAAAATCTTTTCTATAGCCAATTCCTACCATAACTCTATTCTTTAATGTGTTCTTTTCTTGTTCTTAAAATGGAATTTTATATTGTAGATTAACCACTAATGATCTTGTTAATCCATCTGGTCGAACCTCTCTGTATTGGAAAGGTGCTGCTATTACAAATTCCAGTTTGGTATTATTTTTAAACGTATATACTGAAGTCAATACACCGTTTAATGTCAATCCTTCGGATCCATTAATATTCATTTCATTTCCCGTTTCTGTTGTATATTTATCTTTCCCCAAATGATAAATAGCTAACAAACTAGGTTTAATCAAAAATCTACTATTTCCAGGTTGAAATAAGTACCCCAAACGAACTAGGGCATCAGATTTTCTTTTAAAATTATTTGTCGAAACAAAAGCGGTTGTTGATGGATATTGATAAGAGAAAAAGCTATTGTTATTATCCTGAATAATAGGAATCTGTAATCCTGTATTAATTTCCCATTTTTTATTCCAAATCACGTTTGCTCCAACAATTATATCGTACGTTCCTAAACTGGTTTGATAGTCTAAAGGCAAAGCAAATCCTTGATTGTTTTTGGTATTTGAATTATTCAAAGGGATTTTTAATCCTCCAATAAAACCTATGCTATAGTTTTTCTTTTGGGAAAGCTGATAACTTCCTGAAAGGATAATATCCCCCAAACCGGAATTATTCCCCAAAGATCCATTTGCATTCAAAAAATTTAATTTGGCTTGTACTCCAAATCGATTATTTATAATACGATCGTATTGAACATAGGAATTGATCACATTGATATTATCATGACCTTTTCCATATCCCACAGCTACAGCAATTGAATTTTTAAGGATACTGTCCTTTACTATATTATTCTGAGTGTTTTCGATACTGCAAAACCCTGCATCACTACAGCCTTGTGCATAGAATTGAGTACAGAACAATAGAATAATGGTATTAAAAAGTAATTTCATTTCGAAGAATTTTTAAGCGTACAATTAATAAATCTATTAATGTTGAATCATTTTAAACGCAACTATTTTTATAGAAAAGTCAGCTGAAATAAATTTCAGCCGACTTGACTTAAAGATTATTTAGATGCTTTTTTACCACCGCATTTTCCTTCTCCACATTTAGCGTCTTTGGATTTTGCTTCTGATTTTTTTGCTTCTTTCTTCGATTTTTTATCGGCTTTTTTCTCTGTTTTTTTATCACCGCATTTTCCTTCTCCACATTTCCCTTCACCGCATTTCGCATCTTTAGTTTTTGCTTCTTTAGATTTTGAATCGGTTTTAGTTTCTGTTTTCTTTTCCCCGCAGGCTCCTTCAATAGATTTTAATCCATCTGTAGCTGACGTTAAAAGAATTGAAGAATTCCCTGATAATAATTGTGAGCGAAGTTGTGCCCCTGTCCCTAGATAATCAAAATCTAAAAGGTTTGTTGCAGACACATTTGAGGTTGTGAATAAAACTCCAGCTACTAACGTACCAGTTAGTAAAGATGTTTTTTTGAAATTTTTCATAATTTAAAATTTTTAGATTAAACGTTATTCGGATGAATAGACGTTCCGTATTTTAAAACCTGACAAAAAATTTCAAAAAAAGTTTATTTTTTTTCTATCGCACTGATAATTTGAGCCTTAATGGCTGATGGTAGTTCTAATTTCAGGTTGTTATTTCGATGCATTTGTTCCAAAGCTTTATCAATAATTGCGCTTTGTTTTTCATATCTCCTACATACATTACAAATTAGGGTATGAAATTTCAACTGAACACTTTCATTTCTGGAAAGCTTCACTACACCTTTTTTTTCTATTAATTCTGTTGCTATTTTGCAAGAAACCAACATTTTGCTCATTTCAATTTTCATTTCTAAATCCAGTTAATTTCGATACACTTCTTTAATAACACTTTTGATCGATGAATTATCTGCCAATAATTAGACGTCGTTACATCGAGTTCCTGACAAATTTCTTTACTCTCTTTGTCTAAAATATATTTTGACTGAATAATGAATTGCCAATTTTTCGGAAGTTTTTTAATGCATTTTGCGAGTATCGAATTGAATTCTGGGTTGTCTAACCAATTTTGACTGGATTTATCGGACATATCTTCCCAATGTCCTGTATCGTCAAATTCTGCATCAGACAGTTTTATTTGTAAGCTATATTCTTCGTAAGAGATGGTATATTCTTTGGATTTCTTTCTGTAGAAATCTACTATTTTATTATTCAGTATGGAAAGTAACCAGGTTTTTGGTGCACTTTGCTCTTTGAATTTATGTAGATTTTCAAAGGCTGCTATAAAAGTGTCCTGAACTAAATCCTGTGCTATCTCTTCGCGTGAAGTTTTATAATATGCCCAAGAATATAATTCGTCGCCAAATTCATTCAGCCATTGTGCTATTACGTTTTTTGGTTCTTGTTCCATTCTTTATTATTCTAGGCTAAATATATCAAAATAAATACTGTGCTCATATAAATCCAAAACAATGAAAAAACGATATGAACTATGGTTTCAAATTTTTTCCCTCTCCAAAGTTTGGAAGAATACCCAAAAAATTGAACTATTAATCTAATTATCCAAAAGAGTGCAAATCCTAATGCGATTTGTCTTCCTAAAGGCGTTTCTACAATCTCCTGAGCGGATGTCAAACATAATGCTCCCATTAATAATAGCATCAATGCTATAAAGAAAGTATGGTATTCCATCATTTGTTTATTAATCAGACTGAGAGAATTTAATTCTTTATGCCAATTAAAATATTTTGGAAATGGAATGTGTAATAATGCCAAAAGCATCAAAAGTGATCCAATAATCTTAAGATGCAGTTCCATGTTTCTCTAAAATAAATGTCGTTATAAAGGGTGTTATTTTCATTTCTTGCTGAATCGTAAACCCTGATTTCGTAAAGGTTTTTAGCCATGTTTTTCTAGAGTGGAAATGAAAAAAACCAATAGTATAGGCTAAAAAATTAGCGGTATCTCTAAGATGTTCCGTAATAATCACCTGTCCATCAACGGCTAATACTCGGTATAATTCTTTAAAGAACACAATACGTTCCGCTTCCTCTCTTATTTCATGTGCAGAAAGCAACACAAAAATAGCGCCAATTGTATTATCATCCAACGGTAATTTTGAAGTATTAACGGATTGTGTAGTAGGGAATGGTAGATAGGCTTTTCTTGCTCTTTTAATAGATATTTCTGTATGTTGCTCTGGATTATAAAAATCAAATACGGTAAGTATGGTATTCCCAAACTTGTTTTGCAACAATTCACTTGTTTCATCAAAACCGGCATGAATATTTACAATAGTATCTGAATTTTTTATCTTGTTATTCAGCCATGACAGCTTGTATAAACCGGAACTGTCGTATATATAATAAGAAACCAACAATGAACTTATCGTTAAAAGGAATAATAGTATCAAGCCCATTCTCAAATAGAATTTAAAACTGTCGCCTACTTGGGTACTGAACACCAATAGTCCGACCAATACAAGTCCTGCTATTACATAAAAATGCCAATTGAATCGTACAATATTACTAACTCCTTGAAACGGTTTCCTTACTGTTTCCATTCTTCTATCTTTCCTTTCTTCCAATAGTAGGGTATATCTTTAATGACAAATGAGCTTGCTAATTGTATGGTTGTAAAAGAGAATTTTTCAAAAAATGACACCTCATAATCTATAATCTTGATGGGTCTTGGATTCCAGTCTTCCCTCACTCCTTCTATAATCAAAACTTTGTGTGTCGTTTCATCATAGGTAAAGGTAAAAGGTAATGGTCCTGAAAATCTTCTGGCATCTTTCCATTTGGAAAAAGGAGAATGTTCTGGTAAACTCTCCTCGTGTTCATTACAATTCTGAAATACAACCTTAAAGTTGGACTGATTGGAACTAATTTCATTTCTTTCCACTCCTTTTATCTCTGTAATATCGGTGGTGGTGTAATTGTAATGCGTAAATATATTCCCAAGCACTTCCATCTTTTTGTTATTGGTTTCTGACTTTAGAATATACAAACCTCTTAATCTCTTTCCTTTGGTATTAATGTATTTCACAAAGATTCTATAGCCTATCAGGAAAAAATCGTCTCCTAAAATTGCTGGAAATCCTTTAGGTCGCAATCCTTTGGTTTGTACGAGTGCTAACGTAATAAATGCCCATTGGTCATTAAATGTATCTAACTCTAAACACTCTGGAATATGACCCTGTAGTTCTTCTTTAGGTACTGCAAAAGTCAGGACATAAGTGTTCTCAAAAAAGGCTTCAACCGAAAACGGATGGTTTTTTAAAAATGGTAACATTATTCTTGTGGTATTGATTTGCTCTTTAAAATAAACGCTGTGTAATAAATAAATGAAATGAATAAAGAAGCAAATAGTATATTGGCTTTACCCCATAATAATAAATCTGGGACAACTAAAAACTCTATTGTATTCATTGTCGCAATGATTACAATCTGCACTATTGCATTCAAACGAGTTTTATAGCCACTTAAAATCCATATGGTCATACCTATTTCTGCAATGCCTATCAAAATGGTACAAACAGATGCGTGTTCTTCTCCCAAAATCCTTCCAACAATTGCCTCATGTCTTGGGACGAAATTCAACACTTTACAAAATAAACCATTGATAAGCCATACCAGAGCAATGATATAAATATGAATTTTATACTTCCTACTATTATTCATTTTAAAATATCACATTGTTCATCAATTTCAATTTGGGACTTGTAATATACAAAAACAAAAGTGTTAACAATATTATATTATTCTGTTTTTATTGTTGTAAACTTAATTTCATTAAATCTTAAACTTATTAAAACATCAAATATCTATTTCAAAATCAATCGCTTACACTAAATCATCAATTATCCCAATATCTCTATAAATAAAATGAATCAAAACTTATTTTATTTAGTTAGGAATCCTTACTATATTTGCATCAGTAAAATAATTATGAATCTAAACATTTAAAAAGATGAAAAAATCAATTTTCTATCATGCAGGTTGTACTGTATGTGTAAGCGCAGAAAACGACATCCTAACACTTATTGATCCATCAACAATTGAAGTGGTTCATTTGGGCGAAGAAAAAAACAGAATTCAAGAAGCTGAAAAAGCTGGTGTACAGTCGGTTCCTGCCTTAGTAACTCCTACTGGAAATGTATTGCACATTAACTTTGGAGCATCATTAGAAGATGTAAAAAAGTAAAAAGATTTAACTCATACGGTTCGAATTCCTAATCGTATGAGTTACTTTATTCACCTTATTTAATAAATTCTAAAAAAAACAAACATGAAAGTAGCAGTATGGGACACCTATGTAATCAAAGAAAACGGAAATACAATTCACTTTGATATTTTAGTACCAGATGATTTAATGGACATCAAAACGGTTTATTCTTATGGAATAGATTATTTATCTTCCTTAAATATTATTAGTAAGAGTTTTGACTCTAAAGAATGTAACTTCTGTCATATCGAAGAAGCGACAGAAGACATGGTAACCGCAATTAAGGAAAAAGGTTATTATATTATTGAGATGGAAGGTTATGAGTAATATTGTATCTAATTTAGAAATCATACAAGATCGCATCAAAAATACTTGTTTGAAAATCGGTAGGAATCCTTTGGAAGTACAATTGCTATTGGCTACCAAAACGGTTCCTGCAGATCGGATAAGAGTGGCTTTAGAAACAGGGCTTACATTAGTTGGAGAGAACAAAATCCAGGAACTCAAAACAAAACATGCAGATTTAGTAGATCTAGGAACACGATTCCATTTTATTGGTCATTTACAAACCAACAAAATAAAGGAAGTACTTCGTTATGCCGATTGCATTGAGTCAGTAGATCGTAACGATTTGGTTCAAAAACTAGATCAACGCTTGCGTTATGAAGAACGAAAAATAGATGTTTTATTACAAGTTAATACCTCCTATGAAGAAAGTAAGTTTGGTGTTGACCCACAACAGATATTAGAGTTTGCCAAAGAAGTATCAAAATATGATACTTTAAGGGTGAAAGGACTAATGACTATTGGGCTTTTAAGTTCCGAATCTGAAAAAGTTAGGGAATGTTTCCAATTATTAAAAACAATCCAGGAGCAGATTAAAGAATTGAATTTGCCTAATTTTGAAATGAAAGAGCTTTCGATGGGTATGAGTAATGATTTTGAAATTGCCATAGAAGAAGGAGCTACAATTGTACGAGTTGGCACCTCTATTTTTGGTGACCGAATATATCCTGACAGTTATTATTGGAATGAAAACGTAACGATTACATGAAAAAACTACGCATACATTACTTGCAACATGTGCACTTTGAAGATCTTGGTTGTATTGAAGACTGGGCACATGAAAAAGGGCATATCTTAACTGGTACACAATTCTATGAAAATTCCAATTTACCTGAAATTTCAGATTTTGATTGGCTTATTATTATGGGTGGCCCGATGAGTATACACGATGAAAAACAATATTCATGGCTTGCAATAGAAAAACAATTTATTAAACAGGCCATACATTTCAATAAAAAAGTAATTGGTATTTGTTTAGGATCACAATTAATTGCATCCGTTTTGGGTAGTACTATATATCCCAATCAGCACAAAGAAATTGGTTGGTTTCCTATTACAACCACACCAATAGTTTCAAAACTAATGCCTGCCTTACGTGAACAAAGGAACTATACTGTTTTCCATTGGCATGGAGAAACATTTAACTTGCCTCCAAAATCTCATCTTTTGGCTTCTACTGAAGCGTGTAAGAACCAAGCCTTCTTGTATAATAATCAAGTACTGGGTCTTCAATTTCATTTAGAGGTAACCGAAAAATTGTTATTAAAAATGACTAATTTTGGCCAAGATGAATTACTCAGTAATCGATATATTCAACCCTTAGGAAATATCCTAAGTCAAAAACAATATCTTATTCAGAACAACACGATCATGTTTGAGATTTTAAATCATTTTGAAACCCTATAATCATGTCAATTTTTAATCTTGATTCTCAAAATAAAAACCTAGACAACAAAATTGTTGCAGGATTGGAGCGCTTATCACAGGTGTTTCGAACTTTACTTTGGGAAAAAGCAAAAACACATGGTCTTAGTCCAATTCAAATTCAGCTTTTAATCTTTATTCAATACCATACGGCAAACAAAACAACCATTAGTTATTTGGCTAAAGAGTTCAATCTTACTAAACCAACGATTAGTGATGCTATTAAAAGTTTGAATCAGAAAAAACTAATTGAGAAATGTATTGATGGTAACGACTCCAGAAGTTACACCATACAACTTACCGAAAAAGGTAAAAATGTAGTTAATGAAACAGAGGATTTCCCTGCTCCTTTAACGGGAATTATTGCAAAGACTACGGCTTCAGATAAAGAAGTGCTGTGGAAAAACATCACCAATCTTATTGTACAATTAAACCAACTGAACATCATAGATGTACAACGCACATGTTTAAATTGTACACATCATACCATGGTCAATAATCATGATTTTTGTACCTTGATCAATACCCAATTAGAAACAAAAGACATTCGTATAGATTGTCCAGAGTTTGAATTAAAATAGATTACTTATCTGTATAATATTTCTTCTTTAGCCAAAAAGAAAAATTCACTAATAGTATTAAGGCAGGTACTTCCACTAATGGTCCTATTACACCTACGAAAGCTTGTCCGCTATTAATTCCAAAAACACCAATTGCTACTGCTATAGCCAATTCAAAATTATTCCCTGTAGCTGTAAATGCTATTGAGGCATTCTTAGAATAATCTACTCCCATTTTTTTACCTATAAAAAAACTAACCATAAACATCAGTCCAAAATAAATCAACAACGGTATCGCAATATGTATAACATCAAATGGTATTTGTACAATTAACTCTCCTTTTAAACTAAACATTACTATTATCGTAAACAATAATGCTATAAGTGTTATTGGTGAAATAAAAGGAATAAATACCTGTGTAAACCATTCTTTCCCTTTCCATTGGATTAAAGTGTAATGAGATACTACTCCTGCAAAAAACGGAATACCAAGGTATATGCCAACGCTTGTCGCAATCTCACTAATTGTAATCGTTACATCAACTCCTTTTATTCCAAAGAAGGGCGGTAATATTGTAATAAAAAAATAGGCATACACACTGTATAATAAAACCTGAAAAATACTATTCAATGCAATTAAACCCGCAGCATATTCTCTATTTCCATCTGCTAAATCATTCCAAACCACAACCATTGCAATACAACGTGCTAAACCAATTAAAATCAAGCCCATTCTATACTCTGGATAATCTGGTAAAAAAATAACTGCTAATAAAAACATCAATAATGGTCCTACTACCCAGTTCAAGAATAGTGAAACACTCAAAACTTTTATATTTTTAAATACTTCACCAAGTTTACTATATTCTACCTTTGCCAAAGGAGGGTACATCATTAATAGTAAGCCTATTGCTAACGGAATATTTGTTGTTCCACTGGAAAAAGAGTTAATAAATACGGAAGATGAAGGAAAGAAATAGCCTATAGATATTCCAATGGTCATTGCAAGAAAAATCCACAGAGTAAGATATTGGTCTAGAAAACTTAATTTTTTTCTATTCAAGACTGGAGTACATTTATTAGTCATTGAAATGTTGATTTATAAATCCTTCTGAGTAGCTCTTTATCATTTGTCTCACACTTCTAAATTCATTTATAATTTCTATATCAGTTCCAATAGATTTTACCGGATCTGGAAAATTTTGATGAAATCGTTCTGCTTTACTTGGAAAAAACGGACAGTTTTCTTTAGCATTATCACATACCGTTATTACATAGTCAAAAGCAATATCATAATATTCATCCAATAAGTTTGAAGTATGATGAGCGATATCGATCCCATCTTCTCTCATTACTTCTATAGCTCTCGGATTTACTCCATGTGTTTCAATTCCTCCACTGTACACTTCTGCTTTACCTTTTGCATAAAAAGCTAAATATCCTTGTGCCATTTGACTACGACAACTATTCCCTGTGCATAATACAAGTATCTTTTTCATAATAATTCTATTAGCAACATCCATCATTTGGTGTACAACTTTTATTTTCTAAATCCGACAAATTCATCTTTGTCTTTGGTGGAATCTGACATTTTTCTTCTGCTAAACAAGCCGTTGTTTTAGGGACTAAAATAAAATCTGTCCCATTAAAATTCAGATCATATTTTCCAATTGTATCCGATTGATATTCTACTTCAATTTCATAATCTTCCATTCCCAATACTTTCTCAGACAAATCAATTATGCTCAATAATTTTTTAGGTTTTAAACGATGATCATAGTCATTCGCATCCCATAGCTGAAAATTCGCATATATTTCTCTACGTACTGTTCCTCCACAATCAATGAAGTTTTTGGTCACAACTCCAACTTCTGTCACATGGAAATATTCTGGAACGTAGTTACCTGTTGGTAATATAAAATTGACTGCTTCTAGGGTAGCCAAATGGTTTTTAATTTCTGATAATTTCATCTTTGTAATTTTAATAGATTAACAGCATTGATCTTTTGTTTTCACTAGTTTCCCCGAAATTTTTCCAAAATAATTTTGTAATTTCTCTACTCCTTTTTCATCAATACAGTAACAAATTGAAGTTCCTTCTACATTGCCTTTAATCAATCCTGCATTTTTAAGCTCTTTTAAATGTTGCGAAACCGTTGGTTGTGCCAATGGTAATTCATTCACAATATCTCCGCAGATACAAGTATCAACTGTCATTAAATAATCTAATATAGCGACGCGTGCAGGATGTCCCAATGCTTTGGCTAAAACTGCAATTTCATTTTGTTCTGCTGTAAAAAATTCTGTTTTTGTAGTTCCCATACACTATATTGTTATATTGCAATATTACGATATATGTAGTTGCAAAAAATAGATTTCATCATTTTTAACATTTCAAACCCAATAAATATTTTTAAAAGACTGAAAAAGAATATATTAAATAAAAACCCATAGCAATCACAAAGATTGATTCCTAACTTTACAATTTATTTTAACTATATTTTCAATCATTTCAGCACGTGAAATATGAATGATTCTAACATTCTTCACAAGTTCAAGATTAAACTCTAGTTTTTTGTGAAGTGTTTCTTCCTTAGGCTGGTGTGCCATACACAATTTGTTTTCACAAAAATACAAAAGCGCAGTGTTATACACGTGATTTGTCCTATTCATTTTAATATTTTTATTGTATCTTAGTGTACTTATAATATCCAAGCAAAATCAATCTGAATGCTCAATCGTTTTCATCAATATTATCAGGAAAAAACTACTATTCCAATCGAAACTATTACTCTACTATTAGAGGATGTAAAAATTAAGAAAGTTGAAAAAGGAACTGTATTATTAAAACAGGGTGATGTATGCCATTTCACCTTTTTTGTATTAAAAGGTTTATTACGTTCATATACTATTGATAAATTAGGAAAGGAACATCTCATACAATTTGCACCAGAAGATTGGTGGATTGGTGATCGAAGTAGTTTTTACTTCAATGAGCCTTCGGATTTATATATTGATGTTGTAGAAGATTCTGAAATTGTATTTTTGGATCAGCCTTTTTTTGACAAAGCAGCATCACTATCCCCAGAGTTCACCGCATATAATACCTTTGCCTTGCATAATAACATTCGTCATATGCAACGAAGAGTAAATTTATTATTAGGGGCAACAGCAGAAGAGCGCTATATCGATTTTATTCATCTTTATTTTGATGTAACTTTACGAGTTCCACAATGGATGATTGCTTCCTATTTAGGAGTCACTCCTGAATCATTAAGTCGAGTACGAAAAGAACTTGCTCGAAAAAACTTCAAGCCTTATTAACCGATCGGCTTCTTGTACACATAGAACATAACAAACTCATTACCAAATAGTAACACTACTACTTATTTCTTATCATACATCAATGTGATTGTGATTCTACTGTCGTAACTTTGACTTATAAAATTAAAGACATGGAAAATCAAATCACAAATAACATTGAAGCAAAACGCTTTGAGTTACACAAAGATGGTCAAATAGCCTTAGTTCAATATCAATTATTTGATGGTGGAATTTCATTTTTACACACAGAAGTACCCCCGGAATTAGGTGGACAGGGAATTGCTGCAAAACTTGCAAAACATGTATTGGATTATGCTGCGGAAAATCACTTAAAAGTGAAACCGTACTGCCCTTACATCAATGCTTACATTGACAAGCATCCCGAATATCAGGCCAATTCATTATTTCACAACAAAGCAGAATAAGTATCATGAAAACAAAACAAATAGAACAAATATTAGCTCCTCTTGCACCACATATGGTTGGAGATGGGTTCCGAGTACATAATTTTTTCCCAGGTGGTTATCAATTTGAGTTAAACCGCATGAGTCCATTCTTTTTATTAGACTATAATTCTAAATTCAACTTTACACCAAGGGATATTCCAAGAGGTGTTGGGGTTCACCCACACCGTGGATTTGAAACGGTTACTGTAGCCTATGAAGGTAAAATTGCCCATCATGACAGTGCAGGTAACAGTGGTATTATTGGTCAAGGAGAAGTACAATGGATGACCGCAGCATCTGGTATTTTACATAAAGAATACCATGAATTAGAGTACAGTAAAAAAGGTGGTCCTTTCCAGATGGTACAACTGTGGGTGAATTTACCTGCTAAAGACAAAATGTCTAAACCAAAGTATCAGGAAATTACAGCAAACAATATTGGAAGATATGAACTTGCAGATGATAAAGGTTCCGTAGAAATCATTGCTGGAAATTTCAAAGGCGTGAAGGGTCCGGCCTATACTTTTAGTCCAATTGAAATGTACAATGCCCGAATTAAAAAAGGAGGAATAGAAACATTTTCATTTCCTGAAAACTATAATACTGGATTCCTAGTCGTGGAAGGAAGCATTAAACTGAATGGTGAGGCTACTGTCCCGACTGATCACTTTGTTCTTTTTAAAAACATTGGGGAAGATATTCAGATAGAAGCAACAGAAGATGCTATCATCTTAATGCTTAGTGGAGCGCCAATCAACGAGCCAATTGCGGCACATGGCCCATTTTTAATGAATACAAGAGAAGAAATCATCCAAGCGTTTAATGACGTAAACATGGGTAAATTTGGATACCTAGAAGATTAAGTAAACTATAAATAATTCATTTGAGAATGGGATAGTTACTTGTAATTATCCCATTTCATTTTTAACACAGATTATAATCATGAAAAAAATTGAAATTTTAGCCGTAGGACAAAACGACACTCATATACAAACATTTGTACAAACCATTCACAAGGATACTGCACAAGTAAACATTGCAACTTCTGATGAAAAAGCAATTGAAATATTCCAACAGCATCCTATCAAAATTGTAGTTTGGGTTGGTGCAATAGAAAAAGACAGCGAAATAAAATTGCGCACTTTGTTTTCAAGACAAGACCCTGAAATTGTAATTATTCAACACAATGAGGACAATAAAAAACAAATCACTCATGCAATAAAAACAATATTAAAAGCGAAAAGCTCTGGTAGTTTTAATATCTTAGACAATCCTTTTTCTAACAACTAAAATAACTATATCATGGACGTTTTATCGTCTGACATAACTTTAAGTCGATGGTATAGTTTTGTTTATATATTCTTAAACTAAGAGTCATTACCCCTTTTTGGAATCCTTCAAAAAGGGGTTTTATTTATTTTATTCTTATATTTAGCATTAGATCAACTCTAAAAATAATCTATGCCTTGGTATAAAAAAGCTTTATTGTTTCTTCTCGGAATATTGATTTTTGTTCTCATCGGGAATATTGGTGTCAACTATTGGATAAAAAAAGAACTTCCTTCTATCTTGAATGAGAAAAACAACTCTCCATATGAAATAACCTATAAAAGTCTTGAAATAAAATTGTTAGGTGGTCATATTATTGCCGATAGTATTACTGTCGTTCCCAAAGAGGCAATACAAAACCCAAAGATTAAAGCGGGAATTTACGCTTCCATTAAATCGCTTAAAATTGATCATGTGAGTATTTTTAAACTTCTCTTTAGTAAAAAAATAAAGGCAAGTAAACTTACCGTTACAAAACCTGACATCATTTTATATAAAGATGATGATACCGCCGTTAAAGAAAGTAAAAACATTACGGATAAGGTAGTTGCTCCTTTCCGAAATACAATCTCGGTTTCTGCAATTAATCTGGAAAACTGTAGCCTTAAAATTGTTTCTACTAAAGATCAAAAAATGGCGCTCATAGTAGACAATCTTTCCATAAATCTAGAAGATGTTGTTATTGATGATGCAACTGTTAAAGAAAAAATCCCTTTTCATTATAAGAGCTATACTGTTCAGTGTGATAGTCTTTATTTTAGGGCTAATACCTTTTATCATATTACGGCAAAAAATTTAAAAACAACTGAAAAGAGTTTCAAGATGCAGGATTTCAAATTGATTCCTGAGTATGATCGTGTTGCTTTTCAAAGAAAAATCCCAAAAGAAAAAGATCTCTTTACAGTAAATGTAAAAGCAATCCATCTTGAAAAAATAGATTGGGGATTTGAAAAGGATCATTTTTACTTCAAATCACCGAAACTAACCTTGGATTCTCTTTTTGCTAATATTTATCGCAATAAAGAACCTGCTGATGATTTAAGCACAAAACCTCTTTACAATAAATTATTACGGGAGCTTAAATTCAATTTAGAACTTGATACACTCGCTATTAATAAATCCCTTGTTCAGTATGAAGAAGAACTCAGCTTTAAAAATGGTCCTGGGTTTTTGTCTTTCAATAATTTCAATGCTGAAATTACGAATGTGTATAATGGTTACCAAAAAAATAAATTACCCGATACTAAAATAAAAGTCGATTGTCGTTTCATGAATACTTCTGCATTACATGTAGATTGGGCACTTAATGCACTTGACAAATCGGATGGATTTACAATAAGAGGAAGCTTAAAAAATTTCCCGAGTGAAAAGGTATCGCCTTTTATTAAACCCCATATTAACGTAACGACAACCGGTACATTAGATCAGGTTTATTTTAATTTCAAAGGAAATAACTGGAAATCCAATGGCGAATTTGCCATTCACTATCATGATCTAAAAGTGGTTGTTTATAAGAAAAATGGTAAAGAGAAAAACAAATTCCTCAGTGGAATCGGAAACTTATTTGTCAAGAAAGATTCAGATGAAAAGATTAAAAAAGCAACCGTTGAAGTAGAACGCATACAAGAGAAATCATTCTATAACTTCTTATGGCGCAACTTGGCCGATGGTTTGGTAAAAACCTTGATTTAAGTCTACAAAAAAGGAGGTAATTGTATTACCTCCTTTTTTTATTTTTTATCTTCAACGTATTCTGTTTCTTCTATATCTTCAGAAGACTTACTGAATATTTTAATTTTTGGTTTGTCCTGTGTTCCGGTAATCACAATTGGAATACCTAAAATTCCCAACGGTGGCAAACCTAAACGCATTCTCAGATTTAACTTACCATCCAAACTCGTTTGTCCTTCTAGTCTTGGTCTAAATCCAGCTACCTTCATTTTAAAACGTTCAATGGTAATAATGTTATTCTTAATTGCCGTTTTTATATCTACTTGAGAAACATCAGGATTATTAATTCCGTCTGAACCTGTTTTTTCACTAATCACACTGAACATTTTCAGTCCATTAATTTTCACTTTGTTTACCGATAGCAATCCACTTCCGTCTAACGATGGATAAATTGGTTTCATGTTTCCATCTATTGCTCCTTTCAAAGTATAATCTACCGAAATAATTCCCTCTGCTTTTTCCGCAGCCGTTACCATGGTTCGGAACATTGGGATTTCATTGTAGGCTCTTTTTACATCAAAGTCTTTGGCCACTAAATGAAAATCAAACAGCGCTTTTACAGCGCTTAAATCATCGTAATTAGCATCCATTGCTACACTGCATCCAATTAGATTGAAAACGGTCTGTTTTAGGGCTAATTTTCCGTTATTCAAGTATAACTTCCCGTTCAAGTTATCCAATTTCAAACCATTGTAATCTACTTTTTTGGCATCAGCCACTAAAGTCACATTCAGATTCGTTGGCAATACAACCACTCCAGATACTTTTGCATTGGTTGTTTTTGCTTTTTCAATTTCTGGTGTCAACTTTTCATTTTCACCAGATTCTAAAGCCATAAATTCATCGACATTAATGTATTGGGATTTTACATTAAAGCTCCCTTTCAACGTAGCATTTTTTGCAAATACATAATTGATTACATTTTGCAAATAACCATTCATTGCAAAATCGGATTGTCCGTAAACGGCTTTGAATTTTTTAAACCACATTTTATCTTGCTTGAAAGCAAATACTCCTTCATTAATCACAAATGGTTTTGGGAAATACTCTGAGGTTGTTTTAATATCTCTCAGAATCAAAGTTCCTTTATTTTGCATTTTACTGTATTGTCCACGGGCAGCATAACTTTGTCTTCCTATCATAGTTAAATTGGCTTTAATGTATCCATTAAAATCTAACCCTTTTTGTGAAAACACTTTATATAGTTTTGCTACATCTACATCTCCTTTTACATTCACATTGTAATCGATATCATCAAAATTGGAAATTACAGCATTGACATGTAATGCATTCTCTTCTAATACAAATGATGCAGGTGTAAAATTGATTTTCACATCCTTGAAATCTCCTGTTGTATTCGTTGTATTAGCAACAAATTCAATATCTGTAATTGGATTCGGATAGTATTGTGTTTTAATCATCCCTTTGTGCAATACTACTTTAGCATTGGTTACTGGGAATAATCTTTTTTCTTTATTGTACTCTCCTTTCGATACCACATCAAGGTCTAATATGCCTTGTATATCAAGATTTTCTATTCCTAAAGCACGATCGAGTGCACCCAAATCAAGTGTTCCTTTTGCCTTAGCATTAATTTGAGGCGTATCTAACCCCTTAACATGTACATCGGCTACCATTTTATCCTTTCCAAGATTTAACGACAGAGAATCCAGTGTAATTATCATTTGCTCGGTATTCAACGAAGGCATTTGCAAATCAAAGTTAAACTTCAAGTTTGATACTGGAAATGGCGCTTTTTGATAGGCCAAATATCCTTCTCTCACTTTCATGTTCAAGCGCATATCGGGCTTTGTATGTTTTGCTGCATTATAGTTTCCTTTCAAAGTGAACAGTAAATCGGTTGTTCCCTTAACTTCGGATTGTGCTAGCCAGTCTACATATTCTGGAGGCATTGCTGCAAACAGATCATTGATGTTGCTTTTCACAGCACTTACGGCTACATCAATATCATATCCATCTTTTAGGATGTTTAGTTTCCCATTAAATTTAACGGGCAACTTATTAATCATCAAATTATTCTTTTGGAATGTAAAAGACAGGGAGTTCGTATTGATACGGGTAATTAAATCTGCACTTACCTTTTTATTCAGCATGTACATTTTTTTATCGTAGGTAAAATTGAGTGAATCAATTTGCGCATTGGTTGCTAAGTCGAAAACATCTTCGCTTAAATCTCCAGTCCCTATATAATTAAATCCTTTGGCTTCCATCAGCATTTTTGCCGATAAGTCATCATATTTTATATAGGTTTGACGGATGTCAATTTTTTCCAGTTTGATTGCCGTTGTTGAAGTGGTATCGGCTGGTTTTTTATCATCCGAGATATAAACATTGTAATTGGCTTCTCCCAATTCATTAACCTTCACATCTACTTTTCCATTCAGAATGTAAAGCTTATCAATCTTAACTTCATTATTGAATATCAATCTTTTCAGATTGATTCCAAAAGCAACTTCTTTTGCTGCAATTAAAGTATCCTCACGGAATGGTGCTGATCCTTTTAAAGAAAAGTCATACAACGTCAATGTTAATGACGGAAAATGCTCAAAAAAAGAAAGCCTGCTTTTATCAAAATTAACTTCTCCATCCAATTTATGATTGGTAAATGACTTGATTTGTTCCGCCACAGTTCCGGGGAAAACAATAGGCGCTAAAAAGAGCAATAACAAGATTCCAGCTACTGACCCTATTAGCCATGCTACAATTTTTAAAACAATTGATTTTACCGACTTTTTCATAGTACAAATGTACTAAGGGGAAAGCATATAAATTTAATTTATGGTAATTTTTATTTGCAATAATTCTTCCATAGTTGACGATTATTTCTCACTTTATTTGTTAAAATTCCCCTGTCAGTCCATATCGGTTCAAATAATTAATCCTTTTAGACTAAATTTACAAGTCATAATTTAATCGCTATATCAACATGAACAAAAAAACTGTTTTTATTCTGACTACAATTGGACTAACCTTGTTGTCTTGTAAAAAAGAAGAACCAAAAGAAACTGTATCCACTATGAATCCATTATTAGAAACATTCAAAACTCCTTTTGAAGTTCCACCTTTTGACTTGATCAAAAATGAACATTTTAAACCTGCTTTACTTGAAGGTATTAAAGTTCATCAAGCAGAGATTGATTCAATTGCTAATAATACTGCTGCTCCAACTTTTGACAATACGATATTGGCAATGGAAAATTCCGGAGTATTATTGGATCGTGTATCCACAGTTTTTTACAATTTGAGTTCTGCTAATACAAATGATACGATTAAACAAATCGCTCAGGAATTAGCTCCCGAATTAGCGAAACATAATGACAACATTTATTTAAACGAAAAATTATTTGGCCGTGTTAAAACAATCTGGGATAAGAAAGCTAGTCTTAAATTGGATTTAGAGCAAGCAAAAATTTTAGAAAACACTTATAAGGCTTTTGTACGTAGTGGGGCTAACTTATCTGCTGCTGACAAAGAAAAACTGAGAACTATTAATGGTGAACTATCTGTTTTAGGTTTACAATATGGTGATCACGTTTTAAACGAAACAAATGATTATCAATTAACTATTGATAAAAAAGGAGATCTTGAAGGTCTTCCACAAGAATTAATTGACGCTGCGGCAGAAGAAGCTAAAACAAAAGGGAAAGAGGGCAAATGGGTTTTCACATTACAAAACTCAAGTGTAATTCCTTTTTTACAGTATGCCAAAAACCGTAAACTTCGTAAAGAAATCTGGGAAGCTTACCAAAACCGTGCTAACAATGGTGGTGAAAATGACAACAAAGAGATTGTTATTAAGGTAGCTAATCTTCGTACTGAAAAAGCACAATTACTAGGTTATCCTACTTATGCTGATTATGTTTTGGAAGAGTCTATGGCAAAAACACCCGCTCAGGTTTATGAATTATTAAATAAACTTTGGAAACCTGCATTGGAGGTTGCGAAAAATGAAGAAGCTGACATTCAAAGAATGATGATTGCTGACGGTATTAAAGAAAAAGTTGCACCATACGATTGGAGATATTATACTGAAAAAATCAGAAAAGAACGTTTTGATTTAGACGAACAGGAATTAAAACCTTATTTCAGTTTAGAAAATGTACAAAATGGTGTTTTCAAAGTAACGGAGAACTTATACGGATTAAAATTCAAACAGCTTAATGATGTTCCGAAATACCATAAAGATGTAACGGTATGGGAAGTTACTGAAGCAAATGGTGATCATGTAGGTATTTTATACATGGATTTCTTCCCAAGAGAATCAAAAAGAGGTGGTGCATGGATGACTTCATACAGTGATCAAAAAACTGTAAATGGTAAACGAATTGCTCCAGTAATTTCTATTGTTTGTAATTTCACTAAACCAACAGAAACTACACCTGCTTTACTAACTTTTGATGAAGTAACAACGTATTTCCATGAGTTTGGACATGCTTTACATGGATTATTATCCAATGTTCGTTACAAGAGCTTAGCGGGAACAAATGTTCCTAGAGATTTCGTAGAGTTACCTTCTCAGATTATGGAGAACTGGGCTGCAGAACCAGCCGTATTAAAAATGTATGCAAAGCATTATAAAACGGGTGCTGTTATTCCTGATGCATTGATTGAAAAATTACAAAAATCTGGAACTTTTGATCAAGGTTTTGCTACTGTTGAATACTTAGCAGCTTCTTTATTGGATTTGGATTATCATACTCAAAAAGGAAAAATTACAACTGATGTAAATACTTTTGAAAATGCATCTATGCAGAAGAATGGTTTGGCGGATGCAATTATTCCACGTTATAGAAGTACGTACTTCAATCATATTTTTGCAGGTAGCGGTTATTCTGCTGGATACTATAGCTACATCTGGTCTGGTGTATTGGATACTGATGCTTTTGATGCATTCAAAAAAACGGATTTATTCAATCCTGAGATGGCAAAATCTTTCCGTAAGAATGTATTGGAAAAAGGTGGTACAGAAGATCCAATGGTATTATACAAAAGATTCCGTGGTGCTGAACCAAGTATTGAGCCTTTACTAAGAAAAAGAGGGTTGAGTCAAAAACCACTAAAACTATAATTGTATTTTAATACATACAAAAAAGCCCATTTCAATTGAAATGGGCTTTTTTATTTACTATCCGTGGTATACACGAGAAGCAATAATTTTTCCGTTATTTACTTCCAGCACTTCTGCCACAAGCATATCTTCTTCTCCTTCCACCTGTCTGATATATTCCATAAAAACACGGTCGTTATTTGCCGTTAAGGAAGTTACCTTATAATGTAATGTTGGCAAACGATCGAAGGCGTCACGCCACCAATCGCGCAATGCTTCTTTACCTACTACCAAACCGTTGGTTTCTGGTCTTCTTATTTTTAATTTTGGACTAAAATGTTTTGCTTCATCATCGTACAATGACAAAAGCTGTTCTAAGTGATGCGTATTGAAGGCATCAAACCATTTGTGTGCAACGGATTCTAAATTCTTAGGTATCATAGGTGTATTAGTTATTTAGCATTCCAAAGAAAAATTCCGCTCTCTTCTTATACCAATGATAAGTAAGAACGGAATCTTATTTTTATTCTTCCAATCGAAATTGGAATATAAATATTACATATTTTTCAAGTTGATAACTTCTTGATCCGTTAGGAATCTCCAGTTACCACGTGGTAAATTCTTTTTTGTTAAACCTGCATAAGCTACACGGTCTACTCTCAATACATCATATTTATAATGTTCGAAAATAGCACGAACTACTTTTACATGTGAAGTACGTAATTTAATTCCGATTTCACTTTTAGGTTCGTTCTCAATATAACTGATTTCGTCAACATATACTTTATGTCCGTCTAGAGTTACACCAGAAGCAATTTTCTCTAAATCTTCAAACTTCAAATTTTTATCTAATGAAACTTGATAAATCTTTGGTGATTTCTGATTTGGCAAAGTGAATTTTCTAAGAATATCGGTATCATTGGTAAACAATAATAAACCTGTTGTATTCTTATCCATTCTTCCTACTGGTTGGATATTTGCTCTTGTAGCTCCTCTAACCAATTCTAGTACGTTACGAGGTTCATTCTCATTATCTCCTACTGTAGTAAAGTTTTTAGGCTTATTCAATAAGATGTATTCTTTTTTACCTGGTGTCAATAATGTCCCATCAAAGTGAATTGTATCACTTGATTTCACTAAATATCCCATCTCGGTTACCGCTACACCATTCACTTTTACATTACCTGATTGAATATAAATATCTGCTTCACGTCTAGAACATACGCCTGAATTAGCAATATATTTATTAAGACGCATCTCGTCTGCATTCTTAGGTCTTTTAACAGTTGGTGCTTTCGCTACTGTTGGTTTTGTAGCATCTGGAGCTGCTGGTTTTTTCTTAAAACCTGGCTTACCTTTATCTGGATTTCCTTTACCCGCAGGTCCTTTACGTTCTCCTTTAGATTTACCGTTAGCATTCCCTCTATTGTTGCTATCTTTTTTATTCATAAAAAAATTATTTTGGCAAAGATACTATTAAATCGATAATAAGATCGTTCTTCCTCTTAATAAAACTACAGGATCAATCAATACGATGCAAAATACACCAGCAACAATTAAGAATTTAAGGGTATTATGCAGTAATAAAAACTCTTCTTTGGTCTTCGATTTCCATAAATAAACGAGAAATAAAACCAAGATAATCATACTGGCATAAAAATAAATATCCATGTAACCTACATCATAAATCTCAATTAATATATAAACCGGAAACACCGTGAGTATCGTTAAGACTGTAATTATTTTCTTGGAAACGGCTTCTCCATACAGAATGGGAATCGTTTGGTAACCATTAGCCAAATCCCCTTTTATGTTTTCCAAATCCTTAATCATTTCACGGATTAAGATTAGCAAAAACAGGAAAATAGCATGACCGAATATTACGGCATAGAAGTTTTTATAGTACAGTAATATCCCAAAGAAAGGTAATACTGCCAATAGTGCAGCCATTAAATTCCCTATAACGGGTAGCTTTTTAATTTTATGGGAATAGAACCATATCGCAAAAATATAGACTGCAAAAAATAATACGGCACGCCAAGAAACCAAAAAGGCTAATGCAGTTACAATAAAGTTTAAAGTAAAATAAACCTGTAACTTCGTTTTACGACTTACTAATCGGTCTAACATTGATTTGTTAGGACGATTAATCAAATCTTTTTGGGAATCATAAAAATTATTAATGATATATCCCGAAGCAATTGTGAGTGAGGATGCCAATACTAAAATAAACAGATTAAAATCCAATAGAATTGACAATGCTCCTTTTTCGGGAGCTAGTATAAATATCGCAGCCAAGTACTGCGCTAGAATTATAATGGGAATATTATAACCTCTGACTACAGAGAACAAACTGAGGATTTTCATCAATAAAAGTTTGTTCTTTCTGCTCAACATTTTTAATCTGTTGTTTGTCGGTTAAAAAAATAGTATTTACAATTCAATGGGATTAGAATTGGTAAACTACTTCAAGTTTATAGTCTTTCAAAGCTGATTTTGCTTTTTCGAAATCTTCTGTAAAACCTAAGATGTATCCACCTCCGCCTGATCCGCAAAGTTTTAAATAGTAATCATTACTTTCAATTCCTTTTTGCCATACTTCATGGAACTGCTCTGGAATCATTGGTTTAAAATGACTTAATACTACTTTAGATAATTTCTTGGTATTTGAAAATAAAGATTTCATATCACCATGAAGGAAATTTTCAACACAAGCATCAGTATATTTCACGAATTGGTTTTTCAACATATTACGGAAACCTTTTTCTTTTAGGTTTTCCATAAAAATATTTACCATCGGTGCTGTTTCTCCTACTATTCCTGAATCTAACAAGAATACTGCTCCTTTTCCATCGGTACCTTGAGAAGGAATTCCTGCTGGTTCAATATTATCTTTGGAGTTGATTAAAATCGGAATGCTTAAATAACTGTTTAAAGGATCTAATCCAGAGCTTTTCCCGTGGAAAAAAGACTCCATATTCGCGAATATATTCTTTAGCTGCAATAATTTTTCACGTGTTAAATTCTCTAAAACTGTGATTTTATTTTGAGCATATTGGTCATATATTGCTGCTACTAAAGCACCACTACTTCCTACACCATATCCTTGTGGAATACTAGAATCAAAATACATTCCAGCTTCAACATCTCTTTTTAATGCTGCAAGATCGAAAGTCACTAAATCTGTTTGTTCGTCTTGTAATTTCTCCAAATAAGAAACAAAGCGTTTCAAACTCCAATTTGATTTTACGGCTTCTTCTGATGGATTTTCAGCCATTTTCAAAGCGCCATTATAAAAATTATAAGGAATAGACAATCCCTTAGAATCTTTGATAATTCCATATTCTCCGAAGAGTAATATTTTTGAGTAAAATAAAGGTCCTTTCATAGTTTTTCAATTGATAATGGACATGGATAAATGCTTATTACTAATAAAGATAGTCTAAAAATAGGGAAATACAAATTGTTTCTCCTTCTATTTGAGCTCCTTAAAATCGCTTATGCTAAATGAATTGCTCCAAATCCAATTTCGTCGCAAATGTACTGACTGTTTTGGCAATAGGCAACTAATTCATTCTTAATAAATTCTAAAACTTCTTTTTTGAACTTTTTAGGATATAGTACATGGACATTTGCTCCTGCATCTAACGTAAAACAAACCGGAATATTGGATTGATTTCGATAGGCCCATATTTTGTTTATGATTTCCAATGTATTTGGTTTCATCAAAATAAAGTACGGTAATGAGGTCATCATCATTGCATGCAAGGTCAATGCTTCACTTTCTACTATTTCAATAAATTTTGTCAAATCACCCTTTTCAAAAACTTGAATTAATTTAGAAATGTTATCGTGTGCTTGTGCAAATCGGGTTGTTGCATACGGATGATTGTGCATAAGGTCATGCCCCACAGTACTAGATACTTGCTTTTCTCCTTTATCGACTAATAGTATGGTATCTTGGTATTCTTCAAAATTTTCATGAACTGCATAGGGATATGAAACGCCATATAAGTCTGTGCTTCCTTCTATTTCTGCATGGTCACCCCAAGCCACAAGACTTCCTTTCACACTTCTACAGGCACTTCCAGAGCCTAAACGCGCTAGAAAAGACGCTTTTTGCAGAAAAAAAGCTTCACTCATTTCAGACATTAAAGTCCTTTCTACACTCATTAAACACAACGCTAGAGCGCTCATTCCGGATGCCGATGAGGCAATTCCTGAGCTGTGTGGAAATGTATTTTGGGTATCAATTTTAAAATGGTATTGTTTTAAAAAGGGCATGTATTTTTCAATACGCTGAAAGAATTTCTGAATTTTTGGCTTGAAATCTTCCTTTGGTTTTCCTTCAAAAAACAAATCAAAAGAGTACGTATCCGATGGTGTTTCTTTTTTATTGAATGTTACTTCCGTAATGGTTTTACATTCATTTAAGGTAAAACTAATCGATGGATTGGCTGGAATTTGGTTTTCCTTTTTTCCCCAATATTTCACTAATGCAATATTACTGGGTGCACTCCATTTAAAGCTTCCTGATTCTACTTCTCGGTTATAGTGAGCACTAATGAAATCTTGTTCTTTTGACATCTTCTAAAATTTATGCAAAGATACATTTTTCAAAAAACATTTTTAATTTGTCAGCGCTTTTGAATACCTTTAAAACAAAAAAGTTTTCATGAAGTCTTTATTTTCCAAAATCCTAGTCGCAGTAATCATCTGTGTCAGTGTAGGATTACTCTCTAGTATTGCCACTCAATCTAGCATAAGCACATGGTATCCTACCTTAATAAAACCAAGTTTTAACCCGCCTAATTGGATTTTTGCTCCGGTTTGGTCGCTATTATATATCATGATGGGTGTTGCCGCAGGTTTAGTTTGGCATCAAAAATATCTTTATCCTGCTGATGTAAAAAAAGGAATGATCTTTTTCATCATACAATTAGCCTTAAATGCTTTGTGGTCTATTTTATTCTTTGGCTTGAACAATCCGCTATTGGCCTTAGTCGAAATTGCATTGTTATGGCTTATGATTTACGAAACGTATATGGTTTTTAATAAAATCAATAAGATTGCAGCCTACTTACTTATTCCTTATTTGATTTGGGTAAGTTTTGCAATGGTCTTAAATGCTAGTATTTGGTGGCTAAATAAATAGTTGTTAATTTTCGTTCAGTTTTTTAAACTCCCTATTTTTAGCGTGTAGAAAATCTGTAATGGCGAGAATATTATTATTATCCATCAAGGATTTAGATTCCGGATCGGCATCACAAAACTCCAGGAATAGTTCTTTCTCTTCTGAATTTAGTTTTAGATTTTTTGTAAAGAAATCAGAAGAGAAAGTTGTAGTAATATGTTTTTTAAAATCCGTCTTTACCACTTGTCTTTTTACTTCTTCTTCCTTTCCCAATAAATTCTTGATTTGTTTTCCAAGCCAGATAAAATCAACTCCCCCAGGAACTGTTACATCTTTATAACCTTCTACTCGTATTTTCTTTTTAGGAAGAGTAGCGTCTATTTTTATTTTCTTAATTTCTTCTTTACTCAAACTAACAGTTTTCAGCCTTACAGCAGAAACATTAACCTCATCAAGTTCTTCTGGTTTTAAAAGCATCGCAATAACCAGATTATTAGCATCCATATTCTCTTGAGTTAACTTTACTTTTTTAAGATAAAAATCCTTAGAGAAAAATAACAAACTATCATTTGCATGGACTCGAATTGAAAATTCTCCTTGGGCATTCGTAGTAGAATTTATTCTAGAAGTTGTATTGATTACCTCAACATTCTCAAGTAAAGTATTTCCATAAATAACTTTACCATTCAGAACTTTTTCTGTTTGGGAAACACCAATTTGGTAGGCAAATAAGGAAATTGTAGTGAGTAATTTTACTTTCATTTATCTGTATTAAACTTGAAAGTAAAGTTATCCGAATTGTCTTAATTAAAACTTAGGAAACACGCAAAGTATTGTTAATAGATTTATGCTTTTTAAATGGCTTTCTTGTGAAGATCATCATTCCACTTTAAATGCTATTTGCAACAATAAATCCACTGGTCCATGCATTCTGAAAATTGAATCCTCCTGTTATAGCATCAATATTTACAATTTCACCTGCAAAATAAAGGTTATCATGGAATTTGCTTTGCATGGTTTTAAAATTTATTTCTTTTAAATCAATCCCTCCTGCCGTAACAAATTCTTCTTTAAAAGTACTCTTTCCGTTAACCTGAAAAATAGCTTTGGTTAATTGCTGTGCTAAATTTTGAGTTTGCATTTTAGATAAATCTGCCCATTTGGTTTCTTCAGAAATATCTGCTGCTAAAACAATATTTCTCCACAATCGATTTGGAAAATCAAACGGTGATTTTGTGACTACCGTTTTCTTCGCTTGATCTTGTTTCAATGTTTTCAAGACTTCCTCTGCATCTTCTGTGTCTATATCATTAAGCCAATTGACTTCAATGGCAAACTGGTATTTTTTATCGGATAATATTCGAGCTCCCCAAGCTGATAGTTTCAATATCGCTGGACCACTCATTCCCCAATGTGTAATCAACAAAGGCCCAGTACTAGTTAGCTTAGTTCCTTTTACATTTACTGTTGCCAATGCAGCAATACCTGGAATGTCTTTGATACGTTTATCTTTGATATTAAACGTAAATAATGACGGTACTGGACTTACAATACTGTGTCCTAACGTTTCCATCATTTCCCACATTTTTGGATTACTTCCTGTGGTTACCACAATTTTGTCGGCTAAGAAAACATCGTTTTGTGTAGATATTTTCCAGTAATCTTCTGCCCTATAAATAGATTGAACACTTTGTGCCATCAAGATTTGAATGTTCAACTTTTGTGCTGCTTTTAGAAAACAGTCAATAATAGTTTGGGATGAATTGCTAACAGGAAACATTCTTCCGTCTTCTTCAATCTTTAGTTCTACTCCATGTTTTTCAAACCATTCTATTGTATCTCCGCTACAAAACTGATGAAAGGGTCCTCTCAATTCTTTTTCTCCACGTGGATAGAACTTCACTAATTCATTTGGTTCAAAACAAGCATGGGTTACGTTGCAACGTCCGCCTCCCGAAATACGAACCTTAGTCAGTACTTCCTTACCGCGTTCTAAAATGGCAATTTTTAAAGTTGGATTTTTTTCAGCAATATTGATTGCAGCAAAAAAACCTGCTGCACCACCGCCTATTATAATAACATCAAATTGTTGATTCATAATTTTTCAGGATAATCAGATATAATACCATCGACACCATAGGATTTAATTCGGGTAATATCTTCCATTTCATTTACCGTCCAGGTATATACTTTATATCCTTTCTTTTGTGCATTCGCTACATTGTCGGGTGTCAATAAGCTATAATGTGGGTGTATCGCTTGAGCAGAAAATTCTTTTGCCCATTTTAAAGCTTGCGAAACACTTGCTTGTGTAAGTACTCCTAATGCTACATTCGGATTGATCGAACTCATTTTTTCTAATTCTTCTCGTTGGAAACTGGATACTAAGAAGCTATTATAATTCCATCCTTTGGCATTTACATATTTCTCTATAATTTCCGAAACACGTAAGGCCGTATGTCTTCCTTTTAGCTCAACATTGATTACACAGGTTTGTCCAACTAATTCAAAAACTTCTTCTAATGTAGGGACTTCATATTTCCCATCAATCCTTAAGGCTTTAATTTCTTTCAAGCTCATGCGGTGCACTTCACCACTTCCATCTGTAGTTCTATCTACTGTGAAATCGTGTATCACCACAAGTTCTCCTGTTTTACAGATATGAACATCTAGTTCGATTGCGTCAACTTGACTATCTAAAGCTTTCTGAAATGATATTATCGTATTTTCCGGCTCGTGTCCTTTAGCTCCGCGGTGCCCTATTTTTAGTATATTATCCAAAGTAGAAAAATGAGTATTGATTCTTTATAGGGTACAAATTTAGGCTTTTTAAGACAATTAATCCACCTCTATTTTCCCTATCCCTTCATTATACAGCATAACAAATCCCAACTAGTGCTTTTGTTTTTATTTAAATACTCAAGCTCAAGTTGGGATGGTGTCTTAATTTTATAAAAAAATTATTTACTTACTGCTTCGGCAGCTTCAACAATTAAATTGATAATCTCTTTTGGATGAGATGCCATGGAAGCATGACTGGAATCTAATGAAATGATTTTTTTAGGGTTCATGCGTTCTGCCATTTCCTTTTGTGTTACTGGTGGAATCATATGGTCTTTTTCGGAAATCTGGTACCATGATGGTTTTTCTTTCCAGGCTGGTGCACCGGATTCATCACCAAAGCATTTTCCTGAAATAGCTTTTTGAGATAGCGACATTACATTGGCTTCGTCTTCACTCAAATCGGCACAGAATGATTCATGAAATTTATCGTATTTCACCCATAATACGCCATATTGATCGGGTACTAAGTGCGCAGCTCCAGATGGCGCTTCTCTTTTTGCAAAAATACCACCTAAGCTTTCTCCTTTGTCTGGAGCAAATGCTGCAATATATACTAGTCCCGCAACTTTAGGATTATTTCCTGCTCCTGTAATAACTGCTCCTCCGTAGGAATGTCCTACTAGTAGTACTTGTCCTTCTTGTGCTTCAATAAGTTTACGTGTTTGTTCTATATCGTCTGCTAATGACGTTAAAGGGTTCTGAACTGCTCTAACCTTATATCCTTTTTTATGTAATTCAGGTATTACGTGACGCCAGTGCGACCCATCTCCCCATGCTCCGTGAACTAAAATAATTGTTGTGCTATTCTTCATGATAAAAATATTTAAGGATTATTTTTCACAATTTGATTCAATTCAATTACGAGGATAGTATACTTCTTATAGTAATCATTTATAGATTTAATTTTTTTGCAAAAATCACAAATGATAATTACTCAAATATAAACTTTATACTTCTGTTAAAAAAGCATCATATCAATTTTTAATTGCATGACTATCAACAATTAACACTACGCTAACATTTCAAGAATAGCCTCAACACATTTCTTTTCAAGATTCATTTAAATAACCAGCAAAATTGTTCTAAAATATACTTTCGTTCCTTCCGTTATGAATATTATTCGTAGATTTATTCTTGTTCCATAAATATACCCCCATGAAAAATTCAAAACTTTTTTTTATTCTTATTGCCTTCATTTTTCTTTCTTGCAATTCTAAAGATTTATTACAGATTGTTTTTAAACTTCCAAAAGAGTTGAAAGAGGCTTCTGCCGTACAGGTTTCTTCTAAATCAGATTTGATCTGGACTATTCAAGATAGTGGTAATGAAGCTGAAATATATGGATTGGATAAAAACGGGGATATTGCACAAACGATTGCTCTTGCTGGCACTCCAAATGTGGACTGGGAGGATTTGACTTCTGATTCTGAAGGTAATTTGTACGTAGGTGATTTTGGTAATAATGATAATCTTAGACAGGATTTATCTATTTATAAGATTAACGGAACAGAATTAACATCAAACGTTGTTACTCCTTCTCAAAAGACGACATTCTATTATCCTCAACAAAAAAAATTCCCTCCAAAAAAGAAGGAATTCCTATATGATGTTGAAGCTTTTTTTCTGCACAATAACTTCTTTTATCTTTTTACTAAAAATAGAAGTTCACAATTTGATGGAACAACCTTTTTATATAAAGTACCCAACAAACCGGGCAATCATGCTGCCGAATTAATTGACTCTTACAAAACCTGTCGAATCTTTAATCATTGTGCTATTACCAGTGCAGACATTAGTCCAAATGGCAAACAGGTTGTTATTCTGAGTAATTCTAAAATCTGGCTCTTAGAAAACTTCAAAGGAGACAATTATTTTAGTGGTACTGCTCAAGAAGTGGAACTTCAACTTGTATCACAAAAAGAAGGTATTTGCTATAAAGATGATTCTACTTTATTAATTACTGACGAACGTAAAAAGAAATCGGGGGGAAATCTTTACTCATTAGACTTAAAATCTCTAAAATTAAAATCCAAGTCCTAAGCCAAACGATAATCTTCCTCCATCACTGGAATGAAAATACGATAGTTTTGCCGTGAGTAGATTCGCTCCATTAAGCCATAGTCCACCTCCAACGGATTGATGCCATTTGTCTGAACTTTCACCATCTAACCAAACACGTCCAAAGTCATATCCTCCAAAAATACCGTAACGCAAAGGGGCAAATCCATTTTCTAGTTTTCCTAAATTTAAACGTAAATCAGAGCTTTGGTAGAATGATCTTTTACCTGCAAATCGTTCGTTTCGGAATCCTCTTAAATTTAGATCACCACCAATATTTGCTGCTTGATAAAATTCATAATCATTACTCAGTAAAACTTTACCATTCAACTGGGTCGCTAATACCCAGTTTCCTCTGGAAGATAGCGGATAATTGAACCCTAAAGATGATTCAATATAAGGCAACTGTCGGTCGGTATCTTTTAAATTCATCTTCCATCCTCCTAGTACTGAGAATGCCATTCCTAATGTTGGATTTGAAACGTTATTAAAGTTTTCATAGGCATATTTTATACTGGCTCCGGCAAAATTTCGGTTGTGAAAAATAATCGGATCCATCAAACCTGGCGTTACAATAAATCGATCGGCAGTTTCTGCTACTTCCATCGCTTCAAATGAGGTTTGTACTGTTACGGAACTTCCTTGTTCTCCATTCCATTGTAATGCTGGTTCTACTTTCAGCATTCTCATTTTTACCCGATTGTAGTTGCGTTTTAAATCCTTATCGAAATTCTGTGTATCATTTCCGTATCCAAAAAAGTTCACACTGAAGTTTGGACTGGTAAATAGTCCATTCAATACAAAATTCCATTTCCCAACAACGTGTGTAAAAATTCCTTTATAGGCTAATTCATATCCTTGGGTAGCAAAGTAATAATTTGCTTTAAGATTGTGTCTTTGTGTGTATGGATAGCGGTTGAATCCGTTTACGGTATAGTTCATCAAAACACCAAGCTTTACTCCATCATCGGGATTGAATCCTATAGAAGGTAATCCTGAAATAGCATTGTACTTTGGCTTTTTATAATCGTATGTGTTTACATCGTAATAATCGGAAAGGAATGTCTTTGCTCCTCCTTCATTATTAATGGTATTGGGTTTTGTTCTGAAATCATAGATATTAACTTTCTTTCCATTTTCTATGGTATAGACATCGTTATTCTGACCTCCTAAAAGGCGTACACGTATATCTTTTCTACCTTTTCCTTTTACTTCATAAACATCATCATCATCGAGTCCATAAATCCATAATTCACGGGTTTCAGAACGGTTATAGGTACGATCATGAACTAGTTCTTCACCTGTTTTTTTCATGCGATACACTTGAACTTGTGTATCTCCTTTAGGCATTCTATTGATTACAAATCGGTCTTTCTTATCGGTTCCGACAATTAGAACTGTTTTTTGTAATACTTTATAATATTTATGGGCATACTTTGCCAGATGTGTTTTACGTATCTTCAAATTATGTTTAATCTCTTTTATCGTTTCATCCTGCATTTCTGGAGGTAAATTCAAGAAAGCTTTATCAATTTCTTTATCGGTAAGTTGCTCACTGATGTATTTTGCCTGATCTAACCATACTTGTTCATCAGACTTTGTAATAAAGGCCAAATCCAGTGGGTATGGCTCCATATTGAACCATTTCACATTACTGATATCGTCCTTAAATGTTTTCATATGACGTAACGCCGGAATATTCATCAAAAGGGATAATAAATTTCCATCATATTTTGTGAATGCTTGATCGCGATCTCTAGGAATAGGGCGATAGACTATGCCTCCATTTTCCTTAAATTCAGACCAGCGCCATTGATCGGAATGACGGTCCCAATCTCCAATGAGCATATCAAACATTCGTGCTCGTATGTATGATTTTTCATCAATGCTGTACTTTTCGTCTTTTCTAAGATTGGCTAATACATCGTCTGTACTTAATATTTTATTGGGTTTACCAAAACTAGCCAAATCTTTGAATTCATCCATCGGACGTTCTTCTACCATATATAATTCATCTCCAAACTCTTCATTAAATAACTTTAATGTAGGTTGTTTTGGAATATAATACAGTACAGGATTTGTATGATAAATCCCCACACTTTCTGCCAAATCTCCTACTACAAATGGTGTATAAGGGTGGGCTGTGGTATAGAAATCTAATAAGAAATTTTCAGCAAATGTATTTTTGAATTCTTTTTCAATGTATTGGTCTTTGAATGCTACAGATTGTAGGAATCGAACAGCGCTTTTCTCTAGGGCACGCATCACATACTCTTTACCGTTTTTATCGACTAATCGCAATGATCTTGATTGATGTCCCCCTCCTGAAATTGTTGGAGTCAATCCACCATATAGTGTATCTAATTTAACTGTTTTTGCAATAATTGGTAAGCTGTAATATTTACGGTAATGTTCTCCCCATAAAAATTTATAGAAGCCTCCTTTTTGGGTCATTTCTGGAGTGTAAACGGAAGCTTTTATTGTTGTATCAAACTTTCCAGAATATTCTTTTAATACCGGTTTAGGACGAAAAGTAGTAGGTTGTTGTTTATACAATAATACTTCTTCATTATTCACTGCTCCATAGTAGGATACTTTTGATGCTCCATTTCCGTACACATCTAATACCGCATAGCCATTTCCACCATAGGAAAAATCATTGTGCTCTATTGCTCTTGCTGGCGCAGTCTTCGAACCTGATCCGCTTATGATTTGTTTAATGTTATCTTCCTCAATGTATTGTAAGTTATGCTCGTGTCCAGAAACTACTATAACATTATTCTTATCTTGAATTAATGTTTTTATGCGTTTTACTAGAGTAGTGTATTTTTTATTTTGAATATCTTGTGGACTTATTCCAGATGTTTTACGTAAAACATTAATAACGGTTCCCAGTATTGGAAGGGGTAAATTTGACTGAAATGGAAATAGTTGTTTTCTCAATGAGAATTGTCCTCCGTGTGGTCCGTTACTCATCAATGGGTGGTGAATAGCAATAACGATTACTTTATTCTGATTTTTATTAATCTGACCTTCTAATTCTTCGAAAAAAGCTTCTCTTGTTTTTATATCGCAATCTTCATTTATTGTGGGGTGATTATCCCAGTTTTCCAAATACCATTGTGAGTCAATTACAATAAGGCTTACAGCATCACTTATATTTATTTTATCGATCGCACAGCTGTTTCTTGGCAAAAAGGATTTTTTATCTTTTAGTGCTTCTTTGACAAATTTTTCTTGGCGTCTTAGTCCATTAATTCCGTCATTCATCCAATCGTGATTGCCTGGAATAAAAACAGTTTTTCCTTTAAAATTTTTACTCAATTGTAGCTGAGTGTTCAGCTTTTCTTCAGCCAAGGTTCTTTTAGCAGTATCATTAGCTTCTGGCATTCCTTCAGGATAAATATTGTCTCCTAAGATTAATAATGTAGCACTACTGTCCGCTGCTTCCAATCGTTTTTCTAATAAGGAAAGTGTTCTTTTTGCCTTTTCTTCGTTTGCATTTCCTGCATCGCCCAAAAGGAAAAAAGTATGGGAAGGTTTCCCTGCTAATGCCGCTTCATCTAACTTTACGGGTTCTTTACTTCCAAATTGTGAATGGTTTGTTGCACAAGAGGTAAAAAAAATAATGACAACAATATACTTTAGTATACTAATATTTCGTTTTGCTAATGCATTAACCCAAAAGAATTTCATAATTTGGTACTGTGTTAAATTTTATATCCATGAATATTACTCAAAAAGCCGAGGATTACGTCTTTCTTCTTTTCAAAGATAAACTTTCTGAAGCATATACTTACCACAATTTTAATCATACTTTAAGAGTGGTACAAAGTGTTTCCGAACTATTAAAAGCAGAACCAACTGATGAAATTTCGTCAACATTGGTACTTTTAGCAGCTTGGTTTCACGATACGGGTTATATTGATGGTTGTAAAAATCACGAACAGAGAAGTGCCGAAATAGCAAGAACTTTCCTTACAGAACAGAACGTTGCAGAGGCAAGCATCCAACAGGTAATTGATTTGATTATGGTTACCGAAATTCACCATATACCAGAAACGACCTTAGAACGCATTATTAAAGATGCTGATTGTTCTCATTTTGCCGATAAAAATTACATTACAATTAGTGAATTATTACGAGAAGAATGGAATCTTACGGCTTCAAAATCATTTACAGATTTAGAGTGGGCAACGGAGAACAGAAAGGTCTTATCAAAATATCATCGTTTTTATACGCCTTATGCCAAAGAGAATTGGCAACATATAAAAGAAAAAAACATTGCTTTACTTCAAGAGAAAATAAATGAGCTTGGAAATCCATCGGGTGGAAAAAAATCGAAATCTGATGTCAACAAAAAGAAACTTGAAAAACTAGAACGTCCAGAACGTGGTATTGAAACCATGTTTCGCGTCACCTTAAATAATCATACCCGATTGAGTGATATTGCGGATAGTAAAGCGAATATTTTGCTTTCTGTAAATGCGATTATCATTTCTATTTCTCTTTCTACCTTAATCCCTAAACTGGATAGTCCTTCTAATGCGCATTTAGTAATACCAACTTTCACGCTTTTAATGTTTAGTGTGGTTTGCATTATTTTTGCCATATTATCGACCAAGCCAAAAGTAACGACTGGTACATTTTCACACCAAGAAATCATTGATCGAAAAGTCAATTTATTATTCTTTGGGAATTTCCACAAGATGCCTTTGGAGGAATACCAATGGGCCATGGGCGAACTGATGAAAGATCGCGATTACCTTTACTCTTCCATGATTAAGGATTTATACTTCTTGGGATTAGTGCTGAATAGAAAATACAAATTGTTGCGCATTACCTACATCATCTTTATGATTGGTATAATTGTATCGGTATTTTCATTTGTTTGGGCATTCCAATCGATTGTTGCAAATTAATCAATCGAAATCTCTCTTAATAAATCTTGATAGCTGTATGTTTTTTGATTCTGAGCCGTTTCATTAAATAATACACTGATACGAATTGCTTTCAATCCAGAAACGCCTTGTAGGTCTTCTACTTCAAGCATTTCAATATCGGGTCCTACAATGTTTTTGAATTGTAAAAACTGAATGTATCGAATGTATTCCAACTCTTCTGAATGTTGGGAGTATACAATTGTTATTTTCCCTTTCTCCGTAATGCGCTCATCAGAATCTTTTACATGGGCTTTATCAATACGTTTTTTCACCACTTCATAACGGGCATTGTAACTACCATCGACATCAAAACGTTTTTCATCCATTCTGAATCGGATTGATATTGGTGAATTGAACACCAGAATCAATGAGGTAACATCCAATTGGTATGGTAATGTAGGTTTCAAATAGTAATATTGATTTTCCATTTCGCACATTGTTTGCAACTGCCATAATCTTAGATTATACAGATACAGTTTATCAAATTTTTGATCTTGTGCAATGGAATCTCCTATGTATAGGTTATGTTCTACACCATCGGTTTTGAATCGCTCGTAATAATGTGGGTAATATTCCTGAGCTTCTCTTTGTTTTTGATCTAGAATAGCTGCTAATTTCTTGTTGATAAACGAAAGGGTTGTATCAAACTTTTTGCGTGATTCATAAATCGTTTCTAAATTTTCATCTAGTCTAGAGAAATAGTCTTCAATCATTTGCTTTATCGTCACATCTTCTGATTGGAAATGTTTGATAATCGGATTGATTTCAGTTTTTATATAGTTCTGGATACTCAGTTCTGTATCAGCTTTGAATTGCAGATTCAGTTCTTCTAAAAGACGGCTTAATTCAAAGCGTTTTTGTTCAAAAATAGGTAGCTGGCATTCTTCATTTCCTTTATCAAAAATGGCCAGTAATAATTTTATTTGTGTCGAAATATCAGACAATGTTGTTTCATTTCTCGTATCTGAAGATCCTTTAATATCAATTTGTCCATACAAAGGATATACTTCTGGAAATACAATTTCTCGCAGGATATAGTCTTGCCCATTGGCTAAATTATTGACATATTGTGAACCCTCTTTTCTAAATTTCCAGTATACGCTTGGATGAATTGTTGTATATTCTTTTTGAATCACGGCTTCCACCTGATTCTGTAAGTCAGAATAATAACGGTTTATTGTATCTACAATGTAGGGCATTACAATATCCAGTTTATTAGCATTTAAACTATTCAATTCTTTCGGTCTGGAAGAAACTAATTCCAAAACCCCTAGTAATTTATCATTTTTCATCACCGGAGCCATGATACAACTTCTTACATTTTGCTTGAGCAAGTGTTTGGCTAGTGTTTCATTTTCTCCACCTTCAAAGAATTCTTCTACATCGGATATGGCAAAATATTTTTTGTTTTCTATCAGGGTTTCAAAAGAGCATCCACACAAAGCTGTTTTACAGTCTACCGCAACTTCATTTGAAAGAATATAACTGTGTATATTGCTATTAAAGGCCGCTGCACTAAAGGTATCATCCTCTTGATTGAAGGTTGTAAAACCAGTACGTAAATCGGCAATATTAAAAATAGATCTAAAAATAGTTTCAAAATCCTGAGGCATATATTCTGCATCAGCAGCATCGGGTCCTACTAATAAATTTGTTTTTAGATTTGAAATAGCACTTTCTACTGTAGTATCAATTAGTGTAACGATACCAAAGCCTTTCATAACCCAACTTCCTACTGGGAATTTCTCTTTCCATAAAGCTATATTATCATAGCTGTCCATCAAAAGTCTAATATCCTCGGAGGTTATTTCTTTTGATTTATCGGTTGGTAAAATATCAATAAAATCGGCATTATATAAAATCTTATAATGTCTTATTACGCCTGCTTTATCTGGGATATCGTAGTATAATGGTTTTTTAAAATCGAAGTGTTGTCCATAGAAGCTATTCAAAATCAAACAGCAACTCATGATATAGAATTGGTCATCATTAAAATCACGGATTGTGATATCAAAATCAGTTCCTGCTTCTTTTAAAATATTCGCAAATCGATCGGTATAATTGAATACAATATTTTGGAAAGGGATACTTACAGCTTTAATTTCATTTAGAGTTAAAGCAGTTGGAAATAAATCCGCTAAAAGATATTTTATCAGCTTGCTATGCTTTTCGATTTCCTCTAGGCTTCTCAATCCATCGCGCAATTCAGGAAAGGGTTGGATTTCGGTCAGTAACGCTTTTGCATAATTTGCCCGATAATCTACATCTGTAAGTGCAATCTTCTCCAGGCTTTCAATTACCTTATGGAAAGATATTTGAAATTTAAACGGGTTCTCTTCATAGCCTACATAATCCATAATCTCTTCTGCTGAATTGTACGGTGCAAATTTACGAAATATTCAGCAATCAAGTATTTTTATGTACATGTATTATATCGGATTAACTTTTTTTTCTGATTATGATTTTTATCATATTTTTTGGTTTAAAATAGCAGCAATTTTGTTGGTATAAAACAGCAGTATATGATTCATTCTTTCCATATTCCAGTTCTAGGACTAGGATATTCTATTGATTCTCCTTTGAAGGTTGCCCGTTACGGAATTACTTCGGTCGTTTCAATTGTTGATGATATTTTGATTGAAGAAATGCGAAAATTCCATTGTGCTCAACAAAACCTACCTTTTGAACCTTTTTTGCCCCACATCGAAGATTCACGAGCAAAGAGGATTACGGCTTATCTTAATCTTATGCAGGATTTAGTGAATCAACAATTTGATCAAATTCAAAATCAGGAATTTATTTCCCCAAATGATATTCTGAAGTATTTTGAATTATTACCGGATAGCTCCAGTTATAAGCAATTGTATAATCAAATGTTGAGTACTTCTAACCGAGGGGTTAAAGCGTACTTACAACAAAAGCTTCGCTCACTCATGAAACCGGGCGCTATTGATGTTAATATCATGGCTAAGGTTGATAAAACGAATGTTGATGCAACTGGTAAAGCATTGGATGATGTTTATAGTGATGCATTAGCTGCTTTTCGAGGGTATGCTCAGAGTAATTTAGAGTCTTCTATCATTCTTTCTGCTGGAATGAATCCTAGATTGTATAGTTACATTGAGCGTTTTGAAGATTTTTTCCCTTCGGAAAATGGAACCATTAAAAAACAAATCGTTTTAAAAGTGAGCGACTTTAGGTCTGCCTTAATTCAGGGTAAGTTCCTCGCAAAAAAAGGGATCTGGGTATCAGAATTTCGAATTGAATCTGGATTAAATTGTGGTGGACATGCTTTTGCTACCGATGGTTATCTTCTGGGGCCTATTTTGGAAGAATTTAAAACAAAGAAATCGGATATGATTTCTGAATTATATGCGCTTTATCAAAGGGCTTTGATTGAGCGTGACAAAACTATTCCTACTAGCATTCCTACTATGCGTATTAGTGCTCAGGGAGGAATAGGAACTACCGCAGAACAGAATTTCTTATTGAATTATTACAATCTGGACATTACTGGTTGGGGAAGTCCTTTCTTATTGGTTCCTGAAGCTACGAATGTGGACGAGGATACTTTAAAGCGTCTTACGACTGCCACGGCAGATGATTTTTATATTAGCAATGCTTCTCCATTGAATGTTCCCTTCAATCATTTTAGGGATAGTACAGTGGAAGAACAACGACTGGAACGTATTGCAAAAGGAAGGCCGGGAAATCCGTGCAAAAAGAAATTTTTAGTTTCCAATACAGAGTTTGGTGTTACTCCTTTATGTACTGCTTCACGAGAATATCAGCATTTGAAAATCAAACAGCTGGGTACAGAGAATTTATCCGAAACGGAATATAAATTGGCTTTTGATACTATCACCGAAAAAATTTGTTTGTGTGATAGTTTGTGTTCTTCTGTTTACATCAAAAATAACACGATAAAACCGCGTCAGAACAAAGCAGTTGCTATTTGTCCCGGACCGAATATTGTTCATTTTTCTAAGACTTATTCTCTAGAAGAAATGGTGCAGCATATTTATGGAAAAGTTCATTTGTTTGATACAGAAAAGCGTTCTCATCTTTTTATTAATGAGCTTCAACTATACGTTGATTATTTCAAGAAAGACCTCAACAATCATTTGACTACTTTAAATGATCGAAAGAAAAAACACTTAAATAATTTCAAGGCACAGTTGTTGAATGGCATAGAATATTACAAGCAATTGATTCCTAACATAACGCTCGAAACGGATCATTTCAAGCAAAAAATGCAGGATGAGCTTTTGGCATTAGAATATAAACTTATCGCATTATCGATCTCTCTTTAATTAAATAGTCCCGTTTCAATATATTTTGAAACGGGACTATTGTTTTATGTTCTTATCTCTACTTATTCTTTCACCAGAATTTTATATTCCCATGGTTTGAATACTAGTTTCTGATCTTTTGAAAGGGTCATTTTTTGCCCAGACATATAATCAGTATAGGTACCTTCAATCGGTGTAGTAAAGGTTTGATCTTTTTTCGTCATATTCCCAACAAAATATACTTGCTTACTGTCTTTGGCTCTCTCAAAAGCTAGGATGTTCGCATCCGAAGAGGTTGCTATTCTGGTATAAGAAGCTGCTTTTTTACCTCCGTTTAAGGCTACATTATTGTTTTTTAAGACTCCTAATTTCTCATAAACTTCATACATTTTCCCTTTTTCTTTGATTAAGGTATCTTTCTCGAAGAAACGCAAGCGTTTTTTGAAATCATATTCTTGTCCATTATAAATCAAGGGCATTCCTGGCGCTGTAAAAGTTAAGGCTGCAAATAATTCTACTGCATCACCCATACGCTCATATTCTGTTCCATTCCATGAATTTTCATCATGGTTGGATGTGAAATACATCGTAAAATCGTCTGCTTGGAATACAGTATCTTTTTTCACGATATAGTCATCCCATGCTTTTACATTCTTTTTACCTTGCGCAATTTCATTCATAATGTGGTGTGATTCCCACCCGTATGCCATATCGAATGCTTTTTTCATCAAGTCAGCTTTTTCAGCTTCTGCTAACATAAAAACAGGTTTTACTTTATTTAACTCTGGCGTTGCTTCTTCCCAGAAATCTGTAGGCACTTCTCCTGCTACATCACAACGGAATCCATCAATATCGGTTGTTGTAATCCAATATTTCATTTCGTTAATCATTTCTTTTCTCATGGCTTTGTTGTCAAAGTTTAATTCGGCAACATCGGTCCAATCGTAAGGGGCAATGATTTTTCCATCTTTATCTTTTGTATAGTAGTCTGGGTGATCTACAGTCCATTGATGATCCCAAGCTGTATGGTTTGCCACCCAGTCAAGGATTACATAAATTCCATTCTCATGGGCAGTTTTTACCAATGTTTTGAAATCTTCTAAGGTTCCAAATTCTGGATTAATACCTTTATAATCTTTAATGGAATAATAACTTCCTAATCCTTCTTTTCTATTTTTTTCTCCAATTGGATAGATTGGCATTACCCAAATAATCTTTACGCCCATCTTTTTCAAGCTTGGAATATCTTTTGTAAATGCCGCAAAAGTCCCTTCTGGTGAGTATTGACGAATATTGGCTTCATAGATTACTGAATTTTCCATCAAGGCTTCACTAACGGGTGCTAGTGTTTCTTTGACAGCAGCTACTTCTGTTGATTTCTTATCGTCTTTACAGCTTATTAACGCTGCGAGGCAAAGACCTAAAAGAATTGTTTTTTTCATAGTAGAGTTTTTAGTTATTTATTATAATTGCTATTATTTTGACCATTCAAAATTTATGTCCTGAACGGTGTCTTTAGTCCATGATAGGGTAATTTCAACTGTATTTTCTGTTGCGTTCCAAGTAAAGGATTCTTCTTTCTTTGCTACTGTTACTTTTCTTGGTTTCTGTGCGACATTATGGATGATGAGCTTTACTTCTTTGTTCATTCCAGTGTAGTGCGCTCCTGTTTCGCCTTGAAGCGAAATGGCTAGGTTATTTTTCTTGGTATTACTTTTAAAATGTAAGTACTCGAATTGTCCTTTTTCATAGGCATCAGGTGTAAGTCCATCGTCATCGTATAGATTTCCTTCACTTGCAGTTACAGTCGCATCATAGTAATAGTGTAATTGGAATTTTTTAAGCGTATATTCTTTGGTACTTTGAATTGTTGAAATCATTGGAATAAATGCTCCTCCTCTTACAAATACCGGAATATGATCGGCTACAACAGCAACCGTTTGCTTTGTTCCTCCTTCGTGTTTCTTCCCACTATAAAAATCGAACCAGTTATTTTTTGCTGGAAAATAAACTTCTTGTTGTGTAATTCCTGCCTTTACGATTGGGCTCACTAAAAATTCATTTCCCCATAAGTAGGTATCGGCCGTTAGTAATGCAGTTGCATTATTGGGTTCATCAAAAAATAATGGACGCATTAACGGTGTTCCTTTTTGATTATTTTCAAAGGCAATCGTATAATTATAGGGTAATAACTGATATCTTAATTCAATTGCTTTCTTCGCCAATGCTTTTGTTTTTCCTTCTTTAAAAACTGGTTCAGAAGCTACTTCTTCTTGTGCATGTGGCCTGTATATGGGTTGAAAAACACCGTATTGTAACCAACGGGTATACAATTCATTGTCTAGATTACTTCCTGCAAATCCTCCTAAATCGGAATGCATATATCCTAATCCTTGCATTCCCATCTGCAAAGCAATTTCAGTTTGTGGTTGTAATCCACCCCAACTTCTACTCACGTCACCTGACCACGGAATTAATCCGAAGCGTTGTGATCCAGAGTATCCGGAACGCATTAGTATAAATGGCCTTTGGTTTGAAAAATCTTTTTGATAGCCTTCAAAAACTAATTTTGCCCATTCGTGTCCATAGATATTATGTACCTCATCTGCTGTTCCTGTAGCATGACGTAAAGCGGATGGATGTACTTCGGGTTCTCCTAAATCTCCCCACCATCCTGCAACGCCTTGTTTATTTAAATCTTTATAGATATCCCAAAACCAATTTCTTGCTTCGGATTTAAAAAGGTCTATTAATCCTGTATTTCCAAAGAAGAAATCATAGGTGAATGGTTTTCCAAATTTATCGGTTGCCAAAACTTTTTCATCAACAGCTTCTTTCCAACGGTTGGATGTTGTTAAAATAAATGGTTCAGTAATCAGTATTGTTTTTACACCTTTTTCATTAAAATCTGCCATCATTTTTTCAGGTTCCGGAAAGCTATCTCTGCTGAATGCTAAATTCCCCATAGTTCCTTTTACCTCTTTTCCGAACCAGTATAAATCCAAAATTATAGCGTCTAATGGAATTTTTTCTGCTTGAAATTTAGCAACTGTTGCTCTGGTTTCTTTTTCTGAATGGTAACCAAATCGGCTCGAAAAGTTTCCTAATGCCCATCGGGGTAACAGCGGTTGTTTCCCTGTTAAGCCAACATAATTGTGTACTAATTCTTTCCAAGTATCTGCGGCAATAACCTGATAGGTCATTCGGCCACTAATAGTTTCGTAGGTTAATGTATTGTCTTTTTTACTATCTAAATCCAGATAACCTATTGGAGCATTATCAAAATGTACAGTATAGATTTTTGATGACATTACAATGGGCAACGTAAAATTCATTAACTCAGAATGGGTCTCGTATCCGTAATGTGCCTTATTGTACAATTGTAATCGATTTCCTCGTCGGTTCATTCCTAATACTCTTGCTCCTCCTCCATATAATACTTCTGAGGATTCAAGATTGAATTCTAATTGCTTTACGCTGTCCTTCTGGATATAACCTTTTTTTTCAGAAAGTAAAAATTTGTTTTTATAGCTATAACTAATCTTAAAGGGGTTCTTTTCTATTGTAACCACCATTCCTTTGGTTACATACTCTAGTTTACTTTTTGTGGCTTTAATTTTGGCGAAGTTGCTTTCCGGTTGTAATACAACAGCATGGGATAACGGATTGAATGTTTCTCCTTTTGGAATAAAAGAAGTTTCAATTATTGCCTCACTATAGGCTTTAATATGATACGTTCCTTCATTCGTCGTAATTTCTAAATATCCATTTTCTGTTTTGAAATCTTCAAATTTTCTGTTTGCATTTTGTGCTTTTAATTCTGTTATTCCAGCGCATAACACAAGGCCTAACACAAGATAGAGGAATTGTTGTGGTTTCAAAATTGAATTTAAATTAATCATATTTATTATTCTTTATTCGTTTAATTCCAAAATCAAAACTGATTTTGGCTCCATACTGACTTGTCCTTTCAACTCTATTCTTGCGCCTGTTAAAACTTCTTTTCCGCTTTGGTACGTTTGTAGATTTTCTGAGAAGCGTTGTGTTTTTACTTCTTGATTTTCAACACTATTGTTAATCAATATCATTACGGTTTGATCATCAGTATATCTGAAATAAACATATACATTGTTCTCGGGTATATAGTGTGTCGTTTTTCCAGAATGTATGGCTTTATTCCCTTTTCTCCATTGGAATAATTGAGCTGTAAAATCGAAATACTGTTGTTGTTCTGTTGTTCTTCCTGCTTTTGTGAAAGCATTGTTTGTATCTCCTTTCCAACCGCCTGGAAAATCTAATCGTATGGCTGCATCTCCTTCATCTTTATTTCCTGCCATTCCTATTTCACTACCATAGTACAGCTGTGGTATTCCACGTACAGTAGCAATTAGAGCCATAGTCATTTTATATTTTTTAAAATCATTTTTATACAAATGATTAATACGATGGGTATCGTGATTTTCTGCAAAAATCAATAGATTATTTACATCGGGATACAGAAAATCGTTTACAAAATTATCGTAGACTTTTATCATCCCGTCAGACCATCCTTCTTTATCTTCATTGAATACCGAAGTCACAGCATCGTGTAAGGTAAAATCCATTACACTAGGCAGGTAGGAATTGTAATTTTTAATGGCACCTATCTTACTGTCTTTTTGCCAAAAAGCAATTTGTGCCTGATCGTGCATCCAAACTTCCCCTACAATATTGAAATAGGGATATTCATCGGTTATGGATTTTGTCCATTGTGCAATTGCTGCTTTGTCATTATAGGAATAAGTATCTACACGGAATCCGTCTAGGTTTGCATATTCAATCCACCAAATTGCATTTTGAGTCAGATAATTTAGCACTAATGGATTTGATTGATTCAAATCGGGCATCGTATCTACGAACCAACCGTCCAGACAATATTTTGTATCAATTTGAGAAGCATTCGGATCATATTGTGTCGCCATTCTATAATTTGATTTTGCATAACCCGGAAATTGATGAATCCAATTGTAGGTTGGTAAATCTTTAATCATCCAATGTTGCGCCCCCCAATGATTGGTTACATAATCCATGACTAGTTTCATGTCTCGTTTGTGTAGTTCATCCGCCAGTCGTAGATAATCTTCATTTGTTCCGTATCGTGGATCTATCTTATACACATCGGATTGTCCATAAGTATGGTAGGAATAAACGGGATCGTTGTCTTCTAAAAGTGGTGTGCTCCAAAGTGTGGTAGCTCCCAGTTCTTTGATGTAATCCAAGTGGTTAATAATTCCTTGTATATCGCCACCATGTCTTCCACCCGGCAAACTTCGGTTTACTTTTTCTGTTGTTGTTTTGTGTGAATCATTACTGGTATCACCATTTGCAAATCGATCGGGCATAATCAAATACATCATATCGGATGCATCATAACTTTTGCGATGAGCTGAATTTTCTTTTCTAGCTTTAAAAGTATAGTCTTTTGTAAAAGCTGTTTTGTTGTTGTTTTTAAAGGAGAAACGGATGGTTCCTGCTTTTACATTTTTGGTATCGATGGTAATGAATACATAGTTTGGATTTTCTGTTTTCAGAACTTCCTTGATTATTATAGCATCGCTTACTGTGGGTTGATATTGAGCAATGTTTTTACCATAGAATAGAATCTGTAAATCGGAATGCTTCATATCTGTCCACCAAAATGGAGGTTCTACTCGATCAATTTGCGCAAATACCGATCCATGTATCAGGAGTAAGAGCACTATTATTTTAGTAAAAAACTTCATATTTATTTATTTTATGATCGTATTCCGATTCTACAGATTATTCTTTTCTCTAATGGAGTCTTTTAAACGGTTACCGAACTATTTGGTGATACTATAACTTCTTTTTCGTTTACATATACCGTCAACTCCTTCGTCCCTTCTAAGGTAAATTGCGTCTCATGGGCATATACTGCTACTTTTAAAACTTGGTTTCTGAAGTTAATTTTAAAAGAGTATCCTTGCCATTGTTCTGGCATTTTTGGATCGAAATATAGGGTGTCATTCTTCACGCGCATTCCACCAAATCCTTCTACAATACTCATCCATGTTCCCGCCATACTAGTAATATGACAGCCTTCTTCTACTTCTTTATTGTAGTCATCAAGGTCTAATCTTGATGTTCTTAAATAGAAAGTATAGGCTTGTTCCATTCTCCCTAACGTTGCCGCTTGTATAGAGTGCACACAAGGTGACAATGATGATTCATGTACTGTAAAGGGTTCATAGAAATCGTAATGTTTTTCTAGTTCTTCTCTAGAGAAATGATCTTCAAAAAAGTAAAACCCTTGCAATACATCGGCTTGCTTGATATAAGGGGAACGCAAAATTCTATCCCATGACCATTTTTGATTGATTGGTCTTTGTGAACGGTCTAAATCTTTTACGCGTACCAAATCTTTATCTAAGAATCCGTCTTGTTGTAGATATACATCGTGTTCTTCTGAAAAAGGGAAATACATATTATCGGCTACTTCTTTCCATTGTGCAAGTTCGGCAGTCGATAAGGCTACTTTATTTAAGATACGAGTATAATCTGTTGGGTATTCTTTTTCTACACGTTCAATTTGCTCATAGGCATAATCAATACACCATTTTGCAATATAGTTTGTGTAGAAATTATTATTTACGTTGTTTTCATATTCATTTGGCCCTGTAACACCTAATATTACATATTGGTTTTTAGCCGTAGAGAAATTCGCTCTCTGATGCCAGAAGCGTGCAATTCCAATCAGTACTTCTAATCCTTTTTCTGGAATATAACTGTAGTCGCCTGTGAATCTGTAGTAATTGAAAATGGCGAAAGCAATTGCTCCATTACGGTGAATTTCTTCAAATGTAATTTCCCATTCATTGTGACATTCTTCTCCATTCATTGTTACCATTGGGTACAATGCTGCACCATTAGTAAAGCCTAGTTTTGCTGCATTTTCAATCGCTTTATCCAATTGATTGTAACGGTAAGTCAATAAATTTCGAGCTACTTGCTGATCTTTGGTTGCCATATAGAATGGAATACAGTAAGCTTCCGTATCCCAATAGGTGCTTCCTCCGTATTTCTCTCCTGTGAATCCTTTAGGTCCGATATTTAATCTTGGGTCTTTTCCTAAATAGGTTTGATTTAGTTGGAAAATATTAAAACGAATTCCTTGTTGTGCTTTTACGTCACCTTCTATTGTAATATCGGCCATTTCCCAAATGCTGTTCCAAGCTTCTTTTTGCTCTTCCAACAGTTGGTTAAATCCTTTTTGATTGGCCGCTGCAATTACATTTTTGGCTGCTGCAATCAATTGATCATTTTCATGATTCATCGATACAGTGTATCCACCTAACTTATGAATGGATGCTTTTTCTCCTTGTGCTACTTCAATTGTGTATTCAAATTGAATTTTATCATTTGTTTTTTCCAAAACTGTAGCGGTTATATTTTGCGCTGCATCGTTTAAGAAAATAGTATTGTGCATGTAGGTCGCCACATTAAAATGGGTTTTAAATGTTCTCGCTACAATAAAGGCTTCATTTGCTCCTTGCTCCACTGCTAATGGTTCCCAAAACTTCTCTTCCCAGTTTGCATCTTCATTCTTTACACCTGCATCAATCAATGGTTTATAGACTATTGTTGCTGCTTGATTTAATGGTGTAATTTCATAATTTATAGCTCCTACTTCATCTAAATTTAAGGATAGAAAACGACGTACATTTACTGAAATCTGAATTCCATTTTGTAGGGTTGCTTCAAAAGAGCGGTTGTACCATCCTTCCTGCATGTTCAATTCACGTTTGAAATTTTGTACCGTCTTACAATTATTCAAATCCAGATGTTCACCATTAATTTCAATGGAAATACCAATCCAGTTAGGTGCATTTAATACTTTTGCAAAATATTCTGGGTATCCATTTTTCCACCATCCAACTTTTGTTTTATCTGGGTAATAAATTCCGGCAATATAACTTCCTTGGAAAGTTTCTCCAGAATAATCTTCTTCGAAATTGGCTCTTTGCCCCATTGCTCCATTACCAATACTAAAAAGACTTTCTGATGATTTTACTCTTTCAATGTCAAAGCCTTCTTCAATGATGGACCAGTTATTTGGGATTATATAATCTTGATTCATTTCTTTACTTGTTAATGTGATGATTTTTTAATTCTTGATTAGATTTTCTATAAAACTGGTTTCCATGTGAGTGAAATCTGGAAATATGTATTTTGCTTCATGTAAGACTTCTGATTCTCCAATTCCTATACTGGTCATTTTAGCAATATTTGCTGCTTGAACTCCAGCTACTGAATCTTCAAAAACAATTGAATCTTCTGGCGCTGCTCCTAATAATTGTGCCGCTTGTAGAAAAACTTCAGGATCTGGTTTTGCATTGGAAACATCATTCCCATCTACAATTGCATCAAACAGGTCTACTATTTTTACTTTTTCCAGTATGGGTCTTGCATTTTTACTCGCAGATCCTAATGCTATTTTTTGATTATTGTCTTTTAAGAATTTCAAAGTAGATAGTACTCCTGGTAAAATCTCTTCTTCTCCCATATCCATTACATAGCTCAAATAGTCTTCATTCTTTTGTAGCATCCATTTGGTTTTATCTTCTTCTGAAGCTTGAATATCACCTAAGGCTAAGATAATTTCCAATGATCTTACTCGACTTACTCCTTTTAGTTGTTCATTGTGCTCAGGTGTAAATTCAATTCCAAGTTGTTGTGCTAGTTTCTGCCATGCTAAAAAGTGAAACTTTGCTGTATCGACGATTACACCGTCTAAATCAAAAATAAAAGCTTTGTTATTCATATATTTCAATTTTAGTTCTGCTGTTTACACGAAGTGTGAGCAGTCCCGCAATTATCATTGAGATTCCTCCGATGACAAGTGCATATATTGGTTCATTGTGAAAAAATTGTTTGATGATAAATCCAAGTATTGTTGCTGCAACAATCTGAGGGATTACGACGAAGAAGTTAAATACACCCATATAATATCCCATTTTTGAAGCCGGTAAGGCTCCTGATAACATGGCATAAGGCATAGACAAAATACTAGCCCAAGCTATACCAACTCCTACCATTGAAAGTAATAGCATGTATTGGTTTCCAATAAAGTAGATTGATATTAATCCTAATCCGCCTAATACTAAGGCTGATAAATGGGTCATGCGAACTCCTATTCTTTTTGCAATTACTGGTAATAGAAAGGCAACTGCTGCGGCTACTCCATTGTATACGGTGAATAATACCGAAACCCAATCGGCAGCATCATTATAGACTGCTGAAGTAGTGTCTTTTGTTCCAAATACATATCCTGTAACGGCTTGTGTAGTATAGATCCACATTGAAAAGAGTGCAAACCAAGAGAAAAACTGAACCCAAGCCAGTTTTTTCATTGTTGTAGGCATATTCAATAGGTCGGTCATAATGACTGTAAAACCATTTCGAATTTTCTGAACTCGCATCTGACTGGTAATACTGAATAAAATACCGACAATAACCATTCCTACAAAAAGGATATAAAGTTCTTTGGCTAATGTTTCAACATAGATAATATAGGATGCAATTGCTCCAACAAATGTCATCAATAATCCAAATCCTAATTGTTTTTTGATATTTGTACGGGAGTCATCTTGTAAAACATTAGCTTGTGGTTTGTTCTCTTGATCTTTGGCTTCAAAGGCATCAAGTTCTTCTTGTGTATATTCTTTAGATTTTACCACGGTCCATAATACGGCGAGCAAAAAAACAACGCCACCAATATAAAAGGACCATTTTACTGAATCGGGAATAATTCCTTTTGGAGCTGTATTACTAACATCAAATATGTTCGTTAATAAATAGGGTAATAATGAGCCTACTACTGCACCGATACCGATGAAAAAGCTTTGCATAGCAAATCCTAAGGTGCGTTGTTTTTCAGGCAAACTATCGCCTACAAAGGCACGAAAGGGTTCCATTGAGATGTTAATTGAGGCATCCATCATCCATAAAGTACCAGCAGCAATCCACAAAGTAGGTGAATTAGGCATTATGAATAATGCTATAGATGACAAAATAGCGCCAATCAAGAAATAGGGTCTTCGTCGCCCTAATCTTGTCCAGGTTCTATCGCTAAAATATCCGACAATGGGTTGTACAATGAGTCCCGTAACTGGGGCGGCAATCCAAAGAATAGGAATTTTATCTACCTCTGCTCCTAATGTTTCAAAAATTCGAGAGGTATTGGCATTCTGTAAAGCAAAACCAAACTGTATTCCTAGGAATCCGAAACTCATGTTCCATATTTCCCAGAAACTTAATTTCCGCTTTTCCATTTATCGTAATTTATAGATTAATATACGATAAGTGCTATGACTTATCAAAACTTACTTTTATTTGAAGTGAAAGTATAAGCTTTGATTTAAGGCAAATATATGTTTTTTTTGGAACTATCTATTTATTTTAACTATTTTGTAGATTCTCTTTCTACTAAATGGGTTTCAATGACTTCTGTTTTGTACTGTTCATCTTCTTCCTCATCTGACTCTAATCGTTCAATCAACATTTTGGCTGCTTTACGCCCCATTTTTATACCATTTTGGCTCACTGTAGTGATTGAAGGGGAAGAATATTTGGAGATAATTCCATCGGTAAAAGCAATAACAGATACATCATCTGGCACTTTTACTCCTTTTTTGTGGAGCATTTTTATCGCTGTGACTGCAAATAATTCATTGACAGCAAAGATTGCGTCAATCGTATTTTCATTCACTAATTTTTCAATAACTTCTCCACATCCATCGATGTCTTCAATCTTGATAATTAGATTATTATCTATTGTTAAGTTATTATCTCTTAATGCTTTGAGATAACCTTCTGTTCTCAATTTCCCAACACTAACATAATCTACAGTTGTGATTAATGCAATGTTTTTATATCCTTTATTCACTAAATGTTGTACGGCTTCATAGGCCGCATATTGATCGTCAATAATTACCTTATCACACAGTATATCATTCGTAACTCGATCAAACATTACGACTGGCATTCCTTGATTTATAATCTCTGTAATATGATGGAAATCTTTCTTGAGTTGTGTTTCTTTGGATAGCGACATAATGAATCCATCAATACTGCCGTTTGCGAGCATTTCCATGTTAATCACCTCTTTATCAAAGGATTCATCAGATAAGCAAACTATAACATTGTATCCATTTTCATTGGCTACCTGCTCAATTCCACTGATGACTGTAGCAAAAAAATGGTGCACGATTTCAGGAATAATAATCCCAATGGTCTTGGTCTTCTTATTCTTTAAACTGAGTGCTATATTGTTGGGTTTGTAATTGTATAATTTCGCAAAAGCCTGCACCTTTTGAATGGTATCTTCACTTATTTCTGGGCTATTTCTCAATGACTTCGAAACTGTAGAGATTGAAACGTCCAACTCTCTAGCAATTTGTTTAAGAGTTACCTTTCTTTTCATTTTGCAGATTTGTAATATATTAATTTCTGAATAAAGATAATTTTTATTTTGATTAATGTCAATTTTAACGCTAATAATCTGAGTTATACAAAAAGTTTTCAACACGAAAACGTTTGCGGAACAGTTTTATTCGGCTTCGATTTTTTTGAGTGGAATATTTACATAAATTTAACATTCGAAGTGAATTTATAAGCAAAAAAATCAAATTTAATCTAAACAGATTGTATGAAAACGATGTATAAAAAGTTATTACTTTTAGTACTGATGTTTCCTATTAGTATTCTGGCACAGAACACTTTAAGCGGAACAGTCAAAGATCAGACTTCGGGATTGCCCCTGCCTGGTGTAAATGTAGTAGCTGAAGGGACTACAACTGGTACAATGACCGATTTTGACGGGAATTTTGCATTACCAAATTTAAAAAAAGGAGACAAAATTGTATTCTCATTTATAGGGTTTAAGAGCCATGTTTTAAATTATGAAGCTCAAAAATCAGTTTCAATAATTTTACAAGAGGACGCTTCCATATTGGACGAAATTGTAGTAATCGGATACGGAAACGTTAAAAAGAAAGATGCAACAGGTTCTGTTACAACAGTAACGGCATCACAATTCAACAAAGGTCCTGTAGTAGCTGCCGATCAGATGCTTCAAGGTAAAGTTGCTGGTTTGCAAATTATAAATGATGGTGGTGCTCCCGGTGAAGGAGCTCTAATCCGAATTCGAAGCGGATCATCATTAGCAGCAAGTAATGATCCTTTATATGTAATTGATGGGGTTCCTGTTGAATATAAAGGAATAAAAGGAGGTCGTAATCCACTGGCTTCCATTAATCAAAATAATATTGAATCGATTACAGTATTAAAAGATGCTTCGGCAACAGCTATTTATGGTTCTAGAGCATCGAATGGTGTAATCATTATTACAACTAAAAAAGGTAAAGCGGGAGAATTAAGTATTTCGTATAACGGTAATTATTCTGTAGGAAGAATTGCTGATCAAGTAGATGTATTAAATGCTGATCAATACCGTACTTATGTAAACACAAATGGTTCAACAGCTCAAAAAGCATTATTGGGTAATGCCAATACAGACTGGCAAAAAGAAATCTTTCAAACGGCTACTGGAACTGATCATAGTATCGCGTTAACAGGTGGGGATGAAAAAATAGTGTACCGTGCTTCTGTAGGTTACTCGGATATGAATGGAATTTTAAAAAGAGATAACTTTCAAAGAACCACACTTTCTGGAGGTTTTACCACTCACTTTTTTGATAATCATTTAAAAATTGAAGCAAATAATAATACTTCTATTATTAAAAATAACTTTAGTGATAAATTGGCCATTGGAGCAGCATTAAGTTTTGATCCAACTCAATCTGTTTATGCTAATAATAATTATGGTGGTTATTTTCAATGGTTAGAACCTAATGGAATGCCTTTACAATTACCAGGGAAAAATCCATTATCTCTAATTAATCAAAAAAATAATTACGGAGATACTTTCCGCAGTATTGGTAACATCCAATTTGATTATAAAATGCATTTCTTACCCGAATTAAAAGCAATCTTGAACTTAGGGTACGATTATAACTCCGGAAGAAAGTATAGCAATGTAGATCGTGATTTTATTGTTCTCGCAGAACAGGGATCATATGTTAATGAGGTAGAAGATCGCAATAATAAATTGATGGATTTTTATTTCAATTATAATAAAAGCTACAATGGATTCATCAGTAATCTAGATGTAACTGCGGGTTATTCTTATCAGGATTTCAAGACTTACTACAAAGATGATTATTATAATAATGCACAAGGATTGGTTGACAATGACCCTGGAAGAACAGGAAAAACAAGAATCAATCTACAGTCCTTTTTTGCAAGAACGAACATCTCTATTTACGACAAATACTTAGTTACCTTATCGTACAGACGTGATGGAACTTCTCGATTTACAAAAGACAATCGTTGGGGTAATTTCCCTTCGGCAGCTGTAGCTTGGAAAATTAATAATGAAAACTTCCTAAAGGATAGCAAAATTGTTAATGATTTAAAATTCAGAGCGAGTTGGGGTATTACAGGTCAACAAGACATTCAAAATGCAGTATATCCGTCTAAACCATTATACCAATTGGCTACTGAAACGGCTAGTTATCAAATAGGTTATGATGCTAATGGAAAACCTATTTTCTTTAATCCAGTTAGACCTCAACCTTACAACCCAAATCTTAAATGGGAAGAAACTACAACCTGGAATATGGGGATTGATTTTGGTTTACTGAATAACAGAATAACTGGTACTGTTGATGTTTATAAAAGAACCACAACAGATTTAATTGTCAAAACTCCAAACCCACAAGGAGTTGCTTTTTCTAATGAGGATAATTACAACATTGGAGATTTAGAAAATAAAGGTCTTGAAATTGGTTTAAACTTTATTCCAGTACAAAATGATAATTTCAAATGGAATATTGGTGGAAACATTACTTTCCAAGATTCAAAAATTAAAAAACTGACGCTAATTACAGATCCTAGTTATTTAGGCCAACCTGTAGGTGGTATTGAAGGTGCTACAGGAAACACAATCCAAAGACAACAAACGGGTTATACTCCTTTCTCTTATTATGTATACCAACAAGCTTATGATGCAGATGGAAGACCTCTTAATGGTGTATATGTGGATCGTAATGGGGATGGAATTATTAACGCAGAAGACAAATATTTACATCATAGTGCAAATGCCGATCTCTTTTTCGGTTTTAATACCAGTATTGAATACAAGAATTGGGATTTCTCAATGGCTTGGAGAGGAAGTATTGGAAACTATAACTATAACAATGTTGATGCTCGATTAGGTTTTCAAGAAGGATTATTAATTAGACAAACTGATATTTCTAATGGTACTGTTGACATTTTAAATACTGGATTTGTAAAACCATCTTATGAATCGGATTATTACATTCAAAATGCTTCTTTCCTACGTATGGACAATGCTACGATAGGTTATACTTTTAAAGATCTTTTCAGAGACGGATCTACATTACGTATAACAGGTGCCGTACAGAATGCATTTATTATTACAAATTACAAAGGAATTGATCCTGAAATAAAAGAAGGTAGAGATAACAATCTATATCCAAGACCTAGAACGTATATGTTAGGATTGAATGTTAATTTTTAAAACAATACCATGAAAAAAATATCATTTACTATACAACGAATCGGAGTATTGTTATTAGTACTAACATTATCTTCTTGCTTGAATGATTTGGATCAAACTGCTCCAAATGATGGAAATCAATTTTCATCGGAAGAGTTCTTTAAGAATCCCGGATCCTATCAACAATTCCTTGCTAAACTTTATGCAGGATTAGCAACTACTGGACAAAAAGGACCTGATGGTACTCCGGATATTGGTGGAATTGATGAAGGGGAAAGTCAATATGTGCGTGGATTATGGTTGATGCAAGAATTAACAACGGATGAGGCCATCATGGGTTGGAACGATAAAACAATTCAAGATTTTCATGGTCAATCATGGACTTCTGGTGATTTATTCATCAACGCTATGTTTAGTCGTTTAGATTTCCAAATTAAAAACTGTAACGAATTTTTACGTCAAACTACAAATGAGAAACTAGATACTCGAGGAGTTACTGGCCAACTTCGTGAGGACATACAAGTATACAGAACTGAAGCTCGATTTCTTAGAGCTTTAAGTTATTGGCATTTCTTAGATTTCTTTGGTAATGTTGCTATTGTTACAGAGGATTCTCCAACTGGGTTTTATTTGCCTGAGCAATCTAGCAGAGCTGAATTATTCAATTATGTGGAGACTGAATTAAAGGCAATTTTAGCAGAAAATAGTCCAATGAAACCTGCTAAAATGAACGTTTACCCAAGAGCTGATAAAGGAGCTGCTCATATGTTGTTAGCAAAACTATATATGAATGCTGGAGTTTATATTAATTCTCCAAAATATGATTTAGCTTTTCCAGAAGTACAAGCTGTAATCAATGGTGGTTATACCTTACATAGTACGTATAAAGATTTATTCCTTGCGGATAATGATGATTACCGAAATTCAGAATTTATTTTTGCTGTTGCTTTTGATGGTTTACGTACTCAAACTTATGGAGGAACAACATTTTTAACTCATGCAGCAGTTGGAGGTTCTATGAATCCCGTAGAATTTGGAATCGTTGGTGGATGGGCAGGTATTAGAACAACTGCTGCTTTAGTAGACAAGTTTGCGCCTAATACTACAGATACTCGAGGTCAATTCTACACAGATGGACAAACAAAAGAAATTAATAGTATTACCAGTTTTACAGATGGTTATGCAATTCAAAAATGGAAGAATCTTACAAAAGCAGGAGTTCCCGGTTCTGATTCATCAGGAACTTTCGTAGATATCGATTTTCCTATGTTCCGTCTTGCCGATGCTTATTTAATGTATGCCGAAATTGCTGTTCGTGGTGGTGGCGGTTCTCTAGCAACTGCAGCAGATTATGTAAATTTAATCCGTACACGTGCCAATACTTCAACGGTATCAAGTGGTCAATTAACTTTGGATTTCATCTTGGACGAAAGAGCTCGTGAATTACATTGGGAAGGTCATAGAAGAACTGATTTAGTTCGTTTTGGTAAATTCTCTGGTGGAGCTTACTTATGGCCTTGGAAAGGTAATACACCGAGTGGTTCATCTACACCAAATTACAGAGACTTATTCCCTATTCCATCCAACGCTATTGCGGGTAACCCAAAATTGGTACAAAATACAGGGTATTAGTATCCATCTAATTTAAAGTTTAATAAAATGAAACATATTTATAAATTTTCAGCTTTAGCCATCTTACTTTTATTGGTATACTCCTGTAATTCTGATGATGAAAAGATTGTTGCAAATGCAATTTCTGCCCCAGTATTAGTGGCTCCTGAAGGGGGATCAGCTTTTGTATTGGTACGTGAAAATGCAAATAACACCGTGTTCAATTTGAATTGGACCAAAAGTGATTATGGTATTCCTACCGATATTTCTTATAGTGTTGAAATTGCACTAGCGAATACACAGTTTGTTAATGCAGTTAGCGCCGGAATAGTGTCTACAAATACCATTGCCTTAACTGTCGCTGCATTAAATTCTGCTGTAACTGCTGCTGGCGCAAATGCATTACAAGAAACCGAGATTGAAATTCGTATTAAATCTTCATTGGGACCTAAAAAGGACCTTCCAATGTATTCTAATAGTATTCATATTAAAGTAACTCCATATGCTACTATCGTTGCAAAAAACGATTTATTCCTTGTAGGAAATGCAACAGCTGCAGGATGGAATAACGATAGTGATAATACACCTTTATTCCGTGACCCTATGGATGAAAATAAGTTTTATTATACAGGATTCTTTATTGGTGGAGCCGACTTTGGATTTAAAATTCTTGATACAAAAGGTTCTTGGCATCCTCAATATGGTGGAAGTGGCGGAATCCTTGGGGTGAGTACTCCTACTGGAGAAAACGAACCTGCAATTATCCCAGTTGCTATCTCTGGATATTATAACTTAGAAGTTAATATTACCACGATGACCTATACCTTTACTCCTGTTTCAACTCCTCCTACAGTTACTTATCCTACAATAGGTATTGTAGGAGATGCAACTCCTGGTGGTTGGGATACTGATACCGATATGACAAACAGTACATTTGACCTTCATATCTGGAAGATTTCTGGAGTAACACTTTCGAACAATAACTTAAAATTTCGAGCGAACAACAATTGGGATGTAAACTGGGGTGCCGATACGTCATTCAGTGGTATTGCAACAATTGGTGGTGGGGATATTCCTGTACTCGCTTCAAAATATGATATTTGGTTTAATGATATTGATGGTCGATACCTCTTTATCCTACTACCTTAATATTCTAAACTAGTACCACTATTCATTAAAAAAGCCTCTCAATATAATTGAGAGGCTTTTTTTTATATCTATATAGAACTTATATCTTTTTAAGGAAACAAGCTTTTAATACCATCTGAACTTTATCTACACGTCCTTCTACTTCTTCATTACTAGATGTAAGACGAATATTTTTCACAATCTTCCCTCTTTTTATTACCGATGAAGATCCTTTTACTTTTAAATCTTTAATAATCTGCACAGAATCTCCTTCTACAAGTAGCGTTCCATTACTATCTTTTACATCCATTCTCTTCTTTTTTAACGTTATTAATTTATTCTAATTTGTCAAAATTGTAACTTATGATAAACTCTTTTAAGCAATTTACCCCACACAATTCTTTATTTCTGCTAATATACTACACTTTTTTTAGCCCATTTCTTTTTTCAAGACAATTTTAAAAATATCCAACTTAAAAACCTTTTAAATATCACTAGTGAGATGCTAATTCATTCCAGAAAACGGATACGTTAAAAACAAGAATTTTCTGATTGGAATTAAGCTAACAAACTAAAACATAGATGTTTTTAATCAATTTTTTGCATTTTTTTTAGCAATTAAACATTTTTTATTATAAATTCGTTACTTAATCTTTATTAGATATTACTCGGTATTATTATTTTTTAACCTTAATTTTTATTATTATGTCATTTAAATCAAAAATTACAGTAGGCGGAAAAGAAATGAACATTCTACACGCTATGTATGATCTACACCAAGAAGTAGATGCAACAGGACGTCCATCTTCAATCACTCGTGGAGGTAGACTAACTATTACAGTTGAATCAACAGGAGATTCATTTTTCTTCGAATGGATGACCAACAACTTTGAAAGAAAAGATGGTTCTATAGTATACGTAAAACGTGATACGGATGCTAAATTAAAAGAAATGAACTTTAGACAAGGTTACTTGGTTAAGTACAAAGAAGAATTTGATGCTAAAGGTGAAAACCCATTAACTGAAACATTCACTATTTCTGCTCAAGAATTAGAGTTAGGTAGTGGTCTTCACAGAAATGAGTGGGTATAACCAACTTCATTAAAATATTGTAGGAAATTAAGGGAATGTATATAACATTCCCTTTCCTCTTTTTTATTTAACTTAATAATGATGTCTTATGTCTTTTTTAGCAAAGCTTGAAATAGATGGGATAGCTCATACTGTATTAGAGTATGATATCTTTTTCGAACAGAATACAGATAATAATGGCAAACCATCTTCTAATGCAAAAGGTGGTAAAATCAGAGTTGTCGTTGAAGCCAATAATCTAGATAATTTTTCTGACTGGATGGTTAGTAATACTCAAACGAAAGATGGAGTAATAACTTTCTATAAAAGAGATGCGATGAGCCGTATGAAGGAAGTAAAATTCACAAAGGGTTATTGTATACGTTATCATGAGATGTTTCGAGCTAATGGTGCATCCCCGATGACCATTGAAATATTAATTTCCTCTCAAGAAATTAATATTGGTAATACTCCATTTAAAAACAAATGGCCAGGCGTAAATTTTTCATAAACTAAAGTTATGGGAAAGCAACGAAAAGAAATAATCAAGGCAGCATTAGAAAAAGAATATAATGTAAAAAAGGTCTATGATTGGGCTGGCTATGCCGATGAGTCTCGAGAAAAACCTTTGGTCGACATTATAGAATTGGTATCCAAGGAACTTGGTTTTATGCCCTCCTATTTTTACACCATTGCAATTGGTGAAGGTCTTGGCCATACTTATATGGATTTAGACTTCAATTATGAAACCGATTACAAAAACAAAACAGGAGAAAAAATTCTGACTAATCTTCCAATAGACGGTTTCAATACGCTGGGTGTTGATAATTTTTCATCTGATTTCCCTGAAGTAAAAAAATATTTACCCAAAGATTATAATGAAGGTGATGAATTTAAAACCGTAAAAGTAGCCCGTAATGAATGGGGCGGCAAAACGACTGTAAATTCTGCCGTTTTTAATGGCTTAAAAAATGCATTATATGGGTTTGGGGCAATATTGTGTCAGAGACGTGATCAATTTAATGCCGATCGAAAGAAATTAAAATATGGTATTCCAACAGAGGATCAATCTGCATTTTGGACGTATGTATATTTTCAAGGTCAAGGAACAGGAATTAAATATCTTACTGCTAATGGTAGTTTAGATTTTAAAAAAAATCCTCCTACAAAAGTCGCTCGTATTAATGGTGGAAATGGCGTTCGCTACAAAGCCCTTGAACGATTAGCTACATGGCGCTATATGATAACTAAAGGAATTTTTACAAAATAATCGTGAAGCTAAAGAAACTCATATTTTCTATATTATTAACTAGTATTTATGTCCTAACTATAAATGCTCAGAATAATAATGCTATAGAGCAAAAGCTTGTTCAAACCTATAATTTATTTTCTACTGCATCACAACAAGATGAAAAGAACGATGAAATTAAAACATTGTTTCGAACAGATTTACAGGATGCTTTATTAAATCATTTTGATTTAAAATATCCTTTTGAACAACTTGGAGAAAAAATCACTATCACTTCTTCAGAAGATAAAAAACTTCGCATATTTTCTTGGGATAATTTTAATGGTGGAACTTGGCATGATTTCCAATCCATTTTTCAATATCAAGAAACACCAAATAGTCCGCTAAAAATTTATTCTGAAAAAATCTCTGAAACAGAAGCCACTTCATCTGAAGAAAAACTATTGTATTCTGATGTTTCATGGTATAAAATAGAGTCAATTGCTACAGCTACGCACCCTAACCAATATTTAATTTTTGGATATGGTACACACGGCAGCGGAAATGATTTTTTCACCCTTGAAGTGATACGATTAGAAGCGGGTAATTTTTCAATTTGTCCAGACTGTATAAATGGGCAAAGTACTTTTACCACTTTTAAATCCAGAAGTGATGATCAAGCTCCCCAATATGACCCTACCACTAAGAAAGTTCAAATAAAAGAATATAAAGAAGATCCTAAAACAGGTAATTATATATCCTCAGGTAAAATTATTTCGTTAAAATTTAATGACAAGAAATCTGTTTTTATCGTTGATAAAAGCGCAAAAAAATAATCGTCATGGCATTACAAACTACCCTTACTATAAGAATTGGAGAAACGACTATCAGTACGTTTCTAAACTTTATGCTGGCTCAGGATATTGAAGAACATCATTTTCTAACGTTAGAATGTCGTGAAGATGAGTTATTACTTCAAAATCCCGGTTTAAAAGGAGATTTTCAACAACTAGTTGGAGAGCCTATCATGGTTACGATGCAATGTCAGGAAAGCATATTTTCGACTAGTATAGGTAATTTTAAAGGAATTGTTACTCAGGTAAAAATGCGTAAATCGGATGGTTTTTCAAAAGGAAAAACAGTAACATTCAAAGCTTTTAGCCCAACAATCCTGATGGATAATGGTCCAGAATCTCTTTCCTTCTTAAAGAAAGATCTTAAAAGCATCGTTAATTCAGCGCTTTCTAATTATGACGTTAAACTTTTAGAAACAGTTGTTAAGCCTGAAAAAAACACTCCTTATCCTTATGTTGTACAATACAATCAGAGCGACTATGATTTTATTGGTCGATTGTGCGCGCGACAAGGAGAATGGTTTTATTATAATGGACAAAAATTAATCATTGGAAATGAAGATGCATCAAAAGTAATTGACCTCCGTTATGGTTTTGACCTTATTGAATATGATTTCGAAATGAGCTTACAACCTACCCGTTTTAAGTACCATACCAATGATGTATCTGAAGGTGCCTCACATCAAAGTCCAACATCAATACATGAAGGATCTGTAAATGGTCTTAATCAATCTATATTACAAACTTCTGGGAAAATATTTGCAAAAGAAACGACTGTACAACACAATCAATTGGTTAGTGAAACTATGGGTCAATCGGACACGGATCAATTCAGTCGTTTAAGTTTTGACCAAAAAGTAGCTAACATGGTTTTTGTTAGTGGACGAAGTGAAGATCCCGCAGTACGTCCTGGTGCCATTATTAATATTTTAGATGAAAATCAGGATAGCAAAGGCCACTTTAGAGTAATTGAAGCAACGCACCATTGCATTGATACAGGAGAATATGAGAATTCATTCAAAGCAATTCCCGAACAGGTAAAAATTTCACCCTATGCACAACCATCAGATTACACCAAATGTGAATCACAGATGGCTACAGTAATCGATAATAATGATCCTAAAGGATTAGGTCGGGTATTGGTACAAATGGCATGGCAAAAACCCGTAGGTGAAACTACCGATTGGATTCCACTAATTTCATCGCATGGTGGTGAAGGAAAAGGAATGCACTTTATCCCTGAAATCGGGGAAACCGTATTGGTTGATTTTCAAAGTGGAAATGCTGAAATGCCATTCGTTGCAGGAAACTTATACCATAACCAAGCAAAAAGTGGATTCCATGATGCCGATAATAATATCAAAGCATTACAAACCCGATCTGGAACAAAAATCATTATGCATGATGGTGAAGGATCTGTAACTGTAGAAGATCCAAGTGGTAATATTTGGCATATGGATGGGGATGGTAATATATCTGTTAATGCTCCTAAAAATATCACTTTAAATGCTGGAAAAGATTTTGTAATCAATGTAGGTGAAAATATGACTACCACAGTAGGCAAAAATAAAAACACAGATATTACAAACAAGTATACAATCAACTCAGAATCTCATAATGAAACGGTAAGTCAAAATAAAACAATTGAAGTTGGTGGTGACTTAAAAGAAACAACAGCAACAACAACACACACAGCAAAAAGTGGAGATATTCTTATCCATAGTGCAGGTGTGGCAACCATTCTAGGAGATGTAGACGCGAAGGTGAACAAATCATAATTTAAATACAGCAACAGTACTAGAATTTAGACGTTTCAATCTATAAGAGACAAACAAAGACAATTATGCACAGAATAATATCAGTATTATTAATTAGCATTTCAAGCTTGAATTTTATTTCATGTCAGGAAAAAAAAGCAAACACCACTATGAGTCAGAGTACAACCGAAGCAACTAAAGAATTTCGTTGGAAAGAAACAATCACTTGTCCTTTGGGATATCCTGTTGATGTTTATGAAGGCGGATTAGAGTCGGCTAAAGGCTCTACTAGTCTTTATCTAGGTACACACACTGGAACTTATGGCTGGGGACACATAGGAGGGAGTATGAGTTCGGGTATTAAACCATTACCAAATCGTCTAGATGTTGTCTGGCTTTCTTATGCGGAAGATACTTTTTACCATATCGATACAAAACTGGACTATGATAAAATGCTTGCCTTATTTGAGGAAGGTTATCTGGATAGTTTTACAAATAAAAAAATGACGTATTCAACTATAGTCGTAGGCTTTGCTCCAGGTGGAGTTGTTGTTGTATGGCTTTTTGGTTCTGGAAAACAAATTGAGGTAAGTCGATATGAAGGTAAAAAAATAGTTATACCAGAGCAAGAAATTGCGGGGCTAGATAGCCATGAAAAATTATTGTTTAGTCCGGACTATCGCAAGTCCATTATGCTTAATGAACAAATTGTTCCTCTAGAGGTACGAGAAGCAAACAAAAACAAACCTATACCCTATGGGATATGGGATACGTATAGAAAAAGATACAATTGGAAACCAAGCTATTCAATCCCCAAAGGTGGTGAAGCAATTAATTCCTATTTCTTTATGCTCAATGGTGAGCAGGAAGAATTCATTGATGAAACCTTTAAAAATATCACATTTAGTCCCAGAGCTGTTCCTAGAATGGTGAATTTAGGGTGGAGAGATTCTACTGGACAACGTTATGGAGGATCAGTAACTTTTAATGAGCAAGAAATTCTTAAAGCTTATCAAGAGTTATATAGAAACGATTCTGCAATAAATGCAGAATTAGAATTCAAAGTTAATATACCGAATACATATCTTACGATAGTACTTAAAGGTAATGGTCAAGAAATTCCATTATCAGAAAATCAAATTAACGTTTATAAATCGAGTAAAAAATAGATTGATTATGGCAACAACATTTGTTTATAACACAGGTGAGCCTCAAAAAGCAGCTGAAGATTTACATCTAACTTTTGGTTTATTCTTTGATGGTACTCTAAATAATAGAGAAAATAGCCGTTTGCGTAAAAAATTTAGAAATGAAGGTAGGGAATCCATTACCGATGAAGAAAACAATCATAAAATAAAACTTGAGGAAGCCCATTATACTTTAATTAATTCAGAAAATCCAAAATTAAGACAACGATATATTGATCAAATAAACAACAATCCAAACCAAGGTCCAGAATATTTAAAATATTTAGAAGCATCACATCGATCTGAATCGGATAAAAAGGGAATGGATAATAGTTTTAGTAATGATTATACCAACGTTGCACGGCAATGGTTTTGTTGTGATAAAAATAATTATGGCATTTACATTGAAGGCATTGGTACGCTCGACAACACAAGAGATGTTGATGGTGGGTTCCAATATGGTTCTGGGATTACGGGGATTCGTAGCAAGGTAAAGAAAGGTTGTGAAGATCTGGCTGAGAAAGTCGAACTTGCTATAAAAGCAAAACCAAATGATCCATTAAAAAGCATTACAGTAGATGTATTTGGGTTTAGTCGTGGTGCCGCTGCTGCAAGAAATTTTGTTCATGAATTAAATCGTATAAAAGCTGAAAAACCAAAACAGAATTTTGAGCAAGATTATACAACTACATCTCCATCTATGGGGACATATGGCGGGCCAACTTCATCGTACAAAGCGGTTGATGTAAATAATTATAATGAACCTGTAGATATGTCTGTAGCTGTAAATGGAAAACTTCCTACTATGGGCCATTTTGGTTATACGTTAGTAAAACAAAATATATTAACAAATGAAGAATTAGAAAATATTCGTATTAATATTCGATTTGTTGGAGTATATGATACCGTATCCTCTTATGAAGAAATTGGTGATATGGATACCCGTACAAAACTCGGTACAGCAAAAGCTGGAGCACATGGTGCTGCACACGTTGCAACAAATTACTTCGATGATGATATTAAACAACTCAATCTAGATGACTTAGGAAGTATCAATAAAGCTGTTCACTTTACTGCAGAAAATGAACATCGTGAAAATTTTTCTTTAACTCGAGTAAAAATGGTCAATGCCATTGAAAAAAATCTTCCAGGTGTACATTGCGATATAGGTGGTGCTTATGAAACAGGACTAGAAGTAGTCGATGAAATTGAAGTAGTGAACAAACACCCTGGTGTAGGATTTAACTTCTATAGCTCTTGGAATCCAATGAAAAAACTAGAAGATTTCAAAGAAAAATTAATTCGCGAATACTGGTATAAAGATAAAGAATTAGTAATCGACAAAGAAACTTATATCTATGGTGTAATACAATATCATAAATTAACAGGGACGCGTTTCTTGAAAAAAGAGTACAGCTACATCCCTTTACATTTCATGGAACGATTTTGCTATCCACTAATGAAAAAAAACATCATAAAATGTGTTGATGAGGATTATGTTGTCCTTAACGATGAAGTCTTAACTGCGGCAAAAGATCGATTGGCAAGATATGTTTTTGAAGATGGTAATCCTCTAAAATATAAGACTGAGGAGGAAATGAAAAAAGATAATGCAAAAAGAATTCAACAAGAGGAATTAGCAAAAGAGCTTGAAGAAATGAAAGCTAAACCTTTTTCTAAACCAATCGTGTCCGTTCAGGACAATATAAAAAGCCCTATTGATTCCAGATATCATGAAATGCATATACCCATTGCAACATCTGCTTTACCCAATAAATCAGAAGAAGATGGAATTGCATATCATAAAGACTTAGAAGAAGTAGAAATAACAGCCTATGGAGATCAGGGTCTACTCCGCAAATTAAGAAATGGGTATTTTCATTGGTCTGCTAATCGAGATTGGTTAGGTATGGATCCTGAAAACAGTAGAAAAAGAACAGAATATTAATAACGCATGATTAACAATAGTGTTTCTGAATCGAATATAGCCGATAATAATCGTGATCAAAATATTTCAAAATATCGATTTGAAACCATCGTAAAAGAAAATATTGGATTGCAAAATGAAAGTACAAGAAATTACATTCGAGATGTAGAAATTATTTTTATTGCAAACGTTGGATCACTTTTGAGGTATCAGGTATTATGCATGAACACTCTCTTTAAAACAGAAAATATTACTATTCCATCGGAATTTATGCTGCGTCGTATTAGTTATATTTTTGACGAAATTTCTATTAGTGTAAATCGCGAAGGTAGAATAGTTGAATTACATAATTTAAAAGAAATACGCAAACGATGGATTATTACGGAGACAGAATTAAGAAAAGATAACAAGGGAACCGCAATTGAGAATTATTTTAAATCTATTGATAAGCTTTTAAAAAATGAAACCGAAGTAATCGATTTTCTTAGTGATTATAAAATGTATGGTCTTTATTTTCACGGCTATTATGGAGAATATGATAGTCGGGGAATAAACCGAAGAAAAGTAGAAAATCCTGATTTCTTAGAGGATCATATCATTGAAGAAACTATTGAAATTAAAAATTTAAAAAAGGAAAATGACTCTTTAACAGAATTAACCGTTACTGGTTCTTTTCTAGATGTAGCAGAACAGATTAGCCAATATGATGGAGAATTGTATTTTAAAAATGGGCAATTAAAAGAAGCTCTTATTGCAATAGAGTATAAAAGTACTCAAATAAAATATAACGTATTATGGGTAGGTTAGATAATCCAACACCGGATGGTATTGATGAAAAAGAGGCTCAAAACAGAGCCCGTATGGAAAAGGAACGTGAAGAACGCAATAAAAAAGAAAAGGTAGCTGATGGATTAAAACTAGTAATAGATCAAGCCAAGATACAATGCGATTTATGCACTAATCCACAAGGCATTTTAAAAGTAAATTTTGATACGCCTACGATTCAAAATAAAAAAACTGCAACGGTAAAAGAAAAAGATGCAAAGAGTCTAATTTTCATGGGAAATTGTACAAAAAGCCCTCTTATAGCTAGCCCATGTCCCGCTGTGATGCAATTGGGTGAATGGAAAGACACTGGTACCTTAAAAGTACAAGACCAAAGCCCCTTACTTTTAAAAAGTACCATTCCATGTCTTTATGGCAGCGTAGACATTAAAATTACCGATTGCGGACAAGTTAATGAACCCGGCAAGGTTGTAAGTGATGGCACGCCGATTCCTACAGAAAAGAAAGAAATTGAAATAAAAGTAGTTCAAAACACTTTTGTCCCATTTGGAATTGAAAATTTTAGAGGGGAAAAAGAAAACGATAAAATTAAATTCAAAATCAAAGCGAAAAAAGGAACCGTTGAAAATCTGACCTTTTATATCAAGCATGATGGTACAACGCTCTATACTGAAAAACTAAGTGTAACTACATTAGAAAAAGGAGAAGAAACGGAAGTACAATGGGATGGGTTTTCTGATGAAAAAGTTTATGAAAATGTAAAATTCCTTACCGGTGAACTTACTGCTGAAGTTTCAAATGGTTCTGATGAAGCTAAAGTAAAAATCAAGGTAAAAAGAGAAGAAGGAAAATGGGTCGATATTAGAATCAATAAAAGCACTCATGAAATTGAAGCTCTATTGCGTATTAATTTAACCGATGCAAGTCCAGAAGGACTAAGCCGCGGGAATAAGGTTTCTGCAGAAGCACTTGCCTCATATGGGGTACCTGTAATCACAACACAAACAAAAAGTCAAGAACAATTAACCCAAATGGCTTTGGAAGGGGTGAACAAATACTGGAGTCGAAATGACTCTAATGGTAAAGATGTTACTATTAATGGGGAGAAATATAAAATCTCGATCACTTCAAAGAAAACAAATGAGAATAGTCTTAAGGCTCCAGAAATAACGTTTGTTACCAACGATGAATCTAAAAGATCAAGAAACTTTTTCTTATCCAGAATATTATACTACAATGCTGGTTATTTATATTATTCAGACTGGAAGGACTATCCATCTTTCTCTATTTTCACAACCAAAGGATGGGCTTATGAAACAGAAGCCGATTCTGATAAAAACTATATTGAAACAGCAGCTCATGAAATAGGTCATGAAATTCTTAAAGATTATGGCGGAATGGATTATTCTTTTAGTCATAAAGAAACTTCAACAGTAATATCACAATCTCCATTAGGGGGTACAACATATCCCGGAGTTGGTGAAATTGATTTAATGAAGTATGCCAAAACATCACGCCCACCCGATTTCCATGCACGAGTTATCGCCTCAGAAAGAGATGTTTTATCTATTATTTGGTCTAGTATGCTCAAAATATCTTAATTCTTATCCTATGAAAAAGCTATTCTTATTACTATTACTTATCAGTATATCTGCCTGTTCTACTAAAAGCTATATTCTACGCAAAGACATTTCAGGTTGTATTCAGGATCAGGAAAATCGCCCCATTGAAAATGTCGAAATAAAATTCGTGGGAAATGATGCTTTTAGTCCAATCCCATTAAAAAGTGATAAAAATGGTTGCTTTTTTATAGAACGACTTGTCTTTAAAAAATATAAAGATGTTGTTCTACATCAAAATACAATTGCCACAAAATTCACTTTATCAAAAGAAGGCTATACATCAGAAACAATAAATTTGGAAGATTATAAATACAATCGAAGTATGGTTGTTGCCGACACTATAAAATTAGGTACAATACATCTTAAAAAATAAATTTTCAACCTTATGCATATAAAAATCCCTAGCTGAAACTTTAGTTCAACTAGGGATTTTTTATAAAATTAAATCCGTTTAAAGTTTAATTAATTAACATACAAGTAACCTGATTTTTCAACACGTTCTCCTCCATGGGTTACATAGCGGATGATATAAAAATAAGTACTTGAACTCACATTATTTCCTTTATTAACCGTTAGGTATCCATCAGAAACACCTCGGAAAACTTTATTATTTGATCCATATCCTTTAGCACTAAATACTTTCACACCCCATCTATTATAGATTTCTACGGTATTGTTTGGATACTTCTCTAATCCTCGAATATAGAAGTAATCATTTAATCCATCACCATTAGGAGAAACTCCGTTATAGATTACTAACTCAACAGGTTCAACTTTTGCCTGAGCCTGATTATTATCGGGGTTAGAATCTTCAGGGTTTGACCCAATTATTGAAGCTATATTTAAATAATTACCGGATTGTAATACTGTTGCTGTAACAGTTAAAGTAACATGTTCACCTACATCCAACTCTGGTATTGACCAAATTCCTGTTGTTGCAACATAATCACCTATTGATGGAATTGCACTTACAAACTGGTATCCAGTAGGCAATAATTCACTCACAATTACATGTTCAAATTTACCCGTTCCGTTATTCTTTACAGTGATTGTAAAGATTACATTGTCTCCAATTTCAGGTTCTAGTACATTTACTACTTTCTCAATACTCATATCTGAGCAAGATTGTACTGTAATTGGGAAACTAATTATAACTAATGGATCACAATTATTTGCATTTATAAATGAAACTTCAATTTCACCATCTGTAACTGTAGGCCACATAACCGTCACAAAATTATCTGTAGAATGTCCTCCTGAAACAATAATACCTCCAGTAACTACCCAATGATAATCTGTCATCCCTACCGAAGTTGTATAAGTCACTTGATTAAGAACACATGCTACATTGTCCCATCCCGTAATACTTCCTGGTGTGTTTGTTTTAATAACTACATGAATAGCTAAACGAATAGCACTTTCACATCCTCCTACTGGATCATGTAAAGCTGCATAATAAGTCTGTCCACTCACTAATGGAGTTCCTAACGCAATCATATTTCCTCCTGTAATAGCATCATACCAAATTACATTGGACTCATTCACTTGAATATTTCCTATTGTAGGATTTGTATCTATACAGAATTCTTGATTTACATTATTTGTAGTTGGTGTTCCTAGCATACCAACTGTTACCGTTACTTCTTTGGCTGTTCCTACTGCATTTGCACAAACACCATCACCACTTACCGTTATATAATACGTTGTAGTTACTGTTGGATTAGCATCATAAGTAGAACCTGTACTAATTTCTGTTGTTAAACTAGCATCACTGTACCATGTGAATATTGGATTCACAATCGTACTGGTCGCCGTTAATATTGCCGTTTCTCCTGCGCATATCGCTGCATCTGCTACTATAATATCCGTTGCTATTGCTTTTGGATTTACCGTTACTGTTACTTCTTTCGCTGTTCCTACTGCATTCGCACAAACACCATCACCACTCACTGTTACATAATACGTTGTTGTTACTGTTGGGTAAGCATCATAAGTAGAACCTGTACTAATTTCTGTTGTTAAACTAGCATCACTGTACCAAGTAAATATTGGATTCACAACTGTACTGCTTGCCGTTAATGTTGCTGTTTCTCCTGCGCATATCGCTGCATCTGCTATGGTAATATCCGTTGCTACTGCTTTTGGATTTACCGTTACTGTTACTTCTTTCGCTGTTCCTACTGCATTCGCACAAATACCATCACCACTTACAGTAACATAATACGTTGTTGTTACTGTTGGGTTAGCATCATAAGTAGAACCTGTACTAATTTCTGTTGTTAAACTAGCATCACTGTACCATGTGAATATTGGATTCACAACCGTACTAGTTGCCGTTAATGTTGCTGTTTCTCCTGCACATATCGCTGCATCAGCGACTGTAATATCCGTTGCTACGGCTTTTGGATTTACCGTTACCGTTACTTCTTTCGCTGTTCCTACTGCATTCGCACAAACACCATCACCACTCACCGTTACATAATACGTTGTTGTTACTGTTGGACTAGCATCATAGGTAGAACCTGTACTAATTTCTGTTGTTAAACTAGCATCACTGTACCATGTGAATATTGGATTCACAACCGTACTAGTTGCCGTTAATGTTGCTGTTTCTCCTGCACATATCGCTGCATCAGCGACTGTAATATCCGTTGCTACGGCTTTTGGATTTACCGTTACCGTTACTTCTTTCGCTGTTCCTACTGCATTCGCACAAACACCATCACCACTCACTGTTACATAATACGTTGTTGTTACTATTGGGTTAGCATCATATGTAGAACCTGTACTAATTTCTGTTGTTAAACTAGCATCACTGTACCAAGTAAATACTGGATTTACAATCGTACTGCTTGCCGTTAATGTTGCTGTTTCTCCTGCGCATATCGCTGCATCAGCTACGGTAATATCCGTTGCTATTGCTTTTGGATTTACGGTTACCGTTACTTCTTTGGCTGTTCCTACTGCATTCGCACAAACACCATCGCCACTCACTGTTACATAATACGTTGTTGTTACTGTTGGACTAGCATCATAGGTAGAACCTGTACTAATTTCTGTTGTTAAACTAGCATCACTGTACCATGTGAATATTGGATTTACAATCGTACTGGTTGCTGTTAATGTTGCTGTTTCACCTGTACATATCGCCGCATCAGCGGCTGTAATATCCGTTGCTACTGCTTTTGGATTTACTGTTACTGTTACTTCTTTCGCTGTTCCTACTGCATTCGCACAAACACCATCACCACTCACCGTTACATAATACGTTGTTGTTACTGTTGGGTTAGCATCATAAGTAGAACCTGTACTAATTTCTGTTGTTAAACTAGCATCACTGCACCAAGTAAATATTGGATTCACAACCGTACTGATTGCTGTTAATGTTGCTGTTTCACCTGCGCATATCGCTGCATCAGCGGCTGTAATATCCGTTGCTACTGCTTTTGGATTTACCGTTACTGTTACTTCTTTCGCTGTTCCTACTGCATTCGCACAAACACCATCGCCACTCACTGTTACATAATACGTTGTTGTTACTGTTGGACTAGCATCATAAGTAGAACCTGTACTAATTTCTGTTGTTAAACTAGCATCACTGTACCATGTGAATATTGGATTCACAATCGTACTGCTTGCCGTTAATGTTGCTGTTTCACCTGCGCATATCGCTGCATCAGCTACGGTAATATCAGTTGCTACTGCTTTTGGATTTACCGTTACCGTTACTTGTTTCGCTGTTCCTACTGCATTCGCACAAACACCATCTCCACTTACCGTTAGATAATACATTGTTGTTACAACTGGGCTAGCATCATAGGTAGAACCTGTACTAATTTCTGTTGTTAAACTAGCATCACTGTACCAAGTAAATATTGGATTTACAATCGTACTTATTGCTGTTAATGTTGCTGTTTCGCCTGCACATATCGCTACATCTGCTACGGTAATATCCGTTGCTACTGCTTTTGGATTTACGGTTACCGTTACTTCTTTCGCTGTTCCTACTGCATTCGCACAAACACCATCGCCACTCACCGTTACATAATACGTTGTTGTTACTGTTGGGTTAGCATCATAAGTAGAACCTGTACTAATTTCTGTTGTTAAACTAGCATCACTGTACCAAGTAAATATTGGATTCACAACTGTACTGCTTGCCGTCAATGTTGCTGTTTCTCCTGCGCATATCGCTGCATCAGCTACGGTAATATCCGTTGCTATTGCTTTTGGATTTACGGTTACTGTTACTTCTTTCGCTGTTCCTACTGCATTCGCACAAACACCATCTCCACTCACCGTTATATAATACGTTGTTGTTACTGTTGGATTAGCATCATAAGTAGAACCTGTACTAATTTCTGTTGTTAAACTAGCATCACTGTACCAAGTAAATATTGGATTTACTATTGTACTGGTTGCTGTTAATGTTGTCGTTTCACCTGCACATATCGCTGCATCTACTACGGTAATATCCGTTGCTACTGCTTTTGAATTCACAATTACTGTTACTTCTTTAGCTGTTCCTACAGCATTTTCACAAACCCCATCTCCACGCACTGTTATATAATACGTAGTGGTTACAGTTGGGCTAACGTCATAAGTATCTCCGGTATGAGCTTCTGTTGTTAATGTAGCATCACTATACCATGTAAAAACTGGATTTGTTATTGTACTTGTAGCTGTTAACGTTGCTGTTTCTCCTACACATATTGTTGCATCATCTATAGTAATATCTGTTGCTACTGCTTTTGGATTTACGATTACTTGTATTGCTTTTGCAGTGCCTGATCCATTTTCACAGACAGCATCTCCTTGTACTGAAACGTAGTAAACTGTAGTTACAGTCGGGCTTACTGTATAACTTTCGCCATTAGCTATTTGTGCTGTTAACTCAGCATCACTATACCATGTATAAATAGGATTTACTACTGTACTGCTTGCATCCAATCTTATTCTTTCTCCTACACAAATTGTTTCAATAATAGGACGTGCCAATGGTAGTGTTACTGTTCCGCTAATGCTACCTTTAGGTAACGTTTTTTCGAATTGATAAGTACATTCTGTTACAGATTCAGAAAGATTGATCCAATTAACCTTAGGTGTAGTATATATTCCGCCATTGCTAATTGTTGACACAGTATTTAATACTGTACCATCTGTATCAATTATTGGATTACTACTCGATATAGCTCCATTCACTACAGTTTGTACTGGTAATGTAATGGTTTGATCTTTTAATTCTAAATCAATTATTTTATTTAAATTCCATAAATTAATTGGACTGAAATCTTTAATTTCATTATTATTAAAATATACGTTCTCTAAGTCATTTGAAGTAAGATGAGGTAATACTTTAATTTTATTATTACTCAAGTCAACATCATAAATCCTAACAAAATTACTAACTACACTAGCATCTGTGATTTTATTATTAACTAAAGACAATCTAGACATTGTTGTATGTAAAGCAAGGGGACTAATATCAACTATTAGATTTTGATCCATATATAAATGCTTGATTCCTAGTGCTTTTATAGGATTTAAATCTGAAATTTTGTTGTCATTCAAATCAATATAATATAGGTTACTACAATATTGTAATCCCACCATACTAATTATATCTTTCCCTGCAGCTCTCAACTCTACAATTTTATCAAGATCTTCTTGAGTCACTGTTTCATTAACAGTAGCCTTAATAACTCCTTTACTGTTCAATGCTAAACGTATAGCTTCCGCTAAATTTGCATCTGGAAAAAGACTAATTATTGATCCCAAAGTAAGGACCGATAAATTACTCTCACTATTGATTCGTGTCTTTGATTTTACAGTAAAATCAACTACAGGCATGGCTGTAGCATACAATAAGGAATAAAAAACAAATAGTAGTATTAATAATTTTTTCATCATAATCTTATTTTAAAAAAACGATTTAACGTTTATAATTTTGTTGCCGTTACATTAATAGTCCCTTCTACGGCTTTAGGGTTTACAGTTACAACTATCGTTTTTGCAGTTCCTGCAGCATTCTCACAAATACCATCTCCACGCACTGTTATATAATAGGTAGTGGTTACAGTTGGATTAGCTTCATAAGTAGCTCCTGAATGAATTACTGTTGTTAATGTAGCATCACGATACCATGTAAATATTGGATTTGTTAGTGTACTTGTTGCAGTTAACATAGCTGTTTCATCTATACATATTGTTGCCTCTCCCACCGTAATATCCGTTGCTACAGCTTTTGGGTTTACAGTTACAACTATCTCTTTTGCTGTTCCTACTTCATTTTCGCAAACCCCATCACCACTCACTGTTATATAATAGGTAGTGGTTACTGTTGGATTAGCTCCATAAGTAGCTCCAGTATGAATTACTGTTGTTAATGTAGCATCACTGTACCATGTAAAAACTGGATTTGCAATTGTACTCGTAGCTGACAGTGTAGCTGTTTCTCCGATACAAATTGTTGTATCATCTACTGTAATATCTGTTGCTACCGCTTTTGGATTAACGATTACTTGTATTGCTTTGGCAGTACCCGATTCATTTTCACAGATATCATCTCCTTGTACTGAAACATAGTAAACTGTGGTTACTGTTGGGCTTACTGTATAACTTGCACCAGTAGCTATTTGTGTTGTTAACTCAGGATCACTATACCATGTATAGATAGGATTTACAACTGTACTATTTGCTGTTAAGCTTAATGTTTCACCAATACAAATTCTTTCTTCTTCTACTCCACTTAAAGGTTGTACAACCGTACCGCTGAAATATCCATTGATAAATTTCACCTCAAAATCAAAACTAGTTTGTACACTGGATGCAGATAAGTTAGTCCAGTTAATCGTTGGAGAAGTATAGACACCAGCATCACTAATTGTATTAATATCATTCAATATTGAACCATTAATACCGATCAATGGATTATTTGTCATAACCGCTCCACTAATATTATATTTACTCGGTAAATGAATTTCTTGGTTTGAAAAATCTGTTCCTGCTCTTACACTTACGTTCCAAAGATTAGCAGGGCTAAGATCTCTAATCTGATTTCTATTAAAATAAAGGGTATTTAAATTTGTAGATATAAAATGAGGAAGCGTTTTAAGTAAATTACCACTCCCTAAAAAAACTTCTAATACAGGAAAATTACTTACTACATTGGCATCTGAAATCTTATTATTCCTTACACTCAAATGAATTAATTGTGTAAGTAAAGAGAGCCCACTAATATCTTTAATCTCATTATAATCCAAAATTAAATAAGTCAGTGGAAGATTTCTTAAAGGCGCTAAATTTGAAATTTGATTCTTATCTAAAAACAGTTTACTTAACGTACTACAATACTCTAATCCATCAATATTCTTGATATCTTTTTCTATTGCAGATATTGTTATTATCTGATCTAATTCAGCTTGAGTTACGGCTGCATCAATATTCGGTTTTGTTATTCCATGTTGTATTAATGCTAAGCGTATTTCTTCTGCCATAGCTAGATCTGGAAAAATATCTCGTATTGCTCCTAAACTAAGTACAGTCTCTTTTTCAATCGCATTTCTTTCTATTATTGTTTCCGTTCTCCCTATAAAACTATCAATTGGCATTGCGTTCCCTAAATAGGAAAGCATTCCGAAAACAAATAGTATAAATAATTTTTTCATATTAACTTCATTTTAAAAACATATGGAAAAAGGCTAATGTTTCACCGCTATTACGTTAATCATACCCATTGATGCTTTAGGATTAATTGTAATTGTAAAACTATAGGATGCCCCGCCACAACCTTCCCCAAGCACATACGGTTGTATGGTTAGTACTGCTGTTTTTGGTGCATTTGTATCATTGATAATTGTAAAACTTGGGATTTTACCATCTGGTACCTGAAAATAGTCGCTTAAACCAATTGAAGGGTCACTATTGGAAACAAAATATCCTGTCCCTGCTGGCGCTGTTGCAGGCTTTAATACTATCTCTGGTATTATTTCTCCATCGCATACCACCAAATCTACAATTGGATTCACGTCTCCTCGAGCTAATATTCTAACTTCAACCTGAACTGGTATACCATCACATCCATTCAAAGTAGGAGTTACTGTAATTGTTGATACAATTGTAGAAGATGTCATATTTAATGCTGCTGCAATATTTATTGACCCAGTTCCCGAGGCTGGAATACCACTGGAGGTATCATCGTTCGTCCAATTATATGTTGTTAATGCATGATCACTATTAAAGTCAATAACAATGGGTTCGTCCACGCAAAAACTAAATTCATTATTTACAATTACAGTAGGATTATTTACCACTACGGTTACTGTTTGGGTAAACGTACAGCCCGTCACGGTTACAATAGTGACTGAATAATCTCCGCTCTCAGCTGTAGTTAAATTATCTATCTGTAATCGAAAAGCATTAGACGTTGTACCATTTGGCAAAGTCCACTCAGTACTGGATATAGGTCCTAATGGTATCGTAGAAAAGTTCAATGAGCTTCCCTCACACAATTCTTTATCTCCTACTATAATATTCGTTGCAGACTGTGTTGCCATTACAAAAGATTGCACTACCTCATAGCAACGTGTTACCGCTTTTACATCATAAGTACCGGCTGTTAATCCTGTAAATAGAGGATTCGTTTGCCCAGTTGTAGGAAAGTCTGTTTCTGTATTTTTTTTAATGAAATAGGTTACAGCACCAATAACATTATCTACTTTTAAAAATAAATCACCTGTGGTAGCACCGCCACAAATTGCTCCTCCTGATAGTCTTAAATCAAAGGCAGGGAAATTAGGTAGAACTCGTAATTGAACGATTGATGAAGTCTCTAGAATATCTTCTGGAGCAAGAAATTTACTATACCCATCTTCTCGACTTAAGCCAACATGATAGTTCCCCGAAATATTGGCTGTGAAAGTAAATGGTAAAATATCATTTCCAAATACATGAAACCATTTCCCCGTTTCGCCACTAGCATGAAAAGATTCTATACCTGTTGGTCCTGAAACTAATCGAGGATAAGCCGTCAAGTATCCATAAACACTTTGAATCGGTCCATTTTGTACAATTCTTGTTCCAACAGCTGTAATTTTAATTTCTCCGCTAATAATATAGCGATCACAAACTGTAGGACTTTCTGTATACGTTACATTTTGTAATACAATACTTGAAATATAACTTCCTAAAACCACGGTATATTCTTGTTCAAAACAACCTGAATCTTTTACTTTAATCTTATAGGTACCTTGTAATAAATCATCTCCAAGACCCGTGTAATAAATATATCCATCTAAATCAACCGTTTCATTTATCGTTGAAGGTCCTTCCGTTGAAGTAATTGTCACTGGAGAAACTAATCCTATGGAATTAGACATTCCTTGAATCACTAAAGCCGATTTTCCAATATGATTTAAACTAGGCCCTTCTACAAACGTCAATTTATTTTTTATGGGTGACGGGGTATAATGTGCAGGATTGATGTAAACATTCGCTGGATTACTCTGTGATGGAGTTGATGAAGAAGATGTATCATTTCTAAAAGAATAATACGTCAGTTCATTTTCACCTGCATCGACAATTTTAAAAGTATAGCTTTTCCCTATATCCAATAAAACTATTCCCATTCGTTTTTCCTGCGTTACCGTATCTCTAAAAGTATAGGATGATCCATGTTCTGTAACTTCCATAATAAAAGGATAACATCCTCTTACCGTTGGATAGTCGGACATACTATCAAATCTCGCTTCAACTTTTCCCATTCCTCCGGGACAACTTGTATTTGCAGGATTATCACGGATTGATATTATTTTTCCTGCTACTGGTTGTGGTATAAAAGCTCTATAAGTTGATAAGTCGATTGAGTTTGTTTTTTCAATTCCACAAATTTTGAAGGTTAATTTTATAATCCCCCATTTTGATCGATCGGTAGGTAAAAGATATACCCCATCTAGGACAGCATTATAATCTAAATCATCATATACATCGAAAGTACCCGACTCATTTTGAATCTCAACCTTATAGGTTATTACTTTTGTTCCGTAAAAACTTGGCGCTCCTAAACCAGTAGTCGTTACATCCTGTACCATATTATTCGATGAGCTACCTCCTCCTAATGCCATTAAAGGATTCTTCAAATTCGCTTTTTTAATCCCAGAACAAATGTCATTGGGAATATTATATTCTATATCAAACCAATATTCTGCTGGACTGGGAGAAGGGGTACCAATTGTAAAATCAGTATATTGTACATTTGGTTTTAGCACTATATCTTCAGGAGTATATACTACAGTATTACAAGCATCTGTTGCTCTTAAACGATATGTTCCGGCAACAAGTCCTGTAAATTCTGCTCCTCCATAGTAGTTCGCTTCCACTTCTTGAAGAGTCGCTCCACTATCATCTAGTAAAGCAATTGTATACGGTTTATTTCCTCCTATTACTCGGCCACTTATTTTTCCTAATGGATCAGTAGTTCCACAATAGGCATAATAGGTAGGGCTTGCTGTAGTAAAACTTGGTGAACTAGTAGAATAATCATTGTATACTGTTGTGGTCCACTCTGCCTTTACAAATGTGGTTCCAGTATAGTATCCAAAGAAATATTCTCCAGGTTCTAAGTCTGTAAATAAAGCAGCGCTCTGACTTACTATTTTAGTTTCATCATACGGAGCTTTTCCTATACCATATATTGTAGGTTGTGGTGTACCCATTACTATAATCTCTATCTTTCCATTATTTGCACAAGTAGAGGAGGTGGGGATTGCATAAAAACCTGTAATCTGTGCTGTTACCGCAACGGGTAATAGACAAAAAAGAAAGATTATTATTTTTTTCATGTTATTATTTTTTGTGGGATTTTTTCTTTTTCAATAGTCTTTCGGGGACTATACGCTATTTATTATGGTGTTATTTCCACAATAATCTCTGTTCTTCTATTGACTTGATGCTCTTGTTCTGAGCATTTTACACCTGTCGCACAATGGTTCAGTAGTCTGGTTTTCCCATATCCCTCACCTTGTACTCTATCGGCAGAAATACCTGCATCAATCAAATAACTCACTGTTGTTTTGGCTCTACGTTTTGATAATTTCATATTAAATTCTGCACTAGAGCGACTATCCGTATGGGATTGGATTTCGACCGAAATTCTAGGGTATTGCGTCATCACATCCACCAATCGATTTAACTCTTTGACAGAAGAAGCACGAAGTTTGTCTCCTCCATAATCAAAATAAATAGGTGCCATTTTTAATTTTTTCATTAAATCATCGCCTGTTGAAATTTTGGTGACTTTATCACCATCATAAACCACTGTTATTGTTCCTGGATCTTCAGGTTTCATCGTAATGTTGAATTCCGTTAATCCTTTTTTATCAATATTGGTTATCATTTCATAGCGTATGTATCCTTTTTTATCAAATTGGAATTTATATTTTTCCAACTCTGAAAGTACAATTGACACTTTCCCTTCTTCATCTGTATAGGCTACATCAATCTGATTGTCTTTACTATCAAATACGGTTACAGTAACTTCATTTATCTTCTGTCCATTATCTGTATTTACAACATTATGTTCTGCAACAATTTCAAATGGCGTATCTACTGGTACAACTTCTTCAAAGGCATAAATATCATCCTGTGCTGCTCTACCTCTATTTGAAGTAAAATATCCTTTCTTATTTTGTTCATTAATTATAAATGCAAAATCGTCTGCATTAGAGTTAATCTCACTTCCTAAATTGTACACAAAATAATTTCCTGTATTTACATCTTTATAGGCTGCAAAAACATCCAATCCTCCTCTTCCCAAATGTCCATTTGAGGAGAAATATAAAATTCCCGACTCACTCACAAAGGGGAATGTTTCTTTCCCAACAGTATTAATTTGGCTTCCAAGGTTTACTGGAACCTTAAGGCGTCCATCTTCTCTAATTTCCGCTACATAAATATCCGAGTCTCCTAGTCCACCTATTTGATTGGAGACATAGTATAGAAACTTACCATCTGGGCTTAAGGCCGGATGTCCATTCGAATGATTATCACCATTAATTGGTAAATCTTCTATATTCGTCCACTCGTCATTTATTTTAGTTGCTTTATATATTTTCAGATGGTTAAATCCTGAATCTGATTTTCCGAATTTTTTCTTGAGATAATTATTTCGGGTAAAATACATGGTCTTCCCATCTTTTGTTATTGCAACGGAAGACTGGTTATATTTTGAATTTACTTCACCTGGTAAAACAACTGGTTTCTCTAATGATCCATCGGTTTTTATAGTCGCTGTATATAGCTTAGTATATCCTTCGTCACTCCAACCCATTTTTCGATTAGAAGTACCTTTTTCCATTCTTGCCGAAGCAAAAATGATTTTATCTTTTCCATAAAAAGCAGCTCCAAAATCGGAATAAGGACTATTAATTCTTGTTTTCTTGATGACATAATTCCCTTCCAGCTGTTTGATCTCTTCCAAATAATCTGTAGATAATTTATCTTTAATCAAATCTTCTTTCCCTATTAATTGATAATAAGTTAGTAGGGCAGCATCTGCATTTACATATTCTGCCTTTGCTCGTAAACATTCCGAATATCTGAAATAATAAATCGGAGCAATTGTACCTTGCATCTTCATCATTTTGTCATACGGCTCTAATGCTTTGATGTATTTTCCATTGAAATAATAGGTATCCCCTAAATGCGCTAAGGCTGTTTTGGTTTTCCTTTTATCTTGTTTCAATCCTTTTTCATACAATTTGGTAGCTTCGGCAAAAGCATAATTTGAGTATTCTAATTCTGCTCTTTTCACATCTTGTGCTTTACACAACATGCCGACTAAAAGCATCAATAGAATTAAATAGGGGTATTTTTGTTTCATTTTTCGAAATATTTTGAGTTAGAAAAATCGTGGAGCTTGTATTTTCTTTTTAGATAAGTCAAACAAATCGTATCGTAGAAAAATTTCATGAGATCCTGAATTATATCGGCTAAGATTATTCATATCATGGTCGTAAGCATATCCGATCTGTAAGGCATCTGAAATTGAAAAAGCTGCTAGCGTACTTACTGCTGCATTTAGACGATAAGCCATCCCTAAAGTCAATTTTTCTTGAAATAGGAAGTTCGCTGAAACATCCAATGACAAGGGTGCTCCGTTTACTGCTTTCAACAATACTGCTGGTTTGAATTTTAATTGATCGTCTAAATCAAATACATATCCTCCCATCATATAGATGTGCATTCTTGATGAAGCTACAGATTGTTCTATATCATCATAATATTTCGTTTCAAGTATACTAGGAACAGAAAGTCCTACATACCATTTATCTGAATAGACATAAGCACCTGCTCCAATGGTGGGAGCTGTACGGCTTAATGTTCCTTCCAATTGTGAATCTCCCGGATCAAACTTATTAAGCTTATCATAATCTATATTTAGGAAGTTCATTCCTGCACGTAATCCAAGTGATAGGTTTACATTGTAAGACAAAGGCACATTGTATGCATAATTTGCGTCTACATATGTTTCTTTTGAAGGTCCTATCTCGTCACTGATAATAGACAAACCTATTCCATTTCCTTTTTTCCCTATAGGACTATGTGCCGAAAAAGCCATTGTACGTGGCGCACCATCTAATCCTACCCATTGTGCTCTGTATATTCCAAACATTGTCATTACACCTGTTGTACCTGTATAACCAGGATTCATACTCATCGTATTATACATGTACTGTGTAAATTGGGATTCTTGTTGTCCTTGCATCATGTTGTAAGACAATAGAAAACACAACACAAAGAATTTAATATTCTTTATTCTCATTTTTACAAAAAATTTAATTAAGTATTTAAAAATCAATTCATTACTTAATAATTACGGAGCAAAATTACATTTTAGGTCCTCCAATGAATGCTACAATAAGCCTTAAGAATTGCAGAATAAGTCTTTTTTTCACCCCCTATTACCCCTTATTTCTCTTTTATACTGATACTTACATAATATTTCTTCCAAAAAATGCTTGCACAAAAAAAGCCTCAATCTTCATTGAGGCTTTCTATTTTTAATATCTTTTATTATCCTTTATGCATTTCCAATTGAATAAATTACTTCTTTTTTGTTTTAAAATTATAATTTCCAGAAAACAACAATTCTATTTTTAATCACCGAAATTTAAGGCGTTAGCTTCATCAGAATACTTTTGTTACCTTTGGTATTCTATACTACCTCAACTATGAATAGACGGATATTAACCATACTACTCGGATTATTTTTCATCTGTACTACTCTTTTTGCTCAAAACCAAAATAGACAACAGGATTATAATCTTGCCAAAACTCTAGAATCACTCACTTCTACTCAAAGGTCTATATTGTTCCAATATGGCACACTAGAACAGTATGGCACGCCCGAAACGGCAGCCGCTTTTTGGGCAACCCATAAAACGGCTATTCCTCAAGTACAGGAAAATCAAAAAAAGATACTCGCTCAAGAACTATTGGCCAATACAACCTTAGTATATGAAGTAAAAAAACCTTCCCAATTACAAGCCTTACGTGGCGTATTCACCACCTCTCGTATATTAATAGGTATAGCAGCGCTGGTTGCAGCCTATGCTTTAATTAGTATTTTAAGATCGTACTGGTCACGAATTTTTGCTTGGCTCTTTCGGAATCTTGCTCCTTTATTCCGAATCATTTTCTCCCCGCGATTACTTACATATGAATTACTGATTCTGGGTATCATCGGAATCTGGCTAGGTGCCGATATCGCTTCTGTAGTATTGCGTACTATCGTAGTTCATATTGGACTGTTCTTGTTATGGGGATTACTCACTGCCGTGATTTCGCGCAATTATGATTTAAATAATTACACCCGAACATTAAAGTATAATCTAGACGATAATAGTTCTTATATTACCTCATTCTTCGAAATTTCTATTCCTGCATTCATTACCACTGGAGCCATCATTTGGTTGCACTTCACTACGCAGGATCCTTGGTTTAGTTATGAAGTGAGCATTCCTGCTTTAGTAGGACTAAGTACGTTTCCTTTGGTTCGTTGGGCAGAAAAACCTTTGAGCCGAATATTGTTTCCTATACAAGGTTCTGATAAATTTGAATTTCGCCGCTTTACGGCTATGGTTGTCATTACTTTAATAATATGGGGCATTCTATGGAACTGGGCACTACTCCTTCAACCTGTTCTTGAAACACTTACCTTATTATTAATCCTATCCATGATTTTCCTTTCTTGGATGAAAGTAAGCAATGAACACCTCAACCGTTATTTTTACATTCAAATTATTACCTTATTCTATTGTATTGCCAGTATACTTTTGGGCTCGCAATTTGGATTAGTAAGTGTGCTGAACATCGGACTGGGTGGTTTAGTGTTTTTTATTGTCTTCAAATATTGGGAAATTCCAACTCTATTTGGTTGGTCATGGAAAGACAGAAAAGCATGGGGTATTCTCGGAATGGCATTTCTTCTTTGGGTTATTGCCCAATTAATGCTTTGGGTTCCACAATGGTTTTCTTTTATTTAAAAAAGTAATCTGTTTGTCTATCCAAAAAAAAAACAAATACTCATAATACTATAAAAAATGACGTTTTTAAAAAAATAACGTTTCGCTTCCCCTATTACAATATTTTTTTCTGAGATTTGTAATGCGAAACTTAATTAAAATAATACCCATGAACTCATTTATCAAAGCATTAACTATTCGGGATAGCATATCAGTGCAAGTCTGTAAATTTCATGAACTTCGGTTTAATTGAGTTTCGCAGTGACTATCCCTTTTTATCTAACACCTTTTTCTTATGCGAAACTCAAGAAACAGCAATGCATTGCCTAGCGATACCATTGCATCCACAGCTCTTCTGGAATCTCTTTATGGATATACCCAGAAATTGTACCACAGTATTGGTCTAGAAGAATCTGAAGAAAGTATCGAATCCATGCTTACGGGCTGGATTAGTTCTCCTCTAGCAGATTATGATGCCGAAAAACGAATGAAGATTTATCTTTTCAATAAAGATTTAATTCAATTGCTTCGTAATGCGCATTCGTTTTACAAACAATATAAAAATAAAAGTACCGCCGTTTCTTATCCCAACAATAGCTTAGGATTTGTGAATTCGCTTACTCTTTTTTGTTCCGAGAATTACCGCTACAAAAAAACCGCTTTGGACTACTTTACCACCATATATCATTCTTGGTTAATTTCGCCTTTGGCAAATGATACGCTCACCCGCGAAAACATCATTTATCATCATCGGGAAACTCTAAATTTCCTCTCTGGAATTTACAAAATCCACAAGAAATACACTCTTAATTAATATAATAAACCCTGCTCATTGAGTAGGGTTTTCTTTTTTTTACGTCCAGTTGTGTTTACCCTACAAAATCAAAGCAACAACAACAGATTCTTTCTCAACATTTCTACTCTTACAGTTGTGTTTACACTTCAAAACAAGTGCAGCTACAACAAGCAAAAATAGATTTAATCCAAAGTAATAGTTGTGTTTACACTTCAAAACAAGTGCAGCTACAACTATTTAAAAAAAACATGGCTCAAAACTTACGTTGTGTTTACACTTCAAAACAAGTGCAGCTACAACTTTTTTAAAGAAAGTTACCCCGTAGATGATGTTGTGTTTACACTTCAAAACAAGTGCAGCTACAACGTAGGCTGTTCGCGCTAGTGTTCCTGTTTGGTTGTGTTTACACTTCAAAACAAGTGCAGCTACAACCAAAATCCTTTTTCTTTTGAATGGATTAGGGTTGTGTTTACACTTCAAAACAAGTGCAGCTACAACTAAAAACTTATTGTTATATATCAATGTGCAGTTGTGTTTACACTTCAAAACAAGTGCAGCTACAACCCGTAGGCCAAAGACTTGTGTCCTTCCAATGTTGTGTTTACACTTCAAAACAAGTGCAGCTACAACCTTAAACTCGTAACTAACTTATTATAAAGGCGTAAAGTGACTTATTTTTACAAAAAAATGAATTAAATATAAAGTACAGGGATATCAAAGATCAATATTATAGTTTCTATACTTTTAATTTTTCTTGAATTATCTTTTCTATTCTACCCAAATATTCCTCTGCAATTTGCTTCGCAAAACTCTTTTCTTTTAAATCGAAATATTTTTCCATTATTTGCTTCCTAGGGAATTTATTATGTGAAAATTTATTGCGAATCTCTGTGAACCATTCATGTTCATTATCGTCAATTATATTGTATTTTTTCAGCCAACCTAGATAAATCTTATGTGAAATATTATTATCGCTTTCTGTAATAAATTGTTCATATTCTTCTGTAGATACAACTTCAATAATTGCTTTTTCCAATTCAAAAACTGTTCTAAAAATACATTCTTTATATTTATTATATTCTTCTAGTTCTTTTTTTAACGCTACATGAGGAATTATAGTATTTGTATAGTATTTCAATAATTCTTTCAAACGATTATCTGAAATGAATTTCTTAAATAATGTAACATTTTTACGTTTGCATCGATCTGTTATAATGTAGACCACATTATCGATCTTTAGCTGTTGTTTTATATCTATTTGTTGCTCTAATGGACTCGATTTCGAAACAGGTGAAATTTCAGCCAATTTTATTCCTAATTCCTCTTCTATCATTTTATCTAACATTAGTAATGTTACTCTATCCTTTGTTTGATAAAAACGTATTATTTTTTCATTTTCAACAATTGCTTTTTTTAGAACAGTTATAATTTGATTCCTTTGTATCTTTGAATTTTCTTTTCTTCTGTTTGCCAGAATTTCATCTACTCTTGGTGAATAATAATCTTTAAATGAAGGTTTACTACCTAATTTAAATTTTATTGAGGTTTCATATTCTTTATTCTTAAAAATAATATATTCTCTATCACTATTGTAAAATGATTGTGTATCATTTAACCACAATTCTAGTAACTTGGAATAATTATAAGTTTTAGTATCACTTTCACTAATACCTACTTTTTTCTTTAATAGATTTACTAGATGGGCATCAAATAAATTTGTAGGCAAATCTACAGATTCCATTTTTGGATCCTTACTATATCTTTCTGTTAGATTTCTAAGCCAACCTTGAAAGTCATTTGGCTCTTTTTGAAGTTTTTTATATGTTAATGGAATGGGTATTGTGGTGGGTATTCTTATTTCAATTTTATTTTTTCCATTCTTACTATCATAAAATGTATTTGACATCCAATTATCTTCTTTTGAATAAAGATTATTTTTATCTTTTCTTCGAGTTCCTTTTAACTCTAAATAGACTACATATAAATCTCTAAGCTTATTCAGATTATTAAATTGAATATCTTTTAAGAATGGATGTCCTAATTCTTTATTAAACAACTGGAGTTCTTTATTGCATATCTCTATGAATAAATTTTTTTTAACTGGATTTTCATATAATGCTAATGACTCTTGTAGCAAATCATAATAAAAGGATGTAATCTTTGATTTCACATCAGCATCAATCACTAAATTGACAATGTCACGCGCAAGAAACGTCGCAATCTCACCTATTTTTGGAGATTTTCCATTATCTAAATCATTGATTCTTTTCTTACATTCTTTCTTTTCAGCTCTTATTCTGTTTTTGATACTTACCTCCTGTTTTGTATCTTTTATATTTAACCAATATTCAATAATTCTACTTGGAATTTGATTTACTTTTAAATTATATTTAACCAAAATCTCACTCAGTCGTTCTTTTCTATTGTTAATATTTTTTACATATATAGCATAATTCAATGCTTTTAATTCTTCTTTTTTACTTTTTAATGCTTTTTCATTATTTATTTTTTTTATCTCATTTTCTAGTTTCTCTTTTATTGTTTCATTTACAATTTTCCAATCTTTATTTTTTAATCGCTCATCAAAGAAAACTTTATATAAAACTTTATCATACGCGAGTTCATTTTTAATCTTTTCTACAAATTCTTCATTAAGAATCTGTGAAGAGTTAATTTTTATAAACTCATTAATAATTTCACTGCTTTTCTCTTTTTCTAACAATTCTAATAAGACGAGCTTTGGTAGTTCATGAACACTAAGAAAAGCGGTAGAAACTAATGGTCTATAGAGCTTACCATTATATCTTCTATTCTTAAAACATAATAGACCAATTTTATTATTTGTCAAATGATAATGAGGACTATACTGCATAAATACATTTTTATCTTCATCGTAATACTTCTTTTTAAAAGCTGATTCTTCACATAGTATGGCTTCTGCTCCAGTTTTTAAAAATTCGTTTAACTTTCCAAAAGAAATAACATCTTCAATAATATTTCTATTTTTCTCTTCTGGTACATTTCCTAATACTGTTTTCTTATACGATTTCTTAAGGCCTTTCCCTAAATTAATTTGAAAATTAAAGTGAAAACTATCCAGTTGATCCAAATATTTTAATGCAAATCCTGCAAAACGATCTGAACTTCTTTTCTTTACTGTTATTAATTCTATATAATCCTGATAATCTGAATCTTCAATTGATTCTGTAATACTATTTTCGATTACGCTATACCTGGAGGATTCATTTAATGTAGGATGAAATTGTTTTTTCCCATCTAGAGTAAGAGCATTATACAGTTCCTTTGGACATCGATTAAGATAATTTAGAATATCCAATTGAAATGCTTGTTTCGGGTCATCACTGATAAACTTATCGTGAGGTAATGTAATACAGAAAACTGAAAAAACTTCTCGAGTCGTTAGAAAAACATTCGTTTGTGTTCCTTTAAATCCATTAATTTTATTAATAAAATTAAATGCATTTTCCTTATCTAAAAATAAACAGCACAGAAAAACCATCCCTCTATTTGTAATTTCATTTTGCTCATTTATAATTTCAAAACTATTTGTTAAGTCATAATCTTTTTCAACAAAAACATCTTTAAATCTTCTCTTTGTGAACTCTATAGCATTCAAATAGCTCTCTCTTAAGAATACTGCAAAATCTTCTGAAATTTTTATTTTCTTTTTCTCTCCCGTTTTTACAGAGTAGTAGTGAGTATAATCATTTCGGAATTCATTTAATTCTTTAAAACACAGTTTAAAGAAACACGTCATTTTACCAAAATCAACTCCTTGAAAACGATTATCATTCGGTAACGATATAGGTATAAAATCACTAGAAAATGTTCTCGCTATTGGAAGAAAACGGATTAGATGAGAATAAATATGATTCGCATTAGTTTTATCCAAAATAGTTTTATCAAGTATAAAGCTATTTCTTATATCCTCTTCCTTTTCCATCTTAGCTGAAATCTTAAACTTACTCTCTAGCTCTTTTATTATCAAATAAATATTATGTCGAGCCATATTTAAATATGCTCCAAAATAGGATGGGTCATTTTCTAAATTAATTATATTTCTTTCTAAAGTTTCATTTTCTGATTTCATAATAATCAATACGTTTCTGGTTATACATTTTAAGCTAAAAAAACATTTTCAATATTTCATCTACACTAACTTCCATGTAGAGATAAAATTGAGACAGCTCCCCGACATTTTTTAAGAAGAATAAAAAACTAAGAATTTACTCCTTAATTTTTTTTATAATCTTAGGCAATTACCCAAATCTACAGTAATTTTTTGAACTTACTTTATGCTTTCCCATAACAATTTATTTTTATCATAATGATATATCAAAACTGAAGAATTTATCAAATCACACAAGTTCAGCCTTATGTTGCTGTTTTTATGGCTTATCATATTATCATTAAAAATGCTAAAAAAATAAATTTACATTCAACTTATAACTAAAAATATCATGAAAAAAGCTACATTCGTTTTATCTTTTGTATTAACATTCATATTTTCAACTTCCTGTGAAAACACGAATGATAATCTTAGAACTGAAACATTATCAAAAAAAACTAATTCAGAATTTAAACTACAAGGACAAAAAGCTTTTATCAATCCAAACATGTATGGAGAATACCATAATGAAGCAATCTTACTTTATAGTCAAACATATATAAGTAAAGGAAGTCATTTGAGTAATTCAAGTTTTGAACAAGTTTTAAAAGATATGTTAACCTTAATGAAGGAAAAACATCCTCATGAATTTTTAAATGTAAAAATCGATTTAGTAGCCCCTTATTTTAAAGAATACCAATCATCTTTAGATTATAATTTTAAAAGTTTTTGGACTGCTAACAAAATAAGCTTTAAAGATTCGAGTATGATATCCAATCAAATTATACATTTTATTGATGATATTATATTAAATGATTTAGATTACGGAGAGATTATTAGTAAAATTACTACTCTAGAAAAAGAAAACAAACTCAAACAAGAAGATATTAAATTTTTAATAGGTTTCAAAAGTGTATTAAATTCTTCTAATGATTTATGGGCTGTTAAAGAGAATAGTTTATACAATACTCGAAGAAATTGGTGTAATCATCAATTAATTATCTCTGATGCTGCTGCAGCTGGATTATTTTTATGGTCTGGACCAATTGCAGCAATTGCAGGAGCAGCATCCTCATTAATTACTGCATCAACAGGAGATTGCAATTAATAAAACATTTATAATATGGAGGTAGAATTTAGTAAAACAAATAATTTTGATTTTAACCATTATGACATCTACTTAAACAGTAGGAAATATTCATTAGAAAACAAAACAAAAATTGACATTGAGGAAACAGAAAATCATTTTTATATAAAAACCTTTTTTATCAAATCTCAGGAATATCAACTGGAACCAAATCATAAAAAATGTTTTATTGAAGTTGATCATTTTATAAATAAAAAACGATTTCTAGTTTTTATAGCAACACTGATGACCTTGGTTACTCTATATTTTATATTTGAAACCAATTTTCTTTGGTATTTAATTATCAGTTTTGGTGTTTTAATAGCCCTGTTTCAACTCTATATTCATACCATTGGGATGAAACATTACATAAAAGTAAAAATAGAATATCACGATTAATTATTGCAATTCAGCAAAATTTACTACTATAAAAACCCGCACTATGAGCGGGTTTTTATTTATTTACAAAATTTAGCGCTGTTATAATTGTAACATAATCAGAACTCTTCCGTCATATTTACAAATCAAACAGAATCAAGCTTATGGAATTAGTTATTAAAAATTTAGAAAAAAAATACAGCAATAATGTTCATGCTTTAAACGATGTTTCCCTAACCATTGGTAAAGGAATGTTTGGATTATTAGGTCCTAATGGTGCTGGAAAATCATCTCTAATGCGTACACTTGCTACCTTACAGGACGCTGATAAAGGAAGTGTAATGCTTGGAGATATCGATGTCTTGAATGATAAAGATGGTGTACGAAAAGTATTGGGTTATCTCCCACAAGAATTTGGTGTTTATCCTAGAACTTCTGCCGAAGAACTTTTAGATCATTTGGCTTTATTAAAAGGATTTTCAGTAAAATCAGACCGAAAACAAATTGTAGAACAATTATTAACAAAGGTAAATCTTTGGGAACAACGCAAAAAAGCAGTCAGCAGTTATAGTGGTGGGATGCGTCAGCGTTTTGGCATTGCACAATCATTAATTGGAGATCCAAAACTTGTTATTGTAGATGAACCTACTGCGGGACTTGACCCAGGAGAGCGTAATCGTTTTTATAATATTCTAAGTGAAATAGGTGAAAATATAATTGTAATTCTTTCTACACATATCGTTCAGGATGTACGTGAATTATGTACACACATGGCTATTATGAATAAAGGGCAAGTACTTTTTAGTGGTTCTACCGATGATGCCTTATTGGAAGTAAAAGATAAAGTATGGGAACAGAAAGTTGAAAAAGCTGTTCTTCAGCAATACCATGATAATTATAAAATATTGTCGAGTAAACTAGTAGGTGGACAACCGCTTATTCATATTTTTTCTGAAACAGACCCTCAAAATGGCTTTAGCCGTGCAGAAGAAAATCTTGAAGATGTATTCTTTGCAAAACTGAACCAATTATATTAATCCATCCAATCTTACAACTATGTGGAAATTTATCATACACGAGCTTAGATATTGGTTAAAACGACCTATGGTCTGGATATTTTTAGCTATTACAACTTTTTTCTCAATATTACTTTTTGGTTCACAAGGTGTTACCATCGGTGGTGCTGTAGGAAGTTTAAACAAAAATGCACCTTACATTGTTGAGGCATTTTATGCTGTTTTCTCTGTTTTCTTTTTGATTATGGTAACGGCATTCATGAATGCAACTGCCATGCGTGACTTTCAGTACAATATGTACCAATTTATCTTTTCATCACCAATTAAAAAGCGTGATTACTTTTTTGGTAAATTCATTGGTGCTTCCATTATCTCTTTAATACCAATGCTTGGAGTATCCATAGGTGCTATATTAGCTCCTGTACTTGCACCGCTGTTTCCGGAAAGTTTTGATATGGCACCTCCAGAACGTTTTGGTCCTATCATCTGGTCCGGGCATTTGGACGGAATACTTGTATTTGCTATCCCAAATATTATTATTGCTGGAGTATTACTTTATTCGCTCGCTTTTATATTCAAAAACAATATTGTCTCTTTCATCAGTGTTACTATTTTGATTGTTGTATCCAGTATTTCTGGTGGTTTTGCCAAAGACATCAAAAAAGAATGGCTCTCTAGCCTTCTGGATCCATTTGGAAGAAAGGCCTTTAGTATCATGACTAAATATACTACTGTCATAGAAAAAAACACCTCTAGTGTTGGACTGGAAGGGGATTTATTAATCAATAGACTTGCTTGGCTTGTCATCAGTATCATTATTCTTGCTGTTGTTTATCGTTACTTTTCTTTCAATCTTAAAAAAGAAAAAGTAAAAAAGAATAAAAAAGAGCAGCTGATATCAACACCTGTAATTTCAGACAAAGTATTTCATCCTACTACAGCCAATGCTTTTTCATTCGGTACTTTCATCAACCTAGTACGTTTTGAAACTAAGGCAATCATTAAAAACCCTGTATTCATAGTCATTACTGCAATAGGAATGATTTTGCTTATCACGGCTTTAAGTAGTTTTACCAGTCGATATGGTACTTCACAATATCCTGTTACGTATTCGGTAATCGATTCTATCGATGGTTCATTCTTCTTATTCCTAATTGGTTTCATCACTTTTTATTCGGGTGTTCTCGTTTGGAAAGAACGCGATGCAAAACTCAACGAGATCGAAGATTCAACTCCTATAAAAACAGGTATTTTATTTTCATCCAAAGCTTTGGCTGTAATTATCGCCATTGCTATTATATATATCATTGCTATAATCGTTGGAATAACAGCACAAGCCCTTCATGGTTATACCCGATTTGAACTTGGATTATATGTTGAATATTTACTCGTTATAAAACTATTGCATTTCTCTTATTTGGTAGTGCTTGCGTTATTGCTTCATTATTTAATAAACAACCGATACTTAGGATATTTTGCCTTCATCGCTTTTATCATTGTAGACAGCTTTGTATGGGGATTATTTAAGATCAGTAGTAATATGGTTTCTTTTGGAACTGTTCCTGGAATAATATATTCCGATATGAATGGATTTGGTCCGTTCATTCCTGGAACTATTTGGTTCAATGTATATTGGTTCCTATTCTCTATTATCTTATGTTTTGTATGCGTTGCATTCTATACAAGAGGTAAAGAAACGAGTTTTAAGAATCGTTTAAAAACAGCTAAAAGAAGACTTCAAAAAAATGGAATTGCTTTAACAGTTGTTATTGTAGCCTTTATAGGTTGTGCTGGATATGTGTATTACAATACAAAAGTCCTGAACACTTATGTATCGAATGATGATGTAGAAAATATGCAGGTGGAATATGAGAAGAAATTCAAAAAGTATGAAACCATAGCGCAACCACGATTCTATAAATTGGATTACAATATTGATTTAATACCTGAAGAACGCAGTCTAAAAGCCAAAGTCGTAACATGGGCAAGAAACATATCGAATGAAACAATAAAAGAAATTCATTTTACCATGCCTCGTTTTAGCGATAGTATACAATTGACTGTACCTGGTGCTAAATTGACTTTTAATGACAAAAAATTACATTATAGAATTTATACTCTTGATCGACCACTTGCTCCAAATGATTCTATTAAAATAGGCGTAGACGTTTCTAGAGTAGCGCATGGATTTGAAAATGATGTAAGCTTCACATCGGTGACGCAAAACGGAAGTTTCTTCAACAATATGGATTTGATGCCAAGCATTGGATACAACAATGGTTATGAAATATCCGATAAGAATACCCGTAAGAAGTATAAATTACCGAAACGTGATCCTATGCCAAAACTGGATGAAAACAACATCCAAGCAAGAATGAATACTTATTTAAGTACCGATTCTGATTGGGTGGAAGTGAATACAACAATTAGTACTTCACCAGACCAGATTGCTATTGCTCCGGGATCATTACTTAAAACGTGGGAAGACAAGGGGCGTAAGTACTTCAATTATAAATTAGACCACAAATCGGTTAACTTCTATTCGTTTATGTCCGCGAAATATGAAGTTGCTCGTAAAAAATGGAATGGTATTGATTTGGAAGTTTATTATGATAAAAACCATGCTTACAATGTTCCAAATATGATGAATAGTATGCAAAAATCATTAGAGTATTACACCACTCATTTTGGTCCTTACATGCACAAACAATGTAGAATCATTGAGTTCCCAAGATACCAGAGTTTTGCACAAGCATTCCCAGGCACCATGCCATATAGTGAAGGTATTGGTTTCATCTTGGATCAACGCGATGCAAAAGAAGATGGTATTGACCAAGTATTTTATGTTGTCGCACACGAAATGGCACATCAATATTGGGCACATCAACTTATTGGCGCTAATATGCAAGGAAGTGAAATGATGAGCGAAGGATTTGCGCAATATTCGGCACTAATGGTTATGGAGAAAGAATATGGTAAGGATAAAATGAAAAAATTCCTTCAATATGAAATGGACGGATATTTAAATGGTAGAAGTAGCGAAACAGAAGAAGAACAGCCGCTTATGAAAACGCAAGGACAACAATACATTCATTACAACAAAGCGAGTGTCGTGATGTATTACCTTAAAGAAATGATAGGCGAGGATAAAGTAAACCAAGCTTTGCAAAGTTTAATTCAGCAATACGGATATAAAAATCCGCCGTACCCAACTTCTATCGCTGCGGTGAATGAGTTTAAAAAAGTTACACCGCCAGATATGCAATATCTGATTACCGATATGTTTGAGACTATAACGGTATTTTCTAACCGTGCATTAAAAACAACTTACAAAAAATCGGGTGATGGATACCAAGTAACACTGACCACTTCTTCTGAAAAATTCAAAGCAGATGGTTTGGGTAGAGAAACATCAATTCCTATTAACGATTACATCGATGTAGCTGTTTTTGGAAAACCAGAAAACAACTATACTGCTGGTAAAGTCTTAGCGTATCAAAGAGTAAAGGTGACTAAAAAAGACAATACCTATACTTTTACAACCAAAGAGATTCCTTACCAAGCTGGAATTGATCCATACAATTATCTGATTGATAGAATACCAGATGATAATATTAAAATAGCCGATTAATTTCATAAAAATAAAAAGCCCAATTCATAAGAATTGGGCTTTTTTTATAATAGAAAAATACTACAAAATTATTTTTACCAATCTGCTTTATATAGCGGGAAATTTGACGGTAATTTCATTTTTACATATTTATTATTTCCTCTACTACTGTTTACAATTAAAGTATCTCCTTTAAAAATAAACGTCTCCTGAACTACTCCTATCCTACCCATACCCGTAACTCGTGTAATTAAATCGGCTTTGATTTCATTTCCTTCTTTATAAAAGACACCTCTACTTCCTGTAAAATTTGGATCTAGCATTTTTTTATCCAATACTTCATCCCGATTTATAGTGAAAACATTAAAATTCCCATTTGCATAGAACTTATAAACGCTATAAAACTTAAAATTATCTTCCGTTGTTTTACGAGCTACATCTTTAATAATTACCTTTTGATCTCCAGAACCCATAAAATAACGATCAAGATATTGTTCGTACACTACAGTAGTATCAATCTCTTTTAGGAGGTTTGTATCAAACTTAGCTTTGCTTGCATATACTTTTTTATTTGCAGCAATTTTAGTGTGTCCATTTGGTAAGGTATTCGTCTTTAATCCACAGGATGCAGCGAATACAAATAACAGGATTAGTGATTTATATGATTTTATATTTTTCTTCATACTAATATTCTTTGCTTCCATTTAGTCTAACGGTATCAAAAATAGAGAAAAGTTTCTGTACTATAGTGTTAAAAAACCTTCACAATAAGGCATAAAAAAAGCCTCAATTTTCATTGAAGCTTTTTTAAAGTGCACCAGATAGTACAAAACTCGAACCATTTGCTCGAAGATTTGAGGCTTATGAGTGAAATATTAATTGAGGTTTAAGGTCTGCTTATCAACTTCGGTAGCTAATTCGATAACTTTATGGATTAAGAAAGCCTCAACCAACGAAAGCGCATAGTCCCGATCGATGGGTAGCATATCTGGTTTTATAACTTCTTCAATATATTGCTCAGGACTCCATAATCTACGTACTATTTCAGGATGTGTATGTTCAATACTTTGCAATGTATCCTCAAATTTTTTATTTGCTACCTCAATGAATTCTTTACGATCTGCTTCAGTTAAAGGCAGAACGGTAATTTTAATTATAGATTTCTTTTCCATAGGTTTACTTTTTTTACTTTCAATTAATGGTTTCTCTCTTTTACCCAGACGGTAGTCGTAACCATCACTTTGGTGGCCATCTACATCAGCAAAAACTGTTTTGAAAATATACAGTTTGTCCTCGTCATCTAATGTTTCATTGTTTTCATTTTCTACATCCAAGATATAATATTCCCACTCTTCATTTCTGATTTTGTGCATATTGTCGAACAGCAGCTTACCTAATTCCAATGCCGGCGGAGAAGCTTTAAGCATTTCTGTCCATTTTTCAAATCCCACCAATTTCGCAATGATATGCTGGGCGTTCATAAGTGTAAAATGGTTTTCATCGATATCGAAGTCATTAAGCAGCGCATCTACATCGAAAAATTTTGGTGCATACTCAAAGAGGTTGTCGCCTAACGAAGAATCGAAATAAGGTTTTTGTGTTTTAAAATCTTTGTGAAGATTTTTTGCCTGGAGTTTGAAGTACTCAATAGTTTTCATAATACATCCTTTTGTACCAACTTAATTATCCTGGATATTTGCGTTCGTAATCTTTATTTGGATAATAAGCAGGTAGGTTAGCATTATTAAACTATTGGCTGATGAAATCTTTGCACGAACGAGCAAGCTTGCCAACAAGCTTAGTGCAATATTAGAAATAAAATTTTAATCCACCAAACTTATTGTACTGGTTTAGAATTACATGAACGGTAGATATGTATTTATATTTCAATATTATGCTTAGTTAAAAATGCACATCAACAACATATCAAAAGGGACCTACAATACCAAAGAGCAACAATTTATATGAAAGTAACGAAAGATTGTTGCAAAATCGAAACTTCTATAATAGCTCCTTCCCAAAATTTTTAAAAGAAAAAAATATAGTGTTTGTATGACTTGATGCCAGTGTCTCATTTTAGGGAATAAATGGCGCAAGTTCAAAAAATAGTCAAAGAAATTCCCTGCCCTAAATTATAATTATAGAATGTTATTAACATTGTTTAGCATAAGTTACTGTTTAAATACTATTAGACATAGTGCAATGATGTTGATAAAGTTTTAAAATCTTCATATATACCACTATTTCATTTAATAAATTTGACACTTAGTGTCAAATGAAAATATGTCAACAGAAACTTTAGGAGGAAAGCTAAGAGAACTGAGAGAATCAAAACATTTTCCCTTACGAAAAATTGCGGCAATGTTAGATATCGATGTGGCCATTTTAAGTAAAATGGAGCGCGGAGAACGTAGATTAACAAAAGAAGCTATTTTAAAGCTAGCAGAAATTTACCAATATAATTCTGATGAGCTTTTAATATTATTTCTATGTGAAAAAATCATGTCTGACATTCAAGGCGAAGACTTAGGTGAACAAGCACTTATAGTTGCAAAAAAGAGATTTAAATATTTGAAAGATAATAAAGCCAATGACAATTAATCAGCTAATAGAAAAATATAAGTCTGATAGAAAATATTATTTGTCAGATAAATATAATGAAACATTACTACGTAGTGATTTCTTAGATCCATTCTTTGAATTACTCAAGTGGGATATAAAGAACCATGCAGGTAAATCGACCAATGAAAGAGAGGTTATTCTTGAAGAAACATTAAAATCGAATGCTTCGGAACATTCTAAAAAGCCGGATTACACTTTCAGGCTTTTTTCAGAAAGAAAGTTTTTTGTGGAAGCAAAAAAACCTCATGTAAGAATTGAATCCAGTGATGAAACAGCTAAACAAATTAGACGTTATGGTTTCACCGCTAAACTTAAAATTTCGGTTTTATCAAATTTCGAGTATTTAATGATATATGATGTGTCGGTGAAGGTTGATCATACAGATAACTTTCAAAAGGCGTTAATTAAAAAATATCATTATACGGAATACGAAGAGAAATTTGAAGAAATAAAAAACTACTTAGGCAAGGACTCTGTATATTCAGGTCAATTTGACTTAGAGTGGAAAGATATCGAAGCTAAAATTCAACTCTATTCAATAGACAATCTATTTCTAAATCAAATTAATGAGTGGAGAACTCTACTCGGCTCTGAAATTTATAGATATGAGCCCACTATTAACGTACAACAGTTAAATGATACTGTACAAAGTTATCTTAATCGGATCTTATTTTTAAGGGTTTGTGAAGATCGAAATTTAGAGGATTATCAAACGCTATTGAAATTTGCAAGCGCTAATGATTTTAATGCTTTAATAAGCAAATTTCAACAAGCGGATATAAAATATAATTCAGGATTGTTTGATCAGCTTTTAGTCGATAAAATCGTTGAAAACATATCTTCCGTTTTTTGGTCGATAATTAAACAATTGTACTATCCAGAAAGCCCCTATTCATTTGCTGTATTTTCATCAGATGTTTTGGGTACTATATATGAAATTTTCTTATCAGAACAACTGATTGTACATGATAATGCTGTCATACTTATTAAAAAACCTGAGAATGCTGATCGAGATATTATCACTACACCAACTTTTATAATTAATGATATTCTTCGTAAAACAGTACAGGTTAAATGCGTTGATTTAGATTATACTGAAATCTGCAAATTAAAATTCGCAGATATATCTTGTGGATCAGGTGCTTTCCTTTTGGAACTTTTTCAATTATTAAATGACAATGTTATTGACTATTTTTTACGTACTGATAAAACCAAACTTATACATACAGCTTTAGAAACTTATAAACTACCTTACGATATAAAACGTAATCTTTTATTAAGTTGTGTATACGGAATTGATAAGGATTACAATGCTGTAGAATCTGCAAAGTTTGGGTTATTATTAAAACTTTTAGAGAATGAGGACGCTGCTTCAATTTCTGGGCGAAATCCAATACTTCCAAATTTAGATCAAAATATATTTTTTGGTAATAGTCTTATAGAGCCTAATCAAGTTTTTTTAGATAATGAGCAAATTATTATCAATCCATTCGATTTTGCAAGTCTTAGATTTGATGTAATTGTAGGTAATCCTCCTTACATGAAGTCCGAGGACATGAAAAACATAACGCCTCTTGAACTTCCTATTTACAAAAAAAACTATATATCAGCTCATAAACAATTTGATAAGTACTTTCTTTTTATTGAACGCGGTTTAAACTTATTAACTTCCAATGGAATATTAGGATACATTGTTCCCAGTAAATTCACAAAAGTTGGTGCTGCGGTAAATCTCAGAAAAGAATTATCTGTAAATGGTTATTTGCACTCCTTGGTATCCTTTGGCGCCAATCAAATATTTGCCGATAAAACTACTTACACAAGTATTTTAATCATCGGCAAGAGTAGTCAGGAAAATTTTACTTACACTGAAATAAAAAATCTTACACAATGGAAGATTCGAGATTTTAAAAATATTAATACAGATGAAATCGAAACAAACACTCTTTCGAGTGAACTTTGGTTTTTAGTGCCTCCATATTTGAAACTAACATATGAAAAAGTTTTAAAACAGAGCGAGAACCTTAAAAAAATCGTCGGGAAGGATAATATAAATAACGGAATACAAACTAGTGCCAATGAGGTGTACATTATTCAAGCTACGAAAGAAGAAAATAATACAGTGGACTTTATCAAAAAAGGCATAACCTACAGTATTGAAAAGGATGCGCTTAGACCGTATTACGTAACTGTTCGTACTAAGGGTGCAGAAAAATTAAATACTTACCGCACAATAGTACCTAATGCTTATGTAATTTTTCCATATATCATCCAAAATGGCAAAACTGAATTTATTTACCCTGACGAATACAAGAAATTATACCCATTAGCATATAAATATCTCGAATTAAATAAACCAAAACTTACTGAAAAACGAGACGTCAAACCAGTACCAAAAACAGATCAGGAATGGTATCGTTTCGGTCGTAGCCAATATTTGGAATTAGGTGAAATAAAAGAAAAAATAATCATAGGTGTTATGTCAACAGGTGAAAAATATCCAATAGATTTTTCACAAACTTTGCACACCGCTGGTGGAACTGCGGGCTATTGTAGTTTATTCTTGTCTCCTGATAGCTTATATTCAATCTATTATATACAAGCTATTCTAAACTCTAAATATGTTGAGTGGATAATTCATCTTAAGGGTGAAGTATTTCGTGGAGGATATATTGCACGCGGGACAAAAGTGTTGAATAATTTACCAATCCGTAAAATTGACTTCAAGAATCCCTTAGATAAAGAATTGCATGATAACATTGTAAAAACGCAGATAAAGCTAATTGAAATTCAACAGAAAGTAGACTCAAATGTTGGAAATAAAAGATTACAAACCCCACTTTTAGGACAATTTGAAAGAACAAAAGCAATAATGGATGATTTGCTTAAGAAATTATATAACCTTGGCGCCGATGACTCGCTAATCCCAACAATAAAAGATTTATATGAAATTAATTGAGAATGCAACTGCAGAAAAACTTAGAGGCGGTTTTTATACACCGGACGCGATAGCTGCATTTATTCTTAAATGGGGAATTAATGGCAGCAGAGATTATGACATCTTAGAACCGAGTTGCGGAGATGGAGTATTTTTGGAGCAACTTAAATATAATAACCATCAATTCAAATCTGTTACAGCAGTAGAGTTTGATCATAAGGAAGCCAAAAAAGCTAATAAAATACAGCTTAATGATAAAACAGTTATAAATACAGATTTTCATTTATACTGCAACGAAACTACTAAAAGATTTGATCTTGTTATAGGAAACCCCCCATATATAAGATTTCAATATTTTGATAGTGAACAACAAAAGGAAGCTGCAAAAATTTTTAGCAAAGCTGGATTAAAATATTCAAAACTTAGTAATGCATGGGTATCATTCGTAGTAGGATCAAGTCTACTTTTAAAAGAAGACGGTAAGATTGGTTTTGTTATTCCGGCAGAGCTTCTTCAGGTTTCCTATGCACAGCAACTTAGGGAGTTCTTGGCTAAATTTTATAACAAAATAAATATTATCTCCTTTGAAAAGTTAGTTTTTCCTGACATTCAACAAGAGGTCGTTTTGCTTCTTTGCGAAAAAAATGGCACGGACACACATTTGATAGAACATTTAGAATTACACGATGCAAGCGATTTGGAAAATTTGAACGTAGAAATTTTAAAAAGCCCATCCAAAAAAATTGATTTTAAGTCGAACAAGTGGACATATTATTTTTTGGAGCAAGAAGAAATTGATTTCCTTGAAAATATTGCTGCCAAAAGAAATATACCTTCAATTGGTACTTTTGCAAAAGTTGAAGTTGGAATAACAACTGGTGCCAACAGTTACTTTACTGTGCCTTTAACAACAGTCCAGCAATATGACCTGGATCAGTTTGCCAAACCTATGGTGGGTAGAAGCATTCAAGTAAACAGCTTAATTTTCACGAAAGAAGACTGGGAATTAAACCGTAAATCTAAAGCAAAAGCTCACTTACTCGTATTTCCAAATCGAAAAGAATTAGGTGAACATTCAGGGGCTCAAAAATATATTAAATTTGGTGAAATTAACGAAGTAAATAAGGGATACAAAACGGGAATAAGGGATGATTGGTTTGTTGTTCCGTCTATAAGGGTTTCAGATGCGTTTTTTATTAGACGTAATAATTTATACCCAAGGCTTATTATTAATGATGCTAAAGCTTATACTACAGATACAATGCATCGAGTTTCGATAAAACCAGAGGTTGAAATAGAAGCATTCACATCTAGTTATTACAACTCTTTATCTTTAGCTTTCTCCGAAGTGACGGGTAGAAGCCATGGTGGAGGTGTTTTAGAACTAATGCCAAGTGAAGCTGAAAGAATTTTATTGCCCTACAAAACAATAAATAAAAAATTATTACCTCGGATTGATGAAATGTTACGTAATAAAAATAACATTGATGAAATTTTAAAAATTACAGATGAATTAATATTAAAAAAAGGTTACGGACTTACCCAAAAAGAAGTTAATTTGGCTAATCAGATATGGAAAAAATTATCTAAAAGACGAATTAACAGGAGTAAATAGTTATAAAATTGAGAATAGTTAATCTTAGCACTATCACACTTACACTTTTAATATAATGTCTATGATCCAGCAATATTTCGCACAATATGAAAATCAAAAAAATCAAGATTGAAAATTTTCGATTACTTAAAGACTTTGAGTTAGATCTTGAAGATGAACTTTCGTTAGTCATTGGAAAAAATAACTGCGGCAAAACATCTTTATTATCAATATTGGATAAGTTTTTAAGCCATGCTGAAAAGACAAAATTCTCTTTTGATGATTTTAATATTGAATTCAAAAATGACGTAAAACTAACTGTCGAAGATCTAGCCCTAAATGAAGAAACATATCAGCCAATTGGAATAAAATTGAAGCTGTTCATTGAATATGGTGAAAAAGACAATCTTTCAAATATTTCTAAGGTTATGATGGACTTAGATCCAGACAATAATTTTATTGTTCTAGGATTTGAATATTTATTAGATTTTGATGGATTGATCCGTCTAAGAAAAGATTTTGCAGAATTTAAAAAGAAGGAAAAAAGGAAGCTTAAGGGTACAAAAGAGACTAGTTTAAAAACAGAAAAAAACCTATTCTATTTTTTAAAACTAGAACAATCAGGATACTTTCACACCAGGCGTAAATCAATTGAATTTGATGTAAAAACAAAAATTGAAAATGACGATAAATACCTTGATTTAGACATAGAAAAAATTAGTTTGAAGGAAATTATTAACTTCAAGTTTATTAGTGCAAAACGTGACGTCTCTAACAAAGAGATTGATAAAACTTTGTCGATTCAAACTTCTTCCATATATAAAAAAACAGAAGCTAGCGACGAACAAAAGGATGCTATTGATGATTTTAAAGATAAGCTTAGCGAGACAGATGTAGTACTTAGTGGAATATATTCAAATCTCTTTAAAAACGTAATTGAAAAAGTTAGAAATTTTGGAGGGATAAAGCAGGATGACTCCTTAATTGACATAATTTCAACTTTACAGCATAGGGAACTACTTGAAGGCAATACTACGGTTATGTATAATCATGGGGGAAGCTCCTTACCTGAGAATTACAATGGTCTTGGGTATATGAATCTTATTAGTATGATTTTTGAAATTGAGATCCTTCTACAAGATTTTAAGAGGAAAAAGGAAGAGAGACCGTCTGATATAAATATCCTTTTTATTGAGGAACCGGAAGCACATACTCACCCCCAGATGCAATATGTTTTTATAAAAAACATCAAATATCTACTGAATCAAGGCATTCAACGTGAGGACGGTCAAATCGCCGAACTGCAATCAATAATAACCACACACTCTTCTCATATTGTTGCAGAGAGTAATTTTGATGATATTAAATATCTAAAAAAAGAGAGTGAAATTTCAGTCATTGCTAAAAATTTAAAAGACTTGCAATATGACTACAAGGCTAATACAAAACAATATCAATTTCTAAAGCAATATTTAACGATAAACAGGGCTGAGATATTTTTTGCAGACAAAGCAATTCTTATTGAAGGAGATACAGAACGAATCTTGTTGCCTACTCTGATGAAAAAATTTGATTTGGATGAGGAAAAAATATTTAAAGCAAGTGGAGGAAAAGATAAGTTTCTTCCTTTGCTTTCTCAAAATATTTCTATTATTGAAGTTGGTGCATACTCCCAAATCTTCGAAAAATTTATAAATTTTATTGGTATAAAAAGTTTGATTATCACTGATCTCGACGCAACTGATGCAGCTGGCGAGAAATGCGAACCATCATTAGGAGTCAATTTTTCTAACTCCGCATTAAGTTTTTTCTTTTCTACAGCTACTCTAGCAAACCTTAAAAGTTATTGTGTTGCAGAAAAAACATTTATTAATGATTCCGGAAAATGGAAAATAAATGCTGATGGTAATCTTCTAATAGTTTATCAGATATTGGAGAATTCTTTTATAGCTAGGAGTTTTGAAGATTCTTTCATCAATTTAAATAGAGCTTTTATTACACCAATAAAAACACAGTTTGAAGGTCTTAAAAACTTTGTGGAATTTGACAATCTTGGCAACAATCCCTACTTTTTAGCTGAAAAATGCATTAAGAAAAAGACCCATTTCGCTTTAGATATTTTGTATCATAGCAATGAAGATTTTAGTAATTGGAATATTCCGGGGTACATTAAAGAAGGTTTGTCATGGCTGAAACAAAATTAGAACAGATTGCAAAGGATGAGTTTCATCAAGTCATGGAGCACATTAATAATGGTGATAATTTTCTTTTGAGTGGTGGTGCTGGAAGTGGAAAAACATACTCTTTAGTCCAGATTATTAGAGAAGTTATTGAAAAAAATCCGACGGCTAAAGTAGCATGTATGACCTATACAAATGCTGCAGTAAAGCAAATTGAAGAACGTGTTGATCACAACAATTTAAATGTTACCACAATTCACGATTTTCTTTGGGATAATATCAAGCATTTTCAAAAAGAACTAAAAACAGCAATTATTAACCTTAATAATGATCCTGACAATACGAAGATTAGCTTTGAGGATCAATTACTCCCTAATACTTTTTTTGATAACCTGGATAAAGGAATACAGTATAAGGAATATTTGAGGCTTCGAGAGGGCATTATTTCTCATGATGAGCTTTTGATAATCGCTAGTTATATGTTTGAAAATCACACTAAACTCTGTGACATTTTAAAAGATAAATATAAATTTATATTCATTGACGAATATCAAGATACAAATACGGAAGTTGTAGAACTGCTACTAACACACCTACAAAAAAGTAAAAAGAAAAATGTTATTGGCTTCTTTGGTGATGCGATGCAGTCCATATATGATGAAGGTGTTGGTAACTTAGATGCCTATAAGGGCGCAGATGCAGGGAAAGTTAAAGAAGTAAAAAAAGAAGTCAATAGAAGAAATCCAAAATTAATTTATGAACTAGCTAATAGGCTGCGTACTGATGGTATAGTTCAAACTCATTCGCTTGAAGACGCACCAAACATTTTTAACGGTAAAGTTAAAGACGGTAGCATAAAATTTATTTATTCATCAACCGCTGATCTTGTTTCAGTAAGAACACACCTGACAGCTTTAGGGTGGAACTTTAATAATCCTAAGCAAACAAAGGAACTTAATTTAACGCATAACCTCATTGCAGATAAAGCAGGCTTCAGAAACCTGATGGATATTTATGATAAAGATCCAGTGATAGGATTAAAATCTGATATTTTAGCTAAAATAAAAGACAATAAAAAGAACAATCGTGCTGAAATCCAGATTGCCGAAACAGATACATTCGACCAGGTCGTTAATAAATTTCAATTAAAGAATAGACAACGAATATTAAAAAAGGATATCATTCTTAAAGAACCTGATCACAAAAAATTGTATAATTTACTTAAAGATCAAAGTTTTGCAGAAGTCAGAAGGATTTATTTAGACAAAGACTCTTTAGTGGATGATAAAAAACAAGACGGAGATGATGATAACAAGAAAGGTTCGAAGAGAGACAATTTAATCAAACATCTTTTTAAGATACAAAACAATATTTTCTATTACGAAAACAAAAATTATAATGAATTTTTGCGCGCTACAGATTATAAAATTCATGTCACAAGCATCAATCAAAAACGAATTTTAAAAGCCAGTATAGAAAGTCTAGTTAAAGTTGGTGACAAAACTATTGAAGAAGTAATTAAAGAAGCAGATGAAAAAAATATATGTTTGATTGACCAGCGACTTGAAAAATTTATTCTCAACAATGAATATATATACAATCGTGTAAAAAAAATTAAATATTCTGAGTTTCAAAAACTGTATGAATATTTAGAAGGATTTACACCCTTTTCAACACAGCACAAAACAAAAGGTGCAGAGTTCAATAATGTTCTTGTAATTCTTGATAATGGGGACTGGAATAAATACAATTTTGAGAACCTTTTTAGTGAGTCTGGGACAGCAAGTGTTTTGGAGAGAACTCAAAAAATATTCTACGTTTGTTGTACGCGATCCAAAGAAAATCTCGCAGTCTTCTACCATAATCCAAATCCTGTTGTCATAGCCAAGGCGAAGGAATGGTTTGGTGAAGAAAATGTACTTTCTTTAAATTCATAATTATATAAATTATTTTCTTGATGCTTTAATATTTATATAATAGGTAACAGGAGTCTTTGTAATAACCTCATTATCCGGCTTAAATGGGTTTCTTATAGGCCAAACTTTTGGCGACTCAGAAGTTACGTCGTAAACCATATAAATAAAGTAATTATCGGACTCTTCTGCTTCCCTCAGTTCATTAGCAGACAGAAAAAAGTTGGCACTCCCCACCTTCGCGGTTGTAGCTTTAACCTCTATATATCTTTTACTTCCGTCAAGCTCAAAGGAGAGAATATCATATCCATACGAATCTGACTTGAGAGATACTCTATCAATATATTTTATTAAATCCTCCCTATTTCCGTCACGTAATCGCTTAGCTTCCAAATCCATTACAACCTTTTCTCCACGGTCGCCTAACTTTTTAAGTTTTCGAGCTTCTTTTTCATAGTTCTTTTTTCCATGTTCTGTCTTACCCGGTACTGGACCTGGTCTTTTAGTTTCCGTTGAAGATATTGTCATTAATTCTATGAACGATGCGATTGGATTTGGGGGAAATTCAGGATCGACATAATCTTCCAAGATTGATGTTTCTTGTTGTGGATTTCCTTTTGTAACAGGCCTTCCCGGATATTCTGTATATAGAAAATCGGAAAATATATCAACAGACCAAGCTCGCATGATAGGGTCCGAATTTTTAAATTCAACTAATGCTTTCCTTTTATAAACTGCATCTGCGCTAATGAGCCACTCTGTATCTAAATCTAATTTAACTAAAAAGTAATTTAGGTGTTCTGGTGAAAATACATTCAAGTAAATATCCGGATAATAAGTAGATAGGATTTTTCCTTTAAACATCGGGGAAATATTGTTAGTCGCTATTGCGGCTAAGTCACCAGCAGCGCCTGCATCGAGAAGTTCAAGGATTTTTGTGCGGACATTCTCAAATGCTATAATGTTATTATTGCCAAATTTTTTAGCAAAGCGATATTCTATATGTGGATCTGATTTAGTCCTTCCATAGTACACACCAAATTTAAACGCGTTAGCACCGATTATTCGGCCTAAGCCATCGAGTTCCCGCTCAAGCGTGTAACAAAAATTGTAACTGTCTTTTGCAACCGTCTTCCCAAGAACATATTCGTCCACATGCATAGTACGAATATTGGTGTATTTAAAGTGTTTAATAAATTCAGCGCGAATTTTATGAAGATTGTCGCGACCTTCTATAATGCGGTCAATTCTTTTTATATATCTAGCCTGAGCTTGTCTTAAGTCGTGTAAATTCATTGATAATACAGTATAGTTTATTACAAACCTACAATTTTAATTTGCTCATTTATATCTGCGCATTTATTTTAAAGGCTCTATAGAGCTTAGAGGAATGACTGTAAGGCTGTAATTGGATATGACAACGCCAACAGATCGTTTTATAATCGAACTGGAATGCTCCATACACTGCCATGACATGCATATTGAATCATATCTGTACTTGCAAGTTCAATCCTTATTGCTTCCCATTCATTTTTAAATTCAATAACCAGTATGCTTTTGTCTCATTTCAGCAGCAAAGGTATTTCCGTGTCCTTAACGCAATAGCAAGGCCAGGCCCTTCAGGTTTGACAAAAAATCTCCACCCATCCGGGTTGTATTTTTTGTCAAAACCTTGCTATTGCTAAACACTAACCTTTTTATGCTCCCGAAACGAAACATAGCATACTCCGGCTCTTTAGACGAATAAAAAAAATGTCAGCAATGAAAAGTAAAATATTAAAAATGGATTTGATGAAACAAAACAGCACCTCCTCTCATTGCCGAATAAAATTTCAAAAAAAATTAATCACTAAAAATCGTAGAAATTATGAACATCACAGGAAGAGTGACAGCGGATGCGCAGGTACGCAACGTGTCAAACAGCAAAACAGTAGTAAACTTTTCGGTAGCCATCAACGACAGCTACAAAAACAAAGCAGGCGAGCACATAGGTCAGACAACGTATTTCGACTGCGCCTATTGGCTTAGTCCAAAAGTAGCGCAGATACTCACAAAAGGTACAGTGGTCGAACTTACAGGAAAAGTGAGCGCAAGAGCGTGGACAGGCAGTGACGGACAACCGCACGCAGGACTGAACTTCAACACCTCGCAAATCAAACTACACGGGGGCGGTAAAAAAGCCGAAGCGTTACAGGCTCCCACAGGAAACAACAATGACGATACAAAGGACGACCTACCATTTTAACAACGAGCACCTAAATAATTCAAACAATTTAAAATTTAAAATCATGGCACATAATATCAATTTTAACAGCGAAACAGGACGTTATTCATTCTTTAGCGTAAAGGAAAAAGCGTGGCACGGACTAGGGCAAATTGTAGAGCAATACCCAACAAGCGAGGAAGCTATAAAATTTGCAGGGTTAGATTATGAAGTCGTTAAAAGTCCGCTATTTACCAAAAGTTCGGGTATTATTCAAACGGCTGACAGTATCGAGATAGGCAGTAACGAATTGGAAGTCCCTAACTATTTTGCCAATATACGCACGGATAACAACGCAGTATTGGGCGTGGTAGGCAAAGACTATCATATCGTGCAAAACCGTGAAGCATTTAATTTCTTTGATGCCATTGTAGGCGGTGGAGAGGGAATACTATATGAAACCGCAGGAGCGCTGGGTAATGGGGAACGCATATTTATCACAGCCAAACTGCCCGACTATATCCGAGTTGGAAATGGCGATGATGTAACCGAAAAATACATTTTCCTGACCACTTCACACGATGGTAGCGGAAGTATCACAGCCGCTTTTACTCCTATTCGTATCGTATGCCAAAACACGCTTAATGCATCCTTGCGCAGTATGACTAATGTAGTGCGTATCAAACACACTTCGGGAGCAAAACAGCGTATTGAGAACGCTCACAAGATTATGGGATTGGCGAACACCTTGAGCATCCAGTTAGAGAATATTTTCAATGAATGGGCAAAAGTAAAGGTAACAGACAAGGAAGTGAGAAAGCTAATCCAATTGGCACTTTGTCCAAATAAAGAAACTTTCGATTTACTAAAAAAAGGAGCGGAAGATGAAATTTCCACCATATTCAAAAATACCGTTGAGGATGCCTTTGCGTATGCTATGACAAGCGACACACAGCAGATGGACACTACCAAAGGCACATTGTTCGGAGCATATAACGCTGTTACAGGCTACTATCAGAATGTACGCAAATACAAAGATGATGAAGCCAAGTTACAGAGCATTGTTTTGGGCGGTACTGCTCAACTCAAATCACAAAACGCATTTGACTTGTGTACAGGCTTTGCCTTGGATGGTGCAGAAGTCCTAAACTTTAATTAGATAACCAAAGGCTACCGCTTTAATCGGTGGTAGCCTGTTATAAATTAACTGATATGAAAGCAAAATCAATAGACGAAGCTAAAAGTATGGCTAAATCACAAAGCCTTGAAACGAAGTACAAAGACGAGGCTGTATATATCATTTATTGCAATAGAACCGAATATTTCTATATAGATACCAATAGCCTTTTAAGGAATTGGGAACAGCTTACAGGCTATTATGAGAACGGAGTTTATAACGCTGAAAACTGAACAGATAAAATGATGAAGATAACAGATTTGAACGGTTGCCCTATTGAGGTGAGCAACCTTAAAAAAGCCATTAAAATGGCAGGACACTATAAGGAATATCGCCACAAGGACAAAAGTTTCTCCGAGTTTGATAAAAGGCAGAAAACCTATTGGGCAGATATGCACGAGAAACTCAGAGCCATTAAAAAACAATTACACGACAATTAAAATTTTAGAACGATGAACGCAAATTTTTTCCATCAGGTAGCACAGTTGCAGATTACAGGTGATTTGCAACTCACCATAGCAAAAGGAGCAGAAAACAACCTAATCGTATCGGTTATGCTCCAAAACGAACAATGCGGAGATAACGCAAAGAACATCATACCGCCCCTTAATCTTCGGGGAACAGCCGAAGAACTTGACAACGGTTTTTTCGAAAAGATAACCACACCCATACAGACCGCTTCGGGCTTAATGGTCGATATGGAAAACTTTATGAAGCAGTTGGAAGAAACCAAAAAACAGTCGGCAATGGAAAAAGATAAAGCCGACAGGCAGAAGAAAGAACAGGAAGCCAAAGACAAAAAGTTCAAAGACGCAATGGCAAAAGCGGATGAACTTGAGAAAGAAGGAAAGCACCGTGAAGCGTGGGTAAAAGTACCCGAAATAACAGAGTTCCCTGAAAAGGCTGACGAGATACGAAAACGCAAAAGAGAACTATCCGACAAGTTTTCTGCGCCAAGTCTTTTTGGAGCTATCGAGGAAGAAAAACCTGAACCCGCAAAATCGGAACAAGTAACTGCCGATTACCCAACAGAAACTGCACAGGAAAACTAAATGTAATAACTTAAAATTCATCATCATGTTATTAGCAACGCAATTGGAAAGGGTGTTTATACTTAAAGATAAAGGACACGATATTATATTGACCGATCCCGAACCACGCTGGAGCGTGGAAGCAGTACTAAATTTTTACGCCAACAGGTATCCCATTCTGACAACCGCCAAAGTATCTGCACCCGTCATCAAGGATGATGCAGTAGAATATCGATTTGAGAGTGTAATGGGCACTAAAGGTTAAATCTAAATTTAAAACAATGGACTATGCACAAACATATCATATCGGGAACAATCAAGCAACCCGAACAAAAAAGACAAAGGCAGTTGTACAAACAGCTCAGCGAGTTCGCCCAATGGATGCAAAAACCCAAAGATGCGAGCGAAGTTCAAAAAGACAAACGCAGGTCAGTACCTGTGGAAATGTTGCCAATGGTTTTCTAAAGACTTCGTTCCTGCCAAGACTGAAAGAAACTGAAACGCTACAGGCTTGTATGGAAACAGCAAAAATGCACAAGGATTTTTACAAGTCGCTGTCATTACTTGCAGAGCATTACAAGATAGAACCAATGCAGACCAACCAATTTGACTATCCTTACAATATGGCGTTGGCTATAAGGGATATTGAAGAAAAGTTAAAGCAAAGTGTTCTGAATTGGCAGGAAATACGTTTGGTGCAGGACAGTAAGCAAACCTATTTCATCAGTGAGGAAAAATACAACACCGGTACAACCCTGTATTATATACCGATTGAACCGCTTTATCAGATGCTCCACGACCCCAAGCGCAAAAGAAACGCCCAACTGCTTATTTCTGTTTGCTCTTACCTATACCACATTGCTGATATTCCTTATTTCAGACAGGAAGACAGCTACCTGTATTGGATGTATGAGATGCACAAAGAATGGGTGGAGCAGGACGATGAAATAGACGAAAATGAAGCGTATAAGCTTGAGTTTGAAAAAGCGGAATTCATTGGAGATTGTATCGAGCAAAAGATTTTTAACCCTATGAGTTTACAGGTATTCGGTCAGCGTTTAAACACTTTTAAAAGTAGTGATGCATTCGACCACGAATGTTGGCAGATTGCGTGCAACGCCTTTGCCTTGTACACAGAATACCCCAACGCAAGCATTTTCCGAAATGCGCCAATGCCTGAACAAGACCCTGATAACGATGAGGACGACAATGAAACCATTGGTATGGAAAAGTATATTTCTTTTATATCGCACACAAAAGGATGGCTATACGAGAACCTTGCCCAGAGCATCAACAACGAGTTTAATGAATACGCAGAAATGCAGGAACCGACCATCTGCAAACGATTTGACACAAAAGCGGTAACGAAAAACACCCTTGATTTTGAGAACAGATTATTTGCCCTTTTGGACGATATATGCGATTTGCTTTATAATTATAAAACCACAAGAAAATGAAAAATACAATAGATATAACAGAAAGCTTTGGTACGTTGTACCATCCTAAATCTGCACTCGTTTTCTATGAAACCAAAGGAGCGGACAGCGATGTATATGTGGAGCATTTTGATATGGACAATAACGGCACTCCTATTAATGCCCACCCACTCACAGAGAGGGAAGCAAAAGTATTGGCAAGGGCATTGGTAACAGAAAAGGACAAGGAACAAGCTTTTTTAAAATCCAATGGGATTTTGGGGTCGAACATACTGCATATCAATCCTAATAAAGAGAAAGGTGCTGTACTATGGCACTCAAAAGCACAAAAGCGACAACTGTATTTTGTGGAGAATTTGGATATACCCAACGGAATTGCGTATGTACCACCAATGATTTGGTATGCCAACAAAAACAGCCTTGCGGTTTATGCACTTGTAAGCGATAGAAGACCAACAGAGAAAACACCTTTGTATTGCGCACCATTTTTTAACATCTACCAAGATGGGAAAGTATGTATGGGTTCGGTCAATATCAATATCAAAAACTCCGCTTCGATAGAAGAATTTACACTTGCTTGGGAAGATTACTTTTTCAACAGTTACTTCAGCCATTTACTGGGAAACAACAGTCCGATACAAGGCAATTGTGTAAACCTTTGGAAAGAGCTTATCCAAACGGGTAAACCTTTTCCTAAAGAAGTATTGAAAAAAAACAACAAAACACTTAAAAATCTATTGCCATGAATACCGAGAAAACAAAAATACATTTTACGGATAACTACCTCATAAATCCGACTAACCCTATCACTGTGAACATAATTGGTGCAGGAGGCACGGGTTCAAAAGTACTGACCGCCTTAATGGAAATGAACCACAGTTTAGTTGAACTTGGACACGCAGGACTATCCGTTCGCCTTTGGGACGACGATGTTATCACGACTGCCAATTTGGGCAGACAGCGTTTTGCCGAGTGCGAGGTTGGCTTATGTAAATCCGGTGCCCTGATAAACCGAGCCAATCGTTTTATGGGAACTTATTGGAAAGCGGAAACGGTGAAATTTGAGAAAGATAGTTTGGCAAGACTGCCCCAAAATGCACAGGCAACAATCTACATTACTTGTGTGGACAATGTACAGGCGAGGTTTGGTGTTGCTGAAATACTTAAAGAATTATGCAACCGCAGAAATCATAGAGATACGCCAAAATATTGGTTAGACTTTGGCAACAGCCAACATACAGGACAGGTCATATTATCCACTATTGGAGAAATTAAGCAACCCAACTCTGAAAAGTATGAAACGGTGGCAAGCCTGCCGTTTGTTACCGAAGAATTTGGCGAATTATTAAGACAATCAGAACAGCAGGACGATACGCCAAGCTGTTCCTTAGCAGAAGCCTTGGAAAAACAGGAATTATTTATCAATTCTGCCTTGGCACAAATGGGATGTTCGCTGTTGTGGAGCTTGTTCCGCTATGGTATGACCGAGTACAGGGGATTTTTCCTTAATCTTGGAAACTTTCAGTCACAACCCCTAAAAGTCGCCTGACCCGAAAATCGGGTGGCAAAAAGACACTCCCTCCCAAAAGATCGGGACAGTCTTTTTGCGTTTAAGCGGTGCAGCCACTTTAATAAAAATGCACAATGCGCCATTTTATCAAACAGGCTGCGAGAATTATTCGAGGGATATCATTATCCCTTTTATTATTTTAGAGGACTTCTTTTCTTTCCGTAAAAGCGACCAAAGAAAAGAAGCAAAAGAACGCCGCAATTTCGGACAGCTTTTTATAATTGTTATCCTATTTAACTGGGACTGTTTTCCAAACAGAAAAACCCTTGAAAAGATGTTCAATGTGTTCAAACTCAATAAAAGCGATCAGTTCATTTTTACACTTCCCTTTAAATCCCCTGAAACACTGAAAATCCTTGAGGGGGATATTTGCAAGTTCTCCTATGGTAGTAATCCCTAAAGCCTCGATTATAGTGAACATTCTCTTGCTGAAAGGAAAATGGGTATCATAAAGCAATTTATTCAGGTCGGTTTCAGCTTTACTTCTTCTTTTTTTAATCCGCCCTGTTTCGTATTCAAAGTCCTCTTTTAACTGCTCTAATTTCTGTTTATAGTGGTCTATATCGTCAAGCATTTCAGTTACACACTTCACTTTTTCAAATGTCCTTTCATATAATCTACGGACACTCTCGCCGGTGACCCCGTAATTGTCACCCAACTCCTTAAGTGTCATTTTATCTATCAAAAGTTTCTGGAGTATATCATATTCCTTTTCAGAAAGTACCTTTCTGGACATTTCGATATAAAATCTATTGGTACGGTCTATCAGTGTATTAGTTAACATCATTCGTAAGATTGTAGTTAAGTGTCGTCACAAAGTATATATAGTGCCTAACATTAAATTTGTAGCGTGCACCTGAATTAAGCCAAATCGCTGTTTCCTGCTAAGTAGGTTAAGGCAGTTTTACTTATTGTCTCGCTGAAATAATACTCTCCCTGATCCAGCTTGATTACAGCTTTTTTTAGTTTTTCAGGAGCAGAACCTTTCAGTACGTAGCCCCGAACGCCAAGCCTAAGCATTTCGATTATACTTTTCTTATTGTCAAGACTGCTGAAAACCAATATCTTGATCTCGGGGTATCTTTCTGCCATCTGCTTGGCTGTCTGGTGACCATCCATAACAGGCATGCTGATATCAAGTATACAAATGTCCGGCAGTACTTCCTGCAACTGCAAACCCTCGATTGCTTCCTGACCGTTAGCAGCCTGAAGCACCACTTTAAAATTACTATATTCCAAAAAATTTTGAGGGGATATTCTAAGCCCTTCATGGTCATCAATTAAGGCAATCGTAATCTGATTCTCTTTTTCCATTATTCCTTATTTAATGTTGAACAAATTATAGAAAATAATGACCCATAATTTGTCGCCATAGGACTTTCGTCCTATATGTAGTGATTAAAGACTTTATTAATACTTCAGAGTAATAATAAAAGGTCTTTATAAATTACTTGTCGATAACTGAAAATATGTTCCTGCTTAGTTAAGTAGCCGTAATCGCCGTTCTATAAAAAATATGGCGCAGACCACTACACTTATCGGAACTGAGGCACTGGTATACCCGACCACGAATAAGCGAGCGCCCACGCCAATGGCATGAGCGTCCTTACTTATTTGTCTCGCGGTCTTTAAAAATTACCAGTTTTCAGTTACCGAGCCCTAAGCAAAAACACTAAATGAGTTTTCTATATTTTGTCCAAAGATAGTAACGTTTGTGAAGTTATCCAATGTTTCTTTAACAGAATCCATTAATAATTGACAATAAAACAACCCGAAGATGATCTCCGGGTTGTGCTTAAAAAAATCTAAATTGTACTGTTTATATTAAACTAATATTGTACTCTTAATCGCTACTGTTAAATTCAAAACTCAATTGTTTTTCATTCCCAAAGTTATCTGAAATCCACACTTCAAAAGATTGGGAAACGGTGGAGTTTGAAGTGTAATACAGTCTGAACTGTTCTGTTGGTATCGAATATAAATCATTTGGCTGGTAAGCCGGTTCATTGTAATAACGTAATGTGCCCTGTCCGTCGAATTGAAAATAGCGAATAAAATAGTGCGTACCTGTGTAATTACCTGTAGGCTCTATTGTTAACCTTATTTCTACGGTATCTCCAATGGCAATTTCCTTGGGTACGGGCATAACATTTACCTCAAATGGGAACTCATGCTGTATTTCCAGTTCTTCCTTATCACAGGATAAGAGTGTAGCAGAACTTAGCAGGACTGCCAGCAATACCGGCAGTAACCCTATTCTCAACTTATTAAAAAATGCTGTCATCGTTTTTCGTTTTAAAAATTAAATCTTAATCCCACACCTGCGGATGGGCGGAGCTGTTTCAGGTCAGTACCCCACAAAACTTTTGTACGCCCTTGCAGGACTAATACAAAATGATCGGACAGGTATGTTTCAAAAGACAGCCGTCCGCCAGCACCGTAAATGAAATTGTCTTCACTTATTATTTTCGCCCCGTCAAATAAAAGCTCTTCGCCTCGATTGATACTTTCATACCCAACTACACCTGTTATGGCTGCATTGAATGTAATGTTCTTACGGGCATCGCCCAGCAGCAAGAAACTGTAGCCGCCTTCTGCGGTATAGGTCTCCTGCGGAATGCGGAGGTCTTTATATTGATAATATTGGTGTGCATATTCTAAAGCCCAAAGCTGGTAATTCCCGTTTTTACCATTTACGATCATAGCCGCATTAATGTAAAAATCATTGCCGATTTTGTCATTGGATAATACACCTGAATTTACTTCCAGTCCTTTTTGTTTAGGCAGCATACGTTGTGCCTGTGCAATTGTGATACTCATCAAAACGAGCATTACTGTATAGATATACTTTTTCATTTTCTATTGCTTAATGGATTACTAAAACTTCAGATGCATGTCGCTAATTAATCGGGCTTTTATCAAATCCGAATTTTCCACCTGAAGCGTCTGATGCCTTCCGCCGTTCTTCTCAAAAATCTCAATCAGCAATACCTTATCATCGGCAATAGTAAACTGGTCCAAAAGGAATACGTTTTGTTCGACTTCGTTACCGCCAATCACACTCAGTGGCTTGTAATTGCGAAGCGGTATCATCGGTCTTTCCTGTATCACGGTGCGTTTGGCTATTTTCTTATCTACCACCTTGAAATTCATAAATTCAATCTGGAAGGGAACATTCGTGCGATTATCCAGTTCGGTATGGAAATAGTATTTACCGTTATGGATGTAAATTCCTTTGAGAATAAACTGAATACCGAAACTTTTTGCCCCAATATGTTTTACAAAACGTTTATCCTTTTTATAGATCGTTTCCAGTATCAAACCTGCCAGGGATGGCGAGTTGTTCCCCAGCTCTTCAAATAGTACATCTTGTCCGGCGGATCTATCCACCGCCTTTTGCATTGCCAGAAGGTTGTAACTCAATGTAGATGGGCAGGCACTATAATAGGCGTTGAAGCTGTAAAAACGGCCGTCGTCGGTAATCACCGAAAAATTAGTTTCAGGCTCAAAGTCCTTTACCGAGGCTTTTACGCGAAGCACATTTTCTGCGTCTTCTGCTTTTCCTGCAATTATGTACTCACTTCCCAGATCCACGTAACGTATTGCGCTTGGGAAAATCAGATGAGAAGTCTTGTCGTAAGTAACCTGCATTTCGTACGATTCTATCCTGCCCAGGGCAAGCGAAGTTTTTGCAGTTTCCTGCGCAAAAGAGGCGGCGGAAAAGCCGATCATAAGGGCAGCTGCCCAAAAGGTTTTTAAATAATTTTTCATTGTTAATTTATTTTAGTTTATTATTATTTTTTAGAGACAAGAAATACCTGATAGCCAGCTTTCAGGGTAACTTTTGGCGTTTTTACTTTTTTGGAGAAATAGCCTGAAATGCCCTGTACAACACCTCTGCTCAAATCTGCCGCAACCTGCTGTCCTGCTGATTGGGTCAGCATCAGGCTCGTTCCTGAAGTCTGGCTCATATTACCGGCCATCTCAGTAAGGGCATTCATTTCAGGAGAATACGGGACGTACAAACCCTGCTGACCGTCAAGGTCATAAATGGTTATGTCTACCGGGATAATATTACCATCGAGTTCTATGGAAGTAATTTTCATCTGTAAACGACCTCCCTGAAATTTAGCGATTGCCGTTAAGAGCGTTCCCTGCGGGATGGTGCGGTTAGGTGTTTGGGCAGGTTCCAATAAACGCAGGCGCACGCCGCTTTCACCAATAATGGTCTGCGTTTCCTGTATGCAGGCTTTCACACTGTTTTTGGGTTGTGCAATCTGCTGTACAGATCCCGGAGTATAAAAATTCCTGTTTTTATTTGCGCTCCAATCCGCTAAAAAAGTACTATCTGAAGGCTCTCTGTACAAAGCCGAAACGGCTTTTTTTCCTGCAGGGGCAAATGCCACAAAATACTCTTTCTGCGTACTGGCAGAAGCTGTACTGCCTTTGTTGGGGGAAGCTTCACCATTATTTGTACCTGTCGGAAGATATTTTGCAGCCATCTGATAGGACTTTTCCATGAGTGCCAGCTGGTCATCTACAGTCACGCTTTTGGGAACGTCTTTATCAGCCAGCTTTTCTTTCAGCTCATCAAGCTGTCTGCGGAGTTCTTGCGTTTCATTATTGTCATCCTTATAAAAGGAGCCAAGCGCACTTTGAGAATTGCGGTAACTGTTTAATGCCGGATTAGATGATCTTCCCGGATTATTACCGTAACCCATGCTTTGATCTTCCTGCTCAGCGAGTGTATCCTGATTGTCTTTAGATGAACTGTCCTCATTCCAGTAATCGGAAAGCGTGGTCAAGGCATTACGTTTTTCCTGATCTTTCTGCTCCAGCATTTCCTGCTCATATGCTTTCTGTTTGTCGGCCTGCATGCCGGCTTCGCTGGCCTGCGGGACGGCATCGTTCAGCCCGATATTCTCGATTTCCTTCTTGTCTGAAGACGGTTTAAATATCAGGTACATACATCCGAGAAAAACGATTCCCATAAGTATGAATATTACCGGTTTTTTAAGCTGTTCTTTGCTGCTCTTTTTATCATCGGGCAGATTGGATGCTCTGGATTGGTCAGCTTCTTCAACCAGAACGCTGACCCTTTTTTCATTTTCTTTCATAAATCTTTTCTTTTAATTTTGTTGATAATGTGTCCAGTTGGGAGGCAGGACTTTCTTTTTTACGGACAGGGTTGTCAATATGCTCGATGACCATCCTGTTATCAGATTTTGCCATGTCGTAGCACACTTTTAAAATAACCACGACGGTAAGCAGCAGGTACACTAAAAAAAGGCATAGCGTATATCTTCGCTGTCTGTCTAACGATAAGGCCCGCCAGATTTTATCCTGCTTGTCAAACCACTTGTCTATATTTATTCTTATTGTTTTCATACTTTAAAGATTATGGGTTATCGCATTCTAAACCCTCTTTTTCGCGGAGCAATCTCTTCATTGGGTTTTTCTGACACTTGGGCAATAGCCTCCTTTATCGTCGGAAGCGAACTTGCTGTAAGGTTTGTCTGTTTAGATTCCTTCATTAATTGCCCGTAGCGGTCTGTTCTTTTTATATACATTTCTGTATCCCCTAAATCGAATTTCCCGTTCTCGTATCTTACCCGCATATTGCACTCAACCTTTGGCCTGTCTTCGCCATTCCATTCGAGGTAGGTGGATAAATGCAAGTAATTTGCTAATCTCGGAGCATCATTACCATTTTCCCAAGTCTGTAAAAACCCGCTAATGCTATCCTTTAGTTTGCCTGGGCAACAGCCCTCAGTGTGGAAAGAACCGTCATATCCCTTATCGGTCAGGGTTTTTACCAATGCGTCTAAATGAAGTAAAAGTTTCATTTTCCTTAATTTTTAACGTTCAATGACTTCTATGTCCTTATTTTCCACCACGGAAAATTTCTCGATATTAAAGCCCTGCGGGTTATTGTCCGAGCGGACGGAGTTAACCAGAAAACAGGAGGTCACAAGGTTACGTTTTGTCACATTGCTCGAACGGATGATAAACTGTTTGGCATAGGTGCGCACGGCATACGGATAATTCTCAAAATTGCAGGCTACGCTGTCAATTTCGATACGCTGCTGTACATTGCCCGATATGATACGGTTGTAATATCCTTTTTCCGAGAGGTCTTTGTAATAATCAAAGGCACTTTTATCGGCAAGATTAAATGCCCTTTTCATGTTGCTCTCAATAGCATTTTTATCCGGAGCTAGCGTAAAGAACAGTTCATGGAAGCGCCTTACGTGTTCCCGTGCTTCCACGGGACGGTTTATAGACGCGTCCTGAGCGAGTGCCAGCATGAGTGATTTGCCATTGTCCAGCACATATATTTTTTGTCTCTGCTGTTCAGCGAAACTGTAAGATCTCCATACGGCATATCCTGCAATGGCTGTGCAGAGCATGGCAAACACAATAGCATACAATCTTATCTGCCTGAAACTATTTTCGATATTTCTTAGCGTTTTAAATTCCATTTTCTTAAATAATTAGTTGTTTTATTTGCTCATCAGCCTGCCGCCAATATTTCCTGCTGCTGAACCGGCTCCCGCTCCGGTAACATTTCCTGCTTTCATCGCTGTCTGGTTGACATTGCGTGTAAAGTTCCCAGCTCCGCCGGCCTGGATAATCCAGCCTGTTACTGTTGGAATAGTGAAGTAACCCACAATTCCTATAATCATAAATATGATATACACGGTATTTGAAGTGTCGGGAATAAATGTCGGATCAGACAGCATTTCAATGTCACGTTCCAGTATCAGGGATTGAATCCTCGCAAGCATCGAGCTAAAGAGGTCCGCTACAGGAAGCCAGAGGTAGACACTTATATATCGTGTGAACCACTGGTTAAGCGTAGACTGAAAACCGTCCCAGACGGAAATAGCGAAGGCAATCGGGCCAAGTATAGACAGGACGATAAGAAAAAATGTCCTGATGGTATCGATCACCAATGCCGCCGCCTGAAACAGTACTTCCAAAAGATTACGGAACCATTCTTTCATGGCTTTCTCAATCTTATACTCCTGACGATCCATGTACATTCCTGCCATTGTCCCAATGTCTGAAGGCGACCAGCCGAGTTCATCCAGCTTCTTGTCGAACTCTTCATCCGAAACCATATAGGCAGTTTCAGGATTTCGTACCATTGCTTCGTATTCCAATTGGTCTTTCTGCTGCTGTAGTTTGTTCAGGTCCAGCACCTGGTCTTCGAGTATAGCATGCGTTCCTGTAACTATAGGACTTAGCACCGCATTAACGGTTCCAAGGACGATCGTGGGAAAAAACATGATACATAATCCCAAGGCAAAAGGCCGCAGGAGCGGGAACATATCGATAGGTTCGGCACGGCTTAACGCCTGCCAGACCTTTAATGCTACATAGAACAGCGCGCCCAGTCCGGCCAGACCTTTAGCTACCGCTGCCATATCACCTGCAAGCGGCATCATGTCATCGTAAAGCGAACGCAGGACTTCGTGAAGATTATTCCATTCCATCCTTTACCAGTATTTTTGGTTGGAAGTCCCATAGAGTTCAAGTACACGCTTAGCGTCATTTTTCTTTTTTGCTCTCAGGTAGCTGACAGAAATATTCTTGCTGGTATAGTAGCGGACAAGACTGTGATACTCTTTGACTTCTTTATAAACGCGGTCGATAACGTCCATGCGCTCTTTGTCATTTAGAGAGAGATTCGATGCGGTAACTATCTGCTTGAGTTCCTTCAGAAGTTCGGTACTCTCATTGAGCAATGCTGAATAACCGTTTCCAATAGCCGCAAGTTCCTGCGGTGTAAAATTGGGATCGTTCATCATTTTACCGAAATTGGTAACATACATCTCTGATACGTCCCCAACCAAAAGCACGGTCTGCTGCACTTTACGGGCATCTTTCACAAGGTTGCTTACGGCTTTGAGTTTGTCGTAATACTCTTTTCCCTGATTGTACACTTTCTCCACCTCCTTGAAATTTTTAACAACATTGGATACCGTAGATGAAGTCTGTACGATTTCATTAGCGCTGTTGAGGATACCCGAAGCCAGGTTCGTAGGATCTGTAACCACCCACTGGGCTTTTACTGAGGGCGCTGCGGCAAGCATAATTGCTGCATACACCATGAACATTTGTTTTTTCATTTTTCTTAAATTTAAATAGTTAATTATTATTACTGATTTGCTTTCTCGCGCCTCTGCATAGCAATATGCTTAATGGCGAGTTCCACATTGCCGTCCAATTCTGATGCGAGCTGCATCACTTCCATTTTTTCTGTTTCTTCAGTGGTATAGGCGAGGTACTCCTCAAGGCTCACTTCTGTAGCATATACTGCTGAATCCGTACCACCGAGGCCTATCCATACTTCCTTGTAAAGGCGCGAAGCATCATTATTCATATTGATAGAAAGTACCTGTGCCTTTTCCTTATCGGTTAGACCGAGCATCGCCTGAATGTCATCGAACTTGTTCATGTACTTGCGCTGGTCCAACAGGATTTTACAGTCGGAGTTATTGATAATACTTTCTTTTACAATAGGAGACTGGATGATATCATCCACTTCCTGCGTTACTACTATTGCCTCTCCAAAGAACTTTCTCACAGTCTTAAACAAATACTTGATGTATTCCGCCATTCCTTCCTTGGCAATGGCTTTCCAGGCCTCTTCAATGAGGATGAGCTTGCGGATACCTTTGAGCCTTCTCATCTTATTTATAAAGACCTCCATAATTATGATGGTCACGATGGGAAAAAGAATTTTGTGGTCTTTAATGGCATCAATCTCAAAAACGATGAATCGCTTGGAAAGCAGGTCTAACTGCTTATCGGAATTGAGCAGGTAATCATACTCTCCGCCTTTGTAATAAGGTTCCAGGACATTGAGGAAATTGGCAATATCAAAATCTTTTTCCCTAACCTGTTTTTCCTGAAGTACCTGGCGGTAATCACCCTGAACATATTCATAAAAACCATTGAAAGACGGATATACATCATCGCACTTGATACGTTCTATGTAACCGCTCACCGCATTGGACAATGCTACTTCTTCAGAACGGGTTGGCGGCTCGTCATCCCGTTTCCAAAGGGTAAGAATGAGCGTTTTGACACTTTCCCTTTTTTCAATGTCAAATACGCCATCATCTGTGTAGAAAGGGTTAAAGGCAATTGGATTGTCCTCTGTATAGGTAAAATACACCCCGTCTTCTCCTTTGGTTTTGCCTTTTATTAGCTCACATAATCCCTGATAGGAATTACCTGTATCGACCAGCAACACGTGTGCGCCCTGCTCGTAATATTGCCTTACCATATGGTTAGTGAAAAAAGATTTACCGCTTCCCGACGGACCCAAAATAAATTTGTTCCGGTTGGTGATAATCCCGCGCTTCATCGGCAAATCAGAAATATCCAGATGGATGGGCTTTCCTGTGAGCCTGTCTGCCATTTTGATACCGAACGGTGAAGGCGAATTGTGGTAATTCGTTTCTTCCGTGAAGAAGCACAAGGCAGGTTCAATGAAGGTATAAAAGCTTTCCTCGCTTGGAAAATCACCTGCATTTCCAGGCATTCCAGCCCAATACAGCGTGGCCACATCGGTGGTATTGTGCCGCGGCTTGCATTCCATTAGCGCCAGTGCACTCCCGCTATCATTTTTTAGCTGTTTGAGTTCCGCCGGATCATCCGACCATGCCATAATGTTGAAGTGTGCCCTGATGGAAGAAAGACCGAATGAATGTGCTTCGTTCAGGTATTTTTCTATCCACTCTTTGTTGATCTGGTTGGCACGGCTGTAACGAGCCAAAGAGTGCATATTTCTCGCTGATTTTTCAAACTTCTGAAGGCTCTCTTCGCTGTTATCCAAAAACAGGTATTGGTTGTAAATATGATTGCAGCTCAGAAGCAGTCCAACGGGTGCAGCAAATGACAGCCTGCAGTCGCTTCGGTCTGTAGAAAGTTTTTCATAACGGGTATCTGCCGAGACGGTTCCGGGCAGGTCATCAGTATCGGACAAAGTATGCAGGCACAGCCTTTTGTTTCCGATACGGACCTCTTCAGCGCCCAGTACGATATCCTGCATCGGTGTCGCGGCTTCCCTCGAAAGCGTCAGGTATTGCTCCAGCAGTCCCTGCTTTTCATCTGTACCCACAATGTCTTCTTCACTCAGGCGGTTCAGCTTGATAAGTCCGCTGTCGTTAATGATACGCTCAAACTGTGCGACGGCTTCCATAAAACGATGAATCGCTTCCTTGTCCCTGATTTCCTTTGGTATAAGCGAACCTTTGCATAGCGAAGAGAAATTGCTCTGCATGCGCATACGCTCCTTGCTCGTCTTGGTCAGGAACAGGTAGCAGTAATGGTTCAGGAATGGACGCTCATTAAAATGACGCTGGTAGGATTTAGCCAGAAAGCTCTGGTCATCCTTTGCCAAATCAGGGGCATAGTTTTCCTTGATATACCAATCTTGTTTGTGGATTACCGTAAAATCAGGCAAAGTCTTGATAGCCTTGTGCCAGGCAGAATGAATAGCTTCATATTCCGCAGATGCAACTGTAAAAAGTTCCGGTAAACGCACTTCAAAGCAGGCGGTAATGTCCGCGTCCTTTGACAGGATGCAGTTATTCTCTACCGCCAGTAATGGAAACCTGCTTTCCAATGTTGTGGTCTTTGCTGAATTTCTCATACGGCATTGGATTTAGGGGTAAACCTCAGATAGCAGTGTACAGGCTTCCGGCAGATGATGTAGCGGGGATGCCTTTTCTTTGCACCCACTTTCATGAGTCCGTGCTCACCGTATTTTTTATTCAGGGAGAAAGTCTGCCATACAATAAGAGAAGCACCGCCGGCTCCAAGAAACAGGCAGATGAAGGAGTTAACTCCCGCCATGTATAGTATCATGACCAGCATAAGAGTTCCGAGCAGTCCGCCGGCAAAAATGAAAAGGTATTGTGCTTTCAGCCCCTTAAACTCTACGGTTCTCCCAATGCCCTTGTTGATGTTATAATTACTCATAAGACTGTGGGATTAAAGGAAGAATGAGCGCAGGATGGTTGCAGCTACTATTAGGAAGATACAGGCACCGAACCAACTTGCTGCGGTTTTGCTTGTATCGGGATCGCCGCTGCTGAATTTGTTATATACCTTAACACCTCCGATAAGGCCTACCACTGCTCCGATGGCATAAATAAGCTGCGTGGCGGGATCGAAATACGAGGTTACCATCTGCGTGGCTTCATTGATACCCGCCGTACCATTTCCCTGTGCCAGCGCACCTAAACCTGTCAGCATTGCCACTGCTGCCAACAGGATTTTTTTTGTTTGTTTTTCCATGATTAAAAACTTTAATTGTTTCTGATTTCCCACACTTTGCGGGCGTTCAGTACAAAGATGTTATGGAAATCAAGGCGTCATAACAATATGGCAGTCAGTGGAATTACTTGGCTAACTTTGGCATTATTGTAGATGTTTAAGCATAAAAAAACGCCAGACTTTTTTACAGTCTGGCGTTCTGTTCTCGGAGTTCCGACTTACATTTTTCGTCCTTTAGGTTTGCTTATATCCGGTTGTGCAAGCAGCTGTTTTTCGTTGGCTTTTTGGTGGTTCTTTTCGGTTTTGAGGTTGCTTTCAATCAAATCAGGAAGAAAGGTTTTTTTCCATGGAATAAGCTTCGCCCTAAACTTTAATTTCAAACCGTGCTTTGCAAGTCCTTGCGTAAGTTCAAATCCGTGTTGCCTGTTCCATCCAATTCTGTCAAGCAATCTTTCAGAGGGAAACTGCACAGCTATTAAATCTTTGGGAAGCTCCTTGATATTCTGATAGTCGGGCTCATGGAATTCGTGGGTGTTAGGATTATAAGGTATGGTATAGGTTCTTTTGTCTTCATCGTAGTAGTTTTCGATATCCGAGAGCACAATACCTTTAGAAAGGAAATCATCTTTTGGTCGGAGCATATCCATTCGGATATCAACGTAGAATGTATGTCCTGCAATATCTACCGTTGGCAATATTCCTTTGTTTACACGCATATCAAAAGTTTTTTGATCTACCATTAGCTCAAAATCAGATTTACCCTTTACCTCTTCTGGTGCATAATTATATCGGGCAGCCATTCCTTGCGGATCAAGTGCCACAAATTCAGAAATCTTAACTGTTATACATTCACGGTCAAACATAGATGGAAGATTTTTATTTTTCAGGCTGTAGTCAAAAGTATAACCATCTCCGACATCACGCATATTTTCAAATGCAATGATATTTGTCGGGTCAGCCTTTTCCCTGAGTTCAAATTTGGATACATCTACAATAAAGTCGGTACCTTCAATATTTATGACTGGCAGCTCTCTTTCCATGATATTCTGTGTTTTTTATTAAACAATAAAGGGGAGTATTGCCCTTTCAAACAAACTCCCCAATATCAAAATCACCCAAATCATTTTTCCGCAAAGTGGAAGAACCGGAATCAGGTTCAGAGAGACTGCTGTCCAACAGCATGGCTATTTTTCTTGAAGCACCCTCTATAGAATTTTCCAGCAGGCTGAATAATTCAGTACCCTGTATTTTTTGAACTATTGCAATTGCCGTTTCTTTTTGGGCCTGCTCCAATTTTTCTTTCTGGAGTAACTCCCCTACGGAGCTTAGTTCATCATAGGTAACCCCCTGGGCAAGACTGTCATCACCTGCGGATATTCCGTACCTGTTCCATTCTTCTTCTTCCTGTTCAAAATCAGGCATATTACTGAAAACTTCGTCCAGCTCTTCCTGCGGAATTTGAATACTTACGTTTTCATTTTTGTCGTATTCAATGTCTAAATTATAGGGATTTATCTCTGTTTCCTCAATTTGGCTCTCAGTGGCATTGTTTGGAATTGAAAGGCTTCTTACAGGCTTGGGCTGACCCATAATATCCGGCAGGTTTGGGTTAACTTTTTCCTGTTTCGGCTGCTGTTGCTCCGACCTTTTCTTAATGACAATCTTGTCCTGCAAAAGCAGGACAATGACTATCAGCAGACATATCACAATTACATTTTCCATAGCTTATAAAATGGGTTTAAAACGTTCGTTGAAATAATCAGTAATATCATCCCCAAACTCCTTAAAGTGATGTTCAAGGATGTTGTCAATATAGGAGTACAGTGTTGTCTTTTCTTCCCTCGTTAATTGCACAATGCGGATTAACCTTTCGTGATATTCGGGACGTATGTAAACAACCTTTCCATTACGACCTGAAGGAAACCTATTGACCATAAATATCTCCTCATAATCCACCTTCTTTGAAGAAGCAGTGCGGACTTTTTCTTTTGGTTTTGGTTCCTTTAGTATTTCTTTTTGCTGATTAGCTTCGGGTACAGTAGAAGACTTATTACCACTCATGATGTTCATGATTAACTCCTCATCAACAGCAGGTTTATCAAAGTCTTTTCTTCTTTTATCTATGGACATCCTTAAGTGTTTTAGAGATTAACAATTTTTAAAAACTCCTCGACAAACAAATCTATTCTAGTTGCTTTCATAAGCTGTGGTTCGGCAGGTAGCAAACTTGACCGAAATACACTGTTGAGTGTATCATCCGTTTCTTTCCTAAAACGTTTACTATCCATTATTTTTGAGGTCATTACAGATAAATCAAGCTCGTTAATAACACTTTGATAAGCCTCGTATATTCCTGTCTTTTCTCGACCATCTACCTGGTTCCAAAACATCCACATTTTTTGATCCTTATTACTCTCATCTGTTTCGGGTAAACCAAGGAATGCTTTAGTAAAGCTCAATGTACTTTCCATAACTAGACGATCAGCACTGATTGGAGAAAAAATAAAATCCATTCTTCTTAAGGTAGTAAGCACACCTTTTGTATTGGCTGTACCAGGAAGGTCAAAAAAAATTATATCAGGCTCTATTGCAGATTCATTTATGTATTCCAAAGCCTTTGATAAGGCATCCTCCGCTTTACAACTGATAATCGGATATGCCTTTTTATTGATACTTTGATACAACTTCATTGCAGCTCTTTTATGGTAGTCATTCTGCATAATCGTTTTCAAATCTCTTTCTCTCATATTGGCTAAACTGTGTTGCGGAAAATCACAATCCATTACAAGTACATTAAATCCTAAACGATAATGCAATACACTTGAAAGTAGTGCAGTCATAGTAGATTTTCCAACACCGCCCTTAGGCGTTGAAAAACTGATTTTTAAGGTTTTCATTTTTGTTTCCATTTTTTAAATATTTATTGTTACACATTTTATTTGGTTGGTAGGTTTAAATATTGGTGTATTTGAATAGTACCTATTTTCCATATGCCTGTATTCCCTTTTTGAAAATTTCCTTGATTGTTGTTTGCTTTCATTACAGCTTGGTGAGTAATAATTTTTAGCAAATGGTAAACGTTGTAATCGGTAAATTGCTTTACCACTTTTATGCTTTTACATTTTTAAAGTTCTACGCTTTTAAAACCTTATGCTTTTATTCCAAAATATCTGTATCCAAATACTCCTTTCTTATTTACCTGTACACATTTTTTATAACCTGCATTAAAACCATAAAGCAAATAAAGCGATTGAATTAGCTCCTTATTGTTGTGTGGTAGTGTTTGGCAATCAAAGGCAGAGTTTGTCTAGTGATTACATTACAATATTCTTACAGACAGATCTTTACTTTGTAAAATGATTTTTATTAACATATTTATGCGAAGCATCTTGACAGAATGGAAACTAAACAGAACGGCATCGAGCCGTATTTCCCTGTTACACTTAATCCGTCCCGAAGGGCGGATTTTTGTGTTCAACGGAACACGGCAAGTTGTGTTTTGAGGCACTCGAAACCGAGTTCGTGCCTCAAAACAACTTGCCCTTCCGGGAGCTGAAAAACACCTTCCGAAGTCAGGGTTTTGTGTAAGGATTAAAATGGACAGGTTATGGACGAAAACAATAACAACAAACGCAATAAGGGTGGGCGTTCGCCAAAAGACGACCCAAGCATCCACCGCCACGTATTTCGACTGACGGATGAAGAAAATGCCAAACTTTTATTGCTTTTTGAAACATCGGGAATGCCCAATAAAGCAAAATTTATCATTTCGCTGCTTTTCAGCAAGGAGATGAAATCGGTTAAAATTGACAAAGGGACAGTTGATTTTTATATGCGATTGACTTCATTTCACAGCCAGTTTCGCTCGGTAGGTGTAAATTATAACCAGATTGTAAAGCTGTTGTACCGTCATTTTTCCGAGAAAAAGGCGGCAGCTTTTCTCTATAAATTGGAAAAACAGACTGCTGAGATGGCGCTATTATGCCAAAAAATCATTCAGATAACCGAAGAATTTGAAACAAAATATGTGAAAAAAAATCCTTAGAAATGATAGCAAAAATCGGAAGAAGCGGAAATTTATACGGGGCATTGGCATACAATCAGCTAAAAGTAGAGAATGAAAGCGGGCAGATTTTGTTTGGCAATAAGATGATTGAAACCGCAAGCGGTCATTATTCCGTTGCGCAATTAGCTCAATCTTTTGCCCCTTATCTAATAGCCAATCGCAATACCGAGAAACATACTTTGCATATTTCGCTCAATCCTGACCCGAAAGATAAAGTAAGTGATGACAGGTACAGGGAAATGGCGGAAGAATATATGAGGGAAATGGGTTATGGCCAGCAGCCTTTTGTGGTGTTCAAGCATACCGATATTGACCGTAGCCATATTCACATTGTATCGGTTTGCGTGGACGAGCAGGGCAAAAAGATTCCAGACAGTTTTGAGAAAATGCGCTCTATGAATGTGTGTCGTGAACTGGAAAAAAAACATGGATTGATACCCGCAACGGATAAAGAGTATAGACAGAACGACAAGGTTTTCCGTCCGGTAGATTATCGCTCAGGTGATGTCAAAAGTCAGATAGCCTCAGTAGTGCGTCACCTGCCGAATTATTATAAGTACCAAACTTTGGGAGAATATAATGCTTTGCTTTCTCTTTTTAATGTTACCACCGAAAAAGTGCAGGGCGAGTTGAAGGGAAAAATGCAGCAGGGTTTATTATATATCCCTTTAAATGCAAAAGGCGAAAGAGCCGGACATCCGTTCAAGGCTTCTTTATTCGGAAAGAATGCTGGACTACCGACTTTGGAATTAAACTACGCGAAATGCAAAGAGACTTTAAAAGACCATCCGGCAAAGCCAACCATTAAAGCTGCAGTTACCATTGCTTTACAATCAACAAGTGATGAGCTGGCTTTTAAAAAACAGTTAGGCGAACAGGGAATTAACGTAGTAGTACGCAGAAATGACACAGGACGTATTTACGGAATCACCTTTATAGACCATAATTCTAAAACAGTATGGAACGGTTCACGATTGGGAAAAGAGCTTTCTGCCAATACCTTTAATGATTACTGGAATAATAATATCAAACCGGAAATTATAGAGCCTGTGGAAGTGCAGTCAAAAATGACAAAATCAAAAGATGCAGATCTTCCTAAAGAGGAACCTCATTATTTATTCGACTTCCTGAATACCGCTGAAAAACACGAAGACGGTTTGATTGAAGCACTAGGCGGTTTGCTCCCTGAAGCACAGGGCGAAGATTCCCAGGAACAGGATTTTGCCAACAGAATGAAGAAGAAAAGAAATCGCCAAAGAGGTCAGAAATAGAAATCAGCCAAACACTGCCCCGCAACGCCATTGACTTCCACATTCTTATAGTCAACCTGTACAGCTTTTAAATTCACGCCCGAACATTAAAAATTAAAATAATGCAGGGAGAAGATGATTTAAGAGGATTAGCCAAAATTATGGCTTTTATGCGGGCAGTAAGTATCCTATTGGTATTGATGCACCTTTATTGGTTTTGCTACGGTTACTTTATAGATCGCGGATGGACTTTAGAGCTAATCAACAAAATATTAGGCAATTTTCAGCGTACCGCGGGATTGTTTTCGCATACTTTATATACCAAAGTGTTTGCTCTGGTATTATTGGCACTAAGCTGTTTGGGTACAAAGGGGGTTAAAGACGAGAAGATAACCTGGACTAAAATTTATATTGCTTTGGCGATTGGCTTTGTTCTGTTTTTTCTGAACACACCTTTATTAAAGCTATCAATAATTACGGCCACAATCCTTTATATCCTTACCACAAGTTTAGGTTATATCGCTTTAATGGTAGCCGGAGTTTGGATGAGCCGATTGCTCCGTACTAATCTGATGGACGATGTTTTCAATAATGAAAACGAGAGTTTCCAACAGGAAACCAAACTGATGGAAAACGAATATTCTGTCAATCTTCCCACAAAATTTTATTACAAAGGCAAATGGAACAACGGCTGGATTAATATAGTCAATCCTTTTCGGGCAACGATAGTTTTGGGAACTCCAGGTTCAGGAAAATCGTATGCGATTATCAATAATTACATCAAACAACAAATTGAGAAAGGTTTCAGTATGTACATCTACGATTTCAAGTTTGACGATCTTTCTACCATTGCTTATAACCATTTATTAAAGCATCGGGATAAGTATAAAGTACAACCCAAATTCTATGTCATCAACTTTGACGATCCACGTAAGAGTCATCGTTGCAATCCACTCAATCCCGACTTTATGACGGACATTTCCGACGCTTACGAAGCAGCTTATACCATAATGCTGAACCTCAACCGTAGCTGGATACAGAAGCAGGGCGATTTTTTCGTGGAAAGCCCAATTATCCTGTTTGCTGCCATTATTTGGTATCTGAAAATCTACGAGGATGGTAAGTACTGTACTTTCCCACACGCCATTGAATTACTGAACAAAAAGTATTCGGACGTATTTACTATCCTTACTTCATATCCTGATTTGGAAAATTATCTTTCACCCTTTATGGATGCGTGGCAAGGCGGAGCCCAAGACCAGTTACAAGGACAGATTGCATCGGCTAAAATTCCTTTATCAAGAATGATTAGTCCACAATTGTATTGGGTAATGACAGGCGACGATTTTTCATTAGACATCAACAACCCTAAAGAACCCAAAATACTTTGTGTAGGTAACAATCCCGACCGCCAAAACATTTACTCTGCAGCATTAGGTTTGTACAATTCAAGAATTGTAAAGCTCATTAACAAAAAAGGACAATTAAAAAGTTCTGTTATTATAGACGAATTGCCAACAATATATTTTCGAGGATTGGATAATCTTATCGCAACTGCCCGTAGTAATAAAGTAGCGGTTTGTTTGGGCTTTCAGGATTTCTCGCAATTAACAAGGGATTATGGCGACAAGGAAAGCAAGGTTATTCAAAATACAGTAGGTAATATTTTTAGTGGCCAGGTTGTTGGCGAAACGGCAAAAAGCCTTTCGGAGCGATTCGGGAAAGTATTACAGAAAAGGCAGAGTATGAGCATCAACCGCAACGACACATCGACTTCGATATCTACCCAATTAGACAGTCTCATACCGGCTTCCAAAATATCCACCTTGACACAAGGTTTTTTTGTTGGTGCTGTATCGGACAATTTTGATGAAAGGATCGAGCAGAAAATCTTCCATGCTGAAATTGTCGTGGACAATGAAAAGGTTGCTTCCGAAACTAAAGTATATCAAAAAATACCGGAAATCTTATCTTTTATTGACAAAAACGGGAAAGACAATATGAAGCAGGCAATCGAAGGCAATTACAGGCAGATAAAAACGGATATTGTACTGGTTATCGAAGCCGAACTGGAGCGCATAAAGAATAACCCCGACTTACAGCATTTGGTGCAAAAGGATAAGCCCAAAAGCAATGTATAAATACGAATATATATCAGTTTGCAATTTGGAGCGACCATCTTTCCCCCACGCAAAACTCTTTTTGATAATTTATAAAACATTATATTATATTTACAACTAAAATAAGCCCCCCTTGTAAATTTGGTGGAAAGCCACACTGCTTTAGTTGTATCAATGACATTTTGTGAGCAGTGTAAACAAGTTGGCAAAAACCCTAAAAGAACCGTAGCGAAAGAAAATAAGAATAATGGAAGAAAACAGAAAAAATCATTGGGAAACAGTTTACGAAACAAAAAATTCAAACGAAGTAAGTTGGACTCAAGAAGTTCCGAAAACTTCATTAGATTTTATAAAATCGTTTGATTTAACAAAAAAATCAAAAATTATTGATATTGGTGGCGGAGATAGTAAACTCGTAGATTTTCTAATCGAAGAAGGTTTTGAGAATATAACTGTTTTAGATATTTCCGCAAAAGCAATTGAGAAAGCGAAAGTAAGATTAGGAGTAAATGCAGAAAAAGTAAATTGGGTTGTAAGCGATATAACAGAATTTGAACCAAATGAAACTTTTGAAGTTTGGCACGACAGAGCAACTTTTCATTTCTTGACGAGTGAAGAGCAAATTCAAAAATATATGGAAACTGCAAGAAAATCAGTTTCAGGATATTTAACTGTTGGAACATTTTCTGAAAACGGACCGAAAAAATGTAGCGGTTTAGACATAAAACAATATAGTGAAGAAACATTAACCGCCGAAATGGAGAATGGATTTGAAAAAATAAAATGTGTAACCGAAGACCATATAACTCCTTTTGAAACAAAACAGAATTTTATTTTTTGTAGTTTTAGACGACAATTAAGCTAACCAAAAGGGTTATATGCCAACACACGCTACAAGCAATTTGTGTATTCAGCTTTTTTAAATGATCTTGTATCAGATAAATTTGTGATTATCCAAAAAATTAGGATTCCTTAATCCCAAACTGCTTGTAGTGCGAGAACGTAAGGCTGTGAAAAAACTACTTCAAATTTAGAAACTATTCGGAGGGTTACCAAAGAAAAAACTCAAATATGAGATTCTCAAGAGGCTGATTTTAGTTTTTTCACAGACTGACGTTGTGCGACAGCTTGAGAATCGGGAGAATTCAATAACCTAACGCAACAAATGATAAATTTTATCTTAAAATGAAAAAACATATTCCATTAATCCTTTTACTTTTTATTCTAGTTTCTTGTAGTCAACGACCAGACAAAACTAAAATTTTACAAATTAGAATTGGTCGTTTAGAAATCAATTTTTCCGAAGCATACGTATCCTAAATTTGGAGAATTTATGATTAACACACGAATTTATTACGCAAAAATTTAGTTTGTAGGAGAAAATAAAAATTGGAAATCAAACGGTTTTGGAATTAAATGAAATGAAATACGATGAACGAAATAAATAAAATTGACACAGAATTATTCCTCTATTTAAACGGAATACACAACTCCTTTTTTGACACAATTATGTACTGGGCAAGCGATAAATTGTTTTGGATACCTTTTTATATCTTAATATCATTTCTTATCATTAGAGAATATAGAAAACAGAGTGTTTATGTTTTTATAACTATTACTTTTTTAATTGCTTTGTGTGACCAAACTGCATCACATCTTATAAAAAACGCAGTCAAAAGGTTAAGACCTTCCCACGAACCAGCACTGCAAAACCTAATTCATTTAAGTGAAGCTGGACCTGGTGGACAATTTGGTTTCATATCATCACATTCAGCCAATGCTTTTGGATTAGCTACTTTTTTAATTTTACTTTTACCAAAGAAATACAACTGGCTAAAAATTATATTAATATTTTGGGCTATTTTAGTGGTATACAGCCGAATTTATAATGGAGTTCATTATCCAAGTGATGTAATTGTTGCAATGTTTTTAGGAGTTATTTATGGCTATTTGACAAAAATGCTTTTAGTAAAATTTAAACCCTTTTACTCCAATTAAAATGTAACTACACTACACTTATCCAACGATAGCAATGTTTTTTTTATAATTTACTTCTGTAATTGCAAAAGCAAAACTAAAAAATAAACTGAATTTTACCATCACTCTAATTAACCATGTACTAAAGAAAAATGAATTCTGAACTAAAAATAAAAGATAAAACCAAAGCGGTTGATAATATTAAAGTTTCTCCGTTCAGAAAATACACCCGCAAAACGTCACCTCACAAACACAATAGCTATTTTGAAATTGTGTATCTCTCAAAAGGAAAAGGAGTGCACGTTATTGATACACAGGAATTTCCCATAATACCTCCTGTCGTTTTCATTGTACGTAAAGAACAGATTCATTTTTGGGATATTGAAACAGAACCATCTGGTTTTGTAATCATCATTAAAAAATCGTTTATTGATGAGAGTTTAGACAAAGAAATAAAGCAATTACTTTCCAAAATAAGTTCCTATCCTTGCTTGTTTCCAAATGATAAAAGTACAGTTGAACAATTATTCCAACTTTTAAACAAAGAATATCAAGAAAGTAAAGGTGAGAGCAACGCAATTATAGAAGGTTTATTAAAAGCTTTATTGGCTAAATTGCTTCAATCCGAAAAACCTAAAAATTCAATAAGTAGCCACAAAGAGAATCTTTTTCGAAAATTTAAAGATCTTCTTGTTCAAGAGAAAAAATTGACAAATGAAGTTGCGCATTACGCCAAACTGTTGAATACTACTCCTCAAAATCTCAATGCTATTTGTAGAAAGGAAAATAACCAGTCAGCAACTGAAGTGCTTTCGGAATCTATAATTGGTGAAGCTAAACGATTATTACTTTACACCGATGTAACGATTACTGAAATTTCTTATTCACTAGACTTCAAGGACAATTCCCACTTTACTAAATATTTTAAAAGATATACAGGTATTACTCCAAATACTTTTCGTTCAACAACGAATTAGATACCATTCGTTTTTCAAATAGACCATAAAATTATTTGTTTGTTGTTTATTTTTACTAAAAAATAAAGATGAAAAAAACAGTAATTATAATGCTTACGATTACGATGTTAAGTAGTTGTCAAAAGTCTGGCAATTCAAAAGATTTACAAACTCGAATTGATAGTTTAGAAAACAAACTTTCCCAGACATACAAACCCGGATTTGGAGAATTTATGGGTAACATTCAAATTCATCACGCAAAACTTTGGTTTGCAGGAGAAAATCAAAATTGGAAATTAGCTGATTTTGAAATGAATGAAATCAAAGAAAATTTAGAAGGAATTCAAAAATACTGTTCAGACAGACCAGAAACTAAATCTATTGGAATGATAAATCTCGCGATGGATAGTTTAAGTAATTCTATTTTGAAAAAAAATCAAGAAATGTTTCAGAAAAATTACACCAATCTCACAAACTCTTGCAATTCTTGTCATCAAGCTACAAATCACGAATATAATGTAATCGTAGTTCCTAAAAACTCACCATTTTCTAATCAGGATTTTCAAATAAAAAAATAATTATGTATAAGAAACTAATAAATACAGATAATTCAACAACAACTATTTTAGTACGTTTAATGATTGGAGCAGTATTTTTTTCCGAAGGAATACAAAAATTTTTATTTCCTGATACTTTAGGTGCAGGAAGATTTGCTAAAATTGGTTTACCATCACCAGAATTTTTAGGCAGTTTTGTTGGCTTTTTTGAAATACTTTGTGGTGCATTAATCCTAATTGGACTTTTTACACGTTTAGCAAGTATTCCAATTATTATAATTATGCTTGTTGCAATTGCAACAACAAAAGCAGAAGTTCTTAAAAACGATGGGTTTTGGGAAATGCTTCACGGCAGTAGAACTGATTGGGCAATGTTACTCGGTGGTATTTTCCTTTTGATTGAAGGTGCAGGAAAATGGTCGCTAGACAAGAAATTAAATAAAAATGGAGGAGAAAAATAATTTAAAAGAAATAGCAAAATTATTTTTGAAACTTGGCATTATTGGTTTTGGTGGTCCAGCAGTACATATTGCTATGATGCAAGATGAAGTAGTCGTCAAAAAAAAGTGGCTAACCGAACAACATTTTCTTGACTTAATTGGTGCAACTAATTTAATTCCCGGTCCAAATAGTACCGAAATGGCTATTCATATTGGACACGAAAAAGCAGGTTGGAAAGGACTAATTGTAGCAGGAATTTGTTTTATTTTTCCAGCAGTAATCATAACAGGATTTTTTGCTTGGTTGTATAAAGAATACGGGCAAATTCCAGAAATAAAACCTTTTTTATATGGAATAAAACCTGCAATTATTGCCATAATTCTTTCGGCAATATTTCCGTTAGCGAAAAAATCCTTAAAAACAATTCAATTAGGAATTATTGGAGGCATAATTTTGCTACTTTCACTTCTAAATTATAATGAAATAATTTTAATGTTTGGTGCAGGAATAATTGCATTATTAATTTATTATTTAAAACAAAACACGAATAAAAGCATAAACACTTTTCTTCCGTTAACACTTTTACAAGTTTCAAACACCAATATAATTTCAGCAACAAACTTAAATTTATTTTTAATTTTTTTAAAAATTGGAGCAATTTTATACGGAAGTGGCTATGTTCTTTTTGCTTTTCTTGATGCAGAATTAGTTGAAACAGGACTTTTATCAAGAACACAATTAATAGATGCAATTGCAGTCGGACAATTTACGCCTGGTCCAGTTTTTTCATCAGTAACTTTTATTGGTTATCAAATTAATGGTCTTCCAGGAGCAATAATTTCGACAATTGCCATTTTTTTGCCATCCTTTATTTTTGTTGCGTTATTAAATCCATTGGTAAAAAAAATGCGAAATTCTAAAATGTTTTCAACATTTTTAGACGCTGTCAATGTTGCGTCAATAGCAATTATAATTTCTATTTGTTTAGAAATGGGAAAAGAAACTATAATTGATTGGCGAACAATTTTAATTGCTTTTTTAAGTATTATCATAACATTTAATTATAGAAAAATAAATAGTGCTTTTGTAGTTTTAGGTGGTTCAATAATTGGATATATTTTAAACTTTATATGAAAATATATAAAACAAAAGCCGATCGCACAATAGCAGTTAAAAAGCAATTCAACTGGGGCGAATTGATCGTTCTCAAGTCGTCTTTAAGCGTATAGAAAGTCTTTCTTGAACCTGAATACTATCAATTTTAACCCTTTCTTCTTGCTCTTCAACAATCAACTCTTTATTGTCGGGAGTTATTGATAAATGTATTTTTCTATCAATGGCAGCCAATTCGTTTTTCAATTCACCCAGCCTGCTTTCCTTAGACCACGTACCATTTACCAATTCATGAAGAACAGGTAAATCTTTTTGTATTTCCGCAATTTTCTTTTGCTCTTGCTCGATATAGCCCGGTAATTTTTCCAGTGCATTAAGAAAGTTCATAGCAGCCAGCTTTTCATCTTTAGCGATTAAGCCATTGTTGTAGGTATATTTGATATTGCCCTCGCCCTGTACCAAAAAGCGGTTTACCCTAATATCCGCACCCTCTTTTTCGGAGATTTCAGTTTTGACCAACAGCGTAAATCCGTACAACGTACCGATTTCTTCATACTGACCTGCAGTGCGGGCTTTGTCTGCAAGCTGGCTGAGCTTTGCACCGATTTGTTTTATATCCGCATTAGCCGATAAGCCGTCCAGAAAAACAGGGTTTGCAATAGTACCGTCCGAACGCTTTTGCATACGTCCTTGCAAGTTTGTCCAATCAAGGCTGATTCTGTTAAAACGTGATTGGGAACTTTCCAGCAATTCCGTAAAGTCTTGCAACTTGTATTTGGCACTGAGCTTAGAACGATTGAACGCCTGTTTCTCGCTTTCCAATCCTGCAATCTGCTTTTCCAATTTGGCTTTATCAAGAAGGTCGGTATTTCCCGAAAGGATGGCCACATATTCCGAGAAGTTCATTCCCGATTTTTCGTCCATACTGCCTTCGTCAATTGTTCGCTTGCCCAGATTGTTGTTTTTTAACTGGTCAATAAAAAGCTGTTTATTGTACAGCAGGTTAAACTTATAGCTGTCCAATGATTTTTCTACGGCATAGATAATTACATCTACTTTGTTGCTGGCAAAGAACTTGGCAATCTCATTACCTTTTCGGACTGCACGACCGTCCCTTTGGGCAAGGTCACTTGGTCGCCACGGCGTATCTAGATGATGAACAGTAACAGCTCTTTTCTGTGCATTTACACCGGTGCCTAACATACTTGTTGAACCAAAAAGTACACGGATTTTTCCCTCGTTCATTCCCTTGATAAGTTCTTTGCGCTGCTTATCAGTCTTGGCTTCCTGTATAAACCGGACTTCGTGTCCAGGTATGCCGTGGTCTTCCACTAGCTTGCGTTTGATTTCGGAGTACACATTCCATTCGCCCGGATTGTAGGTCCCCAAATCCGAGAAAACGAACTGTGTTCCTTTCTGTGCGTTGTATTGGTTGTAATATTTGGCAATGTTTGCCGCACAATGCGAAGCCTTGTTATCGGAGTGGTCATCATAGCGACCACTTACCATACGCATATCCAGCGACATCTTACGGGCATAGTCCGTAGCGATGAGCATCTTTGCTTTTTCTTCGCTTTGTGATAAAGGTGCTCTTCCTAATAAGGTAGCATTGCCCGATTTGGCAAACTCCATTAGCTTTTTGATAAAATCTTCCTGGTCTGGAGTAGGCGGTATATTATACAATACCTCGTTCTTATCTGGGCGGTCAATTCCTATATCTTTTGCCGTGCGGTAATCCGTTATTTCCGAGTAAAACTGAGCCAGCTCCGGCACTTTAATAAAGTATCGGAAACGTTCTTTTGCCACGATATTGTTAGCCACCGAAAATTCATAATCGGTCGTTTTCCTTGCATAAATAGCTGCCCACGCATCAAAAGAGTGAATGCCTTGTTTTTCCATTGCCCGTGGCCGCAGGTATTTGAATAGCAGGTACAGCTCAGTTAATGAATTGCTGATAGTTGTACCCGAAAGAAAGGTTGCACCCATATCGGCATTTATGCGTTCCTGAATAGTACGGATAGCAAACAAAAGGTTCATTGCCTTTTGGCTTCCGTCTACATTACCCAATCCGGCAACCCTTGTATGTCTTGTGTTGAACATTAGGTTTTTGAATTGGTGACTTTCATCCACGAACAAATGGTCAATGCCCATCATCTTAAAGTCCACCACATCATCCTTTCGGTTTTCAATATCGTGCTGCAAGGTTTTAAGCTTGACTTCAAGGTTTTCCTTCCGCTTGATTACTCCGGCAAGCATCCCTCTGGTAACTTCCTTGCCTTGTGATTGCAGTGCATCGAGGTTACGCTCTACGCTGTCCAATTCTATTTCGAGTATTTCCTTTTGAATTTCAGGAGATTGGGGTATCATTCCGAATTGGTCGTGCGTGAGGATAACGCAATCCCAATCATTGTTTTTAATATCCCCGAAAATTCGCAAGCGTTTTTGAGGCGTAAAATCCTCTTTGCCTGGAAATAGGATTTTAGCATGTGGATAGGCAGTGCGGTAAGCTTCTGCTATCTCGTGAACATTGCTTTTTAGCCCGATAATCATTGGCTTATTGGCTAACCCCAAACGCTTCATTTCCTGCGCAGCCGTACACATTACCAGCGTTTTTCCTGCGCCTACTTCGTGGTCGCAGATCGCGCCGTTGTTAAGCTTTATCATCCACACGGTATCCTTTTGGCTCGAATACAAATCTTCGATACCCAATGCTTTGCGGTCCAGTCCTGGAAAATCCTGATGGCTTCCGTCATAGTTTGGTCGGACGAAACAGTTAAAAGTGTCGTTGTATTGACCCGTCAGCCTGTTTTTTAACTCATCATTCTGGGCGTGCAGCCAGTCGGTAAAAGCGGTACGGATTTCATCTATCTTGGTGTTAGCCATTTGTATGGCTTCCATATCCCGAACCTTGAGCTCCTGGTCGCCAACCATTATTTTTTTGGTAATATCAGGTGTGGTATTGACAAGGGCGTGTTTGAGAAGGGCAATCCCGTCAAAGGTCCGGCTTTCGGCTTTGACGGCATATTTTTCCCATATATGCAAATTTCCCTGATGGCACTTTACCGAAAAGTCATCGGAGCTTTCCGAGTAATTTATATGCACATCTGTATCGAAAAGATGTGAAGCAAAACGGGCATAAAGGCCTGTGGGTATCCAGCGTTCCCCCAAATTAAAATCGAGTTCCTCAAATTCGATACGTCTTGGTCGGGCTTCTTCCAGGACGGTAAGGCTTGTTTGGGCTTGGCTGTCTTCTGGATTGTTTTCGAGGTAGGCTTTGACCTCTTGCGCTTTTTCAACTACGTTGCCTGCAATCCATCGTTCGGATATTTCATATTCCTTTTGCAGGGGATTGTAGTAAATTCGACCGTGTAATGCTTCTTTCAAAGTATCGCCCGTCATGCCACTGATTTCCGACATATAGTCCAAATCCACCCTTCCATATTTGTTCAGCGATGCCGCCAGCGCCTCGTCAGGATTGTCCGTTGCTATTGTTGAGGTGGAGAAACTTACAGGACGACTGAATATATCGGCTTTGTGTACAACGCCTCCAATGACACGCTCCAAATAAGGGATTTCCTTGCCGGAGCTATCTGTTTTGATGAGCTTGATATTATCGGCATTATTAAGGCTACCGTACCTTTTGACAAAGGAATCGTAAAGGCGGTTAAGGTTTTCCCTTTCTTCTTTTTGTTCAGTCTGAAACGTTGCCTCCTTATTGTAAAGCTGTTGGTAAACATCACGTACAGCTATGTACGCTTCGGCTCTTGCTTTCTGTAAAGGTGGCAGATGCAAAGGGTGGAAAACCGCCACGCCCTCTGATGTATCTACATCTTGCAGATGACCGACCCAGCCATTATTTGCAACAAGGCAGTCGTTACGATGGAACGATTGCACCTCGCCACTGTACGGAGCAGGTTTGGGAATAACTGACGTATCAGTTGGATTATTACCGCTTGTACTCGAAAACAGGTCGCCGATAGCTTCCTGTTTTTTATCTTCGGCTGAGGTATTTCCATTGGTAAGAGTTGGCGTGTACGGTTGCTGCATCGCACTGAAAAGGTCAGTTTGACGACCTATCGCACGGCTGTTTTTTTTAGTACTTTGCTTTTTGACTTTGGGAGTTCCTTTGGTTGGAACAGCTAACATTACAGGTTCGTCCACATTTTCAAACAGGTCAAAAATGCTTAACTGCTTTAATTCCTGCAGGCTTTCCCTATTGGTTACAGAAGTTGGGAGAGATAGCGACTTTTGTATAATGCTCACGGGTTCGACAACTGCTGGTGTAGCCGTTGTTTGAGTAGGGGTCTTTGTTGTAGGTCCTGCGTTACTTTCTCCTTTATACAAACCAAAATTCAAATGCATTCCAAAATCGTCGGAAAGCATTTGCTTCAAGTCTTTGGCAATTCCCTCAAGGCCGTCTTTATGCGTATAGATTAATGCAGGTTGCCCATAAGCGTCGGTATCTAATTTACGTTCGGTATGCACAATTCTTGTACTGTCCTGAAAGAGTGCATTGCCTGGTGTGTTGTATTCTGTCTGCATGCTTTGGCAAAACAGATCTTCCCTTTGGGTCAGACCTTGCTTTACCCTATTCTTTTGCAGGATAATCAAATCACTTCCAACTGCTGTTCCGGCGTAATCTGTAAACAGGTTGTTGGGCAAGCGAACAACCGAAATCAGATTATTATCCTGCATGAGCGCCCTGCGTATAGGCTCATTGTTAGGGCTGTTGAGAATGCCCTGCGAGGTAATGTAAGCCAGCAGACCACCCTCACGGAGCATATCAGTACCTTTGAGAAAAAAGTAATTGTGAACGCTTCGGGCTGCCTGTACTTTTGCACTGTCCTTGCTTCGGGAATAGGAAAGGTCGAAAACGGAAGTGTCTCCAAAAGGGATGTTACTGGCTATTACATCATAGCTGTTTTGTTCCTTTTCGGGGATTTCTTCAAAACCGGAAATACGGATATTGCTTTCGGGATAAAGCTGTTTTAAGATCTTGCCTGTGAGCAGATCTTTTTCGTAAGCAGTAACATTGGCTTTTTGATTTTCTGAAAAGGATTGTATGAATGAGCCGACACCGGCAGAGGGTTCGAGGAATTTATCAATGTTCAGACCGCTTTCACGCAAGGTTACGGAAATCGCATTAATGACCTGTGACGGAGTATAAAAAGCCGTCAGAACGGAGCTTTTCATACTATCAACATATCTGCGGTATTGCTTTTCGTCTTCTGAATTTTCTTTGAGTAGGTGGTGGAGTTCGCGGGTGATCGCGAAAAGGTCGTGTTCGGTTTTTCTCCAATTATTGATGTCAATTTCATTCGCTATAGGGTTCAACACGAATTTAAGACCGCCAAATCCGCTGTATTGCATCATTAGAAGTCTTTCGCCTACGGTGGCTTGTCGTTTCTCCTTTTCCAGTTTAAAAGCAATTCGCAGGGCATCAATGTTCTGTTGGAGATGATGCTTTTTACTGAAGCCCATGTTTCTGTATCCATATTGAGATGGTTCCCGTTATTTCGGTATAGAGCAGGTCAAACTCATAACTGTACGCGAAGTCATCACTTAGCTCGTAGTTAGAGAAAGCAGCCGCGCAGACACGTAACATTTTCAAAGCAAATGGTCGCAGTTCCTCGTCTGCCATAATGGTATCAAACTCATTGCAGACCACCTGAAAAACAGCGTCAAACCTGGAGAAATACAGGTTTTTAAACAGGATATAATTTGCTATTTCGCTGCATTGCTCAATAGTGTTTCCCGAATTAAATGCACCGTGGTAGGCATTGGCCGCCCATGAGGAGCGCTGTTCAATAAACTTTTGGTCATCTGCTTTTTCGGGGAAACTGGTATTTAATAATTCTTGCAGTCGCAATCTGAAATACGATAGGTCTTTTTGCTGTGTATTCATACTATAATTTTGTTTAGAATTGGCATGAAGCCTAAAATTATAGTAGTAAATAAGAGCCTTTACTGAAGTTGAATACTTTGGCTTTGTGTGGCAGGATATGACGTGATGGACAATAAAAAAACCTCTGGATATTTAGAGGTTTTTAAGCATTGTTTAGAATTATGGCTTGCTTTCACGAATGGTATAAATCTGGTCCATGATTACCAATTTGCTAGAGCTAGTCTTAATTTTCATTCTTTTTGAAGCTTTTATTTTTTTTGTCAAACTCAAAGGAAGTTTCGGCACAATCGTTCAGTACTATGTAAGCATCAAACATCTTTCCTGCCTTGCTTTTCATTCCTTTGATGAGTGAAGTCTTACCCTTGCTGAGAAGGCTTTCAATATCATCTATGCCGATTTGTACGCCGCAGACATTGCGGAACTGTACCCAGCTGCAAGTTTCATCAGGACACTTCACAATTTTGTCACGTATAATGAGCTGTTGGCTTTTACATTTCGGGCAAATGAGTTTTGGCAGGTTATTTTGGGCAATGGAAGTCTGCAACAATTCACTGGTAATAGATGCAGCGTAATTTTCCATTTCCTTTTGAAATGTTCCGGCATCTGATTCGTTGTTTTCGATTTTCTGCAATGCAAGTTCCCACTGGGCGGTCATTGCCACATCTGCTATTTTTTGGTCTTTAACCAATTCATATACCTGCAGTCCTTTTTCTGTTGGTATCAAGGATTTCTTATCCCTTTGGATATATTTACGGGTAAACAACGTTTCAATTATCGCAGCTCTTGTCGCCGGGGTGCCTATACCAATATTTTGCAAGACTTTGCGTTGGTCTGCATTTTCAATTTCTTTTCCGGCAGTTTCCATAGCCGACAAAAGGCCTGCTTCGGTATAAAGCACAGGCGGTTTGGTTTTCTTTTCCAAAACGGAAGCTTCTTTTATTTTGAGTTCATCGCCATTTTTGAGCAGGGGTAAATCCTGTACCGGTTCTGTATCATCATCTGAGAAACTGCCTTTAATGGAACGCCAGCCCGCTTCTATAATCTTGAAGCCTTTTGAGGTAAAATCATAATGCAATACCTGTAAACCGACATCCGTTAACTCTTTGATGCAGGCTCCGGAAATGGCTTCGAGTAATCGAAAGGCAATCATATCATAAACCGCATTTTCCTTTGCATTCAACGCTGAAGGGATTTTATCAGTAATCAATAATCCATGATGGTCAGTAACACGCAAATCGTTCACGATACGTTTATTAAAACGACCCCATTTCACTTGAGATAAGGTTTGTTTAATGTTTTCCCTGTTTTGTAAAGCTCTTACCAGGCTGGGAATTTCTGCCCACATATCTTCAGGAATGTATTTACTTCCCGTTCGTGGGTATGTGATAAACTTCTTTTCGTAAAGGCTTTGGGAAATGCTGAGGGTTTCTTCGGCAGAAAGGCTCAATTTTTTGTTAGCTTCTTTCTGCAAGCCAGTAAGGTCGAACAATAAAGGCGGCTGCTCTGTAACGCTTCTGGTTTCTACCAATGTAACTACTGCCGTTTCGCTTCGCTGAATGGCTTTAAGAGTATCACCGGCAGGTTTTTTGTCTTCCCATTTGATTTTTGAGAGGCTTTTAAAATCTATCAGCTCTTTATTATGTGACAACTGTACCTGCCAATAATTTTGTACCGCGAAACTCTTGTTTTCCAAATAGCGTTTGCATATTAAAGCCAGTGTAGGTGTTTGCACTCTTCCGAGCGAATGGATGCCATTGCCTGCGGCAATGCTTAGTGCCTGCGTAGCATTGATGCCCACAAGCCAATCGGCACGGCTTCTGCCTAGTGCCGCCTGATACAATCCGTCAAACTCTTTTCCGTCTTTAAGATTATGAAAACCCTGTTTGATAGCTTTTTCGGTAAGCGAGCTTATCCAAAGCCGTTCAAAGGATTTGTTGCATTTCAGGTATTCGTAAATGTACCTGAAAATGAGTTCGCCTTCACGTCCTGCATCGGTGGCAACGATGATGCTATTGCTGTTATTAAAGAGCTGTTCAATGATTTTCAGTTGCTTTAATGCGCCTGTATCGGCAGAGTAGCCTTTATCTTTTTTGACCTTTCGCACAGTGAGTAAAAAAGGGTTTGGGAGTATAGGCAGTGATGCTTTGTCAAATCCCGTAATCCCGTAATCTTCGGGCATTCCCAATCCTATAAGATGGCCTAGTGCCCAGGTAACAAAATAGCCGTTACCGGTCAGGTAGCCGTCCTTTTTCTCGGATGCGCCTAACAAGCCAGCTATTTCCCTTGCTACGCTTGGTTTTTCTGCAATTATAGTTTTCATACATCTTACATTTTACGCCCTTTCGATTTGGCAGGTGCTTCCTGCTCTTCCTGTTGCTTTCTGCTGGTGGGATTTGTTTGACCGGATTCCAAGGGCTCTTTGATATTCTTGGTTGCCTCATTGGTTTTACCTTCTGAATTGACAGCAGTCTGCGTTTTATGTGCTTCAGTAGGTTTTGCCTGTTCCTTAATCTTGTCCGGATTTTGGAAAGAGAAATCCGTTTTATTGGTTTGCTTATTGAAAGTGATATAACCATTATATTCCTTTCCTTTCTTATCCACGAGTCCACTTACATATACCGTCAGCCCATCTTTGAACTTTTGGTATTGCTCTTTATCTAGCTCTTTGCCCCTGAAAGTTTTCGGAACTTCTTGCGATTGGTTTTGCTGATTGTCCTGCGTTTGTTTGTTGGTGTTGCTCCTGTCGAACTGGAACTCTACAAAACGCTTGTCGGCATTGAATTGTACAGTTGCATCGAACTGAGTTCCTTTTTTGGAAGTCATTCCTTCTAAATAAAGTGGCTTGCCCTCCATTAAGGTTTGCTTCTGCTCATCATTAAGTTTTACTCCTTTGAGCTCGTCAGGGATTTTGATAAACTCAGTACGTAATGCCACCAGTTCATTGGTAAGCCTGTCCACACTGATAATGGAAGGAATGGTCTCGTTGGGATTTTTTATATTTACTAGATTAACAACACGCCCCATATTTCCTGTTTCTAGCAGATTGTTCTTGTCTGCCTGACTGAAGCTATGCCCAAAAAACTCAAAGTTCAGGTTGGGCTCTTTTCGAATTCCGTGAATGGCAACTACTACCTGTCCGTCGTCATTCGATTGCAGCGATAATCGGGCGTCCATTCTCGTAACGGCGGTTCCCAGGTTTAGGCTTACAGGTACAAGCTCATTTGTCTTATAACCTTTAAGCAGCGGATCGAGCAGGTTCATTTTTTCAAGTTTCTCTTTACTTAATCCCAAGTTGTTCATGGTTTCCCAATCAATCTGTTCCGGTTTGTATTTATACTCAATTGTATCCGGTGTGTTCTGCGTTGTTTCCATATTATTTTTATTTTCTTGTTTATGATTCTCTTCTGGTGTCTTCACTTCGTTTTGCTTCATCAACTTATCACCTTCAGGAGTTGGTTGATCTACCTGTTTTTGCATTTCTTTTGCCAACTTAATAGTAAGTGGTGCAGGAATTTTAAAGAAGGAAAAATTGGTAGGGTTCTTAAGCTGGCTGAAAAAATTGGAAAAGAAGTTGGAAAATAAATCCCCTTGCTTATCCACGCGCATGAATTGGTTCTGGTTTTTCTTTGAAGGTTCAACGGTTTCCAGTTTTCCATTTTCATCAATACCCTTTACAGCCATAATTTTCATTTTCTCTTTATCCAGCACCAATAATATCTCCGATAGTTGTTCGGGAGACTCTTTTTTTTCTGAAATTTGTTCACTCATAGTTTAAATTTTTAAATTCAATCCCGAAAGTAAAAGAGGTCTTTGCTATCTGGTGTTAACTGGCATCCGATGGCCTTATTTGTCACTTGTTGGCTTTCTTTTAGGCACCGGGGCGGTAAAGCTTTCCCTGACCAACTGATGTATATCTGATAGCTTATAATAAATTTTTCCGCTAATTGTATAATATGGGAGCTTGCCTGACGAGCGGTACCTTTGCAATGATCGTGCACTTATCTTGAGCATCTGGAGGACATCCTGACTGTCCAGCAACTCTTCTCCATCAACGGCAGTACGCTGATTCTTACTTGTGTTTACCACCTCCATAATGATGTCGAATCTCTCCATGATTCGGTCCATCCACGCCGTGAATTCCATTCTATCGATATTCATAACCAGTATTTTAGGTTTAACACCACAAAATTGACACATGAAAAAAATATTTTCTGCCAAGTCTTGCCCATTGGCAATGAAGATTTTTTCTGTAATCGTTTTGTTTAATAGCAGAATATCGGGGGTTGAGATAGAGCATTCACTTTGATAAATAAGGGTTTCGTCTTTTGCCAATGGGCAGACATGGGCAATAAAAAAGCAGTGCTGGCGGCACTGCTTTATGTAAAACATTCTGTATAAACCTATAGCTCCTTATCCATATATTGCTCAAGGGAAGATTTGAGCTGGTCTAGGAATAAGGTACGATTGATGGCCCTGTCTTTCATGCGATGAAATGAATGATGAATATCACCAAGCGGAATATGGAAAAGTATTTGAAAGACCAGCGTAATTTTGCGGATACCAATTTTTCCATGGGATATCACACCCGAAGCGTAGAGCGCATAAATGAGTTCGATAAGTGCATTTTTAGAGTCTGTCCAAAAAATATCTTTGGTTGATTCATGATTATTCAGCAAAGAACTTGAATGCTCCTCTGGATTTATCTTCGTTATCAGATAGGTATAAATTAATTCGTTGGCCATAATCCTGGCCACTTTAGAATCGTAGTAAGTAGAAAACTGGTGATCTATTTCAAAAACGTAACTGTTGAGTCCGTCCCTGTAATTAATTTTTCCTCTCAAAAAATATTCCTCATCTCGGTCTATTCTCCCTGATCTGTAATAGCGATAAAAGTGACAGCCGCAGACATCTTCTTTAAATTCCTGTTTAAGTGCCTGAAGCTGATTCATGAAAAATTTCTGGTACATCTTGCCGTTCTTTACCGGACAGATGGTTTCAATTCTGAATACTTTATTATAATACATCAGTTGTCCTAAAATATAGGGCTTAATGTCACGGAAAAATTGTATCTCGTCGGCTTCATTTGCAAAGCCCTCTTTTAAGATTTGTTCTCTGGTTGTATGCAGCAGCTCATTCAAATACAGAGTCATTTGATAAGCCTCATCAATCAGATGGGAGGTTTCCCGCGAAATTTGATCTTCCTTATTGTGGATTTCGGAAATAATTGTACTCAGTGATTTCATAGCGCATATGGTTTTAATGTAATACCTTTCAAAAAAACTTATGGACTATATAAACATTACTGTGCTTACTGTACAAATACATGCTATACGATTAAGATGGGGCTATTCACAAGCAAAACCAATTATGAAAAGATATTACGGTTCAGTAGATTTACAGTTGGATAATAAGAACGGTTTAAAATTTTAGGTTTAAGCGATATTGGGTCGGCGTTAATTTGGTGTGCTTTTTAAAAAAATTGCTGAAAGATGAAGAATTTCTAAAGTTTAAATGCTCACCGATCTGGGTAATGGTTAGATCATCATTTGCGAGAAGTGTATACGCTTCTGATATAATAGCCACTTCAATATAATGTTTGGCTGACATGCCAATAGCATTCCGTACAGCTTTGCCTAGATGCCCTTTGCTGACAAATAAGGATTCGGCATAAAAACTTACATTATGGTGTACTGTGCAATGCTGTTGTACAAGTGTCATAAAGCGCATGCTTATTTTTTCAGTGCGACAGTGAAGGTCAATTTTATTTTCGCCGTGCTTGTAGCATAGGCCGCTGAATTCATAAAGTATAAGATTGAAATACAGCAGTACCATTTCTTCCTGGAAAATACTGTCCCGGCTAATAATTTTTTTCTTAAGAAATCCAAAAAGCTCTATCAGATAACTTATTTCAGTTTGAGTAAGTGAAATTACAAAAGGTGAATAGCCGGTCAGGATCTCTATGTAACCGATACCTGATTTTGAGAATCTGTTGGTAATAGCAAAATCCCTTTTACAAGAGATAAAGCAGACTTTCAGCGACGGTGTCATCCTAATGACTTCTGCTGTATTGGGAACTGCATACATATCTCCGTGTGAAAGAGAGACAGTTGAAGCGCCGTCCATAAAATATATTGTGCCGGACATTACCACAAGAAGAGAGAACCAGTCTGGATTCATAAGAGTTTTGCGTGACTTCAAAGATTTAAAATCTGTCATATGCAGGACTTTTAATTCCTTTTTCCAACGTCTATTTTTTAAGATGTCCAAGATGTTATGTTTTTTAGTAATTAAATTGCGGGAGAATGCTACCAACTTTTATTATGCTTTTTTCACTTTCTTTTTGTAAACCAGCTGCACAGCATTGCAAAAACAAATAGTACATCGAAAAGCGTAGTGATGAGCAGAGCGTAAACGAAACCGTGAGGGTCAGAGGATTTAATGCCCCCATCTGCGAGATAGCACACTATTTCATCATAGCTAAGCAGATCTATGATGAAATAGAGGCTTCCTGCATTCAGCGCTATGAAAAGAACAATTGCAGAAATTGTAAATGTTCGCTCATAGCGCATCAGCAGAAAAATTATCCAGTTCAATTTGTGGGGTGAGTATTTTGGTATATATCGACCGTTGCAGCCATTTTAAGGCCCAAAACACTATTTTGTCCTGCTCCGGAGGCTGCTGCCACAATATTAGTAACTGATATATCCCAGTCCTGATCCTTTCTCTTTTTCTTCGCTACCGAATAACGGGCTACCGATGAAGCTGTCAGAATAATTTGCTTTTCAACAGCGGAGAATGAGGTACTGCCAATTACAGAGGTTTCGTAGGAAACTATAATGGGATGAATATCCTCATAAGGGCTGTCAGCTGTCAGCAGAAGTGAATTCAAAAATGCTAGGAAACTGGCCCTGGCACTAGTGCTAAGGCTTAAAGTATCCATCAAATCAGTAGCTGGATTACTTGTGTTTACTATCGAAGTGATTTCTAAAACCCTTGAAGACACCGTTGGATTATTTGATAATAGCATCAGATCCGGGTGGACAGCCGACAACGAATCAATCAAAATAGTGATTTCTTCAATTGTCTGTGAATTAGAGGCAGTTTCATCTAAAATCTCTAAGATTTCATTGTGGAGTATTCCTGCTGAATCATAAGGATTAGCTGCGTTTTCAGGTCCAATAACTGATTTTTTTGCAATATTAAGTTTGCTTGCAGATTCAATAGTTTGCTCTGTGTTTTCATCCGAGCATGCAATAGTGATTAGTGGCAGGATTACCAGCCATGCTTTTAAATTTTTCATGTGTACGTCGTGTTAAATGTGACTGATTACTTTTTTTTCGTCAGTTCATTTTTCACCCCGGGGGAAAGCAGAACGATGCTGGTTTGAGCCAGACTTTTTGCTTGAATTCGAAAGCAAAACTATGAGCAAAATGTGCCCCTCACAAATGGTTGTCTGGACATTTACCGAATTTTTACTACCGATTTTCCGAAAATCGACACAGCTTATTTTGAGTTTAACTGCATGGTTTTCACCTATTTTTATATATCTTTGATAGATTCGCCACTTTTTAGGTTGCCCCTGAATCTTGTTTTAATACTGATTGTATTAAATGGGTTTCCTACCAATGGAAACTTCTTATCTTTAACCTATGATTGTAAGATATTTACTTCTAATATCTTTATGCTTTTATCATAATGCAGACGCACAAAAGCATAGAACACAAATTCCAGATTCGCTAAGAAATAGGGATTTTGATTATTTATTTGATCGTATTGTAGATGACAGCATCACCAGTAGCCAGAGATCTGTTTATATGCTATCCTTTTTGATAAAAGCTAAACATGAAGAAGATTGGGAAGAGCTTTCTAATGCCTATAAGAACTATGTGCATCATGCGCCCGAAAGATATAAGCTTATGTATGCTGACAGTATGGTTATGGCAGCAAAAAAAACAAACGATGATGAAGTTATAGGTGCAGCATATCTGTCAAAAGGTATCGCCTATTATGGAAAAAAGCGTCTGAAAGAGGCAATGGACATCTACCTCATTGCAGACCAGTACGTTAAGAAAACAAACGATAATTATTTAATCTACAAGACCAAGTATCATATTGGACAGATAAAATATTATCTGGGGTTTTACGAGGAAGCTATCGTAATTTTTAAAGATTGTATCAACTACTTTAAGCGTTCCGACCCTAGGGCGTATTTAAATTCGCTGCATTCATTGGGAGTGTGTTATAATATGATTGGTAATCACGGACTCTGTTCTTCGGTTAATGAAACAGGACTTGCAGAAGGCATGCAGACAGGAATTCGTAAAATGGAACCATATTTCATTCATTCTGAAGGAGTGAATCAAATTATGATTCACAATTATGAGATAGGAATAAGAAAAATACAAGCTTCACTTCCGAGAATCCGCCTGAACAAAGATTTTGCTAATGAGACTGTAGGGTATTTTTATATCGGTAAAGGTTATTGGGCGTTAGATAAAAGGGAAAATGCACTTGTACACTTTAAAAAAGTTGACAAGAGCTATGTGGAACGAGATTATATGCGTCCCGATATAAGAGAAGCTTATGAGTACATGATCTCTTATTACAAAGAAAAAAATATGCTCAAAACCCAACTTTTCTACGTTGAAAGGCTACTCGAAGTTGACAAAAAGTTACACCAGACATATGCGTATCTTCAGGGAAAAATTCGCAAAGAATATGATACGAAGGAACTTGTAGAAGAACAGAAAAATCTTAAAAGTTCACTGAATGTCCGAAAATACAATGATCAGATTGCCCTATCGATCATCAGTATAATGTTCATGTTCATTGTATATGGAATCGTGAAGTATTTTAAGAATAAAAAGGAGGCCAGAAAGAAGTATGAAGAGCTGTTAAAAAAAATTGAAGAAGCTGAAAAAGCTAAGGCCGATAAAGGCGACGAAGCCGAATTTTTAATGAGTAAAGATGCTGAGATCGCAGTTCTGCAGAGTTTACAGAAATTTGAAAATGGCAAAAAATTCCTTGAAAGCGACTTGACCCTTACTAAATTAGCTGTATATTTCAATACTAACACTAAATACCTGTCACAGATAATTGCGCGTCACAGAAATAAAAAATTTATCGAGTATATCAATAATCTTAAGGTTGAGAATATTGCCCAGAGGATTCGCAATGAGAAATTCCTGCAAAATTACACCCATGATGCTCTTGCAGAGGAAGCCGGATTCAGCACAACCAGAAGATTTGTAAATGCATTTATAAGCTCTACAGGTATAACACCTAAATATTTTATTGAAGAATTAAAAAAGGAAGACAGTGGATTGTAATAAAGAAGTGATATAAAAGCAGATACTTTATATTTGGCGGGTACAAATAATTGCCCAAAATCCGCATTGGCTTAAGAACAAAGGTCTATAGCGTTATCACGCTAAAATCGGTGTTATTTTTAATTGAAATTATATCGCCTCCCATAAAATTTAGTCCGCCCCTTATCACACCGTTTTCATATTTTAGCGTAATTGGATCCATAAAAGTAAATCCTACGGTATCGAAGTTATGTTTATGCAAACCATCTTTACTTTTGGGATAGTTTTTAAAAAGCACCTTATTATGTTTAGGTTGCATGGCTTTAATTAATGCTTTTTCTGCGTCCAAAAATACCGTCTTCTTATCCGGGTGATTTTTGCCCAGAAATGAATCAGTCATCTCTTCAACCGACGAATTTATGTCATAGGTCCTCATAGTAAAGTTGTCGTAAAACTCAAAAAGCAACAATACGATTTCATGAGTTGGTAAGGAGCCGTATACAAAAGGATATTCTACGCTCAGAATATCTTGAAGTGATGAGTGTCCAGTTAACCTTGTCCAAATATCCTGATCTGTCGCCTTTCCGACATAAAGAACTTTATAATTTAAAAAGTCCCCTACATTGCCAGTTATTTCAGCTTCAATATGCCCGCGAGAATAATTATGTATAAATTTCTCTGGAGAAAACCATACAAGGAAATTTTCTCTAGTCTGCGTTGATTCATAAAACTTGATTCCATGAACATTTACAATGTTTTCCCTATCAAAAACATGATCCGGATCGTTTGATCCAATATCAATAATTACTTCCTTCTCATAATCTGTTGCAATATTTTCCTGGAAGAAGGGTAGCTTCACACTTAATTTTTTTAAATTATTTTTTTGATGGATTTCAAAGTAAACGACTTTTTCAATTTCGTTAAACGTCAAATTTTCAAAACTCAAAACAGGCCTTTGCGCAATTATATATAGACTGCTTTCCCGCAATAGATCCTGTACAATTGAATCTTGTTTAAGAATACTAAAATCGTAGTTGCTCATTGGACCGTAAGCTAATTGCAATTGACCTAATAATGATTTAAATTCCATATAGTGTACCAGCTAATGCTGTTTCGATTAGACATGTGAAAAAAGTTAAGAATCTTGTATATTGAATATCGCAAGGTTAGGATTTACCTCCAGAAGGTGCTCTTTACATTCCGTCAAAAAGCGTTACCCTGCTCATGACATGAATGCCGTTAAAATAATATGCAACCTCTTTTAATGCATCCCTCACGTCAGAAAGGATATTTTCGTCTTTACTGAATGCACTTGTAATATTATCTTTATCATCAACCATAAGCATAGTCATTCTGCCTTTTCCATCAGCCTTTCTTTCTTTGATTTCTTCTAAGAAACTTTCCAGGTCAACTGCCTTAAATTTTTGCATTGAATATTTTTTATTGTCAAGGTTTGCATTCTTTGTTATTGGATACCGGAAATAAGAGCTGTCTTGGTCGTATCTCGAAATGATTTCAAATAATTCGGTTACTTTTTGATATTCTGCCCAATCACCCTCAGGCGCTATTTCCTGTAAAATTTTGACATTAGGCAGTAGTAGGTTATTAAGCCAGTATTCATAAAGTTTATCTATAAAATGGCAAGAATACAACTTTCTCCATTTACCATCGAAAAGTGCTTCAGGTTCATCACTGTTGAAGTCAACAGTCCCATAATCTAATTCTAATTTTTTGTGGAAGAGTATGATCAGCGACTTTAGGTAAAGTTCAATGGTGTGACGGAATAGAAAATTTTGTGGCATTTCTGCTTGCTGGGTAACGTCATAATGCTCGAAATGATTTTGCATCAAATGTTCGGCACTTTTATAATATGCATCTGCTGTAACTCCAAATCCAAAATCTGGATGAAGTTCTATGCCTGTCATAATGTATTTCATAGGTTCTTTATTTTTGTCACAGTTATTTGATAAGTTGTATACTCAACTTTGCATAGCATCTGAGTCGCTAAAGATTATTAGCATTCATCAGTGAAAAAACCACTTTGAGAGTATCAAAGATTTCCTTTGGCTCTGACAATATCGCCACCTCTTCCCGCGAACGTAATAACTGCTCAATTACCTGCTGATCGACTTTCTTCTTGTTTGCCGTTGCTATAAGCTTATTGTAAGCTTTGTCTAGATAAGCTTTGACGTTTTCAAGTTTATTCTCAAATTCTTTTTGTGTAATTTTAAAATTTCCGACAGTGGCATTTTTAAAATTATAGTGCTTTATCAATAAATCTTCCCATGTATCGGTATTGGCGCCATGCTTGAACCGGTCACAGTCCCAGCACCTGCGGATAAAAAAATCATAAGTTGTATGGTCCATTGTATGTTTTGCTGTATTATAGTAAAACTATCGTCAAAAATTAAACCAGCAAATTAATAGAAAGTAATTGGTTTTTCCGAGAAGATCCCAGAATTAAGACTTAAGATGTTTTATAATTTCATCCTTATCGGTCAAAATCGATTTATCATGTTCTCTCCAATCAATGTTCTTTGTGCTGTCAATACTATCACAATAGTTTTCACCATTAACGATAAGTGTCTTTAGACCATCTTTATAAACGATTTGAGTGCTGCAAATAATAGGAATTAAATATTTATCAACTGCTTGGGGAGTCAGGACTATATTTACACCGAAGTATTCTGTTTGTACGCTTGGATAGGAAATTCCATTCGTTTCTGGATGTAACAAGATAATATTTGTATAAGCAGCACTTATTTTATAATCTTCGGAATTAGTTACTTTTTTAGAAAACTCTTCACTTATAAACTTCAAAAAATCCAAGTGAAAATTTACTTCCTTCTCATCTAAACCGTGATTTTGGAGAAGTTCTTTCTGTTTATCGAAAGACTTTTTAATATCGGGATTATTTTTCAAGGCAAATTCAGAGAAAACCACTTCAACAATTAAGAATTCATCTTGAGTTTCCCATCTGCTAACTGTATAATATTTTCCATCCAGGCTGTCCTTATTCTCTCTGAACAAATCAGAAGTTTCTGCAATAGCTGTAAGTCTTTGTTTATCTATTAGTGAAGTTTCTAATGCTCCATAAAACATGACTTGATGGGGGCAATTTGCTCTGCCAAAGGACGTAAGATATTTGTCAATGATATCTTTGTCTTTTATATAACCCAAATTATCAATGTGCTCATAAAGCGTACTACCTTTATTGGGTCTGACTCTGTCAATATGAGCTTTTTTTCTAACTTTTGCTAGTGGGATTGGAATGTATTTTATACCGTTTTTTAATAGATCATATATTTCTTCATAAGATACGGATGATAAATCTTTTGAGTATTCCTTTAATTTTTCAAATGCTTCATATTTGTCCATAAGTGCTGATGTATATTTATCGAGAGCAATTTATTGCTGCCATGTTTTTGTTTGGACAACACCCGCGCACTCCGCTGTATCTCTTTCCTGAAAAGGATGCTGCTGCAGTCACTTTAGCTAACAGCTTTAATGGTAGTGATCACAACATCCACTTTGCAAAGGCGAGTGCTAGTACGCCAAGAATAATAAGCAGTGCGCCCGTAAATGTTAATATGCCCTCCCAGAATGGTGTGAGTAATGCATTGCGATAATTTTTAAACCCCTGTCCTCCCGACGGACTGCGGCGATAGAATTTTCTTCTGCCAATAAAGAGTTTAAGGGCGATTCCTATGACCAGTGCTAATACACCGAAAATAATTAATACAGCATTATCTCTATTCATAGCATTTGCTTTAAATTAGACAATTAATTAACTCTATTTGCAAAGAAAAGTTAGTGTTAATTCTCACACTAATTTATAAAAAATAAAGTACAATGTTCCATTTTACTTTAATACATTACAACAATTAATTATTCAGTTTCCAAAAATTAGTCTTTTATTTAATTGAAGATAAAAAGAATAATTTATGAAACTTTTTGAGGAATGAAAAAGGTCTATTTTTTGGTATTTCTTGGTTGTTCAGCTAAAAATTTTTTAAATGATTCTATGTCAGAATTTACAATTGAATCATAAACTTTTGAAAAATCTGTCAAGGAGAAACCCATTGCTTCAATGATTAAAAACAATGTTAGTGAATTTGGAACTGACTTTGCATTAAAAGTATCAGAAACCGTAGCTTTTCTGATATTTGCAGTTGCAGCAATTTTATCATAACTCTGCATTATTGGCAAGTTACCATTTCTATCAAGTAGCTTCCGTAAGCTAATTGCAATCTTAAATTTAGTATTGTCGTCCGTCTCTTTTTTCACAACTGCAATTAACATTAACTAAAATAATTTATCGGTACGTTTTGGCGTACCGATTTTTTTTAATATATTTGGCTCAGTACTAGTTAATCAGTACATGTTTTATTAAATTTGCGATTCTTCAATAGAAAACATTTGAAGCATTCGCTTGGAGTCTCGTTTCCGAAAACTGGTAATTTTTAAATGCGCGAGATGATAAGTGTAAATGCTCACGCCTATAAAAGGGCGTGGGCTCACTTATTCGCGCATAAGGGTATACCAGTACCTCGGAAGCGGATATGTTGAGTTCCGCGCCTCTTTTTTTTTGGCTATATCTCATCTTCTCAAAGCTACTGCACGATATTCTTAAGAATCGCAGCCTGTATAACCTTTAATTGGTTGCTTATGGTGTAGTTTCTTTATTTTCATTTTTATAAATACCTGGCCCGTACTGGTATCCTGTTGAGTTAGTCGGGGGAAGGGCCGGGTTATTTTGCTATCAACTTCACCATTTAAAATTAACCTGCATAGTGCAGATCCGAAAACCACATAAAACAGCTATTCACTTATTAAATAAACAAAAACCAAATTATGCCTATGATCAAATAATTAACAAGAAAAGCCTTCTATAACTCGTGGTCGAATACTAGCATAGAAGGCAAGAGAAAACCAAACTTTCGTTCAATTTTAATCCTTTTTAAATTTATGAAAAATCTTTCATTTAACAAGGGCAGGCCTTCCTGTCTTTGCATATTTATTTTCGCAATTCTGCTTTCCAATTATATGTATGCCACCGAACTAACGTTCGGAAGCTACACGAAGCAGTTACAACATCAAATTACAGGTACAGTTACCGATGCCGCTGGACCACTTCCAAGCGTAACGGTCTTTGTCAAAGGAACTACAACTTCAGCCGTAACAGATGAAAAAGGCAATTTTTCAATTACTGCTAACTCTACAGACATTCTCGTTTTTTCATTTATTGGTTATGCTACGCAAGAAATTACCGTTGAAAACCAAATATCCATTAATGTAATATTAGCCGAAGATAGTACTCAACTTAAGGAAGTGACTATTAATGCAGGGTATTATTCGGTTAAGGATAAAGAAAGAACAGGAAGCATCGCAAGGGTCAAGGCAACTGATATCGAAAAACAACCCGTCAGTAATCCATTGGCTGCTATGCAAGGCCGAATGGCAGGTGTAAACATAACACAGTCTGCGGGAACACCAGGAAGCGGTTTCAGCATTCAAGTACGCGGCCTGAATTCAATTCGTGGTGAAGGTAACGATCCGTTATATATTGTCGATGGTGTACCGTATGCGTCGCAAAGTTTAGGGAACAGCACGGTTTCGAACGATCGATTCGGCGGTCTGTCCAGTCCTTTAAGCAACATCAATCCTGCCGACATCGAAAATATTGAAGTACTGAAAGACGCAGATGCCACCGCAATCTACGGTTCTCGCGGTGCAAATGGTGTCGTGTTAATCACGACGAAAAAAGGGAAAGCGGGGAAAACCAAATTTGAAATTCAATCTTACACCACCGTTGGGAAAATAACACGCAAAATGAATTTGCTCAATACACAGCAATATCTGGCAATGCGTCGCGAAGCATTTGCAAATGATGGCATAACAACCTATCCTGCAGATGCCTATGATGTCAATGGAACTTGGAGCGATACGCGCGAAACCGACTGGCAAAAAGTATTGATCGGTGGCACGGCAAACATCTACAATGCACAGGCGACTATATCAGGCGGCTCAAGCCAAACCCAATATTTACTGAGTGGGACTTATCGCAAAGAAACGACAGTTTTTCCTGGTGATTCGCATTTTAATCGCGGAGCAGTTCACGTGAGTATCAACCACCGCTCAGAAGACGACAGATTTAAGTTGGCTTTTTCTGCTGACTACTCGGGCGACAAAAACACACTCCCTGGAATTGACCTCACAAGGCAATCGTATGTGCTGGCGCCTAACGCCCCATCGCTTTACGAGGAATCTGGAAATCTGAATTGGGAAAATGGCTCTTTCGAAAATCCACTAGGGTTCTTAAATGGCAGTTACATAAATAAAACAAATACGCTTTTGGCAAATGCACTGCTATCATACAAATTGAAATACGGTTTTGAGATACGAACAAGTTTAGGGTTCAGCGATACGAAGCTTTCGGAAAAAAGGTTGATTCCGTCAACGATGTACAATCCGTTTGGCAACTATACCACAGACGATTCGTCAGTATTTGCGAACGATGGCACGAGGCGTTCCTGGATCATCGAACCGCAACTCAATTGGCAGAAAAAATGGGAAATTCTGGAAGTTAATATCTTAGCAGGGACAACTTTCCAGACAAAAAAACAGGAGCAATTGGCGGTAAACGGTATCGGGTTTCCAAGCAATGCGCTCATTAATAGCCTTACAGCTGCTACAACTGTGGAAGTACTTAACGATGATTTTTCCGAATACAAATACAATGCATTTTTTGGACGGATCAATATAAACCTCGTAGACAAATACATATTGAATCTTACTGGTCGTCGCGATGGCTCAAGCCGTTTTGGTCCTGACAACCGTTTCGCAAACTTCGGTGCTGTTGGCGCAGCCTGGATTTTTTCTAACGAACCGTTCTTAAAAGACAATTCCGGAGTGCTGAGTTTCGGTAAAATTCGCTCTAGTTACGGAATTACGGGAAATGACCAAATTGGCGATTATCAGTATCTCGATACATATCAAGTGTCACAAAATGAATATGATGGCATGACCGGTATTCAGCCAACAAGGTTATTCAATCCAAATTTTGGGTGGGAAACCAACAGGAAATTTGAAGTGGCTGTCGAATTGGGCTTTCTGAACGACAAAATTTCTCTCAGTGCTGCATGGTTTCAAAATCGGTCTTCAAACCAGTTGGTCGGTATTCCCCTTCCTGGAACTACAGGTTTTCCAACCTTACAGGCAAATCTCGATGCAACCGTTGAGAACACAGGCCTTGAATTGGAATGGCGTACCGTCAATTTTAAATCACAAAATTTCAATTGGACAACAATGTTAAATCTCACTATTCCACGTAATAAATTGTTGGAATTTCCGGGACTGGAAACCTCAACTTATAAAAACCTGTTTGTAATCGGGGAATCTCTAAACATTCAGAAGCTTTATCACTACACAGGCATCAATTCGGAAACAGGATTATATGAATTTGAGGACTTTAATGGCGATAGTGAAATTACCGCTACAGACGACCGCCAAGCCATGATCGACACTTCACCTCAATACTATGGAGGATTTGCAAATCAATTGTCATACAAAAATTGGTCATTGGATTTCCTTTTTCAGTTTGTAAAACAAGACGGCGTTAATGTGCTTTCATTTTTCCCCCATTCAGGTACATTTTCAAATCAACCGGCGCAGGTGCTAAATCATTTCCCGCAAGATAGCACTACGGCAACAGTACAGCAATACGCCACTGGTAGCAATTCACTCGCAAATCAGGCGCAGGACAGGTTTACATCCAGTGATGCGATGGTTACCGATGCATCTTTTATTAGACTCAAAAGCACCAGCCTGTCATACAGCATTCCCGCCCTTTGGTCAAAATCATTCTCGGGGAAAATTTACATTCAAGGGCAGAACCTTTTGACATTCACAAAATACAAAGGTGTCGATCCCGAGAACAAGTCTGTAAATTATCTGCCTCCGTTAAAACAATTCACAATGGGCATACAATTAAGTTTCTAATTAAAAAACGACTAACATGAAAAAACTTATAAATTTAACAGCAAGGGTACTATTATTGCCCTTCATATTCCTTTTTATATTTTCCTGCGAAGATTTTACAGAAACCGATATGCCCCAGTCCCAACTGACAGGTCCTGCTGTATTTGAAGACGTGTCAACTGCAAATGCAGCTTTGTCAGACATCTATGCACGTTTGCGAGAAGGGAGCGTTTCAGCAGGTACACAATTAGGAGGTACAACACTATTTGCAAACTATGCCGACGACATGGATTTTTACGGTACAAATGTCGATATTGAACAGTTCAATAAACATACAGTTTTGCCATCGAACACGTTGCTTACCAATCTTTGGAATACGAGTTATGGCGAAATATATGCAGTCAATGCTCTGATCGAAGGCGTACAAAATTCTACTGTTATCACAGGTGAAGATCGGAACCGTTTACTCGGTGAGGCAATGTTTATTAGGGCGTTCATCCATTTTTATTTAGTGAATATCTATGGCGATATTCCTTATATAACTACAATAGATTATGAAGCGAACACGACAGTATCTAAAATGGCACAAACGCAGGTTTATGAACTGATTGTGTCAGACTTGACGGAGGCAGAAACCTTTTTGCCTGAAAGTTATCCGTCAGAATACCGTGTTCGTGTCAGTAAGGCGGCTGCACTGGCAATGTTAGCAAGGGTTTACCTGTACATTGAAGATTATGAAAAAGCACGGAATTATGCTACTGCAGTAATCAACAACAGCCTGTATTCGGTAGAACCAAATCTCGCATTGGCTTTTTTAAAAGAAAGCCCATCAATTATCTGGTCTTTCCACCCGGGAATTGCAGGGCTGAATACGAAAGACGCGAGAGCCTATATTTTTTCGTCAGGGCCACCTACTAAAGCAGCCTTAGCGGTTAATCTGAGAAATGCCTTTGAAAGTGGAGACATCCGCCAAACATCTTGGATTCGCACAATTACGGACGGCACAGATGTTTGGTACCAGGCATATAAATACAAAAAATCTTCGGTAACAGAACCGTCGCAGGAATACACAATTGTTCTCAGGATTGAAGAACAACACCTGATCCGTGCCGAAGCACGCGCCATCCTTGGAGACATTACAGGTGCACAGCAGGATTTAAACATGACGCGTAATCGTGCAGGTTTGCCCAATACAACTGCAAATACAACCACATCTTTAAAAGCTGCAATTTTACAGGAAAGACGGTTCGAATTCTTTTGTGAACAAGGTCACCGTTGGTTCGATTTGAAAAGGACAGGAAATGCTGGTACGGCGTTGAGTCCAATTAAACCAGGTTGGCAAAATACGGATGTTTTGCTTCCACTGCCAGAAACCGAAATTTTACTAAACTCAAATCTTTTACCACAAAATCCTGGCTACTGAAATGGAAACAGTTTATTATAAAGTATTGGTAATGGTATTGTTGTTTTTGTCCTGCTCGGCGCAGCAGCAAAAACGCAAGATTACTATTGCTGACTATGCTAAATGGGGAACGCTGTCGGGAGAATCCATTTCTCCCGATGGCAATTGGGTATCATTTCAGATGACTTATGAAAACAGTCTTGATACCATGTTTATCAGAAGAATAAATAGCAAAGTTACCTACAATTTCCCAAAAGCAGATGATATTGTTTTTAGTAAAGATAGCTTTAGTGCTGCAATATCCGGTCCAGAAAATAATCTGGAAATACTCAATCTTAAATCAGGAGAACGGCAGGCATACAACAATATGTTAAAGCATAACTTTTCGAACGATGGTAAGTACCTGTTGGTGCTACAGCAGGATAGTATAGGGAATACATTGTCGATTCTTGACAGCAACAATTTTGTCATTTCAAAAACCAAAGGTGTTTCTGATTATTCCATAAGTACCTCCAACAAGATTGCTATTGAGACAAACCAAGGCCTTAAAATCGCATCGCTCGGAAGGATCATTGAATTTAGAGAAATCGTCCATAGTGATTTGATCAAGTATAAAAAATTGACATGGGACAAATCAGGCAATTTCTTAGCATTTTACATTTCGGAAAATGTATCAACTAAAATCAATTCCCTCGCATATTTGAATACGGATAATATGAAGCTGCAAAAATTGGATGCCCAAAATCTGCAGTTTGATAATGTCATCTTTCAGTTTAAAGACAGTAAGTTGGTAGTCGCCAGTGATGCACAAAAAATTTATTTCAGTTGTGTAGAAATAAAGCATTCCGACTCAGTAAAACCCATCGTAGAAGTTTGGGAAACAAGCTCACCATTGGAATACCCGGCTCAGGAAAATTTAAAAGTTACCAATGGTCTCTTTTTGGCCTCTTGGACATTGGGTGGAAATAGCGTAGAAAAACTCGAACCCGACACCGCAACAGAATCAAAAATACTACCTGGCGATAAATTATACTTGTCGTATTCAAAGCTTACTTATGAACCGCAATATGCAGAATTGGCGCCCGTAGATTACTACTTGAATAATTTTGAAAATACAGGTTCAAAACTAATCATTACGAAAGGATCAATCTCCGCAAATGCAGTCCTTCCATCGCCAGACGGCAATTTTATAAGTCATTTCAAAGGAGGCAATTATTTTGTTTATGACACGTCCAAAGAAATTTCTGTCAATGTCACGGCTTCTTTGCATAGTGATTTTTACAGGGAAGGTTACGACAACGCCGCAGAAAACGAAGGCTATACAAGTCCGGGGTTTACAAATGACAGCCGTTTTTTGATCGTTTATGACAAATACGATATTTGGCTGGTTTCGACTGATGATTACAAAGGAACACGAATCACAAATGGCAGGGAAACAAAGCAATGTTTCAGGATTCCAACGGAAATTTACCTGAAGCAGGTGGGCAACTTTGCAGAATTTTCAAAATATGAATTTGATATCAATCAAGGAATCGTTTGTTCAGCTTTTGGCGAAGACAAATCAAGTGGCTATTATATGTATACAAAAGAAAAAGGTTTACGAAAATTAGATTACGGAAAATCGCAGAAAGACCGGATTAAAAAAGCTAAGTCAAAACATACTTACTGCTACATCGAGCAGACAGAACAGTCGCCACCTTCGTTGGTAGTTTATAATGTGAAAACTGGGAAAAGGAAGAAAGTGTACCAGTCAAATGCCCATTACAACAAATATGAATGGTCGCGATCAGAACTGATCACTTACAAAAATACGGCTGGAGAAACGCTACAAGGAATTTTAATGTATCCATCGGATTACGAAAGTGGCAAAAAATATCCTATGGTAACATATATTTACGAAAAGTTGTCGCAACACTTATATGAATATATAAACCCTACTTTGTTAGATCGCGCAGGTTTTAAAGCATCAACTTACTTTTTAGACGGATATTTTGTGTTATTGCCTGATATTCAGTTTGCGCTTGGCGATCCGGGTAAATCAGCTGTAGATTGCATAACGGCAGCGGTAAACACAGTCGTTGCTCGTGGACTAGTCAATAAGGATAAATTAGGTATTATCGGGCATTCTTTCGGTGGTTATGAAGTATCGCTGATTATTACCCAAACAGAATTGTTTAGTGCCGCAGTAGCCGGTTCAGGAGTTACGGATATTATTAGTTGGTATCATACGATGAATTATATTGGACAACACTCAAATGCTTGGAGGTTGGAATCCCAACAGTTCCGAATGGGTAGTTCGCCCTTCGACAATAAACTTGGTTATGAAAACAATTCTCCGATAATGAATGCAGCAAAAATTAAAACGCCTTTATTAAGTTGGGCAGGAACCGCCGATACACAGGTTAATTTTGAGCAAAGCGTAGAACTGCATTTGGCTATGCGTCGCTTGGGGAAAACAGGAACAATGCTTTTATATCCGGGACAAGGCCACATTCTCACAGATGAATCAACACAGCAGGATTTAACGGCAAGGATAAAAACATGGTTTGACAAGTATTTGAAAGGCTTTTGATCATGGAATCCTAAACAATTGCAAAGCACACGTAGTTCCCCCTGATGTTAAGCCATAAAGGTTTTGCGTGCCGCTTTTACATAAGATTGGACCCAAATCTGAACACAAAACGTCGGTCTCCAAACAATCTGCTGCAAGATGAATGTACCCTATGTACAAGGCATCTCGATCTTGTGCAGGTTTAAAGGAAAATGCACCACTAATACCGGTTATAAACGCGATGATCGCAAACATGTTACGGGGTTGTAAATTTTTCATTTTTGTAGTTTTAGTTTTTTTTAAAGAAGCATGCCGCAATCATTCGCGGCATGCTTCATTTTTTAGCGGACTAAATTCTCCACAATTGGTTAGGGCAGGTAGAACCGTTAAGTTTGTAAAGATTAACGCCACCGCTTTGACAAGGCGTAGTGACAGTATTATCCTGACACATTACGCCAGTTTCCTCACAATCTTGTGGCTTGTGTCCGATAAACTGGGCAGCAGTCTTTGTTGTAGGAGTGCTACTAAATGCAAATGCACCGGAAATGGCAATAACGAAAGCCAACATCGGGAAAACGGTTTTAAAAATTCTGGTTTTCATAATAAAAAAATTTATAATTAGTGATCTACTCTGTTACAGGTTTTCGATCTTACCCTGATACTGCGCTGTATATCTTTATTGATTTTTGTCAAATATTTTTTTGTCGATTTTATAAACACTTACGGTTTTCCCAGAAAGTGTATAAATGTGATTTTCATCCGAAATAAATTCTGAAATTTTCTTTCCTTCTTTGTCATACAGGTAAAAGCTGAATTGATAGGCATGCGTTTTAAGATTGTATGCGTCAATCACAGAAGCCTCATTCCAAACGTCTTTAGGTTCATACTGCCCAATGAGTTGCGAATTCACATAAAGATATTCTCCATAAGTTGCAGCTGTCTTATTGACAATTCTAGCTGGAGATGCAAGTTTACTTGCTTCGAGAGAATTGATATAGGCAACTTTGATATTAGCGCGTGAGGTCGTGTCAATAGTGTGTGCTACGTACTTTTCATTAAGCTCACCGTCAGAAATGAGATATTCATTTCGATACGTATAAACATATATTAGTTTGTCCAATATGCTGTTGTATAGCAACTTTCCATCTGTATCGAAAATGCCATCGATTTGTTTATCGAGAAGATTGCGATTAAAGTTTACGGAAACTGTATCGATATTTTTAATCAGACCAATCATATTTTCGTTATTATCACTACTAACCGCACGTATCGCAACAGTATTAGAATCGATAGGGACAAATGAATTGAAATAGGATTTTTTATCAATCCAGATTTCCGCATTCCAGTCGTTGACCAATCCCCTATAAACAAAAGCTTCAGTACCATCACTTAAATAGAAATAGGGGTATTTTACGTTAACCTGCAAAGAACGATACCTTCTGTTAGGGTCTTTCACAGTGATGAAATGGGTTTTGCTGTGGGTAAGAGTGGCATCCAATTCGATTACTTCCAAGGGGTTTAGGATATTACCAATAAAGAGACTGCCTTTTCCTATTCCTGCAATGTAGTAACGACCTTTTGATAAAGTATAATCCCGTTCAAATAGAACAGGATGATTCGGGAACCTCCGTGTGAAGTTATTGCGATGGTGAATCATATCCTCAGAGAATAGAAACAGTGTTACCATAACAGTAATGCTACAAAGTGTAGTTATTAAAATTGAAGGAAACTTTATATAGCTGCGAGATAAATTATTTTCAGCATGATTTGGATTCCAAAAAATAATTGCGATCGATGATAACAGAACGAAACAGAGATTAAAAATCAAATGCTGAGTCCATGATAATTTATCTAATATACCGCCACAGGAACAAGGAACAAACGGACTAAAATTTAAGATAATTATGATATACGCTGAAAACATGACCATTAAACTCAGTGAACAGTAAAGCGCTAAATTCCTGAATTTTTTAAAGCATAACATTACAGCAATTAAAATTTCGACAACTGGAACAATATATGATATGATTCCAGCAAAAGAACTAATAAGTGGCGATTGTGCCAATTGTGTTTGGAAATTTTCAAAATCCAGTATCTTGCTCACTGCCGCATACACAAATAATATTATATAAAGCAAGCAGATTATCTCGACTACAGTGTTTTTAAAAGATACTGATGTTTTCATGTCATTAGTTTTAATCTTTACAGTGTTTTACAATCTGACTTGAAGATATGCCAAACCAGCTTGACATATGCAGGTTATTAATGTGCAATTATCACTGTGTAAGTGTTTTACAAAGCGAAATTAAAACAATAAAATAGAAGGATTGTTGACAAAAACGATCCAAAATTTGCAAAAAACGATCCATTTTGCATTGTATAGAAAAAATTAAAAACAAAAAAGCCTGCATAAGCCAACTCATAGTACAAGTATCCTATTTATCTCTTTCGTTCCAGTCTTTGAATGTCATTCTTTAATTCCATAAACATTTCTTCAATACTGCCGGGAATAATGGTAGCCCTCTTCTTGTCTTTTTTGCCCAGATTACATTTGAATTCCCAAATCTGTTCAATCTCCGATGTTTTAACCTCATAGGGACTATAGAAAGGTTCGTCAGATTCGACTACCAGTAAGTTTTTCTTGTTTTTATTCAATCTTTTGTAGACAATTCCATCATTTTTAGTCATGATAATATACGTCTTGCCGCCAACTACTTCGCCAAGTCTTTCTATATATTTGGCAATAATAACATCACCGTCTTCATGTGGAGGCATAGAATCCCCATCAACTGTAAACCCCCTATGAATACCGGGGCCTAAAAATGGCAGCGAAATACGCGGCAGGCTTTCGATATATTCCGGATCTGAATATCCATTCATATACCCCGCCTTAGCTTTTTGAGTTACAATTTCTATAAAACTTTCACCATCATTAGTCACTATCACTGGTAATAGAACCCTGTTATCCTCAAGCTTGACCAAATCATCAATTTTGACTTTCCTTACGTCAACACATAGCAGGATGTCAATGCTGACCTGGTAATATTTTGATATTCTTTTCAATATTTCATAGGGGGCTTCTGAAGTCCCGTCTTCATATTTTGCATACCTCCCACGTGTTATTAGGAGGCTTATAGCGACTTTTTCCTGCGAAATTTTCTTTTTTAGCCTTAGGCTTCTGATGTTGTCGGAAAATAAAGACATGTGGTTTTTGTTACAATTTGTATCAGCAAATATAATTTATTTGTTACAATCTGTACTAATTTTGTTTGGTACAAAAATGAAGGTTATGGGAAGGGCAATTGTGCACATGGATCTGGACACATTTTTTGTGTCCTGCGAGAGGCTTACTGATTCAAGATTGAATGGTATTCCGCTGATTATTGGCGGAGGAGAAAGGGGTGTCGTTGCTTCATGCTCTTATGAAGCTAGAACTTTCGGCGTACGCTCAGCGATGCCAATTAAAATGGCGCTGCGTTTATGTCCGCAGGCAAAAGTGATGAAAGGTGACATGGAATTATATTCGCGGTTATCACATGCAGTTACCGAGGTTATAGAAGAAAAAGCCCCGGTCATGGAGAAAGCCAGTATCGATGAATTTTATCTCGATATAACGGGTATGGATAAATTCTACGGTTCATACGTTTGGACTAACGAGCTGGCTCAGTCCGTTACAAAAGAAACGGGCTTGCCGATTAGCTTTGCATTATCGGTCAATAAAACTGTATCCAAAATTGCAACCGGAGAAGGTAAGCCTAAAGGTAATCTTGAAATTCCTGAAGATATGGTAAAACCTTTTCTTAATCCATTATCTATTAGAAAAATACCGATGGTAGGTGATGCCACTTTTCAATTGTTATCACGTATAGGCGTCAGAAATATCCAGACACTTTCTGAAATGCCGGCTGAGGTACTACAGCAGATGATTGGTAAGAACGGAATCGAGTTATGGAAAAAAGCTAACGGTATCGACAACAATCCAGTTGAACCGTATACGGAGCGTAAATCAATTTCTACAGAGCATACTTTTTTGCAGGATACAATAGATCTCGACAAACTCAAAAGAGTACTTCAGGGTATGGTGGAAAAATTGGCTTTTCAGCTTCGTTCTGAAGGCTGGCTTACCTCAACGGTGGTCATTAAAATACGCTATGCAAATTTCGATACTGAAACCAAACAATGCAGAGTTCAGTACACTTCTGCAGATCATATACTGATGAAGAATGTAACAGACCTTTTCAACAAACTTTACCAACGCAGGATGCGCCTTCGACTTATTGGTATTCGTTTCAGCGGTCTGGTGAGAGGTACTTATCAGATCAATATGTTTGAAGACACCGAAGAAATGCTTTCGTTGTACCAGGCAATGGACAGAATGAAAACCCGATATGGTTTTGATGCAGTAATGCGTGGAGGCGGCGCAACATTCAAGCCCAATAATAAAAATGAAATATTAAAAAGAAAAAAATAAGTCATGTACCTCAATTGCCATTCATTTCATAGCCTTCGCTACGGCACTATACCGGTTGACGAATTGGTACAGCTGGGGGTTCTATGCAAAGCAGAATCTATGGTACTTACTGACATCAATACGGTAACAGGCATTTACGATTTTATTAAATTATGTCAAGCTGCATCTATAAAGCCCCTCATAGGAATTGAATTTCGCTGCCAGCATACATTACGATATATTGGTCTTGCCTTAAATCGCGAAGGTTTAGGAGAAATGAACCGATTTTTGACAAAGCATAATTTTGAAGATTTACTGCTTCCAGTCATTGCGCCGGCTTTCGAGAATGTTATCGTAATTTATCCTTTAAGCAATGCCCCGGCAAATCTACAACAAAACGAATACATCGGGATAAAGCCTGATGAACTTCTTCTATTATATAAAGAAAAATGGAAAAACAGGTTAGATAAAATGATGATACTTCATCCTGTTACAATTAGGAATAAAAAAGAATATAACCTTCATAAAATATTACGTGCTGTCGATCTAAACGTGATAGGGTCAAAATTAACTACGGAGGATTATTGTAATGATTCAGAAACAATGCTGCCCCTCTCAGAATTATTGGAAAAATATACGCTCTATCCTACTATTATTCATAATACCCAAAACATAATTGAAAGGTGCAATTTTGAATATGAATTCGGAATCCCGCGCAATAAAAAATATTTCACCAACAGCCGCGATGAGGATATGCAACGGTTGAGAGAACTAGCCCAGGAAGGAATGATCAAAAAATATGGTACTAATAATATTATTGCAAAACAGCGTGTTGACAAAGAGCTAAAAGTCATTGAAGAATTGGAGTTCAGTGGTTATTTTCTCATAACATGGGATATTATTAGGTATAGTATCAGTATGGGCTTTTTACACATAGGAAGGGGCAGCGGAGCTAACAGCATTATCGCCTATTGTCTAGGCATTACTGATATCTGTCCTATCGAACTGGATTTGTATTTTGAGCGCTTTCTAAATGTAAACCGAAAAAGCCCGCCAGATTTCGACATTGACTGGTCATGGAAAGAACGTGATATAATATTAGAATATATCTTCAACCGTTACGGAGTCGAGCACGTTGCTTTCTGCGGCACCAATGTTGAGTTTAAATATCGGTCAATATTCAGAGAAGTTGGAAAAGTATTTGGACTGCCAAAAGAGGAACTTGATGCCCTTGCTAAAAACCCGCTGGAACTACACGATAATAATAAGGTGGTGAGGATGGTTCAGGAATACGGAATGATGCTTGAAAAGTATCCCAATCAGAGAAGTATGCATTCATGTGGAATACTGATTTCTGAAGAACCTATTACAAATTTTACAGTGCTGGAAATGCCACCAAAAGGATTTCCAATCGCACTGTTCGATATGCATGTTGCTGAAGATATTGGTTTTGAAAAATTCGATATTTTGAGCCAGCGCGGAATAGGGCATATTGATGATAGTGTCAAGCTGATACTTAAGAACCGTGGCATCAATGTCGATATTAGGGATACTTCGCTTTCTAAAAATGAGGTTTTGTGCAATCAATATTTAGGTCGTGGTAAAACTATCGGCTGTTTTTATATTGAAAGTCCCGCAATGCGCGGGCTTCTCCGAAGACTACAATGTAATAACTACAAGATCCTTGTGGCCGCATCGTCCATTATCCGTCCTGGCGTTGCCCAAAGTGGAATGATGAAGGAATATATTTTCAGGCATAACAACCCGACACAATTTGAGTACTTCCATGAAGTATTTAAGGAGCAACTCGGTGAGACGTATGGCATAATGGTTTACCAAGAAGACGTAATAAAGATAGCCCTTCATTATGGAGGACTTCCTGCTGCAGATGGGGATATATTGCGCAGGGCAATGAGCGGAAAAGGGAGGTCAAAATCCGCCCTTCAGAAAGTAAAAGATAACTTTTTTGAATGCTGTGAGCGTCAAGGCCATCCTTTGGAACTTAGTCAGGAAATTTATCGCCAGATCGAATCGTTTGCCGGATATTCTTTCTGTAAGGCACACTCAGCATCTTATGCAGTTGAAAGCTATCAGAGCTTATATCTTAAAGTACATTATCCAATTGAATTTATGGTTGCGGTTATTAATAACCAAGGAGGTTTTTACAGAACTGAAGTATATGTGCATGAAGCCCGGATGTCAGGTGCCGTAATACATAATCCATGTGTAAATAAAAGCGAATATGAAACTACACTTTATGGTATCGACGTCTACCTTGGGTTTATGCATCTTGAAGGATTGGAAACCAAAGTAGCAGAGCACATAGTTAACGAGCGTCAATTAAATGGAGAATATAAATCACTGGAAGATTTTATAAATAGAATACCGATTGGCATCGAAGGAATCCAAATATTAATATTTATCGGAGCATTCCGTTTCACAGGAAAAACAAAGAACCAGTTATTAGTCATTGCAAGGCTGATAATGGTTAATTTCAAACCTGAAAATCGCAGTTTGATGCTTCTTCAGGAACCAGTAAAGGAATACAACCTCCCGGTTTTGGAGCGTTCAAGATTTGAAGATGCTTTCGATGAAATTGAATTATTAAGCTTTCCTGTTTCGTGCACGCCTTTCGATCTGCTACAAACAAAATTTCGAGGCGATGTAATGGCAAAAGACTTATTACAACATCACAAAAAAACGGTAAAAATGCTGGCTTATTTGATCTCTCGAAAGCACGTTCCTACAAAGATGGGCGCAATGTTTTTTGGAACATGGATAGATGTAGAGGGAGAACTGTTTGATACGGCTCATTTTACTGGCAGCCTTAAAGAATATCCCTTTGAAGGAGGAGGATGTTATCTGCTGCTAGGAAATGTGGAGGTCGATTATCACTTTCCTACGATAACAGTAACCAAGATGGCTAAAATGCCTTTTATACCAGATCCAAGGTATTCTGAAAGTAGCGAAAAACAATACGATGCACATAGAAATATCCGCGAGGATATAAGCATGACCCAGAGAGCGCCATACCCTCAGGAGCATGAGATAGGTCTGCCACGACATAAAATGGGAAGTGCCTGAAGATGATCAGTAAAGAAACCACGTAAAAATACTTGTTTTCACTTTTTGAGGTTTTTCCGTAAGGATATAGAAAAAATATTTTGTATGTTCGCTTCGGAAAAGTCTTACCTACTAAAAGCTAATTAGCTGTTTCATATCCACGCCAAGCGCTTCAGCAAGATGTGTGAGATAGATTAGGGACGGACTAATCCTGCCGTTTTCAATACGGCTGATATAGGAGATATCCAAATCGCTGTCAATAGCAAGCTGGGCTTGAGTAAAGCCTTTGTCTTCGCGAATTTTCTTAAGGTTGGCTCCAAAATTTTGTAAATATTCTTTGTCTTTGTCCCTCACAGGACAAAATTCAGAGTTCTAATAATAAATACTATAGGACGTACGTCCAAGTTAGGGATAAAGTGAGAAATAATAATCTTTTAGAAATTTACAAGCTTATTAAGATAGCCTTTTGCGTTTTTCTTTATACAGCACAAGCTTCTGGTCAATCTGTACCCAAGACAGATTTGCCCGTAATTCAACCAACTCTTCCAACTCTTATTTCACCGAGTATGGATAATTTTATTATACCTACGTCAAATTATTCAACATCATCTGGTAATACGTATCAGCAACAGCAGAATAAGCGTATCATGAACGAAGTAGATCAGCATGAAAAGCTTCGTCAAGAGACTTTGTACAGTATGAAATCTGACATAGATGAGCTACGATCTGAAATTCATTACGATTTACCATCTAAATCAAACATAGAGGGTACATCCGCATATAAGATTCTTTTTGATAAGATGCTTACGCTGGACGTAAATAATTTTTCCGTAAAAGGTGTAAATTTTGATATTGAAAATGCCTATTTCAACAACAAAGCAGATAAGTCCCAATTTGACCAAATTATACATCATACTGGAGAATTTCTGACTGCTAAAATGAAAGAATTAAAATATGACCAAAATAGCAATTCAGCAAAAAACTATATACTGTTTCAGTTTTTTTCGGAAGAAATGAAATTAGGGAAACAAACGCATTTGCCTTTCAAATACGATTTTGAAGATTATATGGGTGTTAAAGATTATTCAAAGATGTTTGTGTCCAAACTCATTTCCACAGGTTCTGGACAGTGTCATTCATTGCCTCTATTATACCTTATTCTTGCAGAAGAAATTGGTGCGGAAGCTTATTTGTCTCTATCACCGAATCATTCATATATACGCTTTCCTGATGATCGCGGAAAATGGTATAACATTGAATTGACCAACGGAATGTTTTCAACAGAATCTTATATCTCTCAATCTGGTTATATCAAGTCGGAAGCCCTACAGAATAAGATTTATATGGAAAATTTATCAAAAAAGGAGCTACTATCAAAACACTTTTCAGATTTAGCAGAAGGCTATATTCATAAATTCGGGTATGATGAATTTGCTCAAAGCGTTATCGACAAGGCACTGGAATTGTATCCTAATAGCATATCAGCAAATATGATTAATGCAAATCTTGCTACTGTACGCGTGAAATATGTAGTGCAGCAATTAGGAATAAATATTTCTGATGCTAAGGAACGTGAAAGGATTCTCAATTATCCTAAAGCAGTGGAACTTCTTAAAGAAATGCAAAAGCAATATGCAGTTATTGATAATTTAGGATACGAAAACATGCCACCGGAAGAATATCAGAAGTGGCTTCAATCCATGAAGGGTGAAAAACAAAGGGAAGAAAACAAGGCTATTGAAAAACAATTTAAGGGTGCAATAATTAAGTCAACAAAACAATTAAAGAATTAATGAAAATAAATTTAGTAATAATATTTTATTTGATATTTTCTGTTTCTGTAAAAGCACAGAGTCAGGAGACGCTTTATATGGACAGTTTTATTACTCTCAATAGTATGCTGGTCGATGGTAGTAAATATAATTTTAAACAGGCAGTGCTATCAGTCGAAAATGCCTATTTGAATGGTACATTGGATATAGCTAAAGTTGACAAAGAAATCCGCACCCTTACTGTCTTGTGCAACTCTCTCGTAGAAAATAGGTTTTTAGCATACGTAGAAAATGATAAAAAAGACGTAAATAAATGGGCTGCTGCTTATCAGGTCATGTGTGATAGTATTCCAATTATTATAAATAATAAGGAGTATAATTACATTCCATTCAAATACGATTTTAACGATGTATTTGGCAATGAAGAAATATCTAACATGTTTGTTTCAAAGCTACTTAATAGCCGAAAAGGGAATTGCCATTCATTACCTTATTTATATAAGATTTTGTGCGAGGAACAGGGAACGACGGCGCAACTTGCTTTAGCTCCTAACCATGTGTATATAAAGCACCAAAATAAAAAAAATGGATGGTATAATACGGAACTGACAAGCGGGATTTTTCCAAATGATTCATGGCTCATGGCGTCGGGTTTCATACATCTAGATGCTATAAGAAATGGCGTGTATATGAAAGCACTAAACAATAATGAGAGTATTGCTCTTCTCATTATTGATTTAGCTAACGCTTATCAAAAATCCTTTCCTGAAAATGACGGAGTGTTCCTGATGAAATGTGCCGATGCTGCCGTAGCTGCTTATCCAAATTTTGCTACTGCTTTAATACTAAAGGCAGAGCTCCATAAAAAACGAGTAGAAAATGAGGCAGACGCCCAAAAGGCAAATGCAGATTTTAAGTTATTGGAAATAGAGTACGCTCACATCCATGAGATAGGCTACCGCTTTATGCCGGAAGAAATGTATTTGAACTGGCTCAGTTCATTAAAAACTGAAAGGGATAAGTACGAAAACAAAAAATTGAATACCTTTAACAAGCAATAAACCAACACAATGAGAAAACTCTATTATTTAATTTTTCTCCTTTTGGCAGTGGGAACAATGTCTGCCCAAGAGAAGCTCTCAAAAGAAGAACAAGCCCGAAGGCAAAAGAATATTGATGCAGCAAATCCCTTTAAGCAATTCGGGTATAAAGCTAAAGTGGCTACATTGAGCAAAGGCAAATATCTAGAAGTCCATGACCTTGACAGTATCGTTACAATTGGTTCGATTCGTTTTCATGTAGATAAAAAAGAAATTGTAGGCAATGCTGCACCAGATACAATAAACGGGATATATGCAAGACCTACAGGCGATATGCCAAGCAGATGGCTTTCTCCTGACCCATTAAGTGAGGAGTTTACAAATTGGTCTCCATACTCCTTTGTTTTTAATAATCCACTAAGATTCAACGATCCAACAGGAATGGCTCCGGATGAAGTCATTATAACGGGTACGCAAAGCCAGGCGGCCTTGCAAGAATTACAAAATTCAGTGCAAGGACAATTAACATTATCGATGAATTCCGCCGGCAAAGTTAGTTACACCCAAACTGGTACCGGCCCGCTTACAGCAGGTGCAGCACAATTAGTAAATGCTGTAGATAGTCAATCTATTACAGTAAATGTCGTAGCAGAAAACACTAAAACAACATCAACAGGAAACCTGTATATTGGTGGAGCTTTCATGGGCAATACGGTAACTGCTGGTGATCCTTTATTAGGAGGCGGAAATACAGTTAGTACGCAACAGGAAATCAACCCTGGCGTTCTATCTAGCGCCGACAATTATTTTGGAACATCTGGATCACTTACACTCCACGAGGTCACTGAATCTTATCAGGGTGCATTGATTACACAAGCTTCTGGAACTTCTGTTGGTCCAGCGACGAATGCTGACGCAGCTAATCCAAGCAGTGTATATATGCGGGCACATAACGCCGCAACTCCACAAAATATGGCAGTTAATCAAAATGTTTATGATGCGCAAGGTAATCAACTTCAATCTCCATTTACAGGAGCTACTCGGGTTGATTATACTGTTCAACAAGGCACAAGAGCTCCACAAACTATAATGACTTATCCATAAACTATGAAAACATATTTTCGCTTTTTCTCAATATTAATCCTCGTGACTTTTTGTTATCTCGCATCATGCGCTCAAAAAATTAGTTCTAAGAAATCCGATCAATTCACAACTACTGCCAAATCGGACTCCATTTTTACAGTTCGCAAGATTGATTCAATTAACAATTACTATCTTATTTATGCTAAAAGGGATAACAGATGGTTTAAGATTGTCTCAAAAAAGGAAAGTGCTATGCGTAATAATAGAATTAAAATTAATACTGATTATAAATTTTCGCTTCACTCAATTTGGAACGAAAAAATTATGATAGGCGGTATAAACGTTTCACCATCGCAAACTCCTCATGTTACTTGTTTGGGTTTTGACGAGAAAACAACGATTTGTATTGAAAGAGACTCTATTAACGATTTGTTTAGCTCTAAAAATCTTAAAGGATTAAATTATATAAAAATATAATTGATGAAAATCTTTTCTATTTTATTTTTAGTTGCCATTAATAATTTGTCTGCACAGACAAACTCTAGCGATATTCAGATTACTTCATCGGAGTTATTCAAAGTGAGAGTCGATCGATTTCTTTACGAATATAGTGGCAGTTTTTTTGAAGATGGAAAAATACCGAATTTTACCAGTAGCCGCAATTTGAATTTAAAGACTATTTTGGTAAACACCGAAACAAAAAAAGAAATGGATTTGCCAAATGAACATGTTGCGGACACTTTACACTTAAATCCACAACTTATTCTTCTAAATCTAGAAAAAAAGACTATTTCAATAAAAGGTACTGTGTCTGGAGGTTGGACTGGAGGTAAAAGTGATGTTCATATTTATATAGGTCAACGAAATGACACGATACAGCACATAAAATTAGTTCCAACATTGGAAGCAAATATTATTTACAATGGTAAAGAATTAACTGAAACAGTTATTGTGGACACGATTCCAGCATTCAATTTAAAAAATTTCATTCATGTGAATTCTGAAAATGCCTATGAGGATCATCCTCGAAGAGCATTTGAAATCATAGCCGCCATTGATAAAACCTCTATTCTCGCAATTGGACAAAATGATTGTTTTGCTGAAATTTTTGAAATCGGCAAACTCCTAGAATATTATATCTTACCGGAAAAGGGTAAAAAAAAGAAAAAATAAGATAGTTGTCAAATGGTGGTACTGTAAGTTTTTATCAGCAATCCAGAACGTATAAAAATTAACGCATGAAAAAATTACTTTTGATTTTGGTTTTTTTGCTTGGTCAAGTGGCATCGGCACAAGATTCCAAAAGAGCCTGTAATTTTATTATTGCAGTGGATGAAGATATAGCATTGGCACTAGCGAATAGTACAATTATCTTAAGCCAAGGAAATAATAATCTAAGAACTATTCACTTCAATTATTATCCTGGCAATTTGTCCATGAATCAAACAGATTACGATGAAATCATGCAGTTTAAAGGGACAATCCTCTTAAAATTTGACTACTACGAATATTTGAAAGGTCAACAGAAAGTTATGAATTATGAAATTGAGATGGGGAAAATTTGGTTTGAACAACCATACCTTATCTTAAATATTTATAACACCAATAAGAAAAAATACAGAAAACTGGAATCATTAAAAGGCAAGGAATATACTTTTGAGTTGAAGTACTCCACAGGACAAATGCTACGAGTTAGGAAAAAATAGCTATTTGGCAATAGTGGTATCTGCTAACTACTATTTTTGGTTATCGTAAGACTTAATTGAATATTCACATGAAATTACTTTGGAAAGAAATCTGCGCGATAATATCAACTCTGATATTTGTTACATGCAACTTGCGCAGTTTTCTATGACAACTAAAATATTTAAATGACTTGTAAGAATATATTTTTACAGATAATGTATTTAAGTACTTATTATACCAATCCAAAATCTGGAAAATTTACCTAAATAAATTTAACGCTTAAACCGGACATCGACTGCCAAAGAATTACTCTGTCTACCGCTTTTTTACAATTGAAATAAATGCTTCCGAGCTTCGCATCACTTAACAAGCTAAGCGAGGTAAATGATGAAGGATAATACAACAGATGAAATAAGTCCAGAAAAAGCAAAACTGCTTTTAGGTGAAGATGGGATAGATGTTACTATTGAGGAAGCCAAAATTATATTAGATTTTCTTTATTTAATGAGTGAAATAGTTGTTGATCAATATTTAAATCCGAATGATTCTTTGTAATTTTGTAGATATAATATTGTTAAATAGATGTTTAGCTTACGAGTTTAGCAGACTTAAATTTTGGAATGATGAAAATAGCAGATTTATATATCAGGGTAAGTACCGATGAGCAGGCGGATAAAGGTTATTCACAACGAGACCAAGAAGAGCGTTTACGTAAATATTGTGAAATTAATAATTTACAAGTACGTAAAGTAGTCTACGAAGATCATTCGGCTAAGACTTTTAAAAGACCTTCGTGGAATACATTACTGCTAGAATTACGAAAACATAAGGGAAAATCTGACCTGATACTATTTACGAAATGGGACAGATTTAGCAGAAATGCGGGCGACGCTTACCAAATGATAAGTACGTTGCGCAGGCTGGGTGTTGAACCGCAAGCTGTTGAACAGCCTTTAGATCTTTCCATACCTGAAAACAAAATGATGCTCGCATTTTACCTCGCTGCTCCGGAAGTGGAAAACGACCGTAGAGCATTAAATGTTTTCCATGGAATGCGTAGGGCTAAAAAGGAAGGCCGATACATGGGATTGGCGCCATTAGGATATACTAATAAGGTTTCAGAAGATGGCAAAAAATATATTGCCATTAAAGAAGATGAAGCCAAAATTATGAAATGGGCATTTACAGAGCTTGGCCGTGGAAACTTAAATACGGAACAGATATGGAAAACTGTGAGAGAAAAAGGCTTAAAATCTAGCAAGAGTAATTTTTGGCATACAATTCGAAATCCAATGTATTGTGGTAAAATATTTATTCCAAAACATAAAGATGAAGAAAGCTATATGGCGCCTGGTCAGCATGAACCTTTGATATCTGAAGAACTATATTACGATGTTCAGGATATTTTAGACGGCCGAAAAAAAATAATGAGAACTAAAATATTTGTAGATAGCCACCTGCCTCTAAGAGGGTTCTTACTTTGTCCTGAGTGTGGAAAATTATTAACAGGAAGTGCCTCAAAAGGGCGTAACCAATATTATCGTTATTATCATTGTACATCATCGTGCGGAGTAAGGTTTAAAGCTGAATTAGTAAACGAAACTATTGTTGATGAAATTAAAAGGTATGTCAGACCCTTACCAGCATTGAGATTGTATAGAGATACAATTTCATCGGTCTTTAAAAGTAGAATGCAAGGACAAAACTCACGAGTTCTAGAATTAAAAGCACAGTTGGAAGATGCAAATAATCGTTTATCCAAAGCACGTGATTTGCTTCTTTCCGGAGATATCGAAGCCGATGACTATCGGACAATAAAAGCTGATATAGATAAAAGAATCCTTAGAAGTGAGGCTGAATTAACCGGTAAGTTAGTCCCAGTTGTCAATGTAGAGCCGCTTCTGGAACTGGCAAGTTCAAATATTTCTCACCTTGATAATTTATACCAAAATGGTAATGTTATACAGCAAAGAAAAATAATTGGTTCGATGTTCCCAGAAAAATTGATATATGACGGATTTAACTTTCGAACCACCCGTGTCAATGAAGCTTTATCTCTTATGATATTGATAAACAAGAAGTTATGTTCTAAAAAAAAAGGGACAAGTCAATCATTTGATGACTTGTCCCAAGAGGTGCGGGTGATAGGACTCGAACCTACACGCCGTGAAGCACCAGATCCTAAGTCTGGCATGTCTACCAATTTCACCACACCCGCAGGACTAAAACAACGTATTGTTTCATTAGGAGGTGCAAATATACTAATATCTTCCAATTCACAAACTATTTTATCAAAAAAAATTAAATCATTTTTTTTGTATTTTTGACCTACACATAAATAACGCATGAATACCATGAATAATATTGCTGCTTACATACAAGAAAACAAAGAAAGATTCATCAATGAATTAGTCGAATTATTAAAAATCCCTTCTGTTAGTGCTGACTCTGCTTATGCTCAAGATGTGATTGATACTGCTAATGCGGTAAAAAAGAGCCTTGAAAAAGCGGGTTGTGATTTCGTTGAAATTTGCGAAACACCTGGTTATCCAATTGTATATGGAGAAAAAATGATCGATCCTAAATTACCTACTGTATTGGTATACGGTCACTATGATGTGCAACCAGCTGATCCATTAGAGTTATGGGAAAGTGGTCCATTTGAACCAATTATTAAGAAAACTGAAATTCACCCAGAAGGTGCCATCTTTGCTCGTGGAGCTTGTGATGATAAAGGACAAATGTATATGCACGTAAAGGCATTAGAATACATGGTTCAAAATAATGAGTTGCCTTGTAATGTGAAATTCATGATTGAAGGTGAAGAAGAAGTAGGATCTGTTAGTTTAGGATGGTTCGTAGAACGCAACCAGGAAAAACTAAAAAATGATGTAATCTTGATTTCAGATACTGGAATGATTAGCAATACGCAGCCTTCTATTACTACTGGATTACGTGGATTGAGTTATGTAGAAGTTGAAGTAACTGGTCCAAACCGTGATTTACATTCTGGTTTATATGGTGGCGCAGTAGCAAACCCGATCAATATATTAGCAAAAATGATTGCTTCATTACATGATGAAAACAATCATATTACAATTCCTGGTTTTTATGATAACGTAGAAGAATTATCTGCTGCAGAAAGAGCAGAAATGGCTAAAGCACCTTTCTCTTTGGATAAATACAAAAAAGCATTGGATATTGAGGATGTATATGGTGAAGCAGGTTATGTAACAAACGAAAGAAACTCTATCCGTCCTACATTAGATGTAAACGGAATTTGGGGAGGTTATACTGGTGAAGGTGCAAAAACAGTAATTGCTAGCAAAGCTTTTGCTAAAATCTCTATGCGTTTAGTTCCTAATCAGGATTGGAAAGTAATTACAGAACTATTTACTAAACACTTTGAAAGCATTGCTCCAAAAGGAGTACGTGTAGTGGTAAAACCACATCATGGTGGTCAAGGTTATGTTACGCCTATTGATAGCATTGGATATCAAGCTGCCAGTAAAGCATACCAAGATACTTTTGGTGTACCTGCAATTCCTGTTCGTTCTGGAGGTAGTATTCCAATCGTAGCATTATTTGAAAAAGAATTAAAAAGCAAAACCATATTAATGGGATTTGGTTTAGACAGCGATGCTATTCATTCGCCTAACGAACATTTTGGTATATTCAATTACCTTAAAGGAATCGAAACTATTCCATTATTCTACAAATATTTCACTGAGCTTCATAAAGGCTAAACAGTAGCAAATGCATAACATTTAATCTAATCCACTCATAATGAGTGGATTTTTTTTGTTAAAAACTTGCAGAATTAATTTTTTATTCTACATTTGTAGAAACAAATCTACAATTATAGTTTTAGCATATGAAGAATCGTCTTGCAATACAAATACCTCTAGTTGCATTAATATTATTATCTATTACGAGTTGTAGCACAAACCGTATGGAAGATGGAAAAAGAGTAGGCTATTGGATTGAAAAAGAAAATCGCGATGGTGTTGAATATCTTTCCAAAGGTTCTTATCGTCAGGGTGAAGAAACCAAAAGATGGCGTCATTATGAAAAGGGCAAACTTATAAAAAAGGAGCGCTACAACGGAACGTCATGTACTGTTACTTTTTATGATGCACAAGGGAAAAAAAATAAAAAAGGAAAAACCAAACTAGATGGACTTCATTGGTTTTATGCAGGGGAATGGAAAACATATGATGTAAATGGTAAATTGTCAGGTATCATGATTTACGACAAAGGAGAATTAGTCCGGGAACTTGATGCTAATAGGAATGAAATACCGCTTACACCATTAGTTTATTACACGGATTTAAATCCTCAAACGAATACAAATAATATTAAATAAAACGATCAAAAATAGACTATGCAATTATCAAATTCAGAAGAACAATTAATGGAACATCTTTGGAAACTGGAAAAAGCATTCATGAAAGATTTATTAGATGCTTATCCCGAACCAAAACCAGCTCCCACAACGATCGCTACCCTATTAAAACGCATGATCGATAAAAATTTGGTGGCTTACAATACGTTTGGGAACTCACGAGAATATTATTCTCTGATCAAAAAATCAGATTACTTCTCTAAACACGTTAACGGACTCATTAAAAATTTCTTTAATAATTCCGCTTCACAATTTGCTTCTTTCTTTACTACAGAAACTAATTTGTCTACTGCTGAACTGGAAGAACTTCAACAAATCATCAATAAAGAAATTAAAAAGAAACAAAAATGATAGACTTTCTAATAAAATCAACCCTCAGTTTAGGGCTGTTTTTAGCAATGTATTATCTGGTTTTAGAACGAGAGAAAATGCATCGCTTCAATCGTTTTTACTTACTGTTTAGTATTTTATTTTCATTGGCAATCCCCTTTTTCCATTTTGAAATGTACAATCCTAATATTTCAGGAGTCTTTACCGGAAAAATAGTAAAATCTATTCAGTTACCCGAACTGGTTATTGGAAACACAAACGATTATGCATCCTTTTTACTTTGGAGTATTTATGGCTGTATTACAGCAATCTTATTATTTCGTTTTGTTCGTAATTTAATCCAGATTAAGACCAAAATTAAAAACAATACAACCGAACAATTCCATGAATCAACTTTAATTTTAGTACCCGAAAACATATTACCCTACACTTTTCTAAACTATATATTCTTAAACAAAGAGGGTTATACGAATCAAGCAATTCGAGAAGAATTGTATACCCATGAGCTTACACATGTCATACAAAAACACACGTATGATGTGTTATTTATTGAAATTTTAAAAGTCATTTTCTGGTTCAATCCGTTACTCTATATTTTTAAAACTGCGATTCAGCTAAATCATGAGTTTTTAGCAGATGAAAAAGTAGTGCATTCTCACAACAATGTTCCTTCCTATCAAACATTATTATTAGAAAAAGCCACTTGGAAACCTGTATTTTCTGTTACAAGTAATCTAAATTTTTTAATCACAAAAAAACGTTTTACAATGATGACAAAGACAACCCCCGCCTACAAAGCATTATTTAAAAAAGCTATCTTATTGCCATTATGCTTCGGTCTAGTCCTTTTATTCTGTACTGAAATCACAGCTCAGGAAAAGACTAAAAAAGCAACTAAAGAAAAAGTTTCGAATTCTGAATCTGACATTCCGCCACCGCCACCGCCATCAGAACAATTACCACCGCCACCGCCACCGCCAGAGACTGAAGGAAGAAAACTATACACAGTAGACAAACTAACAGTGTATCCTGAGTATAAAAAAGGGATGTCTGAGTTTTATAAATATGTTGCTCAAAATTTCAATATTCCAAAAGACATCGAGAAAAGTGTCATTAACAAAACCAAAATCATTGTTAGTTTTATTGTAGAAAAAGATGGGACTTTATCTAATGTTAAATGTATTACAGAAGTTCCTAAATCATTAGAAAAAGAAGCTATCGATATAGTTTCACAAACTTCTAAACAATGGACACCTGGTATGATTAAAAAAAACAAAGTACGTGTTGTCTACACCTTGCCAATTAAATTAAATGTAAAATAATTCGCTTTCTATTTATTACTCAAAAAAATACAATGACACAAAATTTAAACTATAAAAGCTCTTTCTTGAATAAGATTACATTTGCTTCATTGATTGCGGTATTTTTTTTATCCTGTATACCAACTTTTGCACAAGCGGAGAAAAAATCGGGAAGGGAAAACAGTTATATTGAAAGTAAAAATTTAACTGTACAGCCAGAATATCCAGGAGGGATTGCTCAATTCTATAAGGTTATTGCAAAAAATTACATAATCCCAAAAGAAGTAACTGTAGGTGGCCAAGTCATCATTAGTTTTATTATCGAAAAAGATGGCTCATTAAGTCATTTTCAAACCATTAGAGACTTAGGTAGTGGTACTGGGCAAGAAGCTATCAGAGTATTGAAAGATGCTGAAAAATGGATTCCGGGTGAAGTTGAAAAAAAAGTAGTTCGCACGAAATTCACTCTTCCAATCACAATTAATATATCTAATTAGTACATATTATTTTCATACTATCATATTGAAACCACTCGTAGCCGAGTGGTTTTTTTTGTATTTTCACATAATAATCTAATCCTAAAATCATTATGAAAAATCGTCTTCTTAAATTCTTCTTTCCAGCATTTCTTTTTTGTATTCACGCTCATGCTCAAGAAAACAAAATCATTGAGGTCGTAAAACTAAAGAATGATGCTTATGATGATAATACTGCAAAAACAGGCCCAGTTGAAGCTCTAAAAACTAATGATACCTATACCGTAACTAGTGTAGATACACCGCCAAGTTTTCCTGGAGGAAATAACAGTTTTTTAAAATATTTTGACAAAAACTTTAAAATGCCTGAGAATAGTGGTGACGTAATAAAAGGGTCCATTTTTATATCCTTAATCGTGGAAGAAAATGGTTCTCTAACGAATATCAAAGTAATCCGTGATATTGGCTATGGAACTGGAGAAGAAGCAATTCGTGTGATGAAAAACTGCCCGAAATGGATTCCTGCTAAGCTTAATGGGAAATCCGTACGAACAGAATTTATCGTACCAATCAAAATAAATTCTGAGAAAAAACAATAATATTCGCCTTATAAACACCGCATAAATGACACCCTAAAACAAAACGTATCAGCATCTTACAACATAATTAAAAAATTGGCGTTAAATTTGCACAATCATCATCATCAATCAAATCAAATCAAAATCATGTTCAAACAATTTTTCATCTTGTGTTCAGGTGCCGACAGGAATCTGATTGACACATGTTCCAATGGGGAACAAAACAAATTTGCCGGTATAGGCGCAACTGTGTTCTTCACAGCTGTAATGGCTTTCATCGCGGCTTCTTACGCACTTTATACTGTCTTTGACAATGTATACACTTCCATCTTTTTTGGACTTATCTGGGGATTGCTAATATTCAATCTTGATCGTTTCATCGTTTCTACAATCCGTAAAAGGGATAGTTTTTGGAGTGAATTTCTTCAAGCGACACCGCGAATTGCTTTGGCTGTAATTATCGCCATTGTAATTTCTAAACCTTTGGAAATTAAAATATTCCAAAAAGAGATTGACACGGTTTTATTACAGGAAAAAAACAACTTGGCTGCTGCCAATAAGAAACAAATCACACAATATTTTAACGCAGATGTTTCTAAGAATGATGCTGAAATAAAAGCACTGAAAGAGGGAATTACCAACAAAGAAAAAGAAGTTAATGCCCTTTACGAAACGTATATTACCGAAGCAGAAGGTACAAAAGGTACTATGAAACTTGGCAAGGGTCCTGTTTTTAAAGAAAAACGAGAAAAACATAATGCGGCTTTGGCCGAATTGGAAACTTTACGAAAAGACAATCTTTTAAAAATAACGGAAAAAGAAAAAACTGCCGCTTCGCTACAGACGGATTTATCCAAGAAAATAACGGAAGGTCAGCCTGTAATTGATAAATTTGATGGATTAATGGCTCGAATCAATGCCTTGGACAAACTGCCTTGGCTGCCTTCTTTCTTCATCATGCTTTTGTTTTTAGCGATTGAAACGTCTCCTATTATTGCTAAATTATTATCTCCAAAAAGTGAATATGACTTCAAACTGGAAGATATTGAAACAGCACTTAAAGCAACACTAGCGCAGGATAAATACCAACGTGACTTATTAGTCAAAACTAGCGCTTCCATGCATGATAAAGTATATGCTGATATTGCTGAGGATAAAAATTTATACAATCTCCAGCGCAAAAAGGCAACGGAATTATTGGAATTACAAGCTGAAAGTTTTGTAGAGAAACAGAAGCGAACTTTATAACATAAAAAAAGCCGAACGATATCGTTCGGCTTTTTTTATATCACATCAGCTATTACATATAGCTTAATATCTCTTTCTTGAATGCATCATATTCTCCTTGAAGAATTAATCCATTATCCAATAATTTTTTATAATTCTGTAATTTATCAAATAGCTCTTCCTGAGATAATTCTCCTAAAGAACGATCTTTACTTGTACTTGATTCTTGTTTTGGAATTACAGGCTCATCTACTAAAAAGCGCGGTTGTTGCGCAGGAATGATTTCCGCAAAATTTTGCACTTCTTCTACTTCTACTTCTTCAATAAAAAATCCTGCTTCTGGAGTTTCTTCTATAGTTTCAGCAACAATTGGCTCTTCCTCTTCTTCTACATCGTCAATTAAAAAGCTAATTGTATCTTCTGGTTTTTTAACTTCTTCTATAATCGGTTGGTTTAAATTTCCTCCCTCTTTTAAAATCTCCAATTGCTCTTTTGCAAAAGTATAGATTTTTCTAGCTTGAGTTTTTGGGATATAGTCAATCGAAATGGTCAAATCTGTTTTTGTGGTAAATGAAAAATCAGATCCTAATATATTTTCTTTCACAAAAGCACCTGCAATATCATCCCAAGTATAGTCTGTGAAATCCATCGATAATCCTAAATTCTTTGGCTTACAGATGATAATTCTTTTATTCGTTAGAACAATGCTATCCGGAAAAACCGTAAGAGCGGGTTTCTTTTGAACTCCAATATAGTAGATTTCCTCATTTTTCATTAACAAATCATTGAGCTTTGTTGTAATTTTCTCCACTGCTTTTGGATCTTGCTCTTCGTTTAGGAATTTTTTAAATTGTTCTTTCATTAGTATATTTAAATAGTAAACAAATTTAGTAAAAACTGATTATTGGGCATCTATTTCAGCCTGAATTTTCTTTGTCAAGCTTTTAAAAACCAATTCATAGGAATGGTCTATCAATTCTCGTACAAAACGATCGGGCACATCGCCGTTTAAATGTACCGTATTCCAATGTACTTTGCTCATGTGGTAGCCTGGATTAATATCATTGTATTCTCCTCGTAGTTCTTCTGCTCGTTCGGGATCACATTTCAAATTGACCGATGGGGTCCCATTTTCCCAATTCATCAAGGAGGATAAAGCAAACATTTTTCCGCCTACTTTAAATACTAATGTGTTCTCATCAAAAGGAAAGTGTTCACTTACTCCCTTTTTAGACAAACAATACTCAAAATATGATTCTATATTCATAATAGTTATGATTTTCCTATAGTTCCTTACTCTCAAATGTAAACCTATTTTTTAGATTACATTATTTTATATAAAATTGGTTTACTAGGTGATGCATCATTTTCAAAAGAAGCAATCTGAATATTCAAGAAATAGTCTCCATCTTCAATCTCTTCAGGCACAAAAATCATCTCTGTAATTGTTGCATAAAATCGGGCATCTTCATTTACATTCATTACATCTTTCACATTCCAGAAGGCTTTATGTGCGACTAATCGTCCTTCATCTTCTTCCCGATCTACACTGGGTAAATCAATCAATAAATGTTGAATTCCAGTTTCACGAATGTATTGTGCAGCAGCTTCTTCTAAATAGGGTGGATTTGTATGTGAATATTTTTTATGGAGTTTTTCTTCTTTATTTGGGAGCGTTCTAATCACCAATGCTTCTGGTGCATTTTTACCTAAAAGTTGCTCAATTTGTTTTTGAGTAATAATCAAATCTTCCCCGTGAACTTCTGGCGTAACAGAAATCAATTGTGCCGTAAAGAAAAACGTTTTCAATGATTGATTGATACTATAGAATGTTTTTGTAATGTGCCCTAAACATTCTGTATGTGTGCCATGCCCGTGTGGGTTAAAAAATATATTATTGAAATTTGTTGAGGAACCTTCACCTACTTTCCCAACCCATTCTCCAAAACGAACGGGTTCAATTTTAGGTGCATCGATATACCATGCAATCGGATTGGCTTCTGAATTTATTAAGGGAATAGAAATGTCAAGTGGTTTTGAAAAATCAATTTCAAAACGTTTATCGTGGTGTTGGATTTGAGCTTTCAACTATTATTTTTTTAATTTGAATTACTCCAAATTTATCAAAAATAAGTCACTTGCAATACCATCTACTAAGAACTTTCCTTTTTTAGTAGCTCGGAGTACATCTTGGTCTACAAATAATAATTCGTCTTCGAGAAATCTTCGGGATTGTTGTTCTAAATAATCTAAATAGGTTTCACCAAATTCAATCGCAATGCGTTCTAAGGATACTCCCCAAATGGTTCGTAATCCGGTCATAATGTATTCATTATATCGATCTGTTACTGAGAGAACCTCAACTTCATTTGGAAGTTCCTCTTTATCAATAGCTTTGCGATACAAGGTATTATTAGCAATATTCCAACTGCGCGAAACACCGTCATAACTATGAGCAGATGGCCCAATGCCTAAGTATTTTTTTCCCAACCAATAGGCGGAATTATTCTTCGAAAAGTACTGTTCTTTTCCGAAATTGGAAAGTTCATAATGTATGAATCCATTTGCTTCTAGCATTTCTACCAGAATAGCAAAATGTGCTTCTGCTACCTCATCTTTTGGTGCGGAAACTATTCCTTTCTGAATAAATTTGGATAATGCCGTTTGGGGCTCAACTGTTAGGGCATAACTTGAAATATGGGGTATAGCAAAGGATAATGCTTTTTCTACATTTTCCTTCCATCGTTCGTTCGTCATTCCAGAAATCCCATAAATCAAATCGATCGAAACATTATCAAAATACTGCACTACCTCTTCTAAACAGCGTTTTGCTTCTTCAGCATTGTGTGCTCGATTCATCATTTTCAAATCTTCTTCATCAAAAGATTGGATTCCGATACTTAATCGATTAATAGGGGAATTAGCCAACTCTTTTATTTTATCTGTAGATAAATCATCTGGATTAGCCTCCAATGTGATTTCTGGGTCTTCTGTAACCTTGTAGTTCTTGTAGACTGTATCAATTAAGAAATTGATTTCTTCTATGGATAAAACGGAGGGAGTACCTCCACCAAAGTAAATTGTTCCAACCGTTTCTTGTTCAAACTCTTTTTTGCGAAGCTTTAATTCTTTAGCTATAGCATCAATCATTTCCGATTTATGCTTCATTGAAGTCGAAAAATGAAAATCGCAATAGTGACATGCCTGCTTGCAAAAAGGAATATGGATATAAATACCACTCATGATAGCGTTGGAAATTTAAAACTTAGGGAATTTTATATTTGTGATTCTTGTATCACTTTATATTATTTGACTTTACCGGGATTTTGTTTTACAAAGGCATCCCATCCAGTATAACTTTTTCCGATTTCTGTTTTACCTGAATTAAAAAAGTGACATACCGCAGCAGCTAATCCATCAGTTGAATCTAGATTTTTTGGTAATTCCTTCAAACCTAGAAGATTTTGAAGCATTTTTGCTACTTGTTCTTTACTTGCATTACCATTCCCAGTAATTGCCATTTTTATTTTCTTAGGTTCGTATTCTGTAATTGAAATCCCTCTAGACAAACCTGCAGCCATTGCTACTCCTTGGGCTCTTCCCAACTTAAGCATTGATTGTACATTTTTCCCAAAAAATGGGGCTTCAATCGCAATTTCATCGGGATTATGTGTGTCAATTAACTCAATTGTACGTTCAAAAATGAGTTTTAATTTAATATAATGATTATCATATTTACTCAATTGCAACTCGTTCAACTGAATAAATTCCATTTTCTTTTTCACAACTTTGATCAGTCCGAATCCCATAATAGTGGTTCCGGGATCAATTCCTAATATGATTCGCTCAGTAGTCAATTTATTTCCTTTATTTTGCAGCAATGTTTTCTATACCCTACAAAGCTAAGCAATTCTTGATACTACTCGCCAAACTTTTAATTGTTGGCGGTTCTTTTTATTTTATCTACAGGCAATTGTCTACAAATGATCAATTGGACTGGAGTCGATTTTTAGATCAATTCGATAAAAAAAAATCCATTACAGGAGTTCTACTAATCTTATTGCTGACCTTTTTAAATCGATTCATTGAGATTTTAAAATGGCAAGCTTTAGCCTCTTACATTCATCCTATCTCTTTAGCCAAATCAACCCAGCAGGTTTTAGCAGCTTTAACAGCTTCTATATTCACACCCAACGGGATTGGAGAATATGGTGCCAAAGCTTTGTTTTATGATAAAAAATATACCAAGACAATCATCTTCTTGAATTTCATTGGCAATGGAATGCAGGTAGTTTTCGCTTCCATTATAGGAATAATAGGTCTGATTGTATTGAGTTTTCATTTCCCAGATTTTCAACAGAACAATCAGAAATCATTCTTTATTGTTGTTACTATTATATTGGGATTGGGATTGTTCCTTTTTTTCACCAAAAAGATTACCATCAAAGGTTATTCTTTACACAAGGCTTACGAGAAGCTTCAGGAAATACCAAAGCTTATTCATCAGAAAACGGCTTTTTATGCATTACTCCGATACCTCATCATCATGCATCAATACTATCTATTGTTCTTGTTTTTTGATGTTGAGATCCCTTATTTCTTATTGCTCTTTACCATCATGGGAGTATTCTTTTTGAGCTCTGCTTTGCCTACTTTTCAGTTTCTAGATTTTGCTGTAAAAGGTGGTGTGGCTATTTATTTCTTTGGATTACTTCATGTAAATGAATGGATTGTAATATTCATCACTACACTTATTTGGTTCCTAAACGTGGTATTACCTTCACTGATTGGAAGTTATTACGTATTAAGTTTCCGTTTAAAAAAGACTTAAAAAAGCCTGTTGTTATTCTACCGCCAGAATTACAGGAAGTATAAATTGTGTTTTCACGGGAATCCCACGTTTTAAAGCAGGATGTACTTTAGGAAAATCCGACAATCGAGAAAGGAGAATTGAATCCATTTTGATTTTGTCATATTTCACAGAATCTTTTGGAAACATTGGTTCAAATTTAATACTGGCATCTGGAAAAACAGTAACTTTAACTTGAATCGTATCAATATCTGGATAAAGGATTGATAGTGTATCTGTGCTTAATTTTTCCTGAATTGCTTCGGTTAGAAAAGCAAAGAAGCATTGTTGACGTTGTACTTTATCATCAATGGCATTACAAGAATCTATAGAAGGGAATTCATCGACCTCATTCCAGTTAATACTTTTCAATTCCTTTTGTAATAATTCCTTTTCAGAGGGAACAGGTTTCTCAAAATATTGACAAGAAGGTATAAAAAATAAAATTGGAAACAATATTAAAAATATTTTTCTCATATTCGTGTCGTAACTTATGCTTGACCTTTAATTTTTAAAGATACTATTTTAATGTCCAAAAGTAATAAAAATTAATTTCATGGAATATGTACTACTCATTGCTGGCTTGATTTGTATGATTCTAGGAATCGTTGGCAGTTTTGCACCTGTTTTACCAGGAGCCCCTTTAAGCTGGATTGGCTTACTTTTATTGTATTTAACAAAATCCGTTCCAATGGATTGGTGGACACTCGGAATTACATTGGGTATAACCATTTTCATTTCGGTTTTAGAATATGTCATTCCGGCTCAGGGCACCAAAAAATTTGGAGGTAGCAAATATGGTGTTTGGGGAACCAATATTGGATTAATCGTTGGATTACTTGCTCCTGTTCCGTTCGGTTTCATTCTAGGTCCTTTTATCGGAGCTTATCTAGGGGAATTATACTTTGATGCTCATGATCAAAAAAGAGCCTTAAAAGCTGCCACAGGGTCTTTCATTGGCTTTTTGGCGTCTACTTTTATAAGCTTCGTTGTTTGCACTGCATTTTTAGGGCTATTCCTTATTAAAGTTTGGCAATTTCGACATATCTGGTTTTAAAGCTGGAGTACGTTTTGGGAATAATGTCTTCTTTTGAAATGTTATTCCGATACCGATTAAGATGATTGCTCCTCCTAACAGCATTTGCATTGTAATTTCTTCATTTAAAAGAAACCACGCTAGAATTGCTGTAACTAATGCTTGGCTCAACAAACTTAAGGATACTTTGTTTGCACCTAATTTCTGCACGGCATAATTTAAAGAGAACCAACCTAATAATTGACAAATCAAACCTTGTGCAATTAGTATACCCCAAACAGGTGTTGTAAAACCACTGAATGGTTCATCCATAAAAAAACATGCAATCCCTAAATATACCGTAGAAACCAACATGCTATAAGTCATAAAACTTATCGTATTGATTTTGTCTAATACTGTCTTACTGATTAACAGGTAGGATGCATAAAATATACTGGAGAGTATTCCGAAAAGAAAGCCGAGATCAAAAGATAGATTGATAAAAACATCTACCCCCATTAATATTACCATTCCTGATAACGCGAATACCATTCCAATCCAAAAATTGCTGTTGGGTTTATTCGGCAAAAAGAAGAAGGTTCCTAGTCCTACCCAAACGGGCGCTAAATTCGTTAATAGACTTGCTTGAATTGCACTAGATTGTTGAATCGCGATATTCCACACGGCGATATCCGAACCGAACAACAGCCCACACAAAGCAATTACCCCCATAACCTTCAAAGAAGGCTTCTGTAGGCTTTTTTTCCATAATACTACTGGAATTATCACTGCAGTAGCAATCGCCATTCTATAGAATGCTGATGTCATTCCTGAAACAGGCACCCATTTTACTAATATTGGAAAAATTGAAATTGAGACAATACCAATAATTAGACTTAGACGGGGATTTTTCATTAGTTATTCAATTAGATGGGGAGTACAAATCCTAGAAGGAAATAAAGAAGATCATGAGTGTAATAAAGGCTATAAAATTATTCGTAGAATAACTTATTTGAGAGGTGTAAAATCAAAAAAGCCATCCACAAGAGTGGAAAGCTTTTCATTGGTCTAACTACTAAACCTGGTACTTTCGTACCTAAACAACACAACTACTTTTAAATATTTTAGGGCAAAAAAAGCCCCCCGATTACTCGGAAAGCTTTATCCCAATTTTAGCGGTCTGGACGGGACTCGAACCCGCGACCCCATGCGTGACAGGCATGTATTCTAACCAACTGAACTACCAAACCGTTTCGCCTTTATTGCGGTGCAAAGATACCACACTTTTTGAGTTACGCAAGCATTTTCTGCAAAAAAAATTAATTTTTTTTTATGATTTTAGCCAAACATTTGTTTTTCAATTAAATATGTCGTCATTATTTTTTCAAAATTTTCACCAACTGAGACTGGAACGTACTTAATTCCATATTGGGCACAGGTCAAGGCTATCTTTTTGAAATAGGATTGGACTGATTTTTCATAAATTTCTTTCACATTATCCGCAAATAAATTGACCTCATCTCCTGTTTCTACATCAATAAACTTCTTTGGAGCGTTATCAAAGTCAAAATTGACCTCTGTTTTCTGATCAATCACGTGAAATAAAACTACTTTATGCTTGTTATGTTTCAAATGTTGTAGTGCATTAAAGAGTGCTTCTTCATTTTCCGACTGAAACATATCTGTAAATAATATGATCATAGATCGTCTGTGCATCTTCTCTGCAATCTGATGTAGGAATTGAATCGTATCTGTTTTCTTTGTTTCTTTTGGAGTTGTTAGTATATTCTCTAAGGCATTTAGTAACATCCTATGGTGACGATCACTTCCTTTTTCCGAAGCGTAATACTCATATAGATCAGAATACACACTTAGACCTACCGCATCTCGTTGTTTTTTGAGTAGATTCATTAATACAGCCGAAGCTAAAACAGAGAATCCGATCTTACTTTCATAAAATGGCGCTCCTTCTTTTAACTTAGGATAATGCATCGAGGAGGAATTATCTACAATTAAGTGACATCTTAGATTGGTCTCTTCTTCGTATCGTTTAGTATATAACCGATCTGTCTTTGCAAATAGCTTCCAATCGATATGTTTTGTACTCTCTCCATTGTTATAGACTTTATGCTCAGCAAATTCTGCTGAGAATCCATGAAAAGGACTTTTATGCATTCCTGAAATAAAACCTTCCACTACTTGACTGGCTAATAATTCTAAATGTTGGAAACTAGCAATTTTCTGTATTTGGTCATCAATCTTCATACTATAAAAGTATTCATTTTAATTAATTATACAATATACCAAATCGTAAACCAATTTGTATTTGTAAATACTGAACGGACTATAAATAAAAAAGTCCCGATGGATATCGGGACTTTTTTATGTTTTTTATAATCTATCGATTATAATAATGCTTCAATTGAGTCAGCATACGTTTGTTTTGGAGCTACACCAACTTGTCTTGCTACTACTTCTCCATTATGGAAAACTAATACTGTTGGGATATTTCTCACACCGTATTTTGCTGCAAATTCTTGGTTTGCATCCACATCAACTTTTCCTACTACAGCTTTACCGTCGTATTCAGTGCTGATTTCATCGATGATTGGACCTACCATTCTACATGGACCGCACCATGCTGCCCAAAAGTCAACCATTACTGGTTTATCTGATTTCAATACTACTTCTTCAAAAGTAGCATCTGTGATTGCTAATGCCATTTTTATTTATTTTTAATTTATCGTTCTACAAAATTACTGATTTATTTTGAATCTTCGAGGGTTCAGAAATCAGTTTTGATTATACCGTCATCACGAAATACAATTTAGTTCAGTTTAAAATTAATCTGTAACTTCTCTAATTCCTGTAATAACTCGTTTGAAATATTAATTTTTAATTTTCTACTCGGCATACTCAGTCGGGTCACTATTCTGATTTCTTCTACTTCGGTCTCTACATTTACAACGGCATCTTCAATTCCTGTATCATCAAAATTACCTTCTTCTGCATTGACTTCAATAACATTCTTGGTTTCAATTTGTTTCACCACTTTTTCAAGCTCCATTACTTCAAAAGTAACATTATTATCTCCTTGATGCATCTGGAATACACTATACAGTCGTTCTATTAACTGATCGCTTAAATCGGTAATATTCATATGAATAATCAATTTTTTCGCGAATGTAGGCAATACATCCTGCAAATATTGAACCAGCATAAACTGTAGTCGCGGCTCTCCTTTTTTACCGGTTTCTGCATTTGTCCATCCTTCTTTTACCAGTACTTTCATATAGGTAAAATTATTCTGGATTAAAAAGTGCCTGAATTTTAAGTATTCTTCTCCAAAGATTCTAAATTCGTAGGATTCATCATATCCTTCAATCATGAAGGTTGCCCATCCTTTTCCATTTTTTGCCACCCTATGCTGAACGTTTGTAATAATTCCTCCAAAAGTAAGGTTCTTATTTACGTGTAATTCTAAATTTTTCAGTGCATCGAGTTTCGCATTACAGAAATATTTCATTTCAAATTTATAATCGTCTAATGGATGTCCAGAGATATAAATTCCTACTACTTCTTTTTCTTTTGCTAATTTTTCCATCGTACTCCATTCTTCACAAGGTGGTACTACGGGCTCAGGAATTTGAACTTCACTGCTTTCTCCAAAAAGGCTTACTTGTGATGAATTCTCATTTTCCTGAAATTTTGATCCATATCGGATGGCTTTTTCCAAAAATGTAACACCATCTCCTTCATCATGGAAATATTGTGCTCTATGCGTTAGTGAAAAGGAATCAAATCCTCCTGCTAAGGCTAAATTTTCAAATGCTTTTTTATTTGCTGCTCTTAAATCGATTCGTTTGGATAAATCGAAAATAGACTTGTATTTCCCTTCTTTTCTATTTGCAACAATAGTTTCTACTGCCGCCATCCCCACTCCTTTTACAGCTCCAATTCCAAAACGTACCGCATAGTGTTCATTTACCGTAAACTTGTAGAACGATTCATTTACATCAGGTCCTAATACTTGTAATCCCATACGCTTACATTCTTCCATAAAGAATGATACTTGTTTAATATCATTCATATTATTTGAAAGTACTGCCGCCATATATTCTGCGGGATAGTGTGCTTTTAGATAGGCTGTTTGATAAGCAATCCATGCATAGCAAGTAGAGTGTGATTTATTGAAGGCATAACTCGCAAAAGCTTCCCAGTCTTTCCAAATTTTCTCTAATTTGTCTGCTGCATGTCCATTGGCTACTGCCTGATCAATGAAACGGGATTTCATTTTATCCAGTACCTCTTTTTGCTTTTTACCCATCGCTTTACGCAAAACGTCGGCATCCCCTTTCGAGAAGTTTGCCAATTTTTGCGACAACAACATTACTTGCTCTTGATAAACTGTAATTCCATAGGTTTCTTTTAAGTATTCTTCACAGGCATCTAAATCGTAAATGATTTCTTCCTCACCATTTTTACGGCGTACAAAACTAGGAATATACTCCAGTGGTCCCGGACGATATAGGGCATTCATCGCAATTAAATCTCCAAAAACAGTCGGTTTCAGATCTTTCATGTACTTCTGCATCCCCGGGGACTCATATTGAAAAATACCAACGGTTTCTCCACGCTGGAAAAGCTCATAGGTCTTTACATCATCAATAGGGAATTCATCAGGATCTAAATCGATGTTCAAACGGTATTTTACCAGTTTTACCGTATCTTTTATCAAGGTAAGGGTCTTCAGACCCAAGAAGTCCATTTTCAACAGACCTGCGCTTTCTACCACCGAGTTATCAAACTGGGTCACGTATAAATCGGAGTCTTTTGCTGTTGCTACAGGTACGAATTTTGTAATATCATCGGGAGTAATAATAACTCCACAGGCATGAATTCCTGTATTACGTAATGATCCTTCTAATATTATAGCTTGTTGAATTGTTTCTCCACCCAAATCATCGGCTTGGGCTAACGCAATCAATTCTTCAACTTTCTCAAATTCGTCTGCCCGTAAAGCGGCTTTCAATTTATCTTTATCTAAATTGAATATCTTATCCAGCTTCATATTTGGAATAAGCTTTGCAATTCGATCCGCTTCAAATAGAGGCAAATCTAATACACGGGCAGTATCTCGGATTGATGATTTTGCTGCCATGGTACCATACGTAATAATCTGTGCCACTTGACTGGCTCCATATTTATTAATTACGTAATCCATAACACGTCCACGACCTTCATCATCAAAATCGATATCGATATCGGGCATCGATACACGGTCAGGATTCAAGAAACGCTCAAAAAGCAAATCGTACTTAATTGGGTCAATATTAGTAATTCCTAAACAATAGGCCACCACCGATCCTGCCGCCGATCCACGTCCTGGCCCTACCGAAACATCTAAATTTCGTGCTTCTGCAATAAAATCCTGTACAATCAAGAAATATCCCGGATATCCGGTTTTCTCAATGGTTAGTAATTCAAAATCTAGACGTTCTTGAATTTCAGAAGTAATTTCTTTGTATCGTTTATTTGCACCAACAAATGTTAAGTGCTTTAAAAATTTATTCTCTCCTCTTTTGCCTCCATCTGCTTCATCTTCTAGAACTACAAATTCTTCTGGAATGTCAAATTTTGGTAACAGGACTTCACGGGCTAAATTATAAATCTCAATTTTATCAACTACTTCCTGAATATTTGTAATTGCATCGGGTAGATCATAAAAGAGCTTCTTCATCTCCTCAGGCGACTTGAAATAGTATTCCTGATTTGGCAACCCATAACGGTATCCACGTCCACGTCCTACAGGCGTAGCTTGTTTCTCCCCATCTTTTACACACAATAAGATATCATGCGCATTTGCATTTTCCTTATCGATGTAGTATGTATTGTTTGTAGCTAAAAGCTTAACATCGTGTTTTTTTGCTAAAGAAACCAAAACACTATTCACACGATTTTCATCTTCTTGATCGTGACGCATTACTTCTATGTAGAAATCTTCCTGAAATTGTTCTTTCCACCAAAGCAATGCTTCTTCTGCTTGGTTCTCTCCAATATTTAATATTTTATTCGGTATCTCTCCATAGAGATTTCCCGATAATACTATAATATCTTCTTTATATTGTTCTATTACTTTTTTGTCTACCCTAGGCACATAGTAAAATCCTTGTGTATAGGCAATGGAGGACATTTTAGCAATATTATGGTATCCATTTTTGTTCTTTGCCATCAGAACAACCTGATATCCATTATCTTTTCTTGATTTATCTTTATGGTCTTCACAGACAAAAAACTCACAACCAATAATTGGTTTGATAATCGTTTCTTCTGGAATTTCTCCTTTTTCAATGATTTCTTTGTTTCTTGCTTCTACTCCTTTATTGTGATTCAAAACATTGCTCACAAAATGGAAAGCACCCATCATATTTGCATGATCGGTCATAGCTACGGCAGGCATTTTATATTTTGCGGCAGCTTTTACTAAATCAACAATACTAATCGTGGATTGTAAAACAGAAAACTGTGTATGGTTATGTAAATGGGCAAAAGTAGCTTTCTCAAGCTCTTGTTTATTAATTCCAATTTCTTCCTTCGAAATAGAACCGCCTTCTTGTTGTTTTAATCTTGCTCTTACTTCATCTGAAGCTGCTTTTAGATTAATATGTTTTAATCCAATAAGCTGAACTTCTCTGGGGTTTCTATTTTGAAAATCTTCAAAATACCCTGCTGGAACATCTAATTGTTCTTTGGTAAATACTTCTCTACGAACTAACTCTAAAAAACAACGGGTTGTTGCCTCAACATCGGCAGTTGCATTGTGCGCTTCAGCAAAAGGAACTTGAAATAGGTATTGATGTAATTCCGTTAAGGTTGGTAATTTAAATTTACCAAAACGTCCTCCTGGCAATTGACATAGTTCGGCCGTTACTTCGGTACAGGTATCCAAAACTGGCATTGTAGCCATAGGAGAGTCCACACCCATTCTATAAAATTCAGCGCCCATGATATTGACGTCAAATCCTACATTTTGTCCCACTACAAATTTGGATTTACTTAAGGCAATATTGAATTTCTCTAAAACCTCTTGTAAAGTTATTCCTCCTTCTTCTGCTAATTCCGTCGATATTCCGTGAATACGTTCTGCATCATAGGGAATATTGAACCCATCTGGTTTAACTAAATAATCCTGATGCTCCACTAAATTACCCATCTCGTCATGCAATTGCCAAGCAATTTGTATACAACGAGGCCAGTTGTCAGTGTCCGTAATAGGCGCATCCCAACGTTTAGGTAATCCGGTAGTTTCGGTGTCAAAAATCAAGTACATAGCTAACAGTAAGGAGTTTATTATCTTCTAAGGGTATTGAGAACTCAGAAATTTTCTCTTTACAAAATTACGTAATTTTTGAAGGATGAGACAAGTTTACTTATCAACAATGGAAATCACATTCTTTTGTGCCATTAGCTTCCCCAAACTTTATTTTTAAAAATATCGAATGTCTGTCTCAGGTGTTTATTGACCATCAAAAAAAGAACTAGCGCTATCAAAACCCAACCCATTGCTGTAAAAATTTCCATATTGGACAGCAGCATCGATTGTTTTTTCACGGTATTTATTAATCCCTGGACCGCTAACTTATGTGCTTCATCTGCTGTAAAACCTTTATTTACAAATCCTTGTATAGCATTTGTTAATCTGGATTGAGTTTCTGGACTTTCGGGCATTACAAACTGCTGTAGTTTACTGTAATGGGATTGTTGCAGAAATATTTGCGCATTTTGCATTATACAAAATCCAATAGTACTGCCCCAAAATCGTCCTGTCACTCCTACTGTCCCTGAAAAAGCAGCTAGGTTTACTGGAACGGAAGAGACTGTAAAAAGTATAAGTGGTACAAATAACATTCCTACCGCAATGCCTTGCAACAAATAAGGAATTGCGATATCCCACAATGACACCTCTTCAACGAATAAAAAGGTGAACCAAAAATGGTACACTGCCAATAACAAGAATCCTATGATAAAAATATACCGCATCTGCACTGCTTTTGAAAGCGCTATTCCTCCGAGTGTGAGCCCTATCAGATTTCCAAATGCATTAATATATTGTACATGGGCTACGCGCATGGGTTCCCAACCCCAAACGCTATACATGGTTCCATGGCAAATATTCAACGTTGCTCTGGCCACATAAAAGAGTAAAAAAAGCAAAAAGCCTGTTCTCAGATTTGCATATCGAAATACCGTTAAATCAAAGCAGGGCCTTTTTACTAATAGTTGTCGCATGATAAAAAGGCCACTGGTTGTTAGCGCAATTATACTCGCCAGAACAATTTGCACGGATTCAAACCAATATTTTTTTTCTCCATAAATAAATACATAGCATCCACATAGTATGGCTGCATAAACCAAGATAAAACTCGCCCAATCGATTTGGTATAATGGGATTTTTTTATAAAATCGATTCCCATTAAATGTCAATAAAACCAGTCCTACACATATTATCTGAAAGAATGCAGAAGCATATGCCATATATTTCCACTCATAATTTTCCAAAAACCAAACTGCGATAGTCATTATAAAAGGTGATGCCAAAAGCAGCGTTGCACAATTGAATGAAAAAACAATAATCGTTGCATTTTTCGACTTGAAGCGTGTCAACAATAATTGTCGCAACGGAATCCAAGGTAGTGCCATCAAAACACCTTCTATCATTCTAAGAATAATGAACAATACATAATTGTCTGTATATGCCGAAAGAATAAAAGTAAATGCTGCCAATATATAAATCCCTAAAAAGTAATTTCTAACTGGGAAATATTTAAACAGCCTGCTTTCGATAAGGATGGTTGCTAAAAAAGTTCCATACGTTACACTGAGTGAAAATTGTAAATCTTCAATCTCAACATCTAAGAAACTGGCAGAATAGGTCACATTTGAAGTATATACACCCAATAAAACCATGGAATGCAACATACAGAACATCAACACCACTTTGATGAACCAATCGGGTATCCATGGTTTAAAAACACTATTATCTAACATCATTATTGATGGTCTGCTACAACAATTACATTCATTCCCGCTCTTAAAAAGTGAACTTCATCTTCTTCATTTGTCAACTTAATACGAATAGGGATTCGTTGTTCTATTTTCACAAAATTTCCCGTCGCATTATCGGGTGGTAATAATGAAAATCGAGCTCCACTTGCCGGAGAAAAGGATTCTATTTCTCCATTGAAAACTTTATTCCCCAAGGCATCTGTTTTAAAAGTTATCTGTTGTCCTTCTTTTAAATATTGTATTTGAGTTTCTTTAAAATTGGCAATAATCCATTTTTCTTTACTGACTATGGATGCCAATACTTGTCCTTCTTTGACTAATTGACCTGGTTGAATTGTTTTTTTTCCCACCCATCCGTCATAAGGCGCCGTAATGATCGTATAGGATAAATACAATTTTGCATTATCAACTAGCGCTTGTTTGGATTGAATAACTGTTTCTGCCATTGGCACTTTTGCAGAAGCTTCTGAAGTGCTCAATTCGGTAAATTGTATCGCTCGATTGATTTCCTGAAAACGCGCTAATGCTACTTCATAGGCTGCTTTCACAGTTTCCACTTGCTGTTCTGTTGCCGCTTCTTCTTTTTGCAAGGCGATATATCTTTTATATTCTTGTTCTGTTTTCCAAATGTTCGTTTTTGCAGCAGCTAATTGAGATTGACGAATACCAATATCACTATGTGTCGTTTGCACATTTTTCTGCATTACACCTACACTATTTTTTGCGTTTTCAATTTCAGCTAATGCTAAATCCAAATGGGCTTTATATTCTCTATTATCAATAATAATTAGGGTATCACCTTGATGTACCAATTGATTTTCCTGATAAAGCACTTCTTGAACATATCCTGTAATTCGCGTATTTATTGGGGTTACATATTGTTCAACTTGAGCATCATTTGTCTCTTCATGATTGCGGTAGAAGATAAAAAACCAAATTCCTAATACCACTCCTGAAACTACAACAGTACTCGCTATTATAGTAAATAGCTTATGAAATAAACCATGTTTAACTGATGACTTTTCTACTTTCATTATTCAAAAAAATATTGGATTTTATATCTATTTATTCAACTTTTAATATGCCCGCAGTGTACAGCAATTCATAATACTTCATTGTTGCGTCTATTTGTGTCGAAACAACATTATACTTTGCCGTTAGCAATGCATTATCAGCATCCAACATATCGGTTACTAAAATCAAATGATTCAGGTATTTTACTTTTATAATACGATAACTTTCGGCTGCTAAAGTCACGGCTTTTTGGTTAACTGGAAATTGATCTGTAATTTCTTGATATTGGGTATATTGTTTAAATACCTTATCCATCATTTCATTTCGCACCACTTCTTTTTGCGTTTCCTGTACTTCAATCTTCTTATTTGCAATCTGCATTTTTGTTTTATTTTTATACAGATTTGAAAGACTAAAAGTCGCTTCAACACCTACTTGTCCCAAAGTATACAAGTAAGGGTCTGGAGGGAAAAACATATAGTTAGGATAGTTGAATGCATAAGAGGTAAAAAAACTAATTGTAGGTAAATAATTTCCTTTAATAATCTTTTGTTCTGTTTTTGCCTCTTCTAATTCCTTTTCTGTTATTCGCATTTCTTCATTTTGTAAAGTCGCCTTCACATAAAAAGCATACGGCTCTAATAAAGAGTTTGTCGCAATTAGGTTTGTAGTATCTAGCTCTAGCCGATCTTCTTCTGGTAATTGTAATAAAGTTTGCAATTCGAATGTTGCTATTGCAATATTCTTTTTGTTTTTCATCAGAGCCAATTCCATATCTGAAAGCTGAAGTTCCGCACGGAGTACTTCATCCTTTTTTACTGTTCCATGTGCTCTAAAGGACATCACTTCTTTCAATCGGTCTTCTTGCTCTTTTATATTTTCTTCAATAATTTTCTGAAGTTCCATTAATTTATAAATCCCTAAATAGGAGGCTACGACTTCAATATGAATATCATTCTCTGTTTTCTCCACAGCTATGGAGGCCATCTCACTTTCTTGTTCAGCTTTCTTGATTGAATTTCTAATTTTACTCCCCATATATATAGGAGTACGTGAAGTCGTTTTCAAATCATACATTTCTGGAATTGTATGCGTGACTTTTTTATCACTGAACATTCCTTTTTGAAATTCTGTGAGATTAGTAATTCTAGAATAAGAGGCATGAAAATCTATCTCAGGTAAACGAAGTTGTTTTTTCTCTTTGACTTCCAAAATGCTTACTTGTTCTTGTAGTTTTGATTTCTGAATAACCTTATTGTTTTCTGAAGCAATTTTTAATGCTTGCGAAACAGAAAGTTTTATGGTTTGCTGTCCCGAAACCGGAATTGTTATTCCTAAGATTATCAGGCTCCAAAATATACTATTTAATAAAAATCGGTAAGGATGATTATTCGTAATCATCGATGAATTAATATTCATAATAAATTATGATCTATTAATAATGAAGTGGGTGGTTACCAACATATAAGGCTTTTGTATTGCATTGTAGTTCTACAATTATTTCGATACAAAGGTCTTACGTTTTAGCAAAGGCCAATAATTTTAAAAAGTCAAATATTTATCCATTTAGGCCAAAATGAATATTGGAAAAATTGGGTATAAAAAAACCATCCTGAGGGATGGTTTTATATTTTGGAATAAAAAATATATTTTTAATTCTAACGCTGGATTAGTATCCACCACGGTTGCTTCCGCCACCACGATTGTTTCCACCTTTGTTATAGTCTCCACCGCCACTACTACGACCGTTTCCACCTCTATAATCACTACCTCCACGGCTGTTTCCTCCACGGAAGTCACTACCTCCACGGCTATTTCCACCACCACCAAAGCTTCTTCTTTCTCCTTCTGGTTTCGGTTCTGATTTATTCACCACAATAGCACGTCCTTGAACTGAAGCACCATTTAACTCATCAATTGCTTTCTGACCTTCTTCGTCATTTGGCATCTCAACAAAACCAAATCCTTTACTTCTTCCAGTAAATTTATCAGTAATAATTTTTACAGAATCAACTGCTCCATAAGCCTCAAAAGACTCTCTTAAATCTGCTTCCTCAATACTGAATGGAAGGCTTCCAACGAAAATATTCATACTTTATAATTTTATTATAATTAAACAAATGTAACTTATTTTTAATGCAATACACTATGAATTAGTGCATTTCTACAAATTGATATAAAACTTTAATAAAAACTCAGGTTTTACCCGCTTTCTTTTAAATTATTATTAACTTTAATTTATCATTTATGATGATTGACTGTAGATAAAGACCTACAAATCAATTTGTTTACTTTAAGCTGTCGCCATTAAATTCTGTTTTGCAATCGTAAATTTGAACTGCGAACCTTGTCCAATTTCAGACTCCACATCGATTTTCCCACCCAGTCCTTCAATTAGTCCTTTTACAGTAGAAAGCCCTATTCCATTTCCACGATGTCCGAATCGATCTTCGGGCGTCATCACTTCAAAAATATTAAAGATACGTCCTAAATCTTCATTTCTGATTCCCATACCATTATCCTTAACCATAAATTCATAATAGGATACTTTTTCAGAGAAAGTAACTTCAATTTTAACCTTTTCTTCTTTATTATATTTTATACCATTGGATAGTAAATTAATCAGAATCTGCTGAAAGGCAATTTTGTTCGTATAGATTGTACTGTTTAACAGTGGTAGTACAAACTCATATGCTTTTTGACTATCCAACAGCTTAATCGTTTCGTCAAAAAGATTTCCCAAAGAGAAAAATTCCATTTTTTGCGTCAAGAGTGTTTCACTTTTGCTATGTTCCAAAATCCCATCCACTAAATTTCTCAACACGATGGAGGAATCATTCAACAGATGTACAATCTCTACACCTTCTTCATCTAGCTTGTCTGCGTATTCTATTACTAATAGTTCTGCTAAACTCGAAATGTTATTTAATGGGGATTTAATGTCATGGGCAGCTACTTGAGCAAATTTCTCCAACTCAGAATTTCTTCGTTCTAGATCTTTTGATATGCGCTCTAATATAATTTTACTTTTTCTTAATTCAAACAGACTTACCACTTGATTCGATAATGACCGCAATGATTTTAATTGGTCTTCATTGAGCACTTTCGGTTTGTCATCAATCACACATAATGTTCCTAATGCCAAACCTTCATCATTAATCAATGGCACTCCTGTATAAAAGACTACATGTGGCTCTCCTATTACCAATGGGTTATCATTAAACCGGCTATCTAGTCGGGAATCATTGACAATAAAAATCTCTCCCGAATTATCACAAATAGCGTGAGCACAAAAAGCATATTCCCTAGGAGTTTCTGTCACTTCCAAACCACGGTGTGATTTAAACCACTGCCTATTCTGATCAATTAAACTTATTAAGGAAATAGGGGTTTGACAAATTTCAGATGCTAATTGAGTAATGTCGTCGTATTCTTTTTCTGGTAGTGTATCCAAGATAGAATAATTCTGCAATGCTAAGAGTCTAGCATTTTCATTTAGGGGGATTTGGGGAGTAATCATTATATTGTTTCTATATTCTTTAATACCTAAATATACTTCTTTATACCAATACCTTGATCTTTTTTATTTAAAATTATTTCTGTTTTTTCACAACCTTATATACTTCAAAAATTTAAGGGCATAAAAAAACCACCCTATTGGGTGGTTTATATATTGTGTATGATTTTTATAATCCAATAATGCTGATTGGAACTTTATAAAAAACTCCATTTTGATAATTTACTGTTGGGTTCCCTAGTGGATTATTACCTACTTTATCCGCATTAAATCTAAATGTTCCAGAGAAAGTTCCTGTTACATGATCAAATTCAGTAATTACAATTTCTCCATCACCAATTTGTGGTCCTGTTGAATAACTAATTTCTGTATTATCTCCAATTTTTGTTAGAAATGAAGCTTTATTAAAGGTATCTATTCCTAAAGTATAAGTTCCAGGAGCTGTAAGGCTTGTTCTTAATGTCAATACTTCTGTTTCTCTATAAGCAGTAATTGTCATTCCTCCATCCGCTTCAAGTGTAGCTCTATACTCCACCGCTTTCCAAAATTCATTATCTTTTTGACCTTGAACCGCAGGATTATTAAATTTCACATCTTCTTCACAAGAACTAAATGCAACAAGTAATATAAAAAACGCCAATAACTTTTTCATATTTATAAAGTTAGAATATACAATTATTTTTTAAAACATACAAAAATAGATTATAAAATGAAATATTCTAAAAAAAATCATAAAAATAATGATTTAATCAAATAAAATTAGCAAACATCAGAGTGTAAGACTATTAAAACTTAATTTTTAAGTATGGTAAATAAAAAAAAGTATTATCTTTGCACCCTTAATTAACGGAGGTCGAGAACCTCAAATTTTAATCACACGATTATGCCTGTAAAAATTAGATTACAAAGACATGGTAAAAAAGGGAAACCTTTTTACTGGATCGTTGCAGCTGATGCACGTTCAAAAAGAGATGGTAAATTCTTAGAGAAAATCGGAACTTACAATCCAAACACTAACCCTGCAACTATTGATTTAAACTTGGACAATGCTGTTCAATGGTTACACAATGGAGCTCAACCAACTGATACTGCTAGAGCAATTCTTTCTTACAAAGGTGCTTTATTGAAACATCACTTGGATGGTGGAGTTAGAAAAGGCGCTTTAACTCAAGAGCAAGCTGATGCTAAATTGGCTACTTGGTTAGACGAAAAAACGGGTAAAGTTGATTCTAAAAAAGATGGTTTAACAAAAGCGCAAGCTGATGCTAGAGCAAAAGCACTTGCTGCTGAAAAAGAAGTAAACGAAAAACGTATCGCTGCTGCTAAACAAGCGGAAGTTGAAGCTACTCAAGAAGAAGCTCCAGCTGCTGAAGAAGTTGAAACAACAGAAGAAAACAACGAGGAAACTCAAGCTTAATTATTGAGGTGATTTATGCGTAAAGAAGATTGTTTCTACCTAGGCAAGATCGCCAAAAAATTTAGTTTTAAAGGAGAAGTTCTGGCTTATTTAGACACGGACGAACCTGAATTGTATCAAAATTTGGAATCAGTATTTGTTGAATTCAACAATAACCTGGTTCCATTTTTTATTGAAAGTAGTTCTATCCATAAAAACGACTTCCTTCGAATTCGTTTTGAAGATACTAATACTGAAGAGGACGCAGACAAGCTACTTGGTTGTGGCATTTACCTTCCTCTAAAAATGTTACCAAAACTTACCGGTAACAAATTTTACTTTCACGAAGTAATTGGTTTTGAAATTGAAGATCAAAGATTAGGTGTATTCGGGAAAATTGTTTCAATAAATGACTCTACTGCTCAACCTCTTTTTGAAGTTGAAAATGGTGAAGTCGAAATCCTTGTTCCGATGATTGATCATTTCTTAGTTAAAATTGATCGTGAAAATAAAAAGGTAATCATGAACTTACCTGAAGGTTTAGTCGAGATGTACTTATAGTATTCCCTTTCTCCTTCAAGCATTCCATAGATTACAAACAATAATCCAATTTCCGTTTCATTCATGAAATTCCAATTCAAGCAATTTTCTGTAGAACAAGATCGATGTGCCATGAAAATTGGAACTGACGGTGTGCTATTAGGTGCTTGGTCTCCACTAGATCATAATCCATCTACCGTATTAGATATTGGTGCAGGAACAGGGATCATTGCTTTAATGATTGCACAGCGTTGTGCTGCCGATCAAATTGACGCTTTGGAAATTGACGAAGAAGCCTATGAACAGGCTGTAGATAATTTTGAAAATAGTCCTTGGAGTGATCGATTATTTTGCTTTCATGCAGAATTAGACGAATTCATGGAAGAACCAGAAGATGAATATGATTTAATCGTGTCCAATCCTCCTTTCTATACTGAAGATTACACCTCGAAGGATGAACAACGAAATTTAGCTCGTTTTACCGACTCACTACCTTTTGAAGATTTAATCGAAGCGGCTTCCTTTTTACTTTCTGAACAAGGTGTATTCACCGTTATCATCCCACACAAAGAAGAGGAACAATTTATTCTTTGGGCGAATGAATGTGAATTATATCCGTTTAAGATCACTAGAGTAAAAGGAAATCTAACTTCTAAAATCAAGAGAAGTCTTATTGCATTCTGCAGAACAAAAACTAATAATCTTATTATTGACGAGTTGATTATTGAAATTGGACGTCATGAATACACTCCAGAATACATTAATCTTACAAAGGATTTTTATTTAAAAATGTAGTACTTGTTCGTTTACTCATTAAATTCCTTTTCAATTACACTCAACCACTACCCTACACCTCACGAATAAACCTACTATTATAGTTAAAATTAAAATAATTTAACTTCTAAAAAAGCCATTTTGATATACATTTGACAATAAAATAAGAGATCATTTTACACTTGGCAAAAACATTACTCCTCATACCATTAATACTTTTTTATTGTTTTAACCTGGTCGCAAATGCTCAGGAAAGAAAACCAATACATGTTTCAGTCCAATCTGATAACGAGCTAATCAACTCTGTTCAAATCATTAACATTACATCCCGAGAAGAGGCTACAAAAAATAATGTTGAATTTTCCACGATTGCTGTAAAACTGAAAGACACCTTATATATCTCTGCTCCAAAATTTATTGCCCAACGTATTATCATCAATAAAGAGCAACTAGATTCAGAATCTCTTCAAATCACCTTGAACCCGAGTTTCATCCAACTCGATGAAGTCAACATCAACAAAAACACACAGATTAATGCCGTTAACCTCGGCATCATCAAATCAAATAGAAAAACCCCTACTCCTGCAGAAAGAGCTCTCCAAACTGCTGGAGAATTCAAACCCATCCATTTACTCGGACTAATAGGCGGAAGTGTAAAAATAGATCCTATCATCAATGCTATATCGGGTCGCACAGATAAATTAAGAAAATTAGTTTTATTAGAGAAAAAAGAATTGAATTTAATTTTCCTAGAAGATTACTTGGAAAACTACATCACCAACACCATCAAATATCCGAAAGAAAATATAAAACAACTTTTCTATCTTGCTGTAGAAGACCCGGCTCTTCAAAAATTAATCGATACAAACAATATTGAAGAAATCAAATTTTTACTCTGTGACCTTATTGTAAAACAACAAAAAGAAAATAAAAAATCAAATGAATAAGATTTTATCATAAAATACTTTTCATTAAATAAAAATATAACTTTTTTGAATTGTTTTGTTAGATTTCATTATTTACATTTGTTACCTATTTAAAACATAAAAAATGAGACCAGATCTTTTCCAAGCACCAGATTACTACTTAGTTGACGATTTATTGTCAGACGAACATAAAATGGTACGTGACGCTGCCCGCGAATGGGTTAAACGTGAAGTATCCCCAATTATTGAAGACTACGCACAAAAAGCTGAATTTCCTAAACAAATCATTAATGGTTTAGCAGAAATCGGAGCTTTTGGTCCATACATTCCAGTAGAATATGGTGGAGCTGGATTAGACCAAATTTCTTATGGTTTAATCATGCAGGAAATTGAAAGAGGAGATTCTGGTGTTCGTTCTACGGCTTCAGTTCAATCTTCTTTAGTAATGTATCCAATATGGAAATACGGAAATGAAGAACAAAGAAAAAAATACCTTCCTAAATTAGCTTCTGGTGAATTCATTGGATGTTTTGGCTTAACTGAGCCAGATCACGGATCTAATCCAAGTGGAATGGTAACGAACTTTAAAGATAAAGGAGATCATTATTTATTGAATGGTGCCAAAATGTGGATTTCTAATGCTCCTTTTGCAGATATTGCTGTAGTTTGGGCAAAAGATGAATCTGGAAGAATTCACGGTCTTATTGTAGAAAGAGGAATGGAAGGATTCACAACTCCAGAAACACACAACAAATGGTCACTAAGAGCTTCTGCTACTGGTGAGTTAATATTTGACAATGTAAAAGTTCCTAAAGAAAATTTATTACCAAACAAAAGCGGATTGGGTGCTCCACTAGGATGTCTTGATTCTGCTCGTTATGGTATTGCTTGGGGTGCTATTGGTGCTGCAATGGATTGTTACGACACTGCTTTGCGTTATGCAAAAGAAAGAATTCAATTTGACAAACCTATTGCTGGAACACAATTGCAACAAAAAAAATTGGCTGAAATGATTACTGAAATCACAAAAGCACAATTACTAACTTGGCGTTTGGGTGTTCTACGTAATGAGAACAAAGCAACTTCTGCTCAAATTTCTATGGCCAAAAGAAACAATGTAGATATGGCAATCAATATTGCTCGTGAAGCTAGACAAATACTAGGTGGAATGGGGATTACAGGAGAATATTCAATCATGAGACACATGATGAACTTAGAATCTGTAATTACTTATGAAGGAACACATGATATCCATTTACTAATTACTGGATTGGATATTACTGGAATTCCAGCCTTCAAATAATAAAGAAAATAGTTAAATCTATTCTATTATATATAAAATCAATAAAAAAAGCTTCATGGTAACGTGAAGCTTTTTTACATTTGCAAAAAAAATTATGACAATTGAAACTATTAACAACAGTATTCAACCGCTCAAAAAAAGGCTACTAGAACATTCCCTGTATAAAAAAGTACAGAACATTGACGATTTGCATCGCTTTCTTGAGAGTCATGTATTTGCTGTTTGGGATTTCATGTCACTTTTAAAAGCGCTACAGTCTAAACTTACTTGTACTGTTACACCTTGGTTACCTACTGGAAATCCAGAAATTCGTTATTTAATTAATGAAATTGTACTGGCTGAAGAGACTGATCTTACACTGGATGGCAAAAGGCAGAGTCATTATGAAATGTATCTTGATGCCATGGTTTCTTGTGGTGCTGATACTCAAACTATAGAAAATTTTATTACTGAAGTGGTTTCACTACAAAACATATTTGTAGCGATTAAACAAAGTGATCTTCATATTAATATTAAAACGTTCCTTGATTTTACTTTCAGAGTAATTGAAGAAGGTAAACCTCATGAAATTGCTGCTGCCTTTACTTTTGGAAGGGAGGATTTAATTCCATCTATGTTTACCGAAATCTTAAAAAACTTTCAGGAAAATTTTCCAGAAAAGGATTTAAGCAAATTAATTTATTACTTTGAAAGACACATTGAACTTGATGCTGATGAGCATGGTCCAATGGCGTTACAGATGGTTTCTGAATTATGTGGTGAAGATGCTCATAAATGGAAGGAAGTGGAAGAAGTTTCTACACAAGCTCTTGAAGTTCGAATAGGATTATGGAATGCTATCGAAGAAAAAATAGTGGATCAAGCCACTATGGCTTAATCACAAAAAAACCGGTTTTTACAAACCGGTTTTTTTTTATTTCAATAAGTCTGCATCGTTAAGTTCTGATTGGATCACTTCTTGAATCGACTCATAGGCTTTTCTTCTAATAATTAATCGATTCACAATTCCAAACCAAAAATTATTCACTAATCGGTTTGTTATTACCTCAGCTCTTCGTTTGATTTTTGTTTTATAATTTTTCTCAAAAACTTTCATGTCAAAACTTGGATATTCAGGGTATTCTAATTTTGCATCTGTTCCATGACCTTCAGTGTCGACTATATTCTCAAAGGCATTAAGCATTCTCACATCCGGAATAATAGGGAAAAACATTGCTCCACCTACCGTTTTTTTAGGTTCAGAAAAACTAAATCGTTCTTTCGCTTTTGAGTGCGGAATACTATTTAATCGATCGGCAATAGTTTCGTCTGTAACTGCAAAATAATAGCGTAAAAAGGATTGACAATTCTGCCTTCCTAAATGATAATCATGGTGTCGGAAGGATTTATCTAAAAACCCTGCAAATCCACTTAATGGCGCAGAGGCTAAATCACTTTTTGCTCGAACATATTCTCCTCCAAACATTATTTTACGCACTGGAGCTACTAGAAACTTTGTACGATCACTTAATTCTAAGGCATCTAAAACACCGTCTTGACTAAAAAGAACTTGATTTCGCAAAGCTTTAAACATTCCTTTTCCAATTGAAAAGATATCGCGTCCAGGATTTTTTTTATCGGTCGAATGATCCTGATTTGGAAATGGATCAATCATGATGACCGCATATCGATCCGCCTTAACATCTGTTTTGTTCTTTTCTTTCAGAATCTTCACACCAATACCAAAAGGCTCATTATTAATTAACCCTCCATCAATTGAGTTGAATAAATAGTTTGCATCTTCTTCAATAATCGCTGTAATCCCTTTTTTCTTACCAAAAAGATATTTGGGATAGCGTCTAACATATTCTTGTGAAATTGAGATTTCTCTTGATTTTAATCCGATCGGAAATGCAGCTGTACTTAAAGTAGCATCTTTAAGATATTTTACATCTCTGGGATTATATAAATCCAACACAAAATACAATGAATCTTCTCCAACAGGAATTCCCGGCACATATTCATCGTTCGTTAGTTTATATCTGAAAAAACCGCCATGATGTGTAATAATTGTACTGGAATTATCATTTCCATGAAAATCGATTTTAAAGTTGATTCCGCGCAAATTTGTAGTGGTAAGTACTAAGTCTAGACTTTTCGATATATAGGGCGGATAGGGCTTCATATCCTTAATTTGCATTACTTTATCTGCTATCAGATCTATTGCTCGTGTATTGAGTAATGATTCGGGCTTTTTATCGGGTTCGATATCTCCCGTTTCCAATAGTTTATCTAATGTACCACCTTCTTCATCATCTGCCATTTCGACCCAACTTTGATAAAACCGATTGTTTTTCCCAAAATGATTATCACGATTTACAAAAGTATGTTCTTTATCTACTGCATTTAGCAATACTAAAGAACCTGTAATACCACCTGCAGAAGATCCACTGATTACATCAATTTCGACTTCATGCATTGGTATTGAAAAATCATAATCAGGGTGTTCAGTTCCTAATTTTTTATTTTTTTCTTTAGCTTCTTGCCAAAGGTGCAAAGTTTCTAGCATGTAGTCCATTACACCCGCAGTATATGCTCCGGCTGAAACGGCTCCCGCCATTGTTAAACAGATTTTGAATACTTCTTTATTTTCGTTATCAGACATTTAAATAGGATTCTGCTTGGTTTTTATGTTCTCTCGTTGGCTTCAAATTTTGGTCTAAAATTCCCATTTTAGCATAAAACATTTTTATGATATCAATATCGTATCTTCCTTTAGCTTCAATGATTGCTTCTCCAATTGTTTTTCGATCACGCAATTGATTGGCTGCAAAAATTACAGCTTGTGAGTCTTTCAATACATCGGATTCCAATTCATCAGAAATAAAAACCTGAAAAGGTTCTGCCCGAAGCTGTCCTGGATTTTTGGCCATGTACTTACGGATTTCATCCGCTGCATTTAATATTTTAGTATAGTTATCAAAATTGAATTGTCCTGGCCCAGGCAATACTTCCAAAATAGCAGGATTATTTATACCAATACCATTGATTTCATATTCCACATTTGCTAAACCTAATTCAGAAGCCGCAGCTATCATTCCAAAATTAAAACTAGCATTGGCTTGTACATCACTAATTTTCAAAATCACTCTTAAACCAGCCCCCCATCGTGTTCCGTAGATTTTCCCTCCTATGGGCTGTGTGGAAATTTTTTCTGTAAAAAGCATGGCTTCATAACTCAGGAAAAAAGATTTATACGCTCCTTTTCCTGATCCTAAAGCAACTCCTAAACTGGCTGCTGTTTGTAAATTTATGCTGCTTTGTAATACTCTGAATTGAGCAAACGGATTATCATTTCCTGTTAAAGCGACAGGCTTTAACTCTTCGGCATTATCATCAAATGACAAAGCGTAAAATGACCCATCCTCTTTTAATAGCGGATTAATTGGATACCATTGTAAATTGGCCATACAAAAAAGATTATGAAAGGTTAGACTTGAGGCATTCTATTATATGATATAAACTTAGCCTTTTATTTCCTTGAATGAAAATAAAATTTAAAATTAATCCTATTCTTAGTACTCGCTTAACTTCAATTTAATCCATAAAAAAAGCGAGAATAAATCTCGCTTTTCATTAATATTCTGGGGCTAATTCTAGCTCTAATCCATCCATATCTTCGGTTATTGGAAGTTGACATCCTAACCTACTATTTTCTTTAACATAAAAGGCTTCGGAAAGCATCGCTTCTTCTTCATCTCCCATTTCAGGTAGAATAATATCGGTTGACAGTACATAACATTGACATGATGCACACATTGCCATACCTCCGCAAGTTCCTTCTACAGGTAAATCATATGCTTTACATAACTCCATTAGATTCATCGCCATATCTGTAGGCGCTAGGAGTTCATGAATAATTCCTTCTCGATCTTTTATTTTTATGGTAACATCTGTAGCCATAGTTATTCAATCGATTTTACAACTTGTTTTTCTGCTTCTTTTCTAGTTCCATCAAAACCATCTACTCCACTAACGGTTGTATATTTCAAGACATATTTTTTACCTGGGTTGATGCGTTGATATACACTTTGACACATTAAAGTTGCCTCATGGAATCCGCATAAAATTAATTTTAATTTCCCTGGATAAGTATTCACATCTCCAATAGCGTATATTCCTGGTATATTCGTTTGATAATCTAATGAATTATCTACTTTAATAGCATTTTTTTCAATCTCCAATCCCCAGTTCGCTATTGCACCTAATTTTGGAGATAGTCCGAATAATGGAATGAAGAAGTCTGTTTTAATTGTTCGGTGTGCGCCATTTTCTTCGATATCAATTGCTTCTAAATGCTCCGCTCCTTGTAGACCTACTACTTCTGCAGGTGTAATAAGATGGATTTTACCTTCCTTCTTAAGCTCTTGTACTTTTTCTACAGAATCTAAAGCTCCTCTAAATTCATTTCTTCTGTGAATCAATGTTACATGGGAAGCAATATTTGATAAGAAAATACTCCAATCTAATGCAGAATCTCCTCCTCCAGCAATAACAATTCTTTTATCGCGGAATTGTTCTGGATTTTTCACAAAGTACTCTACTCCTTTTTCTTCGTAGAATTCAATATCTTCAATCAACGGTTTACGAGGCTCAAAGCTCCCTAATCCTCCTGCAATTGCAATTGCTTTTGCATGATGTTGTGTTCCTTTATGTGTAGTAACGATGAATGTTCCGTCTTCTAATTTTTCAATAGTTTCAGCACGTTCTCCCAGTGTAAATCCTGGTTGAAACTGCTTAATTTGTTCCATTAAATTATCAACTAAATCTCCTGCTAAAACTTCTGGATAACCTGGAATATCGTAAATTGGTTTTTTAGGATATAATTCAGATAATTGCCCTCCTGGTTGTGGCAAAGCGTCAATTAAATGGCATTTTAATTTTAGTAATCCTGCTTCAAAAACAGCGAATAGCCCTGTGGGACCTGCGCCAATAATAAGTATATCTGTTTCAATCATTGTATATATATTTAATTTTTGCTCAAAGTTATTTATACTTTTTCGCCTTAACTATGATATATGTCAGCTACTATTTGTTTTCTATCCATACAATAAAATAGTTTTTCTTCACTGACAAATTTTAACTTTCTTATAAGGTATGCAATAGCTATTACTTTCATTTTTCAACGAAAATAATAGCTGCATTTTTTGATCTAAAAAGATCTTTTCTTTTAAAGATTAAGCTACGTTTACTACAGTCTCGATTTGAGGAGCAAACTTTTTAATCGTAGTTTCTACTCCGGCCTTTAAGGTCATTTGATTCACACTACATCCTACACACGCACCTTCAAGGCGTACCTTTACATGCTTGTCTTCTACGATTTCAACCAAAGTAATATCACCTCCATCTGAATTCAAAAATGGACGAATTTCTTCTAATGCTTTCTCTACGCTAACGATTAATTCTTCTGATGTCATAACTATTTTTTCTTTACGGCTGAACAACCAGCCATGGTAGTAATTTTAACGGCTTCTGAAGGCGGTAAGCTTTCATTACGACTTACTACTTCTTGAACTACTGAACGCGCCAGTTCTTCAAATGAAGCTTCTAATGTAGTCGCAGTTTGTAAAGCCGCTGGTCGTCCATAGTCTCCTGCTTCGCGGATACTTTGAACTAATGGTATTTCGCCTAAAAACGGAACACCTAAATCTTCTGCTAAATTTCTTGCACCTTCTTTTCCAAAGATATAATATTTATTTTCTGGAAGCTCTTCTGGTGTGAAGTAAGCCATATTTTCTATAATTCCCAATACTGGAACATTGATACTTTCCTGCATGAACATTGCTACTCCTTTTTTAGCATCTGCTAACGCAACATTTTGCGGAGTACTCACTACTACTGCTCCAGTAATAGGCAATGATTGCATGATTGATAAGTGAATATCTCCTGTTCCCGGAGGTAAATCGATTAACATAAAATCTAATTCTCCCCAATCTGCATCAAAAATCATTTGATTTAATGCTTTTGAAGCCATTGGACCTCTCCAAATAATTGCTTGATCTGGTTGTGTAAAGAAACCGATAGACAGCATTTTAACGCCATAATTTTCAATTGGTTTCATTTTAGATTTTCCGTCTAATGTAATTGAGATTGGTTTTTCTCTTTCTACATCAAACATGATTGGCATAGATGGTCCATAAATATCAGCATCTAAAACCCCAACATTGAATCCCATTTTTGCTAATGTAACCGCTAAGTTTGCTGTAACGGTAGATTTACCGACTCCTCCTTTTCCAGAGGCAACAGCAATAATATTTTTGATTCCAGGAATAGCCTTACCTTTAATTTCAGGTTTCTCTGGAGCTTCTACTTTTATATTTACTTTTACTTTCGCTTTTTCGTAAACCAAATCATGAATCGTCTTCATAATATCCACTTCTGCACGCTTACGAATGTGTAATGCAGGATTAGTCAAAACCAAATCAACCATTACTTCATCAGCAAAAGTCATTACGTTTTGTACTGCTCCACTTTCAACCATATTTTTACCTTCACCAGCTATAGATATAGTTTCTAGCGCTTTGAGGATTTCTTTTCTATCTAATTTCATATGCTTATATCTTCTTTTCCAATGCCTTAACTAAGAATTATTCTAAATTACAAAGATAGTATGAAAACTTCATAAACTAAAGTTAATGAATTGAATTTATTGATGAAATAATAAAAAAGAGTTATAGTCTTTACAAGAAGCTGTAATTACTTTTATGAATCGCTATTAGTATTAGTGGGTTTCCACAAATGCTTTTCAAAATCAATAATTTGATTATCCACTACAACTAATCCTTCACTTTCTAGTAATTGTTGCATGAGATTGGTTCCTTCAAAGTGGTGTTTCCCACTGAGCATCCCAAATCGGTTTACTACGCGATGTGCTGGAACATCTTCTCTGCCATGGCATGCATTCATCGCCCAACCAACCATTCTTGCAGATCGGGCAGTTCCTAAATGTTTTGCAATCACTCCATAGGAAGTAACTTTGCCGTATGGTATTTGTCTAACAACAGCGTAAACTCTTTCGAAAAAATTATCGTTATTGTCAGACATAGAAATTCTTTATTGGATATAGTTATTAATTAACTTAATAATAGTAATCACTGAAATAAGTCCTGTGACAGATCCAATCATATAGTTCATATTGGACATAAAAAAGGAGGACTTGGCTTGTATTTTTTTGAAGAAAATAATATATAAATAAAACACTGTGAAGGAGCCTAAAACTACTCCTAAAACAAATGTTATTATAAATGATTTTTCAAAATAAAAGTAATTATAAGTAGATAGTGTTATGCTTATAAAAACATAATAGGGAATTGGAAAGAAATTCAGTGCCGAGAGCAACATTCCTAAAAAGAATCGTCCCATTTTACTTCTTTCCTTCAAATCCTGTTCCTTTACCTTTGTTTCTTTTGCAATGAAAAAAAAATAAATCGTTAGGATTAAAAATATGGTTAACCCGACTTCTTGTAATAGGTTTACAATATCGGGTCTTTTATTGATGAATCGAGCAAAAAGTATAGCAATATACGTTTGTATAAAAACAACTATTATTGCACCCAAAGCAAATGTAATTGCTCTAGACCGACCGTCATTAAGACTAACTTTGGCCGCAGTCATATTAATCAACCCTGGCGGAGTGACCCCCACTGAAGCTGTAATAAAACCTAAAACTAACGGTAAAGCGTAACCCATTTATTTAATTTTGAATTTGATATAGGTAATTGATTTCTTTAGCTCTAAATATTGTTTTTCATAGAAAGTCTGAATATTTGTTACTTCCTCAGGACTTCCTTCATTATGATAAACGTTATGGTTTGCATATAAAACTTCATGTCCTTCACCATGCAATAATCCTAAAGTATATCCATGCATAAATTCGCTATCCGTTTTTAAATTCACCACACCGTCTTTATTCAATATTTTTTTATACAATTGAAGAAACTCAGTATTCGTTAAACGATGTTTTGTACGTTTATACTTAATTTGAGGATCTGGAAAAGTAATCCAAATTTCATCTACTTCACCTTGATCAAAAAGACAATCAATCAATTCAATTTGTGTTCGAATAAAAGCGACATTATTCAAATTATCTTCGTGAGCAGTCTTAGCACCTCTCCAAAAACGAGCTCCTTTGATATCAATACCGATAAAGTTTTTATTCGGATATCGTTCTGCTAATCCAACAGAATACTCTCCTTTTCCACAGCCTAATTCAAGTACTAATGGATTATCATTTTTGAAAAAGTCTTTATTCCATTTTCCTTTTAAAGGAAATGATAAACTTACTACTTCTTCTCTTGTTGGCTGAAAGACATTAGAAAAGGTTTCGTTCTCTCTAAATCTCTTTAATTTATTTTTGCTTCCCACGATTAAAATTAAATTTTTGGTAAAATTAAGGAAATATATAAGAACTCTAATCATTTTATATTGCAGTAACCAAATTGATCTACCTTTAAAAGAAAGCTTTTGAAAAATATTCCTAAAAAAATATTAGTCGCTCCACTAAATTGGGGCCTAGGACATGCTACACGCTGTATTCCAATTATCAACGCATTAGAAGAACATGGTTATATTCCGATTCTGGCTTCAGACGGAGTGGCTTTGCAAATGTTAAAAAAAGAATTTCCGCATTTGCAACACTTAACATTACCTTCTTATGAGATTGTTTATGCCAAAAATGAACATTTTTTTAAATGGAAAATTATTTGGAACAGTCCAAAAATGATTAAGGCTATTATTCGTGAACGAAAAATCATCAATAATTGGATTGAAGAATATCATATTGACGGTGTCATTTCCGACAACCGACTGGGTGTTTTCAGTAAAAAGATTCCTTGTGCCTTTATTACACATCAATTGAATGTACTTACAGGAAATACTACTTGGATTACAAGTAAAATGCATCAGTTTTTTATTAAAAAATTCAATGAGTGCTGGATTCCGGACTTGGAAGGGAAACCTAATTTAACAGGGAAACTAGGCCATTTAAGCAATCCTTTCATGCATTTAAAATACATTGGCCCACTTAGTCGTCTTCATAAAAAAGCAATCGATAAAAAATATAAGCTTATGGTTATTCTTTCTGGTCCAGAGCCACAAAGAGGAATGCTTGAAGACATATTAAGCGAAGAATTAAAGTCTTATGATAATCCTGTAGTTTTCATCAAAGGCAAAGTTGAGGCAGAACAGAGTATGTTGCAATCTGGCAATATTACGTATTACAACTTCATGAATACTAGTGAGCTAGAAACTACATTTAATCAAAGTGAAATAGTATTATGCCGTTCTGGATACACCACAATCATGGATTTAGCACAATTGGGCAAAAAGGCTTTTTTCATCCCAACACCAGGTCAGTATGAACAGGAATATCTAGCTAAAAAATTAAAAAAAGAAGGGTTATTTCCGTATGCAAAACAGGCTAATTTCAAGGTAAGTGATTTATTGGAGCTTGACTCTTACAAATGCTTGAAGAGTTTCAATACTGAAATTACATGGACCGAATTATTTCGACTTTTCTAAGGTAAAAGAAAATTCGGAACCTACTCCAAACTGACTTTCTACATAGATTTTCTCGTCGTGGGCTTCCATAATATGTTTCACTATCGCCAAGCCTAAGCCTGAACCTCCTTCGGTTCGGGCACCGCTTTTATCAATACGATAAAAACGTTCGAAAAGACGTGGGATATTTTGTTTTTCAATCCCTTCTCCATTGTCTGTTACACGGATGATGACTTTATTATTCACTAAATCTTCTATACCAACTTCGGTTGTTCCATCTTGCTTACCGTACTTAATCGAATTCACAATTAAATTGGTAATCACTTGTTGGATTTTTTCTTGGTCACCATATACCATGATTGGTTTTATATAGCGTACATCAAACGTCAATGTAATATTCATTTTTGATGCTTTCATTTCTAAAAGATCAAATACTCCTTGAATTACTTCTATAATATTGAATTCGCTATATACTAAATTTAAATCGCCTACCTCAAGTTTGGTAATCATATCTAAATCTTTTACGATAAAAATGAGTCGTTCCACTCCTTTTTCCGCTCTTTGAAGGTATTTTTTTCTGATGTTTTTATCATCCATTGCTCCATCGAGTAATGTCAATAAATAACCCTGAACAGTAAACAAAGGAGTTTTTAGTTCGTGTGATACATTCCCTAAAAATTCTCTTCGGTATTCTTCTCTAATTTTAAGTGTTTCAATCTCTATCTTTTTGTCTCTAGCAAACTTTTGCACTTCTCTGGTAAGCGTAGCCATATCGGTCATGATTGGCTGTTTTCTAAAGCTACTAGATTCTAATAATGATACATCATCGTAGATTTTTTTTACTCTTTTGTAAATGAATTTTTCAACTCTATATTGGAGTACAAAAAAAGAAAAGATGAATACTGAAACTGTAAAGATTAAACAGAATATGAGTGAAAACTCAAAAAATGCCGTAATAAGTCCCGCTACAAATAAGCTTGAAAAAAGCGTTATATATAGCGAAGACTTTATGGCAAAACGGTACGTTTTTTTAAAACTAGCCGACATTCTTATATTTCAAATTTGTAACCTACTCCTTTGATGGTTTTGAACAATTCTTCTCCAATTTTTTCTCTTAATTTTCGAATATGTACATCAATAGTACGGCCACCTACGATTACTTCATTACCCCAAACCTTATCTAAAATTTCTTCTCTTTTGAATACTTTTCCTGGTTTTGAAGCTAATAAATAAAATAACTCAAACTCTTTTCTTGGTAGAACAATCTCTTGATCACTCATGATAATCTTATATTCTTCTCTATTGATCTCGATTCCACCAACATTTAGAATATCTGCATTTTGTTCGTCTTCCTTAAGTCTTCTTAACAATGCCTTTACTTTACTAACTAATACTTTTGGCTTAATTGGCTTCGTAATATAGTCATCCGCACCAGCATCGAAACCTGCAACTTGAGAATAATCTTCACTTCTTGCTGTCAAAAAGGTAATAATTACATTACTCAACTCTGGAATTTTACGGATATTTTCACAAGCTTCCATCCCATCCATTTCTGGCATCATCACATCCATGATAATTAGGTTAGGCACTTCTTTTTTAGCCTTTTGTACCGCTTCTTTACCATTACTTGCAGTGACAATTTGATAACCTTCTTGCGAAAGATTATAACCTACAATCTCTAAGATATCCGGTTCATCATCTACTAATAAAATCTTAATTTCTTTTTTTTTCATAATCGGGAAAATTGCTTCTAATGCGGTTGTAAATGTAAATATAAAACAAAACGATTATATGTGTTAACTGTAATTTAATATGTTAACGATTTGGTAATAATCTCAATACTTAAAAGTAACAGGCGAATAACACGAACTTTACAATATGACTGTTTCTTTGCCCAAAATTAACAACACAACACACACAAAATGAAATTCAAATTATTATTTATCACCCTATTTATCTTTACGATAGGTTTTGCGCAGGACAAAGGTACAATTTCAGGAATCGTAACAGATAAAGAAATGAACAATGAAAGCTTACCTTTTGCAAATATCCAAGTTAAAGGTAGTAAAATATCTACTAATACAGATATTGATGGAAAATATGCTATTCAAGTTACTCCTGGAAACCACATTCTTGTATTTAGCTTCTTAGGCTATGAAAACGTAGAAGTTTCTTTTTCAGTTAAAGCAGGAGAAAAGAAAACAATTAATCAAGCGCTAGGAGCTGACAGTGTAAAACTAGAGGATGTAGTTATTAAAGCTACCGTTAATAGAGAAAAAGAATCGGCTTTATTATTAGAACAACAAAAAGCAGTTACAATAACACAAAGTATCGGAGCACAAGAATTATCTAGAAAAGGTGTAGGTGATGCTGCTGCTGCTGTTACGAAAGTTACTGGTATTTCAAAACAAGAAGGAAATAGCGGAATTTTTGTTCGTGGATTAGGAGATCGTTATAATAGTACTACTTTAAACGGATTGCCTCTTCCTTCAAATGAACCTGAAAACAAAAACGTTGCTTTGGATATTTTCTCTACAGATGTAATCCAATCTATTGGCGTAAACAAAACATACAGTACTCAGCAATTTGGAGATGTAGGTGGTGCAAACATCAACATTATCTCTAAAGAACAATCTGGAAAAGGAAAACTTCGAATTGAAATTGGAAGTGGCTTAAACAATAATGCATTTGGAACAGATTTCAAAGTAGCAGATGGTGTTAAAACAACTGGTTTTTACAACACAAAAGCACCAAAAACGGTTGATGATTATAGATTCAAAACACGTTGGTCTCCAAATAGCGAAGGAAAACCAGTAAACAACAATTTTGGAATTTCTGGTGGTACTAGTTTTGATGTTGGAGAAAATGGGAAAATTAGTGCATTTGCTACCGCATCTTATGAAAATGGATATAAGTATAAAAATGGATTCCAAAGAATCGTTGGAACAACAAATAATAATATTCCAGTAGATTATTACAATGTAGACAAATATGAATTTTCTACAAAAACTACTTTATTAGCCAACGTTGCTTATAAAATCAATTCAAATAACACTATTAAAGTAAATAGCATATTTGTAAATACATCAAAAAGTACTGTCGGTGAGTATGACAGATTCCTTGGGAATGGTGATGATCGTTACGAATACACAAGACAAACACTTACTGAACAAAACAAATTATTTGTAAATCAGTTATTAGGTGATCACAACATCAGCGAAAGATTAAACTTCAATTGGGGTACTTCATTCGGAATTGTAAAAGCTGACTTACCAGACCGTATTACCAATAATTTATTATTAAATAATGGTTCTTATTTCTTTGATACTCAATCACCATCTTCTAACAATCGTTATTTCCAATTTATAGATGAAAATGAATTTTCTGCAAAAGCACTTTTCACTTATAAAATACTAAAGAATGCTAATGATGAGTATACGGGTAAATTAAGTTTTGGATACAACGGAAGAATTAAATCTAGAGATTTTAAAGCAACACAATTCAATTTCAGATTTGGAAGTAGTTCAATTCCAACAACACCAGGAACAATTGATGATTTCTTAAATCCAGATAATTTAGCTTCTGCACCAAATATCGCTAATACTTATTATATGACTACAGGTCGTGTAAGAAGCTTAACGCCTTTTACCTATAATGGTGATTTAAGCATCCATGCAGGGAATGTAAATTTCGAACAAAATATTTCAGAAAAACTGACTTATACGATTGGTGTTAGAGCAGAAAAAGTTTTACAAGAATTAAAATGGGATACAAATATCTCTCTTCCAAATGTTACATTCAGTAATGCAAAAATCGATAAGACTTTCATCTTACCTACTGCTTCCTTAAAATACAGTTTGAATGACACTCAAAACTTAAGAGCAGCTTTAAGCAAAACATATACATTACCAGAATTTAAAGAAAAAGCACCTTTCAGATATGAAGGAATTGGAGAAAACTCTGTGGGTAACCCATTCTTAAAACCATCTGACAATTACAATCTTGATTTAAAATGGGAAATGTTCCCTAGCCAAGATGAATTAATTTCGATTACAGGTTTTGGTAAATACATTAAAAATCCAATCAGTAAAGTATTATTAAACTCTGCATTAAACGACAATACTTTTGTTAATGCTGGTGACTATGCTTACGTTGTTGGAGCTGAATTTGAAGTGAGAAAAGATCTTTGGAAATTAGATGAAACTAATAACAAACAAGCTTTATCAGGTGGTGTGAATCTTACTTACATGTATTCTGAACAAAAATTAGATTCACAAAAAGTAGCCGACGATACAAACAATACTTTGAGTGTAAATTTCAATGACACCAAAGATGGTTTACAAGGAGCATCTCCATTATTAGTAAATGCGGATCTTACGTATAGAATTGAAAGCGGAACTTTCAGACCAACAATTTCTATTGTAGGTAATTATTTCCACGATCGCATCTACTCTTTAGGATCTTTCAATAGAGGTAACATTGTAGAAAAAGGTATTGCAACATTAAACTTTATCTCAAGTGCTAAAATTGGAGAACGTTTAAGCATGAGTTTTAATGTTAAAAATCTTTTGAACAGTAAAATCAGAAGAGTTCAAGAAAATCAAGAAGGTGATATTGACACCTACAACTTCAAGGCTGGACTAGACTTCAGCGTTGGAATAAAATACGACATATTCTAAGTTAGTTATAATGAATATTTTATTTAAAAGAGCAGCCTTAAAAAGCTGCTCTTTTTAGTTATACAACACTGAAAAACAGCTTAATAATTACTTAACAATAGCGCTACCTTATAACGATAAGATAATACGCTGTTAACTCTATAAAAAAGAACATCGATCATATTTGCACTATAAACATAACAACAAAAATTACATTAAAAAATGAAAAAATTATTATTGATTTTAGCTATTACAGGTTCAGTTTTAACAAGTTGTTCAAGCAGTGACGATAGCGATAATGGAGGAAATACAACCCCAGTTGCTGGAGAAATCAGAGGAACAATTACACAAAACCTAACACTTGATGCTAATACAGTGTATACATTAAAAGGAGAAGTTTTCGTTAACAGTGGTGTTACGTTAACTATTCCTGCAGGAACACTTATTAAAGCTGAAGCAGACGGAAGTAAAGTTGCTTTCTTAGCAGTTAAACAAGGCGGAAAAATAAACGCACAAGGTACTGCAGCAAAACCAATCCGTTTTACATCTAACAAAACTACACCAGCTCCTGGAGACTGGGGAGGAATTGTTATCTGTGGAAATGCAGTAACTAACTTAGGGACAAATGTTCAAGCTGAAGTTACAGGTTTAACGTATGGAGGAACTAATCCAGCAGATAATTCTGGAGTTTACTCTTACATCATTGCTGAGTACACAGGAGCATTAATCAATCCTGATGCTGAATTCAATGGTTTCACATTCTACGCTGTAGGTTCTGGAACAGTTGTAAACAATTTATTAGTAAAACAAGGTTCTGATGATGGTTTCGAGTGGTTCGGTGGATCAGTAGGTGGTACAAACTTAGCTGCGATCGGATGTCAAGATGATTCATTTGACTGGACAGAAGGATGGAATGGAACAGTAAGTAACTTATACTCTGACCAAGCTCCTGCTACAACATATTCTGCTGACAGTAGAGGTATGGAAGCTGACAACAATACAGCTAACCCATTATTAGCTCCAATTTCTAACCCAACAATTTCTAACGTTACACTTTTAGGTAGAAATAATGCTGCTGTAACAAGTGAAGCTGGAATCATGTTGAGAAGAGGAACAAAAGGAACTATTAAAAATGTTTACATTGCTAACTTTAAAGGATCAACTGGAAGTTACGGAATCAACTTCAATGGTGCTGAATCTCAAGCTGCTTTTACAGCTAACAAAGTATTAAATGTAAAAATATTAAATGTAACTGCTGATTCTAATTTAGCAGCAGGTTTTACAGCTGATGCAAATGCTACAGGTGCTGGAAACGGTGCTTTAAAACCAACTTGGATGGATTGGATGGGGCAATAATCTCAGAAAATTTTATATCATAAAGCCTCCCTATAATAATTATTATAGGGAGGCTTATTTTTTGGTATAATATTTGACAATTATTCTATACCTTTACATATCAAATAGATTCGGATGGCAAAAAAATACTTTTATATTATTACTTTCATTTTGTGTTTTATAAGTTTGAGCGGATATGCTCAGGAAAACAGACCTAATCCAACACAAGAAAACATCATAGAAGGACTGAACTTCTATCCAAATCCTGTGAGTAATGGTAAAATTTATATTACTTCAAAATCCGCTGCCAATAAAGAAATTCAAATCTTTGATGTCCTTGGAAAAAAGATTCTCCAAACGACTATAAACAACAAAGAATTAAATATATCTAATATTTCTCCCGGAGTTTACATTATCAAAATAAAAGAAGGAGAAGCTACTGCAACAAGAAAACTGATAGTCAAATAGTTGACCAATTCTGTCATATTTACGATTTAATGATTTTTTTACATTGATTATTACAAACAATTCATTTTGTTATTATCTTTGTACCAAATATAAACTCAAAAATATGAAAAAACTTTACACATTATCATTACTAATGGTTGGTGCTTTGTCTTTTGGACAAGTATCGGATTCATTTACTGGAACTGGAGCTTTAAACGCTAATGGTTGGGGTTCTCATAGTGGTACAGCTGGTCAATTAATGATTGTATCTGGATCATTAACGTATACTGGAATGCCATCTACAGGAAACAAAATTGCACTTGTACAAGGTAACTCTGAAGATTTAAACAAACCTTCAGCTGCTCCTATTACTGGTAATGCATATTATTCTGCAATCGTTAATGTACCTAATATAACTGGACTAACTGCAAATAACACTACTGGTGATTATTTCTTAACTATGGCTGCTACTGCAGGAACTACACCAAACTCTGTTACTGCATTTTCTGGAAGACTTTATGTAAAGTTAGGAAGCGCTGCTAATACAGTTAATTTTGGTGTTTTAAACAATAGTGGTGGTACAGCTACTCCTTCTTTTGTTGCAACAGATTACCCAATCAATACTCCTGTATTTATCGTTGTAAAATATAACTTAACTACAAATTCTGCAAGTTTATTCGTTAACCCTGCATTAGCTACTGAAGGAACTGCTAACGCAACTAACGCTACAGGTACTACAGCTGCTCCAACTCAAATTGCTTCAATCGCTGTAAGACAATCTGGAACTGCTACTATTGCTGGTACTGGAAACATCGAAATTGATGAAGTTAAATTAGGTGGAACTTGGGCTTACGTTACTACTAGTACATTAGCAGTAAAAGAAAATGCAATCACTGGATTAAAAGTTTATCCAAACCCAGTTTCTAACGGAACTTTATACATCACTTCTGACAACAATGAATCTAAAGAAGTATCTATTTTTGATATCTTAGGAAAACAAGTTGTTAAAACTACAGTTTCAAATGATGCAGTAAATGTATCTAACTTGAAAGGTGGAGTTTACATCGTGAAAATCACTGAAGACGGAAAAACAGCTACAAGAAAATTAGTAGTTAAGTAATCTTTCTTTAAAATTATATCTAAAAGCATCTTGACCTTTCAAGATGCTTTTTTTATTTTATGTATTTTTGCTAAAATTTATTCCCTTGAATTTAGCTACAGAAATATTCAATATAAAAAACCAAAAGGAGTTTGAGAAAATAGCACTTAAAGTGTTTCGTTTTCAACATGCAAACAACAAGGTATATCGTGCTTTTTGTGATCATCTAAATGTTGATTCTACAAGTATCAAATCGATTTATCAAATTCCTTTCCTACCCATACAATTTTTTAAAAGCCACGATGTATTATCTTCAGATAATGCTATTGAGGAAACTTTTACCAGCAGCGGAACAACTGGAATGATTACCAGTAGACATCTTATTACCGACCGCACCTTATACGAAGACAGCTATAGAAAAGCTTTTACTCAATTCTACGGAAACATTGAGGATTATACTATCCTTGCTTTACTTCCTTCTTATTTAGAAAGACAAGGATCTTCTTTAATCTATATGGTTGAAGATTTAATCCATCTTACGAATAATTCTGACAGCGGATTTTATCTTTTTAATCATGATGAGTTAATCGATAAACTAAAGATATTAGAAGAATCTGGACAGAGTACTATATTAATTGGAGTTACTTATGCTTTATTAGATTTAATTGAAAAACAAAAATTCAATTTAAATCATACTTTCATCATGGAAACTGGTGGAATGAAAGGCAAAAGAAAAGAAATGATTCGAGAAGAATTACATGATATCTTATGCGAAGGATTTGGCGTTAATGCTATTCATTCAGAATATGGAATGACCGAATTGTTATCTCAAGCGTATTCTCTAGGCAATGGGATTTTTGAATGTCCTGCTTGGATGCAAGTTTTAATTCGGGATACGGAAGACGCTTTAACTTATGTGGATGAAGGCAAAACTGGTGGAATAAATGTAATCGATTTAGCGAATATCAATTCCTGCTCTTTTATTGCCACACAAGATTTAGGCAAAAAATACCCCAATAATTCTTTTGAAGTTTTAGGTCGTTTTGACAATTCAGACATTCGAGGCTGTAATCTAATGGTTTTGTAAAATCATAAAAAAGCTCCAATTACATTGGAGCTTTTTCTTTATTAGTTTAATACAATGGTTGTCCTCTCTCCCAATTTTTAGGAACATTATTCAAATGAACTTCAAATTGCACCGCTGGATCTGTAAGTTGACCATTAAGATAAATATAGTCTACCCCGCTGTAGTTGACTACTTTCAAATAATATGCTTTAGAAGCATAATCCTTAAAAGCAATTATATCTCCATCCTCTACTTGCTCACTTGTACTATTATTATTTTTCTTTACAATGACTAACTCTAATCTATCTAATGATTTTCCAAAATTAGAATAATACCAATATGGGTTTGCACTGACAAGATTCCAATACCAAAAATTGTTTATTCGTTCACTACTTTCAACTCTGATTTTACCACTTTTCAGTTTATAATAATCCGTTTGATCAATATTTATTACATTAAACATTGTAGAAAGATTACTATTATCATTCGTAACTTTCAGCCAATCTGTAGGATTTGACAAATCTGTACTGATATATTTTTTCGTTAATACTGATTTAAAAGACATGTAATCATATTTTCTATATTTCATACTGCTTTTTGGAGTGGTTGTATTAGCTTGTACAAACCCCGCAACTGGATAATGGTCTGAATAGTCTACCCAATAGTATTTTGTGTTTACCATATTCGCATTACTCTGCAACTCCGAACTTACAGGATCTAGTACCATATTTTGCCATAATGATGGCTTTAAATGATCATTTGAAACAAATATATAATCAAGATATTCTCTTGCATTTGCAGGATAAGGATAATGGTAATTGGCCATTGTATTAGCTTTTGTATCCCAAGTATAGGATGCACCAGAATAATGAGGTTCTGATACATGCAGCAAATCAAACATTTCGTTGTATTCTGACGTACCTTTTATTACATTAAAATCACCACCGTATACTACCATTTCATCAGATGGAATATCTAAGTCATCAATATATTGCTTAATCAAATTTAGTTGATTTTTACGAATATTAACTTCATTTCCATTACAACCAGGTTGAGTCGATTGCAGGTGCGTTGATACAAAATGAAATCGTTTACCATTTTTAAGAATTCTTGCATAAGCAAAACCTTTTAACGAAAGTGCATCGAAATCGCATCCCGTTGGAAAAATATACTGACTCATATATTCAATAGGATATTTGCTAGCAATCATCACCCCTCCGTCTTCAATTCCTCCAGAGGTAACTTCTCTCCAATTTCCATCTGTTTTGTCCCATGTTGACTTAGAACGACCAATTACCGGGGTTTGATAAGGAAACGTTGTGCTTAGTTTTTCTTTCAATGCATTGCTTGCATTATTATCAAAGCATTCCTGCAATAACAATACATCATAATCTTTTAAATAATTAGCATTCCCAATCAAATTTGCTCTATCAAATTGTGACCATTGTGTAGTCGAAGCCAATAAATTTTCTGTCAATAAAAATACGTTATGAGACAACACTCTTATATTCGTGTTTTCCTTTGGGCTTAGACTTGATGTATTGCCTTGAACTTCATTCAAAAAGGAATCATCAGCACAAGAATTTAAACTGATAGCGCATGCCATTAAAGCAATTAGTAAAGCACTTCGTTTTAAGTAATTTTTTTTCATATTTGTAACTATATTTTGGTTAAAAACCTCAAAATAAGTGATACAAATATGAAATCACAATAAATACCAAAAGACTTAACTCAATCTTAATCTTTAAATAATAAGCTATTTTACAGCATTATAAGCTGTATTATTGATATAAAAAGCGCTGAGCACCCTAGAACACTCATAACCTATAGAATTCAAAAAAGTGACAAATAGTAAACTATATATTAATATCTGATCAAAAAAAAAGCCCCGATAAAATATCGGGGCTTTTTTTAAACTATTCTCAGAACAAAGTAATTCTTTTTACCTCTCTGCAGCAAAACAAATTGGTTATTGATTAAATCTTTTGTAGACAATATCGTTTCCTCTGTTACTTTTTCTCTATTTACCGAGATCGAGTTTTCTGCCAAAGCTCTTCTTGCTTCACCATTCGATTTTAAAAATCCAGATTTCTCATTTAACACCGTCACAATATCCAAACCAGCTTCCATATCACTCATCGCAATTTCAGCTTGTGGTACCCCTTCAAATACATCTAAAAAGGTTGCTTCATCCAATTCCTTTAAATCTTCAGCAGTTGCTGTATTTCCAAAAAGTATTGCCGATGCTTTTACAGCTGTTTCAAAAGCTTCTTGTCCATGTACAAACACTGTGATTTCTTCTGCTAATTTTTTCTGCAAAATTCTCAAATGTGGCGCTTCCAAATGTTGTTTCGTCAAATCTTCAATCACATCTTTATCCAAAAAGGTGAAAATCTTAATATATTTTTCTGCATCAACATCTGTTGTATTCAACCAAAATTGGTAGAATTTATATACTGATGTTTTATCTGCATCTAACCAAATATTACCTCCTTCAGATTTCCCAAATTTAGATCCATCTGCTTTCGTAATTAAAGGTGTTGTCATTGCATAAGCCTTTGCACCTTCCTCGCCCATTCTACGAACTAATTCTGTCCCTGTAGTAATATTACCCCATTGATCAGAACCACCCATTTGCAATAAGCAATTCTCTGTTTTATATAAATGATAGAAATCATACCCTTGTATCAATTGATAGGTAAACTCTGTAAATGACATTCCTGGTCCATCACCAGAAAAACGTTTTTTCACAGAATCTTTCGCCATCATATAATTCACCGTGATTCTTTTTCCTACTTCACGAGCAAAATCAATAAACGAAAATTCTTTCATCCAATCATAGTTATTTACCATGATAGGAGCATTTTCTTCTTTCGAATTAAAATCTAAGAAACGAGATAAAACACTTTTAATTCCGGCTACATTTTTAGCCAATGTCTCTTCATTCAAAAGATTTCTCTCATCAGATTTACCTGATGGATCACCAATCATCCCTGTAGCACCACCCACTAATGCGACTGGCCTGTGTCCAAAATTTTTCAAGTGAACCAAAAGAATAATCTGCACCATACTTCCGATATGGAGTGAATCCGCAGTTGGGTCAAAACCAATATAAGCACTTGTTGACTCTTTAAGCAGCTGCTCTTCTGTGCCCGGCATACTATCATGGTACAAACCTCTCCAACGTAATTCTTCTACTAAATTCTTCATTTTTTTACTAAAATAATTTTGCGCAAAGATAACAATTCAATACAAATATTCCTGAACGAAAAGACAGTCATTTGTATTCTACTTTAATTTAAACTACCTTACTTATGCTATTTTGCAAACTTTGGGTAATTCTCAAAATCAAACCTTCTTAAAATTCAGTAATCTGATTATATTTGTCTTATGGTTTTAGTCACAGGAGCAACAGGATTAGCAGGTTCGCATTTAATTATTCATTTATTAGAAAATGGGGAAAGCGTACGTGCTATTTACCGAAATTCAGAGAAACAGAAAAAGGTTGAGTCTTTGTTTCAACTTTACGGAAAGAATCATCTTTTTCAGAAAATTGAATGGTTTAAAGCTGATATCACCGATATTCCTTCCCTAGAAGACGCTTTTCACACTATTGATTATGTATACCATTGTGCTGCTTTAATATCATTTGATCCTAAAGATGAAGATGCTTTACGAAAAACTAATATTGAGGGTACAGCAAATGTGGTTAATCTTGCAATTGATTTTAAAATAAAGAAATTCTGTTTTGTTAGTTCAATTGCTGCATTAGGTGATTTATTAGACAATGAAAAGATAATTACCGAAAAAACAGAATGGTATCCAGACAAACCTCATGGGGATTATGCGATTACAAAGCATGGAGCCGAAATAGAAGTTTGGAGAGCACAGCAGGAAGGATTAGACTGTGTTATTATAAACCCTGGTGTTATTTTAGGCCCTGGTTTTTGGGAACAAGGCAGTGGTGAAATTTTCTCAACAGTAGCCAAAGGTCTTTCATTTTACACCTTAGGCAGCACAGGATTTATCACTGTTAATGATGTTGTAAAAATCATGTATCTTCTAATGAAGAGCGATCTTAAAAATGAAAAATATACTCTTATTGCAGAAAATATTATTTTTAAAGAGTTTATTGAAACAGTAGCTACCGCAATGCATTTGAAAAAACCAACTATTTATGCTAAACCATGGATGACTGGAATTGCTTGGCGTGCGGATTGGTTAATTTCTAAATTATTATTCAGAAAGAGAAAGATGTCAAAGTCTACTTCTAAATCTTCTCACACAAAAGATCTTTTTTCCAATGAGAAGATAAAAAATACACTATCCTACGAATTCCAAAATGTAAAAAATTACATTCACGAAATCGCTGCCTATTATCCGAAAAAATAGTTTTGGGAATTTATTTTGGTGGCTCTGGGGACTTTTTATTGAGTGAGTCTAGTTTTGCTTTTTGTTCTAATAAACGCTCATTCACCTTTTGATACATCTTTTGATATAATTCAACTTGCACAGCATAATATTTATTATTCTGTGCAAACTGCAAACTATCAATTTTATATTTTTTATAAATATAATTTGTCGGTTCGATCTTCTTATCTGTTAGTGATTGAGGATTCACATTTTTAATCGCCTGTAGTAAAGACAAATCATAAATGATATTTTCCATTGTCTTTTCATCGATTACTTTTGCTGGCTTTTCCACTTCCGTTCTGCCGCTACAGGAAAGAAACAAAACCATCATTATAAAAATTGATAATCCTTTCATACACTTCACAAATTAACGATCGAATACTAATCTTTCTCCACAGTGAATTTCTTTCACTTTAAAGTTTTGATATACTAACTGTCCATTTACAAAGGTATGCGTGATTCTTGATTTAAAATTCACTCCTTCGAAAGGTGACCAACCCGATTTATATAAAATATTTTCTTTTTTCACATTCCATGGTAAACCTGCATTTACCAATACTAAATCCGCATAATATCCTTCTCTAATAAATCCTCTTTTGTGAATCTTGAATATTTTAGCAGGATTATGTGCCATTTTTTCTACAATTTTCTCAATTGAGATTTTACCTTGATGGTATGCTTCAAACATTGCTACCACTGCGTGTTGTACTAAAGGCCCTCCAGATGGTGCTTTTGTGTAAACACCTTTCTTTTCTTCTAATGTATGAGGCGCATGATCTGTAGCAATAACATCAATACGATCATCTAATAGTGCTTCCCACAATGCTTTTCTATCATCGGCAGTCTTCACAGCAGGATTCCATTTGATTAAAGATCCTTTTTTCGCATAATCTTCATCAGAAAACCAAAGGTGATGAATACAAACCTCGGCTGTGATTTGTTTCTTCTCCAAAGGAATTTTGTTCGTGAACAAGTTTGTTTCTTTTCCTGTAGAAATATGAAACACGTGTAATCTTGCTCCCGTTTTCTTTGCTAATTCTATCGCTCTTGAAGATGAAACATAACATGCTTCTTCGCTTCGAATTAATGGATGATATTTGATCGGTATATCCTCACCAAATTCTTCCATGTATTTTGCCAAATTGTTTTTTATAGTAGTTTCATCCTCACAGTGCACTGCAATTAACATGGGTGTACTTGAAAAAATCTTTTCCAAAACCTCTTCATTGTCTACCAACATATTTCCTGTAGAAGAACCTAAAAACAATTTTATTCCAGCAACCGTTTTAGGATCCGTTTTTAAAATTTCATCCAAGTTATCATTCGTTCCACCTAACATAAATGAATAATTTGCATACGAAGTTTCTGCAGCAATCTGAAACTTTGCTTCTAGTAATTCTTGCGTAACTGCTTGTGGACTTGTATTAGGCATCTCAATAAAGGATGTAATCCCTCCTGCTACTGCAGCTTTGGATTCAGTACTAATATTCCCTTTGTGTGTTAAGCCTGGTTCTCTAAAATGCACCTGATCATCTATCGCCCCCGGAATCAAATAACTTCCTTCTGCATCAATGATTTTACAATCTGATGATTTTGGACTAATGCTCGAAGCAATTTCAACAATGTATTCATTTTCAATCAATACATCTCCTTCGAAAATCACTCCTTCGTTAACAATCTTTGCGTCTTTAATTAAAACCCTATTCATTTATCGTTTCCTTTATAACTTGTTTAGCAATTTTTTTATTCGCAATGCAATTACACCAAAAATCGCTTCTTTTATAATTGCGTTACTCATTTTTGATTGGCCTTTTGTTCTATCTGTAAAGATAATTGGCACTTCAATAATTTTAAAATTCTTTGCAAAAGCACGGTATTTCATTTCAATCTGAAAAGCATATCCTATAAAATGGATTTTCTCCAAATTTATAGTTTCAAGTACTTCTCTTTTATAACAAATGAAACCTGCTGTTGCATCATGGATTTGCATTCCGGTAATCATTCTCACGTAAACTGACGCAAAATAGGACATCAACACTCTATTCAGAGGCCAATTGACCACATTTACACCCGTTACATATCGTGAACCTATTGCAACATATCCTCCATCTGTATGGCATGCATTATATAATTTCTCTAAATCCATTGGGTTATGAGAAAAATCGGCATCCATTTCAAATATATATTCGTAGTTCTGTGCTAATGCCCATTTAAAACCATGAACATAAGCAGTACCTAAACCTGATTTTTTTTCTCTATTTTCAATAAATAATCGCCCCTCAAATTCTTTTTGAAGTTCCATTACTTTATCAGCCGTTTTATCGGGCGAATTATCGTCTACAACCAACACATGAAACGGTTTTGGCAAAGAAAATACCGCTCTTACTATGCTTTCAATATTTTCAATTTCGTTATAGGTAGGAATTATAACTATACCGTCACTCATGTTTATCAAATTTCAGCACAAAAGTAAACTTTTTATCACTGTTGTTTCATAATAAATTTATAATAAAATGAACACATTGATAAAATTAGTAATTTTGCCGCGTTATGGAAACATTAGAATTAAAACAAAGAATAATTGAAAACAAGGATTGGGCTACCATTCTCTTTGTCGTTGCCCTGGTATTGGTTGCTTTGACAAGATCATTATTTGAAAATAGATTCAATGAATTTATCAAATTAATGGTTACGAATAAGTATCTGAAAATATACCGTGATGGCGGGAATACACAAAGCTGGTTTACCATTGCTCTTTTTACTGTTCAGATAATTTCTTTTGCTTTTTTCATACAATTGCTCTTTAGTTATTTTGGCTACACCACAAAAACCAATGGGATTTCTTATATCCAAATCATAACCCTTCTGGGTTCGTTTGTCCTTTCAAAGTATCTTGTAGAAAAGATTATTGCAACCTCATTTAACATTGAAGAGTTTAACGAACAATTAAATCTTCAAAAAGTTAGTTACCGAACTTATATCGGATTATTACTCTTACCCGTCAATATTGTATTATTTTATAACGACAAACCACCAATAGTTGTAATATATGTGTTAATATTTATTGTTATCGCAACAAATATGTTAACATACATAGTTTCATTAAAGAATTATCAAAATTTAATAAAAAGCAAGTTCTTCTATTTTATTTTGTATCTTTGCGCACTTGAAATAGCCCCGTATTATTTCATGTATTATTGGTTTACGAAAAGATAGAGCATTACAAAATTTCAAATATGAAAGTGAAAACAATTTTGGTATCGCAACCAGAGCCTAAAGTAGAAAATTCACCATACTTTGAGCTGCAACAAAAGCATAAAGTTAAAGTTGATTTCAGATCTTTTATACATGTTGAAGGCGTTAGCGCCAAAGACATCAGACAGCAAAAAATTGACCTTAACAACTACACTGCAATCATTTTAACGAGTAAAAATTCTGTGGATCACTTTTTTAGAGTAGCAGAAGAAATGCGTTACAAAGTTCCCGAAACTTTAAAATATTTTTGTCAATCTGAAGCTATTGCTTTTTATCTTCAAAAATATGTAGTGTACAGAAAAAGAAAGATTTATGTTGGACAAAAAGAGTTCGCTGATTTATCTCCTTTAATCAAGAAGTATAAAGACGAGAAATTCTTACTTCCCGCATCTGATCAATTGAATGCTGATGCTCCTCAAACATTAAACAGCTTAAAAGTTTCTTGGTCACAAGCTACTTTCTATAAAACGGTAATGAGTGATCTTTCCGATTTAAAAGATGTTTACTATGATGTATTGGCTTTCTTTAGCCCAACAGGAATTAAGTCTCTATTTATGAACTTCCCTGACTTCGAACAAAACAACACTAGAATTGCTGTTTTTGGAAGTACAACGCAAAAAGAAGCTCTTGAAGCAGGTTTAAGAATCGATATTCTTGCACCAACACCTGAGACTCCATCCATGACGATGGCCTTAGAAAAGTACATTGCTGAAGCAAATAAGAATAAATAAGATATTCTCAACAAAATATAAAAAGCCGCAAACAAGAAATTGTTTTGCGGCTTTTCTTTTTATATACACTTCTTACACAAGGCACTTCACATTACACCATAAAAAAAGAGCTGCAAATTGATTTGCAGCTCTTTTAGATATTATAGACTTGATCTTAGTTTTCCAATTGTGGACCAGCTTTAACCAAGTTTTTACCTTCTTCATTATCAGTATACTGAACAAAATTCTTAACAAATAAAGCTCCTAAATCATTTGCTTTATTATACCATTCTTTTGCATCAGAATAAGTATTTCTTGGATCAAGAATTCCTGTATGAACGCCTTCTAAAGCTGTAGGAACATTCAAATTAAAGATTGGCACAACCGTAGTTTCTGCTTTCTCAATCGATCCATCTAAAATTCTATCGATAATCGCTCTTGTATCTTTAATTGAAATACGTTTTCCTGTTCCATTCCAACCTGTATTCACCATATAAGCAGTTGCTTCATGCTGTTCCATTTTCTTCACTAATTCCTCACCGTATTTTGTTGGGTGAAGTGATAAAAATGCTTTACCAAAACAAGCTGAGAACGTTGGTTCTGGTTTTGTAACTCCGCGTTCTGTTCCTGCTAATTTTGCAGTAAAACCTGAAAGGAAGAAATATTTAGTTTGTTCTGGTGTTAATTTAGAAACTGGAGGCATAACTCCAAATGCATCAGCTGTAAGGAAAATAACTTTTGTCGCATGACCTGCTTTAGATACTGGCTTAACAATATTTACAATATGGTCAATTGGGTAAGAAACACGTGTATTTTGCGTAACAGAACCATCTTTAAAATCGATTTTTCCATTTGCATCAACTGTTACATTTTCTAATAATGCATTCTTTTTGATTGCCCCAAAGATATCTGGCTCATTTTCTTGACTTAAATCGATTGTTTTAGCATAACATCCACCTTCAAAATTGAAAACTCCGTCATTATCCCAACCGTGCTCATCATCTCCAATAAGTTCTCTTTTCGGATCTGTAGATAAAGTTGTTTTTCCTGTTCCTGATAATCCGAAGAAAACAGCAACATCTCCATCTTTTCCTTTATTTGCAGAACAATGCATAGAGGCAATTCCTTTTAATGGAAGATAGTAGTTCATCATTGAGAACAAACCTTTTTTCATCTCTCCACCGTACCATGTTCCACCAATTAACTGAATTTTTTCTGTTAAGTTGAATGCAACGTATACTTCCGAATTTAATCCGTGTTTTGCGTAATCTTTAAACTCCGTTTTTGAACCGTTCATTACAACGAAATCCGGTTCACCGTAGTTCTCTAGTTCTTCTTCTGTAGGACGAATAAACATATTTTTTACAAAATGTGCCTGCCATGCCACTTCCATTATAAAACGCACTTTTAATCTTGTGTCTTCGTTAGCACCACAAAATGCATCTACTACGTATAATTTTTTCCCAGATAATTGCTTTACTGTAGTTTCTTTTAAAGCATTCCATGTGTCTGGAGAAATTGGCTTATTGTCATTTACTGCTTTGTCTGAAGTCCACCAGATTGTATCTTTTGTAACATCGTCTTTTACAATATATTTATCCTTAGGAGAACGACCAGTAAAATCTCCAGTCATTACGTTTACAGCGCCAAGCTCTGTCAAAAACCCCTTCTCATAACCTTGAAGATTTGGGTTAAGCTCGTCATTGTATAATAAATCAAATGAAGGGTTATAAATGATTTCCTTCACATCATTAATACCGTACTTTTCTAGCGAAATCGTTTTCGTAAATAGGCTATTATTATCCATAACTTAATGTTGAGTTGTGTTATTAATTGCCTGCAAAAGTAAAAATTAAATTTTAGATAAATTTTATTTAAAAAAATATTATGATTTTTTCTTCAAAATAGACACGAATAAAACCAACCAAGCTAGTATTAACAGTAGCCCACCGATAGGTGTAATTGGTCCAATAATAGAAAAATCGAATTGTGTTAGGCTATTTATTGCCAATAAATAGATAGAACCAGAGAAGAAAAACACTCCAACAATCACTAAATAAAAAATTATTTTTTTAGTTTTCTCAATCAATAAAGGAGTCATTCCAACAAATAATAAAAATAATGCATGATACATTTGATATTTTACTCCTGTTTCAAAAGTACTTAGTGCTTCAAAATTTAATACGTTCTTTAATCCATGCGCTCCAAAAGCTCCTAAGATTATCGCTACCATCCCTAGTATTGCTGCTGTTGATATGATTTTTCTATCCATAATTTATTTTTTATACAAAGCTATATCTAAAATTTTAACTGATTTGTTTCAGATTAAATTTTTTATAAATATAACAAATTACTACTTTCGTGTTATATATCTAAAAAAAAATAGATTTCATGAGACATATTTTAATCATTGGTGCTGGACGTTCTGCTTCCTCATTAATCCAATATCTACTCAATAAATCCGAACAAGAGCAGCTTCATCTTACCATTGGTGATCTTTCTCTTGAGTTGGCTCAAAAGAAAACATACAATCATCCGAATGCAACTGCTATTAAGCTTGATATATTCGACACCAACCAAAGGAATGAGGTAATTAAGAATGCTGATATTGTTATTTCAATGTTGCCTGCTTTCTTACACATTGAAGTCGCAAAAGATTGTATTACCCATAAAAAACATTTGGTAACTGCATCTTACATTAGTGATGCAATGCAGGAACTGGATGAACAAGTGAAAGAAAATAATTTAATTTTCATGAATGAAATTGGTCTTGATCCTGGTATCGACCACATGAGTGCCATGAAAGTTATTGATGAGATTCGTGAAAAAGGAGGAAAAGTCATTTTATTTGAATCTTTCTGTGGTGGCCTTGTTGCCCCAGAATCGGATACTAATCTTTGGAATTACAAATTCACATGGAATCCTCGTAATGTTGTATTAGCGGGACAAGGTGGCGCAGCAAAGTTTATTCAAGAGGGAACTTACAAATATATTCCGTATCAAAAATTATTCAGAAGAACAGAATTTTTGGAAGTAGAGGGTTATGGTAAATTTGAAGCGTATGCAAATCGTGATTCTTTAAAATACAAAACTATTTACGGATTGAATCATGCTTTAACTTTGTATAGAGGAACCATCCGTAGGGTAGGCTATTCTAAAGCCTGGAATATGTTTGTTCAATTGGGAATGACTGATGATAGTTATCCAATGGAAAATTCTGAAAACATGAGCTATCGTGAATTTACAAATTCATTCTTACCTTATCACCCTACTGATTCTGTTGAATTAAAATTACGTCATAATTTAAAAATTGATCAGGATGACATCATGTGGGATAAATTGGTTGAATTAGACCTTTTCAATCCAAACAAGATAGTTGGTATACAACATGCTACACCTGCACAAATTCTTGAAAAAATACTAAACGATAGCTGGACATTAGAAGAGCATGACAAAGACATGATTGTGATGTACCATAAGTTTGGTTATGAAATCGATGGTCACAAAAAGCAAATCGATTCTAAAATGGTTGTTTTAGGAGACGATCAAACCTATACCGCTATGGCAAAAACAGTGGGCTTACCCGTTGCTATAGCTACCTTACAAATCCTGAACGGAAACATTAAAACTCCTGGTGTTCAACTACCACTTAATAAAGAAGTATACCTTCCTATTCTAACCGAATTAGAACAATATGGCGTTATTTTTAATGAAAAGGAAGTTCCATATATGGGATACAATCCTAATAATGTCATTAGTTAAGTTACAACTCTTTAGCATAATACTATAAAAAAGAGTCTAATATCTATATTAGGCTCTTTTAAACAATACCACACTAGAAAACATCTTTTTAAAACCCAGAAAAGATATTTTCATAACATTTATTAAACTAATCATTAAATTTGGTTACAATTCGTAACTTAGTAACATGAAGATAAATTCACAAGTCATCGAAATTGACGGTATTGATAAAGAAATTCTAAGGGATCTAATGGAAGATGCCCGAAAGCCTATCCTTCAAATAGCAAATAAAATTGGTATTTCTGGAGCAGCTATTCATCAACGTTTAAAGAAACTGGAACAATCTGGGGTTATTGCAGGATCTAAATTCGTAATCAACAATAAAGTTTTAGGTTACAATACGCTTTCTTTCGTAGGGATTTATCTCGATAAGGCTTCTCGTAATCCAGAAGCTGTTAAGGCTTTAAAAAAAATACCCGAAGTTTTGGAATGTCATTATACAACAGGAAACTGGTCGATATTGATTAAAATTATTTGCCGAGATAACGAACATTTAATGCAATTACTCAATACTAAAATTCAAGCTATTGAAGGTGTATCCAGAACTGAAACATTTATTTCTCTGGATCAACAGATAGAACGCCAGATTCAATTGTAATGAAAGTACTGTAAACAAAAACAAATATTCATCAATACATAATTTACTTAATAAAAATCACGGTTAAACCGTAATTCGCTGTTTAAAAGCACATTACACTAAAAAATCCATCGGATTTCAAATGTTTTTATTTATATTGTATTAATAAAACTATTAAAATTTGAAATCATGGGAAATTTGAAATTATTTACATGCCTATCAGTTTTATTCTTTTTTATGAGCATATTGTTCATTGCTTGTGATTCTAACGAAGTTCAAGCTGATGAAAAATCAGATGGTTTAAATTTATCCGAACTAAAAGTTTTCTATAATAAGGAAATAAAAGACTCCAAAGAGGAATTAGACAATTTTCGTGAACAAAAGTTATCTGATTTATTTTCATTAATAAACTCTAAATTATCAGAACTTGAATCTATTAATAAATATGAAGGATATTTTTTACTTGAGGAAGACAAAATAAATAAGGTATTCTCAATTAAAAAAATGGACTTAATACCTATTCAAAATGAAAGCACTGATAATGAACGAAGATTTCAGATAGATTGTGAAGGTGGAACTCATAGTGGTCAGTCTATTTATTGCGAAGGATTAAAATGTGCTGCTTTTACAATCAAATGTTTGGATGGTAGCGGTTGTACTACAACTTGTAATGCTCGAATTAAAATTAAAAACACCAAAAAATCTACTGATGATTTTAATTGGTTAAATGAAGTCTTCAAATAAAAATATTGAAGATGAAAATCAATAATAATAAACTGTAATCTTATTTTTCTACATAAAAAAATCCGCTATAAAAGCGGATTTTTTATTTATCATACAACCTATAATTAATTTCTTGAACTTCCTAGTATTCGCATTGCGAAATATAGTAGTGTTGCCAATGATCCGACAGCTGCAACGACATAAGTTCTAGCTGCCCATTTCAATGAATCTTCCGCTCCAGCATATTCTTCTGGAGTCAACATGTTTTTATTTTTCAACCAAGCTAAAGCACGATTACTTGCATCGTATTCTACAGGTAATGTTACAAAACTAAATACAGTTCCTACAGCAAAAAGAATCAATCCAACTATCGCCACTGTTTGTCCAATAGCAGTACTAGCCATTAGGATTAAACCTCCTAGGATAACCCACTGCGATAAACTAGAAGCAACATTTACAATCGGCACCATTTTGGAACGCATTTGCAACCATTCATATCCTTTAGCATGTTGTACAGCATGTCCACATTCGTGAGCTGCTACAGCTGCTGCCGCTGCATTACGTTGATTATACACTCCTTCACTTAAGTTTACCGTTTTATTCGCTGGATTATAGTGATCGGATAGCATTCCTGGTGTTGAGACAACTTTTACATCATAGATACCATTGTCTGCTAGCATTTTTTCTGCAATTTCTGCACCACTCATTCCATTACGCAAGTGAACTTTTGAGTAATACTCAAACTTATTTTTCAGTTGCGAACTCACTAACCAGCTTACTAAAGCTATTGCTCCAATAATAATATAATACCCTATCATCTTTCTTTTTTGTTTTTAAATATATAGCTCTAATATACAAAAATCTGGCCAATTACTGGGTATTGAAATTTTGTCAGTTTATGTACATGCTACATTGATGATGTACTGCAATAAAAAACGCCAACAAAGTTAAATCCTTGTTGGCGTGTATTTTAATGGTAGATTACGTTTATCCTACTAAGTTGATAATTTTACCCGGTACTATAATCACTTTATTTGGTGTTTTTCCTGCTAATTGTTGAATTGTTCTTTCATCTGCCATAATGATTTTTTCTATTTCAGCAGCTGTCAAATCAACAGGTAATTCTATTTTGAAACGCATTTTTCCATTAAAGGAAACTGGATATTCTTTACTGCTTTCCACTAAATGTTGTGCATCGAATTTTGGAAATGGAGCTATCGAAACTGATGTTGTATTTCCTAATTGATTCCATAATTCTTCCGCAATATGTGGTGCATAAGGAGCAACCAAAATAGACAATGGTTCTAAGATTGCTCTTTCATGGCAGTTTTGCGCTGTCAATTCATTCACTGCAATCATAAATGAACTCACTGAAGTATTGAATGAAAAATTCTCAATATCTTCTTGGGTTTTCTTAATCGTTTTATGTAATGTTTTTAGCGCTTCTTTCGTTGGCTCATTATCCGTCACAATTAATCCATTATCTCCAAAGTATAATTTCCATAGTTTTTTCAAGAATCCAGAAACTCCTGTAATTCCTGCTGTATTCCATGGTTTTGCTTGCTCTAAGGGACCTAAGAACATTTCATACAAACGTAATGTATCTGCTCCGTGTTGATCACAAATATCATCTGGTGTAACTACATTGTATTTAGACTTAGACATTTTCTCTACTTCGCGTCCTACAAAATATTTTCCTTGATCGTCCAAAATAAATTCGGCAGTTCTGTATTCTTCTCTCCAATTTTTGAAAGCTTCAATGTCTAATTCATCTGATGCATTTACAAAAGATACATCAGCGTGAATAGGTTGAACGCTTTGTCCATTTATTTTATTTTTAGAAATAAAAGTATTCGTTCCTTCTAATCGGTATACGAAAGCACTTGTTCCTAAAATCATTCCTTGATTAATCAATTTCTTAAATGGCTCATCTTCGATTACAAATCCTACATCTTTCAAGAATTTATTCCAAAAACGACTGTACAACAGGTGTCCCGTTGCATGCTCACTTCCTCCGATATATAAATCTACATTTTTCCAATAATTCTGCGCTGTAGACGAAACAAATTCTGAAGTATTATGTACATCCATATAACGCAACCAATACCATGAGCTTCCTGCCCATCCTGGCATAGTGTTTAATTCTAATGGAAAAATAGTTACATCATCAATTAGCGTATTGCTTACTACAGCATTTTTAGCCGTATCCCATGCCCATACTGTTGCATTTCCTAGAGGTGGTTGCCCATCTTCTGTTGGCAAATACTTCTCTACTTCTGGCAAACGTATTGGTAAGTGAATGGTGTCAATCATTTGTGGCAGTCCATTCACGTAATATACAGGAAATGGTTCTCCCCAATATCTTTGACGACTGAATACTGCATCACGCAAACGGTAATTTGTTTTACCTTTTCCTTGTCCTAATTTCTCTAAGGCTTCAATTGCTTTGTGCGTCGCTTCTTTATAAGTCAAACCGTTTAGGAAATCAGAATTTGCGATTTTCACATTATCTTTTTCTCCGTAAGCTGCCTCAGTGATATCTACATTATCAAATATATTTTTAATCTCTATATCAAAATGCTTTGCAAAATCATAATCACGTTGATCTCCACAAGGCACTGCCATCACAGCTCCTGTACCATATCCTGCTAACACATAATCACCAATCCATACTGGAATCGATTCTTTTGTAAAAGGATGTTCTGCATACGCTCCTGTGAATACACCTGAAATATTTTTAACATCGGCCATGCGTTCACGTTCACTTCGTTTTGCTGTAGCTTCAATATAGGCATCAACTGCAGATTTTTGCGCAGCAGTTGTAATTTGTGCTACTAACTCATGTTCTGGCGCTAGCGTCATAAACGTTACTCCGTAAATTGTATCAGGTCTTGTTGTAAAAACTGAAATGTCAGCAGCTGAGTTTTTTACTTTGAACTGTACTTCTGCCCCAACTGATTTTCCAATCCAATTACGTTGGCTTTCTTTCAATGATTCTGTCCAATCAATCGTATCTAAACCTTGCAATAAGCGTTCTGCATAAGCAGAAATACGCATACTCCATTGGGTCATTTTTTTACGAATTACAGGATGACCTCCACGCTCAGAAACTCCATTGATAATTTCATCATTTGCCAAAACTGTACCTAATGCTGGGCACCAGTTAACTTCAGTCTCTGCCAAGAAAGTCATACGATATTGTAGCAATATTCTTTGTTGTTGCTCATTTGAAAAAGCATGCCATTCTGCTGCCGTGAAAGGAACAATCGCATCATCACACACTGCATTTACTGCCGTATTTCCTTCTGCTTTGAATTTCTCAATCAAGGTGCTAATTTCTTCTGCTTTGTCTGTATCCAAATTGTACCATGAATTGAACAATTGAATATAAATCCATTGTGTCCATTTGTAATATTCTGGTTCTGATGTGCGTACTTCTCTACTCCAATCGAATGAAAAACCTATTTTATCCAATTGTTCTCTGTAGCGCGCAATATTGGCTTCAGTTGTAACTGCCGGATGTTGTCCTGTTTGAATTGCATATTGTTCTGCTGGCAATCCAAAGCTATCGTATCCTTGTGGGTGTAATACATTGAATCCCGTATGACGTTTGTAACGTGCATAAATATCACTAGCAATATATCCGAGCGGATGCCCAACGTGTAGTCCTGCTCCTGATGGATAGGGAAACATGTCTAACACATAATATTTCGGTTTTTCAGAATGGTTTTCAGCTTTAAAAGTCTGATTTTCTGCCCAATATTTTTGCCATTTGGCTTCGATTTCGTTCGGATTGTATTTCATTGTTGAACTTGAATGTTTTTAAAAATTGAAAAAATGAGGAAAAATTTTCGTATTCTTACTCGTTTTTCATTATTAATGAAGTAGCAAATTTACGTTTATTGTACGAAAGTCAAAACTTTACACGTTATAAACTATGTATAAAGAATTTCTTTATTATTTTTACCAAATAATTACAGCCATAATATGAGTTCTTCTTTTGAAAAATACCAAAAGCGCCGATTAATTTCGTCCTATTTCTCCGTAGTATTGAGTATCTTTTTAGTACTATTTTTACTAGGAATATTAGGTTTATTTGTAATCAATTCTAAAAAATTATCTGATGATTTTAAAGAAGAAATTGCGATGTCAGTCTATTTTAAAGACGAGGCAAGTGATAGTCTTATAAAATCATTTGGTGCTAATCTGGACAAAGCTGCTTTTGTAAATCAGAGTAAATTTGTTTCAAAAGAGAGTGCTGCTAAGCAACATAAAGATATTATTGGCGAAGACTTTATGTCTTTCTTAGGTTTCAATCCGCTTCAAAACTCTTACGATATTTATTTAAAAGCTGATTATGTTGTTGCCGACAGCATCCGCCATATTGAAAAAGAATTCCGAAAAAATACTGCTATTTCTGATATTGTTTACGATAAACAATTGGTGAATTTAGTTAATGACAATATTCAAAAAATTAGTTTCTGGATTTTAATCGCCAGTGGCTTCCTAGCTTTTATTGCTGTTTTACTGATTAATAGCTCGATGAGATTATCTATTTACTCTAACCGTTTTATTATCAAAACCATGCAAATGGTGGGAGCTACTAAATCTTTTATTAGAAAACCATTCATTTGGAGAAGTATAAAATTAGGAATCATCGGTTCACTATTAGCCATCATCGCTTTAGTGGCTGTATTGTATTACGTAAATGATAAGTTCCCTAATCTGGGAATTCTAAATGATAAGCTTTTAGTGGGTGTTATTTTACTAGGTGTACTTTTAGTGGGTATATTAATTACTTGGATTAGTACATTCTTTGCCACACAACGATTCTTGAATTTAAGAACAGACGATCTTTATTAATCAATATACTCACAGTACTATTGAATTACTATAAAACCTTATAATTTTTAAAAAATGAAAGATAACCAACCGAAACCAGACTTTTTATTTGAAAAAGTAAACTATAAAATTCTATTGATTGGAATTGCTGTAATTGCATTAGGTTTTATTTTAATGGCTGGTGGTAGTGCAAATGACCCTGCCGTTTTCAGCGAAGACATTTTCAATTTTAGAAGAATCAGACTTGCTCCAACAACGGTATTAATCGGTTTTGGAATTACTATCTATTCTATTTTAAAGAACCCGAAAAAATAAAGAATGACACTTATTGAAGCCGTTATCCTTGCAATCATTGAAGGATTAACCGAATACCTACCTGTATCTTCTACAGGCCACATGATTATTGCCTCTTCCTTTTTTGGAATTGCTCATGATGATTTCACAAAACTTTTTACAATCGTAATTCAACTGGGTGCTATTCTATCGGTACTAGTCCTTTATTTTAAGCGATTTTTTCAATCTATTGATTTTTACTTAAAACTATTGGTTGCTTTTATTCCAGCTGTTGTATTAGGTTTATTACTTAGTGATTTTATTGATAGTTTATTAGAAAGTCCATTAACTGTTGCTATTTCATTGGTTATTGGTGGTGTTATATTACTAAAAGTTGATGATTGGTTTAAAGGATCTCAGGAAACTAAAATCACTTATTTAACTGCTCTAAAAATTGGTTTCTTTCAGTGTATCGCTATGATACCGGGAGTTTCTCGAAGTGGTGCTAGTATTGTAGGAGGTATGTCACAAAAATTATCACGAACTTCTGCTGCAGAATTCTCCTTTTTCTTAGCTGTACCAACAATGTTTGGTGCAACTGCAAAAAAAGGATATGATTATTATAAAGCAGGATTGGAATTATCATCCGATCAAATTAACTTATTAGTTATTGGAAACATCGTGGCTTTCATTGTCGCTTTATTAGCCATCAAAACTTTCATAGGATATCTAAGCAAGTATGGTTTTAAAGTATTTGGATACTATAGAATCATTGCTGGTCTAGCTCTTATAATCATCCATTATTTCATTCACCCATTGACAATTATATAATGACTGCGGAATCATTTCAAAACGGGAAAGTTTTATTAATAGACAAACCTTTGCATTGGTCTTCTTTTCAAGCAGTCAATAAAATAAAATGGAGTTTAAAAAAACACTTAGGTCTTAAAAAAATCAAAGTAGGTCATGCTGGAACTTTAGATCCATTGGCTACAGGATTACTTATTGTGTGCACTGGTAAATTCACCAAAAACATTCAGGAATTACAAGGTATGGTTAAAGAGTACACGGGAACATTTCACCTTGGCGCTACTACTCCGTCCTATGATTTGGAAACAGAAGTTGATCACCATTATCCAATAGATCATATTAATGATGAATTAATCAATCAGACGACCTTTCAATTTATTGGTGAAATTGATCAAAGACCGCCTATTTTCTCTGCCATAAAAAAAGATGGTGTTCGCTTATACGAACATGCTCGCAAGGGAGAAGAAATTGCTATTCCAACACGTAAAGTAGAAATTCACGAATTTGAAATTACGCGTATTGCCTTACCGGAGGTTGATTTTAGAGTGGTATGTAGCAAAGGAACTTACATTCGTTCGCTAGCTTACGACTTTGGTCAAGCCTTAAATTCAGGAGCGCACTTAACAGCTTTACGACGCACAAAAATTGGTGAATACTCTGTTGAAGACGCGATTAGCGCAACAGAATTTGAGGATACTGTTACCCCATAATTTACCATACCATGATTACAAAAATTTTCCTTCCGCTTTGTCTACTAATTTCATTTGCCTTTCAGGCGCAAACTAAAAAGGCAAGTGACTTAAAAACGGGTGATTTAATTTTCATCGACATGGAGTGTGGTCCATTATGTGATGCAATCAATGCTGTAACAGAAGGGTACAAAGGAAATGATTTCAATCATATGGGATTGGTTTACATCCAAAAGGATACTACTTATATCATTGAAGCCGCAGGAAAAGCCGTTCGTCTTTCTACCTTACAAGCTTTTTCAAAAAACACAGTAAAACCGATTTACATTGGTAGACTAAAGAAAGAATACACTCCATTAATTCAACCCGCCATAACCTTTTCATTATCCCAATTAGGCGTACCTTATGATGATGAATATGTGTACGACAATGGAAAATACTATTGTTCTGAATTAATTTATGATGCTTTTAAAGCGGCAAATCACAATAAAGCTTTCTTCCAATTGTACCCAATGACGTACAAACAACCAAATTCGCAAGTATTCTTTCCTGCTTGGGTAGACTATTACAAAACAATTGGCGCAGAAATCCCAGAAGGTTTACCCGGCTGTAACCCAGGAGGCATGTCTACTTCTTCTAAAATAAAAATTATAGGAACGCTTCAATTGAATTAAGAATCCCTATAATTCATTTACAATTGCTGCATCAATGTTATTAATTCATTTTGGGTACTGATTCCTTTATCCGCCAAGTACCATTTTTGCAAATTAATTTTTGCCGTTTCGTCAATAACACCAAATTCTGCTTTGTAGTTTTTAATTAAATCGGTCGCACCTTGTGGTCTTGGGCCCCAATCTGCTAATACTTTTAAACTTTCTCGCTCTACAATTATCAACTTTGGAATCGACTTTCCTCCATTAGTCAAAAACTGATTCATCAACAATTCATTATCGTCTCGTAGAACAATCTTTAGCTCGATAGCCTCTGAATATTCTACCATTTTATGAAAAATTGGAAGTAGTTGTGCCGCATCACCACACCAGCCTTCAGAAATAACCAACCAAATATAATCTCCTTTCAACGCTTGAAGCTTTTGTTGATTTTCTGGTGTAATAACCATTGTTTTTTCCAAACGATTCATTCTGGTTTCGTTTAAAAGACTATACTGCGTAAGATCTTCCGATTGTTGATGTCCTGTAGATTTACCCTCTACCAACAATGCTGCAACTACACTTCTATATTCTTTATAACTATAACTTTGCGCTAAACTATTCGTAATTATATTTTTCATAAGTGATTAAAATTATTATCACAAAAATACCATAATGCTGCTAATAAGCAATGCCATTACGACATAGGTCAACAATATATATCGTTTCTATATAAACCGTTAATATTAATTATGGATTGCTGAAAAAGTGTACTTTTATAGTCCAAATTAGTAACAATGGGATTCAATTCGCAGTCCATCGGATTGATTTTATCTGGTGGCGGTTCAAAAGGTCTTGCACACGCAGGAGCTTTAAAATTTTTAGATGAAAAAAAGATAAAACCTACTCATATTGCAGGAACGAGTGCAGGCTCGATTGTAGGTGCTTTATATTCTTGGGGGAAAAGTCCAGAGGAAATTCTCGACTTCTTCAAATCTATTTATTTTTTCCATTGGAAACATTTCACATTCCGAAAAGCAGGATTAATTGATTCTGATTCATTCAAAAGTTATTTTACCAAAATATTTCAAGAGGCTACCCTAGGGGATTTAGCCATAGTAAATCATATTACGGCGACCGATATGGTAAAAGGAAAATTGAAAATTTTCCCTCCTGACACTAAAATTGTAGACGCCATCTTAGCTTCTTCTGCTTTTCCTGGTGTATTATCTCCTTATATGGTGGGTGGTAATCTCTACAGTGATGGTGGAATTCTAAATCACTTCCCAACGGATATATTACAAGGAAGATGTGAAACTTTAATTGGTGTATATGTAAGTCCTATTCAGAATATTGATGCCAAAGATTTAACCTCTATAAAAGCGGTAACAACTAGAGCTTTTGATTTACTTTCTGCCAATAGTAACATTCAAAAATTTAATATTTGTGATTGGATTATCGAACCGCAAGAATTATCTATCTACAGTACCTTTGAAACTAATAAATTAAAAATGGATAGTATTTTCAAAATTGGTTATGAGGCAGCAAAGCAGTCCTATGAAGACTTACAAATTCAATAGAAATTGAATTCCGTACTTCTTTTTTATTTATTTTTAGTGAACTTATTTTAAAAAATCATATTATCCGTATATTTGCACAACTCAACTAAAAATCAAGTATGAAGTACAAAAGAATCCTTCTGAAATTAAGCGGTGAAGCCTTGATGGGCGAAAAACAATATGGTATCGATCCACAAAGATTAGCAGAATATGCCGTTGAAATAAAAAAAATTCACGATAAAGGTGTAGAAATTGCAATCGTTATTGGAGGAGGAAATATTTTTAGAGGAGTTGCTGGAGCAAGTAATGGTATGGACCGTGTGCAAGGTGATTACATGGGAATGTTGGCAACTGTAATTAATGGAATGGCTTTACAAGGCGCATTAGAAGAAATGGGAATGCTAACCCGCTTACAAACAGCATTAAAAATTGAAGCAATTGCTGAACCTTACATTAAACGTAGAGCGGTAAGACACCTTGAAAAAGGTAGAATCGTAATCTTTGGTGCTGGAACAGGAAATCCATATTTCACAACCGATACTGCTGCAGTATTAAGAGGTGTTGAAATAAATGCAGATGTAATTATGAAAGGAACGCGTGTAGATGGTATTTATTCTGCCGATCCTGAAAAAGATAAAGATGCCGTAAAATTTGATTATATCTCTTTTGAAGATGTATTGAAAAAAGGATTAAACGTAATGGATACAACAGCTTTCACATTAAGCCAGGAAAACGAATTGCCAATTATTGTTTTCGATATGAACAAAGAAGGTAATCTATTAAAAATTTGCGAAGGAGAAAATGTAGGAACAGTAGTTAATGTTTAAACATATTCTTTTACAATAAAAACTATTTTGAGCTAGCATTCATGACTCAATATTAAGTTATGATGCTAAAAAAAAATCGAATTAATTAAAGATAATTACAATGACTGAAGAAATTAATTTCATATTAGACAGTACAAAAGAATCAATGGAAGGATCTTTGGCGCACTTGGAGAAAGAATTTTTAAATATCCGTGCCGGAAAAGCTAGTCCTGCGATGTTAGGTGGTGTTAAAGTTGATTATTATGGAGCGCAAACTCCTCTTTCTCAAGTAGCGAATATCAGTATTCCTGATGCTCTTACCATTACAATTCAACCTTGGGAGAAAAACATGCTTCACCCAATTGAAAAAGCAATTATGATTGCTAATCTTGGCTTTAATCCAATGAATAATGGAGATAACATTATTATTAGTGTTCCACCATTGACTGAGGAAAGACGTCGTGATTTAGCAAAACAAGCTAAAGTAGAAGCTGAGGATGCTAAAATTGGAATTAGAAATTCCAGAAAAGAAGCAAACAACGAAATTAAAAAATTAGAAAAAGAAGGTACTTCTGAAGACATTTGTAAAAGTGCTGAAGAAGATGTTCAAAATCTAACCAATAGTTATATCAAAAAAATTGATGATTTATTGAGCGTTAAAGATGCTGAAATCATGAAGGTATAATCAAATTTACTGATTATTGAAATCCGCCGATGGCGGATTTTTTTTGTTATCCAATATTAACTGCCAAAATCCTGTAATAATTTAAGCTTCAAATCGTCCATATATAAATTCCACACATGAGACTATTCACAATCTTATTGTTGCTTTCAAGTTTTATTTCCTTTTCACAAGGGCAAATTAGCGGTATTGTAAAAAATAATGATACTGATAAGGCACTTCCTTTTGCGAATGTTGTCGGGGACAATGGGACTTCAACGATTACGGATATTACCGGAAAGTTTATATTGGATTACAATACGAGTCTTACTAAGATTACCATTTCTTATGTGGGATACAAAAACCAAACTATAGCGGTAGAGCATACAAAAAGTCATTTCATCATTAAAATGACAGCCAATACAGAGGAATTAAATGCTGTTACGGTAGGAGAAAATCCCGCCATAACCATTATTCGGAATGTTATTCAAAACAAAAGAAATAATAATCCTGAAAAAAAATTAAAAAGCTTCGAGTTTAAATCTTATAATAAACTTGTCGTTACTGCTAATCCTGACTCTATTAACGGTAGTTTAGACAGCATTTATGTTGAAAAAAACAACCATAAGAATTTTGTGAAGATTGACTCTACGGATTACAAATTCAAAAAGATAATTGATAAACAGCATCTTTATCAAACAGAAAAAGTATCGCTCTTTCAATTTAATAATCAAGGTTTCAAAGAAACTGTTTTGGCGACCAAAATGGCCGGTTTCAAACAACCCATATACGAATTGATTGCTGTCAAATTACAATCTTTTTCGATCTACAATAATAGCTATGAGCTTTTGGAAACGGATTATGATAGTCCTATTGCCGATTATGCACTAAACACATACCGCTATAAGCTTTTAGACACGGTTAATATCGATGGTCGTAAAACTTACATGATCTACTTCCAACATCAGAAGAAGTCGAAAAAAGCAGCTTTACAGGGTGTTGTTTATATTGATGTAGAAAATTCTGCTGTAGCAAAAGCTATTATTCGTACAAAAGGTGTCCTAGATGTAAGTGCTACGCATGAATATGAATATGTAGAAAATGAGAAGGTTTGGTTTCCGACTAAAAAAATATTTAAAATAGCCAAAGGAAACAACGATGATGATATCAAAATTTTTGGCGGAAACATTAAGTTTGAAGCATCAGATGAAGAGTCGGATGATGTAACGAGCAAAAAAGTCACTTCCGATTTCGTGTATCTTTTATCCGAATCTACTTATTTTGAAACTAAATTCAACATTCCTTTAAAAATTAAAAAAGCAGCAATTGCCATTGAAATCAAGGATGATGCTATTAATAAACCCGATGATTACTGGAATACCTATCGCAAGGATAGTTTAGATGCTCGAAGTGTTCGTACATATGTTGCATTAGATAGCCTTGTGGCAAAAGAAGGCATTGAGCAGAAATTAAAATTCGGACGAAAATTAATCAATGGGTATGTGCCTATAGGATTTATCGATTTAGACTTGCGTTACTTATTCCGATATAACAATTATGAAGGATTCCGTGTTGGGCTAGGAGGAATCACAAATGATCGTTTTTCTCAACGTTTCCGAATTGAGGGATATACCGTTTATGGTACTAAAGATGATGCCTTCAAATATAGTTTTGGAGGAGCAGTACGTTTAGGTAAATTCTCCAATTCATGGGTTGGAGGTTCCTATACCGATGATGTACGAGAAATTGCAAGTACCACTTTTGCTATTGATAAAAGAGTATTTCGTCTATACGACCCACGTCCTATCAACGTAAGTACCTTTTACAATCATCGTACTTGGAATGCCTTTATCGAAACGAAAATCCTTCCAAAAACAGAAAGTATTTGGCAACTTACCCATAGTGTTGTTGAGCCAAAATTTGACTATTTATATTATGTCAACAATAAATTGTTTGAAAAATACACGATGACCACTGCCGTTGTATCCATACAATGGAATCCTTTTAGTGATTTTATGCAAACCCCAAATGGTCGTATAGAAACTGAAAAACGATTCCCAAAATTCACCTTTCAATACACCCAATCTTTACCAAAGGTAATTGATAATGATTTTGAGTTCAGCAAATTCGATCTTCGAATGGAATATGAACAAAAATACCTAAATGGTCAAAAAACCGCTTTATTATTTGAAGGTGGATATGCATTAGGTGATGTTCCATTAACACACTTATACAATACCTCTCCAAACAACTTAGATCGTAGTGGAATATTGAAAAGAATTACCATTGCAGGAAAGAACAGTTTTGAAACAATGTATTTCAATGAGTTTTTCTCTAGTAAATATGCTTTTTTCCAATTAAAACATGGATTTAAAAGAGTTACCATTACTAAAAAAATAAGACCTTCTCTTGTTTTAGTAACGCGTGCCGGTTGGGGTAATCTTGCCAAACAAGAGCAACATGTAGGGATTGATTACAAAACCATGAATAATGGATATTATGAGTCGGGTGTAGAATTAAATCAAATCTTTAAAGGATTTGGTCTTTCTGGATTTTTCCGTTATGGCCCATATGAGTTAGCTCATTTTGATCAAAACTTATCCATTAAACTAACGTATATTTTCACATTAGGACTGTAATCCTAACTGAATTTAGACATTAAATTCTGTACTAGATTTTCTGTTTTCAAATTCTTATTTTTGCGTTCCAATTGTAGTGGTGGTGTAACTCTTTCCAAACAATCCTTTACCGCACAAGTTTCACAGGTAACTCCTACAATTTGTTTTTTTATAATAGGATCATCAATAAATTTGAATTTATTTTTCAATGCCGGAGTGATCAATATCCCTACCGAAATACTTCTCAAGTAGTTATTCCTAAAAGGATCTGGCGTTGCCGAAGAGAGTACTAAATATTCATTTTTACTATTCTCATATTGGGAAATTTGGGCATCAAAAACATGTTGCTTTGCCGAACGTTCCATTTCATTAATCGTATGAATAGCCACCCATCTTCTGCAATAATGCTCATTCATTTCATTTGCATGAGGTTCTTGCTGATGTGTAATATGCAGCTCTTTTTTCAATTGATATTTATCACTTCCTATACGATGCGTTAATCGCAAAAAGAACAAATTTTTCAATTGGAAATCTTTCGGTAAAATATTAGTTAACCGCTGATAAAATGATTCTGGTGAGGCATTAAATTTTTGCATCATCTCTACAAATAAAGCGGCATTATATTTTTTATTTGCTAAAAAACCATTCAATTCTTCCACCAGTTTTGCTCTTGGAATTGTTAAGGCTCCAGCAAAATATGAAGCATAAAAATTATTCAGCACTTGATCAAAGTTTTCAAATTTAATCCAACTGAATGTGAATAAACGGTCGGTTATTTTTAAATAATTATATGCAATTTCTTTCGCGAAAATAAATGCTTTCTGGGCTTCATCAATATCACGAGTAATCAATAATGTCTTTGTTTTTGCAACATAAATAGACCTTAGATTTTCTAATTCCTGTTGTTCAGATAATTCATCATCATTAATCGTATAACCATATTCCTCGATCAAAATTTCTTTCAGCTCTTCCGAATCAATCATTTTATTGAGATTCACTTGATAGGCTTTTGCAAACTGAACTACTTTGTCTTCTAAATCATCAAAATAATTATTTTGTGCTTCCTGATACGAACGTAACGAGGCCAAAAAGAAACTTTCCCTACTCAGGTTATAATGTTGTGATATTTCCACCAGTGTACTGATAAAGGCATTCACTTTTGCAGGAGCATTAGCAATAATATCAATTAAATCTCCTTCATGAATCCCAAAAAGATCCAAAGGAATTTCTTTTAATATCCCCGATTGTAAAATCTCTCCAATTGGGGCTAGATTTTTATCCAGTTTCAAGGAAACCAAATGATCATACGAAACTTCCAGATGTTCTGCTAACAAAACAATCTTATCCGTTTTGGGATATTTCTTTCCTTTTTCTATTTCATTCAAATAGGACTTTGACAAATCTGTAAGTTTTGCCAAACCGAAAAGTGACAGGTTTCTTTCTGTACGAACCTGTCTTAGTTTTAACCCAAATATGAGCTTTATATATTCTCCCTCTATAACCATTTTCCAAAGATACATTTTTTTATAAAATAACAATTTTGACGAATTTTGTATTTTTAGCGAACGTTCGCTTGTTTTGTAATATTCTTTTTTCTAATATTGTCATAACCAAACAATTCGATTATGGAAAATTTAGTTCATCACAATTTAAAAGCACTGGATTTTAATCCGAAAGTGACCAATTATTATCCAAATATTTTAACGGATGAGGCAATTGCATTTTTAATAGCACTACATAAAAAATTCAACACAAACCGAATCGGCTTATTATCACAACGAGCAGAGCTTCAAAAAGAATTTGATCAAGGTGCTGTTCCAAAATTTCATCCTGAAACGGAAGACATCCGAAAAGGGAACTGGGTAGCTGCATCAATTCCAGCGGATTTACTTGATCGTCGTGTTGAAATTACGGGCCCTGTAGATCGAAAAATGATTATCAATGCCCTAAATTCTGGCGCAAAAACATTCATGGCAGATTTTGAAGACAGTACTGCTCCTACTTGGAATAACATAATGACTGGTCAGCAGAATTTAAAAGATGCTGTTTCTAAAAAAATCAAATTGGTTGACACCAAAAAGGACAAAACATATCAGCTACTACCCGAAACAGCAGTTCTGATTGTGAGACCTAGAGGACTTCATCTTCATGAAAAAAATCTATTGATTAACCAAGAAGAAGCCTCCGCATCTCTAGTTGATTTTGGTTTATATGCTTTCCACAATTATAAAAACTTATTAAAAAACAATACCGCTCCTTACTTCTATCTTCCAAAACTTGAGCATTATCTGGAAGCAAGATGGTGGGATGAAGTATTTGAGTTTACCGAAGAATATCTTGGTGTAACAAAAGGCACTTTTAAAGCGACTGTATTAATTGAAACAATAACGGCTAGTTTCCAATTGGATGAAATAATCTATGAATTAAGAAATCATATCGTTGGGTTGAACTGTGGCCGATGGGATTATATTTTCTCTTACATCAAAAAACTAAAAACGCATCGTAATCTAATTGTCCCAAACCGAGACCAGGTGACTATGAAATCTCCATTTATGAGCGCTTATTCCAAATTAGTGATTCAAAAATGTCACAAAAGAGGCATTTTGGCAATTGGTGGAATGGCAGCACAGATTCCCATCAATAATAATCCGGAAGCCAATGCCCTGGCTTTTCAAAAGGTAACCAATGACAAAGAACTGGAAGCGAAAAACGGACACGATGGCACATGGGTCGCACATCCTGCATTAGTGCCTGTTGCCTTGAAAGTATTCAATCAAATCATGCCTACTAAAAATCAGATCCATATAAAAAGAGCTGATTTGGTCATTACTGAACAAGATTTAATTGAAAAACCAGAAGGAACCGTTACCCAAGAAGGAATCCATAAAAACATCAATATAGCCATATTATATATTGCTTCATGGTTAAATGGTCAAGGTGCAGCGGCATTATACCACCTGATGGAAGATGCGGCAACTGCCGAAATATCGAGAACACAATTATGGCAATGGTTACACAATGCTGTTCCTCTAGAAAATGGGAGCCCATTCACCATTCAGGATTACAATACTTTCTCACAAATTGAAATGGCTAAAATTGAAAAAATGGTTGGCACAGACGTTTTTGAAAAAGGAAAATTCAAACTGGCAAAAGAATTATTGGACCAGCTTGTATTGAATGAAGATTTTGAAGAATTCCTAACCCTGCCTGCATACGAATACATCTAAACCCACTCTATAAACAACACAAAAAAATAGCATTATGAAAACAGAAGACAGAATTCAGCAATTAGTAAGCGATTGGACAACAAATCCAAGATGGAAAGGTATTGAACGTCCTTATACAGCCGAAAAAGTAGTACAGTTACAAGGATCATACAAAATAGAACACAGCATTGCTCGTATTGGGGCAGAAAAATTTTGGAATCGATTAACAACACAAGATTTCGTTGCAGGACTGGGTGCGCTTACGGGAAACCAAGCTGTACAAGAAGTCGAAGCGGGTCTAGAAGCTATTTATTTAAGTGGATGGCAAGTTGCTGCAGATGCTAATCTTTCTGGAGAAATGTATCCTGATCAATCGCTATATCCTGTAAACAGTGTACCTACTGTGGTAAAAAGAATCAACAATGCTCTATTACGTGCCGATCAAATTCAGGTTGTGAATGGAATAGCGAATCAAAAAGATTATTTAGTTCCTATTATTGCAGATGCAGAAGCTGGTTTTGGTGGAAATCTGAATGCTTTTGAATTAATGAAATCCATGATTGAAGCAGGTGCTTCGGCTGTTCATTTTGAAGATCAGCTAAGTTCCGCTAAAAAATGTGGTCACTTAGGAGGTAAAGTATTAGTTCCAACACAAGAAGCAATCAACAAACTTGTTGCCGCTCGTTTAGCTGCCGATGTTATGGGAACTCCTACCCTTATTATTGCCAGAACGGATGCTGATGCTGCTAATTTAATAACTAGTGATATTGACCCACGTGATCGTAAATTCATCACTGGCGAACGCACGCCGGAAGGATTCTATTATGTAAATGCAGGAATAGATCAAGGTATTGACCGTGGATTAAGTTATGCTCCTTATGCTGATCTAATCTGGATGGAAACCAGTAATCCCGATTTAGAATTTGCCCGTCAGTTTGCCGAAGCAATTCATGCGCAATACCCAGATAAAATGTTAGCTTACAATTGTTCTCCTTCTTTCAACTGGGCTGCAAAACTATCTGTTGCTGAAATGGAAACTTTCCGTGAAGATTTAGCTGCGCTGGGCTATAAATTTCAATTCATCACTTTAGCAGGATTCCATGCTTTAAATACCAGTATGTTTGAGCTATCTAAAGCGTATAAAGAAAGAGGCATGGCAGGTTATTCTGAATTACAAGAAAGAGAATTTGCTTTACAACAACATGGTTTTAAAGCGGTAAAACATCAAAATTTTGTTGGAACCAGTTACTTTGATGCCGTACAAAACACAGTTACAACAGGCAATAGCTCTACAATGGCAATGAAAGATTCTACAGAGATTGCACAATTCTAATCTTTCATTTATTTATATAAAAAAACAAATCCCGATGATTATCGGGATTTGTTTTTTTATTAGAGGATACCTTTCTGTTTCAAAATGTATGATCTAATCCAATTGAATTAATGCAACCTTTTATTGTAAACGTATTTGCTTTATTATGGTTTAATAATCAATACAGATGGTGTGTTATTCAACCAAGTACTTTGAGAATCAATTAGTTTTTTCCAACTACTCAAACTGATAATCATCAAGTGTTGTTTTCCTAAAAATTCTTTCTTCATCACACGTTCATTCATCATCATAATATGATTGGGAGCAGTTTGTTCAATGGAGCGGATACTCTCTCTTATTTCATGGTTATTTTTAATATGACCCGCAGCATCCAATACCGTAACTTGGGATCCATTATTATTAATCAACTTTTGTGCGTATTCAATCAGGAAGGCATCTTCTGCACTAAATATTGGCATAAACACCTGATTAACTTCTTGTAAATCTTTATCCACTAGAATCCCAACTGGCATTTTACTTTTGGTAATAATCTGTCTTGTTCTATCATCAAAAGGAGAATTTTCAAACAGTCCTTCTTTACCAATAAACTTATCGATTAAACGATCTGGATTAATAATTCGAGTGGTGTAACCTAATACTTTCCCTAATAATGTTCCTTCAAATATCGATTGTCCTAAACCAATCATCAAGAGGTCGTAATCTCCTTGATTAGCAATATCCGCAATATCAGAATCAATATCATTGGACACTTTAAAGATGGTGTATACCTTTTGATCTAAATCTTGCGATTCTGAAATAATTGGTGCAAAACTGTCTTTTTCATTTTCTTCAACATTGAACGAATGGGTTTCGTTACTCAAGGACAAGTGCATCGCTGTAATTGTCGAACTACCACTTTGTTTTTTCACAAAACTATTCGCCAATCTCAATAATGTTTTTCCACGTTCTGGGTTACCAAATGAAATCAATACTCGGTATTTTGTTTTACTGCTAATTTCTTCTGGGATAATAGAATTCTTTTTCTTGAAAATCTTGTCAATTAAATCCAATGCTGGACCTGTCATAAATGTCGTTACTAATGCCATGATAACCATCATTGCAAAGATTTTCGGTGATAATACGCCTAAATCAAATCCAATATTTAAAACGATTAATTCCATTAATCCTCTAGTATTCATCAATGCTCCAATCGTCAAGCTGTCTCTCCAGTTTTGCCCAACAAATTTGGCTGCCAAGGCGCTTCCCAAAAACTTCCCAACAACGGCAACCAAAATTATCAATCCTGTGATTTTCCATAAATAAGGGTCGTTCAACAAACCTATTTCGGTGCGTAAACCGGTAAATACAAAGAATAAAGGCAATAATAAGATTACCGAAACGTCTTCTACTTTTTCAATAAATATATTTCTGAATTTAGCAATATCAGGCATAATTGCTCCTGCCATGAATGCTCCAAATAAAGCGTGGATTCCAATAATTTCGGTTACATAGGATGATATAACCATCGTTAAAAAGAAAATTGCCACTACTGGTTTACTTAAATTCTCGTGGGTTGAGTTCAAATCTCCTACTCTTTTCAAGAAAGGTCTTACCACTTTTAGCATCAACATAACATAGATAATTGCTAAACCAATAATGTAAAGTGAACTTACAAACGATCCTGCTTTTACAATCGCAATAACTGCTGCAAGAATACACCAGGCCGTGATATCATCGGCCGCAGCACAGGTAATTACCATAGTCCCTAAACGGGTCTTATGAATTCCTCGTTCCTGAACAATTCGTGCCAATACAGGAAATGCGGTAATACTCATTGCAATACCAATGAATAGTCCAAAGGATAAAAACTCTACTCCTTGTGGAGCAAACGAATAATAAATATAATAGGCTAAACCAATTCCTAGTGTAAATGGTATAATAATGCTGGCATGGCTCACTACTACCGCTTCATGTGCTTTATTTTTTAAAGCTTTTAAATCTAATTCCATCCCAATCACAAACATGAATAAGATTAAACCAATCTGGCTTAAAAACTGCAGGTTCCCTAAGGATTCTTTTGGAAATAATGCCGCAGAAAATTCCGGAAAATACATTCCTACAAGTGATGGCCCTAGAACAATACCGGCAACAATTTCACCAATTACTGAGGGCTGACCTATTTTACGAGATACCCACCCAAAGAAACGGGCAACTAATATAATAGTGATGATTTGAGCTAAAAGTATTGCTAAAGGATGTTGAATATTATGTAACATTGAAGACATAAAAGCCTCCCATTGTGTTTCCCCAGAAGTGCTATGAACAACATCTCGTCCTTGCTCTAAAACTTTCCCTTTTGTGATAATCCAGTACATGAATGCCGAAGCTGTTCCGATAACTCCTAAGTAGAAAAATGTGTTTTTAAACTTTTTCATAAGCGTGTATTTCTATTCTCTTAATTTCCCGCAAAGGTGAACAGAGAATAGCTAGTAAAAAAGCCTTACGTAATGTAATTCGTCGGAAATGTAATAAGATGGAAAAAAAATGTAATGAATTTACACTTTGACTTTCATTAGAAAATCAGAACGATAAATATCACTTAAAACTAAAGCAATTGCCTTTCCTGATTTGTCCAAAATGTTTGTTGTAATTTCATCATGTGCAAAGAACTTAACCGCAGTCATTGCAATTACTTCTTTTTTGTTAACCCTACAAAAATCACTTTGTGGCAGCTGTTTCAACAATTTATCGTAGGTAATATTTTTCAAGACAATCGTATCGCCATTTTCCAAAAGCACTTGTTTATCCCTGCTCTCTGTACTGGAAATTCTCATCATTAAAATCTGATCAAAAAAGAGCAATGCTTTTCCTTTGTCTGTGTTTACTTGAATGAATTTTTTAATCGCAGGCTTTTTATCCATACGTTCAATTGCTTTTGCAATTGCTTTTTGAAGACGTTCTTTTTTGACTGGTTTTGTAATATAATCTACCGCATCAATATCAAAAGCATCCGTAGCGTATTCTTTATAAGCTGTTGTAAAAATCACCATTTTATCTTTCAATAAATTGGCCACACTCAACCCATCGATTCCCGGCATTTCGATATCGAGTATACACAGGTCAAAATCTAACTGATCCATCTCCGCTAATAATTTTTCAGGATTGTCAAATGATTTTACAATTTCCAATTCCGGAATTTGTTCACATAACATTTTCAGATACGTTAACCCTGGTAATTCATCATCCAGCAGTAAACATTTGAGCTTTGTGTTCAAGTAAATTAATTTTTAAATGTGCAATATAAACTTCGTCTTCTATAAACTTTTTAAGTCTGAAATTATTTTTGTAAATAATTCTTAATCGTTGTTCCAATGTATCCGATCCTATTCCGCTATTCTCTTTGATTAAGGCCTTTTTATCTGATATTTTATTGGAAACAGTTAGATTAAAACAGTTTTCTTTAAACTCAAAAACAACCGAAATAAAAGCATCTGGGCTTTGCAAGTCGGCATGTTTGAACGCATTTTCAATAAAGTCAATTGAAATTAATGGTGCTAATAAACGTTGATCAAACAATAATTCATTTTCGTTAATTTTTGTTTTCACCTTTAATTCAAAAAGCGGACTCAACTTGATTTTATTAATTTCAATTAAGTTCAAAGCAAATTCAATTTCTTCTTTTGGTGAAACGAATTTTTTCCGGCTTTCATATAAAATGTAATCCAATACGTTCGCTAATTTATCTAATGCAAAATAGGTTTGATAAGCATGGGACTGAATAGAATTCAGGATATTTTTGAATAAATGTGGATTCAATTTTGACTCTAATGTTTCCAACTGAAGGTTATTCACTTTTAATTCCAAAGAATAAAACTTCTCTTCTACTTCTTTCTTTTTGTTTTCCGATTTGACTAACCTGCTGATGAGATACAACAGCATCACAATCAGAATAAATAACATTCCAAAAAGGATTATCGAAAATGACTCACTAATCTCCACTGCATATACCATAAGAATACTTCATTTTTAAAACCGTTTCAAAGATAGGAATAATAGTTATTTTAAATTTTACATCGTCTGTCCATTTAAAACGGACGTCTGTTTGTTTATTTTCTCCAAAAAACGAGATCATTTGCTTAAAAAGGCAATAAATCTCACGTATTAAATTCTACAATTTACTATCGTTTCGTTATCTTTGCAAGCTGTATACTTTTGTAAAAGTAATACTTTAAAGAACAAGCTTATGGGATCCTTTAACAATAGCCTATAAGTCCATTAATTTTGAAAAAAAATTATATTTGTTCTTCCAACATCGAATTAAATTATAATATAGAAATAAACAGTACAATGAAACACACGAAAGTTAAAGACTTATTGAATAGTAAGAATACACTTCATGAAGTATATGCCAAAGGTTGGGTAAGAACTTTTAGAAGTAATCGTTTTATCGCTTTAAATGATGGTTCGACCATTAATAATATTCAATGTGTAGTTGATTTTGAGAATACTCCAGAAGAAGTTCTAAAAAGAATTACTACTGGTGCAGCTGTTAGTATAAAAGGAACTTTGATTGAAAGTCAAGGTGCTGGACAAACTGTAGAAATCCAAGTAACGCATTTGGAAATTTTAGGTGATTCTGATCCTGAAAAATACCCAATGCAACCGAAGAAACACTCTTTAGAGTTTTTACGTGACAATGCACATTTACGTATTAGAACCAATGCTTTTGGTGCTATTATGCGTGTACGTTCTGTACTTTCTTTTGCTGTACACCAATATTTCCAAGAAAATGGTTTTTTCTATGTAAATACTCCAATTATTACGGGATCGGATGCAGAAGGTGCTGGCGAAATGTTTAAAGTTACGGCTTTACCATTTGACAAAACACCACGTACTGAAGAAGGAAAAGTAAATTATAAAGAAGATTTTTTTGGTAAAGAAACTAACTTAACTGTTTCTGGACAATTAGAAGGTGAAACATATGCTATGGCATTAGGTCAAATCTATACTTTTGGACCTACATTCCGTGCAGAAAATTCAAATACTTCTCGTCACTTGGCAGAATTCTGGATGATTGAGCCAGAGGTTGCCTTCAATAACTTGGATGACAACATGGATCTTGCAGAAGATTTCATTAAGTATGTTATTAAATACACTTTAGAGAAATGTGAAGATGATTTGAAATTCTTAGACCAACGTCTAACTGAAGAAGAAAAATCAAAACCACAGGCTGAAAGAAGTGAAATGGGTTTATTGGAAAAATTAAACTTCGTATTAGAAAACAACTTCAAACGTGTGAGCTATACTGAAGCAATTGATATTTTGAAAAACTCAAAACCAAATAAAAATAAAAAATTCAACTATATCATTGAAGAATGGGGTGCTGATTTACAAAGTGAGCACGAACGTTTCTTAGTGGAAAAACACTTTAAATGTCCTGTAATCTTGTTTGATTATCCTGCAAAAATTAAAGCGTTCTACATGCGTTTGAATGAAGATCAACAAACGGTAAGAGCAATGGATATCCTTTTCCCTGGAATTGGTGAAATCGTAGGAGGATCACAAAGAGAGGAACGTTTGGACGTTTTACTAGAAAAAATTAAAGATCTAGGTATTGATGAAAAAGAACTATGGTGGTATTTAGACACGCGTAGATTTGGAACAGCAGTACACAGTGGTTTTGGATTAGGATTTGAAAGATTAGTTCTTTTTGTAACAGGAATGTCAAACATTAGAGACGTAATTCCTTTCCCAAGAACACCACAAAACGCTGAGTTTTAAAAAATAGTCCACGGATTATTCTTATATTGAATTATTAATTTAAATTACAATTAAACGTATTTCACGATTAAACGTATAAATAATATTGAATGCTTAAGCAATTTTTACAACTAAAATTATCCCAGAAATTATCTCCACAACAAATTCAGTTGATGAAGTTAATTCAATTGCCTACGCAAGCTTTTGAACAACGTCTAAAAGAGGAAATGGTTGAAAATCCAGCCCTAGAGTCCGGAAAAGAAGAGGATGATTACGAAAAGGATGAATTTGACACTGAGGCATATGATGATTACGAGGATTCTGACCGTATTGACGCAGAAGATATAAATATTGATGAGTACTTGAGTGACGATGAAGTACCAAGTTATAAAACACAGTCGAATAATTACAGTGATGACGATGAAGATCGTTCTATGCCATTGGCCTCGCCTGTAAGTTTTCATCAAGATTTAATCAATCAACTGAATACTTTTATCTTAAATGACAGCGATCGTGAGATTGCCGAATTTTTGGTAGGAAGTATTGACGATATGGGATACATTCGCCGTAGCATTCAAGAAATTGTAGATGATATGGCTTTTACTCAAGGTATTTATACTGATGAGAAAACTGTAGAAAGAATATTACACATCGTTCATGAGTTAGAGCCTTCGGGTGTAGGCGCACGTGATTTACAAGAGTGCCTGCTGCTTCAATTGAAACACAAAACTCCAACTGAAGCCATTGCTTTAGCCACAGATATTATTGAAAATCAATTTGAAGCTTTTACTAAGAAGCATTACGACAAATTATTACAGAAATATGAGGTTTCACAAGAGCAATTAAAAAAGGCAATTGATGAAATTGAAAAGTTAAACCCTAAACCGGGTGGAGCTTATGCTGGAAATAACAGAGTGATTGAACATGTCGTTCCCGATTTTGCAATTAAAATTGTCGATGGGGAACTTGAACTTTCATTAAATGGCCGTAATGCTCCTGAACTACACGTTTCAAAAGATTACCAAGAAATGTTACAAGGTTACAAAGAAGCCCGAGAAAAATCGAACGCTCAAAAAGAGGCCGTTCAATTTATCAAACAGAAACTGGATTCTGCCAAATGGTTTATTGATGCAATTAGACAACGTCAGGAAACATTATATGTAACCATGAATGCAATCATGCATTACCAAGAAGAATATTTTCTTGATGGTGATGAAACCAAACTAAAACCAATGATCCTTAAGGATATTGCGGATATGGTTGGCTTAGATATTTCAACCGTATCTCGTGTTGCAAACAGTAAATATGTTGACACACCTTATGGTACAAAACTAATTAAAGAGTTCTTCTCTGAAGCCATGATGAACGATCAAGGTGAAGAAGTATCAACTCTTGAAATTAAAAAAATACTACAAAACGTTATCGAAGAAGAGGACAAAAGAAAACCACTTCCAGATGATAAATTGGCTGAAATATTAAAAGAGAAAGGATATCCTATTGCGCGCCGTACTATTGCAAAATATAGAGAACAACTTGATATTCCTGTCGCTCGAATGAGAAAGAAAATGTAAAAAAAATAGAAGCGCCCAGTTTTTACTAAATCGTTGGGCCTTTTGTTTAATACACTCTAAAAAATTTATTTTGAAAAAAATCCTCCCTGTTTTTTCATATATTTTTCACCCGTTATTCATATCGGTTTTTGCGGCTTTGCTATACTTTTTCTTTAGTAATCGCTACTTTATCTATCAGGATATTTATTTAATTCTGATTCAAATCCTGATTGTAACGATTCTAATTCCTGTTTCGATTTACTACTTCCTACTTTCTTTAGGAAAAGTAAATTCTATTATGCTCAATGATAAATCACAGCGAAGAATTCCACTAGCCATACATGCCCTTTTACTTTTAATACTAATTAAAAAAAGCATTACAATTGATAGTATTCCAGAGTTATACTATTATTTTCTTGGGAGTTTGATTAGTACTGTAGTTGCTTTATTTCTTATTATTCTAGGTTATAAAGCCAGTTTACATATGGTTGGAATGAGCGCATTGACCATATTTGCAATAGGAATAAGTATCCATTCTCAAGTTCGATTAGTCGAAGTTATTTCTTTATTGACCCTTTGTACTGGTATTGTTGCTACTTCCCGATTAGAGATGAAAGCACATGATTACACCGAGCTTACGTTAGGTTTTTTGACAGGAATTCTACCTCAAATTGGATTGTGGTATTTCTGGCTATAGGATATAAAATATCAATCCCAAATTCACCGTATTCATATCGATTGATTTCCCACCAATAGTTCCTGATTTAAACAACGGATTAAGTCCATAATAGACATGGAAATTCCATGTATTATAACCAAAAGATACATACGCACCGTACATCATCTTATTCAAGTCGGGGTTACCTGTTATTTTTTCATTGACCTCACCATAGCTAAATTGAGCTTTATCGCCAATCAGGTAACTTAATTTTAAACCGGTATAAATACGCCAAAAACGGTGTGTTTTTGGAGTAGAAGTACGCCATCTAAATTCTAATGGGACTTCTAAATAATGAAGTGAAATTTTATTCTTGCCTACATCCATTCCTTCAGCAGGAAGAAAATAAGTGTTTTCTCCATTTTCATTATGAATCAGCATGTTCTGCTTCAGGAAGTTCATAGAATATCCTAAACCCAATGCAATGGCAAAAGTTCTACGCTCATTAATTGGCATATCCCTAAGGAAACCAAAGTGAATCCCATATGAAAATGAATTTTGAGTAACATCATCCGGTCTATTTTGCAATAGATTATAAGTCAGTCCAGCGTAAAACTGATCTTCTCTGTATTTTGGATCGTTAACTTTAATGGTAATAGAATCATTCTTTTCTTTATCCGCATCAGATTCTTCTATTTTCACCCCTTCAGGTTCAACTTCTTCCTTAACCTCTTGTTTTTCATGAAGTTCCTGTGCTTCCGAAATTTGCTTTTTCGTCTTAGTATCTTGTGCAAATGAATGGAAAAAACAGAAAAAAAGAAGTATATATAGGTGTTTGTGCATAGCTATTCAATTATCACAATAAAAGTAGTAAAAAAAATAGAATTGGGTGACAGATCCTATTCTTTTCGTTTTTTACCGTTCAATTAAAAATCATATTACACAATTTATTTGTACACTATTCTATATTTTGAATCCTCCATCAGAATAGTCGTGTTCAAAAATTATCGGATTCCAAACTGACTACTCGTTTATTATCCTATTTTTGTTATACAAAATCATTTATTCAACACATGCCTACTATTCTAATCATTGAAGACGATACCAGAGTCGCAACTCTACTCCAACGTGGTTTAGAAGAACAGGACTTCCAAACTCAAATTGCTTATGATGGTGAAATGGGTAAAAAACTTTGTCAAAGCAATACTTACGATTTAGTAATAACCGATATCATATTGCCTAAAATTAGTGGATTGGATCTATGTCAGCAATTGAAAAAAAGCTACCCCTCTCTTCCCATCATTATGCTGACAGCCCTTGGTACCACAGACGATAAAGTAGATGGTTTTGATGCTGGCGCTGATGATTACCTCGTTAAACCTTTTGACTTTAGAGAATTACTGGCGCGTATTCGAGTACTCTTAAAACGAAATAGTAATGCCGTACTTCACGCGGACACCTTTACTTATTTCGATTTAGAATTAGATTACAACACCAAAACCATTAAACGATCTGGAAAAGAAATTAATCTAACTCCCAAAGAGTTTAAGCTCTTGGAATATATGATGCAAAATGCAGAACGGGTATTGTCTCGAACTGAAATTGCCGAAAAAGTATGGAATACCCATTTTGATACTGGTACGAACTTTATCGATGTATATATTAATTACTTACGTAAAAAAATTGATAAAGATTTTGACACCAAATTGATTCATACCAAATCGGGTATGGGCTTCATCTTGAAAAATGGCGATCAATAACTAAACTGATTTTCATGACAATCCAAAACAGACTTAGTTTACTCTTTACTTTCCTTACGGCTTCCATCCTATTGCTATTTGCCGTAATCATATATATATCTGGCGAAAAAAGCAGAGAAACTGCTTTTTACAATAGCTTATCCAAAGAAGCAATTACGAAAGCCAACCTTTATTTTAAAGCCAAGATTGACACTAAGACATTACAGGAAATCTACACCAATAATCGCTCTACGATTAATGAGGTAGAAGTGGCAATTTACGATGATACTTTTCATCTACTCTATCACGATGCAGTCGATATTGATGTGGTAAAAGAAAGTCAGAAAATGATTCAATCCGTTTTGAAGAAAAACGAAATCAAATTCTATCAAGATCAATGGCAGGTTGTCGGTTTAAAGTATATCATCAACAATAAGAGTTATGTAATTACTGCCGCTGCTTACGATCAAAATGGATATCATAACTTTGAGAATCTACGCAATACCATATTAGTGGTACTCTGCTTTTCTATCGTTCTAATTTATATTATGGGACGATTTTTCTCCAAAAGAGCTTTATCTCCTGTTTCCCAATTAATCAATAAAGTAAAAATCATCACCGCTACAAATCTGGATTTGCGCGTTAGTATGCCCAATAGTAAAGATGAAATTGCTGAACTGGCCACTACTTTTAATGAAATGCTAGACCGATTGGAAAAATCATTTGATGCTCAAAAAGATTTTGTTTCCAATATTTCCCATGAATTGCGTACGCCATTAACCGCTATGCTCACCGAACTACAATTGACCATTGGGCACATGCGTACGAATGAAGAATATCAGGAATCGATTACCCATGCTATAAATGACGCTCAAAAATTAGTTCGTCTGTCCAATAGCTTGTTGGATTTAGCCAAAGCCAATTATGATCAAACGGAAATAGGGTTCAAAGAAATTCGTTTGGATGAAGTATTATTGGATGCTCGAAATGATGTGATGCACAACCAAGTCGAATTCAAAGTCAATATTATTTTTGAAAAGGAAATTGAAGACGATGACTATATTTCTGTAATGGGTAATGAGTATTTATTAAAAGTTGCTTTCATGAATTTGATTGAGAATGGTTGTAAATTCTCTGATGAAAACGAAACCACAATTGCTATTACTTATTTTAAAACAAAAACTATTATTCGCTTCCAAGATAATGGAATTGGTATTAGTCCAGAAGATTTACCTAATATTTTCACTGCTTTTTACCGTGGAAACAATAAAAATTACGCCAACGGTAATGGAATTGGCCTATCTTTAACACAAAAAATAATTCTATTGCATCAAGGTGAAATCCATGTCGTTTCCAAACAAAATGAAGGCACAACTTTCACTGTTGAATTACCACATGTTTAAGCTTATTTTTATGAAAAACTATTTCATACTCGTTATCTTATTCCTTTCTTCTATCAATTCTTTTTCTCAAGAAGGTATAAAAAATTTGTAAAAAACCAAAATAGAACAACAAACCAGAGCCCATACTATATTGACAATAAAAAAATGGCAGAAATAGAATATTATTTAGTTGATGTATTTACTTCATCAAAATATGGAGGAAATCAATTAGCAGTTTTTATAGATTATAAAGATAATGCTTCAGAAAAAAACATGCTTGAAATTGCGCGAGAACTTAATTTTCCAGAGATTACATTTGTAAAGAAAAAACATAACAACGAGAAATTCGATGTTAGAATATTTACGCCAGAATATGAAGTCCCTTTTGCTGGTCACCCTTCTTTAGGAACTGCTTTTATAATCTCTAAATATTTACTACCAAAACCTGCTAAAAGAGTAACCTTAAACTTAAAACATTCTAAAATTATTATCGATTTGACTTCTGTGGATGATATTGATAATAGTAATTTTATAATGACGCAAGCTCAACCTGAATTTATTACTAGTTATACTCATAAAGAAATAGCAGAAGGATTAGGAATAAAACTCAAATCACTCAATAGTCTGAAGCCAATTGAGGAAATCAGTACAGGGTTGCCATATATTATCATTCCTATTGTTAACTTGGAGGAAATGAATGGAATTAAACTTGATTCTCATAAAATAATCGAGTTTTTAAAACAAATAAAAAAACACAAAACAAACAGTCTAACAGGTTTTACTACTTCATTATTTTTCGTAACGAAAGAAACTTTTGAGAAGTCAAATGATTTCAATACCAGAATGTTTTGTGTCGAAAATGAAAAATTAATTGAAGATGCAGCCACAGGAAGTGCAAATGGTTGTTTTCTTGCTTATCTCCTGAAGAATGAATCATCAAATATATACGCTTTAATTGAACAAGGATTTCAAATGAATCGCAAATCATATATTAGCTTAGATGGAGAGTTGAAAGATGATAAATATACCTTAAAAATAGGAGGAAAAGTGGTAGAGGTAAGTAAAGGAATGTGGAAAATATAATTGACGGAGAATGCCACTTCCTGATTTAAGCAGGACAATTGCTATTACTTATTTTAAAACAAAAACTATTATTCGCTTTCAAGATAATGGAATTGGTCTATCTTTAATACAAAAAATAATTCTATTGCATCAAGGTGAAATCCATGTCGTCTCCAAACAGAATGAAGGCACAACTTTCACCGTTGAATTACCACATGTTTAAACTTATTTTTATGAAAAACTATTTTATACTCGTTATTTTATTCCTTTCTTCTATCAATTCTTTTTCTCAAGAAGGCATAAAAATGAAAATCAATTCTGGTTATTCTACTGATTTACAAACCTTACTATTATTTGAAGAAATATCCATTGATGAAATTGTTTTTTCTGGAAAAGAACTCGTTGGAAAAAATTATCAAATCAATATCAAAGAGTTTAAAAAAAATATTCTAATCAAAACAACCACCTTATTTGATAGTTCAGAAGATGAATATTTCAGAATTAAAGAAGAAAAAATTAAATTTAAAATAGCCGGAAAGATTACGGATAAAAAAGAGTTTAAAATACAAATTTTCGCAGACCGATTTGCCAGCAGAAAGGAAAGCTTCACATTATTGGATAATAATCTACGCTATGTTGTCAAAAATTTCTTGGGATCAAAATCTGAAATCGATGTTCCTGTAAACAAAGCTTTTTATATTTTATCTTTAATCACACCCACAAAACACAAAGATGGTTCCTCCTCTTATTGTGAAGTAGCCCAATCTAACTTTGATCCAGAAAAATTTGGTGATAAATATGATATTCCACACTACTACCTCATCGAGATGAAGTTCAACTAATTTATTTTCCTAAAGCAATATCAACTGCTTTTTCTGCATGTAGTTTTGCTGTTGCAAATACATCGACAGATACATCATTGGGGTTAATTAAAAGTTCAATTTCCGTACATCCAAGAATAATTCCCTCTGCTCCATTTTTTAGTAAATTCTCAATTACTTTCAAATAGACTTCTTTGGAACTTTCTTTAATAATACCCTGTACTAATTCTTCATATATAATTCGATGGACTTCTGTTCTTTCCGCAGCACTTGGAACAATAATTTCTATCCCATATTTTGTCTTATAACGATCTTTTAAAAAGTCCTCTTCCATCGAAAATTTAGTGGCCAGCATCCCCAATTTCTTATAGGATTTTTGCTGAATTGCTTCGGCTGTACTATCCACAATATGCAATAATGGAATTGTTGTATTACGCTCAATAGCATCGGCCATTTTATGCATCGTATTAGTACAAATCAAAATCATATCAGCACCTCCACGCTCCAAACGTTGAGCAGCATCAATCATTTTCTTTTCTAAAGCATTCCAATCTCCTTGATGTTGTAATGCAGCGATTTCGCCAAAATCAACAGAATACATCAGGCATTCTGATGAATGGCTACCGCCTAAAGTTTGTTGCGTTCTTCTATTTATTATTTGATAATACAAAACCGAACTTTCCCATGACATGCCGCCAATTAAACCGATAACTTTCATATTCTCCTTGTTATTTAATGTTCTCTTATTACTATAGTAAGATACTTAATTTATTAATACACAATATACATTGATTCTCATTTCGTATGAATTTTTTTATTAAATTTGATAGCACACCAAAAAACAAACCCGCATTATGCTAGCCTATTCAGGTTAGTATCCAGCATTTCTTTTCAATATTTCTCACCTTAAAAAAACAGGTAAACATGAAAAAAATTACATCCTCCCATCCTTTAAAATCAGTAAAATCGATGTTATTGCTCTCCAGTATATTGTTATTGCACACCACTGGAAAAGCACAGGATAAAACCAACTTCCTTAGTGCAGAAGAAAGCGATCCTATTAAAATGGGCTGGATGCAAGGTTCTCCACCACCAGACAATCGCATTCTTCGTTTTGAAGATGGAAGTTTCTTCGATTTCCCAGGTATGCGATGGAGTGTTGCCCATATGCGTCAATTTATGCCTACCGTTACTGTATCCAAAGGTTTAAATTCAGCCGCTCCACTCTCGACAAATTTAAACGTACAAATTGACAATATTACTTTTACTCCTATTGGTTTAAAACAAACCATGACATGGAATGAATCTCTACTGAAAAATTATACCGATGGTATTCTGGTAATGCATCGTGGTAAAATTGTTTATGAAAAATATTTTGGAGCCTTAAACATCGACGGACAACATGCTGCAATGTCTATGACAAAATCACTTATTGGAACCTTGGCCAGTACACTCGTTCAGGAAGGTACAATCAATCCCGATAAAACCGTCGCATTTTATATTCCAGAATTAAAAACATCTGCTTTTGGTGATGCCACTGTTCGTCAAGTAATGGATATGACAACAGCTTTGAAATTCAGTGAAGATTATGCCGACCCGAATGCAGAAATATGGAAATTTTCTGCGGCTGGTAATCCTCTTCCTAAACCAAAGGATTATAATGGTGCCAAAACCTATTATGAATATTTACCTACGGTGAAAAAACAAGGCAAGCACGGAGACTCTTTTGGATATAAAACCGTAAACACAGATGTACTGGGTTGGATTATTGCTCGTGTAACCGGTAAAAATGTAGCCGATGTATTATCTGAAAAAATCTGGAGTAAATTAGGAATGGACCAAGATGCTTACTTCTCTGTAGATGCAATTGGAACTCCTTTTGCAGGGGGTGGAAGTAATATGGAGTTACGAGATATGGCTCGTTTTGGAGAATTAATACGCAATGAAGGTTTTGCCAATGGACAACAGATTATCCCAAAAGCAGCCATCACTGATATTAAAAAAGGGGGGAATAAAAAAGCCTTCAAAAAGAGCAATTATACATTATTGAAAGGATGGAGTTACCGCAATATGTGGTGGATTACACACAATGAAAATGGAGCATTCATGGCTCGTGGTGTACATGGGCAAGCAATTTACATTGATCCAAAGGCAGAAATGGTAATCGTTCGTTTTGCCTCACATCCTGTCGCAGCCAATGGAGCAAATGATCCTTTTTCATTACCCGCTTATCATGCTGTTGCAAAATACCTGATGGAACAGAAAAAGTAATTATTTTATAATTTATAACGGTTACATCCGGAATAAATGCAATTTCAAGCATATAATTAAACAAGGAGGAATGTTTATAAAAACATTCCTCCTTGTTTATTAAAGACCACAAACACCTATAGAAGGAGCTGGTAATGCACACGCAACATAATCTTTAAAAACATTTAATACACAATCTGTTTTTGCATAATTTTTATCATATATAACTCCTTTACCATTTGAGTTTCTATAAAAAACATTACTTGGAGCATTAGCAAAGGTTGTTATAGATGCACTTCCACAAGATTGATTAATACAAGCATTTCTCCATTCTTGCTCTGTTACTGCTCCATTCGAGAATAATGAAGGATCAATAATTCTCGTTTCTTTAACACCAGAAGCATTTTTAAAACTCACTAAAACCGCCACGTGGTAATTCCACGAAACACAACATGTTCCCGTTGAAGCTTTTAAATTCCCATATACAAATTGCTTTTTACAACTATATCCGGCATCTTCTAAAATTTGTTTCATTTTATGTGCTCTTGCATAACATCCATCCACTGCATATCGAAAAGAAATACAAGAATTGGTAGCAACTCCACAAGATTGATTTTTAATGCTTGTAAATAAACTATTTAATACTGCTTGACTGGGAATAACATTTAATAACTTTGCAGCTTTCTCATCGATCTCACCTACTTCTTTTGTATATATTGTTTTAAAATGTTTTAACTCAGCATCAGAAGCCTTAGTAACTTTCAAAATCTCATTTGTTCCTTTTTTCAAATAGATATGTACAGGATATTCTTCTTGTATAGCATTTTCAATTAATTCAATAGTCGCTTTATTTTCATTTGACAACTCAATAGTATAAAACTGCGCTGACAAAATGAAGGCTACTTTGGCTTGCTTTTCTGTTTTATCAATACTTACGGGAATTGTTGTCGAATACTCTGACATTTCAATTTTAGCTCCATCGGATGGATCTGAATTTAATTTTTCGTTATCCTTTTCTGAACAAGAGTTCGACAAGAATAACATCATAAATAACATAGGTACAAAAAGTAATTTTTTCATTGGATATAGATTTGGTTAATTTTCAATAAAAACATTTCATATTATAATCATAAAAATATGTATAAAAATTTACATTTTAACTAAATATCATCATTATTTTAACATCAAATCAAACAATATTTTCATAAAGAAAATTGATCGGTAATATTCTTACAGAACTAAACTTTACGCTTGTCAATCCATTTTCAAAAATTATACCTTAAAATAAAAAATAAAACGATGATGAAATTCAATTCTAACTTCTGTCAAAACAGCCCATCTTACTGCGTTTAAATTCTACACCTTCCTACTCTAATAATTTTCTAATAATTTTCTAAAAGATCTCTAACAGCCTATTCTACTAGGCTGTTTTACATTTGCACCACAAAATAAAAACAATATGGACGTCAGTCTCAAAATAATTAATAACACTTCACTGTAACGAACACGATTTGGGTGGTTCATCAGTGAATCAATCCCATTCGTCATGAAATTAATCCATCCATTTATCTTCTTTTTTCAAAAGAAAAAACAGCAAATAAACTTTATTCCAGAGTATTACGATACAGAATTAGGGGCTGAAACAATGCCTTATATCGCAATTGGCGGAGAAGAATATGCATTATATACATCAAAAAAAGAAATTCACGAAACTCAAGAATCCATATTACACCATCAATCTTTAAATACTATGAGCTATGTTGACAATCTATGAATTTGCAATTCGTCTGGCGCTTGCCTTTGCCTTGGGACTTGCTATTGGCATAGAGCGACAATGGCGCCAAAAGAGTGCTGGATTACGCACAAACACACTGGTTTCTGTAGGATCGGCCACCTTTATACTATTGTCTGTTTCCGTATCAGGTGCAACAGGAGATCCAAGCCGAGTAGCGGCACAAATTGTCTCTGGCATTGGTTTTTTAGGAGCAGGTGTCATCATGAAAGACGGTTTGAGTGTGCAAGGACTGAATACTGCTGCCACCATTTGGTGTTCTGCTGCTGTAGGTTCATTAGTAGGCATTGGTCTTTTTGCAGAAGCCTCCATGACTGCTTTTTGTGTCATCATAGCCCATGTAGCACTACGTCCATTAGGAGCACAATTGAATAAAATTTCATTTTCACCAAAAAATGAAAATGCCTCTACTCTATATAGAATAATCATTAACTGTAAAGATAATGTGGAGAATCACATCCGAGTACTACTCATGCAACAACTGGGAAATCAAGATAAAATATTATTACGCGCACTTTCTAGTAGTGATAATGACACTACAAATAATACACTTATTGTAGCCGAAATTATTGCGGTAGGTGCTCAAGATTACTTAATGGAACAAATGGTAAGCCGTCTTACGATAGAACAAGATGTAACCAAAGTAAGCTGGGAATTCATAGGACAAGAATCAGAATTATAAGTTTTAACCCCCGACACAGTATGATGACTAAATCTCTAAAACAAATGCAAGCCAAAACAATCTCTGGTTTTGACGATATCGCTACGACTAAACTTCGTAGTGTTTCCAAAGCAAAAAGTGATTTGTTTTATGCTTTTCTGGAAAGCAGTGATAAAGGGCTCAGCCCAAACACTGCCGAAGAAAAGATAAAAAAATTCGGTTATAACGAAATTCAACATGAAAAGGCACCTACCTGGTACAAACAATTGTTTACTGCTTTTGTCAATCCCTTTATTGCCGTTCTGATTGCTTTAGTAATAATTTCTATTATCATGGATATTGTATTGGCAGATCCGGGTGAGAAAGATTACAAAACAGTAATTGTGGTGGGGATTATGATTATCCTAAGTTCGTTTCTTCGTTTTTGGCAGGAATACAGTAGTAATCGCGCTGCGGATGAATTGAAAAACATGGTTAAAACCACTGCTACCGTATTGCGCAGAATCAGAGGAAAACATGAGATTGATATTAAAGAAATTGTTCCTGGTGACATTATATACCTCAGCGCAGGGGATATGATTCCAGCTGATATTCGCATCATTCAATCGAAAGATTTATTTGTGAGCCAAGCAATTCTTACTGGAGAATCATTGCCGTTAGAAAAAAGAGAATATGAGATTCTAGATGCAGAAACAAAATCGCCTTTGGAACTGGAAAACCTCTGTTTTATGGGTACAAATGTTGTAAGCGGAACTGCCACAGCGATTGCAGTGACTACAGGGAATCTAACCTATTTAGGTTCTATTGGAAAAGCCATCAGTGGAAAACGTACCGAAACCAGTTTTGATAAAGGCGTAAATAAAGTGAGTTGGTTATTAATTCGTTTTATGTTGGTCATGGTTCCTTTAGTGTTTTTAATTAACGGATTTACCAAAGGAGATTGGTTTGAAGCATTATTATTTGCCATTGCCATCGCAGTGGGATTAACTCCTGAAATGTTACCGATGATTGTTACGGCAAACCTTGCCAAAGGAGCCAAGAACATGAGCAAACGCAAAGTAATTGTAAAACGTCTCAATGCTATTCAAAACATTGGGGCTATGGACATTCTTTGTACCGACAAAACGGGTACGCTTACCATGGATAAAATCATCTTGGAACGCCATTTAAATGTATTGGGGCATGAAGATGATGAGGTCCTAAAATGGGCGTATTTTAATAGTTTTCATCAAACGGGTTTAAAAAACTTATTGGATGTTGCCGTATTGGAGCATATCGAATTACATGACTACCTCAAAGTAGAAGAGGATTATAGAAAGGTCGATGAAATTCCTTTTGATTTCCAACGCCGTCGTATGAGTGTGATTCTCGAACAAAAAAATGGAAAACAATTATTAATCTGTAAGGGAGCTGTTGAAGAAATGCTCGATTTATGTTCTCATGCTTTTTATCCCGGTGATAATGCTCAAATTCATATTGAGAAGGATGTGATTGTCCCTATGGATGAAGCCATGCGAGCTACTGTGTTGAATACTTCCCGTAAATTGAATGAGGATGGATTACGGGTTTTATTGGTAGCCATCAAAGAATATGACAATCGTTCGGCCAATTATAGCGTTGCAGATGAAAGCAAAATGGTCCTTACAGGATTCATTGGTTTCCTCGATCCAGCAAAGCCTTCTGCCAAACCGGCAATTGAAGGATTACAAAAGTTAGGCATTACCGTAAAAGTTCTCACTGGGGATAATGACATTGTAACCAAGAAAATCTGTCGTGATGTAGGTATTCCCTTCGAACATGTGCTCTTGGGTAATGATATCGAACGTATGGGTGATGTTGAATTAAGTTTGCGATTAGCCAACACTAGTATTTTTGCAAAATTAAGCCCTGTACAGAAATCCAGAATTGTAACCTTACTTCAAGCACAGGATCACACCGTAGGTTTTATGGGTGATGGGATAAATGATGCTCCGGCACTCCGCAATGCCGATGTAGGAATATCGGTTGATACAGCGGTTGATATTGCGAAAGAAAGTGCCGATATTATTTTATTGGAAAAAGATTTAATGGTACTCCGTAAAGGCGTGATTTATGGTCGTCGAACCTTTGGTAATATCATCAAATACATCAAAATGACGACAAGCAGTAATTTTGGTAATATGTTTAGTATGCTAGGAGCTAGTGTATTCTTGCCTTTTTTACCGATGCTGCCTATTCATCTATTGATTCAAAATCTATTGTATGATATCTCACAGATTTCAATTCCTTGGGATAAGATGGATGCGGACTTTTTGGAAAAACCACAAAAATGGAATCCCAGTGGCATCAGTCGTTTTATGATTTTTATAGGTCCAATCAGCTCTATTTTTGATTATGCCACATTCGCGGTCATGTTCTTTGTTTTCAAAGCAAATACACCTGAGCATCAGAGTCTATTTCAAACAGGGTGGTTTGTTGAAGGATTATTATCCCAAACATTGATTGTGCACATGATTCGTACTCGAAAGATTCCTTTCATACAGAGTTGGGCCACCGCGCCTGTAGTTGCATTAACTTCCTTGATTATGTTGATTGGATTGGCAATTCCATTTACTCCTTTTGCGCATACGATTAACCTGCAACCCTTACCGCTCAGCTATTTTCCTTGGTTACTTGGTATTCTGGTAGGATATTGTTTGCTAACTCAGTTTGTTAAAACATGGTTTATTAAAAAATTTGATCAATGGCTTTAAAAAACAAATCTCAATTCCATTGGATTCTTGCAATCCTATTTCTAGTAATTCTTCTATTTGCTATAGAAGGATTGCTTACCCACTTTAATATTCATCAACAGGTAAAACATTTGCCTTATCCTAGGGAGTGTGAGGATTAGTCTTTTTACGTTCTAATAATTTTCTAATAATTTTCTAAAACATCTCTAACAGCCCTATTACTAGGGCTGTTTTACTTTTGTGCCACTAATAAAACACTATTCTTCTTCTCCAAATGGGCTTTAGGAAGTCCATACAAATTTTAAAAACTCAAAAAAAAAAACTTAATCCCAAAAAAACATGAAAACGAAGATTACAATCGTACTACAAAGAATAGGGCTGTCTATCCTGACCTTATTCATCTTCTCTTGCAAGAAGCATGTTGATGATATTCCTACTGTAAATTATACTATTAAAGATCATGTGATTTCATTACCTCCAAAGTCTAATTTACTGAGTAAATTAAAAACATATACTGTAGCCGAAGAATCATTTCGAATGGAAATGACCTCAACAGGAACTGTAAAAACAATACCAAATAATTATGCTGAGATTGCTCCGCCATTTTCGGGACGTATTTTAAAATCATTTGTGCGATTAGGCCAAGTGGTTCAACCGGGTTCTCCCATATTTGAAATGAGTTCTCCAGATTATTTTAATGCACAAAAAGAATATTTTGATGCCAAACAGGAATACAAACAGGCTGAATTGAATTGGAAAAGACAACAAGATTTATTTAAAAATGGCGTGGGAATCAAACAGGAATTAGAAGAATCTGAAACTAATTATCAAACTAAAAAATCGGCTTTCTCAAATGCTGATGCTGCTCTCCATGTTTTTAATATTGATCCGTCCAAATCCCATTTGGGGCAACCTCTTCTTGTTCGTTCTCCCATAAAAGGTGAAATCGTTAGTAACAATATTGTAATTGGTCAATATCAAAAAGATGATTCTTCTCCTATTGCTATTGTAGCGGAATTGAGTAAAGTTTGGATTATAGGACAAGTGAAAGAAAAAGACATTCGCTTTATCCATGAATTGGATGAGGTGGAAGTAAAAATTGCCGCTTTACCCGAGCAAGCCATTAAAGGAAAAGTATATCATGTGAATGAGATTGTGGATGAAAGTACTCGTAGTGTTGAAATCATTATTGAATGTGAGAATAAAAACAAAGATTTAAAACCGGGTATGTTTGTCAATGTTCGTTTTATTGACACTCCAGAAAATACAATTCTAATCCCCGAAAAAGCAGTATTGCAATTCAATGATGATGCCTTTGTATTTGTACAGACTCAACCGAATAGTTACACCCGCCGAAAAATTGAAGTTGGTGATAAAAACAAAGGTCGAATTGTGGTCAAATCAGGATTAAAACCGGGCGAAATTATTGTCAGTGAAGGCGGAATATTCCTACTAGAGGCAAAATAATCATCTTTCAAAAACCGAATCAACATGAAAAAATTAATTCATATCGCAATCCAAAAGCGTTGGCTCTTGGTTGCACTATTTGCCTTGCTCAGTGTATTTGGGTATTATTCGTGGCAACATCTTTCAATCGAAGCTTATCCTGATATTGCCGATGTAACCTCACAGGTAGTTACTCAAGTACCGGGACTAGCGGCCGAGGAAGTAGAACAACAAATTACTATCCCGATTGAGCGTGCTTTAAATGGGATTCCAGGTATGCATGTTATGCGTAGCAAAAGTACGTTTGGTTTATCAATGATTACTATCGTTTTCAAGGATGGTGTAGAGGATTACTGGGGGCGTATGCGGATTCAAGAACGATTGAACGAACTGGAATTACCCTATGGTGCTGCACCCGGATTGGATCCATTAACTTCTCCTATCGGAGAAATCTACCGTTATATTATTGAAAGTAATGGTCATGACTTGCGTGCCTTAACGGATTTACAAAACTTCGTAATCATTCCTCGCATCAAAGAAGTATCGGGAGTAGCTGATATTACCAACTTTGGAGGGATTACAACACAATTCCAAATCGAAGTTGATCCTGCCAAATTAAATCAATATAATCTTACGCTTTCTGAAGTAACTGATGCACTTGAAAAAAACAATTCTAATGCAGGAGGAAGTGTTCTAAATCGTGGTGATTTAGGCTACGTTGTTCGTGGTATCGGTTTAGTAAAAGATCTGGAAGATTTGGGTAAAATTGTCATTAAATCTGAAAAAGGAGTTCCTATCTTTTTAACGGATGTGGGAACATTGCGCTACGGAAATTTAGAACGTAAAGGTGTCTTGGGTTATTCTGACAAACAGCGTAATTATTCTCAAAGTATTGAGGGGATTGTTTTACTATTAAAAGGAGAAAACCCATCGGATGTATTAGCAGGCATCAATCAAGCGGTGGATGAATTAAATACTAAAACGTTACCGAAAGATGTCAAAATTCATACTTTCTTGGATCGCACTGATCTTGTAGACACTACATTGAATACCGTATCGCATACCTTACTCGAAGGGATGGCTTTGGTAATCATTGTTCTTATAATTTTCTTAGGAAGTTGGCGTGGAGCTTTATTGGTCGCGATTACTATTCCGTTGTCGTTATTGATTGCTTTTATATTAATGCATCTTACGAATATTCCAGCGAATCTTCTTTCACTTGGTGCTATTGATTTCGGAATTATTGTCGATGGTGCTATTGTAATGATGGAAACAATATTGAGGAAACGGGAAGATCATCCTGATGAGTCCTTGGAGGAAGATGATATTGCAACACGTGCTTATAAAGTTGCTCGTCCCATCTTCTTTGCTACTCTGATTATTATTATTGCTTACATCCCACTTTTTGCCTTTGAGCGTGTTGAAAAAAAATTGTTTACTCCTATGGCGTTTACCGTTGGTTACGCATTATTGGGTGCTTTAGCCGCTGCCTTATTACTAATTCCTGGCCTAGCATATGTAGTGTATCGTAAACCGCAGAAAATGTACCATAACCGATGGTTAGAAAAATTAGGTCATGTTTATCACAATCGTATTCAAAAAATAATTGCACGCCCGAAACAGGTTTTTCTACCGCTTGCTGTTGTATTGGTCATGGCAACTGCTTTAACAATTACCGTGGGTAAAGATTTCTTACCGCCATTGGACGAAGGTTCGATCTGGTTACAAGTACAATTACCTCCGGGTATATCGGTAGAAAAATCGAAAGAGATGAGCGACACGTTACGTGCTCGTACGATGAAATATGATGAGGTTACTTACATCATGGTTCAAGCGGGACGAAACGATGATGGTACCGATCCTTGGACAGCTTCGCACTTTGAAGTTTCTGTTGGAATTAAACCGTATAAAGATTGGCCTCGCGGCAAAACAAAAGCCGATTTGATTAAAGAATTAGAAGCAGAATATGCTACCATGCCTGGTTATACTGTGGGATTCTCCCAACCGATGATTGATGGAGTTATGGATAAAATATCGGGAGCACATAGTGAACTGGTTGTTAAGGTATATGGAAATGATTTTAAAGAAATTCGCCGAATTGCAGAACAAATTCAAAAAACATTAGAGTCTGTCAATGGTGCTGTCGATTTGGCCATCGATCAAGAACCTCCATTACCACAACTACAAATCCATGCCGATCGGGAAAAGATTGCCCAATATGGATTGAATGTTTCGGATGTTTCCGAGTTGATTGAAGTTGCTATAGGAGGAAAAGCTATATCACAAATTTTCATCGGTAATAAAGTCTATGATATTATTGCTCGCTATTCGGAAATCAGTCGTGATACACCCGAAAAAATTGGCAATCTCATGTTGACCTCTGCCTCGGGAGCTAAAATTCCACTTTCACAAATTGCCGATATCGAATTGAGTACGGGTGAGAGTACAATTACACGAGAAATGAACAAGCGTCATCTTACCGTAAAACTAAATGTTCGTAATCGTGATTTGGGATCGCTCTTAAAAGAAGCGCAGGAAAAAATTGAATCTACTGTACAATACAATCATGAGGATTATAAAATTGTATGGGGTGGTCAGTTTGAAAATCAAAATCGCGCTTATGCTCGATTGGCTGTTATTGTTCCTTTAGCCTTGGCGTTAATGTTCTTGATGTTGTATGGTGCTTTTGGAAAATTCAGACAGGCAGCTTTACTCATGGGTGTTGTGCCATTGGCTTTATTTGGCGGAATGCTTGCTTTAAATGTTCGTGGTATGACCTTAAATGTTTCTGCTGCTGTTGGATTCATTGCTCTTTTTGGGGTAGCCATTCAGAATGGTGTGATTATGATTTCTCATATCAATGATTTACGAAAAAAAGGACTGATTTTAAAAGAGGCTGTTATTGAAGGAACTAAGCAACGATTTCGTCCAGTATTAATGACTGCAACAGTAGCCATATTAGGTTTACTTCCTGCTTCTTTAGCCACAGGGATTGGTAGTGATGTACAGCGTCCATTGGCTACTGTAATTGTGTACGGTTTGCTTTTCGCTACGTTAATCACACTCTATGTATTACCTGCTTTGTATTACATCATTGAATCCAAATGGGGTAAGAATGATGCTCCAGAGAACGAAACTATTACAACTCATTAAGATTTATCATGACAGTATTAAAACACTATAAAAAACAAGTTCTGATGGTACTCTTCTGTATCATCGGAACCCATTCTTGGGCACAAATTGACCCTGTTGCAAAAGGTCCAGCTCTACCTTATTCTGAATTTCTGAATAAAGTAATGGATAATAATCTAGAGTACGCCGCAGAAAAGTACAATGTAAATATTGCTGAAGCGGGTATTCTCGTGGCCAAAATCATGCCTGATCCTGAATTAGCTCTTGAGGGTGGAAACAATGGTCAACAGCGTATGGCATTGGGTTATAATTATGGAAGTAGCATTAGCTGGACGTTGGAATTAGGAGGTAAACGCCAAGCTCGAATTGCCGTTGCCCGTACCGAAACAGAATTGTCCCAACTCTTACTTGCGGATTATTTTAACAAGCTTCGTGCTCATGCTACCATTTCTTATCTGGAAGCTATTAAGCAAAAGAATCTATTGGATGTCAACCTCAACTCATACCAAACAATGAAAGCATTGAATCATTCGGATAGTATTCGTTTCAAATTGGGAACAATCATGGAGATTGATTTGCGTCAAAGTAAACTGGAAGCAGGTACATTATTAAATGATGTCTATCAGAATGAAGCGGATTGGAAAAGTGCATTGGAGAATTTGGCCATGCAATTTCGTACCGAAAAAACAGATTCATTATGGTTTCCAAAAGGAGATCTTTCCACTTTTGATCGCCAATTTAAATTAGAGGAATTAATGGAAACGGCTTTAAACAATCGTTCGGATTTACAAGCTACTTTAACGAATACAAAATTGGCACAAAGTCAACTTCAATTGACCAAAGCAAATCGAGTGATGGATTTAGGCCTTTCAGTTGGTGTAAGTGGTACTACTGTTCAATACAATCATGTTGCTCCTACTCCATCTTTTACTACAGTAGGTGGTGGTATTACAATTCCATTAAAGTTTTCGAATAATTCTAAGGGAGAATTGAAACAAGCGGAATATAGCGTACAACAAAATGAATTGATTTATAAACAGGCCATACTCCAAATTCAATCGGAAGTAAAACAGGCTTATTATAATTATACCGCTGCACAAAAACAGGTGGAACAGTTTAATGCAGGTTTATTGAATGAGGCTAAAAAGGTTTTTGATGGAAAAATATATAGCTATCAACGTGGTGCTTCTTCATTATTGGAAGTACTTAATGCACAACGCACCTATAATGAGGTTCAGTTAACTTATCACACGACCCGCTATACGCTGGCTGCAGCTTTAGTTGAATTGGAAAAATCTGTTGGTATTTGGGATATAAATCTTTAGAATTTTACACTTAATTGATATGAAAAATATAATGATATTGATTGTTGTAAGTTGGTTTTATACTACTGCAACTTTCGCACAAAATGATGCTTATACCAGTGGTAGAACACATTGGGGTATTAAAGCAGGCTATACTGCTGCACAATTAAAAGGTCGTGATCTTTCCCGTCTATCGAATGGCGGTGATGCTACTAGTTTAAAAAGTTTTCATGTAGGACTTACGCTTAATTCTGAATTGAGTACTCATTTCTGGTTGAAGCATGATTTATTATTTTACCGTCAAGGTGGGATTGTTTCCTTAAAGGATGATCAGGGTGAGACGTACAAAAGTAAATTGGTCATTAATACATTTACATTGATGCCTATTAGCCCTACTTTTCAGTACAAAGGGATTCAATTGTATGCGGGGCCGTATATTAGTTTTGTTTCTAACGCGAGTATTCAACGAAAAGATGAAAACGGGAATTTATATAAGGATTCTTCTTTTTTCGGAACTCCGGAACAGCCTTCTAATTATGCTCAAAAAATGGACTTTGGTGCAGTTGCTGGTCTAGAGTATGAGTTCCCATTTGGTTTAAATGTAGGCGTACGTTTTCAACGTGGTTTTGTAAATATTATTGAAAATGCCAATTCTATTGATGAGAATGGCACTGTTACTCCTCAAACTAAAATAAGGAATCAATCGCTTTCATTTTCTCTTGGGTATACCTTTGGAAAATAGTTATTTGGGTTTTTAATCGTTCATTTTCATTGTTGTATTCCTGATTTTTAAGATTAATTGATCATCGGTCGTAACGTTTTCTTAAAGCCTTTTTATGGGTTATTCTGAAAAAATTCATTATATTACTTGCTAATTATGAATAGTATACCTTTCAAATTGGAAAATAATTATCTTATTTTTAATTGTGATCAAATTTGTTACGCTATAAACACCCGATAAAAATTATGGAATACAACAACTTTCTCTCTAAAAAATTAAAAATTGACTTACCCTTATGGACAGTTCTATTTCCTATAGTAGCTGTCCTTTTATTTATATTCAGTGGTTCAGAGTCTGGCTGGTTTGCCGGCGTACTGGGCGCTATTCTTATTGCTTCCGTATTATCTGCTGTCCATCATGCTGAGGTAATTGCTCATAAAGTGGGAGAACCTTTTGGAACAATTATTCTAGCATTGGCCATTACTGTTATTGAGGTTTCACTTATTGTCTCTCTTATGATTTCCGAAGGAAATAATGAGCCTTCTACTTTAGCTCGAGATACTGTTTTTGCTGCCATAATGATTATACTTACTGGAATTATTGGTATTTGTTTATGGGCTGGTGGGCGAAAATTTAAAGAACAAGCCTTCACGCAAGAAGGAGTTAGCGCTGCATTAATTACGTTAGTTTCTATTGCCATTTTGACCTTGGTTCTTCCTAATTTCACGACTACCGTTGAAGGAAATATTTATTCTGATAGTCAACTTATTTTTGTCGCTATCATATGTTTAATTCTTTATATTGGTTTCATCTCTGTACAAACTATCAAGCACAGGGATTATTTTCTTCCTAAAAAAGATCCTAACAAAGTCATTACCGAAGAAGAACATGCTAGTCCACCGAGTACCTCTACTACAATTGCTAGTTCTATATTATTAATCGTTGCTTTAGTGGTGGTGGTATTATTATCTAAAAAACTCTCTCCTACTATTGAAACTATCGTGATGGATCTGGGCGCACCAAAAAGTTTAGTGGGTATTATTATTGCCCTTGTAATTCTTCTTCCTGAAGGAGTTGCTGCCTTACGAGCTGCACAAAATAATCGATTACAAACGAGTCTTAATCTTGCTTTGGGTTCTGCTTTAGCTAGTATTGGCCTTACTATTCCAGCTGTAGCAGCTGTTTCTTATATGACTGGACTAAAAGTTACTTTAGGAATTGATGCCAAATCAATGCTTCTATTGGTTTTATCTTTATTCACTGTCTATTCTGCTTTAAATTCAGGAAAAACAAATATTCAGCAAGGAATTGTATTATTAGTCCTTTTTGCAACTTACCTCTTTACTACTATTGTTCCTTAAAAACTCATTATATTAATGCATAAAGCCCTTCTTACTGTTGTATCGAAGGGCTTATTTTTTTGTACAAATCACGCTTTCTTTCAATGTTCAAGAAATAGTTTATTTTTTATTTGGAACAATCGTTCCGTTTTATATATCTTTACGGAACAATCATTCCAATATAAAAATTAATAAATTATGACAACATTAAAAGACAAAGTAATTGTAATTACTGGAGGTAATAGTGGTATAGGATATTCTACTGCACAACAGGCGGTTGCAGAAGGTGGAAAAGTTATTATCACTGGCCGAAAAAAAGAGGCTATAGAGAAAGCGGCCAAAGAGTTGAATGCGACTGCTATTGTAGCCGATCAAGGAAAATTGGCTGATATTGATCAACTTGTTGCTGAGGTAAAGAATACGCAGGGTAAAGTTGATGTGCTATTCATCAACGCAGGAATTGGTGCCTTTATTCCCATAGAAAATGCAACGGAAGAGCATTATGATGATATTATGAATATCAATTTCAAAGGAGCTTATTTCACTTTAAGTAAATTTATTCCCATCTTAAATGATGGTGCTTCGGTAATTTTATTATCGTCTATTAATGGAACAATCGGTATGGCTAATTCATCCGTATATTCTGCTAGTAAGGCCGCTCTTAATTCATTGACGAAAGTTGCATCAATGGAATTGGCTCCACGAAAAATCCGCGTAAATACGGTTAGCCCTGGTCCTATAGCAACACCAATATTTGGAAAACTAGAAATGGATGAAGCAGGTATAGACGAATTCAAATCGGCGATGAGTAATCGTATACCATTAAAACGTTTTGGAACACCAGAAGAAGTTGCAAAATTAGTTTTATTCTTAGCCCATGATTCTGCTCAATTCATAACAGGTTCTGAGTTTGTTGTGGATGGTGGTTTAAGTATTAACAGCGTATTTTAATCTAAAAGCTGTAACTTTGTATGATACATAAAGTTACTTCGGTTATGGCAAGAACAAAGGCATTTGACAAAGATGAGGTTTTAGATAAAGCCGTCGATTTATTTTGGCAAAAAGGATATCAGGGCACTTCTGCTCAGGATATTGTTGATTGTCTCGGGATAAGTCGCTCTAGTTTGTACGATACCTTTGGTGATAAACATACTCTTTTTGTAGCAGCTTTAAAGCGCTATAAATCTAAAATGGGGAATCCATTTATCGAGATTATAGAACAAACGGAGGATGCAAAAAAGGCAATTCATCAGATTTTTCAAATGATCCTCGATGAAAGTATCGATCAAAAATGTAATAAGGGTTGTTTCATGGTCAATGCTACTATGGAATTATCGCAAGTAGATCCCGAAATAACAGCAATTATAAACCGGAATACACAAGATATGGAAGAGGCATTTTGTATGGCTATAGAAAAGGGTCAAAAAATGGGAACTATATCAACAGTCCATGATCCGCGTAAAATTGCACTCTTTTTAATCAATGCTATTTCAGGCTTACGTGTTACCGCTAAAACGGACATTGATCGAGCAAAACTCAATGATATTGTTTGCCTTACGATTTCAATATTATAACGTAATAAACTCCTATATATAAAAACACTCTGATCTAAAGGGTGTTTTTTTTGCATTAAATTTTCTTTCTAAATCCCTTTAAAATAAGGGATTTTTCATTTCTCATAATTATTTTTTAAAAAAAATAAGAAATGACGTAGGGGTAAAGTGTGATTCAATTGTATTACTACTATAACAACAGTACAATTAATGAACTCTTAATCTCAAATTGCCTTATGATACGAATTATTATCACTGCTGCATTACTATTTTGGTTATTGAAAAAATATACTGCTACTGTACTCGAGAACCATCGCTCATCTTTAATGAGTGGTAAGATTAAAATCGCTGTATTATTCTTCCTTCTTACAATTTCATTACAAGCACAGGAAAAAACAGTCAATTATAATGTCCTCCGCAATGGCAACATTATAGGTCAAATGCAATTTTATCAAAAGACAAATAATGATGAGGTATTTCTGAAGATTTCTTCGGAGGTTAAAACACGATTAATTTTTGGGATAAATGTAAAAACAGAAGAAGGTTCTTATTTTAAGAATGGAAAACTCCAATCTTCCTATGTAAAGCGCCATGTGAATGGAAAAGAAAAAGCCAATAAGACTACTCAGTTGGTGGATTCAAATTATAAGACTTTGTCTGAAAACAAAAAAGGACAGATTAAGGAGCAATATATTGATTATAACCTGATGCTTCTTTATAGCAAGGAACCTATAGGTGAAGATCAGGTTTATTCGGATAGTTTCCAACAATTCCTAACCATCAAAAAAACAGATAATCATTCTTATCGCATTGTATTACCGGATGGAAACTACAATGATTATCATTTTCTGAATGGTGTATGTCAAAAAGTCGAATTGCATCATTCTCTCTTTACCATTAATATTCAAATCGCATAATAATCATAAAATTTATTCTCATGCATATAAAAATCTTTAGTAGTCTGCTTTCCAAACTATCCATCTTTGGATCGGAACCGATCGCAATGGAAAGAATCCATGAAATAGAAAAAAGTGCACCTAACTTAATTGTTTATGCCTTACCAATTGTATTAATCTTCACCGTCATTGAATTTGTTGTTTTCTATTTCTTAGAAAGAAAAGAATATGACAAGAAAGAAACTATGGGTTCTATACTCATCGGTTTAGGGAATCTAACGGTCAACCTTTTGATGAAAACTGGGTTATTGTATGCTGTAGTATGGATTTACAATCTATTGCCTTATCGTATGGAATTCAGTTGGCTAAGCTTAATTCCTTGTTTTATTCTCTACGATTTTAGTTCGTATTGGACACATCGTATTTCGCATTATTGTCGTTTTTTCTGGGCAACTCATGTTGTACATCATTCTGCCGATCATTATAATCTTACCGTAAGTTTTAGACAAAGTTGGTTCCAATATGCCAAAATAGTTTTTTTCGTTCCCTTGATTTTCGCTGGTTTTCATCCCGCAATATTTTTCATTGCAAATCAATTGAGTGTATTATACCAATTTTGGGTTCATACGGAAGCTATTGGGAAATTACATCCTTTTATCGAAAAATGGTTTGGCACACCATCTAATCATCGTGTTCATCATGGAAGTCAGGAGAAATATCTGGATAAAAACTTCGGAGCAACTTTTATGATTTGGGATCATTTATTTGGATCATTCCAGTATGAAGAAGAAAAACCTCGCTATGGTATTACTAGCCCATTAAAAAGTAAACTCAATCCACTATACCTTAATATTCATGAATTTCAGGACATTATTACTGACGTCAAAAAAGCAGATAGCTTTCAGCAAAAATTCTATTACATTTTTGCCAGTCCTGATTCAATTGCTAAAAACAAATTAAAAAAAGCAACTATTAATTCCACTAAAACAATAAAATCATGCGAACCAATCAAAAAAAGCACAAGCAATTTCAACAGCAACTTTTCGAATATTTTAGCCGAGAAGATAATCATGTCGAAGCAATAGGTAATGAAATTGTTATTACGGAAGGTACTGATATGGGCTTGTCATTCACCTATTTTTCCGATCATAGCTGTATTATTCATTGTTATGAATTTAGTTTAAACACTGATCTTGACATGGATACTTCTATTGATGCTTTTATTCAGTTATTGACGAATCATAATATGATTCATCATCAACCTAATCAATCTTACAATTAATCAAAAAAATCACATTAAATATAAAAAGTATCTATCTTTGATTGAATGTCAAATCGTATAAGTGGAGTATTGCAATAACGACCATATTAATTTTATTCGTAACGGAAACGAAGCTGCCTTTGAAAAGGTTTTTAAAATGTATTTTAAGAACCTTCATGCTTTTGCTTATACTTTTATGAAAAACGATGACATTGCAGAAGAGATTGTACAAAATGTATTTTTTCGGATTTGGGAAAAAAGGGACCAGTTACAAATTGATGATTCATTAAAAGCATACCTCTACAGGGCAGTTCATAATGAAAGTCTAAATCACCTCAAACACTTAAAAGTGAAGTCTTCTTTTCAACTACAATATTCAGATCATATGGAATCGTCAAACTCAGATGCGTCAAATGAAATGATCGCTTCTGAATTGGAAAATAATATCCAGAAAGCGATTAACGAGCTGCCACAGCAGTGTCGAACCATATTTCAGATGAGCCGCTATGAACAGCTTAAATACCAACAAATTGCCGATCATCTGAACATCTCGATTAAAACGGTTGAAAATCAAATGGGGAAAGCCTTAAAAGTGTTGCGGTCAAAACTGGTAGAATACCTTCCTTTTCTTTTATTGTTATTATATTTAATCCGAAGACAATGAGCCACAACAATATGAATATGAACGATGATTTACTAGTGAAATACCTAGTTGGCGAAACTGATGCAGATGAGAGTGCAACAGTGGAACATTGGCTTGATGCTGATGAAAAAAACTTGAAATACTACAATGAGTATAAGAAAATATGGGATGACAGTCTTCAAATTGCTTTAGATAATATCACTATTGATGAGGATGCTGCCTGGAAAAGATTACAACATCGGATTCATGAAAAAGAGGTTCCTGTTCACACCCTTAAAAAATCATCTACTCAATGGTTCCGTATTGCTGCTTCTATCCTATTGATTTGCTCCTTAGGATGGCTTAGTTATTCTTATTTTGAAAATAAATCGGCTAACACTTTAATTCAGTTACATGCAACAAACACTACTTTAAATGATACTTTGCCGGATGGCACAACAATTACTTTAAATAAAAATTCTTTATTGTCGTATACGCGTAAATTTAAAGGTGATACACGACCAGTTACTTTGGAAGGTGAAGCTTTCTTCACTGTTTCCCCAGATAAAACTAAACCTTTCATCATCCAGATTAATGATGTAACGGTACGTGTAGTAGGAACTTCCTTCAATGTAAAAAATAAGAATGGAAAAACGACTGTGGATGTTGAAACTGGAATTGTAGAGGTCAGCAAAAATAATGATCAGGTAGAGTTAAGGCGTGGTGAAAAAGTAGTCATTGCCGATCAACATCAAAAATTATTAAAAAGTGTTAGTAAAGGTCAGCTGTACAATTATTACCGCAACAAAGAATTGGTTTGTGATCAAACACCTTTACAAGAATTAGTTGATGCGCTTAATGAGATTTATAATGTCAATATCGTTATTAAAAAAACGGCTTTACAGGAGAAACCAATTACAACAGTATTTAAGGATCAGTCACTTGATCAGGTTTTAGAAGTAATCCGAGAAACATTCATGATTAAGATTGAACGTAAGGGCAATCAAATTCTATTAGAATAATTTTATTTTTATATGCAGATCCGCTCAAAATTTATTTTTGCATGGCTTCTTTTTATGGTTATTTCAGGCACTTTTTCTAGTGCTCATGCACAGTCTATTCTTGCTACTGAAATGTCCATACATGCCGATCATAAACCTTTGGGTACTATTCTGGATTTAATGGAGGAAAAGGGAAAATTCCGGTTTTCCTATTACAGTAAAATTGTCCCTAAGGATAGTATTATCAGTATTCATGCTGATCGATCTACCGTTAAAGAAGTAATAGATCGGTTATTAAGCAATCGCTATGAATGTAAGGAATCCAAAGATTTTATTATCCTCCGATATGCTCCACTAGAACTAGCTCTTGCCTTAGAAAAGAACAGTGTGGTAGGCGAATATCATATTGTAAGTGGTTATATTACGGATGTTCTTACAAGCAAACCTATCGAGAATGCCAGTGTCTATGAGAAAAATGCTTTACAATCGACACTCACGGATAAAGATGGTTTTTTTGAATTACGCCTAAAAAATATAAATCAGCCTATTGAACTCACCGTTGCCAAGGAAAATTACAAGAACATCACGACCATGTTCCTTTCTGAGATTACTATTCAGATTGGATCAAAAAAAACAATCTTGGATTATGTTACGGGTGATTTCTCAGAAATTGAACGAACGGGAGTGGGTCGATTCTTTATTTCTTCCAGACAAAAAATCCAGTCGCTTAACCTTGGCGGTTTTATTGCCAAAGCACCCGTACAGGCTTCTTTAATTCCAAGTATTAGTACCCGAGGAATGATGAATACTCAGATTGTAAATAATTTCTCTTTGAACTTATTAGGAGGATATAATGGTGGTGTACGCGGTCTTGAAATTGCGGGTCTTTATAACATAAACCGAATGAATGTTGAAGCTTTACAAATTGCGGGAGTATTCAATACAGTAGGAGGTTCTGTCAAAGGAGTACAATTGGCTGGTATATACAATAATGTTTTTGGTGACTTGAAAGGTATCCAAATGAGTGGGATTCACAATAGTGTGAAAGGATCACAAATTGGAATTCAGGTTAGTGGACTTTATAATAATGTCCGAAAGGATTCGAAAGGGATTCAAATCGCTGGTATTCACAATACGGTAAATGGTTCTCAAAATGGATTACAAATTGCCTTTGGTTATAATACCGGAAACGGAAAAGTACGTGGTGCTCAAATTGCGGGACTTTTCAATTATGCTAAAGATCTACATGGAATACAAGTAGGATTGGTTAATATCACAGGTTCTACATCTGGTTATAGTTTTGGTTTATTGAACTTCAAGAAAGGTGGTTATAAAAAATTCACCGTTACGAGAAATGAAATTTCTGATGTGAATTTCTCTATAAAAACAGGGGATAATAAACTCTATACCATTTTAATGGCGGGAAGAAGCGAACGGGAGAATGAGGAGAAACTTACTTCTTTTGGTATTGGGCTTGGTAAAAACATCCAATTGAGCCGACGACTTTCTTATAATCCAGAAATCAGTATTCAATATCTTTATTTGGGAAATTGGGAAAATTTGAATTTTCTAAGAAAATTTGATTCTCCTTTAACTTTTCGTCTAACCAGAGGAATCGCATTATCTGCGGGACCTTCTTTCAATATTTATACTGCTGAAAGGATTGACAAAAACGTACCGGACACCAATACCTCAACATTTGTTCAAAATCGAACTGAACGTTCTAATGTCATAAAAGATCGTGGTGTATTAGGATGGGTAGGATGGAGCTTTGGACTTACATTATTCTAATTTCTACACTTTAAACGGTTGTTTTCCTGTTAGCAAATCCCAAAACAAGAGAAAGTCACTCGCCAAACTAAAGCCTGGATATTGAAAGGTGGCAGGTTTATTTTTTTCAAAAAAGAAATGTCCTACCCAAGCAAATCCATATCCTAAAAAAGGGATGATTACAAAATACCGCCATTCTAGAAAAACAATGCCCATCAACAAGGATAGAATAACTAGTCCTGTTCCTATAAAATGCAGTACTCTACTCGTAAAATTGCGATGTTCGGATAAATAAAAGGGATAAAATTCTTTTAAGGTGGTATATCTTTTTTCGCCCATGACTATCCATTTTTATATTGTCCTACTATAAAATTACAGTATTTAGACATAACACAAAACACTTACTGTCAATTTTTTACACAAAATCTAATCCTCTGAAGTTAAATTAGACAATCGTTTTAAGAATTTAGAATTACTATCAAATCGTTTGACAAATGTGAGTTGGAATGTTCCGGTTTCTAAACTAATTTGTTCTTTGGTAGAATTGGATACATATACTTTGTTACTGACATAGGCCAAATTTGCAGACCATGTTTCTGCACTATATCCTAAAGATCCTCGGAAAAGGGTGGTAGGATGAAGTTCTGGTTTTGTTCTTCGTCGTTCTTCAATACTTATATTTCCTCCAACAGTAATGGATCCTGAAGCAAAAAATCGTTTCCTTATCACTGCGGTATAGGCATATCCTACATTGGGTCCAAACTGATAATCGGATTTACTGAATTCAATGGATCCATCGGAACGAACACTATTGTAATAAAGACCTCCACCAACTAATAAACTTCCTGCCGATTTTAACTGGCGTTCACTTTGATCAAATGCCGCTCGGTATGAAAATTTATTCCCATTAAAAACGTATTGTCCAAAAACACCAAATTGTATCAATTTAATATCAGGGAACACCTTGACTGCTGAATTTTTATCATTATTACTCAGGTAAAGCCCTCTATAGTTTTGTCCAAAAAAATCGAATACCATTTTTCGACCATAATAATGGTATTGTAAATCTAATGATCTGGTTCTCCCTTTTTTAGGATCACGCAAGAAGTTAAATCCGTATCCTACATTTAATCCAAATCCTTTCCAAGCAAATCCTACTCCTACTCCTACTGGATTATTAGGCATGTAATTGTCTACTCTATCTCCTTCAGAATATTCATATGCTAATGACGTAAATCTTCGGCCTACATAGGCGCGATAGGAGTATTCATTTTCAAATTTACCGATATAAGTCGTATCAATCTGCGAGAATGCACTTTGGGTTCCTACCCAAAAAAGAATAAGCATGCTACAATTTCGGTAAATGGGTTTGGTAAAGATTAATGGGTTCTTCCCTAGTGTTTTATGTAAAAACTGCATATTTATTAGAGATTTGTTTTTGGTTTTATTTTCCTAAAATTCTAGCCTTACGAAGTCAATCGTGACAATCGTTTCAAAATCTTTGATTTACTATCAAATCGTTTGACAAATATAAGCTGAAATTTGCCTGTACTCATACTTACTGGATCGGACTCTATATACATAATATACAATCTATTATCTACATAAGAGAAATTTACCGACCAAGATTCCGCATTATATCCTGTTGAAAATCTTCCAAAAACATTAGGGTAATAATTCAATTTACTACTATTTTCATCTACACCTCCATTAACACCAAAGCTTAAAGATCCTGAAACATAGAAGTCTTTTCTTATTACTTGATTATAGGCATAGCCTACGTTGGGTCCAAATTGATAACTGGATCTCTTTGTATCCGTTTCATCATTTATCAAAATTCTATTGTAATAAACTCCTCCTCCGACTAATAAACTTCCTGCAGATTTTAACTGGCGTTCACTTTGATCAAATGCCGCTCGGTATGAAAATTTATTCCCATTGAATACATATTGTCCAAATACACCAATTTGTACTAATTGAACATCTGGAAATATCTCAAGGGATTTTCCCTCATTCCCATTCTCCAGATACAGTCCTTTATAGTTTTGTCCAAAAAAATCTAAGACTAATTTTCGTCCGTAATAATGGTATTGTAAATCTAAGGCTCTCGTTTTTCCTCTTTTTGTATCTCTCAAAAAATTAAATCCATGACTTATACTTAATCCAAATCCTTTCCAAGACAGCCCAATTCCAATATTTATGGGTGTGTTGGGTAAATAATTTTCTGTTATATCTTTTCCATCATACCTTAATGAGGTATATTTTTTGGCCAAATAGATTTCAACAGAAAATTCATGTTTAAATTTCCCGATATAAGTGGTGTCAATTTGTGAAAAACTACTTGGAATGCTCATCCAAAAAAGAATAAAGAGAAAGGCTTTCTTTGCTAAAAAAACAATCGATTTCAATTGTCTATTTTGTATATAACTAGCAAAATAATGCATGCGGGTTCAATCGTTATTTTCATTTATTATTAGATTTTTAGTGCTGAACTTTTTCCTTCAAAATAGAACTGTTATAAGAAAGTCTATTCTTTTTACTATTTGCATGTTTATCTTTTATAACTCATTTGACTCCATCTCAAATTTGAATCGAATATAGCAAATCTAATGCAATTATTATTTTGATAATAACCGAAATTATATCCTTATATTGTAGCTATTAATCGATTTTCAAACACTAAATTATGATTGTAAATTGTAAATATTATGGGTTAATTTTACTATTATCAGTATGTTTTGCGTGTACAAAACCAAAACCGAATTTAGAATCTGTACTTCATGATAAATCTACTTCACAGCGGCTTATCATTTACACGGATAGTATTGCTCATGCTCTTACTTTTACAAAGTATACAGAAGATTCGCTATTAGCAATGACTAATCGTTTTGCAAAATATTTACCTCTTCAAGTTTATCATGAAAATCAATCGCAATCGGATTCGTTGTTCTTAGTGGGTGTTAACCTTACCTTCGACACTCAGCAATCGGATATGATTACTATTACTATACCGAGATTCTATAGCTCTCAACTTCGTTTTAAAGAATTCACAGATTATTTTGGTCCTGCTCAACTCAAAGATTCTATATTCCTTAAAACCAAAATGCCTACTCCCGAGATTATTTCTTTGGTTGGCCATTTTAATCAAAACAAAGTGGCTCCTGATCTTTTAATTTCAAATACGAGTAATCCCAATTTTGAAGGAAATAAGATTTATTATCTTATGCTTTTGAAGAAAAAATAATCAGAGTGCTATTTCTTTTTTTCGGTATTCGGAGGGTGAATATCCTGTGTGTTTTTTGAAGAATTTACCAAAACTGGATTGATCGCTAAATTGTAATTCATCGGCAATCTGAGCTATGGTTAAAGAGGGATTGGAAAGTAATAACCGAGCTTCCAGAATAACCGCATCATCAATTAAATGTCCTGCTGTTTTTCCAGAAATTTCTTTTAATACTTTCGTCAAATGTCCCGTTGTTACACATAATGCATTGGCATAAAAATGTACACTTCGCTCCTTTTTAAAGTTCTCCTCGAGTATTCTAAAGAACAAGAGCATTAATTCTTCTTTTCTGGACATTTCAACTTTTATTCCTGCATTGTATTTCTTGTATAATGCTGCTACTTCATACATCAGTAAATTGAATGCATGACTGAGTACTTCATTACCAAATAATGATGGATTTCTGTTCAAGTTTTTCTCCATTAATACCTGTGATAAGGCAACAATGTTTACTAGTTCTTTATTGTTAAGATGGAGTTTTGAAGCAAATTTGGAGGTAAAAAAATCAAAGGCATTTATTTCATTTCTTCTAAAACTATTCTGATGGACAAACTCGAGGGTAAAGCTTACTGCTATCATTTGTGTTTGTTCTTCTATTTCTAGAATATGAAGTACTGTTTTTGGAAATGTTACAATCAAATCATTTGGTTTCAGTGTATAGGTCACCAGATTCAATTGGATTTTCATGGTTCCAGAAAGAATTAAAAGCACCGAATAATTATTAGAACGGAAAGGGTAAGCAAAAGGTATTTCACTTGTTCCTTTCTGATCGATGTATACGTGTAATTGCTCCGATTGTGGCGAATCACCTAACACATTGACCATTTCCCTTATAGTATGTTCCTTTATCGTATCTGTATTCAAGTTTGCTTTATTTTCAATCCTATAAATATAATCATTATTCAATTCTTATATTTTATTAAAAGGCTATTCTTTAACATTTAAAGCCTTTTTTCAACCAAAATAGGCACGAATGTGACCATCATTTTCCGATGATAAAATCTTAATTTTATAGAACATCACCAATGTAAATGGATTACAAATTGTAATTCATTTGCATTTACCAAAAACATTACATTATGAAATATATACCACTAATCGGCCGGATTTTATTCAGCTTAATTTTCATGTATTCCTCTATAGTCATGTTTTCATCGGATTATGTGTATCAGGCAGAAATTAAGGGCGTCCCTCTCGCTTTTATACTGATTCCTTTTGCCGGAATACTACAACTCGTTGGAACACTCAGTATCTTGTTTGGTTTCATGGCTAAATGGGGTGCTTGGATCGTTATCATTTTCCTGATTCCTGTTAGTTTGATTATTAACAGTTTCTGGAAAATTGATGATCCGATGTTGCATCAACTTGAATCGCTCACCTTTATGAAAAACATGAGTATTATAGGTGGTGCATTAATGATTGCTTATTTTGGTTCGGGCCCTTACAGTATTGATGAATGGAAAGCCGATAAAAAGGCAAAGAAGAAAAGGGCTTAAATAAGAAACACACTCCGAGGAGTGTGTTTTTGTTTGTATAATGATCACTTATTATTCGACAGGTAGTTGTGTTGTGATTGCAATTCGATTCCAAGCATTAATAACAACAATAGCCATAATAATCTGAGCTAAATATTTTTCATCAAATAGAGTTGCAGCTGCTTTATAGGTCGCATCCGAAACGTGTTGGTTAATCAATGTAACTTCTTCTGTCAGGGCTAATATCGCTTCTTCTTCTTTGGTAAATAGTGTGGTTTCACGCCATGCATTTAATAAATAAATACGTTGTTCTGTTTCTCCATATTTACGAGCGTCTTTTGTATGCATATTAATGCAAAAAGCACAACCATTAATCTGAGAGGCTCTTATTTTTATAAGCTCTTTGTGGGTTGATGTCAATTGAGTCGTTGACAAATATTTCTCAAGTCCAAGCATAGCTTTATAAGCTTCTGCATCTGTTTCCGCAATGTTGATTCTATTACTCATGATTACTTCTTTTAGTGTTTATCAAAGGTCGTAATTAAGAATATCTGAAAACTTAAACTGGTTTAAGAAATCAAATTAGGGTTGTTTTTTTCGTATTTCACTCAAATATTCTGGTGTAAATCCGAGATAGGACGCTAGCATGTATTGAGGTATCCGTTGGATAAATTCTGGGAAGCTGGTACTGAAATGTCGGTATTGTTCTTCTCGGGAAAATTCATACAGGTATTTCATCCGGATTTGATTGGCCGCAGTTGTTTTCTGATAGACTGCTCTAAAATAGCGTTCCATTTTTGGAACTTGTAGAAACATTTCTTCTAGTTTTTCTATACTAATTGATATAATCTCCGAATGTTCTACTGCTTGTATACTGAAGGTTGCCGGACTTTGCATCGTGAAACTCATATAGTCAGAAATCCACCAGTTTTCAATGGCAAATTGGGTTGTTTGCTCTACTCCTTTCTCATTTCTGAAAAACATCCGCAAGCATCCTTTTTCAACAAAGTAATTGTTTTTACAGATTGTTCCTTCTTCTAAGATGTATTCTTTTTTCTTTACCTGTACTGCCGCAAAAAAGGTTTGTACCTGCTGAATTTCTTCTTCATTCAGTACTACAAACTTCTGGATATGGGTTGCAAGATTTACAGGTGCTTTCATTTTATAAGTTTAGTATATCACAAAGCTAACTTTTTATTGTTTATTTTTATATTACTTATAAAACGATTACTATGTCTTCACAAAACAACTTTACTGCCGAAGCTGCTATGCTCATTCGAAAACCAATCGATGAGGTATTTGAAGCATTTATTAATCCTGAGATTACCACTCATTTTTGGTTTACCAAAAGCACTGGAAAATTAGAGGAGGGAAAAGAAATTATATGGACTTGGGAAATGTACAATCACTCTACTGCATTAACCGTCAAATCGATTGTTCCAAATGAAACAATCCTTATTGAATGGGCAAATTCAAAAGAAAAAGCCTCCGTAGAATGGAACTTCAAATCCTTGGGTAATTCCAAAACCTTCGTGAGTGTCTTAAACAGTGGTTTTAAAGGAAATACGGAAGAGATTGTAACTGAAGTTCGAAATTCTACTGAAGGCTTCACTCTAGTTCTAGCTGGGTTAAAAGCTTATTTAGAACATGGTATTGAGCTGAATTTAGTAGGGGATCGATTTCCGCAAGGGTTATAAATTTATGCGGGGGTTACCTAAACCAACTTATTTTTTATTGCGTTTACCTTTATATATTTCTAGCATATAAAAAAGATAGATAATCCCTAAAATACAGATTACTGTATTCACTACTGTCAAGAAAAACTCCATAATTATTTTGATTTTGTGGCTCTTGGCCTTTAATTTTAAATGAAACTACTTTTACTATACTGCATCCCTAAGCGTTAGTTTTAGAAACTAACGCCATGGAACTACAGCGTTCACAACTCTCAAAAATGAACAACATTATATTTTTGTTATGAGCCACTACAGTCCTACACATTGGCCTGGCATTTGAATAAACCTACGTAATAGGAACTGTAGCACTCACAAACTTTCTTAAATTTTATTTTCTAATAACCTTTAAAATGAATTACTACAGTTCTACGCATCAATCTGATGTCAAAATCAATGCAATAGAAACTGTAGCATTCACCAACCAAGTAACTTCCTAAAACTTGGTTTTATTCTATTTTTTCAAGACAAGAATTTAGCGTTTCTCTTTTCATATCGTGAACTACAATCCTACACGTTAGCATCCTAATCAAATGTGCTAACGTGGTAGGTGATTGCAGCTATCAAAAAAAAAAACTAACTCAAAAAACTCTATCTTACTATTAATCATTACATGTTTCGAAATAGGGCTTTAATTGTTTTTTAAGCTCTATTTTGGTTCCTGAAACATCTACTAATTTGATATTCTCCCCTATTAATTCCATTTCTTGCTTTCTCAGGAAAAAATGTTTTTCAAAAGGACAGCAAAAAATTATAGGTATATTTTTATTGTATATTTTAAAAAAATCAATCATTTCAATTGGGCTTCCCATAATAAAAATCATTAATTTAAATTGTTCGAAATATTCCTTTTGGTGATCTTCCTCTCCTGAAAAATATTCGAATGAATACGTCGAATATTCTCTTTTAAAATGACGGTAAAAGAAGCGACTGGTATCATGCACTAATATTGTATTCTCCACAATCTTTCGGTTTTGTACTCTTTATTTTTGTAATCCAAACTTCATTTGTACTGTAGTAAAAACTCAGGTTACTTTATTTTCACCTGAATCTTTCTACACTTATGTTTTATTCCATCGCTGTAATAATAAACTCACTTCGTCTATTCGCTTGATGTTGTTCTTCTGTACAATCTACAGTATCACTGCAATCATTTACCAGTTGAGATTCTCCATATCCTTTGGCAGTAAGTTGATTTTTATCAACTCCATTCTTAATCATATAAGCCATAGTCGATTTTGCTCGCTTATCGGATAATCGTTCATTGTATCGAGTGCTCGCTCTACTATCGGTGTGGGAACGGATATCAATTTTCATTTTTGGATATTCTTTCATGACTGTAATTATCTTTTCTAAATCCAATGCCGCATCTGATCTGATGTCCGATTTATTGAAATCAAAATAGATAATCTTAATTCCAAAGATTTTAGCAAGATCGTCTCCCATAGTTACCGATTTGATTTTCTTATCCAATTGGATATTTACCATTGTTTCTCCAGATAGTTTAGGCGTAACAACATTTACTTCTTTCGTTTCATATTCTTTACTTAAAACTCTTATGTAGTAATTGTATTCACATTCTGCTTCAAAAGCAAATTCCCCTCTTTCATCAGTTACCGTTTCAATAATTTTATTAAAATTGGCATCGTATAATACTACTTGTGCTCCTTCTAATTGTTCTTTGGAATCCACATCGGTAATTATTCCGCTGATTAATTGTTCACATTTAAAATGTAAGGGTTGCTTTTCATGTAGTTTATAGATATCATCGTACCCAATTGTTCCTGCTCTATTTGTGGAGAAGAAACCATTTTTGGATTTACTATCAATTAAGAAAGCAAAATCATCACTATTACTATTGATTGGTTGTCCTACATTAAATACTTTTTGATAGGTATCGTCTTTTTCCAATGGTGAAACAAAAACATCTAATCCTCCTAATCCTGGATGACCGTCGGATGCAAAATAGAGTTCATCATCTGCAGAAAGAAAAGGAAATGTTTCTTTTCCCTCTGTATTAATTTTATCTCCTAAATTTTCTGGTTTTCCATAATTTCCATTCGCAAAAATCTTCACACGAAATAAATCTGACTCTCCTTTTGTCCCGGGCATATTTGAAGCGAAATACAACATTTTTTCATCTGAACTTAAAGCGGGATGAGCTGTACTGTATTCATTCGAATTAAACGGTAATTCTATAACTTCTGTCCATTGATTATCTTTCAGAACTGCTTTATATATCTTTAAAAGCACTGTTTTGTCTTTACTTTTCTGCTTCTTTCTATGCAAATAATTATTTCGGGTAAAGTACATTGTCATCCCATCTTTTGTGAAAACTGGAGTGGATTCATGGTATTTTGTTGTTACCTCTCCCTGAAATTTTTCCGGTTTATTTAAACTTCCGTCTGTATTTATTTTGGAACTATACAAATTCGTAAAGAACTGGTTATTCCATTTGTCTGTTTTTCTAAATAATCCGGCAATGTCTCTGGATGATGTAAAAACAAGTTGGTTACCGGTTATACTGGCACCATAGTCTGAGTATTCGGAATTAATTCCGGCTTCTTTAATTGTATATCTTCCAGAGTTTTCCTGAATTACTTTGAGGTAATCTTTTTGTTGATTGTATAATTGTGCTCGAATATCTAATGATGATTTCTGTAAAAATTGATTCATAATTTCATCTGCTTTTTTATATTCTCCTACTCGTTTTAAACTTTGAGCATAGCGGTAATAATATTCAACAGGTATGGACTGATTTAGGGCAAAAAGAGCGGTATACCATTTTTCGGCTTTGTCTAATTCACTATTAAAATAGTATGCATTTCCTAATTTCTGGAACAAATCGACTGATTTATACCCTTTTTCTGCTACTCGTTCATAGGTCTTTATGGCATCGATGTAAGCAAATTGCTCATACTTTTTATCTGCCGATTTAATTTCTCCTTCCTGAGCATAGGCAGTCGTGATACCAAGCAGTAAAAAAAAGAGTATTTTAGTTGTCATAAGAATTCGTTTTTAATAATTAGAAATAGCGTGGTGAAACGATTCTATCGTAGTTCTCAAAAAGCTCAAATCGTAGGAACAGTTCATGTGATCCGGAATTATAATTGGCTAGCTTTGTTGATTCGGCATCATATGAATATCCTATGAACCACGAGTCTGATACTTGGTACCCTACCATCGCACTCATTGCAGCATTCCAGCGGTAAGCAACACCCGCAGAGAATTTTTCCTGAAATAAAACGTTAGCAGATAAATCTACTTGCAGTGGGGCACCTTGTACCATTTTCGTTAATAATGTTGGTTTGAATTTGAACTCATCATTAACATCAAAAACATGACCTGCTATAAGGTAATAATGTAATCGATCTGTTGAAACATAACTGGCTGCATCTTGTCCAGATTTTTTATCATAATGTTTGGTTTCCAACATATTCGGGATTGAGAATCCGATATACGAATTTTCAGAGTATAGGTATACTCCTGCTCCTATATTTGGAGAAAACTTATTGTTGATATTGTACTGGAATCGAGTATCTGTTGGAGTATAGATATTCAATTTTGTATAATCGATACTGAATAGATTTGCTGTAGCTTTTAATCCAAAGGCTAGTTTAAAATCGTTTTCAAGGTCTAGTGTATACGAAAAATCTACTGATATATCATTTTCTCTTGAGGGTCCAATTCGGTCACTGATTATGGATAGTCCTAATCCAATTTTTGTATCATTTAACGGTGCGTGTATGGAGGCTGTGTTTGTTACTGGCGCTCCATCTAATCCGACCCATTGGGTACGGTGCATTCCAAAAATACTCATTACTTCCCGTGATCCTGCATAGGCGGGATTCACATTGATCGTATTATACATATACTGAGTGTATTGCACATCTTGCTGGCCATACGATTGTGCGTAGCAAACAAATAATAGTGCAATTAATATTTTTTTCATCTTTTTATCTTTTTTTGCTTTATGATTTTTAAAAATTTTTATTCTGAAATTCTGAAAAAAGAAAGTGCTTTTTGTTTACTTTTTTATTTAGTCAATGTATAGATAGCCTACTTTATCTTTGTCGGTTCCATCTGCCATTTTATATTTAAGAACATAGAAATAGGTTCCTGAAGGGAGTTGTTTTTCTCCTTTTCCTTCGGCTATTCCTCTAAACCAGTTTCCATTTACTCCATATCCTTTGGTTTCATATACTTGGTTTCCCCATCTATTGAAAATCATTAATGAATTATCTGGCGCAGATTCTAGTCCACTGATGTGGAAATAGTCATTCAGTCCATCTCCATTTGGTGATACGGCATTGTAAACTACAATATCACTAGGAAGAACACTGGCTACTTTTATTCGTCCTAAAGTAAAAATCCCATCTTTATCGACTAAGGCTGTAGCAGTTTGCTGATTCAAATCGATTGCTGTAGAATAATATTTCCACTTTGATTCATTAACATCCCATCGTACAATCGCAATAGAGCTTTGTGCATCACCAGCAGTAATTGCAATAGGTGTTGTGTCGGAATTCCAGGTTAAGGTTAAAGGCACATTTACCGTAGTCTGATTACTTTTTAATTCCCAATACTCAGCATCATCAATCAAGTTGATTAGCAAATATTTTTGATGGTGTGGGTAAAGTGTATTTGAGTTTTCCAATAGGTATCTACTTTTAAACACATTATTCGCCAAATTGGTTTGACCAATTGCCAAGGGTCTGAAAAAATTAGCTGATCCTATAGGGAACTGAAATTGATTTTTCCCTTTGCGTTCTACTATTCCGTCTACGTAACTGTCGTTATTCGTGTTTTCGTGGGTAGCATTAGATTCAAAAACAAAGGCTCCTCCTAAATCATCATTGGCAACGATTCCAGAATTGAAATTGGAATTACCTCTTACTTTAATGTCTCCAGATAATAAAAAAGCGGGTTGCGTTGTCGCATTTTCAAATTGTATATTATGGAAATCACTCCATGCAGAACCCGAAATGGTTTGAGCGCCTGAAAGTCCTTTAAAATGGGTTAGTCCTGTAACTATTGCGGGAGTATAGGTTACTAATCCGTCATTATTATAATTGGCATATACAAGGAATTTTCCATCATTTACAAAATCTCCTGTGGGTTTATTATTAAAGTCGGATACGGTAGAAAACTGGGTCCCAGTCAGGACTACTAATTCTCCTGTATTTACTGTTTGTGCGGCAAGTTTATCCATTACAAGTAATGATAAAACAATTGCACTTATGTACATTTTGGTCATAACTTAATTTTTTTAACTGTTATCCTTAACTGTAGTCACTTTTTATTATAACATGAATGCTGCTTCGCGAACGTAAGCGTTGTAATTACTTGATTATGAAGTAAAAAACACCTCAATTATGAGCTCTCATAAGAGAGGTGCTTTTTTATATCATGCTTAATTAAGGAACTAAATAAGTTGATACTGTATTCTGTTGTACATATTTAATTGCCCAAGCCATTGTATTGGCATACATAGCACTATTATGTACTTCAGTTGATTCATAATATGGTTTTGGCATTGGTGTTCTATCTGATGCCATCTTAGCTGGATAAACATTGTTGTCGGAATTTGACTCATTTCCAGCAATCCATCCTGCATTTCCTGTATAGAAATACCCTAATGTTTTGTGTTTGAATGCAATTACTAAAGTCGGATTGTATTTATTCACCGCTAAAGCTATTGTATTTGCAGGTAAACCTTTTACGAAATAAGGTCTTCTACCATCACTTCCCATCATTTTTCCTTTCAAGTCACCAAAAGGACCATTGATAACTGGATCTTCTAAATGCGCAATCGGATTCAGGTAATATTCTGATGAACCTAATATTCCTGGTAATTCAATTACTACAGTATATGATCCACAAATTGTATTTAAAAGTTCTGCTGTTCCTTCATCATCTCCTTCTTGACCATGAATCAGTACTCCTTTTTTGTTTTTCACGAAGTCATTTAAGATACCTCTTGAAATTGGGTCTGGTTCATAGCTGTATCCAAGTACAATGATATCAATATTGTTCGTATTGATTAAATCTCTCAAGGCTAGACCTTGATTAAATCCACCATCGATTATCGTAACTCCCTCTACTGCAACCGTTCCGTTTGTACCAAAGTTGTTTGGTGAAGTTATTAATCCACGGGCAGTATCATATCCTGACGCTGATCCTGGTTGGAAAACTCCTTTTCCAAGTCCAAGTAGTTTTATTTTACGGAATACGAAAATTATTGCTTTTGTAGTACAAGTACCACTACTTATTGTGCTATTTGATGAAATTGTATATACATGAGATCCTGCTCCTGTAGGGACTCCTGATGCATGTAATACAACATTCTGGTTTCCTGTAGAATTGAATCTTCCTGTTGCTGAGAATATAACTCCATTTACAGCATTGGATGTAATTGTGTAATCTCCAATCGCTACAACATTAACCGGAACTGTTATCGTATTCGAATTGTCCATTCCAACACCTGGTGCGTAATTACCTTCTATAGTAATACTTCCACAATTCATATAGTAGGCTACATTTTCTCCTTCGATATTTACATCTACCATACATGTAGTGACTGCTCCTGGTGTACCTGTTACTTTAAGTGATGTTACACCTGATGCTGTTGGCATTCCAGAACCAACCAAGGTTACCATTTGCTGACCTAATGCTGTAAATAATACTGGTCCTGATGTAAACGAAATTCCATTTACAACCTCTGTAGTTATTGTTGTTTCTCCGGTTGCTACTACATTCACTGGTAATGTAATTGTGTTATTTGGTGATAACCCGACATTTATTGTATAATCACCTTGTTGAGTTGCCGTTACACAATCCATTGCATAGCTAATAGCTTCTACTTTAACAGGAATGCTATAGCATGTTCCTCCTCCAGATGTTAATGCGTTAGACGTTAAAGTAAAAGTATTTACTCCTGATGCGATTGGTGTTCCTGTTCCATAAACTTCTATTGTTTGTAATCCAGTCGTTGTAAATTCTCCTGAACCACTAAAAGAATATCCATTTACAGCATTCGTATTGATGCTCCAGTAACCTGTGCTTAGTGCATTAACTGTAATTGATAATTTGTTGCTCGTTGCTAATGGAATTCCAATATAGTAACTTCCTTGTGGGTGTAATTCTCCACAATTCACGATATAATCTATGCTTCCTTTTTCTACAAAAAGGTGTGGTTTACATGGGCTTTCCATCCCATTCAAAGTAACTGTAATTTCATCTCCTATTTCACCGTCCAAATATCCACTATTTGGTGTACCTGCTCCTTGTAAATTTAAAGTGTAGGATCCCGCATTTGGGAAAGCACCAGTAGCACCAAAATAATATCCATTGGTTGTTGTCGCTGAAATTGTATATGATCCTGGTTGGGTTACCGTAATCGGTATTGTAAAATAATTTGATAAATTTAATGGTCTACCTTGCATATATGTTCCGCCTTCAACCATTCCCGAACATTGTGTTGAAGAAATCGAAATTGTAGCCGGAGGGGCAGATCCACAAATACTCATCCAAGCATCTTGTGGTGCTGTCCAATAATCAAAACAACCTGATGTAGTATTAAAAATTAATAATCCATTGGTTAAATTCTCCGCTGGTATTGCATCACGTTGTGCTTTTGTTAATCGCGACATTAACATTCCTTTGTTATTACTTTCTAGTTCAAAAATAGCACCCGGCTTAGCGTGAGATGGTCCTGAACTTACTGTTCCATCTTTTATTTTCGTGCTTTTTGATTGTGCAAAAACCCCGCAACAAGTCAAGAGACTAAATACTATTGCCAAGACAATTTTTTGCATTTGATATATTTGTTTCATGATTTTTTATTTTGTTAAGAATTAAAAATGTGGTTTGCATTGCTCCAGAATAGGATATGGCTCAATGCAAACCACTTAACCTACTTATTTTTTTTCTAGCATTAATTTTTCTAATTTTTCCAAACGTATACTCATTGATTTTGTAGCTTCTTGCAATAATTCTACTGCTTTATTCTTAGCTGCAAGTTCTTTATCTTGTTCAATGATGTGTAGATACAACTCTTCAGTTTTCTCTAGTAACTGAATCGATAATTCCGAAACGTTAAACGAGTATCCTTCATTTGTTTTTTCTAATTCATTGATTGGAGTAATTCCTGGTAAGTGTTTATTTGTCTTGATGTATTCGTCCACTTCCGCTAGTTTTTTAAATTTATAAGTTTCTTTAATTTCAGAAAAACCTTCATAATAGTCTTCAAATACATAATCTGCATAATAGGTATTCACTGTTGAAATTGCTCCATTAACACGTAACATTTCATTGGATGCATCTGATGGTTTTTTAAATCCAATTCCTACCCATCCTTGTGTGTAAATGTTTTCTGTATTTGATGTAGCTCCAACATGTGTTGTTGAACTATTCCAAGGTTCTTTGATTACTGCTCCTAAATCCAAAGTATGAACTACTTCTTTTTCATCTTTATAATCTAATGTCCCTGCTTCTTCATTGATCTCTAGTTTTGTTAAAGTCTCTGCTTTATCTACTAGGTCCAATAAATTAATTGTATTTGACATGTTTTTTTCATCTGTATACGTTAGCGTATTACCTGAAGGATCGTATACTAACTTCGTTAACGTCTCATTGTTTTTGATGACATTTGTTAACTCCGTCAAATAAGTCGGATTAGTTAAAATAGTTGTAGCATGATTCACAACTTCTCCTGCTACATCGATTGTCGTAACTGTATTGTTTTCGCTTGTATACGTATAGGTACCATTCCCATTGTTAGCCAATGTTGTGATTGTTTCTGGTTCTCCTGCTACTGAACTATTTAAATTGATTACTGTAGCCAAACCATTTTCATCCTTATACGTTAAGGAATTTGCAGTTGTATTGTATACTAAACTTGTTAAGCTTTCTGCATTACCAATTAAATCAACTAAGTTTAAGGTATGTGATTCGCCTTTCTCATCTTTATACGTCAAGGTATTTGCGCCTTGATTGTATACTAATGAAGTTAGTGTTTGATTGTTTTTAATGATATTCGTAAGCTCTGATAAATAGGCTGGATTGTTTAAAATCGTTGTTGCATTATTTACAACTTCTCCCGCTATATCAATTGTAGTAACTGTATCGTCCTCACTTGTATAGGTATAAGTACCGTTACTGTTATTAACTAAAGTGGTAACTTTCTGTGGCTCTCCTGCTAAATCTAGTAAACTAATTACAGTAGATTCGCCTTTTTCATCCTTATAGGTTAAGGAATTTGCTGCCGCATTGTATACTAAACTTGTTAAGCTTTATGCATTGCCAATTAAATCAACCAAATTCAAAACATGAGATTCTTCTTTCTCATCTTTATAGGTCAACGTATTTGCACCTTGATTATATACTAAAGAAGTTAACGTTTGATTGTTTTTGATAATGTTTGTAAGCTCAGTTAAATAAGCTGGATTGTTTAAAATCGTTGTCGCATTATTTACAACATCTCCAGCAACATCGATTGTAGTAACGGTATTATATGTGTAAGTTCCACTACCATTATTCACTAATGTTGTTATTATTTGTGGTTCTCCATCCACTGAGCTATGTAAATTGATTACAGTAGCCAGACCATTTTCATCTGTATACGTTAATGCATTTGCAGTCAAATTATATGTTAGTGAAGTCAGTGTTTCTGAGTTCCCCACTACATCAACCAAATTCAATGGATTTGCAACACCGTTTTCATCGGTGTAGATTAAAGCATTCGCTGTTGGGTCATACGCTAAAGATGTTAGCGTTTCATTATTTTTTATAACCTGAGTAAGTTCTGTTACAAAACTTGGGTTATTCAAAATTGTTGAAATATTACTTACAACATCTCCTACTACATCTATAGTTGTCGCAGTATTGTTTTCACTAGTATATACATAAGTACCACTACCATTATTAACCAAAGTGGTTAAGGTTTCGTTGGCTACTACGATATCGTGAAAACTAATTTCTTGCGGATTCCCACTACTATTAATATAGGTAAACAGATTTGTTATCGGATTGTATACTACATTTCCTCCTCCTGAGGCCGAAGACGCTACCTCTCCAGAAATTAATACTCGATTCCATCTGTTATCATACCAATAGTAGTATCCTGGAATTACATTTTCTGGAGCTACTCCAGCGGTTGCCTCATTGAATACTAAAAGACTATTCGGGAGTGAGCCATTGTTTGTAATAGGGTCCATTCTCTTAATACTCTTTAATTGCACCCTAGGAATAAGTACCCCTCTATCTGATGCAACTACATCTAATTGAGCTCTACTGTCTGGTAGAGGTGTTCCCACCCCTACTTGTGCATAGGTGGATAATCCACCAAACATTAAGCACAATGAAAATAATTTTTTGTTCATACTTACCATTTTAATTCATTTTTATTACTCATAAGAAACTTTAATGATGTTATTTTTACTCGGAGTAAAATTCATATAAAGCTCATTTGCTTTTTAAAAATGAACCTCACAATACTACTTACATTAAAAAATAATTTCAACAAACTGATAATCAGGATTTTAAATAAAGTGTATTGTGTACAAGTATATTATTTGTGAGTGATTTTGTGAAAATTTTCAAGAAAAATGGGGTAACGAAAACGATATAGTGCTACTAAAAAAGCCCTTTTTAACTAAAATTAGTATGGAATGAATATATTTTTTATTTTTTTTAACGCGTAATCAGAATCAAAAAAGTAGCCTCTTTTATAGCTATAATTGATATCAATAGTGAAGGTATAATGTCATTTTGAATACTGTAGATAAAGTAAATAATGACTGAAAATGGTTGGGATAGGATTTTAAAAACAGAAGTTCTTATAAAAACCCACATAAATAGTTAACTATTTACTATATATTTAATACATTAAGGATATTTACTCAAAAAAAGTGTTTTGTTTCTTACAAAAACAATAAATTTATCAAATAATAACACACATACTGACTATTTTGTGATATGTTCACAAAAAGCGAATATTTATAATTTTATAATCATTTATGTATTGCTTAATTCCTTTAACAGTTTTACATTTGCACCGCAAAAGAAAGGATTACAGTAATTTAGATAACAACATATTCCTTATTTATATATTTTGCCTCACGTAATAGACTATAAAACCTATAGGGTATTAATCTTATTAAATTATGCTTTAAATGACTCTTACATCATTAATATTAACATTTTTTAAACAGAAAACTCTGCCCACTAAACGTGTGTTAATAATTTTCTATCCATATCATACAATAAACCTCCTCCGTATGATTTCTCTCCCCCTCCCCCCAACAATTTTAGCATTAAAATTTCCTCAATCTGAAAAGTCTAACAAAACCCTTAATTAAAATGAAAATTATGATCACTACACTATCAACTGTATTAAACTTTACCTACTACTAGTAACATTGTAAAAACGTATTTTTAGCACTTTAACAAATAAAAACTGTTTTATCAATTTGGGTTTTATCTTCTAATCATATTCTTCTAAATGCAACTTTAAGAATGATCCAGTTTATAGAGTTCCAAAAAAGTAAAGTCTCAAAAACCAACAAAACAATTCAACCAAATGCTCATTCAATATTTTGAGTTGTTGAATCAATTTATATTGTTTTTCGGGATGATACATCCAGTGAATTTTTCACGTCTACATTGATATTTTTTTTAGAGCAAAAGAATGCGCATAGAGTAAATTAATTTCTATTTTCTGTAAAAGAAAAGAATCATGGTAAAGTGTTTTTATTATGGTTTTTCCCTTGCAAAATTTTGAAAATGCGTAGTTATATGTACTTATAGGTAGCTATGAGCGTTAAGGTACACACTTCAAATGCATAATTTTGTAAAGTCTCTATTTTACTTTATTTAGATCGTTTTTTTACACTCACGTTTTCACATCACTAGTCTTTACTCAACAAAAAAGTAACCCATATGGCTCATTCTATACGAATTTGTCCAAGGTTTACTTAAATGGAATTTTATAAAAAATTAATCATGAAAATTAAACAACATTTTACAGAAATCTTGCACTCCGGAGTCGCGGATGCTAAAAATGATATTCAATCTGAATTCATAAAACTCATAAACATATACATAATTACCATTGTTATAAATGCAATCATTTTTAGCATATGGGACATCTTTAGGGAATGCAAAATATTAACTATTGGTAGTTTTATTTTTGCAGACTGTATGTTTCTAGCTCTTTTTTCCAAGAAAAAACTTTTAAAGATTTTTCATGTTTTATTTTTCATCACCTGCTCATTAATAATCTTCTTTTTTGGCTCATTTTGTGGCGTAAACTCTGGAGTAGAATTTCTTTATATTCCACTAATTTTTGCCATTCCTTTTCTATTTGATCTTACTGATGATTATAAAGAAGTATTATTAATTTTTGGGCTGATTCTTTTGGAATGTTATGTCAATCACGTGACAGATTACACCTTGTTTTACGAACCAAAGTGCAGTGAAAGTCATCAAATTAAAACATTATTCTTAACCAAGTTATCGGTTATTTGTGGAGTGATAATTAATATTTACCTTATTTACCGAAAGGAATTATTATTATCAAAATATTATAAGAAATATATTTATTCTGAAGAGCGATTAAAAACTTTAAGCCAAGCTAAAAACATTACCTCAAATCAATTCAAAGAACTAACCGCGCTTGCTGAAACGAATCATTCTTCATTCATTTATAAATTCAACACCCTTTTCCCTTTATTTGTTGACAAATTAAACACGAACTACCCATTGTTAATCCAAACAGAAATTGAACTGTGTAGTTATATTAAATTGCGTTATACAACGAAGGAAATTGCACGATTTACCAACAGTTCAATACGCTCTATCGAAGCAAAAAAATACCGGGTACGAAAAAAAATGAACCTTGATAAAACGGAAGACTTATATACTAAAATTGTAAACTTATGATATAAAAATACCTTTATTAAAGCATACAATACCACACTAAACCACATAATTTCCAAACAACACTATACAACACCTTATAAAAAAAGCTATCCAAATGGATAGCTTTTTATTTTACTATAATATACTAGAATCGAGCTTCCATTATTATTCGTTTAAAAGCATAAAGTACGGGCTTTTTAGGAAATCGTTTATGAATGCGATTTTTAAATTCTGTTATGAAATTTTCTTTTATTGTACCATTCATACGCTCAAAATAAGGCACCAAGGATGACCCTGAGATAAAATTATAAAGTTCATCCTGATTTGGAACAATCAAGGGATAAATTTTCTCATAAAGTGTCATATCCTTACATCCATTTTCAAAGAAAATTTGTGCATATTCATCCAAGCTTAATACGGGTGAACTACGCTTCCATCCTTTCAATCCGGATTGATAAGGTTCTTCTTGTACTAATTCCAGAAGAATCTGATTGAGGATATTATCATTTTGGGACGGAATCTGAATAGCAAGTTGTCCATTCGGTTTCAATGTATTTATTATTTCCGGAAGTAAGGTTTCATGATTATCTACCCATTGTATGGCAGCATTGGAAAAGATCAAATCCCACTTTTGGTTTGTTGTAAGTTGTTCCTCAATCGTTCTTTGCTCAAATTTAAGGGCATCACTTGCAAAAGCACGGGCATCTTCTAGCATTTCCTTAGAAGAGTCTACACCTAACATTTTAGCATTAGGTAAAGTATTTGCTAATTTTTCCGTGAGTTCTCCTGTTCCACATCCTAAATCGATAACATCCATATTGGGTTTAATCTTAACTAAAGCCAATACATCATAAAAAGGGGCAAAACGTTCTGCTTTAAACTTATTGTAGGTTTCCGGATTCCAAGCCATAATATTTCGTTTTAACAAGTAACTAAAAATGTAATCCTATAAAAGTAACGATAATTCAGGATTCTTTACCCCTTGGGATACAACTTTTCCTCCCTCATGATCTTAACTGCTTTCTTCGTTTCAACATCTCCCTTGCTTAATGAACCTGGAAGCAGAATCAGACGTTTTTTTACATTTCTTTTCTCATCTTCAAAAAACACTTCAAAATAAGCTCGTGTCAATCCTGGTTTTGCATCATGGAATTTTACACTTTTGACTTTTTTACGTTCAATAATTGGCGTTGTTGAATTATTGAAGCTTCGAACAATCGAATAAATTAAAAAGACAGCGACTAGTAATTTTAAAAATAATATTACACTTTTTCCTTCTTGATAATTGATATAGGCAGAATACAATAACCAAAGCACTATAAAACCATAAATAACCAGTGTACTATAGATTGTAGTGCCCGTTTTTATTTTGGATAAATCATCAATCTCCTGTTTTCTGGTTAAAACAATTTTATCGGGAAAGATGTGACAAAATCCCGTTCTTGTCCTGAATGTCTTTTGATTTTCCATGTATTGAATATGCTATTTTAGAGAAACAAATATAATATCACAGGGACTGAAAAAATAATTAATCGGCAATAAAAAAGCCCGTTTCAAAAACGGGCTTTTTTAGATTATTATATCATGTCTTTATTTTACTGTAGTTACAATATCTCCTTGGTATTCGTTATCCACGACTAACAATAAGTAAGGATGAATTGAATACGATTGTTTTTCTCCCACTTTTAGTTGATAAGAAAAATCAAGTGTAGTTCCATTAGTAGATAATGTTGGTGCATCCAGGCTCGTTGCTTTATCTGTTACAGGATGAATAACTGCAATGGCATGCTGCTTGCTAAAATCAATTGGAGTTGGTTTACCCTCTTTTCCCATTAATGCTGCTGCACCAAATACTACATCAAATTCTGCTTGTGAACTAATTTTTTTCACTTCTGTTGAATCTTTACCTTGGTAATTATTCTTCACAAAATAATTTTTTGCTATAACAAAAGGCACTTCTTTGTTAACTGCCTGTGGTGTTTCTTTCAAATCTTCTTTTTTCTCTTTCACGGGTTGATTACAAGAGACAAGGCTACCGATAGATAGCAACGCAATACTAAAGACTAATTTTCGCATATGATAAATGTTTAGGGATTAATTTACTTTATTCAGAATATAATTCTTTGCTAGATCACCAGAAATTTCTTTTCCTTCCTGATCCAATAGGATAATACTTCCTTCTGCAACCTTATACGAATGCTGAGTGTCTTTATATTTCAGTGTAACTATGCTTCCTGTTTTATCCCACTCAAAAGTTCCTTTTTCTTTGAAATTTGATTTTTTCCCCAAATATTCAGATGTTTCTTCGAAGGTTTTATCGTCTTGCAAAGTAATTGAAGTTTTAATTCCTTCACAATCTGCACAAGGTAATACACCTACATACGTTCCAGCCCAATCCAACGAATTTTCGGAAGTATGCATGTCCACCACTTCTTCTGTTTGTGGTTTAACAGTCTCTTCTTTCTCTTTGTTCTTTGTACATGAAGTGGTAAAAACCATCAAGGCTAAAACCATAGCGGACAAAATTGTTTTTTTCATCTGAATATCTTTTTATTATTAATTCATCTTATTCATACAATATTGATGCCACCTCTTGGCATATCATTGATTTATAAAATCTCTCTTAAATGTATTCATTTTTTTAAGCCTATCCAAAAAAGTATCGAATTATCTCTTTCCAAATCAAAAAACTGAAATTCAAATCATTACAAAAAACAAAACACTATTATCCTTAATCACGCTGCTCTATTGTTTTGCATCAATTAAAACCGCCAATTGGATGCAAGGTACCTTTGAGCGATTGCTCCAAGCATGATTTGTACCGCGTTGGATTACAATATCTCCTGCTTTTAATAGTGTTTCCCCTTCTTCAACAATTAAATATATTTCTCCTGAAAGAATAATAATATAATCTAAAGTCTCTGTTTGATGCATCAAAGGATGTGGTTGACCAACAAGGGCTTCAATTCCTAGCTCTTTATCTGGTGGAATTTGTACATAGCGAAAGTAAGTCCCATTTTTAGGCGTATTAGGAAATGGAGTATTGGAAATGATTTTTTCCTCTTTCAAATTTGCTGGCATAGTATCCGTACTCCAAATATCGGAGATAATTAATCCCGGAAAATCCTCTGAAACATTACTTACAATTTCATCTTTCTCAATAATAGATTTCCCGTCTTTAATTCCTGTAACAACTCTTCTGGGTATAGTTCTCATCGTGTGTTATATGTTTTGTATTTGCATAATTAATTTTCTTCCATGGGTCCTATTTTGACGCAACATCTCATGGGCTTTTTCAATAGTTTCAATTGTTAGCGTTCCTATAATTTCAATTGCAGGAGCAGCAATCTGTTCACTTTCTATTAACCGAGCGACTTCTAATAATCCATTTTTATAATAGCTATATTCTTTATCCTTAGCATATGCATAATTGGAAATATTCATAATAACAGCTCCTTTATTGAATAGAATTTCTCTAGATTCCACAGTAGACAAAGCTGTTACATCGAGATAGGTTCCATTCAATTTCACTAATTCGGCAGCGATTTCTGCCATAGTATTCCCAACCAAATCCACTACATAATCGAATTTCTTATCATTGTTTCGACTTATGCTTTCTACTAGAACATCTTCCTTTTTATAATTGATGATTTGTTGTGCAGTAAGACCTATTTCTTTCAGTGATTTTATGCTTTCCTCATTTCCTGCTGTAACTACAAAATGGTGAAATTTATTAGCCAGCAATATTTTAACTAACATTGCTCCTACGCCACCTGCCGCACCTGCAATAAAAAGAGTATCAGTAGCCTTTAATTGCATTCTATTGTAAAGCTGCAAAGCTGTTAACCCAACTGATGGAATTCCTGCAGCTTGCTCAAAAGAAATTACAGTAGGTTTGTGGGCAACAATCATTTCAGGAACAGCAATATACTCCGTATATGTTCCATTCGATCCCATACTTCCCGATCCACAGAATACAGTATCTCCTATTTTGAAATCTTTAACCTCACTCCCTATTTCAATGACTATTCCTGATAGTTCTCTGCCCAATATGGGGGAATGTAGTAGCTTTCGTTCCAATTCATTTTCGCGCATTTGGTAATCTATTGGGTTAAATCCAGCAGCCATAATTTTTATCAGAATCTCATTGGAATTAGGTTTTGGAAGAGCTACAATAGTTTCTTGTAAATCTCCTGTATCGTTTAATATAATGGCTTTCATTTTTATCGTTTTATTAAGTAAAAGTATTTTAATTATGGTATACATTTGCTACTAGTTAACTAATGGTAACTAGTTACCTCAATGAAACTATTATGGCAAAAATCATAGAAAATGGTGTGATCAGAGAAGCGAATTGTACCGAAGAATTATTTGCAATGCGCGACAGTCTGGATGTATTGGGCGGAAAATGGAAACTGATGATTTTACGTTTTTTAACGAATCGGAATCACCAAACAATCCATTTCAAAAAACTACAGCGTGAAATTGGAGGAATCTCAGCAAAAATGCTCAGCAAAGAATTAAAAGAATTAGAAACCAACTTATTGGTCAGCCGAACCGTTCAGGAAACAAAACCAATTACGGTGGCTTATGCTATTACGGAATATGGAAAAACCGTTTTACCTGTTACAGAAACCTTAGTACAATGGGGATTGAATCATCGCGAGAAAATTATTTCGTCGATGCAGTCGTAAAAGCATTTCTATATGTGGTTTTTCTTTATATTTGAGTATAACTTGCTGTAGAGAAAATACAATTATGGTTGATACAGAAAATTTTCGTGAATTAGCCCTTTCGTTTGCCAATGTGGTGGAGCTTCCTCATTTTGAGGCAACTTCATTTCGTATAAACGGAAAAATATTTGCTTCGCTCGAAGTGGATAAAGCCAAAGCTTGCCTTAAATTTTCTTTGGAAGATCAAACCCAATTCTGCTCTTACGATAAAGCCATTTACCCTGTAGATAATAATTGGGGACAAAAAGGGTGGACCTATATTGATATTCATAATATTCGAAAAGAATTAATTGTAGATGCTTTAGAATGTGCTTATAAAGAGGTTACGAAATCAAAGCCAAAAAAGAAATGATACTTGCTATTCAGAAATTAGGTGATTTATTTTTAAAATCATTACAACATATCCTTCCTGTACTAGATGACGATTCTATTGATGATATTCTTGATAGTCGAGATACAGATGATTTCTCTAAAAAATGGATGAATGCTTACAATGAAACCAAAAGTATGACTCCCAAACAGGATAAAGAAGATCTAGAATTAATAGATACTTTTCGAAAAGAAATCTTTCTGTATACTTTTTCAAAAACAAATTCCTCTGATTTATCTTCTTATATCTCCGATGATTTTGATTTGATTGCTTCACATCTATTGAATCTCGATAACAATCAATGGGTTTCTGCGCTATGGGCTAATTATTTGGATCATAAAATACCTGAGGGACATTTAGTCTTTACGGGCAAAACAATTAAAGAATTAATTCTCAAAAACTAGCTTTCCTAACTAGGAATTAAAGAATAAAACTCAATTAAGAAAACAAAATATAAACTTACCTACACCAGAATCTTATACGTATGAATTGGAAAGAATTTGAAGAAAAATACAACTTTGAAAATATTGTGTTTGAATTAACATCGCAATCACTCGATTGTATCGCACAATCTGAAGATTATAAAAAGAAGGTCTTTGGGGCTTTTGCTTTCAATTGTGTAAGCGGAAATATTTCGTTGAGTTTTGATACCAGTACAGGTATCAATTTACGCAAAGAAGAATACTACCCACCCGATTGGACGAATGAATTAATGGAAGAGGATATAGACCAAATCGCAGAACTTTGGGATAATCAATATGATACTATTCAAACTGCATTTGAGCAAGCCATGGATACCGAGGATTACGATTTTATGGATGAATTTGAAGCCGGTTATTTAAACAGCTTACGAAAAGTAATGGTTCGTCTGGAGAACAGTAATGCTTTTGACAAAATCAAAACACAGGAACGATTCTGGACATTGGTTACACAAGTTGATGCTGATACCGATGAAGAAGAAGAATTATTGGAAAAAGTAAGACAAGAGTTTAAAGCATAATTATTTAAATTTAAGTTGGAAATCATGCATTATTCAGGTATCTATAAAGACGATTTTGGCTCGGTTATCATTAGCCTAGAAAATGATTTCCGTAATTTATCGGTAGAAATTGATGGCGTAAACTTTAAAGGTTCCGAGTTTACCGATCTAGTTTTATTGGAACAAGAAAAATACACTTCCGAACAAATTGCTCGATTTACATTCTTATCTACTTTAATGTATGGAACGAACATTATTCAGGAAACACTTTGCAATTGTTATTTTAAAATTATAGTTCCTCAAAATCTAATTGAGCATTCAACGAATCTAACTTTCAGTACTGACTTAACTATTGAATGTTTCATTGGAAATACAAGGCCAAAACCACAAGGCGGACTTGACTTTGAACAAATCAAAGTAAGTTTAACAATTAATGGTAAGCTTTTTGAAGGTGCAGGAGATGTCATCGAAATCGCATTGGATGTTATCCATAAACAATTTGAGGGTCAATATAATTTCAAAAACTGCTACGGCTGCATGTATGGAGATTATAGTATCTATGGACAATCCAGTTTTGGTACGATGCGCTGTTATGTAAATCAAAAAGAAAATTATCTTAAAGTAAAAGACAAAAGCGAATATGAAGGACTAACCTCTGATTTTGAAATGGTACAGGAAATTTATTCTTGTCATCACTATGAGAGTAGAAAAAAAGGTATCGGATATCGCGGATAAAACAATACGTATGAAAACACTAGAACAAATCATCACTACTTTTAATAATTGGTCTCAACCTTGGACCTTTCAAGAATATATTATTACAAATCCAGAATTGGACGACGAGAAAAAATCCATCTTCAATGAAATATGGACCAAAGCAGGATCGGATGATATTTGGAAATTCTCCGATTTAATTCTAGGTTGTAAAGCCAGTCAGAATTTCATTCGAAATCATTACGAGTTAAAAGAAGATGCCATTGCCAATATTGTAAGGGCGCTGTCCTATCAATGGGAATAAATTTATTTTATACTGTTAAAAACTTTGGGGCAGATAACGAGTACTAAAACATTAGGTTATGAGCATAAAAAAAATATTCTTTTTAACAGTGTTCTCTATCTTTTTATCCAGTTGTGCTACATTCAATAAAAAAATAGCATTAGATAAGAACATAAAAATCACCGCTCATAATCTCAATACACTTGAAGGTATTTATACCATTCATCCTACAATAGGCACTCAACAAATCAATAATTATGGAGATCGTCCCATTGAGAACAATGCATTAAATCGATATACAATTTTCAATGCTTTAAAAGAATTGGATCCTGAATTTCAAAAAACAGTTCAAAAAAACCCTTCTGATTATTCTGTAAAAATTAAAGTAAAAACAAACAAACGGCTTACTTTTTTTCTTCAAAAGAATAAAAACACAATCGATAGTATTTCGGTTAAATACAAAATCAAAAAAGACGGATATGTTTATCTAAAAAATTCCAATTTTAAAATAAAAAATGTTCCCTTAATCTATGGTGGTTTTAAAGTAAATAAAGTTCGATTGACACTAAATGAAGAAAATAATCTAATTCTTGACCATTCCTATTATACTTATCATGCCGCTCTACTATTCATTGGGAATGACCGAACGATAAAAAACTGTAATTTATATACTCGACAACCTTAGTCTTACATCAGAAAACATCATACTATCACCTTAAAAACAAAGATTTTTCACTCCAATTAAAATATTCGTTTAAAATTATTTTTTAGAACCTGTAACATTTTAGATCTCTGCGTATCTAAAAGACGAACTTTAAAAAATAACTTCATGAAAACGCTAACCAACTTAAAAATTACGCTTGTAATCTTACTTCTTAATTTTTCAAATTATACCAAAGCGCAAACATCAAATAATCCATTTGAGGTAAAAATTACAGGGAAAGGAAATCAATCCATTATTTTCATTCCTGGATTTGCCAGTTCAGGAGCTGTTTGGGATGAAACAAAATCCAAATTAGAGAAAGACTACACTTGTTACACTTTAACAATGGCTGGGTTTGCTGGTATTCCTCCACAAGCCAATGCAAGCTTTAAAAGCTGGGAAACGGCGATTGCCAATTACATCAAAGCCAATAAAATAAAAAAACCAATCATTATTGGACACAGTATGGGTGGTGGATTTGCACTTGCGCTTGCTTCCGATTACCCAGAATTAATTGAAAAAATTATTGTCGTCGATGCCCTTCCTTGTTTACCTGCCTTGATGAATCCTACTTTTAAAGCAAAAGAAAAAAATGATTGTAGTTCAATTGTTACTCAATTAACAACCATTACAGATGAACAATTTTTGCAAATGCAAAAAGCAACCATTCCACAACTTCTAGCCGATACTACAAAACAAGAATTAGTTGTAAATTGGGGATTGAAATCCGATCGAAAAACCTTTGCCGAAATGTATTGTGACTTTTCAAATACCGACTTGCGAGAATCCATTCAAAACATTCAATGTCCTGCTTTGATATTGTTGGAAGCTAATTTCAAGAATATTAAAACCGCGATTGAGGATCAGTATAAAAATTTAAAAACAGCCCAATTAGAATATGCAAATAAAGGACTGCATTTCATTATGTATGACGATCCAGAATGGTATGATGGCCAACTGAATAATTTTTTAAAAACGAAATAATGGTTTTTGAAGAACTCTATAAAACCTATTGGCAAAAGATATTCCGTTTATGCATGGGATACATAAACGATCATGCTCAGGCACAGGATATGACGCAGGAAGTATTCATTACCGTATGGCAACAATTACCCAAATTCCGCAATGAATCCAATATTGGAACTTGGATTTTTAGAATCGCAACCAATAATTGTTTACGTCAAATTGAAAAAAACAAACGGAATAATAATACATCGTTACCGACCAACTTAGCAGAAGATGAAAAACAACTCGATATTGAACCTCAAATTCAATTTTTATATCAATGTATAGTCGAATTGCCTGAAATAGATCGTATCGTTATTTCACTAGAACTTGAGGATGTAAAACAGGCTGAAATAGCGCATATTACAGGATTATCTGAAGCCAATGTACGCGTGAAAATCCACCGAATAAAAGAACGGTTAACACAAAAATTCAAAGAAAATGGACAATAATATCAACTTCAAAGATTTATGGGTGAAACAACCCACAACACTACCCAACCTAACGGAATTGATGGCCAAAGTAAAGCAAATTCAAAAAAGTAATTTTAGAAAGGTAATCCTAACCAATCTATTATTAATCGTAACGACGGCGTTCATTATCTTCATCTGGGCCTATTATCAACCTCAACTATGGACTACCAAAATAGGAATCATATTGGTGATTTTGGCAATGGTAATTTTTATTGTATTTCAAAATCAACTCCTTCCACTCTTAAAGTCCATTGATGAAAGTCAGAATAATGTAGATTACTTAAAAAATTTACAGGCACTCAAAACCAAACAACAATTTATACAATCTACCTTATTAAACTTTTACTTTATTCTACTGTCCATTGGGATTAGTCTTTATCTTTATGAATATACAGCAAAAATGACTCCGTTCTGGGCAATTTCTGCATACGCTTTGACATTGGCTTGGATCGCTCTGAACTGGTTTTACATTCGCCCAAAAACAATCCAAAAACAACAACTTAAACTCAATGGAATAATTGATACGTTTGAGAAAATAAATCAAGAAATGGAGGAAAAATAATTTTATATTATTATTCTTTAAAATATTGAATTCTGAATATACACCTAAAAAAAGTTTAGTAAATTAGTCTGCATTTTAATTTCAGAACCCTGTATTCACAGTTTGTTTTGCTGTTATTGAAATTGTACATAAAAAATCCCTAAAACTAATTAAAGAATTCAATTATGAATGACAACACCATTTTTTATAGCAAAAGTGACAATCCTGAAATGATTAAAGCTTTTCAAAAGGCACAAGAAACTTTTAAATATTTCTGGAGAGAAATGAACTGGGAATTCCGCAGAATTGTACCTGCATTGGACTTAGCTTGCGTAAAAGTCGCTTTCATGCAAGAAGTAGAAGGCATGTCTGAACCTATTGTAGAACACATGTGGATTAATGAAGTAGGATTTGACGGTGATATCGTTAGTGGGATTTTAATCAATGATCCTAACGAATTAGACAATGTTGAAAATGGTGATTTTGTTGAAGTTCCCCTAAGCCAAATTAGTGACTGGTTATTCTCTTCTGATAGTAAAACCTATGGTGGATTTACCATTCAATCCATGCGTTCAGAAATGGATCCTGCAGAGCGTAAAGAACATGATGAAACATGGGGATTAGACTTTGGTGATTACAATGATATTTTGGTGGCTTTCAACCAAAAAGAAAAACCAGAAAATTTGATCGAACATCCGATGAGTATTAATATGGAAAGTAGTTTTAAAGAATTTTTAAACGAATATCCTCAAGAAGTCAGTACTCAGGATGAAGATGGCTACACTCTTTTACATCGTGAAACTATTGCCGGCAACAAAACATCAATTGCTATTTTACTACAATTTAATGCCGACCCTACACTAAAAACCAATGCCGGAAAAACTGCTTTAGATTTCGCCCGACAATTAAACTGGGAACACCTTATTCCACTATTGGAAAAATAATACCATTAGAAAAATTTAGAACTCCTAAAAAAGGGTTTTCTAAAAATTTTATGGAAAGGATTAAAGTGAAAATAATAGAATATACAGATGATAGCCAACCAGGTTGGGTACGCTGTATATTCTATGATGTAAATGAAAAAGAGTGGTCTATCATTGACAAAAAATATATAGTCATCCGAGAAAATTTAGATATAAATAGTAACTATCCAAAAATGGGTTTTATAGCCGGTCAGATTACAAATCGAAGAATGGACGCTTTAGGTAGAAAAATAGCGACTATTAACCTTGAGCTTCCTTGGTCGCTAAGTACTGAAAATGGTACTACTCTTTTTACCATTTTCGATCACCAGATTGTAAGTCAATAAATATGACATTAACTCCTCAAATACTCGAGATAAATAAACAGAAAATCATCCATTCTTTTCCTTCCACTTTAAAGCAGGAAGTAGAAGTTGTGGTCGATTTTTTATGGGATAAAAATTTTGACATTCACCCTACCGTCGAACAGGCTGTAGTATTAAATGGTGAATCATTAATTATTCCCGGACGGCTGTATTTTATTATCCCAACAGAAACTATGGGAAATGATTTAACGGAACTACAGCAAACGATATTGCGCTGTCTTTATTTACGCCATAGCAATGGTTTTGTACGCCAACAGCAGTTAGAAAAATTAATAGGCAAAACAGACTATTTTATTACCCCTTTTGTGTTTCAACTATTAGGTGAATATGTTATTGAAATTCTGGACATAATTCACCTACAAATTACAGAAAAAACGCTCCCAAATTATATTCGATTTATTACAGAAAATCCCAAATACTGGCAGCAAACGGAAAGCCGTATGGCGAGTTACTGGAATGAGTATTACAGAATCTCTCATAAAAAACTAACACAATACATGGGCAGAAAAATTATAAATCGAATCAAACAAGAACTTACACATGGCAAAAAATAGTAATCCATCTCATCACTCCGCAATAGGTCAGGAAATACTAAATGATTTCGCGATAAAACGAGAACAATTTGAGGCTTATGTCCATGAAAACAAACTTCCATTTGTTACCTGTTCGGGCTGTAGTTATCCCACCATCAGCTCAAAAGGACATTATGAAATCTGTATGATTTGTGATTGGGAAGATGATGGAAGTGATGATGATTTGGATAGTCATTTCAATGAATTTTTGGAACTCCATAGCATCAGTGGACCTAATAAAATAGCATTAATTGAAAATCGTATTACGATTGGACATGCCTTACTACAATTGGCCAACACTATAGGTGGACAAGTGAATCATGATCCAAAATATGTATTGGACACCATTAAAAAATATGCGAAGAAAATCAGTACCATTTATAAATCAATCCCAATGTCGGCTAATATAAGTCATATAGGTTGGCAAAATGCTAAAAATGCCAAACTAGAATTACGTGAACAATTAATTATCCCCAAAATACTCGAAGCCTAATGACCAACATGATTTTAATTACTATTGTTGAACCCACCCGCATCGTAGCAGAAGTTCGAGGTGCTAAAAATGATACAGATCTACTCAAAATAGGATTCATAAAAGAGGGAGAACAATATACTATTTCATGCCCTAATGAAGTACAACAGATTAATATCCTTTCGCAATTGGCCCACATCAATGTATTGTTTTCCTATGGATTAGGTTGGGCACCATCGGAAGTACTTTTAGATTTAAAAGAGCAGGGAAAAATCACCTTTCCTTTTCAGGTAATCACTTGGAAATCTCCCGGTATTTATGAACTACTGAATTTTTAATTCCCCAGAAGGAATACCCCTTTTGCTCGTTCCATCCTAATGATTTATAACCCGCAAGAATTTGGCATTCGCCTTGAATGGGGCTTATATAGGGTTATAAAACTTAGTCTATGACTTTCTTAATTTCTATATAGTTTGCCTATTTTCTTCACAAACCTCTAATTCCAGATTATTTTCTGTTACAGGATTCATTATACCTTGTCCATTTATCTTCATTAAATTTGTCTGAAAATTACACATCCACTTCTCGATATACCAAAATTCATTATTAGTGATTTCTTCGGTTCTTGTCTCAAACAAAAAAGAAACATAATCCAGACCTCCCTTTTCCTTTAACACCTTGAATTTAGCCTTATTATAGTGTTTATAAGACTTATCATGGTATTCCCTTTAATTTACTATATAGACTTTTGTACTTTAAAATAGTTATCCCTATGACAGAAGAGCTAAAATACCGTATTAAACTTATCAATGATAATATTATCAAACAGAAAGGCTACCGTGTTAACGATTGGCTACCTGTTTTGGAAACTCCAACAATAAGAACCTTAAAAGAAATTAAAGGTAGAATGTCGGTTATGAATGCTTTGATTAACATTGTCTTCAACAAGCCAACATCTATTGTCAAAGAATGGATTCACCAACACGATCTATCCCAATATCTTTCTACTGTAGAACATCAACTATTGAGTAAAAAGAACATCCATTTAAGTTCATTAGAGATTAATTTATTACGCAGTTACATTGAATCATTGTGGACGTTAATGTGGGTCACAAAAATGATTGATAAACTCGATGATGAAGAACTTATTGGAGACAATATGGCGATGCTATTGCCCAACTTATCTCAAGACAATTGTAAACTAGATAAATTAAAAGAAATGCGATCTGAAACTGGTATTTATACTATGTTAGATTTTTATCACCGACTGCATTGGTACTGCAAAGATGAACGAACACATGGTAGAGTACCCAAACTCTACGAAAGAAAAATCTTTGGAAGAAGAAAAGCATTAAAATGGATTTTCAATAAAGAAAATGATTGGGATAACGTTGGTGAGAATAATTGATTTTAAATTCTACTATTTAGGCATCAAATCAGATAATAAAAATTCTTTTAGATCTAAAAAAACACCCGATATATTGGGTGTTTTTTTATTTTATACGTTCTACAAGAGTAAACATTGTATTGATAATCATCCACCTTTCATTGATTTTGAATAAGAATAAAAAATCTTGACTTCAATCAATATTTAGATCGTTTTAATCCCTGAAATTTGAGTAAAAAAATAAAATGAAAATACAATCCAATTCTTTAATTTCCGATTTAACAGCAACTGTCCAGAAACACATTGGCTATGCCGAACATCTAAAAGGAAGGCCACTACAAGAACTCAATTATAAAGCAACTCCCGAAAGCTGGAGTATATTAGAATGTTTAGGACATTTGAATTTATACGGGAACTTCTATTTACCCGAAATAGAACAGCGTATTCGTGTCAGCAAAACAAAAGCTGAAACGGATTTTAAAACTGGTATTCTAGGAAATTATTTTGCAAACAGTATGTTACCCAAAGCAAAACTAAACAAAATGAAAACCTTTAAAAATATGAACCCCAACAATGAACGATTAAATCAGACCATATTGGATCTTTTCATTGCACAACAAAACAGAATGTTGACCTTGCTCCATCAATCCAAATCCATCAGCCTGAACAAAACAAAAACCAGTATTAGTATTACATCTTTGCTCAAACTTAAATTAGGAGATACCTTTCGATTTGTAATTTATCATAACGAACGTCATATTCAACAGGCCAAAAGAGCCGAAATAACCGCATTAAGTACTTAAACAATACATTAATTTCATCTTTATGTTGTGTAATCCGCCAATCAACTTTTGTATATTTGAGTTTGCTAAAATTACAAAGCCCAAATTACATGAAACAATTACACGAATTAATCAATACCGAAGAACCAGGTTGGGAATTAGTACAAGAATGGCTTAATGAAGCCCAAAATCAATATGAAGTATTACCCAAAGATACTGCCAGAGCAGAAAAAGAATTAGTACACGCACAAATTTCTACACGCTCCCCTATGGGTGCCATAATCTATGAAACTGGAGGAATATTAATCGATCATGGATGGATTCGTATTTTAGGATCTGGACATTCAAGACTTGATAGAGGACTCATGGAATGGAATAACGGAAAAACATTTAAAGACAATGGAACTCAACCTCCCTACATGCTCGTTGCTGACGATGCCATAGGTGGTTATTTTGCTATTAATGCCGGTGGTATTGGTGAGGAGATTGGCGATATTTATTATTTACCACAAGATACCTTAGAATGGGAAAGTTTAGACTGTAGTTATTCAGATTTTCTGAACTGGGCTTTGAGTGGAGACATTCAAAAATTCTATGAAACCTTCAAATGGAAAAACTGGAAAAGCGATGTACAGAGTCTGAATGGTAATCAAAGCTTTTCTTTCTTCCCTTTCCTATGGACCGAATATGATGATTTCGAACAAGTAAGTCGCAAAGTAGTTCCTACCGAAGAAAATTACCACTTTACCTTGGAAATGCAACAGCAAATCGGAGAAGAATAAAACTCTAAATATCCATGAAATTTAGAAAGGCCCATAAAGAAGATGTTCCCGAAATTGTAAAAATGCTATCGGATGATAAACTGGGACAACAACGAGAAGATTTTCGTATTCCGCTTCCAGAAGTTTATGCTATAGCATTTGACCGAATCAAGAATGATGCTAATCAAGAATTAATCGTTGTTGAAAATGGAAATCATGAAATCATTGGAACACTACAATTGAGTTTTTTGCAATACCTAACTTATCAAGGTGGAATACGTGCCCAGATTGAAGCCGTTCGAATTCGAAGTGAAGATCGTGGAAAAGGTTATGGTGCTCTATTCTTTCAATGGGCAATAAAAAGAGCCAAAGAACGTGGAGCGCATATAATCCAACTAACCACAGATAAAGAGCGTCCAGAGGCTTTGCATTTTTATGAAAAACTCGGATTTAAAGCTTCACACGAAGGCATGAAATTACACCTCAACAAATAAATACTGTAGGCGCCATGAAAACAATCAAAATTGTAATTCTCTTATTTGCCTTTTCCAATTGTTACGGACAACAACCTAACGTATATGGCAAAAGTCCATTGGATTTGGAACAATTTAGTTTTGATTTAAATGTCGCTACTTTTTATCCTAAAAAGTACATCCTAAAGAATAATCCAGAGTATTACGAAATTCCAATCCATAACAATCTCGGTCTTGAAAAAAAAGTACAATTAATCAAGAAAGACACCTTGTTTACAAAATATGATGTTTTCTCAGATCTAAGTTTTGAGAAAGACAAAGTACCCCGCTGGATAGTCTATAATAGAAAAAATTACTCCAATTTTGATACCCTGGCTACGTATGGGAAATATACTTTTCAAGCCCTAAATATACTCACAACACTGGATCAAAAAGTAGCTATCATTAATGGATTAATGGGATATATTGATCAGAAAGATGCTAACGAATTTATTCAATACCTCAATACTAAATATGGTAAAGCCATAAAAACAGAAGGCAAATTCATTGAGAAAACCGATGTCTACACCTGGGAGACCAACGATAGAATATTAAAGTATTGCATCGCTTTTCAGGAGGAGAAGAACACTCTAGTTATTGAAGTAGACAAGGATAATAAGACCCTTAAAAATGGAGAAAAAAACCCACACTTTGAAGCTTATTTTTTCATCTTAAAAAAAGAATATGCACCACAACTCATCGGTAAAATCGATAGTAGCGATTTTCTGTATTGTGATTAAATAGACTTCAATTATTCCTTTTTATGCCTTTACGGAAATCCGTAAGTTTACCATTATATCCCAGCTTAAGTTTACACTTTCTAACATGAACTAATTATTAAGTATGGAATATAAAGTAGTACAACTGGCCGTTTCTCTTGACCCGCTCAAGATGACCTCAGAGAGTGTTGCAGAGCACCTAGAACAATTAATCAATCATTATGCTGCACAAGGCTGGAATTATATCCGTCTTGAAGACGCAAGAGCCTATGTACAACCAACTGGTGGTTGTTTTGGTTTTTGGCAAACACCTGGTTTTACTATTCATAGACAAATGGTTGTTTTTAGCAGATGAAACTCTTCCTCATAAGCATAATCCGATTGTATTGGTTTTTAATTCCTGAAAACAAAAGAAACATCTGTATTTTCAAAGAATCCTGTTCGCGCCATGTGTACAGAATAACCAAACAATCTGGATTATTAGCAGGTATAAAATCTTTGTGGTTCCGTATGCAAAACTGTAATCATAAATTCGATATCTATCGCGATTTTCAAACTCAGGAATTAAATATGAGGTTGAAATCGGGAGTAGTGATTAAAAAAGAAGAAATGAGTGAATTGTTCTAATATTGTAATTCTGTCAATTATTCACTACTCTTTTATATGCCTTTTTTCTACATTTGTCTTGCATTGAACTTCTGTAACCAACTCCTTTGCAATGGAAAAAATTCCGATTCGGCATATTTACACTTTTCAAAAAGAACCTGATTTTTCGGAGAGCTTTAGCATTCGGAATATTAAGATACTTCTTGAGGGTGACGATATGGTGCAGGAACTCCATCGGCATGACTTCTTTTATATCCTCGTATTGGAAAAAGGAATGGGTAGTCATGAAATAGATTTCATTCCCTATACTATTGGAAATCATTCTGTTTTCTTTATGCGCCCCGGTCAGGTACATCAGCTAATCTTAAAAGCAGGAAGTTCTGGTTATTTGATTCAATTTAGCACTGATTTTTATTCGCCGCAGGACAACGTTTTCAATACATTGCGCAAAGCAAGCAGTATCAATCACAGTAAAGTGAAGGCTCATCGGTTTCAAAAATTATTACTGCAACTGGATTATGCTTTTCAGGAATACACCAACAAAGAAGAGCACTATCTTGAAGTAATAAAAATGAATCTAAGTGCTTTCTTTATCGAACTTATCCGTCAACAGGGCAATAGTCCATCCGACGTAACTAATCTTTACACTCAGGAACGTCTTGATGCTTTCTTACAACTTTTAGAAACCCATCTTTACCATCATAAAGAGGTGACATACTATACTGAAAAATTAAATCTATCCACCTATCAGCTAACGGCTATTACAAAAACTACCCTTGGTAAAACCTGTTCTGAATTGATTAATGAACAGATTCTATTGGAAGCTAAAAGATACCTGCTTGCAACCTCAAATCAAATCAATCAGATCGCCGATAATTTGGGTTACGATGATGTTTCTTATTTTATCCGATTCTTTAAAAAACATACCGGTTACTCCCCTGAAGTCTTTCGACAGAATTTTAAATAAATCCTATAGAACTTTCTTTTTGTCCTATTCAATAATCTCTTGTGGAAATTATCTTTGTCATACTAAATAGATTAAAACAAAAACAATAGACATGGAAAAAACTTGGGACGAAGAATACAAAGACCGATGGGATGAACGGTACAATGATTCAGCCTATGCTTATGGAAAAAGTCCGAATGTTTTTTTCAAAGAATGTCTTGAAAAATTAGACACAGGCTCCCTCTTAATGCCTGCCGATGGTGAAGGTCGCAATGGCGTATTTGCAGCACAATTAGGATGGGATGTAACTTCTTTTGATTTAAGTGAAGAAGGAAAACTGAAAGCATTGAAACTTGCCAAAGAAAAACAAGTTACACTTCATTATGTTGTGGGAGATTTGGAACAGCTTGAATTTGAAAAGGAATCTTTTGATGCTATTGGATTAATTTATGCTCATGTAGCTGCCCATAAAAAATCTTCTTTTCACAGAAAATTGAATGATTATTTAAAACCTGGCGGTATTCTTATTTTTGAAGCCTTCAGCAAAAAACATTTAGAATACACGCGCCTTGACCCTAAGGTAGGCGGTCCAAAAGATCTTGATTTATTATTTTCCATCGCCGAAATAAAAGCCGACTTTGAAGGCTATGAAATATCAATACTTGAAGAAAAAGAAATTCTTTTACAAGAAGGAAAATACCATATTGGGAAAGGTGTAGTAATACGATTTGTAGGCCGCAAACCTCTTTAATCTTTTCATATCAAATCGTTTTTGCAATATTTCCTAGTTGTTTTAATTTCAACTTTATTTCTTCAGACCATGCTAAACCAATGCAAAGTCTCATACAATTATTGAATTGATTCTGCAAGGTAAACATTCGCCCAGGGGCAATACAGATGCTTTGTTTTATAGCCAACTCATAGAGTTTTTTAGTATCGATTTCTTCTTTAAATTCTACCCAGATTGCAAGCCCTCCTTGAGGTCTACTCGTCTTGGTTCCTTCTGGAAAATATTGAGCTATGGCATCGGTATAATTTTGATAATTGCTTTGCAAAATTCGACGTAACTGACGCATATGATTTTCATACTTACCCGTTTTCAAGAAGTTTGCAACAGATTCTTGTATGATTGTCGCTGAAGATATCGAATGGATTAGCTTTAGTTTTAATACTCTTTCTTTATATTTCCCAGGAGCAACCCATCCCACACGGTAACCGGGCGCTAGCGTTTTCGAAACAGAACTACACCATAAAACATTGCCTTCTTTATCAAATGATTTACAACATTTAGGGCGGTGTGAACCAAAATAGAGATCACCATAAATATCATCTTCAATGAGTGGAATATTATTTTTAGCCAAAAGAGCTACAATTTCCTTTTTATTTTCATCAGGCATATAGCATCCCAATGGTGTGTTGAAATTCGGCACCAACAAACAAAGATTAATTTTCGGAATTGCTTCCTTTAATGCTTCGATTTCTAAACCAGTCGTAGGATGTGTTGGTAGTTCCAAGACTTTAAACCCTAGACTTACTGCCAACTGTAACGTACCGGGATAACAAGGGCTTTCCATTGCAATCGTATCTCCCGGTTTTCCTAAAGCCATCAAGCAAAGAGAAACCGCATTCATAGCACCATTGGTCGTAATGAGATCATCTTCATGTAAATCTCCTCCCCAAGCTAAAGAACGTATGGCAACCATTCTTCGCAATTTCACATGACCTTGCAAGGGTTCGTAGGATATGCCTCCTTCTCTAAGTTCCCGTGTGGCTTGTATCATTTCTTTTTTTAGTTTGGCCAACGGCAACAAATCTCCTGATGGAGCACTAATTGAAAAAAGAGTGAGCTTGTCATTTCCCATGTTAGCATACACTCTATTAATCAGCTCATCCGGTTCATTATTATTGGCTAACAATGAAGGTCGGCTGACTTCTGGGAGTGGTAGTTTTAAGTACGATTGTCGGCTTACAAAATAACCTGATTGTGGTTTCGAATCGATTAATGATTGTGCCTCCAATTCCTGAAATACACGCTTCGCAGTATTCATACTGATATTATGTTCATTACACAATATCCTTACCGAAGGCAATCGGTCACCCGATTTCAAAATCCCTCGTCTAATCTGACCCGCAATTCCAGTGGCTATTTTATTATACAGAAAATCTTTGCTCATACTACAAATATAACTGTATCCATTAAAATACACAAAACTGATACTGTGCTTATTGTATTTCTCATTCTACTTTTGCACACAACCTGATAATCATAACAAAATGGACAATAGTAAATCAATAGAAAATAGTAATAATGGTTGGATTAATGGATTCATCGGAGTACTGATATTTAGCGGCTCATTAGCTGCAACTAGAGTAGCTGTATTGGATCTTAATCCTGTATTTTTAACCGGTTCCCGTGCCACCATAGCTGGAATCCTTGCTCTTTGTCTACTCCTAATTTTCAAAGAAAAGCGCCCAACGAAACAGCATCTTTCTTCCTTAATCATTGTATCTATTGGAGTCATCATTGGATTTCCATTATTATCTGCTTTTGCCTTACAGCATGTTACCTCTGCACATTCTGTTGTTTTCCTAGGCATGTTACCCCTTACCACGGCATTATTTGGTGTTATGCGTGGTGGAGAACGTCCTCGTCCAGCATTCTGGTTATTCTCTATTCTGGGAAGTTCCCTTGTTATAGGCTATGCCATTGCACAAGGTCTTACTGCATCGCCTATTGGTGATATTCTAATGTTATTGGCCGTTATTCTATGTGGACTTGGCTATGCCGAAGGAGCTAAACTTTCCAAAACACTTGGTGGTTGGCAAGTCATCTCTTGGGCATTAGTACTATCCTTACCACTTATGGCGCCGATAATGTTTTTTCTATTTCCTTCTCCTATTGAAAAAATAGGCATGCCCGCTTGGCTTGGCCTCGGTTATATTTCAGTATTCAGCATGTTAATCGGTTTTATATTCTGGTATCGTGGATTGGCTCAAGGTGGGATTGCAGCTGTAGGACAACTACAATTATTACAACCCTTTTTTGGATTGGCACTAGCTGCAACTTTACTTCACGAACAAGTGAGCGTTGGTATGATGGGTATCACAGTGGGTGTAATTCTCTGTGTTGCGGGCTCTAAGAAATTTGCAAAATAATTGGATTCGATTACAACTCAAAACAGAAAAATATCCGAGTAAAAGCATTCCATCTAATATTGCTCATTGATTGGTTATTTTATATTTGTAAAAAAATTAAATCTTCAATGAAACATTTCCTTCGACTTACATGCATTGGTTTGACTGTATTATTTGCTTCTTGTTATTCTTTCGCACAACAAAAAGACAATTATTCTGCTAAAATTGACAGCTTGACTAAAACGACTCATCCCAGAAGTTTTAATGGTGTGGTGTTTATACAGCAAAATGGAAAAACAAAATATGCTAAAGCCTATGGATATGCTGATTTTAATAAAAAAATAGTACTGAAAATTTCTGATAACTTCTCTACAATGTCAATTGCTAAGCAGATTACTGCTACATTAATTTTACAAGAAGTTGAGAAGGGAACAATTGATTTACATATACCAATCCGTACCTATTTACCAAATTATAGGTACAGTTGGGCAGACACTATAACCGTGCATCAATTGCTAAACAATACTTCGGGTTTGAATAGTGATAATCTAGAAAAACCTTTAAAGTTTACTCCGGGTAGTAATTTTAGTTATTCTAACGTAGGTTATTCGGTATTAGGAGAACTATTGGAAGTACAAAGTCACAAAAGCTATAATCAATTGGTTACAACATTATTCAAAAAATGTGGCATGAATAACAGTTATTATCCCTCAGATAAAAATCAGAAATTTTTAGTAAAAGGGCATACTATCAAAGAAGACGGAACTTTCATTGTAAATAAAAAAATCAGTTTTGAACCTGCTCAATATTTTGGAAGCCATTTAATTGTTACGGCTCCCGATCTAGCCAAATGGAACGAACAACTGCACAAGGGAAAGTTGCTCAAACCTGCTATTTATCAATTAATGACAACCTATTCGATTACTAATCAGCATCCAGTATTTGGTGATGAACCTATTGGTTATGGTTATGGATTGCGAATTAATGACAAAGCTTCTATCAAAGAGATAGGACATACTGGTTTCCATCCTCGTGAAGGATTTACAGCCGTAAATTTATATTATCCGAAAAGTAACACCAGTGTTATAATAATGGAAAATCAAGCCAATGAAAACTTTGATATTGCTTATTTCTTCGAGCAAGAAGTACGAAAAATTGTTTTGGAATCGAATCTTTTGAAATAAAAGCATCTTAAATAAAACAACAAAACCCGACTATAAGTCGGGTTTTGTTTTGGTAGCGGAGAGTGAGGGATTCGAACCCTCGATAAACTTTTGGCCTATACACGCTTTCCAGGCGTGCTCCTTAAACCACTCGGACAACTCTCCAATATGTTCTTTTTTACAAGAGTGCAAAGAACAAAAAAAAATATCATTTATGGAAATATAAATGGACTTATATTATGACAATTCTCCACGAATTGAAGTCTCAAATATAGTTTTGAATACATTTGGTGCTACCTGCTGTCCTAAAAGATACATTAACTTGGTAATTGCTGCTTCTGTCGTAATATCTTTACCCGAAATAAGGCCTATTTCCTTAAGCTGTGTGCTCGTTTCGTATTGCCCCATGCTTACACTACCTCCAGAACATTGCGTTACATTAATGATGTGTAAACCGTTTTGAATTGCCTGGCGCAATAATACGACAAACCATTCTTCCGTTGGTGCATTTCCAGAGCCATAGGTTTCCAGTACAATTCCTTTTAAATTCGGGATTCCGAAAATAGCTTTAAGTACGGCTTCATTAATCCCTGGGAATATTTTGACAATAACCACATTACTGTCCAATTCTTTATTGACTTTGAATGCTTTATTACTCGCTTTAGGAAGTAATAATTCTTCGTTGATTTTTAAATGAACACCAGATTCGGCTAATGCAGGATAGTTTAAAGAGCTGAATGCATTAAAATGTTCAGCATTTATTTTTGTAGTTCGGTTAGCTCGGTATAATTTATACTCAAAGTACAGACATACTTCACTAACTACTGGTTTATTCTTATATTGTAATGAAGCAATTTGAATGGCCGTAATCAGGTTCTCTTTAGCATCTGTTCTTAAATCACCAATAGGCAACTGAGATCCTGTAAAGATTACTGGTTTTGATACATTCTCGAGCATAAAACTCAAGGCAGAAGCGGAATAGGACATCGTATCCGAACCATGTAGCACTACAAATCCATCAAATTTCTCGTAATTTTCTTCTATAATAGTGGCTATCTTCACCCATCCTTCCGGATTCATATTGGATGAATCGATAGGTTCTTCAAAAGAAATGGTTTCAATCGTACAATCCAATTGTTTTAATTCCGGAATTCGTTGTAACAGTTTACTAAAATTAAAAGCTTTCAGTGCTCCTGTTTCAAAGTCCTTCATCATACCAATTGTTCCACCGGTATAGACTAAAAGAATATTGGCTTTAGATTGCATTCTCGTACTTCAGTTTATTAATTACCGGATTAGCATACATTAGTAAAAATCCTTCTAATGCCACTTCATTATTTTTATCGATTCGTTTCTCCAAACGACGAACGAACAGTTGTTTTTCCTTATCGGTATAACAATCTGCATATTTATCCGTCTTATGGTACATATCGTATGCGATATAATTTGTTGGCCAAAGCTTATAATTACTCAGGATCGCATCATCAATAGTTTGTGCTAAAGCCTGAATTTGTTTATTGGTGTTGTTGAATTCCGCAGAAATTCCATCTAATTCACTTTCCAAAACATCACCTACATGAATATGAATCCGTTTTTTCTGCCCCATTACCCCACTTAATAGTGTAATGAAATCTTCATTTTTCTCTTTGATATAGATTAAATCATTTGCTTCTGCGATCAATTGTGGCATTTTCAAAGCATCTGTTGGATCATATTCGTAAGAAATTGATACCGGAACAATTTTAATCTTTTTAAAATAGTCCATCAGATTTTTTTCATCCGAAGCCATCGCCAGCATTTTTAAAACACCAGGATGTGTTGCATCATTTCCGTCTTTCGTTCTACCTTCACGTTGTGCAATCCATACAGAGCGGTTTTCACGCGCTAATAATTGATAAATATACTCTGACATGAGTTTCGAACTTTGAAGTAATTCACGAGGTGGTAACCCGCGTTGTACTAAAAAATTTCGATTCAGTTTTGAAAGTGTATATAAAAATGATTTTTTAACCAGATTATCACCAATAGCCGAAGCTGTCATGACTAATCCTTTCTCGTACAAACATACGTTTAGTAAAGAGGTATCCAGAATAATATCACGGTGATTCGAGATATAAAGGTAAGGTGTATGATTGTCTAATTTTTCAAAACCTGAAGTAGTTAATCCATCGGAACTTTTTTCGACTACCTTCATTACTGAATGGTAAATAAAATTCACTTGAAAATCGCGAATAGAATGCGTTTTTTTGAGTTGTTCAACCCAAACATTATCTTCTACTTCTGGAAAAGTAAAACTCATCATGGCCTTCATCATCGGATTGTGGACTACACCACATATCGCTTCATTTACTTCGCTATCATAAAATGGGCGAATCTGATCAAATTTTGACATTTAAAAATATATTTTCTTTGGATGTTACAAATGAACAAAATTTTATTGAAATCATTGTTCATTCTTTGTTAAATACCAAAAACTGCTTTCGAATTCACTGTGGTTTCCGAAGCAATTTCTGTTGAAGTTACGTTGTAAATTGAAGCTAATTTATCGACTACATTTACAATATAACTGCTTTCATTTCTTTTTCCTCTAAAAGGAACAGGTGCAAGATAAGGCGAATCTGTCTCAAGCACAATATGTTTCAAATCTATTTCTCCTATAAATTGATCAATTTTTCCATTTTTAAAGGTCACTACTCCACCAATTCCCAATTTCATATTATATGAAATCGCTTTTAAGGCTTGTTCATGTGTTCCAGAAAAGCAATGAAAAATCCCGAATAGGTCTTCTCCCTTTTCTAATTCCAATACTTCAAAAATCTCATCAAAAGCTTCACGACAGTGAATTACGATAGGTAATCCGTATTGTTTTGCTAATTGTATTTGCTTTTGAAAAGCAAATTGTTGCTCTTTTAAAAATGTTTTATCCCAATACAAATCAATCCCAATTTCTCCTACAGCTACAAATTTTCGCTCCTCCAACTGTTTTTCCACATGCTCTAATTCTTCCAAATAATTCTCTTTCACATAAGTAGGATGCAATCCACTCATCAAAGAAACATTTTCAGGATATTGTGCTTCCAAATCATACATGGATTGTGTTGCACTGGAGTCAATTGCTGGTATAAAGAAACGGGTCACACCTACATTGATGGCTCTTTGAATCATCGCATCACGGTCTTCATTAAATTCTTCACTATATAAATGGGTATGCGTATCTGTAAGTATCATTTTGTTAATTTCTGAAATGCAAAGTTACAAAGATTACAGGGAGATAAAAAATAGTTCACAAAACAGTACAAATAGTGATTTTATGCTTTTTTTTAGATATAAAAATATACTTTTATCCTACTATACTATTCCATAATTCATTGGTATGAAAATTCTACAAGAGGTACTTAAAGATAAGGGTTATAAAAAGATCAATTTCAAAATTTCAAAAACAAAGCATTTACTGATTAAAGCGACAATAAATGGAGTCAGTGGGAATTTCATTCTGGACACTGGAGCTTCGAATAGTTGTGTGAGTTTTGAGAGTATTGAACATTTCCATTTGCTGGCTACCGATTCCAAAACAAAAGCTGCGGGTGCAGGTGCCACAGGAATGATGACTCAGGTTTCCGACAACAACACCTTAAAATTAGGCCGTTGGGTTGATACTGATTTCACGCTCGTTATTTTTGATTTAACGCATGTCAATACAGCCTTAATACAATATAAAGCCAAACCAGTAGACGGTATAATTGGTGCCGATATTCTCATGCAGGGCAAAGGTATTATTGATTACTACAATCATTGTTTGTACTTGAAATAAACCCATAAAAAAACCCGCTTTTCTCAAAGCGGGTTTTTTATTTATAATGCAAGAACTATAGTTCTAATGCTTTCTTAGGATTATTATCCATCAATAATTCAACTGGATTTTCCAATGCTTCTTTTATCGCTACAAGGAAACCAACAGACTCACGTCCGTCAATAATTCTATGGTCGTATGATAAAGCAACATACATCATCGGGTGAATTTCAACTTTTCCATTTACAGCAATTGGACGCTCAATAATATTGTGCATTCCTAAAATTCCTGATTGAGGAGGGTTAATAATTGGAGTTGACAACATACTACCGAATACACCACCATTAGAAATAGTGAATGTTCCACCAGTCATATCATCTACTGTAATTTGTCCATCACGTGCACGGATAGCCAAACGTTTGATTTCTGATTCAACACCACGGAATGTTAAGTTTTCTGCATTACGAACAACAGGAACCATTAATCCTTTAGGACCAGATACAGCTACTGAGATATCACAGAAATCGTATGAAATTTTATGATCACCATCGATCATTGAATTCACATCCGGGAATAATTTTAAAGCTCTAGTTACGGCTTTTGTAAAGAATGACATATATCCTAAACCTAAACCACCGTGTTTCGCTTTGAATGCATCTTTGTACTCGTTACGTACAGCATTGATTGGGCTCATGTTTACTTCGTTGAAAGTCGTTAACATTGCCGTTTCATTTTTAGCAGCTACTAAACGCTCAGCTACTTTTCTACGTAACATTGATAATTTTTGACGCTCAGATCCACGGTTTCCTCCTGTAGGAGTTCCCATTGATGGTACTGCATTTACAGCATCATCTTTCGTGATTCTTCCATCTTTACCTGTACCAGAAACGTCTGAAGGTTTGATGTTTTTCTCGTCTAATATTTTCTTCGCTGCTGGAGAAGGAGTTCCTGAAGCATACGTTTTTTCAGCAGCTGGTGCTGCTTTAGGCGCTTCTTCTTTTTTAGGCTCTTCCTTTTTAGGAGCTTCTGCAACTGGTGCAGCAGGAGCACTTCCACCGTCTGGTTTCGCTGCGCTTGTATCGATTAAACAAACCACTTGACCTACAGCAACTGCATCACCTTCTTCTGCTTTAAGTGTAATAATTCCACTTGCTTCTGCTGGCAATTCTAATGTTGCTTTGTCTGAATCAACCTCAGCAATAGCTTGGTCTTTTTCAACATAATCTCCGTCTTTTACTAACCAAGTTGCAATTTCAACTTCCGTAATTGATTCCCCTGGTGAAGGGACTTTCATTTCTAAAATCATCGGTATATAATTTTAATGATGTGTTGTTTATATTCTGATTATCAAAAATACAATATTAATTAAATAAATTCTTGTCAAAAACCATTGCAATTGCTACGGCGTGACGTTTCTTAGCACGAGTACTACTTCCTGCTGCTGGTGCACTATAAGCTTTTAATGAAGCTATTCTTAATTTTACTTCTGTAAAGTTCATTAGCATATAGCTGTATGCTCCCATGTTTCTTGGCTCTTCTTGTGCCCAAACATAATCATCTGCATTTGGATATTGTGCAATAATTGCTTTTAACTGTTCTACTGGTAATGGGAACAATTGTTCAATACGCACTAAGGCAACATCTTTTCTTCCTAGGTTTTCTCTTTCTGCTAATAAGTCATAATAGAATTTACCTGTACAGAATACTAATGACTTAACGTCTTTTTTGTTTACTGTAGTATCATCCAAAACTTCTTGGAAACTTCCAGTTGCAAATTCTTCCACAGTAGAAACTGCTAATGGATGACGCAATAAACTCTTTGGTGTAAATACAATCAAAGGTTTTCTGAATGTTGTTTTCATTTGTCTTCTTAACAAGTGAAAGAAGTTTGCTGGCGTTGTACAGTCAGCTACATACATATTATGTGTTGCACACATTTGTAAGTAACGCTCCATTCTTGCTGAAGAGTGCTCTGCTCCTTGTCCTTCATATCCATGAGGAAGCAACATCACTAATCCATTTTGGTTATTCCATTTATCTTCTGCAGCAGAGATATATTGGTCAATCATAATTTGTGCTCCATTACTGAAATCTCCAAATTGTGCTTCCCAAATCGTTAATGTTTTTGGACTTGCTAATGCATATCCATAATCAAATCCTACAACGGCATATTCTGATAATAGTGAATTGAAAATATTGAATTTCCCTTTTTGATCTTTCAACTGTGTTAAAAGCACTACTTCTTCTTCAGACTCTTCTACTTTTATTACTGCATGACGGTGAGAGAATGTTCCTCTTTCCACGTCTTGTCCAGAAATTCTAACATCGTATCCTTCTGTCAATAATGAACCGTAAGCTAATAACTCAGCCATAGCCCAATCCAACTTATCCGTTTCGAAAAACATTGTTTTTCTATCGTTAACTAGCTTTTGGATTTTATTGATGAATTTTTTATCCGTCGGAAGTTCCGTGATTACTTTAGCAATTTCAGTCAACTTCTCTTTTGGGAAAGTTGTATCAAATTTTTGAAGCATTTCTACATCACTAGCTTGTGCATATCCATCCCATTCATTTTGCATAAATGGAGTGATGATTGTCAAGTCTTTTTTACGAGAAGCTTCTAAGTTTTCTTCTAAACCTGCTTTATATTTTTCTTCTAATTGCTTCACATATTGATCATCAATAATGCCTTCGGCAATTAATTTTCCTGCATAAATATCTCTTGCATTACTGTGTTGTGCAATGATTTTATATAATTTAGGTTGAGTGAAACGAGGCTCATCACCTTCATTGTGTCCGTATTTTCTATATCCTAATAAGTCAATAAATACATCTCCACCAAACTTCATTCTATAATCTAATGCAAACAACATAGCGTGTACTACTGCTTCCGCATCATCTGCATTTACGTGTAATACTGGTGACAATGTTACTTTAGCAATATCAGTACAATAGGTTGAAGAACGTGCATCTAAGTAATTCGTTGTAAACCCAACTTGGTTATTGATTACTAAGTGGATTGTTCCTCCTGTTTTATAACCATCTAATTTGGCCATTTGAACAATTTCGTACACAATTCCCTGTCCAGCAATTGCAGCATCACCGTGAACGGCAATAGGCAATACTTTAGAAAAATCGTCTTCAAAATGTCTATCTTGTTTTGCTCTTGCAATACCTTCAACTACTGCCCCTACTGTCTCTAAGTGAGATGGGTTTGGTGCTAAGTTAAGGTTAATGTTTTTTCCTGAGCTTGTTTTTCTGTCTGAAGTTAATCCTAAGTGATATTTAACGTCACCATCAAAAAGAGCATCATCATCGTAATCTTTACCGTCAAATTCCGAGAAAATATCTTGTGTAGATTTCCCAAAAATATTCGCTAAAACATTCAAACGACCTCTGTGTGCCATTCCCATTACAAACTGCTCTACACCTTTTTCAGCGGCTGCTTCAATCAATGCATCTAGTCCTGGGATAATTGACTCTCCTCCTTCAAGTGAGAAACGTTTTTGTCCTACATATTTAGTATGTAAGAAATTTTCAAACGAAACGGCCTGATTTAATTTGGAAAGAATGTTTTTCTTTTCATCCGTAGAAAATTTAGGTAAATTTTCATTTTGGCTTAATCTTTCTTGAATCCATTCTCTTACCTCTGGATCACGGATGTACATGTATTCTACTCCGATATGTTGACAATATACATTGCGTAAATGTTCTACAATTTTCTGTAAAGTTGCAGGTTGTAACCCTACTACTTTAGCTGCATCAAAAACAGTGTTTAAGTCTGCATCAGAAAGTCCGAAGTTGTCCAGGCTTAAAGACGGAGTAAAAATTCTTCTGTCTCTTACTGGGTTAGTTTTGGTAAATAAGTGTCCTCTTGTACGATATCCTTCAATAAGATTTAAAACCTTAAATTCTTTTTGAAGTTTCTCAGATACCAAACTACAATCTGCCTCACCAGAAACATATTGCGTCAATTGAGCTACTGGCTCTTCTTGACCATATGAAGCGTTTCCGAAGTCAAAGCCTTGAAAAAAGCTTCTCCAACTTGGTTCAACACTGTCTGGATTTTCTAAATATTGATCATATAAATCTGCAAAAAATGCAGTATGTGCCGCGTTTAAAAATGAAAACCTATCCATAATATTGTCTAATGACCTATTTTGTTAAAAATTTTAGGCAAAAATACAATATTTAGAACTAGCATGTAATTATTTAGCTATATTTATATCATAAAATTTTAATAAAATATACCATGAACAGCCTTATCATTAACAATACAACAAAAGTAATACTAACTGTTATTTTAGTATTAACAACTACATTTTCATTTTCGCAAGAAAATGTGAATTTCTGGAGTAAAGTACGATATGGAGGCGGATTAGGATTAGGATTTGGCAGTAACGGATATTTCAGTGGAACGATTGCTCCAAGTGCTATTTATGAATTCAATGAGATGTTTGCTATGGGTATTGGAACTCAGGTAAGTTATTCTAAAGAAAAAAACTATTACAATTCTATCATATATGGAGGAAGTGTTTTGGCTTTGTTTAATCCAATTCCTGAAATTCAACTTTCGGCAGAATTAGAACAACTTCGCGTGAACACAACTTATAAATTCTTGTACCAAACTACTGACGAAAAGTACAATTTCTGGAATACAGCTTTATTTTTAGGCGCAGGTTACCGCACCCGAAATGTAGTAATTGGTGCTCGATACAATGTTTTACACGACAAAGAGAAAACAGTTTATAGCGATGCTTTAATGCCTTTTGTTAGAGTCTATTTCTAAACCATACTTTTTGCCATTCTCTTTTCAATAATAAAAAAGAAACTTGCTCAGACAAAATCAACAAGTCTGATCCATCCAATTGCTTTACCTGATCTTCAGGAACATCAATGATGTATAACAGATTAAGGTATTCTGCAAACTTATACTGAATCAATCGGTACATTTTCTCGTGCAATTGAATTTTCAATTCATTTGGAGGTGTACTCATCGGAAAATCAATTGGCTCATTGGCCAAATTAAAATCCTTATTAATCTGTTCAATTAATTTTAAATACAAATCTTCTTTTTCAGCTTCTTCCAATAAGAAATCTGTGTTTTGTGGAGCTACAAACATCATACTTTTCTTCCCATTAAATTTTCACCAAAAGTTTTTAAAACTTCTTTTCTATCTGCCTCAATATTCATTGCTTCCAAAGTAGCAAAGGCTTTATAGGTATATTCTTTGATTGCATTTTGTGTTTCTTCTGAAGCACCGGTCGCATTAAAAATATCTTTTATTGAATTAATCTTATCGGTATTATCATCCGGTTGAATTCCATATAAATGCAATAATTGATCTTTTTGCGCCACAGTAGCATTTTGAAGAGCTTTTAGATATAAATAGGTTTTTTTATTCTCTATAATATCACCTCCTATTTGTTTCCCAAACGTTTCAGGATCTCCAAAAGCATCCAAATAATCATCTTGAAGTTGGAAAGCAATTCCTAAATTCAGTCCAAAATCATAAATAAGTTTAGCATTTTGCTCAGACGTTTTAGCAATAATAGCACCCATTTCCATCGCTGCGGCTACTAAAACTGCTGTTTTGTATTCGATCATTTTTAGATATTCTGGAATAGCAACATCTTCTCGAACTTCAAAATCAACATCCAATTGTTGTCCTTCACAAACCTCAAGCGCTGTTTTACTAAACAACTTTGCCAAAGCCACAAATATTTGCGGTTCGTATTGTTCAAAATACTGATAAGCCAAAATCAACATGGCATCTCCCGAAAGAATTCCAGTATTTAAGTCCCATTTTTCATGAACGGTTTCTTTTCCTCTTCGCAAAGGAGCATCATCCATAATGTCATCATGTACCAAAGAAAAATTATGAAATACTTCTACAGCCATCGCCGCAGGTAAAGCTTTTTCATAAGGAGTATCGAAAATCTCCGCAGCCATCAACGTCAAAACTGGACGCATACGCTTCCCTCCTAAGGAAAGAATGTACTCAATGGGCTCATATAAATTTTTGGGGTTTCTTTTTATCGATTGACTTTCTAAGTACTGTAAGAAAAACTCTTGATACTGATGAATAAAATGCATGAAACTAATTTTTTCCCAAAAATACACCAATACAATTGCATTACAAACTAGAAATGTGATGTATTCTTCTTTTTTGTTCTATTAAAACTTCTTTAACAAGAACAATCCATCAAAAAAGAACCTCTCAAATATTAAAAAAACAGCCTTTCCCTATTATTTTTTGGTAAAATGCGATCTTTTTAAAATTTAAACTATTACTTTTATTAGGAATAATTTAAGATTTTTTGCTAAAAAAAAATATATACAATACTTTTGTCAAAACCCTTAAACCGAAAAGTTTAACTTATGAAAAAACATCTTTCAACATTCTTTATCGCTTGTCTCACAATTTTAGGAACAGCAATGGGATTTGCGCAGCAAAATGCCAGTGTAAAAGGAAAAGTACTAACCAATGATGGTGAAGCTGCTGAAAATGTCACAGTATCCATCCCCACATTAAATCTTACTGCATTAACTGATGCTTATGGAGAATACCAAATTATAAATATAAAACCAGGAAGTTATACCCTTAAAACGTCAAGTCCTCGTCATTCTTCTCAAGAGAAAAACCTTACTTTAATTGACGGTGACGTATTGTATATCAACTTTACTGTAAAAGTAACTTCTGAAAAAGAGAAAGAAAAGGTTAAACCAACTGATAATAGTGAAATCTTTATTGAAAATGCAATTGAAGAACCAGATGACACTCTTACCAATAAATACACAAAAGAATTAAGTGAATACGTATCTCGTACAAAGCTTAGAAAAGTTGAAAACCCTCAATCGTATCATGTAATAACGAAAGAATTAATCAGCGATCAGGTAATTAACAATCAGAATGAAGCCTTAAAAAATGCTACAGGGATTTACCTTCTATCTGAATTCAATCAAGGAGCAAACTTTACTTCACGTGGTTTTCTAACACAAAGTCAAGTTAGAAACGGTATTGCAGGTCAAATCGCTAGTAGTAGAGTTGACGTTGCTAATATTGACTATATTGAAGTAATTAAAGGACCTTCGGCTACCTTGTTTGGAAATACATTAACCTCTTATGGTGGTTTAATGAATCGCGTTACAAAACAACCGACTGATTCACTTCATGGGGAAATAAACGCACAAGGAGGAAGTTACGGTTTCCACCGTATTGCTGCAGACATCAACACTCCTTTAAATGAAGATAAAACAGCTTTATTCCGTTTGAATACTTCTTATAATAGTACAAATACATTCCAAGATAATGGATTTTCGAAAAATTTCTTTTTCGCACCGTCATTCTCTTATAAAGTAAATGATAAACTTAGTTTTAAATTAGAAGCTGAAATTTCAAATGTTGATGCTACTTCCCCACACCAAATATTGTTTGGAAAACCAACAACTGCTGGTATTTTCTCAGCAGATGATATTGATTACGATTACAAACGTTCTTTCATGGCCGATGAATTTGTAATGTCGACTAAAACGGTTAATATTTTTGGAGAGATTAAATACAAAATATCTAACAAATGGACTTCCCAAACATTATTCTCTACCAATTCTAACAAAACAAAAGGGCCTCAAACTTGGCTGTTATTATTAGCCAATCATTCGTTCTCTCGTAATGCAATCAACCTGAACAACAATGATAATGGTGTTGATTTCCAACAAAATTTCACAGGTAAATTTAAAATCGGAAAATTAGACAACACTTTATTACTAGGTGGTGACATTTACCATAATGAAAGTAAGTACAACTATGGTTATATGGCTAGTGGGAATAATCCAACGAAAACGGATTTCGATATTGTAGATTACACAGCTCCATCTCCTATATATAATAACTTTAATGTTACTAACGTAAACCAACGTTTCATTAATGGTATGCAGAATAAATCAAGAAATTCATTCACAACTTATAGCGCTTATGTTTCTGATATATTAAACATTACGGATAAATTATCTGTATCGGCAGCTGTACGTTTTACACATTATGACAATAAAGGAAACTACAGTCCAGTATTAGACTCAATTACTGGTAATTATTCACAAAATGCTATTTCGCCAAAATTCGGTGCTGTATACCAAATCGTAAAAGATAAAATTTCAATCTTCGCTAATTATCAAAACAGTTTCAGAAACATGACTGGCGTTGATGAAGATGGTGATACATTCAAACCAGAGCAAGCAAATCAGATTGAAGGTGGTATAAAAATCAACGCTTTCAAAAATAGACTTAGTGCTACTTTAAGCTACTATGACATTAAAGTTAAAGATATTGTACGCAACAACCCAGACAATAATGCTTTCCTAATTCAAGATGGAACACAGTATAGCAAAGGATTTGAAGCTGAAATTGTAGCTATGCCTATCAACGGTTTAAACATAATTGTTGGTTATTCTATGAACGACAGTAAATACTCGGATGTCAATATCACTTTAGATGATTTACGTTCTGAAACTGCCGGTCCAAAAACATTAATTAATTTCTGGGTAAGCTATAGTTTACAAGATACAGCAATGAAAGGTTTAGGTCTTGGTGTAGGTGGTAACTCTGTGAGTAAAAATTTAGTGTACAACCGTAGTAATTATGACTTAAATAATCAATTCATAGGAAGCGAAGAGTTTGTTCTTCCATCCTATACTGTATTTAACGCTTCTATTTATTATGATCAACCAGAATATCGTATTGCTGTAAAAGTAAATAACCTTACAGATGAACTTTACTTTAATGGATTGAACTCTGTAAATGTTCAGGCTCCTAGAACTTTCATGGCGAGCGTTACCTATAAATTCTAGAATGACTTTTAAAAATACAGTAAAAATTATACATCGATGGCTCGGACTTACCTCCGGGCTTATCGTTTTTATAGTGAGTATTACAGGCTGTATTTTTTGTTTTCATGATGAAATAAAGGATCTCACACGAGACTGGAGAAAAGTTGAAACTCAAGAGAAAGCCTATGTTTTACCCACAGTACTACAGGAGAAAGCAATAAACCTTGTACCAAATAGTACCGTAAGCATGGTTGCTTATGCAGGTAGAGACCGCTCTGCATATGCTTACTCTACGAATAAAGATGGCTCTTATTTTGTTTACTTTAATCCTTACTCAGGTGAATATTTACACACTGAAAAACTGGAAGATGACTTCTTTATTATTGTTGAGTATATTCATCTTTACTTGCTTCTTCCTGCTGAAATAGGCAAGCATATTGTTGCCATTTCTACACTAATCTTCATTGCTATGATGATTATGGGCATTCTATTATGGTGGCCCAAACGCAAAAGTGATCGAAAACGAAGCTTTAAAATTAAATGGAATGCAAAGTGGCGTCGTGTTAATTATGACTTGCATAACGTTTTTGGTTTCTACATTGCTGCCGTTGCAACTATTATTGCTATTACAGGTTTAACTTTTAGCTACGAATGGGTTTCTGATACATTATATTACACGGCTAATCTAGGTGGCGATCGTGCTAAAGAATCACAAGCTCCTATAATCGATACTACAAAATTTAATCAGGTTTCTATGCATGCAATGAATAAAGCGATGACTGAAACCTTCAAAATTGAACCCGATGCAAATATGTTCTTTGTAATGGTTCCTACTGCAAAAAACCAATCTATTCTTACTGGTGCATATCCTCATTCTTTACGATTTGATCATCAAAGTAACTACCATTTTCATCCGTACGATGCTTCTTTACTTAAAAAAGAGCAATATGCTCAAAAGAGTGCTGGAATGAAATTAATCGAAATGAACTATGGAATTCACACGGGACAAATTTTAAATCTTCCCGGAAAAATAATCGCCTTTTTCACTAGTTTACTAGCTGCCAGTTTACCCATAACAGGCTTTATTATGTGGTGGGGACGCAAGAATAAAAAGTCCAAAAAGAAATCGTAATTCTACCCTTAAGATTCACTCATTATAATACACTGAAAATATCTTTCTTCATACTACTTTACAATTTGTGTTAAGTACACAAATCGCAGTAAAACTAATCTTACTTCAACAATATTCTTTACCTATACACCAAAAAACCAAATTGTTCGTAAAAAAATGAGTATTATGAAACGCATTAAAAACCATAATGGTTAAATAATTATCAAAATAATAATTCTTATTTAGAATGAATAAAAATTACTTGTGTAAGAATGATTCATGCAATACTTTTGCAAAAAAATAAACCATCATTCACAACACAATGAAAAAATATAACTTATCATTTTTAATTACTTGTTTGACCCTATTTTATAGTTTAGCCGTATTAGCTCAAAATAATACGGGAATAAAAGGAAAGATTCAAACAGCTGATGGTCAACCAGCAAATAATGTTACAATTACAATTAAAGCCTTAAATATTAGCACAAATAGTGATGAGTCAGGGCAATATAAGATCAACAATATAAAAGCAGGCAACTACACGGTAAAAATTAGCGCTGTAGGTCATGCTGCTCAAGAAAAAAGAGTTACTGTCGCGGAGAACACTATTCAGATGTTAAACTTCTCTATCAAGACCAGCCTTGAGGAATTAAATGAAGTTGTGATTAGCTCTTCAGGAAATAAATTCACAAAACATGAAACACCTTTCGTTTCAAGAATGCCTTTGAAGGACATTGAAAATTCACAAACCTACTCTACAATTACAGGCGAATTATTAAAAGAGCAAGTCGTAACAAACTTTGATGATGCATTAAAGAACGCTCCTGGAATCTCAAAATTATGGGAATCTACAGGTCGTGGTGGAGACGGATCAAGTTATTATTCATTAAGAGGATTTCCAGTACAACCTACAATGGTAAATGGATTACCTGGTCTAACGAACGGCGGACAGGATCCAGCAAATATTGAAAGAATTGAAGTAATCAAAGGACCATCAGGAACTTTATTTGGTAGTAGTTTAATTTCGTACGGTGGTTTAATCAACGTTGCTACTAAAAGACCTTACGATCATTTTGGAGCAGAAGTTGGATATACCGTTGGAACTTACGGATTAAACAGAGCTACTGTAGATGTTAACACTCCTTTGAATCTTAAAAAATCGTTGAATTTCAGAATTAATTCAGCATTCCATACACAGAATAGCTTCCAAGATGCAGGTTTTAAAGAAAGCTTCTTTATCGCTCCATCTTTATCATATCAAGCAACGGATCGTTTATCATTCATCATCAACACAGAGATTATGAAATCTGAAGGAACAAATCCTACAATGTTGTTCCTTGACCGTAATGCTCCTCTAAGAGTAAAGAACATTAAAGAACTGGGTTACGACCATAAACGCTCATACACAAGCAACGATATCACGATAAAAACACCTACTTTCAACCTACAAGGTCAGGTAAATTATAAATTATCGGATGAATGGACTTCACAAACTGTGTATTCAAGAAGCGAATCTAAATCACAAGGTCTATATTCATACCTTTATGAAAGTACACAATATGTACCAGCTATCACAGAAGGAGTTGTATTGGGTCGTTTCATAAACAATCAAAATACTTCTACACTTACTAATGATATTCAACAAAACTTTATTGGTGATTTCAAAATTGGAAACTTACGCAACCGTATGGTTGTTGGTTTAGACTATTTCAGTAGAAACTCATTGAATAGAGGATCTGGTTATGTAGGAAATGGATCGGTTTATATTGGTAATGCAAGTTTACAAACTGTAAATGAAAATGTTTTTGGCATTACTAACCCAAACAATTACATCTTAAATAATGACAATGGTAATATGACTGCTGTAGGTTCTTATGCCTTATTAGCAGGTGCACCAGTAAGCAATATCAAAACAAAAGAAGAAGTATTCAGCGCTTATGCCTCAGATGTATTAAACATCACACCTGCATTGTCTGCTATGGCTAGTATACGCGTAGATCGTTTCATGAACAAAGGTGATATCTCTACAGATGACGACAACTACAATCAAACTGCTTTTTCACCAAAATTTGGTCTTGTTTATCAACCCATCTTAGATAAAGTATCGATTTTTGCCAACTACATGAATGGTTTTAAAAACTTAGCGCCAGGTACTGATAAAGTAAATGGGGAACTAATCTCAAGAACCTATTCTCCTGAGCAAGCCAATCAAATTGAATTTGGAACGAAATTAAATCTGTTCAATAATAAATTGACAGCAAGTTTAAGCTACTATGATATTAAAGTACGCAACACTGTGTACACTCTACTAGATGGTCCAACAGAGATTTCATACCAAAATGGTGCACAAAGAAATAAAGGATTTGAAACAGAAATTGTAGCAAACCCAGTTCCAGGATTAAATATCATCGCTGGTTATAGCTATAATGATAGTCGATTGACCGAAGGAGATGTTGATTTCGTAGGTAAAAGACCAGAAAGTGCTGGACCACAAAATATGGCAAACTTATGGGTAAGTTATAAATTCAACCAAGGAGCATTAAATGGTTTTGGTTTAGGCTTTGGTGGAAATTATGCTAGTGAAAACAAAATCATGAACCGTGTAATAGCAGGTACATTTACACTACCGTCTTACACTGTAATGAACACTTCATTATTCTACAATGCAAAAAAATTCAGTGTTTCTGTAAAATTAGACAACATTGCAAATAAACAATACTATAATGGTTGGTCTACCATCAACCCACAGAACCTTAGAAATTTAGCCGCTAGTTTTGCTTATAAATTTTAATTCATCATCCCTCTTACTCATCTAAGAGGGATTTTTTATATAACTTCCTAAATACTTTTATCATGACAAAAAACATTCTTTTAGCCTTGCTATTTTTAGCAACTTCAACAAAAACTTTTGCCCATTTTTTATGGTTAGAAACAAACCCAACGGGTAAAGTCATCCAAAAACAAGAAGTAAAAATATTCTACGGAGAATATGCCGATGGATCAAAAGAAAAAGTAGGTGGTGAAGCATTCGAAAAAATGAAAAATTTCACACTTTGGGCTGTTAGTCCATCAGGAGAAAAAACAGAATTAAAAGTGGAAGCTTCGGATTTATATTATAAAACATCATTTACACCAAAAATGAATGGTACTTATACCCTCATCTTGGATAATAATAAAATTGATGTTATGGATTACTCTCAATACAATTTTGGTATATTCAAAACACATTATCATGCTCTTACTAAAGTTGAAATAGGAACAAAACCAAATGATACGAAGGCACTTAATCCAGAAGGAATCTCAATTGTTGACCTTAGTAAAAAAGTAGCTACCCTAAAAGGTGAAGTATCACTTCAGGTACTTTACAAAGGTGAACCAATGGCTAAAAAAGAAGTAGATGTCTTTATCGCTGATTCTTGGATTAAAAAGATCACTACAGATGAAAAAGGTATGATCACATTTGCTTTGCCATGGAATGCACAATATGTAGTTGAAGTAACACACAAAGAAGAAGTTCCTGGAAAATACAACGGAAAGGATTATGAATTCATTTTCCACAGCACATCCTACGCTATTCCATTAAAATAATTTCTAGGCTCTTTTTATTTCTATGAAAAAGAAAAAAAATATAAAACAATGGATTGGTAAAATTCATCTTTGGCTCGGACTTCTCTCCGGGCTAATTGTTTTAATACTCTCTATTACAGGTTGCATTTACGTATTTAGCCAAGAAATTACAGGAATGATCCGTAAAGAGGCAATGTATGTCCCTGCTGTAGCCGAAAAAACAATACCCATTAGTCAGCTCTGGCAAAGTACACAGGCCAAAGTAGGTACTAAAATAGAACTATCAAATGTTAGCGTTTACAATAACCCAAAAAAATCGTGGGTATTTCATTGCTACAAAGGCAACGAGAATGCCTATACTTATTTTGGAAGTATTGAATATTATCAATCCATATATGTAGATCCATATACTGGAAAGGTATTGGGAATGTATGATGAGGAAATGGATTTTTTCAATATTGTTAAATTCATTCATTGGAGTTTATTAATGGAAACTTCGATTGGTCAGCCCATCATTGGGTGGAGTACTTTCATCTTTGTGATAATGCTAATTACAGGAATAGTATTATGGTGGCCAAAAAACAAAAGTGCCCGTAAACAACGTTTTGCTTTCCAATGGAAAAAAACAACCCAATGGAAAAGAAAAAACTATGACCTGCATAATATCTTCGGTTTTTATATTTCAGTCATTGCTTTGATTATTGCATTTACAGGAATGGTATGGGCATTCACTTGGTTTCAGGCAATTGTTTATGTTGCCGGTTCCGGAACGGTAACACCACCAGACATTAAAAAAGTAACTTCTATCATTACCCCTACTACCACAACCATAGCCATTGATACTGCTTTTATTCAAATAAAGGAAAAACACAAAGATGCTGATGCTTTCCAATTAAGTCCTGCTGCTGCCAATGATAAAACAGGCACTATTAGCGCTTACATTCAGCAAAAAGAAGGTGTTTATTATATTGCTCATATGCTTCAATTTGATCAATATACAGGTAAACTTTTATTGGAAAGAAAACATGACGAAAAGAATTTTGGAGAAAAACTAATTACCGCGAACTATGATATTCACGTAGGCGCCATATTAGGTATTCCTGGTAAAATAATGGCTTTTATCGCTAGTTTTATCTGTGGGATGCTCCCAGTAACTGGTTTTCTAATTTGGTATGGACGCAAATTCAAGAAAAAGCCACAGAAAACTACATAAAATTTTAACATTTATCCTTACCTTGTCTATTAAATCTTTAATTTGCAGCTACTAAATTCTTACTCATGAAAAAAATTATTCCATTATTGATTACTTTATTTGTTTTGACATCTTGTGAAGATTCAAACAAAACACAATTGGTTAAAATAAAAAATCAATATGCAATGGAGATCCCCGCTTCATTATCAGTTACAACTGATTTAAATGATGAAGCCTCTTTACAATACCAAAATGTTTTTAAAGAATTTTACATTATCACTATTGATGAACCAAAAGTAGAACTTAAAAAAGCATTAGCAGAAAATGAATTGAGTAGTGAATACAGTGCTGATTTAAAAGGCTATACCAACTTGTTGTTAACGAATGTAAAGGCGAGCATCAAGCTGAAATCAATGTCTGAAATTGAAGAAACAACCATTAATGGACTGAAAGCCCAAATTGTTTCAATAGAAGGTAATTTAGACAACTTAGATATTTATTGGAAATTTGCTTTTATAGAAGGAAAAACAAATTATTACCAAATCATGGCGTGGACTACCATGGATCATAAAATGAACTATGAAAAACAAATTGATAAGGCTCTTCATAGTTTTAAAGAATTAAACAAAAGCATAAAATAGTACTTCAAAATTATACACATAAAAAAAGCTACTGAAATCAGTAGCTTTTTTTATTACGTATATCAATCAAATCATTAGTTTCTATTTGCTAATGCATCTGGCATCCAGTTTTTAACTTGTGCAACTCTACTATCAGAATAATCAACTTCTGTTAGCACTTTGTCATTCCAAAAAAACCACTTTCCAGTTTTCTCTCCATCTTTATATTCACCTAGTGATTTTTTGTTTCCATTGACGTCATAAGCGACCCATTTCCCATGAAGTTTTCCATCTTTATAAAAACCTTCTTGTTGTAATTGTCCATTATCATAATAGTAAGCAGCCTTAACCATCTGTTGAACAACTTCATATTTCGGTTCTATACTTTGTGCAAAAATAACTCCTGAGATTAATAACGCTCCTAATACCATGTACTTTTTCATATGCTTATAATTTTTAAGTTTTGCATTTCTCTAACAAATATAATAATTAATTTACATTAAAAAAACTTTCACTTAACAATTTGGTAACATTAAATAAAAATTTAACCTTGGAAATGTATTTATAAGAAAACTTTCTACAGGAATGCAAATGTTTCCGTAGAAATTAGTAACTAATTGCTAATTTTGCAAACTAAAATTTCGATATCATGTATAGAAGTCATAACTGTGGAGAATTAAGAGCTTCACACATCAACAAAGAAGTAACACTTGCTGGATGGGTACAAAAAACAAGAGACAAAGGTTTTATGGCTTGGGTCGACTTAAGAGACCGTTATGGCATAACACAATTAATTTTTGATTCTGAAAGAACAGAAAAAGAAGTTTTTGAATTAGCAAAAACATTGGGGCGTGAATTTGTTATTCAAGCTACAGGTACTGTTATTGAAAGAACATCAAAAAACACAAACATACCAACGGGCGAGATTGAAATTTTAGTAACCAAACTAACAATCTTAAACGGCTCACTTACTCCTCCATTCACAATTGAAGATGAAACTGATGGTGGAGAAGATATTCGTATGAAATACCGCTACTTAGATATTCGTAGAAATCCGGTAAAAAATAGTTTATTGTTTAGACACAATGTTGCGATGCAAGTCCGTAATTACTTGTCCGCAAAAGAATTTATTGAAATAGAAACTCCGTACTTAATCAAGTCTACTCCAGAAGGAGCTAGAGATTTTGTCGTACCATCTCGTATGAATGAGGGGCAGTTTTACGCTTTACCACAATCACCACAAACCTTCAAACAATTGTTGATGGTAGGTGGTATGGATAAATATTTCCAAATCGTGAAATGTTTCCGTGATGAGGATTTACGTGCAGACAGACAACCAGAATTTACGCAAATTGACTGCGAAATGGCTTTCGTAGAGCAAGAAGATATATTAAATATTTTTGAAGGTTTAACTCGTCATTTACTAAAAGAAGTCAATGGAATTGACATCAAAGAATTCCCTAGAATGACCTATGATGTAGCCATGAGAAAATATGGTAATGACAAACCAGACATCCGTTTTGGAATGGAATTTGGCGAGTTGAATGATATTACTCAAAATAAAGGTTTTGCTATTTTTGATGCGCAAGAATTAGTTCTTGGTATTGCCGCTCCAGGATGTGCAAGCTACACTAGAAAAGAAATCGATCAATTGATTGACTGGGTAAAACGTCCACAAGTAGGAGCTACTGGAATGATTTGGGCTAAATATGAAACTGATGGAACTTTAAAATCTTCTGTAGATAAGTTTTATTCTCAGGAAGATTTAAAATTGTGGGCAGAAAGAACTGGTGCTAAACCGGGCGATTTAATGGTTGTTTTATCGGGAGCTACAAATAAAGTGAGAGCACAGATGAGTGCTTTACGTATGGAAATTGCTACCCGTTTAGGATTGAGAAATCCTGCTGTATTTGCACCATTATGGGTTGTTGATTTTCCACTATTAGAATGGGATGAAGACACAGAACGTTTTCATGCTATGCACCATCCATTTACTTCTCCTAAACCAGAAGATATAGCATTACTAGATACTGATCCAGGGAAAGTAAGAGCTAATGCTTATGACTTAGTAATCAACGGTAATGAAATTGGTGGTGGTTCTATTCGTATTCACGATAAAGCGACACAACAATTAATGTTCAAGCATTTAGGTTTTACAGAAGAAGAGGCAAAAGCACAATTTGGATTCTTAATGGACGCTTTCCAATATGGAGCTCCACCACACGGCGGACTTGCTTTTGGTTTAGACCGATTGGTTGCTATTTTAGGTGGGCAAGAAACTATTAGAGATTTCATTGCATTCCCGAAAAACAATTCTGGACGTGATGTTATGATTGATGCTCCATCAACAATAGATGATGCACAATTGAAAGAATTACACATCCGAGTTGCAACAAAATAATAAATTTAACAATAAATATACTTTTTAGATAAATTGTCTTAATTTTTAAGAATATATTCATTTTAATACTAAAAATGTAAATTATTTAAAATTCGTTAACAGTAATAAAAATTCTATGAAATTAGTGTTTTCCTTAGTATTTTCAAGGGATGAAAAGATTTTTAACAAGAATTAAACTTACAAAAAAACGGGCGAAAAGACTGAAAATCAATAATTTTTAGAAAAAAAGACCCGAATATCTTGTTCGTATTATAATAAAGATTACATTTGTTTATTATTAATTATTTTTATTATTACAATGCGAACAGGCACAGTTAAATTTTTCAATGAATCTAAAGGTTACGGATTTATTACAGACGAAGAAACAGGAAAAGACATTTTTGTACATGCATCAGGAATCAGAGCGGAAGAATTACGCGAAGGTGACAGAGTAAGTTACGAAGAAGAAGAAGGAAGAAAAGGTAAAGTTGCTGCTCAAGTAGCAGTTATCGAAGACTAATATATATTATAATATTTTTAGTTACCTCCTAAATCAATTAACCGTCCCGATACACATTGGGACGGTTTTTTTTATACCACCTCCATTCGCTTTTAAAATCCACTTCTAAAAGCCTCATTTACTACATAAAATACATGTTTTCTTTCTAATTTTTATTTATTCTAAATAAAAATTAAGATATTATTGCGTATAACCAAAAACGTTAGTAATTTTTAAGTTGCCATTTAAATATTGCCCCGTATATTTGTAATTATTTAATAACAAATGCACCCTATCATGAAGACAGACCAATTAAATTACTTCCCAATTTTGATGCAATTTATACTTGCAGTAGGGTTTGTAGTCGGTACCATCATCATTTCCAACTTCTTAGGACCAAAAAGATCGTCAGCCAATAAAGATAAAAACTTCGAATGTGGAGTGGAATCTGTTGGAAATGCGCGTATTCCATTTTCTGTAAAATATTTCTTAGTTGCTATACTTTTCGTTTTATTCGACGTAGAGGTAATTTTCATGTATCCTTGGGCAGTAAATTTCAAAGAAATGGGCTTTGAAGGATTATTAAAAATGGGCGTATTCATGCTTCTTCTAATCGTTGGTTTCTTCTATGTAATGAAGAAAAAAGGTTTAGAGTGGGAATAATATTTTACACGATAATTCAAACCGAATAAGGCATAAATTTAATTCATATTCGTTTGATTTTCAGTTCAATTATAAGACAATAAAAATGAGTGATTCTTCTAAAATAAATATTGTTGATGCTCCAGATGGAGTTGAAGGAACAGGTTTTTTTGCAACAAAATTAGATACCGTTGTAGGACTTGCTCGCGCAAATTCATTATGGCCATTACCATTTGCTACCTCATGTTGTGGTATCGAATTCATGGCAACTATGGCTGCGCATTATGATGTAGCCCGATTTGGTTCAGAACGTATGAGTTTCTCTCCACGTCAGGCCGATATGCTACTTGTAATGGGAACCATTGCTAAAAAAATGGCTCCAATTTTACGTCAAGTCTATGAACAAATGGCAGAGCCAAGATGGGTAATCGCTGTAGGCGCTTGTGCTTCATCAGGTGGTATTTTTGATACTTATTCTGTACTACAAGGTATTGACAAAATTATCCCAGTGGACGTTTACGTTCCAGGTTGCCCTCCTCGTCCAGAACAAATTTTAGACGGAATATTAAAATTGCAAGAATTAGTAAAATCAGAATCCGTTAGAAGAAGAAGTTCTCCTGAGTATCAAGATTTATTAGCTTCTTATAACATTTCGTAAAGTAATACAATGGCTTTAGAAACATCCACCATACAGAATAAACTTATTGAAAATTTCGGTTTAAGTGTAACCGATTTTGTTCAACAACACGATATATTCACATTTGAAGTAGCTTCAGAATCCATCACTGAAATTATGCAATTCTTAAAAGAAGATGAAACATTACGTTTTAACTTTTTAACAGATGTTTGCGGAATTCATTATCCAGATTCAGAAGTAAATAGACAATTTGCTGTTGTTTATCATATGCACAATTGGTATGATAATGTACGAATCAGAATAAAATGTTTCTTACATGGTGAAAAACCAGAAATTGACACCGTATGTAACTTATTTTTAAGTGCAAACTGGCAAGAAAGAGAGACGTATGATTTTTACGGCATCATTTTCAAAGGACATCCACAATTAAAGAGAATCTTAAATATGGATGAAATGGTTTCTTTTCCAATGCGTAAAGAATTCCCACTTGAAGATGGTGGAAGAACAGATAAAGACGATAGGTTTTTTGGAAGAACACCAGAAAATTGCTAATAATGAAACTGAAATAATTTTGAAGAGCTAAAATGTCAGAACTATTATTACCACCAGAGCATCGATATGCAAAATTAATACAGGAAAAACTGAACGAAGATGGAAGTGAACTTTCTATTCTGAATTTAGGTCCTACCCACCCTGCTACGCATGGAATTTTCCAGAACATATTACTTATGGACGGAGAACGAATCCTTGATGGTGAAGGTACAGTAGGTTATATTCACCGTGCATTCGAAAAAATTGCTGAAAACAGACCTTTTTACCAAATCACTCCATTAACAGACAGAATGAATTACTGCTCTGCTCCTATTAATAATATGGGATGGTGGATGACATTGGAAAAAGCATTAAATATAGAAGTACCAAAAAGAGTACAATACTTACGTGTTATTGTAATGGAATTGGCACGTATTGCCGATCACATTATCTGTAACTCCGTATTAGGTGTTGATACAGGTGCTTTCACAGGATTCTTATATGTATTCCAATACAGAGAGAAAATCTACGAAATCTACGAAGAAATCTGTGGTGCTCGTTTAACGACTAACATGGGTAGAATTGGTGGTTTCGAAAGAGAATGGAGTCCTGCTGCTTTTAGAAAATTAGACGAATTTATCGAAGAATTCCCTAAAGTATGGGAAGAATTCGAAAGCCTATTCGTAAGAAACAGAATTTTCATCGACAGAACTGTAAATGTAGGAGCAATCTCAGCAGAGAGAGCTATGAGCTATGGTTTTACAGGTCCAAATTTACGTGCTACAGGTGTTGATTATGATATTCGTGTGATGCAACCTTATAGTTCTTATGAAGACTTTGACTTCATTGTACCAGTAGGAAAATCTGGCGATACTTATGATCGTTTCTGTGTCCGTAATGCCGAAGTATGGGAAAGTTTAAGCATTATTAAACAAGCCTTAGCAAAAATGCCTGAAGGTCCTTTCCATGCTGATGTACCCGATTATTATCTTCCTCCAAAAGAAGAAGTATATCATAATATGGAAGCTTTAATTTACCACTTCAAAATTGTAATGGGAGAGATTCCTGTTCCGAAAACAGAAGTGTACCATCCTGTTGAAGGTGGAAATGGAGAATTAGGTTTCTATCTTATCACAGATGGCAGTAGAACCCCTTACAGATTACATTTCAGAAGACCTTGCTTTATTTATTACCAAGCTTTCAATGAAATGGTTAAAGGAGGAATGCTATCGGATGCGATTGCAACATTGTCTAGTCTTAATGTTATAGCTGGCGAATTAGACGCCTAAATGATTATGGAACATTCAAACGTAAAACAAATAATAAATATAGATGCTCGATTGACGGATCGTATCAATGAATTGATCAGTCACTATCCTGCGGACAAAAGAAAATCAGCTTTACTTCCAGTACTTCATGAAGTGCAAGACGCACATGATAACTGGTTGAGTATTGAATTAATGGACACAGTAGCCGAGTTATTACTGATTAAACCTATTGAAGTTTATGAAGTTGTATCTTTTTATACCATGTTCAACCAAAAACCAATTGGAAAATTCATGTTTGAATTCTGTAGAACCTCCTGCTGTTGTTTGAGAGGTGCAGAGAACTTAATGGATTACACTTGTGAAAAATTAGGTATTCAAGAAGGTGAAACTACTGCCGATGGTCAATTTACAGTAGTAGGTGTAGAATGCTTAGGTGCCTGTGGATATGCTCCAATGTTACAGTTAGGTGATTCATACCAAGAAAACTTGACTAAAGAAAAAATTGATCAATTGATCAATGATTGTAAAGAAAACAAAATCAGTTTACACTAATAATAGGAATTATGTCAAAAAAAATATTATTAGAAAAAGCAAATATACCGGGTATTAGAACCTATGAAGTATACCGTCAAAATGGAGGTTATGCCTCTGTGGAGAAAGCGATAAAAACAATGACACCAGATGAAATCGTAGAAGAAGTAAAAACTTCTGGAATTCGTGGACGTGGAGGAGCTGGGTTCCCAGTAGGAATGAAATGGAGTTTTATCGACAAGAAATCAGGTAAAGCAAGACACTTGGTTTGTAATGCTGATGAATCTGAACCAGGTACATTCAAAGACCGTTATTTAATGGAATTCCTTCCTCATTTATTAATTGAGGGTATGATTACATCAAGTTTCGCTTTGGAAGCACATTTGTCTTATATCTATATTCGTGGAGAATACATGTGGATTTACAGAATCCTTGAAACAGCCATTAAGGAAGCTTATGCTGCTGGATGGTTAGGTAAAAACATCTTGGGTTCCGGTTATGATTTGGATTTATATGTACATTGTGGTGCTGGAGCTTACATCTGTGGTGAGGAAACTGCCTTGATTGAATCGCTAGAAGGTAAAAGAGGTAACCCACGTATTAAACCACCATTCCCTGCGGTAAGTGGTTTATGGGCAAATCCTACAGTGGTAAATAATGTGGAATCAATTTCTGCAATTCCATGGATTGTAAACAATACAGGAGCTGAATATGCAAAAATTGGTATTGGAAGATCAACAGGAACAAAATTAATTTCGGCTTCAGGGCATATTAAAAACCCTGGTGTTTACGAAATCGAAATGGGACTAAGTGTAGAGGAATTCATGAATTCTGATCAATATTTAGGTGGTATGATAGACGATAGACCTTTGAAGGCTTTAATTCCTGGAGGTTCTTCTGTTCCCGTTTTACCAGCTCATTTAATATACAAAACAGCAAACAACGAAGATCGTTTAATGTCCTACGAGTCATTGAGTGATGGTGGATTTGCAACAGGATCTATGTTAGGTTCAGGTGGATTCATTGTATACAACGACACCGCTTGTATTGTACGTAATACTTGGAATTTCTCTCGTTTCTATCACCATGAAAGCTGTGGACAATGTTCCCCTTGTCGTGAAGGAACAGGATGGTTAGAAAAAGTATTACATCGAATAGAAAATGGTCACGGTCGTGAAGAAGATATTGACTTGCTTTGGGATATCCAACGTAAGATTGAAGGAAACACAATTTGTCCATTAGGAGATGCTGCTGCTTGGCCAGTTGCTGCTGCTATTCGTCATTTTAGAGATGAATTTGAATACCATGTTCGTTTCCCAGAAAGAATAAAAAACAGAGACCATTTTGTAGCAGAACCTTTTGAAAAGGTGAAACATTTGGTAGCAAAAGAAGTAATATAAAGTCTAGTATTTAAGCTGATGAAAGTAACAATAGACGATCAAACGATAGAAGTAGAACCAGGAACAACAATCCTGCAGGCTGCTAGAATGATAGGAGGAAAATCGGTCCCTCCAGCAATGTGCTACTACTCAAAATTAAAAGGAAGTGGTGGTAAATGTCGTTGCTGTTTAGTAGAAGTATCAAAAGGTAGTGATGCTAACCCTACTCCAATGCCAAAACTAGTTGCCTCTTGTGTAACAGGTGTTATGGATGGTATGGAAGTAAAAAGTATTAGTTCTGAAAGAGTTGTTGATGCTCGAAAATCAGTAACTGAATTTTTACTAATCAACCACCCGTTAGATTGTCCTGTTTGCGATCAAGCTGGTGAATGTGACTTACAAAATTTAAGTTTCAAAAATGGTTCTTCTCACACTCGTTTCATCGAAGAGAAAAGAACTTTTGAACCTGAAAACATTGGTGATAAAATCCAATTACACATGAATCGTTGCATCTTATGCTACCGTTGTGTAATGACCGCTGATCAGTTGACTAATGAAAGAGTTCATGGTGTTGTAAACCGTGGAGATCACTCCCAAATTTCAACGTGTATTTCTAAAGCAATTGATAATGAATTTTCAGGAAATATGATTGACGTTTGTCCAGTAGGAGCTTTGACTGATAAAACTTTCCGTTTCAAATCAAGAGTTTGGTTCAACAAACCTTACAATGCTCATAGAGATTGTGACAAATGTTGTGGTAAAACAACACTTTGGATGTTTGGAGAAGAAATACAAAGAGTTACAGCGCGTAAAGATGAATACCATGAAGTAGAAGAATTCATCTGTAACGAATGTCGTTTTGACCATAAAAATGTGGAAGACTGGGTTATTGAAGGTCCAAGAAAATTCGAAAAAGATTCTGTAATCAATCAGAATAACTATACTCGTAAATTAGAAACGGTTACAATCAATACAGAAGAAGGTATCCTTCAAGGTAGAGAGGAAGATCGTAAAAAAATTAGTATGCACGCTATTCCTTTGGATGAAGAGAAAGCTACAGAAAATAAAAATCTTTAGACGGAAATGGATAACGCATTAATTATAGAAAAAGGAATTTTCATTGTAATTGTATTTGCAATTACAATGGTAATGGCGATGTATTCAACATTGGCTGAACGAAAAGTTGCAGCCTTTCTTCAAGACCGTATAGGGCCAAACCGTGCTGGAAAATACGGAATCCTACAGCCTTTAGCTGATGGTTTAAAATTGTTTTCAAAAGAAGAATTTTTCCCAAATACACCAAATAAGTTTTTATTCATTATTGGTCCTGCTATCTCCATGAGTACGGCATTAATGACTAGTGCGGTGATTCCTTGGGGAGATAAACTTCATTTATTTGGCCGAGATATTATTCTACAGGCAACAGATATTGATGTTGCTATATTATATGTATTTGGTGTATTGTCCGTAGGTGTTTATGGAATCATGATTGGTGGATGGGCATCAAACAATAAGTTCTCATTAATGAGTGCTATGCGTGCTTCGTCTCAAATGATTTCTTATGAAGTTGCTATGGGACTTTCAATCATTGCTTTGATTATGATGACGGGTACTCTAAGTTTAAGAGAAATTTCTGCTCAGCAAAGCGGAATGGCTTGGAATGTATTTTACCAACCTGTTGGTTTCTTAATCTTCCTAATCTGTTCTTTTGCAGAAACAAACCGTACTCCTTTTGACTTAGCAGAATGTGAAGCTGAATTAATTGGAGGATACCATACCGAATATTCTTCAATGAAAATGGGATTCTATTTATTTGCTGAATATGCAAGTATGTTTATTTCATCTACCATTTTGGCTGTACTTTACTTTGGAGGATATAACTATCCGGGAATGCAATGGGCAGTAGAAAACTGGGGAGTAAACATTGCAAACGTTATTGGAATTTTTGTTCTTTTTGCAAAAATCTGTTTTTTTATCTTTTTCTATATGTGGGTTCGTTGGACCATTCCAAGATTCAGATACGATCAATTGATGCGACTAGGATGGAAAATTTTAATTCCACTTTCAATTGCAAATATTATTATCACTGGAATTGTAATCTTACTTTTCCAATAAAATAAAGAGAGATGTCAATAGAAACTATATCATTATCGGGAAGAAAGAAACAGGTTTCCAACAAGGAAATGACTTTTTGGGAGCGTCTGTATCTTGTAGCGATTGCCAAAGGTTTGATCATTACAATCAAACACTTATTTAGAAGAAAAGTAACGATTAAATATCCTGAACAGGTTAGAGAATTTAGTCCAGTATACCGTGGTCAACATATGCTTATGCGTGATGACGAAGGAAAAGAACGTTGTACGGCTTGTGGGCTATGTGCACTTTCTTGTCCTGCTGAAGCCATCACGATGAAAGCGGAAGAGCGTAAACCAGAAGAAAAACACTTATACCGAGAAGAAAAATATGCTTCTATCTATGAGATTAATATGTTACGTTGCATTTTCTGTGGATTGTGTGAAGAGGCTTGTCCAAAACAAGCTATTTACTTAACTACATCTAAAGTAATCGTAAAATCAAACTACGATAGAGAAGAGTTTATTTTCGGAAAAGATAAATTGGTAATGCCTTTAGAGATGGCAATTAATAATAGTAAATTGAAAACGGCGAATTAAGATGATAACGACTTTATTTTATATTCTATCAGCCCTTACATTAGCTTCGGCATTTATGACGATTTTTAGTAAAAATCCAATTCATAGTGCGATTTACTTAGTGATTTGTTTTTTCTCAATTGCAGGACACTACCTAATGTTTAATGCACAATTCTTAGCAGTCGTGCATGTTATTGTATATTCAGGAGCGATTATGATTCTTTTGCTCTTTACGATCATGTTAATGAATCTGAACAAGGAAGATGAACGACATAAAAGCCCATTAACCATAGTTGCTGCCATAGCTTCTTTCTGTTTAGTGTGTTTTGTTCTTCTAGCAACTTTCTTAAAATCACAACCTGTTATCAATGCTTACAAAGTTTCAGGTCAAGATTACCAATCTATTAAAGTATTGGGTCAGGTATTATTAAATGAATACATGGTACCCTTTGAATTTGCTTCCGTATTACTGTTAGTATCTATGATTGGTGCAGTATTATTATCTAAAAAAGAAAAAATTAGCTAATTGTTATGCAAAATATTTTACAACACATAGGAATCGAAAACTACATTTATCTTTCTACCATACTATTTTGTATTGGGATATTTGGTGTTTTATTCAGAAGAAATGCGATCGTAGTATTCATGTCCATCGAAATCATGCTTAATGCAGTAAACTTGTTATTGGTTGTTTTCTCAACCTATCATCAGGATGCCGCAGGTCAAGTTTTTGTATTTTTCTCAATGGCTGTAGCCGCTGCCGAAGTAGCTGTAGGTTTGGCTATTTTAGTTTCAATATATAGAAACATACACTCGATTGATATTGATAATTTAAAAAAATTAAAAGGATAATCCCTAATGGAGACAAGTTTAGTACTACTATTATTATTGGCCCCTTTTACTGGGTTTCTATTTAATATTTTTTTAGGTAAAAAAATCAGTAAAAGTTTTTCAGGAGCACTAGGAACAATTGCCGTGGCAGTTTCTTTTGCTGTGACACTTTATTTCTTTATTCAAATAAACCAAACCAAACAACCTATTTTGGTGCATTTATTTGATTGGATTACGCTATCAAATTTCAACATTAACTTTGATATATTACTAGATCAATTATCATTGCTTTGGCTAATGTTTGTAACAGGAATTGGAACATTAATCCACCTGTACTCTATCAGTTACATGCATGATGATGAAAATTTACATAAGTTTTTTGCTTACTTAAACCTATTCATCTTCTTCATGATTACATTGGTTGTAGGAAGCAATTTATTAATCATGTTCATTGGTTGGGAAGGTGTAGGACTTTGTTCATACTTACTAATTGGATTCTGGTATAAAAACCAAAATTATAATGATGCTGCTAAAAAAGCATTTATCATGAACCGTATTGGAGATTTAGGTTTCTTAATCGGAATATTCGTAATTGGATATGTATTCAATACATTAGATTTTAATACTATAAAAGCTGCAATTGTATCGGGTACTACCTCTATTGACACAACGTGGTTAGCTGTTGCAACCTTATGCTTATTCATTGGTGCTTGTGGAAAAAGCGCACAGATTCCTTTATATACTTGGCTTCCTGATGCGATGGCAGGCCCTACTCCAGTATCAGCATTAATCCATGCTGCTACGATGGTAACTGCGGGTATCTTTATGATTACTCGTTTAAATTTCCTTTTTGACTTAACACCAGAAATACAAAATGTAATTGCTATTATTGGAGCAATAACTTCATTAGTCGCAGCTTCTATCGGATTAGTTCAAAATGATATTAAAAAAGTATTGGCTTACTCTACCGTATCACAGTTAGGATTAATGTTCCTAGCGCTTGGTTTGGGGGCTTATAATATTGCTGTATTCCATGTAATCACACACGCTTTCTTCAAAGCTTGTTTATTCTTAGGTTCTGGATCTGTAATTCATGCTATGCACGGAGAACAAGATATGCGTAATATGGGTGGGTTAAAGAAATACATGAAAGTAACTTTCATTACCTTCTTAATTGCCACATTAGCTATTTCAGGTCTTCCACCATTCTCAGGTTTTTTCTCTAAAGATGAAATTTTAATGGTTGCTTTCCATCAGAATAAAACACTTTGGATTATTGCTTCTGTCGCTTCAATCATGACGGCATTCTATATGTTCCGCCTATTATACCTTACATTCTTCAAAGGATTTAGAGGTACAGAGGAACAAAAACATCATTTACATGAATCTCCAAGTTTAATTACTTTCCCATTAATTATATTAGCCATATTGTCCTTAGTCGGTGGAGCAATTAGCTTACCAGGAAACAGTTGGTTAAATGATTACTTAGCTCCTATTTTTACTGGAGAAGCAGAGGCACATCATTTTGGTTCAACAGAATATATGTTGATGGGTGTTGCTATTGTAGGTGCATTAATCGGGATTGGAATTGCTTATGCAAAATATATCAAACAAGCTTTTGTTCCTAAATCAGATGTAGAAATCACTGGTTTTGCAAAAGTGTTATACAATAAGTTTTATGTAGATGAAATTTATGATGCCATAATTGTAAAACCAATTTATGCATTATCAAGTTTCTTTAACAACTTTATAGAAACTGCTATATCAGGATTTATCTTTGGTTTAGGAAAATTAACAAATGCCATTGGGACACAAGGTAAGGTTATTCAAAATGGAAGTGTTGGACTCTATTTATTCGCCTTTGTGTTGGGAATTTGTTCCATCGTAGTTTATTTATTTTTAGTACAATAATTTATACCTAATGGACGTATCTTTAATATTAATTATTTTATTATTTGGAGCAGTAGCTACTTATTTTTCTGGAGACCAATGGGCTTCAAAAGTGGCATTGTTATTTAGTATCGCTGCTTTTGCAGGTTCTATTCTCCTTTTAAATCAATATAATGCAGGGCTAAATATTAATTTTTCGGCACCGTGGATTAACATGCCTAAAATTACTTTTGCATTACAAGGCGATGGTCTTTCGTTAGCGTTGTTATTGTTGACTACTGCATTAACACCAATTATTATATTCTCTTCATTAGGGAATCAATTTGAAAAATCAAAAAGCTTCTATGCTTTAGTGATGTTCATGGCTTTTGCTATGGTAGGAACATTCCTAAGTGCTGATGGGTTTTTATACTATATCTTCTGGGAACTTTCATTAATTCCTATTTATTTCATCGCTCTAATTTGGGGTAATGGAGATAAAGACAGCAGAAGAAAAGCTGTATTAAAATTCTTTATCTATACTTTCGCAGGATCACTATTCATGCTTGTAGCTTTTATCTATTTATACCAAAAAGCAGGTAGTTTCCTACTAGAAGATTTGTATCAATTGGATTTATCATCTACAGAACAATTTTGGATTTTCTTAGCGTTCTTCTTAGCCTATGCAATTAAGATTCCTTTGATCCCTTTCCATACATGGCAAGCAAAAGTATACCAAAAAGCACCAGCTGTTGGAACAATGCTTTTATCGGGTATCATGTTAAAAATGGCCTTATATAGTATCATCAGATGGCAATTGCCAATTGCACCGCTAGCCGCTCAGGAATACATGTATTTCTTCATCGGATTGAGTGTTGCAGGTGTAATTTATGGTTCAATTGTTGCTTTAAAACAAAAAGATTTAAAACGTTTATTAGCATATTCTTCATTAGCTCACGTAGGATTAATTGCTGCGGGAACATATACACTAACATTAGACGGTCTAAATGGAGCTGTACTTCAAATGATCGCACACGGATTTGTTGTAGTAGGACTATTCTTTGCTGCAGAAATCATTTATAGAAGATTTGAAACACGCGAAATTAGCGAAATGGGAGGTATCCGAATTCAGGCAACTAAATTCACTTCTATGTTTATGATCCTAGTTGTTGCTTCGGTAGCACTACCATCAACATTTAACTTTGTCGGAGAATTTGCTTTATTATATAGTCTTTTCCAAACTAATATGTGGTTTGCCATTATTGGTGGAACAACTATTATATTAGGTGCATTTTATATGCTTAAAATGTTCCAAAATGTTATGCTTGGAGAAAAAGACAGTAGACCATTTGCTGATGTTACATTCAACGAAGGTTTAGTATTTGTAATCATCATTGCTGTACTCTTCTTTTTTGGTTTATATCCAAAACCAATTATCGAGTTAATCACGCCAAGTCTTAAAGAGATTTTAGTTCATATCAACAGATTTAATTTAGTCCAATAAAATGAATACAATAATAGCTATTGCAGGATTAGGGATTTTATGCCTTATAGCTGAAATTTTCAACTTACGAAAAGCCATCGTACCAGTAACCATCATTGGCTTATTGGCAGCACTTGGTTTGACTGTAGCTGAATTTAATACCACAGCGACATTCTTCAACAATATGGTTGTAATCGATAAATTTTCTGTTGCATTCTCCAGTTTATTTATTGTCTTAACAATTTTCTTAGTTGCACTAAGTCCTACTTTTCATCAAAAACATATTGAAAAAATATCTGACTTCGTTGCCATCAAATTATTCTTATTACTAGGTTCAGTGGCAATGGTTTCTTTCGGGAATCTTGCGATGTTCTTCTTAGGGATTGAAATCTTATCTATCTCATTGTATGTATTAGCAGCAAGTGATCGATTAAGTTTAAAAAGTAATGAAGCGGGAATGAAATACTTCCTAATGGGAGCGTTTGCTTCTGGAATTATCTTATTCGGTATTGCTTTAATTTATGGTGCTACAGGATCATTTGATATTGTACGAATTCACGAAATTGCTCAATCTACAGATACACCACAATGGTTTTATATTGGTATTGTATTATTAAGCATTGGAATGTTATTTAAAATTGCAGCTGCTCCTTTCCATTTCTGGGCTCCTGATGTTTATGAAGGTTCTCCTGCATTAACAACTGCTTTAATGAGTACTTTGGCTAAAGTAGTATCAATGGCTGCTTTCTTCAAGTTAATCAGCGGAATGAATGCTGACTTATCAATTTCTTTCCAATCTGTAATTGTGGTAATTTCTATTGCTTCAATGACCGTAGGAAACATCATGGCATTAAGACAGAATAATGTAAAACGTATGTTGGCATTCTCAGGGATTTCACATGCTGGTTTTATGTTAATGACATTATTAGCAATCAAAACTGCCGCAGGTAGTTTATTATATTATACCTCTGCTTATGCATTAGCAGGTATTGCAGCATTCTCAGTAGTACTATTTGTATGTAGAACAAAAGACAATGAAGATATCAGTAACTTTAATGGTTTAGGAAAAAGACATCCTTTATTAGCTGCTATTCTTACAGGATCATTATTATCAATGGCCGGTATTCCTATTTTTTCTGGATTCTTTGCAAAATTCTTTTTATTCAATCAAGTTCTGAATGCTGGACATATTACACTTGTAATTATCGCAGTAATCAACTCTATTATTAGTATTGGATATTATTTCAAATTAATTCTAGCGATGTACAATCAAGAACCTACAGAAGAGAAACAAGCTGTTCCTTTTGTATATCATGCTGTCGCTATTATTGCTATTACATTAAATATTTTATTGGGTTTATTTCCTTCTTGTCTATTGGACTTATTGGGATAAACAAAATACATACTATACAAAAAAGGTATTATCAACAATTGATAATACCTTTTTTATTTTATCCCTATGATATTCTAAAATTACTGTCTTACCTATTTATAAGTAAAATTTGTCTTAGAGACAAAACTGATGAGCAATTAACATCAACTCCTTCATTTCCTTTTACACCGTTTACGATGAACTGATTCTGATTAATTAAACACGCTGAAAGAGGTAATCATTCTAAAAATAATTCAGAATAATCATCCTTCAATTTTTAAAAAAATTAACGCTGTTTCTCATACTACCCATCTGTTTCTGCTGTAATTTTGCTTTATGTATGCACTGGTAGATTGTAATAATTTTTATGCATCCTGTGAAAGGGTCTTTCAGCCGCAATGGCAGAACAAACCTATTGTAATCTTATCCAACAACGATGGTTGTGTCATTTCCCGAAGTGAAGAAGCAAAAGCCGTAGGCGTTCCTATGGGTGCTCCTGCCTTCAAAATCAAAGAACTTGTACAACAACATCAGATTAAAGTATTTTCCTCTAATTATCCCTTGTATGGTGATTTAAGCAAACGCGTAATGGACATCTTACGTCAGTTCACCAATCATATTGAAGTCTATAGTATTGATGAAGCTTTTCTCAATTTTGATGATGTCAAAGTAGAGGATTATAATGAATATGGTCAGCAAATGCGTATCCGTATTTTAAAATGGATTAGTATCCCGATTTGTATCGGCTTTGCTCCTACTAAAGCGTTATCTAAAGTGGCTAATAAAATTGCCAAGAAATTCCCAAACCAAACCAATGGTGTCTATTGTATAGATACGGAAGAAAAACGTATCAAAGCCTTAAAATGGACTAAAATTGAAGATGTATGGGGTATTGGATATCGTATGACCAAAAAACTCAAAGCAAGAAATATACTTACTGCATTAGACTTTATTGCACCAGAGCAAGAAACATGGATTAAACGTGAAATGGGTATTACAGGTTTACGCTTAAAATATGAATTAGAGGGTAAGCCAATATTAGAATTAGATATTATCCCAGAGCCAAAAAAAAGTATTGCTACAACCCGAAGTTTCAAGGGTAAAATAACCGCATACGATGAATTGAAAGAACGGGTTTCAACCTTTGCAGTGGTCTGTGCCGAAAAATTACGCAAACAAGAATCTTGTTGCCATAGTATAATCGTTATGCTAATGGCCGATCGATATAACACAACTTCCAAACGGTATTATTTTAGCCAATTAAACACCTTAACTTTTGCTAGTAATTCTAATATTACAATTAGTAATGCTGCAATAAAAATATTAAGAGAGTTGTATGTGGAAGGAGTTGAATACAAAAAAGCTGGAGTTATTGTCACTGAACTGATTCATCAGAATGAAAAACAATTGCATCTGTTTGAGGAAGAAAATCCAAAACATCTTGCGTTAATGAAAACAATCGATGCACTGCATCATAAAATTGGTAAAACCAAAATAAAACTAGGCAGTCAGGATTTACAACATACTTGGAAGATGCGTCAGGATAAATTATCACCAAAATACACCACCGATTTTACAGAAATTCTTGAAATACAATGTCATTAAACACTCCAAATAAAAACGATAAAATCATCTTCTTTACGCCCGACTACGAATCAGGTGAGACTCGTCATTTAGTAACAGAAGGTATATCGGCTGGTTTTCCATCTCCCGCAGAAGACTTTATGGAATTTCGTATTAGCCTAGATAAAACCTTAACAAGCAATCCTGAAGCTACTTTTTATGCCCGCGTAAAAGGGAATTCTATGATTGATGCTGGTATTAATGACAAAGATGTACTGGTTATTGATCGAAGCTTAGAACCTCGCGATCAAAAAATTGCAGTTTGTTATATTGATGGAGAATTTACCGTCAAAAGAATTAAACTAGAAAAGGACTGTTTATATCTCATGCCTGAAAACCCTGCATACCAACCTATAAAGGTAACAACGGAAAACCAATTTCTCATCTGGGGAATTGTAACCTATGTTATTAAAAAAGTATAGTACATCTTCCCTATCACTTCTCCTGATTAGCAGACACTTCTGTTAACTAAAAGCCAAATCAGTTGCGCTTAACGATGTTATTTTGTAACTTTAATAGTATAATTTTAAAGTTAAAATCATTTATGAAAAATAATAATATCGCACAAAGAGGAATAAAACGCACTTGGAAAACGGAATTAAAACAAAATAGCGAAGGTCATTCAGCAGCATTACTTCTTCCGCCAAATAACTGGGAAGAATTTGATCCTTTCTTATTAATGGCCGAAGATAAGTTTCAGAAACACACTTTTGATCATCATCCACATCGTGGCATTGAAACCGTAACATACGTTCTTGATGGTGAATTATTCCATGGGGATAACAAAGGTGGAACTGGTGTTTTACGCCAAGGTGATGCACAATGGATGACAGCCGGTAGAGGTATTATCCATATTGAAGAACCTGGAGACAACAAAACAGTCCATTCATTGCAACTATGGGTGAATCTTCCCAGAGATCAAAAAATGGCAGAACCACGTTATCAGGATATATTAGGCGCTAGTGCTCCACTACGAAAAGAAGATGGGGTAACTTATAAAGTTTTTTCTGGGGCTTCTGGAGATATTAAATCTCCGACTAAAAACCATGCATTGGTCACTATGGTAGAAATTACCATCGATTCTGGCTCTACTGCATCACAGGACATTCCATCCGATTACAATGGTTTTATCTATATATTAGAAGGTAGTGGAACATTTGGAAGCACTGCTACAAAAGCCCAAAAAGGAGAAGTTTTATTATTGGATACCATTAAAGAAAATACGCCTGATAGTGAAATTGAAATTCAGGCAACCGAAAAACTTCGTGTTCTTCTTTTTGCAGGAAAACCATTAAAAGAGCCTGTTGTAGCAAAAGGTCCTTTTGTTATGAACACAGAGGAAGAAATTAAACAAGCTTATGCAGATTTTCGTGCTGGCAAATTCTAAATCCAACACTGAGATCATTAATAAAAAAACACCTTATCGAGTTTTATATCTTCGATAAGGTGTTTTTCTTTAGAATAGAATCTTCTAAAATTTATTTTTTTGAAAAAATTGTTGCTCCAACACTGGCCATAATTACACAAAGAATAGATAAACACTGGGTAAGCGTTAAATATTCTTGCAAAAATAGAAGACCTGATAAAGCACCAAAAGCTGGGTGTAAACTCATTAGAATACTAAATGTTTTGGGCGGAAGTTCTTTTAAAGCACCCATATCTAAAGTAAAAGGAATTGTACTCGTTAAAAGAGCTACCCCAATGCCAATCAGAATTAGATTTCCATTTAATGCATTCAAATCGCCACTAAACACTCCAAAAGGTAAAACCAAAATCGCGGCAAACATCATTCCTACGGTTACAGCATCACCACTTTTCATTATTTTTGAAATCTTCCCACCTAATACAATATAACCGGCCCACATAGCACCCGCCAAAACAGCAAATAATACTCCCAGCAAATCCACATTGTTATTTTCCCAAGGCGCAATCAACAAAATACCAGAAAGAGCAAGTCCTGTCCAAACTAAATCCAATCCTTTTCGGGATCCTAATAAAGCTACAGTTAAGGGGCCAATAAATTCAATTGTAACGCCAAGCCCTAATGGAATTCGCTTGATTGCAAAATAAAACACTAAATTCATAGCTCCAAGACAGCTTCCATATCCTAAACAGTAAAGCCATTGTGTTTTGGTTAACTTGAAAAGATTTGTTCGAAAAATCATTTGCAGCATAATCGCCGAGAAACCGATCCGTAGCGAAGCTGTTCCACTCGTTCCCAAAACAGGAAATAAATGTTTTGCAATAGAGGCACCACCCTGAATACTTATCATCGAGAGTAATACCGCTAAAACTGGGGGAATTGAGATACTTTTTTTTAAAAACATTGGGGTCAAATCGTTTTAGAAATCCATGATTTGATCTAGACCTCTTTTTAATCCTGTAAATGTATTTACTTTTCGGATTGCCAAAAGAGCACCATTTACATAGGGTACAGCACTACTGCCTGCTTCATGCTTAATGGTTAGTTTTTCACTTTCCAAACCAAAAATACTTTCCAAAGAAATAACATAACCAGGAAGTCTTACCGAATGAACCTGCATACCGTTAATATTTGCTCCTCTCGTTTCTTTTACTCCTTTCGTCTCCTCAATGGGAACTTTAATAAATGGTTTCCCTACATTAGACAATCTATTGGCTAGTTCTAATGCACTTCCACTTGGAGCATCTACTTTTTTATCATCTGCATAATCTATAATTTCCCAATTCGGCATATGCTTTGCAGCCATTTCTGCAAATTTTGTAAGCAACACTACACTGATTGCAAAATTCCCAACGGCTAATACAGATTGTTTTTTCTTAGTAGCAATTAATCCTATTTCCGTGTAATCCTGATCGGATAACCCTGAAGTTCCTACTACAACATTCACTTTTTTATCTATTGCCGTTAAAATATGGTGCTTGGCAATCAAAGGAGAGGTATAATCCAATAAAACATCGCATTCAATTGTCATCGCTTCTTCTATCGTTCCAAAGACAGGAATAAAAGCAGTCGTATTTAAATCTAAAACTTCGGTCAGGTTTTTTCCAGCATTTTTTCGTGAAATTGCAGATACCAGTTCTATATCTGTTGTCAAAACAATCGCTTTACAAAGTTCGGAAGCTGCCCAACCTGTTCCTCCAGCCACACATACCCGTATCTTATTACCTGTATTTTTCATAGTCTCTATTTTAATCAATATCTTGTATGAATTAATCACAAAAGCATGATCAATTTATAGTATAAATATAAAACATATCCATTGGATATTGACTGTCGAACTATAGGATTTACGATTAGGATTACAATTTTACAATACTAAATATTGCAATCAGCTGATTTTTAAGCAAAAAAAAACGCAAAGACTGAGTCTTTGCGTTATAAAAAGTACCTGGAGTGGGAATCGAACCCACACACCTAAGTACACGAGTTTGAGTCGTGCGCGTCTACCAATTCCGCCATCCAGGCTAATGTGGGTGCAAATGTAAAAAAAAATATTTCATATACTAAAAAAAATACTTAAAAATATTCTTTCAGAGTTCAATTAAATTCATAAATTTGCACCTCGTTAACGCGACACAACACTAACTAACTACTAAACAACTTATTAAAATGCCACACCTAGAACCCGAAGCAAAAATTTTTGCATGTTCTCAAAGTGTACACCTAGCCGAGCAAATAGCTAAAAACTATGGCGTAGAACTAGGTAAAGTTACGTTCTCTAAATATAGTGATGGTGAATTTCAGCCTTCTTACGAAGAGTCTATCAGAGGTTTACGTGTATTTATTGTTTGTTCTACATTTCCAAGTTCTGATAACTTGATGGAATTATTACTAATGATTGATGCTGCAAAAAGAGCTTCTGCAAGACACGTAACTGCTGTTATCCCTTATTTTGGTTGGGCTAGACAAGACCGTAAAGACAAACCAAGAGTTCCGATAGGAGCAAAACTTGTTGCTAATATATTACAAGCAGCAGGTGCAACTCGTATCATGACTATGGATTTACATGCTGATCAAATTCAAGGTTTCTTTGAAAAACCAGTAGATCATTTATTTGCTTCTACTATCTTCTTGCCATACGTAAGAAGCCTAAACTTAGAAAACCTAACAATTGCTTCTCCAGATATGGGTGGTTCAAAGAGAGCTTATGCTTACTCTAAATTCCTAGAATCTGATGTAGTAATTTGTTACAAGCAAAGAAAAGTAGCCAATGTAATTGATAGTATGGAATTGATTGGTGAAGTAAAAGATCGTAATGTTATCTTAGTAGATGACATGATCGACACAGGAGGAACGCTTGCTAAAGCAGCGGATCTTATGATTGAAAAAGGAGCATTAAGTGTTAGAGCAATCTGTACACACGCTATATTATCGGGAGATGCTTACGAGAAGATTGAAAATTCTCAATTAAGCGAACTGATTGTTACCGATTCTATTCCATTAAAGAAAGAATCAAGAAAAATAAAAGTGGTGAGTTGTGCGCCTCTTTTTGCAGAAGTAATGCACATGGTGCACCACAACAATTCCATTAGTGGAAAATTTTTAATGTAATTTAATTTATTTATTAACTATATTTTTATTTCAATGAAATCAATTACGATTAAAGGATCTGAAAGAGAAAGCGTGGGTAAAGCAGCAACGCGTACCCTACGTAATGCTGGAATGGTTCCTTGCGTGTTATACGGAGGAGATCAACCAGTACATTTTGCAGCAGAAGAAATGGCTTTTAAAAACTTGGTTTACACTCCAAACGCTCACACTGTTGTGATTGAATTGGAAAACGGTAAATCATTCAACGCTATTTTACAAGACATCCAGGTACATCCAGTATCTGATAAAATTTTACATATTGACTTCTTTCAATTATTTGATAATAAAGAAATCACTATGGAAGTTCCTGTAAAAATTGTTGGTACATCTAAAGGTGTATTAGCTGGTGGTGTTTTACGTCTTAACACACGTAAATTAAAAGTGAAAGCTTTACCAAAAAACTTACCTGACTTTATTGAAGCAGACATTACTCCACTTGAAATGGGTAACAAATTATATGTAACGAAATTAGTTTCTGAAACATACAAATTTTTACACCCAGACAACACAGTTGTTGCTCAAGTAAGAATTTCTCGTGCAGCTATGAAAGCAGCTCAAGAAGCAGCGAAAGCAGCAAAAGCTCCTGCAAAAGGAAAGAAAAAATAATCCCTTTTTTAAAGGTTTTAAAAGCATCCCGAGTCAATTGGGATGCTTTTTTTTTATTTTTGTATTATGAAAAATTGGCTACAATCTATTTTTAAACCAAAAATAGATTCCGAAAAAACAGATGTTATGAAAAAATTTTTAATTGTCGGATTAGGCAACATCGGTGCCGAATATGTCAATACACGCCACAATATAGGATTTAAAATTCTCGATTCCTTTGCTCAAAAAGAGTCTCTTTCTTTCGAAACAGTGAAACTGGGAACCCTTGCAGAGTATAAATTCAAAGGAAGAACGTTTCTTTTATTAAAACCGAATACTTATATGAATCTAAGTGGAAAGGCTGTTAAATTCTGGATGGACAAGGAAAATATCCCTTTAGAAAACATTCTTGTAATCACGGATGATTTAAATCTTTCTTTTGGAACTATCCGAATCAAAGGAAAAGGTAGTGATGGTGGCCATAATGGATTGAAAAACATTAATCTAATTCTGAATACTCAGGAATATGCCCGTTTTAGATTTGGGATTAGTGATGCTTTTAAAAAAGGACAACAAATTGATTATGTATTAGGCGAATGGGATGAACAGGAAAAAGCTGCTTTACCAGAACGTTATGAGGTAGCCGCAGATATTATCCGTTCCTTCGGTACTGCCGGACTCAACAATACTATGAATACTTATAATGGTAAATAAAAAAGGGAGATCTGAAACAGACCTCCCTTTTTCGTTTTAAAGAAATGGTTATTATTCAATAACTATTTTCTTCACAATTTTTCTAGCACCATCTTGAACGGTTACCATATATATACCAGACTGTGCATTGTCTAGTTGTATATTTTGATTAAACATTCCTGTACTATTATATTTCTTATCAAGGATTGTTCTTCCTCTCATATCATGTACTCGTATAGCTACCCCATCATTTGAAGCATCATTAAACTGTACTGTAAAATTACCTTTGTTAGGGTTTGGATATAGCGCAAAATCTTTGAAAGAAAACTCGTCTTTTCCTAATGCTACAGTCGTTGTTGTAGAACAAATATCTAGCGTGAAGCTATTTAACGTTCCATTATTCCCCGCTGCAAGATCTGCAATAACTAATCTCCAGTTTCCTTGAGCAGCAGCTCCATTAAAAGCACTTAATGCTTCTAGTGGCTTGTATGTATTATTTGCAGAAGCACCTGCACAAGAGAATACAACTCCTGAATCATCAAACTTGGCTTTCAAATTTGCTGTGGTAGGACATGATTGTTGGAACAACAATGGCCCAACAGTAGTACTTCCTGGTCGTACAACACCGATTTGTAATTCACTAATTTTTGGGTGTGTAATATCTACAGAAACATTAATATCTGAAACAGTCATAACATCTGGTACATTCAAGCTCCATTGTTGGTAAGCCAATGGTGTTTGATTTACAATTGTATTAGTTGTTGGTGTAGCTGTATAGGTTTTACACACGGTTTCTGAAACCACTGTATAACCTATCGCAATAGACTTAGATACTGCATAGTAAATATTTCCAACTGGTTCTATCTTAATACGACAGTAAGGAGCAGAAGTAACCGTTGGTACCGTAATAACTTCCGAACCATCATTTGGTGTATTTGCTACAATAGTTGTTGGAAAAGTTAATCCTCCATCTGTTGACAATAAAATATTCACATTTGAAGTATTAATATTATTGGCTGTTGTACCTGCTACATCCCACGTGATTGTTTTAGCATCTCCTTGAATCCATGTTTCATTTTCAACACTTGGTGCTGTAATTTTAAATGGTCCAACGTTTGCAAAAGTAACCTTCATATTATCTCTATTCGTTTGACCTCCATTTGGCGTTTTATTATCACGAACGACTAATGCAAAGTTCATTGCTCTAGCAACAGTTGGAACTACTTCCCAAGTAGGTGCTAAATTACCCGCTAATACACTTGCCAAAGCAGGCATGTAACGATTTGGAGATTCCGATGGAGAAATCGATCTGAAATTAGGTCCTCCAACAGAGGTTTGTGCTGGTGGCTGAACTGATATTTCAATATCTGTTTGCTCCCAGCAATATGTTAATCCTGTTGGATTATCTGCATCGGTAGCAGAACCTTTCAAGATAAAAGCCGTTCCATTTGGAATCGTGTAATCTGCTCCTGCATTTACTACTGGTGCTGCATTATTATTTGGTACTGCTACGGCACAATTCCCTCCTGCATTTACAAATGCTTCCATTTGAGCAATACTCACCGCATGGAAGTGGGCATCTGAATTTGATTGAATATTTGGTGCACAAATACCTGCATAGGCCATAATCGTGCTTCCACTTCCTGGCTCTACTGCTGTAGCATCATTTCTATTCAAAGAACCATTTTGATTTGGACATGGGTTATTAAACGTATGTTGCGCTCCAAACTGGTGTCCCATTTCGTGAGCAACATAATCAATATCATACGGATCACCTACAGGTGATGAACTACCTGTAATTCCTCTTGCTTTTGTTGTAGAACATGGGGAGTTTAATTGTGCTAATCCACCACCACCTGTACTAACTGTATGTCCAATATCATAATTAGCAGCTCCAATATTGGCATCAATTTCTACTTGACTTTGATTAATCAATACACCTGCATTTGTATTATTAAAATTATCTGCATCAATAAAAATTACGTTATCATTATTAGGAACTAAAATCATTCTTAAGGACATATCTCTTTCATACAATCCATTGACACGCGTCATCGTAATATTCATCGCTGCCAACACTGCTGCTTTTTTCTGTGCTAAAGTACCTGCTTGTAAACCTGCAGCATTCACATGAAATGCAGAATATTCAATCGTACAGGCCATTGCTAAACGGTATGTTTTAAACAAACCATTACTCGCCTGAACGGTATTATCTGGATCAATAGCCGGTCTTAAACCTTGTGTATCATCCTGAAGTACATCACAAGTAAATGTTTTTGTTGTCGATAATCCTTTTCTACTATATACTATATAGTTTGACAGGTCTTTTGTATACGGATCAATGTATTCTGTTCCGGATCTCGCTGATAAAGTCATTGTATGCAAACCAAATAGGGTAACACTAAAACGTATAGTTGCTGTAGGATCATCAATGCCTTGACCTACATACGATTTAATCCCTGGATATCTGGCTGCCAAATCAGGATGCATTACTGAAGACTCATACACTCTATAATTTTGTAATTTCCCCTCAGAGTTTGGAAATGGCAATATTACATTTGATGTTGATCCAATAACCTCCACAGAAGGCGCAGCAATTAAACGTTCCTTCAGTGTTGTTAAATCCAGCGCATACAAAGTATATTCTGTTGGATTAGAGTCTCTCTCCAATTTTTCCTGTGAGCTTAATTTTTCTTCACTAACTGGAATCCACAATTTACCTCCTTGCCCATAAATACTCGAAAAGAGCAATATCGCAAAGGCTGAGAATAATAGTTTTCTTTTCATTTCTAGTTTGTTTTACGTTTGTAATGGTTTAATAATCAAATATATGCATATAATACATATATTTTATAATATGTTTAACATTTTAACTTAATTCAAAATAAATAATCTTGAATTTTCACTAAATAATCCATAAAACAAAATCTCATTTATTACCATAAAAAAAGGGATTTGAAGTTTTTCAAATCCCTTTTTATTAGAGTATAGTTTTAGTTATTCTACAACTATTTTCTTCACTATTTTTCTAGCACCATCTTGAACAGTTACCATATATATACCAGATTGTACATTATCTAATTGTATATTTTGGTTAAACATTCCAGTTGTGTTATATTTATTTTCAAGGATAACTCTTCCTCTCATATCGTGAACTCTTATACCGATTCCATCAGTAGATGTGGTGTTAAATTGCACTGTAAAATTACCTCTATTTGGGTTTGGATATAAGGCAAAATCTTTGAAAGAGAATTCATCTCTACCTAATGTTGCTGTAGTTGTAGTTGAACAAATTTCAAATGCGAAACTATTTAACGTTCCATTATTCCCTGCTACAACATCTGCAATAACTAATCTCCATGTTCCTTGAGAATTACCACCATTAAAGGCATTTAATGCTTCCTGTGGTTTATAGGTATTATTTCCATTTGCTCCAGCACAAGAGAATGCAACTCCTGAATCGTCAAATTTCGTTTTCATGTTAGCTGTAGTAGAACAAGTTTGTTGGAATAATAATGGTCCAATTGCATTTGTTCCTGGTTTCACAACTGCCATTTGTAATTCACTAATTTTTGGATGTGTAATATCTACTGACACATTCAAATCTGAAATCACAACATTATCAGGAACATTGATGCTCCATGCTTGATAAGCCAATGGGTTTTGATCTTGAATTACATTTACTGTAGGTGTAGCTGTATAAGTATTACACACTGTTTCTGTAACTACAGTATATCCAATTGCAATATTTTTAGAAATAGTATAGAAAATATTTCCAACTGCTTCTACTTTAATACGACAGTATGGTGCTGATACAACAGTAGGTATTGTAATTGCCTCTGTTCCGTCATTTGGAGTATTTGCTGCCAAGACTGTTGGAAATGTTAATCCGCCATCTGTAGATAATAAGATATTTACATTAGCCGTATTAATATTATTTGCAGTAGTTCCTGCAACATCCCAAGTGATTGTTTTAGTATCTCCTTGTGTCCAAGTTTCATTTTCAACACTTGGTGAAGTAACTTTAAATGGTCCAACACTTGCAAAAGTAACAGTCATGTTATCTCTATGCGTTTGTCCTCCATTTGGAGTTTTATTATCACGAACTGTTAATGTAAAGTTCATTGTTCTAGCTACAGATGGAACTACTTCCCAAGTTGGTGCTAAATTACCTGCTAAAACACTAGCCAAAGCTGGCATATATCTGTTTGGTGAATCTGTCGGTGGATTAGATCTAAAGTTCGGTCCAGTCGTTGCAGATTGTAATGGTGGCTGAGTACTCACTTGATTATTTGTTTGCTCCCAGCAATATGTTAATGAATCATTATCCGCATCTGTTGCTGATCCTTTTAAAATAAAGGCAGTTCCATTTGGAATTGTATAGTTTTGTCCTGCTTCTGCTACTGGTGCAGCATTATTATTTGGAACAGCTACTGCGCAATTTCCAGCTGCATTTACAAATGCTTCCATTTGTCCAATACTTACTCCATTAAAATGAGCATCAGAATGTGCTTGAACATTTGGCGCACAAATACCTGCATAAGCCATAATAGTACTTCCACTACCTGGTTCTACTGCTGTTGCATTTGTTCTATTACATGAATTATTTTGTGTATGTGTTGCTCCAAATTGGTGTCCCATTTCATGTGCTACATAATCAATATCAAAAGGATCACCTACTGGTGCTGCTTGACCAGTAATTCCTCTTGCTTTATTTGCAGAACAAGGAGAATTTAACTGTGCAATTCCAGAATCTGTTGTACAAACTCCATGACCAATATCATAATTAGCTGCTCCAATTGCTGCATCCATAATTGGTTGAATTTCATTGATCATTGCTGGTGAATTTGTAAAATCATCTGCATCAATAAAAATAACACTATCATTGTTTGGTACTAATACCATTGTTAAGGACATATCTTTTTCATATAATCCATTTACACGAGTCATAGTAACATTCATTGCTGCTAAAACAACTGCTTTCTTTTCTGCTAATGTCGCTGTTGCTGGTGTTCCCGCAGCAGTTAATTGGAATGCTGCATATTCAACAGTACAGGCCATTGCCAAACGATATGTTTTGAAAAGACCATTACTTGCTCTAAGGGCTTCAACATCACCTGAAAGTTCTTCTACCATATCATCTGCAGAATCTTCTACATTACAGGTAAAGTTTCTAGATGACAATACATTCTTCTTATCGTAAACAATATAATTATTTAAATCCTTAGTATAAGGATCGATATAATGTGCTCCATGTTTACCCGAAAGTGTCATCGTGTGTAATCCAAATACTGTTACACTAAAACGTATTCTTGCTGTTGGATCTTCAATACCTAATCCTACATACGATTTAATACCTGGGTATCTTGCCGCTAAATCCGCATGCATTACAGAAGATTCAAAAATTCTATAATTTTCTAATTTTCCTTCTGCTGTTGGAAAAGAAATAATAACATTTGAAGATACTGCATCTAACTGTGGTGCTACTGCTAACCTTTCTTTTAAAGCATTTAATCCAATGTATATAATTTATAGTCCGTTGGATTTGAATCTCTCACGACCTTCTCTTGTGAGCTCAACTTCTGCTCACTAACAACTGTCCAAAGCTTCCCTCCTTGCGCATTCATGCCGGTTATCAGCAAAATAGCAAAAAGAGATAAAAATAATTTTTTCTTCATTTCTAGTCTGATTTTGGTTATTAATTTGTATATTTTTTCAAATATAAGTAATTTATTCTCTTTTTTTTACATAAATTTAACATAAATTATTTTATTTAAAACCTGTAAAATATTACAAATCATATATCTCAACTAAAAATTGCTTTTTTTTACCATTAATTAAGAAAGTCTACTAAAACTTTTAAACTCATGAAAAAACTAACTATTCTATTCATTTTACCCTTACTTGTGGCTTGTAATCCAAAAAAAATTAGCACCTCTATGACTGATTCTATTTCAAAAACAGAAAGTAGTTGTCCTCCAGATGGGACTTGTAAAATTGAGGTTTTGAAGAATAAAAGTTTAGTCGTCAAAAAGGATGATATTGGCGCTATTTATTATCAATTAATTGATGATGTAACCAAAAATGTGATTCATTATGAATACAACCAGACTTCAGATGAGAATCTAGAAGATGGTGGATTAAGAGAAGAAATTCTTTTTGAAGTAGATCAGAATAGTTCAGAACTCCAACTTTCCAGTATGGCGCTTCAACAAACTAAAATGCTCTATGGAAGACACTGTTATTGTAAAGGGGGCGCTGGTTATTTTAAGGTAGAGAATGGCACCTTAACTATTTCCAAAACAAACAAGAACAAACACTCTTTACTGTTAGATTTTAAAGTCAGTGAAGTCCCTCAAACAATCAGTACTATTAAAGCGCAATATTAGCATAATGAAAAAGGGTTTTGAAAAATTTCAAAACCCTTTTCTTTTTATACATAATTAGGATCAATTATTCTACAATAACTTTCTTCATTATTTTTCTAGCCCCATCAGATACCGTAACTAGGTAGATACCTGATTGTACTTGATTTAATTGTAAGTTCTGATTAAACAGACCTGTATTATTATATTTGTTTTCAAATATTACTCTTCCGCTAATATCATGTACTGAAATACCAATTTGTTCGCTTGAATTAGAACTAAATTGTACTGTAAAACTACCTTTATTTGGATTTGGATACAATACAAAATCTTTAATCGTTTTCTCTTCAACTCCTAATGGATCTTGTGCTGCACAAACTGTCAAGCCCCAACTATTTATTGAACCACCATCTCCTTGATATGGATCAGAAACTCTTAATGTCCATACGCCTCCTGTTGATTGTCCGTTTAATGCAGACAACGGTTGTGCTGGCAATACTGTTCCGGAAATACCTGGATTTACACCACAAGTTATAGCTGTTCCAGCATCATCAAAAATAGCATTTACGTTATCATTGTCACCACATACTTCAGAGAATAACTGAACTTCCATTCCTGCAGGGCTAATTAATGTAACTGTCATATCTTCTACATAAGTATGGGTTATGTTTAAGATTACTTTCAAACTTGAAATAATCAAATCATCAGTCATCGTTAAAGTAGAATTAACCGTATTTGGCGTAGCAGCAATTGTCACTGGGACATTTGTTGATGTAAAAGGCTGACAAACTACTTGTCCTGTTGTAAATTTATATCCAGTACTATAAGCACCTTCACAACTGATGTTTTTAGGCTTCACTCTCCAATAATAATCTGTCACTTCATTTAGTCCAGCCATCAAATAACTTGTCTCTGTTGTAGTTTCAGTTTTAAGAATTGTAGTAAATGCACTATCAGAAGCCAATTGTAATTCATATGTTGATGCATTTGAATTAGCAGTCCATTTTACAATTGTACTTGTTGATTGTCCTACTGCTAAATTAGCTGGAGAAGTTAAGCTCATCGTAGGGAAATTCGAATCCAATAGATCTAAATATACATTAGCCACTTTTGTAGTTGTACCCGAAGTAGCTGTAACAGTCATTGAATAAAATCCAAGATCACTAGCAGCTGTATTCGCTACAGACATTACTACAGTTCCATTAGCATTTGTAGATGCAGGAGAGAAAGTAACTGCTGAACCTGCTGGATTACCTGACACTGTAAAAGTAGTATTTGCACTGAATCCATTTAAATTCAAATAAGACAAGTCGAAAGTACCGTTAGTTCCTTTACAAACTGTTTTATTTTGCTCTCCAGAAACTGCAACTGAGAAGGTTGTAGCAGGTGTTGTAATGGCAAAATTTGTATTTGATACATCATAAAAGATATTATCATACCCCATCACCATAATTCTATTAGTAGTCCCTACTACATTTGGAACCATTACAATTTCAGAACCATCATTTGGCACTTTATTCGCTAACTGTGTTGTAAAAGTTAGTCCACCATCTGTTGACAAATATATATCTACAAATTTCGCATCAATCCCATTTGCTGTAGTACCAGCAACATTCCATGTTACTGTTTGATTTGTTCCTGCTTGCCAAGAAACTACTGTATTTGGAGCTGTTACAACAAATGGTCCAGCAACACCCGAAAAAGTGACTGTCATATTATCCCTATTTGTCTGCCCTCCATTTGGTGTTTTATTATCACGTACCGTTAAGGCAAAATTCATTACACGGTCTGCCGTTATAGTTGCTGGAATAACCTCCCAAGTAGGCGCTAAGTTATTCGCCAATACACTTGACAAAGCAGGCATATATCGGTTTGGTGATAATGATGGTGGTAATGATCTAAAATTAGGACCTCCTACTGCTGATACTATAGGTGGTTGCGTTGAAACTTGAGTATCTGTTTGTTCCCAGCAATAGGTTAATCCTGTTGCATTGTCTGCATCAGTAGCTTGTCCTTTTAAAATAAATGCTGTCCCTTTTGGGATTTTATAATTTGGCCCTGCCTCCACAACTGGTGCAGCATTATTATTTGCGACAACTACACCACAATTTCCTGCTCCATTTACAAATGCAATCATTTGAGCAAGACTCACTGCATGAAAATGAGCATCAGAATTTGATTGAACATTTGGTGCACAGATTCCAGCATACGCCATAATAGTGGTTCCACTTCCAGGTTCAACTGCTGTATTCCCTGATCTATTACCTCCACAACTATTATTAAATGTATGTGTTGCTCCAAACTGGTGACCCATTTCATGGGCAACATAATCGATATCATAAGGATCTCCTACTGGAGCCGAACTACCCGTAATACCTCTAGCTTTACTCGTAGAGCAAGGAGAATTTAATTGTGCTAATCCACCTCCACCTGTACTAACAGTGTGTCCAATATCATAGTTTGTAAATCCAATGTTCGCATCAATAACTGTCTGACTTTGATTAATCAAAACACTAGCACTCGTATTATTAAAACTATCTGAATCAATAAAAATTACACTTTCATTGGTTGGCACTAGAACCATTGTCAATGACATGTCTTTTTCATATAAACCATTCACTCTTGTCATCGTTACATTCATTGCGGCTAATACTGCTGCTTTTTTCTGTGCTAATGTACCTGCCTGTAATCCTGCTGCATTTACATGATATGCTGCATATTCAATTGTACAAGCCATTGCTAAACGGTATGTTTTAAACAGACCATTACTTGCCTGTACAGTAATATCTGGATCAATTGAGGCTTTCATTTCATCTACTCCATCTTCAACAACTTCACATCCAAATGTTCTTGTTGTATATAGATCTTGCTTATTATACACCATATAGTTTTGTAAATCCTTAGTATAAGGATCCATGTATTGTGTACCTGTTTTACCAGAAAAAATCATTGTATGTACACCAAATGGCGTAACACTAAATCGAATAGTCGCCGTAGCATCATCAATTCCCATTCCTACATAGGATTTTATATCAGGATGTTTTGCACTTAGTTCGGCATGCATTACAGGTGCCTCATACACTCTATAATTTTCTATTTTACCTTCCGCATTTGGAAAATCAACAATTACATTTGATTGAACTCCAGATCCATTTCTTAAAGGAGCATTTTGGAGTTTGTTTTTTAATAAATCAAGATTTAAATGAAAGAGGTCAAATTTTCTCGGAGTTGAATCGCGATTAACCTTTTCTAATGTACTTGTAGTGCTCTCATTCGTCAGAGTCCATAATTTACTCTGTTGCGAATAGCCTTCCAAAGAGAAAACTATTACAGCAAGTAACAATAATAAAGTTTTTTTCATTTTTCATTTATTTTAATTAATAATTAGTTTTTTTTTAACATTTTAACAAATATATACATTAAACGAAAGCACCCTAAAAAAAAGGTGATTTTAATGTAATTATTTAACCCAAAAAACAATGAAAATCACACATTTACATCATTAAAAAATGTAATCATCACAATAACAAATAAAAAATTAAACAATACACAATTACCAGTGTTTTCAACTACTCACAATATTTTTATATTTCAAAAAAAGAAGCACTCACAAAAAATAAAATATTTAACATTATATATATGAAAAATAATATATTTTCGTAACCTCAATAAAAACTTAATAAATTTTCCATGAAAAAAACTACCCAACTAGGTTTTTACGCTTTATTGCTACTAGGGATTACCTCTACGACAATGACAGCGCAAAATCAACCGAAAAAAGGAGCTGTTACTTTTGGTAAAACTATTACGACTAATAATGGAATAAAAGGTCCAGATGGTTATATTAGATGTGCTAGCAATGAATATGAAGAATCACTACAACAAAGTGATCCAAATAGAATGACTACTAGTCAATTTGAAAATTGGATTGCACCACAAATAGCAAAAATAAAAGCTGATCGTTTAGCAAATAGAAGTACTGCAACAATAATTCGTATACCAGTAGTCGTTCACGTTATTCATAATGGAGATGCAATAGGTTCTGGTGAAAATATCCGTGACGAACAAGTTTTATCACAAATCACAGTCCTTAACCAAGACTACAGAAGAATGGTAAATACTCCTGGCTTCAATAATAATCCAGTTGGTGCTGACGTAGAAATTGAATTCTGTATGGCACAGATTGATCCACTAGGAAATCCTACAAATGGTATTGACCGTGTTAATATGGGATTTGTACAATATACAGATAGAGGTATGGTTGAGCAAGTATTGAAACCAGCTACTATCTGGGATTCTACTAAATACTTAAACATGTGGACTATCCGAATTGGTGGTGGTGATCAACAATGGAATGGAGTATTAGGTTACGCTCAATTTCCTTCTGGATCAAATTTACCAGGCTTAAATCCTAATGGAGGAGCTGCTAACACTGATGGATTAGTAATGCGTTATAATGCATTTGGATCAAGAGCTATTTATCCACAAGCTAGTCTTATGGCTGGTTATGACAAAGGAAGAACTACCACTCACGAAATTGGTCACTGGTTAGGATTACGCCATATTTGGGGAGATGGAAACATCGGACCAAATCAAACTACACCAGATTGTACTGTAGATGATTTCTGTGCAGATACTCCAAATGCCGGATATCCAAATTATGTATGTAATCCAAATGATACTTGCCCAGATCCTGGAGTAGATATGATTGAAAATTATATGGATTATACACCAGATGCTTGTATGAATATCTTCACACAAGATCAAAAAACAAGGATGATTGCTGTAATGAATAATGCTACCCGTAGAAGTTCTATGTTAAACTCTACAGTATGTAATACTCCTAGCTATGGATTAGAAGGATCTTTAGATATTGTTAGTATTAGCCCAGGTTGTTCTACTCAATTAAAACTTACAAACTACGGTACTACTACTTTAACAACAGCTACGATTACTTATAAAGTTGACAATGGTGCTGCTCAGACTTATAACTGGTCTGGTTCATTAGCATCAAACACTTCTGCTACATTCACTATTGATCAATTGTCTGGGGTTGCAGTAGGGACTCACAGTTTCCAAGCTACTCTTGTAAATGTAAATGGTGCTACAGATGAAAATGCATTAAACAATAGTAAAACTAAATCATTTGTTGCAGCTGGTAACTTCACTACAACAAAAGTGAACTTAGCGTTACAATTAGATTTATACGGATCTGAAACTACTTGGACTCTTAAAAACTCTAGTGGAACTGTTGTACAATCAGGTGGACCATACGCTGATGCTCCTGGAACAACTTTACCAGCAGTAACTAATAGTTCTTTTGATGTTGTAAACGGACAATGCTATACTTTCACAATTAATGACTTATACCAAGATGGTATCTGTTGTCAAAATAACGTAAATGGTAACTATAGCTTAAAAACACTAGAAGGAACAACTATCGTTACTCGCCCAGGAGATTTTGGGGCTTCAGAATCTATCTCATTTAGTATTGGTACTTTAGGAACCGATGAATTTACAAACTTGAGTTCATTAAGTTTATATCCTAACCCAGCTAAAAATATCTTAAACATTCACGTAGGTAACCGTGCAGATTTACCAGAAAGTTATACTATCATTAATAGTTTAGGTCAAACGATCAAACATTCTGTTGTAAATAGTGAAAATGATTTATCAATCAACACTTCAAACTTAAGCAACGGTATCTATTTTATTAAAATTGACAAAGAAGGAAGAACTAAAACACTTCGTTTCATCAAAAACTAATCAAAATAGATCATTAAAAAAAGGAGGATTGAAAATTTCAATCCTCCTTTTTTTTTTAATAGTAAAGTATACTTTAAATTTGCACTTTATTAAATCATTTACTTTGAATATTTTCCATTCCATTGAAGACTTTACATCAAAGCATAAGACTATCGTTACGTTAGGTACTTTTGATGGTGTACATATTGGTCACAGAACAATTATCGAACGACTTATTCAAAGTGCTGCTATAAGCGATTGCGAAAGTCTAGTTCTTACATTCTTTCCACATCCGCGAATGGTTTTACAAGAACATTCAGATATTAAACTCCTGAATACTATTACAGAAAAAGCAGATTTATTATCTGAAATTGGATTGGATCATTTAATTATTCATCCTTTTGATCAAAAATTCTCTCGTTTAACTGCTGAAGAATTTGTAAAAGAGGTATTGGTTGACAAACTCAATATTAAAAAAATAATTATTGGCCATGATCATCGCTTTGGACGAAACAGAACAGCTAATATTGATGATTTAATAGAATTTGGTGCTTTGTATGATTTTGACGTAGAACAAATTTCTGCACAAGAAATTGATGAAGTTTCAATTAGCTCCACTAAAATCCGAAATGCTTTACTAGAAGGAAATATAACACTTGCCAATAGTTATTTAGGTTACAATTATTCTTTAACAGGAACCGTTGTACAAGGTAAACAACTTGGCAGAACCATAAACTTCCCGACTGCTAATATCAAGATTGAAGAGGATTATAAACTTATTCCTAAAAATGGCGTTTATATTGTAAAAAGTTCTTTTGAAAATAATTTGATTTATGGTATGATGAACATTGGAACAAATCCTACTGTAGGAGGAACTCAACAATCTATTGAGATTAATTTCTTCGATTTAGATGCTGATTTATATGGTCAAATTATGAAGATTTCTATCCTTAAAAGAATTCGTTCGGAAGAAAAATTTGGTTCAGTAGCATTACTTAAAGAACAACTTGCAAAAGACAAACAAACTTCATTAGATTTTATTCAATCCATTAGCGAATGATGAAGGCTTTATACAAACCCATTGACAATGCTCCTCTAGTTATTTTCAGGATATTTTTTGGGTTTTTATTAGCTGCAGAAACTTTTGGCGCTATACTAACGGGTTGGGTTAAAAACAATCTAATCGATCTTACCTATACATTTCCTCATATTGGATTTGAATGGCTACATCCTTTACCAGGTAATGGCATGTATTTCTATTTCATTATTATGGGAATTCTTGGTATTAATGTAATGATTGGTTATAAATACAAATGGAGTCTTGGATTGTTCACCTTATTATGGTCTACCGTTTATCTGATGCAAAAAGCATCTTATAATAATCATTATTATTTATTGATTGTAGTCTGTGTGATTATGCTTTTTTTACCTGCAAATCAATATGCTTCTGTAGATGTAAAACAAAAGCCTGGCATCAAAAGCTTAAGTATGCCTCAATGGTGTTCTTGGATAATGATTTTACAAATTAGTATTGTTTATTTTTTTGCCACAGTATCCAAATTTTATCCTGATTGGCTGAATGGTACATTTACTCGGAATTTATTTATTGATAAGACCAATTTCCCTATAGTAGGGTCATTATTCTCTAAAGAATGGTTTTATCTGTTTATCGCTTACTCGGGAATTGCTTTCGATTTATTTATAGTTCCTTTACTATTGTATAAAAGAACCCGAACCATTGCATTTTTTGCTTCTTTAATTTTTCATTTATTCAATGCCTGTATTTTACAGATTGGTATTTTTCCATTCTTCGCCTTAAGTTTCAGTCTTTTCTTTTATCCTCCAGAAAAAATAAGACAATGGTTTCTAAAGAAAAAACCAGTATTGCCGGATACAGAAACAGCACAAAATAATCCTTTACCACTTTATTTCTTTATTATTTTTTTTCTTGTGCAAATAGTTCTTCCACTTCGCCATTATTTAATAAAAGGAGATGTGTTATGGACAGAAGAAGGACATCGCTTAAGTTGGCGAATGATGCTGCGTTCTCGGAATGGATATGCTACCTTTAAGGTAACGGATAAAAAAACAAATGAAGTTTTACCCTATCAACTCGAGATGATACTCACGCCTAGGCAAATTAACTTTGCCGCTACTCGTCCTGATGGTATTTGGCAAATGGCACAGTACATTAAACAAGAATATGCTCAGAAAGGACATGATGTTTCTATACATGTTGAATCATATGTGTCTATCAATGGGGCTCCTTATAAAGCTTTTTCCGATCCTACAGTAGATTTTGCGCAAGCAAAATGGAATTATTTCTTCCATAATGACTGGATTTTACTCTATGAATAGCTATCATTAGAGCTACACAGCACCACTCGCTATCAAGTACATACATCTCAATTCATAATTTATGATTTCACATCATAACTTAATTGATGAGAGTCTTTCTACTTAAAACTGAATTTCCTATTTTTGGTGCAACTTTAAAATACGATCATGAGTATCACAAGACACGACTGGACTAAAGACGAAATTATTTCAATATATAAAAAACCTATTATGGATTTGCTTTTCGAAGCAGCATCAATTCATAGGGAGCATCATGACCCAAATGTAGTACAAGTGTCAACTTTATTATCTATAAAAACTGGTGGTTGTCCGGAAGATTGTGGATATTGCCCTCAAGCTGCTCGTTATCACACAGGAGTAGAAGGAAATGATCTTATGTCGGTTAGTCAAGTAAAAGCTCAGGCTTTACGCGCAAAATCAAATGGCTCATCTCGTGTTTGTATGGGTGCTGCTTGGAGAAATGTAAAAGACGGTCCAGAATTTGACCAAGTACTAGAAATGGTCCGTACTATCAACAAACTTGATATGGAGGTTTGTTGTACTTTAGGAATGATTACCGAAAATCAAGCACAACGTCTAGCAGAAGCTGGATTGTATGCTTACAATCATAATTTAGATACTTCTGAAGAATATTACAAAGAAGTTATTTCTACACGTGGGTATGAGGATCGTTTGAAAACCATCGAAAACGTTAGAAAAACAAATGTAACTGTATGTAGTGGTGGAATCATCGGAATGGGTGAAAGCATTGAAGATCGTGCAGGAATGCTTGTTGCTTTAGCTTCATTGAGCCCACAACCGGAGTCTGTGCCTATTAATGCATTAGTTGCTGTAGAAGGTACACCAATGGAAGAGGAAAAACCAGTAGAAATCTGGGAAATGATTCGTATGGTTGCTACCACTAGAATTGTTATGCCCGAAACGCAAGTACGTCTTTCTGCAGGTAGAACAAGTATGAACAGAGAAGGACAGGCGATGTGTTTCCTTGCTGGAGCAAATTCAATTTTTGCCGGTGATAAATTACTAACTACACCGAATCCAGACATTAATGAAGACATGAAAATGTTTGAAATGTTAGGATTGAATCCTCAAAAACCATTTACAAAAGTATCTCAACCTACTACAGTAGAGGCTGAAGATTCAAAATTCCAAGCTTTGGGTGAAAAACCAAAATGGACACGTCCAAGTCATAAAATTGACCGTAATTTAGAAGCTTCTGGTAAAAAATCATAAATTAAAAAAATATAGTTTGAAAAGCTCTTCTCTTCCAGAGAAGAGCTTTTTTTTGGTGGTAAAAGCAATGTATTTTATTCTCTCCTGACCAAACTCTATATTTATATAAAGTTCCTCAGGCCTTAATTACAAGAAAGGATATTGATTTTGACAATCCAGACTTTGAAAAATAGCCTGCTTTAGAAAAATTACAAGGACTAATTGCTCATCTTAATCATGGTGAAATGTTATATATGCCTGAAGAATATTGGCATTATATGAAATATGTTATTCCTGGTTTCTCAATGAGTTTACGAGTTTTTCCGAGGAAATTGAGTAATTTAGCCAATGCTGCTTATAACATCTTGATCATACGTAATTATCATAATTTAATGCGTAAGTACAAAGGTCAGAAATGGATTAATTATAAAAATGATCAAGCGATTATTCGAGCTCATAAAAGCTTAGGTTTAAAGTAGCTCTAAAATCTATTTAATTCTTCATCGATGAATGAAACATATACGCTGCAGGAGGCACAATTAAAATTAGAATATTATTGTAGTTATCAAGAGCGTTGTCATCAGGAAGTAACTCAAAAGCTAAGGGATATGAAAATGATTCCTCAGGCTATCGATACGATTGTTGTACATCTTATCAATCATAATTTCCTGAATGAAGAGCGTTATGCTTGTAGTTTTTTTAGAGGCAAACACCGCATTAAACACTGGGGTAAAATTCGTATTGTTAATGAATTAAAGTTTAGACAAATCTCTACCTACAATATTAATAAAGCTATAAAAGAAATTAGTGCAGAAGAATATTCTGAAACATTTCATGCCTTAGCAGAAAGACATTGGGAGTCTATTCGTGAAAGTAATGTTCAAAAAAAACGCAGAAAATTTTGTGATTTTCTACTGCGCAAAGGATTTGAAAGCACAATAATTTACGAAAAACTAAAAAGCTTGGAAGACTAACTCCCAAGCTTTTTAGTTATATAAATAGATGTATTAATTTCTAGACAATAATATACTTACTGCATTCCCTCCAAATCCTACTGCATTCACCAAAATCTTATTTAATGGTTTTGAGTTGGATTGTTTCTCACCATAGGGTAATCCAATAAAATGTTGATGTTGCATCATCAATATAGCAAACTCTACACTCAACATTCCTGATGCCCCGAAAGTATGGCCAATTTTCCATTTATTAGTTGTTAGCTTAGGCACATCAGTACCAAATACTTTTTGAATAGCTCTGTATTCTGTTAAATCGCCTTTTATGGTTCCCGGCGCATGCATCACAATTGCATCTACTTCTGAAATAGGAGTGTCTTTTAAAGCCATTCGCATTGATTTCTGAAAACAATCGGCTTCTGTAGATATTGAGATATTGTGCTGTAAAAGTTCCGTTGCATAACCAATTCCTTCAATGTATGCCAAAGCATTGTCCTTCTTCCCTACTTCTAAACAAGCCACCGATGCTCCTTCTCCAATCACCATCGTATTGCGATCTTTATTCAAATCAAAAGCCAAACAAGGGTATTCTACATTGTCTTTTGCATAAATTTTTAAGGCTTGCATTTGCGCAATTGTAAAAGGTGTTAATGGTGCTTCACTACCGCCAACTAAAAATTTATCTACCATTCCCGCTCTTAGCCATGCTACTCCATTCAACATTGCATGTAATGCTGTGGAACAAGTAATAGAATGTGAAATTTCAGGTCCTTGACTTTGTAAATCATGTGCTACCCAAGATGCGATATTGCCTAATGTTGTCGTAGGAGAGCTTAGCGTATTCGCTTTACCCGAAATCAAATAGTCTTGATAATGATCCTCAAATAATTGAGTTGCTCCTCTAGAAGAGCCTATATTCACTCCGAAAATAGCTTCTTTTGTCCATCCTGCTTGAGAAGCAGCCATACGAGAAGCAGCAACTGCATATAAAACAGAACGGTCTAATGATTTATATTTCTGGTCAGACTCTTTTAACTCCCGTATCATTTCATTTGAATTTACATCCAATTGGGCTACATAGGCTTTATTATTTCCAAAATCTTTTTCAACAAGATAATGTTTCTTCGAAAGGTAGGATTCCCAAATTACAGCTGCATTGTTTCCCAATGGAGAAATAGAAGCGATAGAAGTAATGGCAATAGGTTCAAATGTTTTCAAAACAATTTTTTTAAAGTACAAAATTAAACCAAAGCATAAAAAAACCGAAGAAACTTCGGTTTTTATTTAGCTAATTCAAAATGACAGGTCAAAATAGACTTCAAAGGTTCTGCTCCTGATAGAACTTTCCCAAAGGATTCCCATACTTCTGTCGATATAAATTTTTTCAATGGTTGCGGTAATTGCTCCATTTGTGGCAAACTATCAATAACCAACTGATCCCATTTCTCGTAATTGTTCAGTATATCATCTGGATAAACCACTTTTCGATTTGTCCCTTCATCTACTGCATTAAAAGGTTCAGATACATTTAAATATCCATAATCATCTGTTAATTGTTCTCCCGGATGAATATCTCTAATTGCAATTTCAAAATCATAAGCTGTTGACATACAATTTGAATTAAAACTATGATTCACATATTTTGCAATATCCCAACATAAAACCAATTCTCCTTTATTATTTTTAAAACAGTAGGTCTCTAAATATTCTTGCATTAATGGACTTAATTGAGCAGCTTCTTCTTCAGTATAAAGTGTATCTAAATCATCTTGTGCCCATGTAATGGTTCCTTTTGGAATGAATTTTTTTGCTACTACTCCGTAACCAATTGCGTCGTTTATGAAACGAACTTCTGTATCGGGATGCATCATAATTTTAATAAAAAATTAATAGCCTATAGGCTAACTAGATTAATAATTAATGACAAAAATAAATAATCTTTTCATTAGACTATTCTATACCGTCATAAATAATTCTTAATTGTTAGTTTGGCATATTATCCATAAAGAAACTGCTGCAATACAAACCCAAATAGATAATCCATAGGCAAAGATCTTAAAGCCTGTTTTCTTGATTGTTGCAAGTGTTAGTTTGGTTCCAATAAGAAATAATACAACAACTAATCCTTTTTTAGAAAGAAAGGTTAATACTGAAGTTAGAGCAGGAATTGGGTAATAGGAATTAAAAAGTATCGCTAAAATGAAGAAAAGAATAAAATATGGAATCTGAATTTTCTGTTCAGAACGCATTTTATAAGATGTTACAAGGGCCAAAGGAATAATCCATAATGCTCTACTCAATTTTACTGTGGTTGCTATTTTTAATGCTTCATCTCCATATTGACTTGCTGCTCCTATCACTGAGCTTGTATCATGGATTGCAATCGCAGCCCAAATCCCAAATTGGTTTTCTGATAGCATAAAGAAATGACCAATAACTGGAAATAAAAAGAGTGCTACAGCATTTAGTAAAAAAACAATTCCTAATGCTAATGAGATTTGATCTTGTTTAATCTTGAGTAAGGGGGCGATGGCAGCTATGGCGCTTCCTCCACAAATGGCAGTACCTACTGAAATTAAAAAAGCTGTTTTTCCTTGAATATTGAATTTTTTACCTAAGAAATATCCTAGGGTCAGCGTTAAAGCAATACTGAATATCGTCAAGAATAACCCTTCTTTTCCTACTTTTAGTGCTTCATGGATATTCATCCCAAAACCCAATCCTACAATGGATATTTTCAATAATAAGTTGGTACTCTTGTTCGTAAAATTTTCATAGGGATTGACAAAAAAGAGTGCATATAAAATCCCTAAACTCAATGCGATTACTGAATTCACAAAGGGAAATAGACAAAGTATTATTCCAAGAATAAAAAAACCTTTTGGTGTATTTTTCATACTATTAATTTTATAGTACAAAGGTGAGCATTCTATTACATTTTTGCGAATTCAAAATTAGAATAGCCTATAACTAAAAGTAATCCGATCGGTTAATAAAATCCATGAATAACAATGGTAATCCTGAAGTAACGCCTTGCGGCAAAACAAATGAAAATTGACGATTGAATTGAAGTTGATCTACTTCTATTATCTTGAATCGATTATTCAAAAGATCTTTTGCTACCGATTGAATGGAGACAATTCCAGCACATTCAGCATAGTCTAAATATGATTTTATACCTTCTGTACTACCCATTTGCAGCTGTATTTGTAAATCTGACAGCGTAATATCATACTGGTTTAATTGTTTGGTAATCACTTCTAATGTGCCTGAGCCATGTTCTCTTAAAATCAAAGGTGTTTTACAAAAGGCTTCTAACGATAATTTATCCTGTTTGGCAATATTACTTTTTGTACTTGCTATAACAACTAATTCATCTTTTAGATAAGGAATATAGGTTAGTCCGTTTTGATGTGATATCCCTTCCACAATACCGATATTCACTTCGCCATTCAAAACCATTTCTTCAATGCGCTTTGAATTTCCTACATGCAGCAATAATTCCAATTGACTAAATTTTTCTTGAAATTTAGCCAACGTTTTGGGTAGTATATATTGCGCTATTGTAGTACTGGAACCTACTTTTAGTTTTCCTGAATACTCGACTTTCAAGGCATTGACTTCAAATAAAAAGTTTTCTTCTAAGCATATGGTTTCTTTGATATAGCCCAACAAGGTTTGCCCGATTGCAGTGAGCGTAATGGTATTTCCAGAACGATTCAACAAAGGCAAACCAATCGTTGTTTCCAAAGCTTTAATATTCTTCGTAACAGCAGGTTGTGTAATAAACAATTCTTCCGAAGCTTTAGTAAAGCTCAGATTTTGTGCTACTTTATAAAAAACCAAATACTTATAGTCTAACATTTATAGTATATCTAAGACTTGTTCTATTGCATCATATACGGTATTCAATTGCGCTTCACTGATAATATAGGGCGGTAAAATGTAAATGATATTCCCTACTGGACGTAAGATAATACCTTTTTCAATAAAAAAATCATATAACTTATTCCTAAGCGTTCCGTAATAGCTGGATGCTCCTTCAGTTTTTATTTCTAATGCAAAAATAACTCCTAAGGCTCTCGTTGTTTCAACCTTTGCATGGGAATGAATTCTTTGTTGAAAATTGTGATGTTGCTGGTTAATTCGTTTAATATTTTCCTGCATTTCTGATGTCAACAATAGTTCTAAACTAGCTAAGGCTGCCGCACATCCCGTAGGATTAGCGGTGAATGTATGACCATGAAATAATGCTTTATTAATGTCTTCATCATAGAAACCGTCAAACAAGTCTTGTGTAAAAGAAGTAATCGCCATTGGGATTGTTCCACCAGTCAATGCCTTAGAAATACACATCATATCGGGTTGTGTTTGCAAGTAATCGCAAGCAAAGTTTTTACCCGTTTTACCAAAACCGGTCATCACTTCATCTGCAATAGTAAACACATCGTTTGCTTTACAAATTCGAATAAATTCATCCAAAGCTTCTGGTGCATACATTACCATTCCAGCTGCTCCTTGTACTAGTGGTTCAAAAATAAATCCTGCAACTTTATGTTTTTCAATAGCTTCTTTTAAAGCCTTGTAACTTTCTTCTTCTTTTCCTTTTACAGGGACAGGAATTCGAACAACATCAATTAATGCGCCTTGAAATGCTTCTGTAAAAAAAGAAATTCCACTTGCTGCCATTGCTGCAAATGTATCTCCATGAAATGCATTTTCAAAAGCCAGAATCGTAGTTCGTTTTTCTCCTTTATTGAAGAAAAATTGTAAAGCAACTTTAATCGCTATTTCAACAGCAGTAGAACCATTGTCCGAGAAAAAAAGTTTTTTCTGGTTATTTGGTAAAATTTGCATCAACTGATCTGCTAATACGACTGCTGGTTCATGTGTAAAACCTCCAAATAATACATGTTCTAATGTCGTTAATTGCTTATATATTTTATCTGCAATAAATCGGTTACTGTGTCCAAATGGATTTACCCACCATGATGCAATTGCATCGATATATTCTTTACCGTTTTCATCCCATAATAAAGCGCCTTCGCCTTTTACAATTGCAATCGGTAATTGAGCTGTTTTATGTTGTGTATAAGGATGCCAAAGATGCTGGCTGTCGCGTTCTTGTAAAGTCATGCTTTGTATTCTTTAATTTTTAATACTTTATAGGTTTTCTAAATTCTCACGAAAAAGATCGGCATATTCCAAAATTACATTCTGATCAAAATAGGGTTCTTCTTCAATTCTTCCCACCATCTTAATCCCTGTTTTTTTCAACACCATTGATTCTGAGGCGCTATTTTCATTTCCACTAAAAATGATTCCGGCTACTTGAATTCCTTTATTTTTTAATGCTTCAATTGTAAGCAACGTATGATTAATGCTTCCTAAATAATGTCTGGAAACTACAATTACTTTATAATCAGGTTGGATTAAATCTATAATGGTATCCGAATCATTCAATGGAACAAAAATTCCTCCTGCTCCTTCAATGATTAAATGATTCTTTGTTATGGGTTCTTTTATCTTTTTAAGATCAATTGTTACTCCGTCTAATTCAGCAGCAAGATGGGGACTTGCAGGAGTGTTCAATGCGTAGGCATTGGGATGTATTGTAGTTTTAGAATTTGAAATTCTAGATTTTATTTTATGACTGTCTGATTCATTTAAATCACCGGCCTGAATGGGCTTCCAATAGTCTGCTTCTAATGCTTCTGTAATTATGGTTGAAGCTATTGTTTTTCCAACATCGGTTCCTATTCCTGTAACAAATATTTTCATTATAATGGGATGCTATATTTAGACTACAAATTTAGCGAACCCCTTGAATACTTTGTTTATTTAATTCATTTAGTTTTATTTTCTATTACTTAAAGCACCACAACCTGTCCATCACTGAACAGGTTGTACTTATATTATTCGTCTTTCAATTGATCGAGCAAGTTTTTAATTTGTTTTGCATATTTACCATAATAATACCTCACCCATATCTCCGTTGCAGCAACAATCATCCCCAACAACGCTAGTATCAATACAACAAAAATAATCATTCCATTCTCAGTCATTTCCGATCCTAATACTCCAAATTTTTCACGTCCATTGAGACTCATCATAATCATAATCAGAAAACAAAAGGCAAACGGCAGTAAAGAATAAGCAAATGATTTATACATTTCGATATTTAACTTTATATCATAATAGACGGCAAATAGATTTTCTTTTGAGTTCAGTGTACTGCCATCAATTCTTTTATAAAAGAAGTAAAATCTAGTAAAATAATATATTGAGATTAAAATCATTACACCATATAACATATAAAAAGGGGTAATAAACTTTGGATTAAATTCCATTTTAAAAGGTAAGATTCCAATAAATACTATTGCTAAAAGCTGTGTAATAATTTCTAGTCTCATATTTTTTCGAATACGATCCAGTGGCATATTAGCTGTTTTTAGTTGCTCAAGATTTGTAGGTACTTTTATATTTTTATTTTCGGAATCGCTATTCCAGGCGGATTGTATATCATCAAAATTCATAGCCTTGATTTTTTATAAGTTCTTTTAATTTGTTTTTTGCTCTGTTTAATTTCACTCGTGCATTTACCTCAGAAATACCCATATTTTCTCCAATTTCTTTGTGTGAATAATTTTCTAAGTGGTAAAAAACTAATGCTTTTTCTATTTTATCAAGCTTTTGAAGTGCTCTATAGAAATGATTCAATTGTATTTCTTTTGTTTCAGTATCATCCTCAATTTCTTTAATATTTGAGGAGGGAATCTCATATCGATCTATTTTCTTTTTGTCTTTTTTTAGATATACAATTGCTGTATTTAAAGCAACGCGATACATCCAAGTAGAAAATTGACTTTGTTTATTAAATGAATCATAGGACTTCCATACTTGATAGATAATCTCTTGAAAAAGATCATCTTGGTCGTCTCTATTATCCATATACATTTTGGAAATCTTATGAATAATCCCTTTATGAGTTTCGATAAGCGTAAGAAATTCTTGTTCTTTCGTTTTCAAAATAATACTAGTTCATTATTGGGTTCACTTTATATCCTTTTGCTCTTAATAATTCAATCACACCATCTTTCCCTACTAAATGGGCAGCTCCCACCGCAAAGAAATTACTTTCTTCCTGCATCATTGCTGGCATTTTATTTACCCAATTCGTATTTCTAACCGTTAGTAACCATTTCATAGCTTCTGGGTTCATAAACTTAGAATCAGTAATATAGCGGTATGTTTTTTTCAAATCTTCATTTTTATATGCTTCTATTAATTCAGCCCACATTATATTGTATTCTTCATCAGCTTTAATTAATTCAACAATAAAATCATCTGGATAAGCTTTGTTGATATTTTCCATTTGAGCACGTCCAGATTCTAAACCTGCAACGCTCATTTTTCGGTTATTTGCATAGGTTATAAATTCATTCTCATACGATTTGATATCAGTACAACCTATTGCTTTATATAAAAATGAGCCATATACAGCAAATAAGCTTGCATTTCCCATTTTACCTAAAGACATCCCTAGTTTAGTTGTGGTGAGCTGATCAACTTCCGCATATTGTTTAGGGGTCAACTTTTTACTTAATGGTACATTTGACATAAAGAAGCTTTGTACATCGGCAATTTCTTTTGGATCCGTCATATTTATTTCTAACGTTAATTGACCTGCCTGATCTAATGCTTTTTTTGTTTTTTCAGAAAAGATAAAATCATCTTTACAAATCATATGTATTGTTCCATAAAGGTAAGAGGGCTTAGTCAATCCATTTCCTGAAATTTCCCATAATAAGGATTGATTTGATTTTTTTTCTTGGGCGTGTGTTCCACTACTTACTAATGAAACTAATATTAAGGCTGCAATTTTGAATAAATTCTTCATGTTATCTATTTTTTTAAGGTTATAACACGTAAGTATTCAATTCTTCCATTCGTTACATAAAAAATAAACTTTTCTGCTAAAAAAATAAAATCGAACAACATAAATACTGAAAATCAAGGTTTTAATCGTCAAATTAATTCACATAATTCTTTTAAAATTTCTGCTATTTCTTCTTTTGAATTATAACAGTGTAAACAAAAACGCAGTCGTTCTTGTCCTATAGGAACAGTCGGAGACAAAATTGCTTTTACATCAAATCCTTTACTTTGAAGTATTGCTGCTGCTGCTCGAACTTTATCATTCCCCGGTAAAATTGCCGATTGTATTGCCGATTTACTCCAGACAAATAGTGGTCTTATAGATAACATATTGATCTCTTGTCGGAATACCAAAATAATATCTTTTAGTTGATGTAAAGACTTATTTTCTTTAGCTTGTAAGTATTGATATCCTATTAAAATTGTAGCGATGGAATGAGGAGATAAACCCGTTGTATAAATAAAGCTTCTAGCAAAATTCACAAGATATTTATTGAGTTTTTCAGAGCCAAGAATAGCTGCTCCATGGCAGCCTAATGCCTTTCCGAAGGTTACAATACGTGCAAAAACACGATCGTGCAAATGTAAAAACTGAACTAAACCTTCTCCTTTATCTCCAAAAACACCTAATGCATGAGCTTCATCAATTACGACAAGTGCTCTATATTTCTCCGCAAGATTAATTAAACCTTCCAGATCAGGCGAATCACCATCCATCGAGAATACTGACTCCGTAACAATATAAATTACTCTATCCACTCCTAAACTAGCCTTACCAAGCTTTTTTTCTAAGTCTTCTAAATCATTATGGGTAAACTTATAGGATTGGGCATTCGAAAGGCGTATTCCATCTCGAATGGAAGCATGGGCATATTCGTCATACAGTACAATATCTCCTTTCTGAGGAACAGAGGAAAAGAAGCCAATATTTGCATCATATCCTGAATTAAAGAGGAGAGCACTTTCCACTTCATGGAATTCAGCAATATACTTTTCCGTTATTGGGTATAATGGATGATTCCCAGATAATAGTCTGGAACCAGTGGCTCCATTTTGAATCATCTTATGATCAATAAGATAGTTGTGTACTAAATTGAATATCGTTTCTGATTGTGAAAATCCCAAATAATCATTGGATGAGAAATCTACTTTTTCAGCTTTTAAAACAGGTAATACTCTTAAAGAATTATTCTCTTCTCTAGCATTTAATTTCTCCAGTAATGATTGTGGAAAGTCCTTCATTTACAATTCTAATCTTAATTAATCCTGAACAATATTAATAAAAAAAAACGCCAAACATAAAGCTTGGCGTTTTTTTCTTGTAACAGAATTATTTTATTCAACTAAAATAATTATTTTATTATCCTTCAATTCTAATGTTCCTGAAGTGATTTCTAAAGTTAAAACTTTGTCATCATCAATATGAGGAATCACAGTAGAATGTAAAGTATCAAATACTTGATGTTCTTTTGTATGGATATGAATTTTAATCGTTCCTTTCCCTAATAAAGAGACAATAGGAGCGTGATTTTCCAACATTTGGAATTCTCCATCCACACCTGGTACAGTAACAGAATCTACTGTAGATTTAAATAAAGCTCCTTCTGGTGATACAATTTCTAAATACATATCTATTGATTAAAAGTTAATAATTGAATTATGCTTCCGCTAACATTTTTTGTCCTGCTTCGATAGCTTCTTCAATAGTTCCTTTTAAGTTGAAGGCAGATTCAGGAAGATGATCTAACTCACCATCCATAATCATATTAAATCCTTTGATTGTATCTTTAATATCTACTAAAACACCTTTAATACCTGTAAATTGCTCTGCTACGTGGAATGGTTGAGATAAGAAACGTTGTACACGACGTGCGCGAGATACCGATAATTTATCTTCTTCACTTAATTCCTCCATACCAAGAATTGCAATAATATCTTGTAGTTGTTTGTATTTTTGTAGAATTTCTTTTACTCTTTGTGCGCAATCGTAATGCTCATCACCTAAAATTTGTGGTGTTAAGATACGTGATGTAGAATCCAATGGATCTACTGCTGGGTAAATACCAAGCTCAGCAATCTTACGAGACAATACTGTTGTTGCATCTAAGTGAGCAAACGTTGTTGCTGGAGCTGGATCGGTTAAATCATCCGCAGGAACGTAAACCGCCTGTACAGATGTGATAGATCCTCTTTTTGTTGAAGTAATACGTTCTTGCATCGCACCCATCTCTGTTGCTAATGTAGGTTGGTAACCTACCGCAGATGGCATACGTCCTAATAACGCTGATACTTCAGAACCTGCTTGTGTAAAACGGAAGATATTATCTACGAAGAATAATACATCTTTCCCTTGCGCTTCTCCAGCACCATCACGGAAATATTCAGCGATAGTTAATCCAGATAGAGCAACACGAGCACGTGCTCCTGGTGGCTCATTCATTTGTCCAAAAACGAAAGTTGCTTTTGAATCTCTCATTAGTTCTTTGTCTACTTTAGACAAGTCCCATCCACCATTCTCCATAGAGTGCATGAATTCGTCACCATATTTAATGATTCCAGATTCTAACATCTCACGAAGTAAATCATTTCCTTCACGTGTTCTCTCTCCTACTCCTGCGAATACAGAAAGACCACCGTGACCTTTTGCAATATTGTTAATCAACTCTTGAATCAATACTGTTTTACCTACTCCAGCACCACCAAATAATCCAATTTTACCACCTTTTGCATAAGGCTCGATCAAATCGATTACTTTAATACCTGTAAATAAAACTTCTGTTGAAGTTGATAAATCTTCGAATTTTGGTGCTTGACGGTGAATTGACATACCATTCGTTCCTGTTTTAGGCAAATCACCTAAACCATCGATAGCATCTCCAATTACGTTAAACAAACGACCATAAACATCTCCTCCAACTGGCATTTGAATTGGATTCCCTGTTCCCACTACTTCTTGACCTCTGCTTAAACCATCAGTTGAGTCCATAGAGATAGTACGAACAGTATTCTCTCCAATGTGAGACTGTACTTCAAGTACTAATAACGAACCATCTTTTTTAGTGATTTCTAGTGAATCATAAATTTTTGGAAGTTCGGCATTTTGTGTATTGAACACTACGTCAACCACTGGACCGATGATCTGTGCAACTTTTCCTATTACTTTAGACATTACTTATGTATTTATTAAACAGCTATTTAAGTCTTTGAAAAATAACCTCTTTTTTCAGAGCGCAAAGATAGTTTTTAAAATGAAAAATTAATAATTTTTTGACGTTTTTTTATTAAAGTATTACAATACTTATGCGTGAATGCCTTTAAACAAAGCATTTATGACTTTTTCACACTAAAAGCTTGAATACGATTTTAAAATTCCGACTCTTTACAAAGTTACACCGAATAAATTCAAAATGAAGCTTTTAAAAACAAAAAGAGCGAGAATATATTCTCGCTCTTTTTTTATTATTTCAAATCTAAATTACTCAACAGTAACTGATTTTGCTAAATTTCTTGGCTGATCCACATTACACCCTCTCATTACCGCAATATGGTACGATAGTAATTGTAATGGAATAGTAGTCAATAATGGTGATAATGCATCTGTAGTTTCAGGGATTTCAATTACGTAATCCGCCAATTCTCTTACTTGCACATCTCCTTTTGTAACTACTGCAATAATTTTTCCGCTTCTTGCTTTAATTTCTTGAATATTACTCACCACTTTATCATAATGTCCTTTTTTAGGAGCAATTACAACTACTGGCATATGTTCATCAATCAACGCAATTGGACCATGCTTCATCTCTGCCGCAGGGTAACCTTCTGCATGGATATATGAAATTTCTTTTAATTTCAATGCTCCTTCTAATGCTACAGGGAAGTTATATCCTCTACCTAAGTACAAGAAGTTTGTTGCATCTTTAAAAACGGCTGCAACTTGTTTTGCCACATCATTTGAAGTTAATGCTTCTTTTACTTTCTCAGGAATCAATTCTAATTCTTGAAGGTATCTATGGAAATCTGGTGTCGATAAAGTTCCTTTTGCTTTTGCCAAACGCAAAGCAATCATAGTCAACACCGTAATTTGTGTTGTAAATGCTTTTGTTGAAGCTACACCAATTTCTGGACCTGCATGAGTATAAGCCCCGGCATGTGTCTCTCTTGAAATTGAAGATCCAACTACATTACATACTCCAAATACAAATGCTCCTTTTTCTTTTGCTAATTTAATAGCGGCCAATGTATCTGCTGTCTCCCCTGACTGAGATATTGCAATCACAACATCTCCTTCATTTATAATAGGATTTCTATATCTAAATTCTGATGCGTATTCAACTTCAACAGGAATTCTTGTAAACTCTTCAAAAACATATTCGGCTACCAAACCGGCATGCCATGATGTTCCACAAGCAACAATCAGTATTCTTTGAGCGTTAACAAATTTCTCAAGATTATCTTCAATACCCGCCATTTGAACAATTCCTTTGTTTACCAAAAGTCTTCCACGGTAAGTATCTTTTATCACATTTGGCTGCTCATAAATTTCTTTAAGCATAAAATGATCATATCCTCCTTTTTCAATCTGCTCCAAGTTCATTTTTAATTCCTGAACATACGGATCAACTAAAGAGTCATCTTTAATCTTTCTAACCTTTAATGTTTTATTCAAGCGAATAACTGCCATTTCTTCATCTTCTAAATACACCGCATTTGGTGTATATTCAATAAATGGAGAAGCATCAGAAGCAATAAAATACTCTCCTTCACCAATTCCGATTGCTAATGGACTTCCTAATCTTGCTACCACAAATTCATTTGGTTTTTTCTTATCAAAAACCACAATTGCGTAAGCTCCTACCACTTGGTTTAAAGCAATCTGAACTGCTTTCCCTAGTTTTAGGTTATCTTTTTTCTGTACATCTTCAATCAAGTTTACCAATACTTCTGTATCTGTATCTGATTTAAAAACATACCCTCTTTTAATTAATTCTTTTTTTAATGGCTCATAATTCTCAATAATACCATTATGAATAATTACTAAGTCACCAGAATTAGATGTATGTGGATGAGAGTTCACATCATTAGGCACACCATGTGTAGCCCAACGCGTATGACCCATACCGATAGTACCATTAGTTGTAATTTCTTTTGCCACACGCTCTTCCAAGTCTGTAACTTTTCCTTTCGTTTTTGACAACTTTAAATCACCACCATCGTATAACACGACACCAGCACTATCATAACCTCTATATTCTAATCGCTTTAATCCTTTTATAATAATAGGATACGCTTCTCTATGACCTATATAACCAACAATTCCACACATACTTTTTACTAATTAGGTTTAGTATAATAAATTTCTAATTTCAACTTTTTACTTTCATTTGCTGGTGTAGTATGATTACTATACATCACTGTACCAAGTGGATTAATAATAGAAACCATCGGCACTCTTTTAATTTGTCCGGCAGGAGTTGTAATTGGATTTTTTATAAATGCATTTGTAATAGTATTAATATTTTCTGTAATCACTAAACCAAGTTTTACGTTTTTCACAGTATCATTACTTATCAAGTGCTTAATATGCTCTGTTAGTCTAACTCTATATTTTATTGTTCTTCCGTTAGTACCTGTTTCTTTCTGAGCTATACCATCAAAAACACCTTTGTTCAACTTTGCGAATTTTGCATTTGTAGAAGCATCTAAATAATAATCCATCAAAGGCTTACTATTTCTTGCATCATACAAATAAACTCTTTGTGGTTCATCCGCACCTGTCATTGCTGTTTTGTCTACATAAAACACCAAATTAGCATCATTAATCAACCATCCTTTTCCTCTAATATCGGCTAATTCCTCAGCACTGAAAAGATCAATGAATGTCGCTGTACCTTCTCCTCCTTTTACATATAATCGCTCACTGTTTGGATCTGCTACCGCAGCAGTATATTCTGGCGTAGGTGTAGTATTCAATAAATTTACTGAATTACCTTTTGTATTCAACACCAACGATTTATCCGAAACTACTCCTTCTTTCGTGATTTTATATTTGATTGTGATTGTTCCTTTTGAGAAATCCATCAAATTCAAGGCTCCTCCATTTGGGTTGGCAGCAGATGCTGAAACCTTGAAGTATAAGCCTCTGAAATAATTTTTAAAAATATTATTATTAACCAACTGCCCTGTAGGTGCATTGAAAATTTTAGTTTTAAAAAATGCCTTATTCAAATCCAACTTCATTCCAGGAACAGTACGTACTGTCTTTCCATCTGAATCTGTAGAAACATATTCTAAAGGACTAAAAACAAATTCTGTATTCTGACTTGGCACATCACTATCATTCAATTTTAAAGCATTATGATTTGCATTAAAATTAGATCCTTGATCCGACTCATTAGAAAAATACTTCTGTGGATCTTGAAACCCTCCTTCTGGATCAAAATCTCTTAAGAAATAAGTTGATTCAAAAATCTCTAAATTAATTTTTGACGAACCATAAATTGAATCTAATTCATACGTATTATCACCTGTAGCAGCTGTCGCCTTTAAAGTTTGAAAATACGGAACATACAATTGAACACTTTCCACAACAACTGTAGCTACATCGCCTCCAAGATCTGGATCTTGAGTCGCTAGTTCCAATTGCGTTACAAAACTTGCAGTTGTTTTCCCAAATGCTGGATTATTGTAAATCCCCAATGCATTCAAAGGAAGGTTGTTCGTTTGAACTGGCCCTAATGATTGATTGTAAGCATTTAAAGTCAATCCTGTGTATTTTTCAAAATTGAAATTATTATCATCAACGATATCACCACCAATAGTATTAAAATCTTTATCACACGAGACAAGGAAAATTACTCCTACAACTAACGCTAATTTCTTTATAAATGAAATTGTATTCATATGTACACTAATAGATAAATTTATTATAGAACTTGATTCTTATAGAAATTAGTATAAGCCTCTGCAAATTTTTCTTTACCTACATAGGGTAAAAATGGTTTTCCTGAAGATTCAATAAATTTCACTAATGATTCAGACAATCCCTCAGAAGCAATAATCACGCCATCTGAATGTTTTACTGTTGCTTTTATTATATTTTCATAATTTGGCACTTCAAGGTCTGCAATTGCATCTCCTGGTATTTCATCAAAAGCTACTTTACTCATCATCTGCGGATCCAAAGTTCCATCAAATGATTGATTGTAAACAGAAGTTACAATTTTAGTATCCGAGAACAAAGCCTCGTCTTTGTAGTAATGTTTTAAATATATCGGTAACATTGCTGCTAACCAACCGTGAACGTGAATAATATCAGGAACCCAGTTTAATTTTTTTACTGTCTCTACTACACCTTTTGCAAAAAATATCGCTCTTTCATCATTATCTGGGTACAAAACACCATCTTCATCTGAAAATGTTGCTTTTCTTTTAAAGTACTCATCATTATCTATAAAATAAACTTGTATTCTTTCTTTAGGTATTGAAGCGACTTTAATAATCAGTGGCATATCTAAATCATTTACCACCAAATTCATCCCAGATAACCTTATTACCTCATGTAACTGATGTCTTCTCTCATTAATATTCCCATATCTTGGCATGAAAATTCTTATCTGTCCCCCTTGATCATTAATCATTTTTGGCACATCATAAGACATTAAAGAAACCTCATTTTCAGCAAGATAGGGTACCACTTCAGATGATACATATAATATCCTCTTATCCTCCATATTGTATTTTAGTTTTACTTATTGTCAACAAAAAACAAGCAAAATTACAAAATTTTATGCAGTTAATAACTAAAATCTTAAGTTTGCATTCAATTTAATAAAATAAGCACATGCTCATTTTCAATAGCCAGGCAGATTTAAAACAACATTTAAATACTGTAGCCTCTCCAAAAACCACAATTGGTTTTGTCCCTACGATGGGCGCTTTACACCAAGGACATCTATCGTTAATTGGACAATCAATCCGTGAGAATCAAATCACTGTGGTAAGTATATTTGTAAATCCGACACAATTTAACAATGCTGAAGATTTAGCAAAATACCCAAGAACACAGGAGCAGGATGTTGCAAAAATAAAAACCTTAAGTGAGGATGTGATTGTATTCACTCCTACTGTAGAAGATATATACCAAGGCAATACTGTTTCACAGCCCTTTGACTTTGACGGACTGGAAAATCAAATGGAAGGTGAACGAAGACCCGGACATTTTGACGGTGTAGGTACTATTGTAAAGCGTCTTTTTGAAATCGTAACTCCAACCAATGCTTATTTTGGAGAAAAAGACTTCCAACAATTGCTGATTGTCAAGAAAATGGTTGAAAAACATCATTTGCCGGTCCATATTATTGGATGTGCTATTTATAGAGAAGAAAGTGGTCTTGCTATGAGTTCTCGTAACGAACGTTTATCAACACATGACCGTAATGAATCTGCTATTATCTATAAAATACTCCAAGAAGCAAAAGAAAAATTTATCACTGAAAGTCCAGAAAACGTAAAAGCATGGGTTACAAAATCTTTTTTACAACATCCTGATTTCACATTAGAATACTTTCAAATTGCTGATGAAAAAACACTTTTACCAATAATACTAAAAGACGAAAAAAAACATTACCGAGCTTTCATTGCTGTTTTTATCAACAACATTCGATTGATCGATAATATTTCATTAAATTAATTACCTTTGCATCATGCAAATTGAAGTTGTAAAATCTAAGATTCACCGTGTGACGGTGACTGGAGCCGATTTAAATTACATCGGAAGTATTACCATTGACGAAGCATTAATGGAAGCTTCCAATATCATTGAGGGTGAAAAAGTTAGTATTGTGAACATCAATAATGGTGAACGCCTAGAAACTTATGCGATAAAAGGAAACCGAAACAGTGGAGAAATCACACTAAACGGACCGGCAGCTCGTAAAGTTCATAAAGGGGACATTGTTATTATTATTTCATACGGAATACTAGATTTTGAAGAAGCAAAATCATTCAAACCTACTTTGGTTTTTCCAAACGAAAAGGACAATACACTGACATAGTCTTTTGAAAAAAAAAATCTCTAAATGGTTATCAATACTGCTCCCTCTTTTGTTGGGCGTATTTTTAATTGTTTATAGTTATCAAAAGTATACTCCTGAGCAGATTGAAGAAATAAAAGGTTTCTTCAAAAATGCCAATTACAATTATATTTATACCTCTTTAGCGATTGGTTTTTGTAGCCATTATTCACGAGCTTACCGATGGAAATATACTTTGGAACATCTTGGATATCATTCTAAGATTTACAATAATTTTATGGCCGTTTGGATTGCTTATTTAATGAATATGACCATTCCAAGATCGGGAGAATTCTTTAGAGCTTTAGTCCTTAAAAAATACGAGAATATCCCTATTGACAAAGGATTTGGAACAATTGTATCCGAACGAATTGTCGATTTCATCTTCCTTGTTTTATTTATTCTTACCGCGCTTATTCTTCAATTTAATACGTTGAAGAACTTTTTATTGGAAAAAATTCCAATTCAAAAACTCAGTATCTTATTAGGACTAGCCGTTGTAGGTTGCATTGCATTTGTTGCAATATTCACCTATTCTAAGGCTAAATTTATCCTTGCGATTAAAGAAAAAATATCAGGATTAATTGAAGGTCTTCTCAGTGTTTTTAAAATGAGAAAAAAATGGCCTTTCATTCTGCATACACTATTCATCTGGAGTACTTATATCGCTATGTTCTATGTTTCTATTTTTGCATTACCTGAAACTAGCGAAATTAGCTTTGGTGTAGTCATTACAGCGTTTGTTGTAGGAAGTTTGGCAATCGCCTTTACAAATGGTGGTTTTGGAGCTTATCCTTTTTTAATTGCGGAGATTCTACTACTTTACAATATCCCTGAAACTGCCGGAACTGCCTTTGGCTGGATTGTATGGACTTCACAAATTGCTATGGTTATTATTTTCGGTGGGCTTTCATTTTTACTTTTGCCTTTACTGAACCCAAGCAAATAATTCCCTATATTGGTGGTCGAATTTTGACTTTCAAAAAGATCAATATACCTAACAAACCCAACCTAAAAACTTACGGTATGAAGAACATTACTTTACTTTTATTTTGTTTATTTTCAATCAGCCTATTTGCACAAAGAAAAACCGAGCCTTTTCAATCGGAAAAATTAAAAGGGAATCGTGACATTACTATTGACCTTCCAAGATCATACTCTAACAATACAGACCGAAAATATCCTTTATTAATTGCATTGGACGGGGAATATTTATTAGATCCTTTTTCTGGCGTAATGAGTTATGCAACCTATTGGGATGATTTACCAGAATTAATCATCGTAGGAATCAGTCAAAATAAAAATGGGGAGCGTATTGCCGACAGCACGGTTGATCCTGCAACGGGTTTACCAGACGAACAAGGAGCTGCTTTTTTTGAATTTATTGGTAGTGAATTAATTCCATTTTTAGAAAAAAAATACAGAGTTGCTCCTTTCAAAATTATCACTGGACATGATATCACAGCTGGTTTTTTAAATTTCTATTTATACAAAGATCAACCTTTATTTAATGCCTACATTTCATTGAGTCCAGATTTTCCTTTGGATATGGAAACTCATATTGCAGAACGTTTGGCACTAATCAAACAACCAATTTATTACTACCAAGCTACTGCTGATGGGGATGTGAAAAAATTCACTAAAAAAATTAAACAATTGGATGAAAGCTTGAAAGTGCTTAAAGTTCCTACTTTGAATTACTCTTTTGACGATTTCAAAGGTGCTTCACATTATTCTTTAGTTTTACAAGCTATTCCAAATGCCTTATATCATATTTTTTCTTCTTATCAACCTATTACCACTACAGAATACCAAGAGAAAATTGCTACTTTAAATGGAAATTACACAGAATATTTAACCAATAAATATGATATTATTGAAAAAGCACTGGGTATTAAAATGCCGATTCGTGTCAATGATTTCAAAGCAATTGAAGCTGCAATACTAAAGAACAAAGCATATCCAGAATTTGAAAAACTGGCTGCAGTTGCAAAGAAAAATTACCCAAAATCAATGCTAGGTGATTACCACATGGCGTTATTTTATGAAAATACAGGTGATTTTAAAAGAGCTGCCAAAGCCTATCAAAATGGTTTTGGAAAAAATGAAATTGGTGATTTAACAAAAGATATGATGCTTGAAAGAGCTGATGCATTAAAAAACAAATCGTAAAAAATGTCGAAGATTAAAACTTCTTTTTTCTGCCAAAATTGTGGCACGCAGTATTCTAAATGGCAAGGACAATGTAATGCTTGTAAAGAATGGAATACTATTGCGGAAGAGATTATACAAAAAGAAGATAAAAAAGATTGGAAAAGCGCAACAACTCCTGATTCAAAAAGGGTAGCCAAGTCTTTAAAAATCAAAGAAATTGATAGTACTGAGGAAATCCGTCTTAACACTGGAGATCAGGAATTAAACCGTGTTTTAGGCGGTGGGATTGTGCCTGGTTCATTGATATTATTAGGTGGTGAACCTGGTATTGGGAAGAGTACTTTATTACTCCAAATCTCACTTAAATTACCGTATAAAACATTGTATGTTTCAGGAGAAGAAAGTCAGAAGCAAATTAAAATGCGCGCTGAACGAATCAATTCTGAAAGCGATAATTGTTATATCCTTACAGAAACAAAAACACAGAATATCTTTAAGCAGATCGAAACGATTGATCCCGATGTGGTGATTATTGATTCCATACAAACTTTACATACCGATTATATTGAATCTTCTGCCGGAAGTATTTCTCAAATTAAGGAATGTACTGCTGAGCTTATAAAATTTGCCAAAGAATCTAATGTTCCCGTAATCTTAATTGGACATATTACCAAAGATGGCACTATTGCTGGTCCAAAAATACTGGAACACATGGTGGATACAGTATTGCAATTTGAAGGAGATCGAAATCATATTTATCGCATTCTACGCTCCTTAAAGAACCGTTTTGGATCTACATCAGAACTAGGTATTTATGAAATGCAAGGCAGTGGTTTACGTGAAGTATCAAATCCATCTGAAATATTAATTTCACACAAAGATGAGGAGTTAAGTGGAACTGCCATTGCAACCACGATGGAAGGAATGCGTCCCTTGATGATTGAAATTCAAGCCTTAGTAAGTACCGCAGTTTACGGAACACCTCAACGAAGTACAACAGGTTATAATGCCAAACGTTTAAATATGATTTTGGCTGTTTTGGAAAAAAGAGCTGGTTTCCGTTTAGGAGCGAAAGACGTTTTCCTTAATGTTACAGGAGGAATTTCTGTAGATGACCCTGCTATCGATTTGGCTGTTGTTGCTGCCATATTATCTTCAAATGAAGATATTCCTGTAGGCAAAGGTTTTTGTTTTGCAGGAGAAATTGGACTTGCAGGAGAAATACGTCCTGTAAACCGAATAGACCAACGTATTCAAGAGGCTGAAAAATTAGGTTTTACAACCATTCTTGTTTCAAAATACAATAAAATTGCACTAAACAAAACATTCATCAACGTACGTCTTGTTGCCAAAATAGAAGATGTAGTTAGTGAATTATTTGGATAAATTATAATTCAAATGAAAAGCTTTGAAGTTATACAACAGTACATTAATAGTTTCTACGAACTTGGAGAAACTATTAATGCTGCTGATTTTCTCCTCGATGAATATCAATTAAGGCATCCCAACTTTAAAGGTTTTGAATTACGCGAAATCGCAAAGCCTGAATTCATCCTGATGACTACTGAAGGTACATTTGGCGAACCACAAATCATTCGTATTCCTGAAAACACATTTGATTTTCCATTAATTTTAATGCTCAACTTATTGGCACATGAAATGATTCACGTGCGTCAAAAAGCAAAAGGTTCGATCGTAGAAGATAAAAATGAACGGGAGTGGCAGGCATATTATGAAATGTTATTCCATACTCAATTCCCTCAGATTCCCGATGTATCTGATTTTCATAAAAAAGCATTTGGTACTAAAGCGCTCGAATATTACCAACGAATGGGCAATGATTCTGTATTACAAATAAAATACCATGACCAGAAACTCCAAGTAGATAACTTATTGGTATCATTGTTATAAAATTTATTCTGAAAAAATGAATCATTATTTAATTCCTGATGACTTCCTGATAGAAACTGACTCTAAAGAGGGAATACATATCCATCATTATCACTCAACGTATGAGTATAAAAAAAACAGGGTTACTTTAAAAACAAATGCATTCAGTTTTCTTTTAAAAGGTTATAAAAACCTGCTTTATAATGGTCATCAATCTGAAAACATAGAGCCTCGTGAATTCATTTTTATGAAATCCGGCAATTATTTGATGTCCGAAAAACTCACTGAAGAAAATGAGTATCACAGTATTTTACTCTTTTTTGATAATCAGTTCTTGGCTTCATTTGTTTTAAAATATGCCCATCATTTTCCCAAAAAAGAAAAATCTAGCACGGTTGTTATTAAGGGTCAAATAGATAATTATATTTCGCATTTCTTAGAATCACTACAATTCATAGAAGCTTCTGATCGTATTGCAAAAACAATTAAACTGGAAGAACTTTTTTTGTATTTAATACAACATCAAAATTTAAATATTAAAGATCTACTGAATGAGCAGAATCAAAATGAACAATTCAAAATACAAGAAGTAATTCACAATAATTGGAGGAGTAATCTTCAGGTTTCCGAATTGGCTTTTTTATGCAATATGAGTATTTCAAGTTTCAAAAGACACTTTGAACACATCTATCACTGTTCTCCTGTCAAATGGATCCAGAAAAAGCGTCTGGAATATGCAGCTGAGCAATTACTACAGTCTTCTAATCGTGCAAATGACATCTATTTAGAGATGGGATATCAAAGCTTATCCAGTTTTATTCAGGCTTTCAAGCAAAACTACGGAATGACTCCTAAACAATATCAAAAACATAATCTGGACGTTTAGCAACACTTTTAGGCCTTTAACGAGTAACTCCAACCTGAAGCTTCCCTTTAACTTTGTTAAAAAATAACAAGGTCATGAAATCAATTTATCTAGTACTTACAAGCTTATTTATTACAATAAGCACTCAAGCTCAAACTTTTACTTTAAAAAGTTCTGATTTACAAGGACAAATAATGTCAAAACAAGTTTTTAATGGTTTTGGTTGTACAGGGGAGAATATTTCCCCTCAACTCTCTTGGGAGCATGCGCCAAAAGGGACAAAAAGTTTTGCCATAATTATGTATGACCCCGATGCTCCTACTGGAAGAGGATGGACACATTGGGTCGTTTTTAATATTCCCGTTACAACAAAGGAACTTAAAACGGGCGCTGGTGACATTACAAAAACACTAACTACAAAAGAGGTTATTCAAAGCATAACAGATTATGGAAGCTATGGTTATGGTGGTCCTTGTCCACCAGAAGGCGATAACTTTCACAAATATGAAATTACGGTTTTTGCTTTGAAGGTAGATCATTTAGAACTCGACAAAAATACAAATGCATCTGTAGTAGGTTATACAATAAATAGTAATACTATTGCAAAATCTACGATAACGGCTTATTTCAAAAGATAAATACATTAAGAGGGCTTCGGCTCTCTTTTTTATTACATAAATTTTGGGTTCTATCACAAAACGTTATTTTTGTATGGATTCAAAATAAAAAGGAACTTCTTCTTTTTTACTGAAATACTGTATTATGAAAACTTTTAAACGAATATTCTTAATTACTCTTACTATTGGACTTGTTGGACTAGCTTTTTTATTCATCAAAAATCCCTATTTAATTAAAGTTCTTCGTTATCAATCTCCCGGCATAGAAACCTACAAAATATTCCCGCAAGAAATGGTACAGCCTAGTACTACTCCTTTTCATTTTATTAAACCTTTGGTTCAAAGAAACGATTTGGATACTGTATTAGTCTACAATTCAAAACATGTATTAGTTCCTTTTTCAGATTATCTGAAAGGTAATAATACAAAAGTATTCATGGTCATACGTAATGATACTGTCTTATATGAAAAGTATGCCGATGGATTTACTGAAAAAACATTAGCTCCTACTTTCTCTATATCCAAAAGTATGCTGTCAGTTATGGTCGGTATCGCCTTGAAAGATGGTAACATTAAAAGTCTAGAGGATAAAATAACACAATATATCCCTGAGCTAAAGCAAAACAAAGCTTTCAATGACATCACTATTAGCAATCTATTAATGATGCAATCGGGATTAGCTTATAAAGAAATTCAGAAAAGCTTTATCTCTGATGTCTTTTCAGATGAAGGAAAATATTATTATACGGATGATGTTAAAAAAGAACTTCTTCAACTTCAAAAAGACACGGTATCAGGCACAAAATGGAAATATAAAAGTGTAGATCCACTACTCTTAGGTTGGGTTCTGGAAGAAGCGACTGGAAAAAAAATCCCTGCTTATTTTGAAGAGAAAGTATGGAAATCTATAGGAGCTGAACAGCAAGCTTCTTGGGGAATGGATCATGAAAATGGCTTAACAAATACAGCTAGTAAGTTTCAATCTTCGGCGATTGATCTTGCTAAAATAGGCCGTCTATATTTGAACAAAGGGAACTATGATTCAATACAAATTCTCCCAGAAGACTGGATCTCAAAATCGATCTCTATTGGAAATGCAAAACCTCTTACTTCAAAATATTGGCAAGAATCTACCCAAAATTACCTGTGGTGGATTCCTCAGCAAGGAGAAAAAGGAGATTATGCCGCTGAAGGAATGGGTGGGCAAATTCTATACATTGATCCCAAAACAAATACGATTATTGTACAATTTGCAGACAGAGGGAAACCGGATTATCCTTATCGAAAAATAAGCCGTTATCTTTCACAAATACCGTTTCAATATCCGAAACAATAACAAGCAAAGGCATTTTATAATTTACACAAAAGAAGTACTGAAAAAATTAACTTTCATTACTATGCTATACTTTTAAACTTATTGCAATAAAAAACTATTTTTGTAGAAACCAAAAACTACGGATGAAAACCAAAAAACAAAAAATAGTACGCATTATTATAGCACTCAGTGTATGCATACTATTCCTAATTACTGGTCTCTTTATCTTCCGCGATGGTTTATTGCAAAAAGCTCTCGTTAAATTTGAGAACAAACTTGACAAAGAATACAACTGTACTTTTACTGTAAAAAAAGCGGCTTTCGATGGTATCTCTGGTGTCGTACTTGATGAAATTACGTTGGTTCCTAAACATGCTGATACTATTTTATCCGTTCAGAAAATAAAAACCAAAATCAATCTTTTTCAACTAATTACTGGAGATATACAACTGCAAAGATTAGAAATGACAAATGGGTTCATTCAATTGGTTAAAAATGAAAATGGTCGCAATTTTGATGCTTTCTTAAGCAAGGAGAAAAAAAAGAAAGATGGTACCGGAAAAAGAAATTATACTAAAGTAGCTTACCAACTCCTTACACAAGCCTTGAATCTTGTTCCTACAGATATGTCATTAAACAATCTCTCCTTACGCATGGACGATATGGGAAGAAAGGTCACAATGCATATGCATAAATTAGAATTAGAAGACAAGCAGTTGCTTACTTCTATTAATGTAAAAACCAATACTTTTTCTCAAAACTGGAACATCAAAGGTTTTGCAGATCCACGTAATAAGAAAGCTGATCTCCGCTTCTTCAATAGTGATACTTCAAAAATTAAAGTGCCGTATATCGATGAACGTTTTCATATAGCTTCTAGCTTTGATAGCATTCATATCAATATTGAGAAGATTAAAATGGAAGGCAATGAATTGCATGTTGATGGCTACTCTTCAATATCTAATTTAACCGTGAATCATCATCGTATAGCGACTAAAGATGTCGTTATAGAAAAAGCCCGTTTTGATTATCATTTACTTTTTGGAAGTGACTTTGTTGCTATTGATAGTAGTTCTACCGCTCAATTAAATTCGTTGAAAATACATCCGTATGCGGAATACAATACGGAGAAAGATACTTTATTCAAATTTCGTGTAAACATTCCAAAAACGAAAGCACAGAATTTCATTAATTCATTACCTAAGGGTTTATTTACACATTTTGAAGGAATGGAAGCTGAAGGTGATTTTGCCTACAAACTGGATTTCAAATACAACAAAAATAATCCTAACGATCTCGTTTTTGATAGTTCCTTAACTAAGGAAAATTTAAAAATCATTAAATATGGTGAAGCCGATTTAGCCAAATTAAATTCTGAATTTACCTATCGCGCCATAGAGAATGATATTCCACAACGCCCGATTGTTGTAGGACCTTCCAATCCAAATTTCACTCCATTGGATCAGATATCTCCTTATCTTCGAAATGGAGTTTTGACATCCGAAGACCCTTCATTTTTTAATCATCGTGGTTTTATTAATGAAGCCTTTAAACAGTCGATCATAAAAAATATTAAGGCTAAAAAATTTGCAAGAGGAGCCAGCACCATCAGTATGCAATTGGTTAAAAATGTATTTCTAACGCGTGAGAAAACTTTATCTCGAAAATTAGAAGAAATTTTATTGGTTTATATCTTAGAAAACAACCGTATTGCGAGTAAAGAACGAATGCTGGAAGTCTATTTCAATATTATTGAATGGGGACCTAATGTATACGGAATTGGGGAAGCTTCAAGATTTTATTTCCAAAAACATCCTGCCGATTTAACGTTAAAAGAAAGTTTGTATCTCGCAAGCATTATTCCTCGTCCTAAAAAATTCATGTGGCAATTTGATAACGAAGGTCACTTGCGTGGTTTTGCGAGTACACATCAAAATTTCTTAACGAATTTAATGATTCGAAGAGGTCTATTGAACAGTCAAGATACAATTGGATATTCTTCTCCACTATTGGTTTCTGGTCGTGCCCGTTCTTTCCTACGTATAAAAGAGCAGGATTCGATTCCCGCAGATTCCATCTTTATTAAAGAGATCGATTAAGTTTATTTGAAATTTTTAAGGAACTCATCTTTATAGGTGGGTGAAATTTCAATTTCCGAATTATCAAATAGGGTAACATATCCTCCAGTGCCTTTATGGTAGGATTTCACAAAGTTCACATTGATAATATGGGATTTATGAACGCGTAAAAAAGGGAATGGCAAGATTTCAGTAAAGTGTTTTAAGAAACGACAAACCATTTTTTTACTACCATCCATTAGATGTAAATCTGTGAAATTCCCATTGCCTCGTAAACGAACAATATCTTCCATTTTAACGACTTCAAAACCTTCTAATGTTGGTAAGATAACCTGTTGTTTCTCTGGTTTTGTTTCGCGAAAATTCTCAACGATAATTTTATTCCGATTAAAAATCTCATGATTCATAATCTGTTGTTGTACTTTATTTACGGCAACAATTAACTCTTCAATACTAATTGGTTTTAGCAAATAATAGGCTGCACTTTGATTCAATGCTTTTAATGAATACTCTGAAAAAGCCGTAACGAATATCGTTTCAAATTGTAAGTCTTTACAAGCTTCCAATACGTCAAAAGCATTTCCAAATGGCATCTCTACATCCAAGAATACCAATTGTGGTTGAACATCATGCAATAGCGGAACTGCTTCTTTAATATTCTGAGCTTCACCCACCACTTCTATTTGTGGACAATATTTGCTCAAGTAATTTTTAAGCACTTCTCGTGCTGCCACTTCATCTTCAACGATTACACTTTTTATTTTTTGCATCATCATCATATCTTATCAATCAATGGAAAGTTAATTTCAACTATTGTACCCATCTCTGGTTCTGCTTTTTCTATAATTTGAAAGGTTATGTCTTTTTTAAATAATTCATTCAATAGACCTATACGTTCCTTTGTATTAGTCAATCCGCGAGATTGATGCACTTTTTGGTTTCGGGTTTTTAATTCCTGGCTTCGGGTAAGACCAATCCCGTTATCGTCAATCAGAACCTTTACTTTCCCATTATTCAATTGGAAAATAAGTTTTAGTAATCCTTTATCCTCTCGATAACGCAATCCATGCCAAATCGCATTTTCCAGATGAGGTTGGATAATCATATTTGGAATAAAGGTAGTTTCTGTATCCAAGTTCTCATCTACAATAATTTCGTAGTCAAACTTATCTTCAAAACGCATATGTTCTAAGTCTAGGTATTTCTTTAATTGTTCTATTTCATTATTTAAAGTGATGAAATCTTTATTGGAATTTTCCATCATATTTCGCATCAAATTCGAATAGGAAGTAAGGTATTTATTGGCCTCCAATTCTTTGTTTTGAGAGATGAATTGGTTTACACTATTCAGGCTATTAAAGATAAAATGCGGATTCATTTCGCGTCGCAAAGACTGTAATGCTATCTCTTTATTTTTGGTTTTAATAGAATATAATGCTTTGATAATCATTCCGAAAAATAAGAGAAGTAAAACGATTGACCCAATCAAGAAATAATTAAAAGTATTTTTCTTTGTGATTAACTCGTCTTTCAATACTTTTTCTTTTTCCAACTGACGAATTTTTTCTTCTGTAATCTGGAACATTTTAGAATCAATAATCGTACTATCTAAAGCGGCAAGTTTTTCATAATTTCTGAAATAGTCCTCATACAATTGAACACTTTCCTTATCTTTTCCTTTTCCTTTATAATAGGTTACTAATTGGGTCAAGGTATTTTTCACTTCCTCGGGGATTCCTTTTTCTGTAGCTAGTGCATAGGCTGATTTCAGAAGCTCAAGGGCCTTTTCCGGTTTATCTTTTTTAAAATAAATGGTTGCTAAAGATTGCATCTGCGTAATCTGTGTTTCAAAATCCTGTTTTGCTTTTGCATCATCCAATAACTTCTCATTGATTGCAATGGCTTTGTCCAACTGATTATCGGCTACATATACATCGGCAATTTTATTCTTTATTTTAATAACATCTTCTGGCTTATCTTTCGCAAAGTTAATCGCCTGTTCATAGCTTTTTATCGCTATGTTTTTATCATTTTGCTGTAAGCTCATTTCGGCTTTTTGCACATATGCTTCTGCAACTTCTTCTTTCTTGTTTTCTTTTTCCAGTAGCTTAATATTTGAAATTACATAACTGGACTGTGTTGCTGGATTTGATGTGTTGCGTAAACGGTTGGCATCATTTCTATTCACCTGCTCAGCACTTTTTTCAGTAGACATATCGCTCGCTAGAGAATAGCTTATAATAGCAGCCTTATACTTATTCTGCAATTCCTGAATCTTGGCTAAACTTCGTGTAACGCGTGCCTTATCTTCTTGTGCATTTAATTTGGTATAACTCGCTAATGCTTTTTTGAGATACTCCTCACCCTTTACATAATCTTCACTTTCAATGAATGTCTGGGCTAAATTTTCATAGTTCTTCGCAATTCCCTTTTCATCATTATTATCTAATGAACTACTTAATTCTTTTGCTACACTATATCTTTTCGCTTGGACACTCTTTTTGTTTTGGATAATAGTATCCTGTGCTATGGCTTTATTCGAGCAGCATAGCATTAAAAAACACAAACTAAAAGTTAATGATATAAGACGCATTTGTAATGATTTAATTTCTGATGGTAAAATAACTTAATTTCAAACTCCTATCCTATCCATTTCACCAAGTCAAAAGCCCGTTTCACCCTTTATCTCAAAAGTACATCTTTTCTCTGGATACATTTGTCCTGTAATCTTAAAACTAATTGCTATGAAAACGTCAACCTTTATCCCCTCAGCATTGTTTGTAATGACAACATTATTTACCTTAAATAGTCAAGCAAATACTCCTTTAAAAGAAATCCAGAAAAATGATGTAGTCCTTACCGATGGAAAAACAAAAATCCAAGTAGCATTATTATTAGATACTTCAAACAGTATGGATGGTTTAATCGATCAAGCAAAATCTCGTCTTTGGAATATCGTAAATACATTGACTACATTAAAATACAATGGGAAAACTCCCGACATTGAAATTGCACTGTATGAATATGGAAATGATGGTTTAAGTTCAGAATCTAATTTCATTCGTCAGATTACGCCTTTATCTACAGATTTGGATTTACTTTCTGAAAAATTATTCTCTTTGCGTACCAATGGTGGTTTGGAATACTGTGGAGCTGTAATTCAGGAGGCTACAAAACAGTTGAAATGGAAAAAAGACGATGTAAGCATGAAATTAATTTACATTGCTGGTAATGAATCCTTCAAACAAGGATCAATTAATTATAAAGAAGCCATTAGTGATGCTTTGAATAATGACATCTATGTGAATACCATTTTTTGCGGAGGTGCAAAAGAAGGAATCGATTCTTTCTGGAAAGATGGGGCTGATAAAGGAAAAGGAAAGTATTTTAATATTGATTCCAATCAAACTGTTCGCTACATCGAAACTCCTTACGATGTGAAAATTTCAACTTGTAATGAAAAAATAAATGCAACGTATATTGGTTATGGTTCTGCCGGTGAAAGCAGAAAAAGAAATCAAGCTGTACAGGATAAAAATGCAGAAAGCGTGTCCTCATCTTATGCTGCCGAACGTACTCTTAGCAAATCTAGTGTTGGTTATAGAAATGACAGTTGGGATTTAGTCGATAAATCTAAAGGAGATAAAGATGCTATTGCAAAAATAAAAAAAGAAGAATTACCAAAAGAGCTTCAAAATAAAAGTAAAGAAGAATTAAAAAAGATCATCGATAAAGCTTCCAAAGAACGTGAAACGCTTCAAAAAGAAGTTGGAGAGTTAGCAAAAAAACGTCAGGAATATATTGACCAAGAAACTAAAAAAACTAAAACCCAAGATGATTTAGGAAATGCTATTAACTCTTCTATTGTTGCTTTCGCAAAAATCAAAGGGTACACTATCCAGAAATAACCTTAAAGTTCTATATTTATACTATTAAACATCAAATCCATGAAAAAAATATTCTTATTCTCAATGTTGTTTGTTTCTGCGCTATTCTATGCTCAGAAGCCCATTTTCACAACAGCCAAAGTAAAAGCCGCAACGGTATATTTTAATTCTGCCGAACTTACACAAACTACAAATGTGAATATTCCTGCTGGTACACATGAAATTGTGATAAAAAATATCGCTAATTATTTGAATGAAAATTCCATTCAAATTAGTGCACCCGCTTCATTAACAGTATTATCGGTTCAGTTTACGGACGATTATCTTTCAGAATATGAAATGGATGAAAACTCACCGACAATCAAAAAAGTAAAAGACAGTATTACTTTGGTGAGAAATGAAATGGCGAAATTATTAAATATTAAAAATTCGGAAATTAAAACCATCGAATTACTTGATAAAAACCAACAAGTTAGCGGAGCTAATTCAGGACTGAATGTAGCAGAGTTAATGAAAATGGTAGAGTATTACAAGTCGAAACGCACTGAGGTTAGTAATTCAATTAATGTTATTACTGAAAAAGAGTTTAAATTAAATAAAACACTACAAAGACTAAACACTAAACTTGATGTAAATACCAGTAAGGAAGATAAAGAATCCGAAGGGAAATTAATCTTGCAAGTCATGAATACAAATCCTGGAAACGTGGCATTAGAAATTAGTTACCTGACACCTGATGCTTCTTGGGCACCCTTCTATGATTTAAAAATTGATAATGTTACAGATCCAATTGCAATGGTATACAAAGCACAGGTAATTCAAAAAACAGGAATTGATTGGAAAAAAGTAAAATTGACCTTATCAAGTGGACGACCAAATCAAAATAATCAAATTCCAACATTATCACCATGGAATTTATACTATCAAGAAATATATGTCTACGATGAATCAGTTAGTAATCAAGGATCTGCTGTTGGTGTCCATGCTAAAAAGAGTAAAAATTATGCAACTCCTCAACCAATATCCGAAATGAAGGAAACTCAAAGTTTACAAGAAGTTGTGGTTACATCTATATCTAACTATACTACCATCAATGAAAATCAATTGAATATTTCATTTGACATTGACATTCCATACGATATCTTATCCAATGGAAAAAAACATGGAGTATCATTAAAAGATGTAAAATTACCTGCTAAATATAAATTCTTTGCTGCGCCAAAAATGGAAAAAGAAGCTTTCTTAGTTGCTGAAGTATTGGATTATTCAAAATACAACCTATTAAGGGGAGAAGCAAATATTATTTTTGAAGGCAAATATATTGGAAAAACGGTTGTCGATCCAGGTCAAACCAATGATACGCTACGCTTAAGTATGGGACGTGACAAAAAAGTAAATATCACCCGAGAAAAAATAGTAGATAAATCGGGTACTAAATTCTTATCTTCTAAAAAAGAGCAAACGTTTACTTATGACATCACTGTTCGTAACAATAAAAAAGAAGCTATTGTAATGACATTGGAAGATCAATATCCAATTAGTATGGACAAAGAAGTAGAAGTAGAACTAAAACAAAAAGATGGTGCGAAAGTAAATTCTGAATCTGGAAAATTAATTTGGGATTTGAATTTAAAACCAAATGAAACCAAGAAAATCAGATTGAGCTATACTGTCAAATATCCTAAAGACAGAGTAATCGAAAATCTTTAAAAACAATTTTAAAAAATCCTGAATTATATAATTCAGGATTTTTTTTATTATATAATACTCAATATTAGTTAGTTATAATTTTGTATTCTTTTTTTTCATAGATTTACTATCCCAATCTAACACAACGTTCTATGAAAACAACTTTACTTTATTTCAGTTTATTTGTAACAACGCTCTGTTTCTCACAAACGGTAAGTTTACAAACTTTTGCTACTGGATTTTCCAGTCCAGTAGAGATTGCTCATACCAATGACAACCGATTATTTGTAGTCGAAAAAGGAGGAATGATCAAAATTTTAAACCCAAATGGTACTGTAAACCCAAATCCTTTCCTGAATCTTGTTGGGCAAATTAGCACTTCTGGTGAACAAGGTCTTCTAGGACTAGCCTTTCATCCTAATTATACAACCAATGGTTTTTTCTATGTCAATTATACTAATCTTAATGGCACAACAACTGTTTCCCGTTATACCGTAGATAGTAATAATCCCGATATGGCGAATGCTTCCAGTGGAACAGTATTGCTTTCTATACCACAGCCTTTTTCAAATCATAATGGAGGATCCATCAAGTTTGGACCAGATGGTTATCTATACATCGGGATGGGTGATGGCGGTGGCGGTGGTGACCCTAATAATCGAGCACAAAACATCAATAATTTATTAGGCAAATTATTGCGAATCGATGTAAATTCTGGTACGCTATATGGCATTCCAGCAAACAATCCATATGTAGGTATTACAGGTGCAGATGAAATATGGGCTATTGGGCTTCGCAACCCTTGGAAATTTTCATTCAACAGAACAAACGGTGAATTATGGATTGCTGATGTAGGTCAGGATAATTTTGAAGAAATCAACAAAGTAAGTCCTACTCAGGCAGGACTAAACTACGGTTGGCGTTGTTATGAAGGAAATGCTGCATTCAACACTACTGGTTGTGTACCACAAGCTTCTATGACAGCACCTTTTGCAATCACAACACATAGTGCAGGTTATTGCTCCATTACGGGCGGATATGTATATACTGGTACTCTTTACCCAAGTTTTCAAGGAAAATATTTTTTCTCTGATTATTGTTCTCCAAAAATAGGGATGGTTAATACTGTGGGTGCGATTACTTTTTCTCAATCTTTTTCAGGAAATAATTTTGCCACATTCGGAGAAGACAATAGTGGTGAACTATATGTGGCTGCTATCAATAACGGAACAATTTATAAAATAACCGATTCATCACTCGGTGTTCCTGAGATTCAAAAAAATGTATGGGTTATTTCACCTAATCCTGTAAAATCACTACTGTACATCAAATCATCACAGAATAATTACCCTACTGATATTTCCATATTTGATTTGAATGGTCGATTGGTTTTACAGCAAAAAACAGAAAACCTGGAGGTCAATGAAATTAAAACATCTCATCTCACAACAGGTTTATATCTGGTTAATATTCAGAATGATTCAGGTTTTACCACAACCCATAAATTAGTTATTGAATAATTTATGGTGCTGGATTAGGAATTAACTCCTGTACACGATCAATCTCATGCAAAATTTCATTTGATAAAACTACCGTATGGGTTTTAATATTTTCCTCTAATTGTTTAAGGGTAGTAGCCCCAATAATTGTACTGCTAACAAAGGGTTGTTGATGTACAAAACCTAAAGCCAACTCTGTCAACGTTAATCCATGACTATGGGCAATATCTCTGTATAGTTTTGTTGCTTGAGTACTTTGTGCACTATTGTATCGACTAAAATTTGGGAATAATGTTATTCGGGCATCAGGGTGTTTTTGCCCTTCCAGAAACTTGCCCGACAAAACACCAAAACCTAAAGGAGAATAGGCTAATAAACCTACTTTTTCATGATAACACATTTCCGATAAACCCACTTCAAAAGTTCTATTTAATAAGGAATAAGGATTCTGAATGGTTTGTATACGGGGTAAATTGTTCATTTTGCTTTCTTCTAGAAAACGCATGGTTCCCCAAGGTGTCTCATTGGAAATGCCAATTGCTCTTATTTTCCCTTGAGCAATGCATTCCTGGAACGTCGTTAATACTTCCTGAAAGTTATCCTCCCAAGCATCATCCTGAAATTTAAATCCGCGCTGTCCAAACATATTACTTTTACGTTCTGGCCAATGCAATTGATACAAGTCTATATAATCGGTTTGAAGACGTTGCAAGCTTTTCTCAATGGATAAAAGAATATTCTTTTTACTGAAAGTCAAATCTTCACGAACATATTCCATCCCGCGATTTGGACCTGCAATTTTTGTTGCCAAAACTATTTCTTCTCTTCTTCCATTCTTTTTAAGCCATGTACCAATTATTTTTTCAGTATCTCCATAGGTTCCTTCTCGTGCTGGAACTGGATACATTTCTGCAACATCAATAAAATTTATCCCTTGATCTAATGCAAAATCAATTTGTTGGTGGCCATCAGCTTCGGTATTTTGTTGACCAAACGTCATGGTTCCTAAACCGATTTTGCTTATTTTAATTTGGGTATTTTGTAATGTAGTATATCTCATTTTCTATTATTCTCAAAAGTCTATTCTCATTCAAAAAACAGTAAAGGTTCAAAACAATTCGTTTTGAACCTTTATGCTTATTCTATTTTATGTCGATTAAATCTCGTTTAACATTTTCGAAATCTCATCTAATTTTGGTGTCAAGATAATTTCGATACGACGGTTTTTCGCTTTTCCTTCGCTTGTTTCATTCGATACTAATGGCGCAAATTCTCCTCTACCAGCTGCTGTTAAATTCGTTTTATTAACACCTTTATTTTCTGCCAATATATCTACAATTGCAATTGCACGTTTTGTCGATAAATCCCAGTTACTGCTTATTGGACCAGAACCTACATAAGGTACATTGTCTGTATGTCCTTCAATCAAAACGGAGATTTCTGGATTATCAGCCAATACTTTTCCTACTTCTACTACGGCTCTTTTTCCTTCTGTTCCTACAAACCAACTTCCAGATCCAAACAATAATTTATTCTCCATCGATACATATACTTTCCCGTTTTTATGTTCTACGGTTAATCCTTTCCCTTCAAAACCATTTAAGGCTTTTGATAAGGTTTCTTTCAGGCGTTTCATGCTCTCTTCTTTTGCAGCAATCATTCCTTCTAATTCATCCACACGTTGTGAACGGGATTGTAATTCGCTTTTCAATTTATTCAATCGATCTTGCTCTGCTGCCAGTGCTTTTTCTTTTGCTTCTAATTGCGCTAAAAGTTCACGATTTTTACTCATGTTCGTTTGCAAAGCATCATCGCTATTTTTCTCTAATGCTTTATAAGACGATTGAAGATTTTTCAGATTATTATCTGCCGCTACATAATCGCTTTGTAATTTATCGCGTTCTGCTTTTAGTTTATCCAACTGTGATTTCAAATCGGCGCTGTCTAATTCTAATTTGTTTTTTGTTTTGGCTAAATCTTGATTTTCATCAGACAACTTGCGGTTCTCTTTCTTCAAATCAGAAAATTTACTTTCCAAATCTTTATATACTTTGGATGACACGCAGGATGTGGTTAATGCTAATGCCAATAATCCTAAAGAAACTTTTTTTATCATTTTTATATTATTTATTCAAATTCTACTACTACTGGGCAATGATCTGAATGCATTGCATCAGGTAATATTACAGCTCTTTTTAATCGTGATCTCAATGGTTCACTAACTAAATTATAGTCAATTCTCCATCCTTTATTGTTATTACGGGAATTCGCTCTATAGCTCCACCAACTGTAATTGTGTGGTTCTTTATTAAAATGACGGAATGAATCAATAAATCCGCTTTTCATAAAACCATCAATCCAAGCTCTTTCCTGCGGAAGAAACCCTGAAACTTTTGCATTACGAATTGGATCATGGATATCTATGGCTTCATGACAAATATTATAATCTCCACAAATAACAAGATTTGGTATCTCTGTTTTTAGTGTGTCAATATACTTTTGAAAATCATCCATATAGGCAAACTTATGGTCTAATCGATCAATATTAGTTCCTGAAGGTAAATACAAACTCATTACAGAAATATCATCAAAATCAACCCGTAAATTTCTTCCTTCAGCATCCATATAAGGTATACCTGTTCCGTATACCACATTATTTGGTTTTGTCTTTGATAAAATCGCTACACCACTATATCCTTTCTTTTGTGCTGGATACCAATAATGATAAGGATATCCTGCCTTTTCAAATTCTTCGAGTGGTAATTGTTCTGGTGTTGCCTTTATTTCCTGAAGACAAATCACATCTGGATTTGCTTGCTGTAACCAGTCTAAAAAACCTTTAGTCATGGCAGCTCTAATGCCATTCACGTTGTATGAAATGATCCTCATCTTTAAATCTGATATTAGTTTAGTTCAAAAGTACTGAAAAAAGTATGACTTACAAAAGGAGAAAAACAAGTATCATAACATAAACTTAAACGAATTTTAAAATCTTTTGTTTATATCAATTCCATGTTTTTATCAACATTTAAACATATTAAACAGCGAAACTTAAAGACCTTTGCTCAAGTTTTATTATCTTTGTCTTTTGCTCAAAAATAATAAATGAATGGGTTTAGTTACCGCCAAAGAAGTTGCAAAAGCTATCAAAGCTGATAAATATGGATTTTTAGGGACAATTTCTGGCTGGTTGCTTATGAAAATTCTTAAAATATCCACACTTAATAAGATTTATGACAGAAATAAGCATCTTTCAGATGTTGAATTTCTCAATGCTATATTAGAAGAATTTCAGATTAAATTTGAAATTCCTGAAGAAGATTTAAAACGTTTACCGAAAGATGGAGCCTATATTACGGTCTCAAATCACCCTTTAGGAGGTATTGATGGCATTTTATTATTAAAATTAATGCTTGAAAGAGAGCCTGATTTTAAAATTATTGCCAACTTTTTATTGCACCGCATAGAACCTTTAAAACCTTACGTAATGCCTGTTAATCCTTTTGAAAATCATAAGGATGCCAAATCAAGTGTTATTGGAATTAAAGAAACATTAAAACATTTAAGCGAAAACAAACCTTTAGGAATATTTCCTGCTGGTGAAGTTTCAACTTATATTGATGGTCAGCTTGTAATCGATAAGCCATGGGAAGAAGGTGCTATAAAACTAATCCGCAAGGCAAAAGTTCCTGTAGTTCCTATTTATTTCCACGCAAAGAACAGCCGATTATTCTACATGCTTTCCAAGATGAATGATACTTTGCGTACCGCAAAATTACCTTCGGAATTACTAACACAGAAAGACCGAGTTATTAAAGTACGTATTGGAAAGCCTATTTCTGTTGCAGAACAAAATGAACATGAAAGCTTAGAGTCTTATTCTGAATTTTTAAGAAAGAAGACTTATATGCTGGCTAATCCTTTTGAGAAAGAAAGTAAACTTCTAACCACTCCTAGTTTGAATAGTTTGAAAATACCAAAGAGTCCTAAGAAGATTGCTACGCCTACAAGCAAAGAAAAATTAATCAAAGAAGTAGATGCATTACGAAGCAAAGACTGTCGTTTACTGCAAAGTAAAAATTACGAAGTTTTTTTAGCAAAAGCGAATGACATCCCAAATATTCTTCATGAATTAGGTCGTTTACGTGAAATTACTTTCCGAGAAGTTGGTGAAGGAACAAACGAATCGATCGATTTAGATCAATACGACAAATATTACCACCATATGTTTTTATGGGACGACGAAGCGAAGCTTGTCGCGGGAGCATATCGTATGGGTATGGGATCGGAAATTTTTCCGAAATATGGTATTGATGGATTCTATTTACACGATTTATTCGGTTTCGAGCCTGAATTATATGAGATGATGTCAAATTCTATCGAAATGGGTAGAGCGTTTGTCATCAAGGATTACCAACAAAAACCAATGCCACTTTTCCTTTTATGGAAAGGGGTTGTACATACCACATTACGTTATCCAGAACACAAATTCTTAATTGGCGGAGTAAGTATTAGTAATCAGTTTTCTGATTTCTCAAAATCATTAATGATTGAGTTCATGAAATCACACTACTATGATCCTTACATTGCTCAATACATTCACCCGAAAAAAGAATTTAAAGTAAAATTAAAAGACGCTGACAAGGACTTCGTATTCAATGAAGCCGAAGCAGATTTAAATAAATTTGACAAACTGATTGATGAAATTGAACCAGGAAATTTACGTTTACCGGTTTTAATCAAGAAGTACATCAAACAAAATGCTAGAGTGGTCGCTTTTAATGTCGATCCTTTGTTTAACAACGCCGTAGACGGCTTAATGTACATCAGAATATCGGATATACCAGAAAGTACCGTAAAGCCTGTTATGGAAGAATTCCAAGCCGAATTAGAGCGTAAGCTAAACGATAAAGGAGAATAACTAGAATACGAATAAACAAAAAAGCCAGCTAAATAAATAGCTGGCTTTTTTTATGGTATTTATTTTCCTAGAACCAAGGTCTTCTTCCTACTTGATAAATCTGATAAAAGTCTTCATCTGATTTTGTTAAATAGATGATTCCTTCAATAAAAGGTATAATTCCTGCAACTCCACAAGTAACGATAGAAATTACAATCTGAATAATCCCTTCTTTAGTATATCCTAAAATAAATTTATGGATTCCTAGACTCCCGATTAATAACGCTAAAATTCCAGCTACAATTTTCTTATTATCTTTTCCTAAAGCATCTTGAGCTCCTTGAGAAAACTCTTTTGTAGTGTTTTTAAACTCGTCTTCAAAATTTGATTCTGACATATTTGTTCTGATTAATTGATTATACGAGGATAAAAATAATCATTTTATTGAAATACACTATCATTTGGCTCCCAAAGTTCGATTTTATTTCCTTCCCCATCCAAGATCCATCCAAATTTACCATAATCATAAACCTGCATTTCCCCCACAATAGTTACTCCTTCTTTTTGAAGTGATACCAGTAATTCTTCCAAATTATGGACTCTAAAATTCTGCATGAACTCTTGCTTTGATGGCTCAAAATAAGTGGTGTCTTTTTCAAAAAGCGACCACTGTGTACAACAATCATTTCCATTTTGATCTTTCCACCAGAATGTTGCGCCATATTCATCTGTATTTAACCCCAAGTGTTTACGGTACCATTCCTTCAATTGCTTTGTATCTTTTGCTTTAAAAAAGAATCCACCAATTCCAGTTACTCTTTTTTCAACCTCAAGCACTGGGGTCACCTCTTCATATAGCGCCTTGATTTTATCAACAATAACTTGTGCTAATTTTTGATGACTTTCAAAGGTCCAACCCGCAATATGAGGAGTTAGTAATACGTTATCCGATTCCAATAAATACTCGAATGCATCGGGCATATCACCCTCGACAAATAATTGCTCAAAAGATAATTTTTCATATTCTAAAACATCCAATCCAGTTCCTATTACAGCACCTGATCTCAATGCAGCAACTAAATCTTCGGTTACAACGCTATTTCCTCTTGCTGTATTAATCAACCAAAATGGTTTTGAGAATCCATTAATAAAATCAGCATCTACCATTTTATCTGTCAATGGCGTCCAAGGAGTATGCAAACTCAATACGTCTGCTTTTTCTTGTAATTCTTTTAGAGAAACTTGTTTTGCATGATTATCGCCTACATTTTCTAAGACATCATAACAAAGTACCGTCACATCAAAACCTTGCAGTTTCTTAGCAAACGATTTACCCATATTTCCATATCCTATTATCCCAACCGTTTTGCCTTCTAACTCATGACCTCGATTACCTTCTCGAATCCATTTGCCATGACCAATTTCCCGGTCAGCTTTATTCAAATTATTAAAAAGCGAAAGCAACATCCCCAAAGCCTGCTCTCCTACTGCATTTCTATTCCCTTCTGGAGCTGCAATAAGCTGTATTCCTTTTGCAGTTGCATAATCACAGTCAATACTTTCTAATCCTGCTCCTACACGTGCTATAAAATGCAAATTGGTTGCCTTATCTAAAAAAGTCTTGTCAATTTTAAATCGACTACGGATTACGATTCCGTTATATTCATGAATTTTAGCTTCAATCTCTTCTTTCGAAGATTTGAAGTCTTCATGATTTTCAAATCCTGCTTGCTGAAGCTGCTCCCACAACAAAGGATGATTACTGTCTATATGAAGAATTTTACCTTTTTGAATCATTATAATTATCCTTTAATGTTCTCTAATGATGTTTTAATTCCTTTAATCAATGAGGAACTGAATCCTTGGTGTTCCATCTCATTCAATCCAACAATTGTACAACCTTTAGGAGTAGTAACACGATCGATTAATTGTTCTGGGTGTACCTTTTCTTGTAAAGCCATTTCTGCTGCTCCTTTTACTGTTTGGGAAGCGATAGCCAAAGCTGTTTGTGCATCAAAACCAATCTCGATTCCCGCTTGCATTGCAGCTCTTATATAACGCAAGGCATACGCCGTTCCACATGCTCCCAATACGGTTGCTGCATCCATCATTTTTTCTTCAATCAGTACAACAGAGCCTAATTGGTCCAAAATAGACAAAAAGGGTTCTGCTACCATATGATTTTCCGTTCGTATCGTTACACAAGTTGCTGAAGTACCAAACTGAATCGCAATATTCGGCATAATACGCATTGCAATAGTCGTTTGATCTAATTGCTCCTGTAAATGCTCCATGGTTAAACCACTTACGGCAGAAGCAACAATTTTATTTTTTAAATAGGGCTGTAGTGCTGTGATAATTGAAGTTACCTGATAGGGTTTTACGGTTAGAATTACAACATCGGCTTCTTGAACTGCTGTTGTATTATCTGACGATAGAAGAATGTTACTTTCTTCTAAATAACGTATTGCTTCTAAATTTCTTCTGGTAACGGTTATTTCATTCCCTTCTGTAAATTTAGCAATACCCAATGCAATGGAAGTCCCTAAGTTCCCTCCACCAATAATAGCAATTTTCATATTGAATCATTTAAATGATTAAAACCCTAAAATCAATTTCGCTATAGAGAAATAAATTAATATCCCACATATATCATTACTGGTTGTGATAAATGGCCCTGTGGCCAAGGCGGGGTCAATCCCAAACTTATTCAGTAATAGTGGAATAAAGGTACCTATTAAAGAGGCAATTACAATAACCGATATTAAAGCAACTGTTACAATAATTCCTATAATTAGCTCAACATTCAATAGGAAATGGCTTCCTATTAATAATATGGTTGCCAGAATAATTCCATTCAATAAACTCAAGAAGACTTCTTTTACTAAACGATTCCATAACGAACCACTCAAAGTATTATTTGCTAAACCTTGTACAATAATTGCCGAAGATTGTACACCAACGTTTCCTGCCATAGCGGCAATAAGCGGTGTAAAGAAGAATAATTCTCCATGTTTTAACATTGCTCCTTCAAACAATCCTAATACCCTTACGGTAATGAATCCTCCAAGAAGTGCTAATACTAACCATGGTAAACGAGCACGTGTTAATTCAATAATACTATCATCTGCCTCAACGTCTTGTGAGATACCCGCAGCCAATTGGTAATCCTTGTCTGCTTCATCTTTAATTACATCGACAATATCATCAATCGTAATTCTTCCTACCAAGCGCCCTAATTCATCTACAACTGGAATCGCTTCCAAGTCATATTTTTGCATGATACGAGCTACTTCTACAGAAGGTGTATCTACATTCACAGAATCTACTTTTGGGATGTATACTTCGCTAATGTGCGTACGAGTAGAGGTCGTTAATAAATCTTTCAAAGACAAGCGTCCTTTTAATCTATTCTCATCATCTACTACATAAATGGAATGTACACGCGATACGTGTTCTGCTTGTATACGCATTTCCTTCACACAGGTCAATACACTCCAATTTTCATTGACTTGTACCAACTCCTTTCCCATTAAACCACCAGCAGTATCCTCGTCATAACGCAATAAATCAACAATATCCTTTGCGTGTTCTACATCGACAAGCTCGGAGATTACTTCATTTTTTATATCATGAGAAAGCTCACCAATAATATCTGCAGCATCATCGGTATCTAATTCATCCAGCTCTTCTGCAATTTCTTTTGGAGAAAGTCGGCTTAAGATATTCTCACGCAAATCTTCTTCTAATTCAAGAAGTATTTCCGCCGTTTTTTCGCTATCTAATACTTTAAATATATAGGTCGCATCATCAAAATCTAATTCGTCTAAAATCTCTGCAATATCCGCATGGTGCATATCGTTGAGTAAAGCTTCAAGTTCCCTATCTTTTTTACCAACGATTAATTGCTCTATTTGAATAATAAATTCTTTGCTGATTTTAAACTCCATCCGCCTCTATTTTTTGTGTAAGTTCTATAAATTGTTGAACATTAATTTGTTCTGGTCTTAAATCAAAGATAGTTTCTTCTCTTAGTTTATCTGATAAATTTAAGGTTTTCAAACTGTTACGTAATGTTTTTCTACGTTGATTGAATGCTGCTTTTACCACTCGGAAAAATAATTTCTCACTACATGGCAAACTATAATTTTCTTTACGAATCAAACGTAGTACTCCCGATTTCACTTTTGGTGGTGGCGTAAATACATTTTCTGAAACGGTAAATAAATATTCTGCATCATAAAATGCCTGTACTAAAACAGACAGAATCCCATAGGCCTTCGTTCCATTTTTTTCACAGATTCGTTCTGCTACTTCTTTCTGAAACATCCCGGCAAACTCTGGTATCTGATGACGATATTCTAACATTCTGAAAACAATTTGCGTTGAAATATTATATGGAAAATTCCCTATAATAGCAAAAGGTTCTTCTTTAAAGACTTCGTTAATATTGTATCTTAGAAAATCCTGTGAGATAATACGATTTGACAATTGAAGATAATGAGTCTGTAGGTATTCTACTGATTCTCTATCAATCTCAATCACATAGGTTGTCACTGGTTTTTCTAATAAATATTTTGTTAGCACACCCATTCCAGGGCCAATTTCCAAAATGTTATTATACCCTTTCAGGGTTAATGCATCGGCAATATCTTTTGCTACACTTTCATCATTCAAAAAGTGTTGCCCGAGGTGTTTCTTGGCACGTACTTTATCCATTTCGGGTGTGGGGTATTAAGTTTAGGCACTATTACTACAAGTAGTAATCTGATTAATGCTCGCTAATAATTTCTAATTCGGTTCTAAAAGCCAACATCTTATCGGCAAATAATACTAATCCTTCCTGACGGAAACGAGGAGCATCTTCGCTATAATATTTCTCTAAGGTTTCTTTGCTATCGGTTGTAAACTGAATTGAGTAGGTTACTCCACCCATTTCTTCATCAATTAATACCTTTACCATTCTTGCACTTGAGAATTTTCCTGTTGCTAGGATCTCTGGAATGTGCTTCTCTTGCATCCAACTCATCCACTGGTCGTGAACACTTTCGTGGATATTAACTGTTACGTTGTATATTATCATTTTATGGGTATTACTATATTTCTAAATTATGCCTCAACTGGTAAAATCACCTCTTAGCTGTCGGAATTTAATCCTTGCATCGATAAAGTAGATACTATCCTGATGGTTAAACAAGATTTTCTCATACAATGCTTTCGCTTTTTCAGGTTCATTGCGGTCTCTATAAATTTCTGCCGAAAAATATAATGCCTCATCTATATAAATGCCTGTGGGGTATAATTCAATAATTTTTTGATACTGGCTTAATGCCTTATCATACTCTCCTATCTTTTCATAGGTTCTTCCTATTTTCAATAAAGTGATATCTTCAATTGATTCTCCTTTATGCTGCTGCAAAATTAACTCAAATTGTTGTAATGCGGCAGTATTTTTATTCTGATATAGCAGATAATCAGCGTGAGCCAGTTTTTTTAATGCTACTTGTGTAGAATCTTCTACAGTAATATCATTAATCAACAAGTAAATCTCCAAAGCATCGTTTGCTATTAATTGTGATACTGATGATTTTAATTCTTTTAATTGTTTCTTAGCCCAATCAAAATCTCCTTTAAAGTAACTGGTTTTGGCAACTTTCAAACTCGCTTCATGTCCAACTTCATCGTTCTTTAAATCTTCTTCAATCTGAGCATAATAGATCAATGCCTGATTGAATTTTTCTTCAAACAATAGAATATCTCCCAATTCCATTTTCACCTCTGCCAATTGATACTTGTTCAACGGCAAAGCCGATGCATTTTTCAGAATCGTTTTAGCTTGTTCTGTATCATTCATATTGAATGTAAGAAAATGTGCTTGTAATGTCTGCAAATTCAAACTATACGGTGTAACACCATATTGTTTAATCAACAATTCTAGTTCTGTTTGTATTGCTTTATAATCTTTTTCTTTGGCTTTTTCAATCTTTAGCGACATCAGGTAATAATGCGCATAAATCTGTAATTCCTGATTCTGTGTATTTTCTAGAATGTACCCTAGTATTTCTTTTGCCGTTTCTTCTTCTTTCTCCTCAATCGCCAATTGGGCTAAATTGATGATATTATAAAAGGATTCAGGGTTTCTTTTATAAATTGCTTTTTCCTGAATAAAGGCCTTAGAATATTCTTTTTGTTGTACAAAAAACCAACTTAAGTATTGATTCCAAAATATATCTTGATTTTTTTGCGCACGAACTAATAAACCTTTTCGAAGCGTCGTACTGAAAGTATCTCCTGTATCTTCACTCATGAATCGCGCCAACTGATTTTGCACTAACACACTATTATCTGGATACGTATAGGCATAGGTTAGCATTTTATCAATCATCATATCCGTATTCCCTAATTGCCCGTAGAGCAATGCTGTTTGGTAATCAAAATTAAATTTCGGATTTTTCTCAGCTGCGAGGTTGTATGTTTTTAATGCATTTTCAAGCAATACTTTACTCTCAAAAGCACTGGCAACGCTATAAACATAGGTAGGATTTTCTTCGATCTTAGCAATCGCTTGATCGTAATACTTCTGTGCTTTGTCTTGTTTTTTCTGTAGTTGGAAATTGTACCCTAGTTCAACCAGAAGATTTGGTTGTTTGAATTTATCTAATCGGGTTTGTATTGTTTTTTCGGCATTCTCAAATTGCTGCAACTGTTGATAGCAAGCTACCAACTTTTGGAAATATACTCCATTATTAGGTTGACTCTTTATCAATTCTTCATAACTACTCAATGCTTTCTCAAACTCACCTTTATCAAAATAATTTTGAGCTAATTGTTCGTTTTGTCCAAAAACTAACACCGAAAACAACAAGTATATAAAAAGCAGTAATTTTCTCATTTCCTAGCTTTTAAGGCTTACAGCAAATAGGCTGTTAGCGGATTAAAATAATCATCAAGTGAAATAAGAAATAACATCCAAATGATTGTCAAAGTTATACTTGCCTGCTTTCACAGGCAAGTTTTCACTTTCTTTTTAGGATTTAATTAATAATATCAAATCCGGTATAAGGTCTCAACACTTCTGGAATAACAATTCCTTCTGGTGTTTGATAGTTTTCTAAAATTCCAGCTAATACTCTTGGTAAAGCTAATGAACTACCATTTAATGTATGTGCTAAATGGTTTTTCCCGTCTTTATCTCTAAAACGTAATTTTAAACGGTTCGATTGGAATGTTTCAAAATTAGAAACTGAACTAATTTCCAACCAACGGTCTTGCGCCGTAGAAAACACCTCAAAATCATACGTTAATGCTGAAGTGAATCCCATGTCTCCACCGCATAAACGCAATACTCTATAAGGTAATTTCAATTCGTCTAAAAGCATTTTTATATGCTCTACCATTCCGTCTAATGCTTCATACGATTTATCAGGGTGTTCTACACGTACTAATTCTACTTTATCAAACTGGTGTAAACGATTTAAACCGCGTACATGTGCTCCATATGATCCAGCTTCTCTACGAAAACAAGGTGTATAGCCTGTATAAGTTACGGGCAATTCACTTTCTTGTAAAATAACATCTCTAAAAATGTTTGTCACTGGTACCTCAGCTGTAGGAATTAAATATAAATCATCTACACCTACATGGTACATTTGACCTTCTTTATCTGGTAATTGACCTGTTCCATATCCTGAAGCTTCATTTACCAAATGAGGGACTTGAATTTCTTTGTATCCAGCTTCTGTATTTTTATCTAGAAAGTAAGCAATTAGGGCTCTTTGTAAACGAGCTCCTTTTCCTTTATAAACCGGAAAACCCGCACCTGCAATTTTTGTCCCTAATTCAAAATCGATGATATCATACTTCTTCACTAATTCCCAATGTGGCTCTGCAGCACCATGTAACTCAGGAATATCTCCTTTACGGAATACTTCCAAATTGTCTTCTGGTGTTTTTCCTTCTGGAACGATATCCGCAGGCATGTTTGGTAATTTGTACAATTCTTGTTTTAAGTTTTCACTCACGATATCCAATTCCTCAGATAAAACTTTGCTTTTTTCTTTTAACTGAACTGTTCTTTCTTTCAGAAGATTTGCTTTGGCTTTTTCGCCAGCTTTCATCAATTCGCCTATGTCTTTGGACAGCTTATTCGATTCAGCCAAAATTGTATCTAATTCAACTTGTACTGCTCTACGCTTTTCATCAAGTTGAACAACTTCATCAATAATGGCTGTGGCGTCCATGTTTCTTTTGGCCAAAGCTTTGATTACTTTTTCTTGGTTTTCTCTAATAAATGCTATCTGTAACATATCTAATAATTAATTAACGAGAGCAAATTTAACGAATTGTTTTTAGAATATAGGGTCAAAGTTCCTCTGGGCTAATAAAATTTAAGCTTAAATTAAAATCTGGTTACAGAAATAATCTTATTTCTCACTTTCTCTTAATTCTCAAATCTTGCTAAACCATTAATAAGCATACACTTACTTTCTTTTTTTATCAAAACTTTAGAACAAGCGTTTAATTTAATTATTACATTTGGGCAATTTCTTAACAAACATGAAAAAATATACCACAATCCTTCTATTATTCTCAATAGGATTATCGTTCGCACAATCATTTCGCGATGAGATCAATTCTGTTGCAGAATCAGAGGCAAAATCGGCACGAAACATAACCAATTTCGTAGCCAATGCCAACACGGCGAATTATGATGTAACCTATCATCGATTGCGCCTTACCGTGAACCCAGCCGTTCAGAATGTCAATGGAAATGTAACTACTTATTTTCGCGCAAAAAGCGCTATGAATTCTGTTGCTTTCGATTTAGCAAACCAATTGGCTGTAACTAGTGTAAAACAACGGGGTAATGACCTCACTTTTACACATAACAATGATGAGCTTGTAATTACACTACCTCAAACGCAGGCATTAGGTGTTTTAGACTCACTAACCATTCAATACGCAGGGACTCCACCAGATGAAGATGGATCTTTTGTAACGAGTACCCACAATGGTACACCTATTTTATGGACATTATCTGAACCTTATGGCGCCAGAGATTGGTGGCCTTGTAAACAGGATCTTGTCGATAAAGCTGATAAAATTGATGTTTACATTACGGCTCCTTCCCAATATGCCAGTGTTGCGAATGGCCTTCAAATTTCAGTAGTAAACAACAGTAACGGAACAAAAACTACACATTTCAAACACAACTACCCAATTCCAGCTTATTTAATTGCTATTGCAGTAACCAACTATACTGTATTTACACAACAAGCCGGAACAGCTCCTAACACTTTCCCAATTGTAAATTACTTATATCCAGAAAGTATTTCGAATACTCAAAATCAGGTAGCGGTAACGATTCCAATTATGAACTTATATGAGTCTTTATTTGGTACTTATCCGTTCTCTGCTGAGAAATATGGTCACGCTCAATTTGGATGGGGCGGTGGAATGGAACACACAACCGTTTCCTTTATGGGAGGATTTAGTCGTGGACTTATTGCACATGAATTAGGACATCAATGGTTTGGAGATCAAATTACTTGTGGTTCTTGGAAAGATATTTGGCTGAACGAAGGTTTTGCTACTTATCTATCAGGGTTAGTTGTAGAACACATGGATGGTCAGGAATCTTTTGTAAACTGGAAAGCTTATCTTATTGAGGATATCACTTCTCAACCAGGAGGAAATCTGTACCTAACGGATAATGATTTGTTAAATTCAAACCGAATATTCAGCAGTCGTTTAAGCTATAATAAAGGGGCAATGCTTGTAAATATGCTTCGCTTTAAACTGGGTGATACAAACTTTTATCAGGGAATCAAAAATTATTTAGCCGATACTAATTTAAAATATGGTTATGCTAAAACACCTGATCTACAAGCACACCTTGAAGCTGTATCAGGATTAAACTTAACAGAGTTCTTCAACGATTGGTTATATGGACAAGGGTATCCTACCTACACAATTACGGCGCGTAATTTTGCTCCAGGTAAAGTTAAGATTGTCGTTAACCAAACACAGTCTCACGCTTCTGTAAGTTTCTTTGAAATGCCACTTCCTGTACGTGTGTATGGTTTGAATGGACAACAAAAAGACCTTATTCTTAACAATACTTCGAATGGACAGGAATTTATTGAAGATGTTCCTTTTGTTGTTCGAAATATTGATTTCAACATTAACAATGACATCCTTGCTATCAGTAATCAGGTTACTTTAAAAACATCTGAGGTTGAAATGATTGTGGATGCTAATTTATATCCGAATCCAACTACGGGCATATTAAACATAAAAATCCCTGAAAACATTCGTATTGAAAAAGCTATTTTCCACAATGCTTTAGGACAAGTTATTTTGGAATCTACAAATCATGAAAAAAACTGGGATGTATCTCGTTTTTCAAAAGGAGTTCATTTCCTTACTCTAATTACGGATGCAGGAAACACTCAACTGAAATTCATTAAAGACTAAATTATTCCTTTCTCTTCAATAGAAAAACCCCATAACACATCGCGTTATGGGGTTTTTTATATCGTTTAATTGCGTGAGTGATCGAAGTGGAAATCCCGCAAACGTAGTGCGGAATTGCAACAAAGAGCACGGCCTGAAGGGACACGCCCAAATTATTTTATTTATTCTACTGCACTCATTCTTGCTACTAAAAAGCTAATACAGAATCCAAAGATTCCAATACATGCAAAAGAAACTCGTAAACTAGTTAATGCCGCTATATATCCAATAAATGGTGGCCCTAACAAGAATCCTAAGAAGCTAACACTCGATACTGTTGTTAAAGCAACACTTGGTGAAACAGTTTTATTTTTACCTGCCAAACTAAACACAATCGGAACAATTGTAGACACTCCTAATCCGACTAGCATAAAAGCAATTGTTGCCGGAATGATATAAGGGAAAAATACCGAAATGAATAATCCTGTTGAGATTAAGATTCCACCAAATTGCATTAATCGTTTTCTCCCAATAGCAACAATTAATTTATCACCTACAAAACGACCTGAAGCCATCATAATCATAAAGGATGCATAACCTAAAGTCACTAAAGCACCTGGCGCCATAACGACATCTTTAAAATAAACACCACTCCAGTCAAACATCGCTCCTTCACTTGCCATACTACAAAACCCAATGACCCCCAATTGCAATAGCATTGCATCGGGTTTCGAAAATAGTTTTTTCTTTTGGGGTTCTGCCGGAACAACTACTTTGGTTAAGAATTTATAATTGAATAGTATTGTAATCAGAATGATGATTGTCACAACCCAGAAATGCTGGTATGGTGATTGATGAAAATACATCATCCCTAATCCAATTATTGCTCCTGTAAATCCTGCAATACTCCATACTCCGTGAAAAGAGGACATAATGGGTCTTCCAAAAATTTCTTCTGCATAAACTCCTTGTGTATTCACAGCAATATTGGAAAGGTTACTAAATAGCCCAAACAACATTAAGGATAATCCTAAATGCCACGGTTGTGTTGCTAATCCTAGATTTGTTAAGGACAAGGCATACAATGACAAAGCAGCTACCAAAACTCTATGACTTCCTAATTTTGCTACAATTCTTCCTGAAACAGGCATGATAATCAATTGTCCTAAGGGCAATGCAAACAATATTGTTCCCAAATCGCCTTCACTTAAATGCAAAGCTGTTTTTAAATCGGGAATTCTACTCGCCCAAGTTGCAAAACATAATCCTTGTCCAAAAAAGAAAAATGACACAGCCCATCGTACTCGATTTTTAGAATAAATCGTTTTGACTTCGGTCGTTTTTGTCTCTTTTAAAACAGTTGGTATCTCCTGTACATTTTCTATTTCTTCCACAGTATTTTAAGCTTTTTTAAGCCGGCAAAGGTATTAAATCCTAGCGTTTGGATTCTCTAATTATTTCACAATTTCTCTAACTTCTACTACAGGATTCATTTTTTGTTTTAGTAATAATATTATTGCAATTACAAAACCAATGAATGCCAACACAATACCCACCCAATTGGGCGATACATAACCTAATCCCGCAGCTATGGGTAAACCTCCAAAATAAGCACCTAAAGCATTTCCGATATTAAAACTTGCTTGAGTTAAAGAAGAAGCGAGCATCTCGGAATCCTTAGCCGTAGTAATCATCAGCATTTGTATTGGAGATACTAATGAGAATGCTACAGCTCCTGTCACAAACGTCATAATTAACATCGGGATTTGATATTCGGCTACAGAAATTACGATTCCTAATGAAACCATCATTGCAAACAATAAACAAATTGCTGTTTTTAATGGAGAAAATCGATCGGCTAGTTTACCCCCTATTATATTTCCGACAGCCATACCTACTCCCGCAATCATCAACACAAACATAATGCTATTGCTCTCAAAATGAGATACATTGATTAACAGTGGTGCAATATAACTGAACCACGCAAAGAGCCCTCCTGTTCCTATGGCTGTGATTCCTATAATCATCCAAGGTTCTAGCTTCCCAAAAAGCTTGAATTCATCGGATCGATTTGCGCTTTTTGAAGTAACTACTGAAGGCAACCATAATAGAATACTGATGATTGTTAGGACCCCAATAACAGCCACAATCAAGAACGTTATTCGCCAACTTAGATTATGCCCAATATAGGTTCCTAATGGAACGCCTATAATATTGGCAAACGTTAATCCTGAAAACATTATAGAAACTGCTTGGGCTTCTTTTCCTTTTTCTGCCAAACGACTCGCCACTACTGCTCCAACACCAAAAAATGCTCCATGGGGTAATCCCGAAAAAAATCGAGCCGTAAGCAAAAATTCATAATTGGGTGCTAAAGCTGAAAATCCATTAAAAACTGTAAACAGCACCATTAATCCAATTAGAATATTTTTAGGAGGATATTTACCTGCCAAACTTACTAATAGTGGTGCTCCAACAACCACACCCAAAGCATAGGCTGATATTAAATGTCCTGCTTCGGGTATCGTTACTTTTTGCTGACTTGCTATATCGGGCAATATTCCCATCATCACAAATTCCGTCATTCCTATTCCAAATCCTCCCAGAGAAAGTGTCAACAAACTTTTTTTCATATTCTTACATCTTCCAAGCGCTGGCTTGGTCTAATAAACTGATTGAGTTTTGATCTAATTGTAATTGTGGTGCTTTGATAATCGCATCTAATTGTGAAATACTAGTTGCACTTACAATTGGTGCTGTAACTGAAGGTCTATTTAATAACCATGCTAATGATACTGTGGCTGGTGTTGTATTGTATTGTGCAGCAACCTTATCTAGAGCGTCCAGAATTTTCAATCCTCTTGCATCCAGATATTTTTCAATTCCACCACCACGAGCACTTTTCTTTAAATCTTCTACAGAACGGTATTTCCCTGTTAAAAATCCACTTGCCAAAGCATAATAATTAATTACTCCCAAATTATTATCTAATGTGATTTTCTCTAGTTCTTTCTCAAATACCTCTCTTTCATACAAGTTATAGTGTGGCTGAAACGTTTGATATCTTGGTAATCCCATTTCTTTACTAACATCTAATGATTCTTGAAGACGTTCTGGAGAAAAATTTGATGCTCCAATCCAACGTACTTTACCCGCCTTAATCAATGTATCATAGGCTTCTAACGTTTCTTGAATTGGTGTATCCAAATCATCATAATGACTTTGGTACAAATCCACGAAATCGGTTTGTAGTCTTGTTAATGAATCTTCTATCTCTTGAATGATGTATTTTTTCTTTAATCCTTTTTTACCATTCCCCATATCACTTCCTACTTTTGTAGTCAAAATGATTTGGTCACGGTTTTTTCGTTCTTTTATCCAATTTCCAATGATTTTCTCCGATTCCCCTCCTTCATTTCCTGGTACCCAACGAGAATACACATCGGCTGTATCAATAAAATTGAATCCTGCTGCTACAAAAGCATCTAAGATTTCGAAAGATTTCTGTTGATCGATTGTCCATCCAAAAACGTTTCCTCCAAAGGTGATTGGGCTTACTTGTAAATCGCTATTTCCTAATTGTACTTTTTTCATGATCTCTTTTTTATGCTAATTCTATTACTTTTTTTGTCGCGTTGCTTTCTCTGGCCGCTTCAATAATCTGCATTACGTGAATTCCTTCACTGACAGTTACTGGTAGCGATTGATTATTTGCAATACTTTGGTACAATTGCTCATAATACCCTGAATAGTTTCCTGCAATCGCTGATATTTTCTGTTCTATTACTACCCCATCTTTCTCTGTATGTAAAAATCCTGCTAATGAATCGGGTTCTACTCCCCAGTCATGATCGGATAATTTTTTTCCTGCTTTCAAATCGTCCTCTTGCACATCGCCTCTTTTTTTCAAAAAAGAACCTTTTGTTCCATGTATCACATAAGCTGGTACGGTTGCTCTGGCAAAAAAGGTCGCTTTCAATCGCACTCGAAACGCAGGGTAATACAATAGAATTTCAAAATAATCTTCTACTAAAGAGTGCAGTCTTAGAATTTGAAAGTCAGCAAATACTGCTTTTGGCATTCCAAACAAGCACAATGCCTGATCTATAATATGCGATCCTAAATCCATTACAATTCCTGCTCCTGCATTTTTTGTTTCCTTATGTTGTTTAGGACTTAACGTTGGATTATATCGATCAAAATGTATTTCAGCTTCTACAATTTCTCCAAGTACTTTTCGGTTGAGCACATTTTGAACTGTCTTAAAATCACTATCCCAACGACGATTTTGGAACACACTCAGCAATACTCCTTGTTCTTCCGCAATTCTTTTTAACTCTTGCGCTTCTGCAACTGTGGTCGTAAATGCTTTTTCTACTACTGCATGTTTTCCTGCTAATAATACTTGTTTAGTATATTCAAAATGGGTAGCAATAGGGGTATTTACAATTACTAAATCCACATCGTCTGCCAACAGTTCTTCTATGGTTTTATAACTTTTAATTGTCGGGTAATCCAATTGGATTAGTTGCTTACTTCGTTCCCAACTTCCTGTCAATTCAAAACCAGGATGTTGCTCTATAAATGGCGCATGGAATATCTTTCCTGAAACACCATAAGAAAGAAGCGCTACTTTAATTTTCTTCATGTTTACAATCTTTTGCTGTATCCGTTTATTAATTAGTGTCTTCTTTTTGCTCTTTCATATTGGTTTGGCCAAGTCACATCCGTTTTTAATGCGTCTGCAAATGTCAATGCTAAATTTGGATCACGTAACGATTCACGGGCAAACAATACTAAATCGGCTTGTCCTTTTTCAATAATTGCATCGGCTTGTTTTGGATCTGTTATCAGTCCTACGGCTCCAGTCAATATCCCTGTTTCTTTTTTTATTCTTTCTGCAAAAGGCACTTGGTAGTTTGGCCCAACGGGAATTTTTTGGTAGGAAACCAATCCTCCAGTAGAAGTATCAATTAAATCAACTCCACGATCTTTTAATAATTGAGATAATTTCACAGATTCGTCTGCATTCCATCCACCATCAGCCCAATCTGTTGCCGAGATACGGACAAATAACGGAAGATTAGTAGGCCATACACTCTGTACCGCCGCTACGGTTTCCAATAGCAAACGTATTCTATTTTCAAAACTACCTCCGTATTCGTCCGTTCTTTTATTGCTCAATGGGGATAAAAACTGGTGTAATAAATAACCATGTGCTCCATGGATTTCCATTACTTTATACCCTGCTTCTACTGCTCTAATGGTTGCTGTCTTAAAATCTTCTATTACTTTCTGAATTCCTTGTGTATCTAACGCAACGGGTATTTCTTCATCGTCATTAAATGGAATTGCACTAGGTGCTACTGTCGTCCATCCACCATTGTTAATCAATACTTTTTTACGATCATTCCACGGTGCTGCTGCACTGGCTTTTCTCCCTGCATGTGCCAATTGAATTCCAGGAACTGCTCCTTGCGTTTCAATAAAAGTCGTAATTGCTTTGTATTTTTCAATTTGTTCATCTTTCCAAATTCCTAAATCTTCTGGTGAAATTCGCCCTTCTGGTGATACCGCCGTCGCTTCTTGTATAATTAATCCCGCACCACCAATCGCTCGGCTCCCCAAATGAACTAAATGCCAATCGTTTGCAAATCCATCAATGGCACTGTATTGGCACATCGGTGAAATTGCTATTCTATTTTTTAATGTAATCTCTTTAATTGTCAACGGAGCGAACAGTTTTGAAGCCATTTTCTTTTGTTTTAAATGTTGTCAGTAATTGTTTCTGAATGCTTTGAAAAAAGTCAAATGTGGGTTTTATTTTATATCTCTAAATCCCGGATAAAACCTGACTTTTGAATTATGATGTAAAATTACGGCAGATTTCACCACCAAAATGGTACATTTGTATGCTTAATTGGTATCTTTCTTATAATGAAACGCTATATTCAACATGAGTTTTTAAAGGTTCATCATTTCATTTCAGCGGAATGGGAACATCCTGTACACAATCATAATCATTTTGAAATGATTTTTATTCATCGCGGAAAAGGCATACATTCCTTATCTGGCGCCACTTACCTTTATGATGGCCCAGCTCTTTTTTTACTAACACCTTCCGACTACCATAGTTTTGTGATTGAAGAAGAAACAGAATTTACTTTTTTAAAATTCACCAATGTCTATCTAGATAAAGTTGAAAATATACAAGCGCATAATTATTGGTATAAACAGTTGGATGAATTGCTTATTCACGCTAAAAGAAACCGTTTTCCTTTATTAAAATCTAAGGCAGACATGGAGAAAACCAATGCATTAATGCGTCTTATAGTATCGGAATGGGAACAATCATTTGATCAGAATAACGAAACTTTATTTATCCTGATTCAAGCTGTGTTTTCTATTCTTAAACGTAATATCCCAAGTATTATTCCCAATCCGGAACACAAGCAGTGTGACAAGATTACTAAAATGGTACATTATATTCATAATAATATCTTTTGTGCAGAGCGTACTCACTTAAACCATTTGGCTGACACCTTTAGCTATTCCAAACATTACATTGGTATCTTCTTTAAAGAACAAACTGGCGTTACACTTCGAGAATATGTGAATAGTTATAAAGTAAAACTTATAGAAAACAGGCTGCAATACAGTTCGCTTTCTATTAAAGAAATTAGTCAGGAAATGGGCTTTACCGACTTGAGCCACTTCAATAAGTATTTTAAAAACTACAATACTATTTCACCTTCTGTTTATAGAAAACAAGTGAAAGAAAAAACACAAACTATTACGGCTTCTGTTTAATCATTGATCTGGCAGAAACTGCCAAACATCTTCTAGGCATGCTTTTTGACTTTGACTATTGGACAAAAAAAGTATTCGACAAAGTATTAACATTCTTTTAAATTGCTGTAAAAGAATATCTCGTCATAAATAAAAGAGAAAACGTTACTTTTGTGCGTTATTATAGAATCTAAATTTTAAAAATGGAAATAGTTATCAAGCTTGGTCAGTTTTTATTGAGTTTATCCTTACTGATTGTACTACACGAATTGGGGCATTTTATCCCTGCCAAAGCATTCAAAACCAGAGTCGAAAAATTCTATTTATTTTTTGATATAAAGTTCTCTTTATTAAAAAAGAAAATTGGTGATACAGAATACGGTATCGGATGGTTACCATTAGGAGGTTATGTAAAAATTGCCGGAATGATTGACGAAAGTATGGATAAGGAACAAATGGCTGAAGAACCAAAGCCTTGGGAATTCCGTTCTAAGCCTACTTGGCAGCGTTTAATTATTATGTTAGGTGGTGTTACAGTAAACTTTATCTTGGCTTTCATTATCTATATTGGAATGGCATATGCTTATGGTAACTTATTCCTAAACAATAACGAATTAAAAGATGGAATTTGGGTAACTACTTCGGTAGGAGAACAAATCGGCTTAAAAACAGGGGATAAAATCCTGGAAGTGGATGGCGTAAAAATGGAAAAATTCAATGAAATTCCAAACAAAATGCTATTTGCTAAAAACGTATTGATTGAAAGAAATGGGGTAGAACAAAAAATCGACTTACCAATTGACCTAATCGATCAATTAATGAAAGGTGAGAAAAAACCATTCATTGGTCTACGTACTCCTTTTGTCGTTGCTGGCCCTTCACCAGAATCTAAGAATGAGGCTGTCTTAAAACCTCAGGATATTATCACAAGCCTTGATGGTACTCCTATTCGTTATTTTGATCAGGCTGCTGTTGTATTAGACACGCATAAAGGACAAACTATTCCTGCTACTGTATTACGTAATGACAAAACCGAAACGGTGAATGTTACAGTAAACAATGAAGGTAAATTGGGTGTTGCTTTAGGTGGGTTAAAAATTGAAAACTTAGAAAAATTGGGTTATTATAAAATCCAACATCAAAAATATAGTTTTGCAGAATCTATTCCTGCCGGTTTAGTTCGTGGTAAAGAAGAACTATTTGGTTACTTCAAACAGCTAAAAGCAATCTTCAATCCAGAGACTGGAGCTTACAAAGGTGTAGGTGGATTCAAAGCAATTTTCGATATTTTTCCACAATCTTGGGATTGGGAAGTATTTTGGGGACGTACTGCGATGCTTTCAATTATGCTTGGGGTGATGAATTTATTACCAATTCCTGCTCTTGATGGTGGTCATGTGATGTTTTTATTATACGAAATGATTACGGGTAAAAAACCGTCGGATAAATTCTTAGAACGTGCTCAATTAGTTGGTTTTGTTTTACTTATATCACTACTACTTTTCGCAAACGGAAATGATATCTATCGGGCGATAACGAGCAAGTAAAAAAAAATCAAAAAAAATTTCATTTTTATTTGCAAGAATCAAATTTAGCCCTATATTTGCACCGCTTTACAAGGCAATACGCCTTCCTCCTTAGCTCAGTTGGTTAGAGCATCTGACTGTTAATCAGAGGGTCCTTGGTTCGAGCCCAAGAGGGGGAGCACAAAACGAAAGACGATCAGAAATGATCGTCTTTTTTGTTTTTATTCGTTTCCAAATTACATTCACTTTTACTTCCAAAAGTTATCGTACTCGACGAAAAATTCTCTTTCATTCGACGTCTTTTTGTTTTCTACAATTTCAAAACACAAAAACGGGTTTGCGATTACTCTTCAAATCAAGAAAACCTCAACCTAAAGTTCGATGGATTTAAACAACCGTATTAGAAATTGTATTTGAATCTCATAAAGACTTGTTTTAAGACTTCAATTCAAAAATAGCTGATTTTCCTGCGGGATATTATTCAATGCTTTAAAAAGGCTTATTTATTCTCCATAAGCTCCTCTAATCCTTTTTCTTTTACCAATATCTTACCCCAGTCATTCAGTTGCCATAAAACTGCTACAAGTTTCTTACCCGTTTCTGTTAAAGAATATTCTACTCGAGGTGGTAATTCTGGAAAAGATTCCTTTGTAATGATTCCATCCGCTTCCATTTCTTTGAGTTGCTGATTCAATACTCGGCGATCTACCTTAGCAATGCCTCTTAAAAACTCACTCGGACGTTTTTTCCCTTCATTCATTTGCCATACAATAGGTACTTTCCATTTTCCGCTGATGGAATTAACCGCTATCTCCAATGGACAAATTTTATTTTCTTCGATTCTTTCCTTTGTTTTCATATTATTGATTTTTTTCTCCCATAGGGATAAAAATATGCGGTATTGCCTATTCTTTTTTGATTTCCAACCTTTACAAAAATAATGAAAACCTCAACAAATGGCAGATTTAGCAAAGCAAATTGAACTTCTCAATACCCAATTAGCCTCTCAACTCCCACTAGAGACTTTAGAAGTCTTTAATCAATCTATTCTAGATTTAAAGAGACAGAATTTAGAGGCAAACTCCATAAAAGTGAATAATCGTTTCCCTGATTTCATTTTAGAAAATGCTCTACAAATCCCTATACATTCACACGATATTCTAAAAAAGGGAAAAATGGTCGTTACTTTTTACAGAGGTAGTTGGTGTCCTTATTGTAATTTAGAGCTTATTGCTTTACAAAATGCCCTTTCAAAAATTAAAACACAAAATTATACATTGGTCGCCATATCACCACAAAGCCCAGACCATAGTCTTACACTAGTAGAAAAACTCAACCTCAACTTTGAAGTATTAACCGACACCAATAATAGTCTTGCAAAACAACTTGGGATTGCTTTTCAAGTGCAAGATTTTGTTCTTCCGTACTACCAACAACTCGGTATTGAATTGGCTGTATTCAACAACAACATTGAGAATACATTGCCTTTTCCTGCCTTATTTATAATTGATCAAGATTCTACTTTATGCTATAAATTTGTAGATAGTGATTACACCCAACGTATGCCTACTGAACAATTAATCGAATTACTATGCCAATTATAAAACGCAAAGGCTCAAAATCGACCAAAGATATTCCCGTTGTTATTTTAAAACAATTAAACGAAGGGCTTATTGAAACCGCAAATCTTGTAGAATGGCTTGCTGTGGATCAACGACTACTTTTAGAGAACTTATTGGCTTCATTGAATCGAACTATATACCTAGAGCCTATTTTAGCGCGTATTAATGCCTTAAAAAAACAAACAGTCAATACCATCAACGAAACGATTGGTACAAGCTTATACGAATTGGCACAACAACACGATGATGCTGTTTTAGTAAAAGAGCTTTCTCATCACACTTCCGATTTGGTTCGTTGTTGGGCAACTTATTTCATTGGTCGGGACACATCGTTATCCATTGAAGAAAAATTAGAGAAAATTCAACTCTTTGCAGCCGATACTCATTTTGGGGTACGGGAAATTTGCTGGATGGCAGTTCGTCCATCCATAACAAAGCAACTATTGGAAAGTATTACGATTCTAACCTTATGGACACAACATGAGAATGAAAATATTCGTCGCTTCGCTACCGAAGCTACTCGTCCCCGTGGTGTGTGGTGTGAGCATATTGAAGAATTAAAGCAAAATCCTGCTTTAGGACTTTCACTTCTTGAATCTTTACGCTCCGACAAAGCCAAATATGTTCAGAATAGCGTAGCCAATTGGCTCAATGATGCCAGCAAAACACAACCACAGTTTGTACAGGAATTATGCAATCGATGGAATTGCGAAAGTGACACTAAGGAAACTGATTATATTGTAAAACGGGCATTGAGGACAGTTGAGAAATAAAATAACTTATAGAATACTTACAATAACGTGATGTTTCGTCACCAAAGCACTTTTGTAAAATTCGATACTATTTTTCAATGCTAATTCTAGCTCTTCCAGTAGTTCAGTTCTATTTTCTTCCCAGATGCCTTTAGGATAAATTTCGTTTTGTTGTAATGCAATTAAATCAAAAACTTCTGATTGTTTTTTGAAATCAATTTGATCTAATGCTATAATAATAGCATTCAATTCTTCATTTTTTGTATACGTGATGAAATCTGCATCGGGATCCAAATGAAAATTATGAACCCCCACTACCGCTTCACTTAACTTATCGCCTTCTATAGGATCACTGGCTGAAACGCCTGTAAGAAAATAATGCAACACATCCCACAATTTATCAATATCAATTGAACGAAACTTTTCGCTTTCTTCAATATCAAATAATTCATCGGATAGTTCTTCACTATCGAGTTTTAATAAGGATTGCAAAGTTTCCTCATCAATCATCAAGTATTCGGCTATCATTCCCATGTGGTATTGTATTAATTTGGTTTTTTCAACCGGTGTTGATACTACTCAAATATTAAGGAAGATTTAATACAATTATTTTTCTTTAATCAATCTTAACCATTCCTTGTTCTAAAACCATCATAACGGATAGATTTTCTATTACTCATAGAAATAACTCAATATTATAATTCAATTGCTTTATAATTCATTGCTTTATCTACCACTTCTTCCACAGTAGGATTATAATCGTACAAATTGTCTCTTCGTGCATTATAATTCTCGGGGTAAAAAAATAAATTTGACGCATTGGGATAAAGAACATTTGCATCGAAAAGATGTATTAAGTTCTCCATTTCAACTTCATCTCCTTCATTATGGAGGATTTTTGTCCCTAACTCTATTAATTGTTCTCGTGTCATAGTCCTCGTTGTTGTATCAAATATAGCTTATTTTATAATTCTGCAGATTACTCTTTTTTTGGGGTCGTAACCCATTAAATTTCCTCTTTTCTTTATTTTTTCTTTTTGATAATATTAAAAAAAAGCGAGGGTTCGTTTTATTCCTTATATTTGGATAATAGGTATGTATTCAATACATATTTTTCCAAAAACAAACCATATTGCTAATGATTGTTTACGATTTTACCCAAAAGACGAGATCTCTCCCTCTTGTTGAGTGGTCTTATATTTTATTCTATACTGTTGTATCTTCCATTTCACAGGCTTCATCTCAACATTTGAGGCAGTGTGTGGTCATGATATCACAATAAAATTAAACTGGAACTGCTTACAGAGGACTGTAGCGGTATGCAAATGAATTATTCCCCACAATTATGTTTTTATATGAATCAAGAATTAATTAATACTTTTAAACTTTTAGTGGAAGGCAAAATCACTCCTTCTACCTGGTTGGACTGGTTTGAAGTCCACCAAATTGCTATTGAAGAATGGTGTGGTCGTCGCATATTCCTAAAAATAAAACCTTATAGTAATTGCACAGATTTAACGAATATACATTCGGCACAATTAACCGCATACGATTGGCTGAAAAGCCAAAACATTACTGTACAACCGGATGATTCTTATAAAATTGCCTGCGAAAAAGAATTCAAGGAGTTTATTCGTCAGGAGAAACTGAAAGCCAAGGCGCTTCAGGATCAAATTAGAACAGATTTTGAGGACTTGAAAACAGAATACCCGAAATTTTACAGACAATTACTACGTTCTTTTGATACGGAGAATCATCTGCAAAAAGGGGTTACATTATCAGACTTGCAATCTAAAGAGGAATATCTGGCCGTAACTTTACCGCCTGAGCTTTCTACTTTTTTCATGAATTTGTCTCAAATAAAACTGGAAGGTATTACTATCGATTTTGATGATATTACCTTAACTACTATTGATGATCAATCGTTCTTAGAATTAGGTGAATATTGGTATTATAGTGATGGTGATATCTTATTGTATGACTTGGCTACCGAAAAGGCTTTGACTTATGCTCACGAATACCAACCGCCAAAATTAATTCCTTTGGCCGACGGTATGAAAGCTTTGGTAGAACAGCATTTTGTTAAACATTTAAAGTCGTACGACAACTAATTTTGAATCATGGATCGTTTTGAATTCACCAATATACAACGCCCTTATTTTGGGTTAAACACAGTTCAGGATCATTGGGAGCGGATTGAATTTCCAAAAGGATTGATTTGTTATTTTGATGGAAATGTAATCCAGAAAACGATTCAATATTCTGTTTATAACACTGAATATTACACTGAATTTGATACTTTAATCGGAACGAATCAACGCACTCATATTCTTTCAAAAACGGGTAAAGGAAAAGAAAAGCCTATTACACCAACGAATATTTATGAAACACCGCTAAAAACAAGTTATTTTCATGTTGAAATAAAAACTGTTCCTAATAACCAACTGACTATTTATACCAAATGGACTATCGGAAAGCAGGAATTGGATTTTAAAAACAATGCTATTGTCTTTCATAATCTTGTCACTTTACATGATTTTCAAAGGCAGATTACTCCTTTCATAGCCCAATTACCTGAGTATCATCTGGAAACTATTCAAACTTTAAAAGCGACAAAAACAGAAAAAACAAAACCCGTTCGCTTTCAAAGTGGTGACTTTTTTGCCATTCCAATAGCATTTGATTTATACGGAAAACCTACTTTATATAATTTTGGTAGGCATTTAATTAATGTTGCAGAGCTTCGAAAAAAAGGTCTTGTAGAAGAAGATCATCAATGGAATAGTCTAATGACGGTAGTACAATTGGTCATGCTTTACAGCTATACCGCTCCTACTTTGGAGGTAGATCTTACAGCATTAGCACAAGCCCAAACAATTCCTTCTTTTCATATGATGGATGATAATTTGATGCGTGGTATTTATCCTATCGTGGGCCATCTTCCTTTAAAAGCAGAAGAACTCAATTTCCCCCTACACTTTTTTCACTCAGCTACAGACTACTCATTAGGTTGGGGATTAGCTCGAATTGAAAAGCAAGGAAAACACAACATTGATCCTGTTCCCGATTGGATGTTTCGTAATAATATTGTTTCTTCTGGTGCAGCGAAGAGAAATCTTGATGTGAGCTTAATATACGAAGGAGAAGGTCGTGGCGATTTACAACATCCGAAACACAAAGCGACTAAGGAGGCTATATTCAAAGCCTTCAATATTGACCCTAACCTATCCTATGATGATTTTTGTGTTATTGCAGGCTGTAAAAATCGGCAAGGTTTATTAGATTTGATTGAAAAAAACAAGAAAAATAAAGTATGGGATCTTAGTTAACAGAACATAATTTCTAAATATAATCAATAAAAGTAAATCGTATGGGCTACAATCTTGCTGGACTTCTTATCAATAAGAATATTGATAACGAAAAGGAAATTAAATTGGTTATCGGGAATTCATCCCAATATGCTGCAATGGTCGATTTTGAAGAAGCGACAAGCAGTTATCGTGCTGAAAACACTTTTGATCTTTTAAGCAGTACTACTGGTACACTTATTTTGATGGAATTGGGTCAAATCTATGATTTGGAAATTTTCCCAAAGGATTATGACGTGATTCAGTTTATGATTTCTGCAGTATCAGACACCTATTATTTTGAATCTTTTTCAAAAGGTGAATTAGTTCGAAAATTGATTACCTCACAAGGTGATACTGCCGAAGATGTCGGTGAAGGGATCCTTACGGAAAATGATGATTTGGCTGATAAAATTTGGGAATTAACAGATGCTTATTTACAAAATAATTTCAGCCAAAAGCGATTTGACTTACAGTTTAAACGCTACGAATTGAAATAAAATTACATTCGGATACTAAAATAACTGTCTATTATCTCTAAGATGAATGACAAATCTATAAAGTAACCAAAACCACAATATAGTAGAGGCCATCAATAAAACATCGCCCCCTGTTTTATGGCCTTCTAATTTCATTACTGTGCCTATTGCAGCACAAATCACTGTCACTAATAATACAATCTTTGTTCTTTTTTCCATTGGATTGGGATTAATTAAATCACTTGAAATAATGTTGTCTAAAATACTATTTTTTTCTTAAATTATTTTACTTTAAAAGTACATTTCACATTTATTCTTTCATTTTTTTCATAGGAGTTGACCCAATCGGTTAGCTTAGAATCAAATTTTGGTGAATTAATGGTGATCTCTATTTATGTTTCATCAACAAATGATATGATTTAGATAAAACTGAAGTCATAGAAATTCATTCTCTTATTTCTCTTTATATTTCGGCACATTCCAGTATATTTGGGTATCGTATAAAATTAAAATAAAATCCCCTATGACTTTAATTGACTTCCAAGACAGAATTGAAAAACTGAATGACGATTTCATGTTGTATACTTCCAAAAAATATCTTCCTACAGCAGAAATGATAGCGACTTATGAGAAGGACAAAAACCTAACGTTTAGTGATGATGTCAAAGAATTTCTTTTAACCTACGGTAATTTAATCCTAGAAGTAAATGATGATATTTGGCCAAAACCGCAGGAAGGCGATGTATTGGATTCTTGGAAGTTTGGCTATGGCTTTTTTGTTTATGGATTAACTACCAACGATGAAACTCCTTCTTGGATGGATTTTGAAGAAAAGTATGCAGAACAAGAGGATGACGATGCTATTGAAGATGGTCAATTGTTTTTCAAGCGTAGTGGTAACCTATACAAAGCGTATACAAACAATGGAATTACGACAGTGGATTACGGTAGTTTTTATGATCCAGATTGTGAAATTTTCCCAGGTACAATCTATGATTTCCTAATTGCTGAAATTGATAAACTGGAACAAGATTATATTGAATACATTAACCAAAAAACAAATTCGTAATTTGTTAATATCAGCATAAAAGGCTTTTTCATTGGGTAAGTCCTTAATTATTACCTATCTTGGACTATTCATTTTATAACCAACTGTGTACCTTTTTCAAACTAGGTATCAGTTATGGATTGGAATTTCTGTTTCAAAACAATATCCATTGAAACATCCATCCGTAAAAACCAAAAATCATGAATACTTACTCTGTTAAAACTACCACAGAATTAACTGCTGCTGAAATTGTCATAATGATTAATTTATGGGAGGTGAAAGAATGGATGGGTTATGACGAAGATACTTTTAAAGCCGAATTTTCTCAAAGTGAATTTCATTTGCTATATAACCCTCAAAAGGAATTGGTTTCACTAGCTCGAATTTTTCATACTCTTCCTATTACCATTGAGGGCATCAAATATCAATTTCCTGAATTTGTAGGTTTTGTTTCTGCCCAACAAAAGAAAGGTTACGGCTCCGAATTAATGGGTAAAATTGTAAACAATTTAAAATCCAGAAATATTGAAGCTCTAGGCTTTTGTACACAAGAGTTACGTCCTTTTTATGAAAAAGTAAACATTCCAATTTTATATGACAAAGCCCGAGCATTACGAGAATTAGACGATAGAGGAATTTGGGTTTTTATCGATGATGACGATGATATTCTGGATCTTACTTTATCTAAAAAATCCATCAAGGTATTAAATAATCTAGGCGATTCCGTTTATGGTTTTATTGCAGAATAATCGTTACAATAATCCTGCTAACGCCATTATCCCTTCTTTCATCTGATCTTCCGTCAAAGAAGCATATCCTAAACGAAATCCTTTTACTGGAGTATCAAAACTAAATTTATCCGATTTGATAATCATAATTCCACGTTTTTCCAGTTCATCTGCAATCTGAAGAACCTCTACAGTTGCATTAGGCACAATCCAGTAAGCTAATCCACCTTCTGGTTTTGTATAAGTTACTTTTTCTTTTAAATGTTCTTGAAGAAGTTTTCCAAAATGATCACGACGGTGTTTATAAATAGCAGTAGCTTTTTTCAAGTGTCGCTTCACACCTCCTTCTTGAATAAGGTGCAAAACGGCCTGTTCCATAATTGTATCGCCTTGTACATCAATTATTTTTCTCAATTGACTAATCTTTTCAATAAATTCAGGATTGCTCACCAAATATCCAATCCGTAATGCGGGAGCTACAATTTTACTTAACGTACCCAAATACACATAATTTTGAATATTTGCATGGCTTGAAATGGGTAAAATGGGACGATATCCAAAATGAAATTCATTATCATAATCATCTTCAATAATCGTAAAAACATGTTTATTGGATAGTTCTATTAATTGTTGACGTCGTTGCAAACTCATCGTAACCGTTGTAGGATATTGATGGTGTGGTGTTACATAAATCGCTTTTATACCTTTATGTTGTTGCAATGCTGTTATTACTTCTTGTATTACCAAACCTTCCTTATCTACTGCAATCGGTATTAAGATTGCTCCTGCACTTTCCAATGCTTTCCAAGCAGGTTTATAACCTGGACTTTCTACCAATACTACATCTCCTTTCTTTAACAAACAATGGGCAGTTAAATACATCGCCATCTGACTTCCTCTTGTAATGCAAATTTCATGGGCTGCGATAGACATACTGCGTTTAAAATTGAGCATCTGGACCATCGCATTTCGAAATTCCAAATCCCCTAATGCATTCGCATATCCCATTAATTGCCAACGGGCTTTTCGATTGAATATTTGTCGATAAGCACGGACCAACTCTGTCATAGGAGCCAATCGACTGTCGGGTACTCCGTCATCAAAAACTAAGGTTGCTTTTTGTACAGATTCTTCTGGAACTTCAATATTTCTTTTGAGTGTTGTAAAATGTTCTTCTTCGGGTAATACCTCAGCCACAAAGGTTCCTTTGCGTTCTTTGGACACCAACCAACCTTCTGCTAATAATACATCCAAAGCTTTTACCACCGTATTCCGATTGACCTTTAAAGATTCTGCTAACGGTCGACTTCCTGGCAGTGCATCACCACTTTTTAACTTCCCATTTTTTATCACTTCAATAAAATAATCGGCGATTTGCATATACAATGCCTGTGCATCATTTTGATTCCATTCTATTTCTACTTCCCAAGGTCTTAACATCTGGACTACCTATTTTTGTTATTTCTGTATCACTAACACAGTCCAAATATACAATAGTTTTGCCTCATAATCTTTAAATAAATAATACAATGGAAGCTAAAGACAAAAAATTCAGCTCAAAGGATTTTCATCAAACCTTTGCTAGACCTCAGTATATTAAGCCGGGGAAATTAATTCACAGAAATGTAGAACAAGCAGGTGTACATGACCAATTTTCAACAGAAAGAAAACATCCCGTATTCTTTGTTGACTTACCTACAAAAAATGTAAGTATGACTATTGGAGGTTTACTACCGGATCAAACCACGAACCGTCACCGTCACACATATGAAACTGTTTTATATGTAATTGAAGGTAAAGGTTGGACAGAAGTTGAGGACGAGAGAGTAGAATGGCAAGCGGGTGATGCTGTTTATATTCCGTCATGGGCATGGCACAGACATCATAATCTTAGCGACACTGAAGAAGCTAAATATCTTGCTTGTGAGAATGCACCACAACTTCAAAGTTTGGGCGTGGCTCTTCGTGAAGAAGAAGGCCGTGACCTATAACATTCTTTCCTAAGCCCTCAGTTCTGAGGGCTGTCTTTTTTCAACATTTTTAAACAAAAAAAAACATGAATACAGTTCCCTTTAAAGGCATAATCGCCTATCCTATTACGCCATTTGACACTGACGAAAAAGTAGATATTCCTCTTTTCAAACGTTTAGTTGAACGTCTCGTTCAAAATGGCTCACACGGCATTGCTCCACTAGGAAGTACAGGTGTTTTACCTTACTTAACCGATGAGGAAAAAGAAGCTTTAACAGAAGCTACAATTCAGCAAGTCGCAGGCCGTGTACCAACTTTAGTTGGTGTTTCAAACCTTACGACTGAAAAAACAATCTACCACGCAAAGTTTGCCGAAAAAGCAGGTGCTTCAAGTGTTATGATTATCCCAATGAGTTATTGGAAATTATCCGACGATGAAATTGTACAGCACTATGATGCTGTTGCCAAACAAATTTCTATTCCCATCATGGCGTACAACAATCCTGCAACTAGTGGAATTGATATGTCTCCAGCCTTATTAAAACGTTTGTTAGAAATTCCAAATGTTACAATGATCAAGGAAAGTACAGGTGATGTACAACGTATGCATTATCTAAGAAAAGAATTGGGGGAAGAGGTTCCATTTTTCAATGGATCTAATCCTTTGGCTTTAGCGGCTTTTGCAGCAGGTGCCACAGGTTGGTGTACTGCTGCTCCAAATTTAATTCCAGAATTAAACCTTGCTTTATACAACGCTATTCAAAACAACGATTTAGAGGAAGCACAAAAAGTATTTTATAAGCAGTTCGATCTTTTGAAATTTATTGTAACCAAAGGTTTACCAAGAGCGATTAAAGCAGGTTTACCATTATTAGGCGAAGAAGGTGGTGCCTTACGAAGCCCATTAAAACCGCTTACAGCATTGGAAACAAAAGAACTTGAAGGTATTTTAAAATCACTGTAATTCTTCTTTCAACAATCCCGATTACGATTGGGATTGTTGAAAATGTTAATTATTAAGCGTAATTTAGCTTTATCAAGCCAAAACCATGATTAACGAAAATGTATTGTTGCAATTTGGAGCCGAATTAATCCCTTTAAAAAAAGGTGATCTCATTTTCAATGAAGGTGACACCGCAAAATATTTTTTCCAAGTACATTCCGGAGAAATCAAAATGAATAATTTTAATGATCTGGGTAAAGAATTCATCCAAAGTATTTTTGGCCCTGGTACTTGTTTTGGCGAACCACCACTATTTATTAACAAAACCTATCCGGCTAATGCCATTGCTCTAGTAGATTCGGAAGTATACCGCATTGCAAAAGATTCTTTTTTTAAATTGCTGTTTTCCCATCCCGATGCGCACATGCAAATGACGATCAATCTTGCTCAACGTTTGTATTACAAATCGGTTATGGCCTCCGAAATTTCCTCTCAAGAACCTGAACATCGAATCCTGAAACTCATTGATTATTTCAAGGAAACGATTCATAAAATGAAACCGAACGAGAAGTATCAAGTGGTACTCACACGTCAGCAAATTGCCGATTTAAGCGGACTGCGTGTTGAAACCGTTATTCGCTCTATTAAATCATTGGAAAAGAAAGGTTTATTATTCATCGAAAATCGAAAAGTATTCCGATAACAACTTCTTTTTTTCACTTTTCATTCTTTTATTTTTCTCTTTTTTGCAGATAAAACTGCTCTTTTTTGCTTCTTATGATTGAGGTCATAAAATACTAGTGCTATGCTCCATTAATTTTGTAGGTATAAATTCTAAAGCATTGTATCATGAACTATTATCACAAATATCTAAACGATTATAAACGAGGATTCTTAGGTTTTACAACCTTAGGCATATTAGGTCAAAGTTGTTTGGGATCTATTGCTGCTATGTTGGTTTTGATGAATGGAACAAGTCCAAGTCAGATGATTCAACTTTTTTTTATCATCATTCTTACCATGGGATTCAATGGTGCCGTATTGGCTCAACAACCTCCTAAGCTATTATTCAACATTCTTATTGCAAGTGTTGTTGTAAGCGCTATTCTTATCGCAGTCAATATTATCGCCTTATAAAAAACACCCAACGTTGTACAGTATCTGTACATCCTTTAATTATTCATTAATTTAAAAACAGAACAATGAATTCAGTACAAAAAGACTTAATCAAAGCCACAATCCCTATTTTACGAACCGGCGGTGAAGCCTTAACGGATCACTTCTACAAACGCATGTTTTTGCATAATCCAGAATTGAAAGAAATTTTCAATATGGGAAATCAGGCAAATGGAAGACAAAAAGCTGCTTTAGCAATGGCTGTTTTGGCTTATGCCGAACATATTGATAATCCTGGTGTTTTAATCGATGTACTCAAAGGAATCGGCAGTAAACATACCAGTTTAAATATTCAACCTGAACAATATCAAATCGTAGGAATGCATTTAATTGCTTCTATCAAAGAAGTCATTGGCGACGGTGCAACTCCGGAAATATTAGAGGCTTGGACCATTGCATATAATCAATTGGCTGACATCATGATTAATTTGGAGAAAGGCATGTATGAGGAGAATAAAATCAAACGTGGTGGATGGAATGGATGGCGCAAATTTATCGTCAAAAGAATCGTAGAAGAATCGGATGAAATAAAGTCATTTTATTTGTATCCTGAGGATGGAAAAGAAATTGCTTCTTTCTTCGCCGGTCAATTCATCAGTGTACAAGTGTTTGTTCCCGAATTGAATCTACTTCAACCTCGTCAATATAGCTTGTCGAATGCTTTTCATCCGGAATATTACAGAATATCTGTAAAAAAAGAAGTGGGTAATCCTTCTAGTCCATCGGGTATGGTTTCGAATGCATTGCATGCAAAATCTGAAGGAGATATAATCACTATTTCAGCTCCAGCAGGTGTGTTTCATTTACCAGAAGATCATAAAACGCCTCTTGTACTAATTAGTGGTGGTGTTGGTTTTACTCCTATGATGAGTATGCTTGAAACGAATAAAGAACAAATTCAGAATAACAAATTGGTTTGGATACATGGTTGTCGTAATCAATCTGTACATGCTTTCAAAAATGAAATTAACTCACTGAATGAAGAGGCACAATGGCTTGATACTTATATTTTCTATGAAGATGTAAATTCTGTAAATCCAGAAGATGGCGTTATATCAGGACGCGTGAATTTGGAACTTTGTAAAGAGGCCATTTTGCTCGATGATGCACATTATTACATCTGTGGTCCTGCTCCATTCATTAAAGCTCAATATACTTCTCTTGTAGATCTGAATGTCAATACCAAGAATATCTTCTATGAGGAATTTGGCCCACAAGCAATACAGTTGAATTAAAATTCATAAAACAAATCATCCCTATTACCTTCTTTAATAGTAATAGGGATGTTATTCTTAATCTAAATATATGGTGAAATTTTAATACGATTTCAAAATATTCTATACCGGAAAATAATATTATCTTCTGAATTTTTTCCTTATCATCACCTCGGCTTCGGCTTCACTTAATGTTTTAAAACTTCCATCAGAATTAATTTTCAAAACGCCATAACTATAAAGATCCTTGCAATAATCATATCCTTTTTCTATTATTTCAATCGAATCAATTGCAACATCATAACATTGTCCTTCTATTTTTACCACAACAACATAATTATCAAAAATATAGGTGTCTAATTTATACCCAACATAAATTTTATTTTCTACGTAAACAGCCATACTGTATTTAATTTTATTATTATTTTCAAATAATAAAAATCCACGAATATAATTTGGTGATTTTGTTTTCGAATCCATTTCTCTCACTTCTCTAGAATATAAATAAAGATTATATCCTTTTACTCCCTTCCTACCATAAATATAATCATATGTTAAACTATCTCGATCTAATAAATTTTCTTTTATAAAATGAATCTTATCGATTGGTTTTACTTTTCTTTCATTACTAAATTCTCTGAAATACAATTTAAACAAATCTGGTGTGTCTCCTCCTGACCAATTAATTCTATAGTCAGAATTAATGGTATCTAGTCTAACTAGCCTAGCATCATATTTAATTTCCTTTTCAAACAGTGGCAATACAAACTTATCTCTATTCAAGCAATTAATTGAGCTCGAACTAATGCAAAAAAGTGAACCTATAATAAATACTATAATTTTTTTCATCTAAAAATAATTTTAACGGTATATTGTTTACCTTGACTTGAACCTTATTCTTTTTCTACTTTAAAATAGTATGGCTTTTTATAATACTTATTCTTTTTAGTTACTTTTTTTAAACTACAAAATAAACATTCACTCATTAAGATCCTTTTCAAATTATTCTCACCCACCATGGTACCCATATATTTATTGATTTCCATTTTATCATATCCCCCTTCATTTGTGGGGTTAGTTATAGCATATACAATCCCATTTTCAACAATAAAAAGAGGAGATAACCCTTTAATATAAAATGTAAAATGATTTCTTTCCAAGCCTAATTTCATCATATATCCCATATCATTCCCAAGCCTAACAGGATTATCAAAATTATCCCCGATTAATACATAAAATGCCAAATCCTGAGCTTTTCCACTATATTCTTCAACAACAGCATCCATTACTATTTTACCCTCAACATACAGATTATACGATAAATTATCTACATTTTCTTTCAATTTAAAATAATGCAGAATGTTTATTTTATCATTTATCACTGCTGTTTCAATTAATTCTAGGCTAGGAATAACCGTCAATTCCAATTCATTATATTTATATCGTGATAGAACAAAATTGGAATTAATAGTAAAATTTTTTGTGATGAAATCCTGTTTTTCAACTGTAAATTTATGTCGATCCTTTGCATTTTCTTCTGCAATAGTATGTAACCTCTTCATATCGATTCTAAATCCTACCGTATCTTTTGTTTGACAAAACAATAAACTCGAACTTAAAATCATTAGACAAACTATTATTGTTTTTTTTATCTTCATACATAAAAAATTTATTCTTTTTCTACCTTAAAGTAATATGATCCTTTAAAATAATCTCTTCTTTTAACTCCTTTTCTCAAACTACAGAATAGACATTCACTCTTTAAAATTATATTTAAATTTCTCTTTCCAACTTCACACCCCATATACTCATTTATTTCTGTCAAGTCATACTCCCCATCCTCAGTAGCATTTGTAATAGCATATACAATTCCTTTCTCGACAATGAATAAGGAAAGAAACCCTTTAATATGAAATACAAATTTATTTCTTTCTAATCCTAATTTAGTTAAGTAATCCATAGAAGATACAGCATTATTGGGATCATTAAAATCAAAGCCTAATAAGGCGTAATTAATTAAATCAATTCGGCTATAGTCTCTCGTTACCAAGAAGTCATCCATAACAACCTTACCATCAATATATAGACGATAAAAAACATGTTCATCATTAATCCGATTCTTCAAATACTGTAAAATATTCACTTTTTTATTTATCCGACTTGTTCTATCTAATTCGAAAACAGGAATAGTTGTCAATTCAAATTGTTCAAATTTATATTTGGACAGGACAAATATTACATCTTTTTTTGAAAATTGTGCAGCTACAGAATCATATTTTTCTACCGTATATTCATAGCGTTCTAGAGCATTTTTTTTTGCTCGGTCGTAATTCATTTTCATATCGACTTTAAATTCAATGGTATCCTTACTTTGTGCAAGCAATACATTCGAAATTAAAATCATTAAACAAGTTATTACTATATTCTTTATCATCTTTAAAAGTTATTTCATTAAAACATGAATTCAATATACTAAAAAAAGCCTCTTGTATAGAGGCTTTTTTTATTTTTTAAAGATCGAAATAAAACTAATTTTTATCAAAATCTTCTCGCTCATTATGTCGATCTGCAACAGAACCATCTTCTGAAACTCCTGCTTTCCAATAAGAATAAGCATACAATTCCTCTTTGGTCCATTCTAATTCTTTACGCAAGTAATGGCGTATGCCTTTTATTGTAGAAAACTCCGCTGCTACATAACCAAAACGTGAAGTAGTTTCTTTTGCAGGAATCTTGACTCTACGGGTAATTTCAGCTAGATTACTTCCTTTCTGTGGGTTTGGATTATGAATCCAATGAAATTCTATATCCGCTTTTGTAAACAATTCTTGTTCATCTTCTTTGCCATGTACTTCAATAATCGCAACACCTTTAGCTGTTTTGGGTAATGTCTCTAAAATAACCGCTAATACTGGAATAGCCGTAGCATCACCTACCAATAAATACCAATCTGCTTCAGGATATAATTCTTTGGGAAGCGTATGCATTGATACTCCTAAAAGGTCTCCTGGTTTTGCATTAATAGCCCAAGTCGAAGCGGGTCCTTCTTCACCATGTGCTGCAAAATCTATAATCAGTTCCTTTTTCTCTAAGTCGATTCCACGATGGGTGTAGGTTCGAATCGCAGGACACACTTCTTTCGGTGGTAATATCCATTTGCCGTTTTCAAAATCAAACTCTGGGAATTCAATCGATGTAGCGCCTACTGGTGGAACGTATATTTTATTATTAACTCCAATCGGAGAGTCTTTATAAACCTCAATATCTTCTGCTTCTCCCGTTAATATTATTCGTATAAAATTGGGTGTTATGTTTTTTTTCTCTTTTACCTTTAATGTGACTGTGGCAATGTCTTTTTTATTGCTCATACACTTTTATTTTAATTATGATTTTATTGTAATTCTTTTTTTAAAATGAATTAACTTCTTTCCAAGCGTTCATATTTGCGTAATTTTTACGAAAAACGCCCGGTGAATATCCGGTTACTTTACTAAATAAACGGTTAAAATATTTATAGTCTTCATACCCTAAGTCAATGGCAATTTCTTTGATACTCAGTTCTGAATAATATAATAGTCGTTGTGCTTCTCGAACAACTTCCTGCTGAATGTAATGCGATAATGAAAATCCTGTCACTGATTTAACGGTATCATTTAAATAGCTTCCCGACAAATGCATCTTGGCAGCAAACTCTAACGGTTTTTTCATAAACCTAAAATTTTTACGCACCATCGATTTGAAATTTTTTGTAATATCAATACTTCGCGCAGAATGGTCACCAGTACTTACTTTTTCTTTTGATAAGTAAATTGATGCGGTTTGATAAACAAAAGTTTGCAATAAAGAATTAATTACTGGATTTCTAAAAACACTAGCTTTTTCTTCATTAAAAGTTTGATCTAGTAATTCCAGTAATCGGGAATACCAATCTGAATCTTCTTCCTCTAAGGGTAATAAAATAATTTCCGATAAAGATTGCTCCAAAGTCATTCGAGCAACATCATCGACTAATTTATTATCAAATGATAGCATCCAACCACTACTTTTAGTAGAAGTGATGAATTGATGAACCTGACCAGGACTTGAAAAAAGCAATACATTCTGACTCAAAAGAATCAACTTAAAGTCTACTAACAATTCTACTGTACCACTTTCTAACAGGATACAGGTATAATGGTCATGACGATGAGGCTGTGAAATTTTATGAGCAGATCTATTTAACTGCTCAGAAGTAAATCTTTCAACTCGAATACCGGCAATCGATTCACTAATTTTGCGCACGGGTATATCATTGGGTTTATCCATAAATATTAATTACTTTTATGTATTGACCGGATTCCCTTTGTAATCAAATTATTAGCAATTCCCCTATTGCTTTAAAAATAGCTGTGACGAACAAAGATGACCCTCAATATCGTTAGTTTGACGAAAAAATTATTGCGCTATTAAGTAGCGACTTCTTGTTATTTATAATTAATCTAACAAAGTAAATCAATATTTACGCCCTTTTGTCCTACAAATCGCTCTATAAGGTGGACATTTCACGTTTTATGATTTTTAACATTTTTGTTTAAGACTTTAACAATCGTCCTCCAAGTTAAAAATTTTATACCATTTATTTATGATAATTTTTAACCTCTTTATTCTCTTTTTTAAATAGCTTTGCCCTTTATCTCTGTAATGAAAAAATTATTCATCACATTTTTGGTGTTTTTATACATGATTCCGGCCATTGGTTTTACGGTATCTGAGCCTCTTTGTGGTGATACGTTTTCTTCTATAGTAGGCGAGTTTTCTACTCCCGGCAAATGTGCCTGTACGCATAATTCGTCTAAAAAAAGTTGTTGTGATAACACTGAAATTTGTTTCAAACTAAGAGATAATCAACAACAAACTGAAGAGTTTTCGGCAAAATTTAGTAAACCGGCTACTGCCCTTAAAAAGAATAACTCTTTTACTTTTTCAATTCCAATTGTGTTTACACATTCTACACCACTGGATAAATTTGAACCAATAGAGCTTTACACACCTCCTCTCTATTTGATGAATAGAGTTCTTAGAATTTGATTCCCTTTATTAATTTAATATAAATCAAGTATTTATATTTTTTTCGTTTTATGCTATTTAGTCATTGCTTTCTAATGGCTATCGTTTTTGTATTCGCAAAAATGCCAAAAAACAAGAAAATAACTTTAATTTTAATCAAAATCTGTTCAACATGAAAAACTTATCTAAATATATTTCGGTAGTAATTCTTTTACTATCGTTAACAGGGTGCGAAGCACAAATAAAAAATGTAAAATCCGAATCTCTTAAAGTATACGGGAATTGTGAGATGTGTAAAAAAACCATTGAAAAAGCCGCAAATGAAAGTGGTGTTGTGAAGGCAGAATGGAATGTTGACACTAAAATGCTTGCTTTGACTTACGATAGCACAAAGACCAATCAAAATGCTATCCTAAAAAAAGTTGCTTATGCTGGTTATGATAGTGATGCTTTTTTAGCACCTGAAAAAGCGTATAATAATTTACCGGGCTGTTGCCAATATGATCGTCCTAAAAAAACAGCGGTTATTGAAAATAAACACGAAGGACATACTGCCATGAATTCCATGGAAACAACACAGAATAGTTCTATATTAAAAACAGTATATGCCTCTTATTTTTCCTTAAAAGATGCTTTAGTAAAAAATGATGGTAAAACAGCTGCTGTTGCTGCAACAGAATTATTAAAAGCAATAAATGCTGCTCCCATGGATAAAATGGAAGCTAACCAGCATACGGCTTGGATGAAAATCATTGCAGATTTAAAAACAGACACCAAAAACATCACCGCTACAACTGATATTGCTCGTCAGAGAATTTCTTTCGCGTCTTTATCAAAAAATATTTATGAGGCTACAAAAGTGTTCAAAACAGACACCACAGTATATTACCAATATTGTCCTATGTTTAACAAAGGATCAAATTGGTTGAGCAAAGAGGAAGCAATTAAAAATCCTTATTATGGCTCGGCAATGCTAACTTGTGGAAATACTGTTGAAACTCTTAAATAATCATTTTGAAATTATATATAAAAAATATGGTTTGCAACCGCTGTAAAATGGTGGTGAAGTCTGAATTAGAAAAATTCGGACTTCACCCTTTAGCAGTGGAACTTGGTGATGTAACTCTGGCTGAAGAACTGGACAAGGAACAACTGAAAGAAGTTGAAATTGGACTACAATCCTATGGTTTTGAATTAATCGATGATAAAAAGAGTCGTCTGACTGAAAAAATAAAAAATCTTATTATTGAATTGGTTCATACCAACAACAATCATTTGATTCACAATCTGTCTGCCTATATCACAGAACAAATAGGACAAGATTACAGCACTCTTAGTAAATTATTTTCGCAGCAAGAAGGTACTACGATTGAACAGTATTTTATACTCCAAAAAATTGAACGGGTAAAAGAGCTTTTAATTTATGATGAATTAAATTTAAATGAAATTGCTTTTCAACTCAATTATAGTAGTACTTCTCATTTGAGTAAACAGTTTAAAAAAGTTACTGGTCTGACTCCTACATTGTTCAAACAGTCAACAACAGTAAAACGGAACTCATTAGAGAATTTATAAACTATACAAAATAGACCCATAATTGTACAACAACATTCGGCAATAGAATGTCTAATTTTGTACTCTAAACCTATATTATTATGACACATACCTATCAATTGACAGGAATGACATGTACAAGTTGTGAGGCTAAGGTTAAAACCATGCTGTTCAACGTCCAAAATATCACTGACGTTGCTGTTTCTAAAGACGAAAATACAGCAACCATAACAATGGATAAACATGTGGGAATCTCTGCCTTGCAAGAAGCTTTAGGTGGTTCTGAAAGTAAATATCATATTAGCGCAATACAACACAATGAAGTAGCCGAACAAACAAAAAGTTGGTTCGCGACCTATAAACCCATTATTTTGATTTTCACGTACATCACTGGAATTACATTGTTAGTACAGTTTACGGGGCATCATTTTGATTTTATGCAATGGATGCAACATTTCATGGCTGGATTTTTCTTGGTATTTTCATTCTTCAAACTACTTAATCTTTCTGGTTTTGCAGAAAGTTATGCCATGTATGATATTGTTGCCAAGCAGTTTAAATCTTGGGGTTACCTCTATGCAATAGTAGAATTAGCATTAGGTCTTGCTTTCTTAACGGGATTTGAACCTTTATATACCAACATCGTAACCTTTATTGTTATGTCTGTTAGTATTGTCGGGGTATTACAAAGTGTAATGAACAAAAAGAAAATTCAATGTGCTTGTCTTGGTGCAGTATTCAATTTACCCATGAGTACAGTCACTATTATTGAAGATGCTTTAATGATTATCATGAGCGCTGCTATGATTTTTATGTTGTTATAAAACACTAACAAACAAAACACTACAAATAATACCTAATCATATTTTTATCTTTTAACTTTATGATTGGGTATTCTATTGCCATATTCCAACACTATAAATAATATACTATGAAATTACTTTTTACTTCAGTATTGCTTATCGTATGTTCCTTAGTAAGCTGGGCGCAAAAGACAGTAGAATACAACTTGTATGTAAATGATACGGTTGTTAATTACTCTGGAAAGAGTGTAAAAGGAATTGCTATTAATGGCTCTATTCCCGCCCCAACTTTATATTTCACGGAAGGAGATACTGCCATAATTCATGTACATAATAAAATGCACCATGAAACTTCTATTCACTGGCATGGTTTAATTTTACCCAATGAACAAGATGGAGTTCCCTACCTAACTACTGCTCCAATTGAGGGAATGTCTACACATACTTACAAATTTCCTATTAAACAAAACGGAACTTATTGGTATCATTCACATACTATGCTACAAGAACAGTCTGGTATGTATGGCGCTTTTATTATTCACAAAAAAGAAGCTGCAAAAATTCCAGAACATACTATTCTTTTAAGTGATTGGTCTGATGAAAATCCAATGGAAATTGAACGCTCTCTACATAAAGCTTCTGACTGGTATGCAATCAAAAAAGGCGCTACACAAAATTATGCAGAAGCAATCAAAAAAGGACATTTCAAAACAAAACTGACCAACGAATGGAAGCGTATGAATGCCATGGATGTAAGTGATGTATATTATGAAAAATTCCTTGCCAACGGAAAAGAAGAAGATCAAGTTCCACAACTCAAAGGTGGTGACCAAGTACGCTTGCGCATTGTAAACGGTAGTGCCTCTACTTATTTTTGGTTAACCTATGCTGGTGGAAAAATAAATGTTGTGGCAAATGATGGAATGGATGTCGAACCTGTTACTGTAGACCGATTAATTGTTGGTGCATCCGAAACCTATGATGTTATTGTGACGATTCCTGATGATGGTACCTCCTATGAATTTGTAGCAACTTCCGAAGACCGAACAGGTAAAGCTTCTATATGGTTGGGTGATGGTATCAAACAATTAGATACTCCTCTGCCTAAATTAAAATACTTTGAAGGCATGAAGATGATGAATGATATGATGACCGTAGGTGGTTCAATGAAAGACATGGGAATGAATATGAGCCTACAAAAAATGGATATGAATACAGTGATGTATCCTGAAATATCTGGGGAAGAAGATAAAAAACAAAAAGGAATGGATCACAGCATGCATGATATGAATACGATGACTATGGAAGACCCGAAGGAAACTCCGGCCATAATCACCCTCAATTATGATATGCTCCGATCTCCTGTAAAAACAACTCTACCCGATGGGCCTGTGCGTACCCTGCATTTTGAACTTACAGGAAATATGAATCGATATGTATGGACAATCGACGATAAAACCGTTTCTGAAACAGACAAAATCATGATTAAAAAAGGGGAAAACATCCGAATTGTGATTACCAATAATTCGATGATGCGCCACCCGATGCATTTACACGGTCATTTTTTTAGAGTTTTGAATAGTCAAGGTGAATATTCTCCTTTAAAAAATGTATTGGATATCATGCCGATGGAGACCGATACAATTGAGTTCCATGCTTCCGAAGAATATGGCGATTGGTTTTTTCATTGTCATATTTTATATCATATGATGTCGGGCATGGGTAGAATATTTACCTATGAAGATTCTCCTCCTAATCCACAGATTCCAAATCCAAAAGAAGCTTTGAAAGTAGTCTATCGTGATGATAAAAGATATTATTTTTCTGCTGAAGTAGGATTGGAAAGTAATGGTAGTGATGGAGAAATCCGTTTGGAAAACACTCGCAATTTTTTTGCTGCCGAATGGAGATTAGGATTGGATAAAGAAAAAGGATATGAAACGGAAGCTCATATTGGCCGTTATTGGGATCGCAATCAATATTTTGCTACCTACGTTGGTTGGGATTTTAGATATCGGAAATCTCATGGGGAAGTAGAGAAAAATCTTTTTGGTCAGGGTAATACGAAAGATCAACGAGCTGTATTTTGTGTTGGAGTACTCTACACCCTTCCTTGGTTAGTTGCAGCCGATGTAAGAGTCGATCACGAAGGTAGAATGCGACTTCAATTTAAACGTGATGATATTCCTGTTACTTCCCGTCTTCGTTTATGGGGCTCTTGGAATAGTGATTTAGAATACAGTATCGGTACACGCTACATCATGACCAAATACATTTCCTTATCAACTCATTATGACAGTGATATGGGATTGGGTGGTGGACTTGTAGTTACGTATTAATTACATTATTGTAATTTTTTCTTACTTTAGTCCAACTAAATTTTTAAACAATGAAAAAAACAATACTATTTGTTCTTGTTGCTTTTACTTCAGTTTCTTGTCTTAAAGAAGTGGATAAAGAAAAAATGGACGATGAAAAAAACTATATTGGTAAAACCATTGATCAATGGCATAGAGCTGCTGCCGAAGCTAAATTTGACGAATACATGGGCTACATGACCAACGATGGTGTTTATATCGGAACTGATGCAACCGAAAACTGTCAAAAAGAGGCCTTTAAGGCTTTTGCAAAACCTTATTTTGATAAAGGAACTGCTTGGAATTTCACGCCCTTAGAACGAACAATTTACATTGGTGAAAACGGAAAAATAGCTTGGTTTGATGAACTATTGGATACACAGATGAAAATATGCCGTGGATCAGGTGTTTTAATAAAAGACGATGGCAAGTGGAAAATTGCACATTATGTACTTTCGATGACAATGCCGAATGACAAAATAAATGAAGCAATCAACTTGAAGAAGGATACCGATGATGCTTTAATTCAAAAAATAAAGTCTAAAAAATAATACGATTGAAGGACAATTACCGTTTTATATCAATAATTGTTTTCTATCATCATGCACAAACGCCACTACAATATTTGCAGTGGCGTTTGTATTTTATATCAAGTTGATTTTCTTATCGGATTACTTCATCTGATAAGTGTTCCAACATATCTGTAGTCATTAAAGCTAAATCGAAATCATGTTTCCATCCCCAGTCTTTTCTTGCCGCTGTGTCATCAATACTTTGAGGCCAGCTATCGGCAATTTTCTGTCTGAAATCTGGCGCATAACTGATTGTAAATTCTGGTTTATGCACTTGAATCGCTTCCGTAATTTCTTTTGGTGTGAAACTCATCGCAGCTAAATTATAGGCTGATCTAATTTTCACTTTTTCTGCTGGTGCTTGCATAATAGAGATCGTTGCTCTAATAGCATCATCCATATACATCATCGGAAGACGAGTTTCTTCTGAAAGGAAACATTCGTACTTACCTTCTTGAAGTGCTTTGTGATAAATATCTACCGCATAATCTGTAGTCCCTCCACCCGGTGGTGTTGACCAACTGATTAAACCTGGATAACGGATACTTCTTACATCTACTCCATAAATATTATGGTAATATTCGCACCATCTTTCTCCTGTTTGTTTACTAATCCCATATACCGTTGATGGTTCCATTACAGTATATTGAGGCGTATCAACTTTTGGAGTGGTTGGTCCAAAAACAGCAATACTAGAAGGCCAGAATACTTTTTTAATTTTTTGGGCTTTTGCTAAATTCAAAACATGAAATAAAGAATTCATGTTCAAATCCCATGCTAATGCAGGATTTTTCTCTGCTGTTGCAGAAAGCATCGCAGCCATTAAGTAAACCTCATCAACATTATGTTTTTCGACTACTTTCTCAACTTGTTCAAAATCCATTGCATTCAGAATTTCAAAGGGCCCCGAAGACATCATCGCTTCTCCACCTTCTCTAATATCCGATGCAATTACAGAATCCGAACCATATATTGTTCGCAATTTCATAGTAAGCTCTGTCCCAATTTGTCCACAAGCTCCAATAATCAAAATCGTAGTACTCATAATTTGATAACATTTTAAGTGCACAAATATAACTTTTCACAATTGAAAATTTGTTACTTTAACACAGCTTTATTCAATCTTATTAATGAGATACTGATTTTTAGATCTAAAAAATAAATTATCCGCAACAGACTATCTCATATCACTACAAGTTGCGCTATTCTAACATTAATTAATAATATTCATCTTGAATGTATAAATCATTATACATTTGTAACTTTGTCGCTTTAAAAACATTAAAATGAAGTCCTACATCCTTTATATCACTTTGCTATTCAGTTTAATCCTTGGGTCATGTCGCAATGATTCCAAGCAACGTGAAGCAGAAAATCTAAAAGCAATGCAGAAAAAGGATTCTACTTTTAATGCTATTAATAAAAGTTGGAAGTTCAACAATACTCCTTTTAGTCCACAAACACAAGCAGCTATTGATGGATGGAGCGAATGGCGTTTATTCCAAACGGAATTACAACAGAAACCTAAAAGTACGATTGGTGCTTTTCAGCAAAAAACAAAAACACTCGCACTTAAAGCTACAGCATTAACCAATAATATCCCTCCCATTTTTGACAAGCCACAAGTAAAAAGCCGTATCATGGCGATGATTACTAAAGTTAAAGTATTGGAAACTTATATTCTATTGAACAATATTCCCGACCAAAAAGTAGTTACTACCATTGGTGAGATTAACTTGGAAATACAATCAATTCAAGATCAAATGGAAGAAATTGTTCGTAGAAAAAACACTCAGCTTGAAGAAGGTGAAGCCGCAATGCTACAATCATTGGACACTTTAAAGCAAAAATTACCCGAAGGTGTAAAACCAGCGCCTGTTCAAAATTTACCTTCAGGACACGCTGTTGAGAAATAATATTTTGCACTAACATTTTTTATTGGTTGGATTGTATTAACACTTGGTGAAGGCTTTTTGTTTAATCCTTAAAAAGTTATCTTTGCCTCAAAATTGTAAAACATTGAGTAAGAAAGTCATTTTTAACAAATACGATCAATCTCCTAAGGTCAATCAAATTGCTGAAATTTTACAACAACGGGAACAAAAAATCAATCTAAAAGGCTTAGTTGGTTCTTCTCTTTCCTTTGTTATAAAGTCGCTTTTTAACAAAACAGAAAATCCTTTTTTACTGATTCTTCAGGATAATGAGGAGGCTGCTTATTATTTGAATGATTTAGAGCAAATGATTAATGATCAGGATGTATTATTTTATCCTGGATCATACCGTCGTCCGTATCAAATTGATGAAACAGACAATGCTAATGTTTTACTTCGTGCTGAAGTATTAAATCGTATCAATTCAAGAAAAAAACCAGCGATTATTGTTACCTATCCCGAGGCGCTTTTTGAGAAAGTTGTAACGCGAAAAGAACTGGACAAAAATACGCTGAAAGTAGCCATTGGTGATAAAATATCCATTGATTTTATTAATGAAGTTCTTTTTGAATATCAATTTAAAAGAGTCGATTTCGTTTCAGAGCCGGGTGAATTTTCTGTACGTGGAGGAATTATTGATGTATTTTCATTCTCAAATGACAATCCGTATCGTATTGAATTTTTTGGGGATGATATTGACTCTATCCGAACTTTTGATGTAGAAACACAATTGTCTTTAGATCGTCAAAAGAAAATCACGATTATTCCTAACGTTGAGAATAAATTTCTACAAGAAAACAGAGAAAGTTTCTTAGATTACATCAACGAAAAAACAACGATTTTCATTAGTAATACAGATTTATTACTGGGGCAACTGGATAAGCTTTTTCAAAAAGCAAATGACGCTTTTGGTAAATTATCAAAGGAAATTAAACATTCTTCTCCTGAAGAATTATTCTTAAACCAAACTTCATTCATTAAAAAAGCGCTCGATTTTACCATCGTTGAATTAAGTACGAAGCCGACCTTTAGAACACAGAAAACATTTGAATTTTTCATACAACCTCAACCTTCTTTCAATAAGCAGTTTGATTTATTACTAAACAATTTAAAGGAAAATCGCCTGAATGCGATTCAAAATTATTTGTTTTGTTCTAATGACCAACAGGCTAAACGTTTTCATGATATATTTGAAACACTTGATGAAGAAACCGAGGAGAATATAACCGAACACTATAAAACAATTGTATTCCCTTTATACCAAGGTTTTATTGATGAAGAAAATCAAATTGCCTGCTATACCGATCATCAAATTTTTGAACGTTACCACAAGTTTAGTATCAAGAATGGGTATTCGAAAAAGCAGACTATAACACTGAAAGAATTAACTACTTTATCCGTTGGTGATTATGTGACGCACATTGATCATGGTATTGGTAAATTTGGTGGATTACAAAAAATTCAGGTTGAAGATAAAACACAGGAAGCTATTAAATTAGTTTATGCAGATAATGACATTGTATACGTTAGTATTCACTCTTTGCATAAAATATCCAAATACAATGGCAAAGATGGTGCTCCTCCGAAAATATATAAATTAGGCTCGAATGCATGGAAGGTTTTAAAACAAAAAACCAAAGCCCGTGTTAAACATATTGCTTTCAATTTAATTCAGCTGTACGCAAAACGTCGTTTGGAAAAAGGATTCCAATATGCACCTGATAGTTATTTGCAATATGAACTGGAATCTTCTTTTATTTATGAAGACACACCTGATCAGATAAAATCCACACAGGAGGTCAAGGCCGATATGGAAAGCGACAGACCAATGGATCGATTAGTTTGTGGTGATGTTGGTTTTGGAAAAACTGAGGTGGCTATACGTGCTGCTTTTAAAGCCGTTGATAATGGTAAACAGGTTGCTATTTTAGTACCGACAACTATATTAGCTTTTCAGCATCATAAAACGTTCACAGAACGTTTAAAAGATATGCCTGTCACTATTGGATACCTCAACCGTTTCCGTAGTGCGAAACAAAAGGCAGAAACATTAAAAGAACTCGCAGAGGGTAAATTAGATATTATTATTGGTACTCATCAATTGGTTAATAAAAATGTGGTATTCAAAAACCTTGGTTTATTGATTGTTGATGAGGAGCAAAAATTTGGTGTAAACGTTAAGGACAAACTAAAAACGATTGCTCAAAATGTTGACACCTTAACTTTAACGGCAACGCCTATCCCGAGAACATTACAGTTTTCATTAATGGCGGCACGTGATTTATCGGTTATTACCACACCTCCTCCTAATCGTTACCCTATTGAAACACATGTTGTTGGTTTCAATGAAGAAGTAATTCGCGATGCTATTTCCTATGAGATTCAACGTGGAGGTCAAGTTTTCTTCATTAATAATCGCATAGAGAATATCAAAGAAGTTGCTGGAATGATTCAGCGATTGGTTCCAGGTGCAAAAGTAGGGGTTGGACACGGTCAAATGGATGGGAAAAAACTAGAGGAACTGATGCTCGCTTTTATGAGTGGTGAATTTGATGTTTTAGTCGCTACCACCATTATTGAAAGTGGACTTGACGTTCCGAATGCCAATACTATTTTCATTAACAACGCAAATTATTTTGGCCTCTCCGATTTACATCAAATGCGTGGTCGTGTGGGTCGAAGTAATAAAAAAGCCTTTTGTTATTTCATTACTCCACCTTACAGTGTAATGACTGAAGATGCCCGTAAACGAATTCAGGCTTTAGAACAATTTAGTGATTTAGGAAGTGGCTTCAATATTGCAATGAAAGACTTGGAAATTCGTGGTGCTGGAGATTTATTAGGTGGGGAACAAAGTGGTTTCATTAATGAAATTGGTTTTGACACTTATCAAAAGATCATGAATGAAGCGATTGATGAACTGAAAGAAAATGAGTTCAAAGATCTATATGAAGATGAACCTACCAAAGTAAAAGAATATGTAAAAGATATTCAGATTGATTCTGATTTTGAAATTCTATTCCCTGATAATTATATCAATAATGTTTCAGAACGTTTGAACTTATACAATGAGCTAAGTATTATTAAAGATGAAGTTTCTTTAATTGCTTATGAGAACAAATTAATTGACCGTTTTGGTCCATTACCAAAACAAGCTATTGCTTTGTTAAACAGCATCCGTATTAAATGGATTGCAACCCAAATGGGTATTGAGAAATTGGTCTTAAAACAAGGTAAAATGGTTGGCTATTTTGTATCAAATCAGCAGTCGGACTATTACCAATCGAATCAATTTCACCGCGTATTACAATTTGTACAGAAACAAGGTAACCTTTGTAAAATGAAGGAAAAGGAAACTAAAAACGGTTTGCGTTTACTTCTTACTTTTGAGAATGTACGATCTATCAAGAGAGCCTTAGAATTAATGGAACTTATGCTTCAATAATTCCCCTCTTTTATCATAAATGAAAACGGTTTCAACCCAATGGATTGAAACCGTTTTTTTTATTATAATTCTATTATGAATACTATTCTCAACCCTTAAGAGAATAGTACTTATAAAATAAATTGTTAGTTGTTTTTAAGCACTTTAAAGTTTACTTCTTTATCATTCAATTTCAACTTGAAGAAGTAAGTCCCAGTTGCAAAAGAAGATAAATCTACTTTTGTATCCAGTGCATTTGCTTTGTTTTTATACAACAATCTTCCTTGTGGGTTATACACGGCAACATCTGTAATAATATCTTTTGATGTAATCGTTACAATACCATTCGTTGGATTTGGATAATAAGAGAAATCTGTAAACTGATCAAAACTATCCACTCCTAATACTGCTGCACAAGAAACGGTTGCTTCAAATCCTGAACCTGTTTCTAACTGATCTGAAACAAACTTCAAGGTTAATGAACCATCTGGAGCAGTAGATTCTATCACTCCCAAAATTGCATTACCCGTATATCCTCCAGCTAATACTTCAGGGAAAGAAGTGTCAGATCCGTTATAAATATACAAGTAATCGTATTCATTCTCTAATCCGAAACTTGTGAACGTTAGTTTTATTTTTTGACCTGGTACATTTGGTTTGATCGTACGTACATACGTTTCCAGATTACCATAATTTCCATTACTTCCTCCAGTATCTGTAATTACTAATCCTCCACAATAATCTCCACCAGTTGCAAATATAAACTCTCTATTCAATACCGTTGTAGTGCTACAAACTGGTCGAATTCTTACTTTATAATAGCTATTTGAATTCAATCCAGACGCAGTGTAATTGTTCACATTCACGGTATTCCAAACTGGCGCTGCAGTACTTGAATACGGCTGAACGGAAATCTGCCAAGAAGTTGTACTTCCTAAATCGGTCCAATTGATCACTACTTCTGTAGGAGATACATCGGTAGTAGTAATTCCAGAAACCGTATTGATACATGTATTAATACAATCTGTACTTAAACAAGCTCTGCTATTTACTGCATTTAATATCGCTGCCGCAGGCTGTGGTCCAAATCCGTTATTAAAACTGATTCCTACCCCATTGATTAAGTGGCAATAACTCATGATGGTTCCTTTTACGCTTGCAGTAGGTATAATTGGTGGCGAAACCAAACAAGAGTATCCTTCTGCACTCGATCCGATTGCTACTGGCGCACAGTTATCAATTGGCGTATTATTCCCATTCCAAGCACAAGCATGAGTATGTCTTGACCCTAATAAATGTCCAAATTCATGTGTAATCACCTGAACTGTCCATGAAAAAGTAGGAACTGAACTATAGCTAAAAAACACATCCGAATAACTAAAGTTATTTACAGTACACAATCCGTTAATTCCAACAGCTACTCCTCCACCTACAGGATCTATTCCAATTAATTGTCCAACATCTCCATCAAAAACAGGTCTTACTTCATGAAATTGTGCCAAGTAAGCTGATGTTGATGTTCCATCATACGGATCGGGTGTGGTCCAAATAAAAACAGATTTTAAAGCCACTGTAATTCCATCATTATTATATAATGTTTGTACATTATTAAATACCGATGTCATCCAGTTATTTGTTGTTTGTGTGTCGCTTCCATTCGCAACATAAAGATCATTATCCATTTCAATATACATTGTCACACATTTTGTGCTTAATGCATCTTTGCCAAACTGTTGTGGTTCCGTTGGCTCTGGAGTTGCTTCATCACTAGTTGTACAAATAAAATCGTTTCCTACTTTTAAATTTGCATCAGAGTAAATAATATAATCTGTAACATTATTTTTTTTGTCCAGCTTACCTACTACTAAATTACTGAGCGATTCATTTGAGATTACACCATTTAATTCATTATTAAAGAAGTTCATAGTAGCAACCGATTTGCCATCTCCTTTAACAACTCCTCTATAGTATACACCTGCAGTATATTCTATTGCGTTTGCTTTGTCGGTATCCACATGGAATCCTTCTGCAAACAAGTTTACTTTATACAATTCTACTAAAACAGTTTTCCCGTTGTATGGGATTTCTACCTCAATAGTTTCATATTTATTTTTAACAATTTCATTTACTGTCTCCGTCTTTATTCTAGCAAAAGTAGCATCACTCACTACTTTATCTATTTTCTGATCGGGTCTATTTCCGCTGGATTCCAATACGGAAAACTTTTTGAATACCGCCTTCTGGGCGTGTAATTCGGCTATTCTCTCTGGTACTTTGTTTTGTGCAACAAAACTAAAGCAGCTGAATAGCAGCAGCAATAATGTAATTCTTTTCATGGGTTGGTTGGTTGTTTGTTAAGTGTGTTATATGCTCCTCATATCGGTTTTTCTGGAACACATAAACGGGTTGGTATTTGGTTTTAAGGGTTATTTTAAGGTTTTCATATCTTTAATCACTTTAAAAGCGATATCTACTTCTTCTTCACTCACTAGAATGGTAAATTCATTGGAGGTTGAGATTACTTCATTTATAATAATTCCTTCCCAGGCCAGACGTTGGAAAATAAAATAATAAATTCCTGGTACAGAAACGTTCTCTTTTGGTAGTTTCACTGTAATTGAGGCTAAATTATCCAATTTCTGGATAAGCTTTTCATTTGCAAAATGTTTATCTACCAAATGATTTACAGAACCACTTACTACGACATTCGTTTCATTTACTCCTCGAGAGGAAGTATAAAAAATATCGGAATATGTATTAATCTCCGATATTAACTCTGCTTGTCTATTTAAAATTGTTTCGGAAACTGCAAATGTATAATCTGATAATGAAGATCTTACTGTAATTTCACCAATATTTTTCAACACTTTCAAAATTTTATGATTGACTCTAAAATCCAAATCTTCCGATAGTCTTTTAAGTGCCATCACAATAGCTCCCTGCTTCACGTCTTTTCCTAAATCTTGCTCCAATTCTTCAATCATATTACGTGCTAAAGAAGTCAAATTGATGATTCCTTGTGATAGCGCACTTAACAAAAAGGGCTTTGTTTTAATATAGTTTTCAACAACTGAGGAGATTGTTTTCATAAATAATTATTTTAAAAAGTTCTAAAATGCTTCGCAATATAACATAAAAACAAATTGTTACGAATATAACAGGATTAAAAATAGTAAAATGCATCTTCTAAGTGCTCTGTTTTGAACACGTTATCTTTCTTAAACACGGCAATAATATCAAATTGAACCTGTACATCTAATTCATTTTGATTGACATATTCGTCTATAGCTTTTACTAATAATTTAATTTTTTTAGGATTTACGAAATCCTGAGGATTCCCATAAGCTAGTGAGGAACGGGTTTTTACTTCCACTGCAACAAGAGTTTGGGCTTTTAAGGCAATAATATCGATTTCGGCTTTCTGAAATACCCAATTGGTTTCCAAAATGGTATATCCTGATTGCTGCAAATATGTTACAGCTAGGGCTTCTCCTTGTTTACCTAAATCGTTGTGTTCTGCCATATTTATTCAAATTCTAAACTGCTTCCATTTTCATGGACTTTTAAAATTACTTTTTTACCCAAAATCAATGTTTTGTTATCGTGTATATGCCCTGCCGGAAAATCAAAACTTATAGGGAAATCATATTCATTCGCTATTTCTCTAATAATTTCTAAGGCATTTTTACCCCATGGAATTTCATTATCATGCATATCAGACATTCCACCGACAATTAATCCTTTTAATCCATCAAAATATCCATTGCGTTTTAAATTCATCATCATACGGTCTATATGATATAGATATTCATCTAAGTCTTCAATGAAAAGAATTTTTCCACGGGTATCAATTGCTGATTTTGACCCTAAAAGACTATAGATAACGGATAAATTTCCACCCACGAGAACACCGCTGGCATCACCTTTACGATTCAGGGGATTGGTTGGGTATTCGTAGTATAGTTTTTCACCAAATAATCCTGCTCGCAAACTCTCCGAAGCCTCGGGAGTACAACTAGTTACATTAATTGGCATTATTGCATGAAGAGAAGCCACACCCATATTGTGAATATGATTGTGTAAAACAGTGCAGTCACTAAAACCTACTACCCATTTTGGATTTTTCTTAAACTTTGTAAAATCGACTAAGTCAATCATTTTTACAGTTCCATATCCTCCACGAACACACCATATTGCTTTAATATTTGCATTGTCCACCATAGATTGAAAATCTGCAGCACGTTCAAGATCTGTACCTCCTAATTGATTATTCTCCAATCCGATTGTTTTTCCAACTACCACTTCTAACCCCCATTTTTTTAGAAGATTAATGGATGGTTCAAGATTTTCAAGGGTATATTTTCTTGCTGTTGCTACAATAGCAACGGTATCTCCTTTTTTTAGGTATTCTGGTAGTTTCATAGTATTCTGTGCCTGTGCTATTGAGATTGTACAGAGAAAAAGACAGAATACGCTTCTGAATTTTAATTCATGGAATAACTTCAAAATGCAGTATAATCCATCCATCATCCCTGTTTTTTAAAAAACGATCTTAACAAATTTAATAAATTAACGGTTAAACCGATGAACCACTACCAAATTTTCTCATAGAATCAATCCTATTCCTTATTTTTGCATTCATTAAAAGAAATATGATGTTACAAAATCCAAAAAGATATACGATTACAGCAGCATTACCTTATACAAATGGACCCATTCACATTGGACATTTGGCAGGTGTTTATGTGCCAGCAGATATTTATTCACGTTACTTAAGACTGCAAGGCAGAGATGTTGCCTTTATGTGCGGTAGTGATGAGCATGGTGTTGCAATTTCAATGAAAGCAAAGAAAGAAGGAGTAACTCCACAGGAAATCATTGATAAATACCATACGATTATCAAACAATCTTTTGAAGATTTTGGAATCTCTTTTGACAATTATTCTCGTACTTCTGCAAAAATTCATCATGATACGGCTTCTGACTTTTTCAGAAAATTATATCAGGATGGTAAATTCATTGAAGATGTTACTGAACAACTATATGATGAAAAAGCAGATCAGTTTTTAGCGGATCGATTTGTAACTGGTACTTGTCCAAAATGTGGAAATGAAGAGGCTTATGGTGATCAATGTGAAAAATGTGGGTCTTCATTAAATGCTACGGATTTAATAAATCCTAAATCGACTATTACAGGTACTATTCCTATTTTAAAGTCTACGAAACACTGGTTTTTACCGTTGGATCAATATGATACTTTCCTACGAGAGTGGATTATAGAAGGGCATAAAAATGACTGGAAACCGAATGTTTATGGACAAGTCAAATCGTGGTTGGACGATGGTTTAAAACCACGTGCTGTAACTCGTGACTTGGATTGGGGAATTCCTGTACCTGTAGAAGGTGCTGAAGGAAAAGTATTATACGTATGGTTTGATGCTCCTATTGGTTACATTTCAGCGACCAAAGAGTGGGCAGAGCGTGAAGGAAAAGACTGGACTCCTTATTGGAAAGATGCTGATACTAAATTAGTACACTTTATTGGAAAAGATAATATTGTATTCCACTGTATTATTTTCCCTGCAATGTTAAAAGCGGAAGGAAGTTATATCTTCCCAGATAATGTGCCTGCGAACGAGTTCTTGAATTTAGAAGGTAATAAACTATCTACATCTAAAAACTGGGCTGTTTGGCTGCATGAATATTTACTGGATTTCCCAGAGAAACAAGACGTATTGCGTTATGCGCTTACTTCAAATGCTCCAGAAACAAAAGACAATGATTTTACTTGGAAAGATTTTCAAGCAAGAAATAATAATGAATTAGTGGCCATTTTTGGAAACTTCATTAATCGTGTGGTTGTTTTAACAAACAAATATTACGAAGGTGTAATTCCTCAACCGAATGAATTATCTGAAGTTGACGAGGCTACTTTAACTGAACTAAAAGCATATCCTGCGGTTATTGAAAGTTCTATTGAACGTTACCGTTTTAGAGAAGCTCTAGGGGAGTTAATGAATGTAGCTCGTTTAGGGAATAAATACTTGGCAGATGAAGAGCCTTGGAAAGTTATCAAAGACAATCCAGCGCGTGTACAAACTGTAATGTATGTTGCTTTACAAATCGCTACTGCTTTAAGCATATTGAGTGAGCCATTTTTACCTTTTACTTCTAAAAAATTAAAGGGAATCCTAAATACTACTTCTCAAGATCAAAAAGGGGCTTGGAATAGTATTTCAACACAATCTGATCTTATAGCTGCTGGTCATCAAATTGGTCAAGCTGAATTATTGTTTGCTAAAATTGAAGATGAAGAAATTCAAAAACAAATTGATAAGCTAGAAGCGACGAAAAAAGCCAACACTGCTGAGAATAGAGTAATTGAACCACAAAAGGATTCTTCAACTTTTGAAGATTTTTCAAAATTAGATTTACGTGTCGGTACGATTATTGAAGCAGAGAAAATGCCAAAGGCAAATAAGCTACTTATTCTAAAGGTTGATACTGGAATTGATGTACGTACTATTGTTTCCGGAATTGCAGAGAGCTTTAAACCAGAAGAAATTATTGGCAAAAAAGTTACGGTTCTTGCAAATCTTGCTCCAAGAGCACTACGAGGGGTAGAAAGTCAGGGAATGATTTTAATTACACAAGATGCTGAAGGCAAATTGGTCTTCTTGAATCCTGACACCGACGGTGTTCGAAATGGGGAAACCATAAATTAAAAAAATTTTATAACGCTCAAGTGCTTCCGCCTTGAGCGTTATAATTATAAGACCAAAATAATGAATATAAAAATTGTTGCTTTTGATGCTGACGATACCCTTTGGGTCAACGAACCTTACTTTCAGGAAACTGAAAAGAAGTTTTGTGATTTAATGAAAGATTACCTTTCTCAACAAGGTTTATCCCAAGAGTTATTCCGAATAGAAATACAAAATCTGCCTTTATATGGTTACGGAATTAAAGGTTATATTCTTTCAATGATTGAAGCAGCGCTAAAGATTTCAAATAATACTATTGATATTAAAGTTATCGAAAAGATTATTCAATATGGCAAAGAACTTTTAGACAAACCGATTGTATTACTGGATGGTGTAAAGGAAACATTGGAATCGTTAAAAGGTAAGTACCGCTTGGTTGTGGCAACAAAAGGAGACTTAAAAGACCAACATCAAAAATTACATAATTCAGGTTTAGGTCATTATTTCCATCATATTGAAGTGATGTCTGACAAACAGGAAATTGATTATGAAAAACTGGTTAAACGTTTAGATATTAAACCGGAAGAATTTTTCATGATTGGAAATTCTTTAAAATCAGATGTATTACCTGTATTGAACATTGGTGGTCATGCTACTCATATTCCTTTTCACACTACTTGGGCGCATGAACATGTTAATCACAAAGTAGAACATAAAAATTTCAGAACCATTGAGAATCTCACTGACATTCTCCCTATTTTATTAAAGTAATGCAAAAATTAGACCTTGCTAATTGGAACCGAAAAGAGCATTTTGAATTTTTCAGAAAATTCGAAGAACCTTTTTTTGGCCTTACAGCATCCATTGATTGTACCAAAGCCTATGATGATGCTAAAACTCTAGGTGTTTCATTTTTTATTTATTATCTGCATAAAACACTGATGACAGTAAATGCTCTTGAGCCTTTTCGTTATCGTATTCATGGTGATGAAATTATCATTCATGACAAAGTCAATGTTTCTTCTACCATTTTGAGAGAGGACAAAACCTTTGGGTTTTCATTCATGGAATACGCAGAAGACATTCTAGTTTTCAATACTATTTGCTTAAAAGAAATTGAACGTGTTCGCAATGCTCCTGGTCTTTTTACCAGAGATTTTAATGAGGTTAATCTTATTCATTTTTCATCTATTCCATGGGTAGATTTCACCTCACTTTCTCATGCGAGAAGTTTTTCTTTCCCCGATAGTTGTCCTAAAATATCTTTTGGAAAAATGACTATTGATGAAAAGGGGATAAAATCAATGCCGCTTTCTATTCATGTTCATCATGGATTAATGGATGGTTATCATGTAGGACAATTTGTAGAACTGTTTCAAAACCTAATGAATTCCTAGGCTTATAAAAAATACTGTCATTATCAATTTATAAAAAAGCTATTATGAGAAAATACACTTTGTTTTTGTTCCTTTTACTTTGTGCTAGTTCATTTGCACAAAATGTATTGAATGCACAGGATTTAGAATTAGCAAAACGAAATGCTTATCGTGAAGCTTTCCCTATTGTTAACGAAACTACAGAAGATATTTCTCTTTTTATTGGAGATCGTGATAAGATAATCGCGAATCGATATAATAATCTTTTTACAATCACTAGTACCTTTACAATTGATCGTCCAGAAAAAAAATACAGTACCATCATTGGTTATAGCATAAACACGAATGGTAATGATCGTGTATATTGGGCTTCAGAGGATTATAATGATATCTATTCTGCTGAATTTGATTTTGCAAACAAAGCAATAATCAATCCTTCTACTCTTAAGATTCCCTTCAAAAAAGAAACTATTTTGCAAAGTTTTACCCAAAACAAAATATTCTATATCTTGAGTATCTTAAGAGGTGAAAACAAACTGAAACTATATATTTTCAAAGAGGATGGGAACTTCCGTGAACAAATATTGGATTTTTCGACTTTCGCTTATGTTGATAATAACAACGGTAAGCCAATTACATTTGATAAAGTATTCCAAAAAACATATCCTTTTGAAGGAGAATACAGCCTAGAGAAAATAGATACTGAAAGTCCTAACTCGCTTTCTGTTACTACTAAAGCGCGAAAAATGTACAATCTCGATAATAATCTAATTATTACATTGGATTATCATCCTGATGCGACTCGTATGTATACTGTTGATTTATCTACTTTTGCAATCTCCGAAAAACTGTATCTGCAACCTGCCAATGATGAAAAGGTCGCATCTTCGAAATCAAATTCATCTTTATATAAAGATCGGTTATACCAATTGAGAGTTACAGAGGAAAAAATGATTTTCTCTATCAAGAATTTAAAGACGGAAGAAATCATAAAAGAATATAGCATTGGTCGAGATGAGGAAATTAATTTCAAAAACTCTGCTATAATTCAAGAAGGTGGCGCTATGATGTCATCATCATCAACAAGAGAATTAAAAACAACCAAACAGTTTTTACGAAAAATAACCGCTTCTAATGTAGGCGTTTCTATTTATGAAACACCGAACCAACAATTAATCATAACCATGGGTGGTGAGAAAGTTGTTTCACAAGGTGCTGGAATTGGTTTCGGAGTTGGTATGGGTGTAGGATTAGCTATGGGAGGAAATAGTTATGCTTCAGCGGGTTTTCCTGTTTATACAACTTTTAATAGCTACAATACTTATAAGGCACACCGCAATGTTTATATTGATTGTTTATTCGATCAAAATATGAATCATATTCCTAATCCAATCGGTCCAATAGCCTTTGACCGCATTAGTGGTTATACCAATATGGATGAATCTTACGACAAAGGTGATATTGCAAAAACGGTATTCAAATACAGGGATTACTTTGTATTAGGTTACTATCACAAAAAAGACAAAAAATACGTCCTTAGACGATTCAACGATTAATACAAATAACTAATTAAATACTAACCCTTAACCTTATTTATTGAATCTACTTCAATAAATACAAGATTTTATTTCAACAAATTACCTTATGATTACTATTAAAAAGTGTTCTTTATCTTTACTGTTATTCCTATTCTGTACAACAGTTTTTGCACAGGATATATTAAATTCTCATTCCATACAATTAAAAGGAAATAGTGATAATCGTGAAACCTTTCCGATTGTAAATGAAGCCAATCAAAATGTATCTCTTTTTATTGGAGATCGTAACAAAATAACAGCTTATCGATATAATGACCGTTTTGAAGTAATTGATTCTATGTCCATTAATCGTCCTGAAAAAAAATATAATGATGTAATTGGTTATAATATTGATGAGGCTGATAAGACACGTGTTTTTTGGGCTTCTAGTAATTTTTCAGATATCTATTCGGTTCAATTTGATTTTAATAACCGTTCCACAACAAATCCTTCTATTCTAAAGCTTCCCCTAAAAAAGGAAAAAGTATTACAGAGTTTTACTCAAAATAATAAGTTTTACTTGCTCAGTATTTTAAGAGGGAAAAACCAATTAAAATTATACGCTTTTAAAAACGACGGAACCTTTGATGAACATATTCTAGATTTTTCGAATTATAATTTTGCTGATATCAATAATAACCTCATTTCTTTTGACAAAGTTTTCCAAAGAAGTATCAATAATTTTGAAGGACCTTATACACTTGAAAAAATAGATACTCAAAGTGCCAATGCTCTTTCTGTTAGCACCAAAACAAGAAAATTATATAATCTTGATAATCGTTTGATTATCACATTGGATTATCACTATGAAATTACACGAATTTTCACAATTGATTTGACTTCTTTAACTATTACTGAAAAAATAATCACTCAACCTGAAATAGGCAAAAATTTAGCTTCTAAATCGAACTCTTCAATTTATCAAGATCGTTTATATCAATTTAAAGCTTCTGAAGACCGAATGGCATTTACAGTAAAAGAATTATCTACCGAAAAATTACTCAAAGAATTCAATATTGGTAGAGAAGATACAATTACTTTTAAAAACTCCGGGATTATCCTAGAAGGAGCTCAGATGGATGGTTCTACCCGAGAATTAAAAAAAACAAAACAATTTCTACGAAAAATAACTACTGCAAGCGTCGGCGTTTCTGTTTATGAAACACCTTCGGAACAATTACTCATCACATTAGGTGGTGCAAAAATTTTAGAGGACACAGTACTTCCTAACTTTGGTGCACTTGGCGTATTACTCGCTTTTTCTATCAATACAAACTTTACCTATAGTGGTAGTGGTTACTATAATTATGCTGCCAAAAAAAGTATATATATCGATTGTGTCTTTGATAAAGAAATGGCACACATCCCGAGTAAAACAACACCGACAATTGCTTTCGATCGTATTAGCACCTTTACTAAATTTGATAAATCATATGATAATGGTGCTATTGCTGAAACAGTATTTAAACACAAAGATTACTACGTACTAGGATATTTTCACAGAAAAGACAAAAAATACGTCCTTAGACGATTCAACGATTAATTTATAAAATAAAAAAGCCCAATTTAAGATTGGGCTTTTTTATATTTATTACTTTCCTAACAACAACAATTCATTGATATTAATTTCGGTAATATAACGTTTCTCATTATTCTTATCATCATAGCTTCGATGAACTAGCTTCCCTTCTACTGCTATTTCTTTTCCCTTCACAACGAATTTATCAATGATTTCTGCTAGTTTCCCCCAAGCAATCACATTATGCCACTGTGTATCGGTTACTCGCATTCCCTGATCGTTTATATACGATTCATTTGTTGCAATAGATAAGCGTGCAATCATTTTCCCATTATCTAATGTTTTTACTTCTGGATCGTTCCCTACGTTTCCAATTAACTGAACTTTGTTTCTTAATGCATTCATGGCTTCAAAATTTAAATTTGTACTGTTACTTTGATTTTCATTATCGATAGTATTCTGTTTTATCGACATTGCAAAGTTGTATCTATTGTTCAATTTTAGTCGGTTAAAAAACAATTAATTTCGTTTGTAGTTGTTTGTAAGCGTTTGCAAATGGATATTAAATTTCCTATCTTTAACAAAAAGAAGGCTTTATGCAGACAGAAATCAACAAAGTAGAACTACGTAATTTAAGAATTGAAGATTATAAGGAATTGAAAAATTCCATGATGGAAGCCTATAATGAGTTGAATGAAGACGAGGCATACTGGAGAGAACATGAAATTGAAAAACTACTATCGGTTTTCCCAGAAGGTCAATTGGTCATTTTAGTTGACGGCAAAGTTGTAGGTTCCGCATTATCTTTAATTGTCGATTATCGAAAAGCGAGTTCGAATCACACCTATGAAAAAATAACGGGGAATTATTCCTTTTCTACCCATGATCCATCAGGAGAAGTTCTCTATGGTATTGATGTTTTTATTCATCCAAAATACCGTGGCCTACGTCTGGGAAGACGTTTGTACGATACGCGTAAAGAATTGTGCGAGCAACTGAATTTAAGATCGATTGTATTTGCAGGAAGAATTCCAAAGTATTCTCAGTATTCCGACGAATTGACTCCTAAAGCATACATTGAAAAAGTAAAAACAAAAGAATTATACGACCCTGTATTATCGTTTCAATTGAGTAATGATTTTCACGTAATGAAAGTGATGAAAAATTATCTTGAAGGGGATGTTAGTTCGCAAGAATATGCCGTATTATTGGAATGGAATAATATTTATTATGATAAGAGTCCAAAATTAATTAACACAAAGAAAAGTATCATCCGAATTGGGTTAATCCAATGGCAAATGCGTCCCTTGAATAATCTGGAAGCATTATTTGAGCAATCGGAATTCTTTATTGATGCTGTATCGGGTTACGGTAGTGATTTTGCTTTATTTCCTGAATTATTCATCGCCCCTTTAATGGCCGATTACAACCACCTTTCTGAGGCAGATGCTATTCGAGAGATTGCAAAATATTCTGATCCAATTCGAAAAAGATTTCAGGAATTCGCTATTTCCTACAATATTAATATCATTACTGGAAGCATGCCTTATATGGAAAATGGTTCCTTGTACAATGTAGGTTTTCTTTGTAAAAGAGATGGAACATCTGAAATGTATACTAAGATTCATGTGACTCCAAATGAAGTTCAACATTGGGGAATGAAAGGTGGATCGCAAATTAAAACCTTTGACACCGATTGTGGAAAAATTGGAATCATGATTTGTTATGACGTAGAGTTTCCTGAATTATCAAGAATCATGTCTGATGATGGTATGGATATTCTTTTTGTTCCTTTCTTAACCGATACACAAAATGGTTATACCCGGGTAAAACATTGTGCTCAGGCTCGTGCTATTGAAAACGAATGTTACGTTGCTATTGCAGGATGTGTAGGGAATTTACCAAAAGTAAATAACATGGATATTCAATATGCTCAAGCAGCAGTTTATACGCCTTCCGACTTTGCTTTTCCTTCTAATGGTATTAAAGCTGAAGCTACGCCCAATACTGAAATGACTTTAATCGTCGATTTGGATTTGGATTTACTAAAAGAACTACATGAATATGGAAGTGTCCGAATTTTAAAAGACAGACGACACGATTTGTATCAGATTAAAAAATTAAAGTAAGATATACTTCATCCACTATACATGATAAAATTTGAATTATGGGAAAGCTCTGTTTAGAATGTGAAGAAAAAATTGTAGGTCGGGAAGATAAAAAGTTCTGTAGTGATGCTTGTCGGAATGCCTATAATAATAAAATGAATAAGGACAGTAATAACCTAATGCGTAATATCAATAATAAATTGAGAAAGAATTACCGCATTTTGGTAGCCTTAAATCCGGAAGGAAAAACGAAAACAACACGATCAAAATTATTAAATAAAGGATTTGATTTCGAATTTATTACGAGTAATTATCATACAAAAACTGGCAATACCTATCATTTTTTATATGATCAGGGTTATCTTGCCTTAGAAAATGATTACTTTATGCTCGTAAAAAAAGATTTATAATCTTATCTCATTAAACCTCGATTTATATACAATATCATGAAAAAAGTTAGTTTATTAGGCTGTGGAACACTTGGACTTCCTTTGGCAAAACATTTAATTTCCAAAGGTTATTCTATTAAAGGGTCAACTACAACCGAAAGTAAAATTTCAGTTTTAGAACAAGAACAAATTAATCCTTTTCAAATTTCTGTTGCTGTGGATCATATTGAAGGAGACATCACTTCTTTTTTAGAAGAATCAACAACCTTAATCATTGACATTCCTCCTTCTAATTTCCCCCCAAAACCAGGAGTACAAGAAGATATTAGTCGTAAAATAGAAACACTCATTTCCCATATAGAAAAATCAACTATTGAACATGTAATTTTTGTAGGTTCAACTTCTGTTTATTCTGATAGTAGTGAGAATTTAACGGTTACAGAAAATGATACAGAATCACCAGAATCAACTTCTGCAAAATTTTTGCTGGAAGCAGAGCAGCTATTGTTAAACAATCCGAATTTTAAAGCCACTATCGTTCGTTTTGGTGGATTAATTGGACCAACACGACACCCCATCTATTATTTGGCAGGGAGAACGGATATTGCAAATCCTACAAGCCCTGTTAATCTAATTGACGAGAAAGATTGCATTGGTGTTATTGAAAAAATAATGATTTTAGGAATTGGAAATGATATTTTTAATGCTGTTTCTCCATATCACCCTTCCCGAAAGGAGTATTACACTAAAAAAGCAATTGAATTCAATTTGCCATTACCTCAATTTAATGAAGAAAAAGAATCCGTTGGTAAAACAATTGATCCTTCAAAATTGATTCAAACATTGGATTATACTTTTCAGACCGTCAATTTATAAAATACAAAAACGCCCAAAAGAATATTTTGGGCGTTTTTTCATACTATTCGTTTTAATCTGATTACCAGATTTTCACTCTTTTCTCTGGCTCAATATACATTCCATCTCCTTTTTTAATATTGAAGGCATCATAGAATGCGTCAACATTTTGTAATGGAACATAAGCTCTATACATTCCTGGTGAATGTGGATCTGTTTTCACTGAACTTTTAATAGCTTCATCACGTGTTTTAGTTCTCCAGATTGTAGCCCAAGAAATAAAGAAACGTTGGTTTGCTGTAAATCCATCTATTAACCCCGGATTTTTATTGTCTTTCAAATACAATTGTAACCCATCATAAGCAGCATTAACTCCACCTAAATCACCAATGTTCTCTCCTAAAGTGAATTCTCCATCTACATGGATTCCTGGTAACGGTTCTAATGCACTGAATTGATCGGCTAATGCTTTCCCTAATTTTGTAAATTGTGTTAAATCACTTTCTGACCACCAGTCTACTAAATTTCCATTTGCATCATAACGTGCTCCTGAATCATCAAATCCATGAGATACCTCATGTCCAATAACGGCTCCAATTCCACCAAAATTTACCGCTTCATCAGCTTTATAATCATAGAATGGTGGTTGTAATATTGCTGCTGGAAAAACAATCTCATTGAATGAAGGATTGTAATAAGCATTCACTTCTTGTGGTGCCATATACCATCTGTCTTTATCCACTGGTTTTTCCAAATCCTTAAGACCTTTGTTGAAGCTCCATTTTGCCACATTTAGCATATTTTCAAAATAGCTTCCTTTGTCCTCAGGACCTGTAATAACTAAGGCAGAATAATCTTCCCATTTATCAGGGTAACCTACTTTTATTCTGATTTTATGTAATTTCTCAACGGCTTTAACTTTCGTTTCTTTTGCCATCCAGTCTAACTTATTGATACGATTTTCATATGCTGTTAGTACATACTTAATCATTGATTCTGCTTTCGCTTTTGCTTCTGCAGGGAATTTTTTCTCTACATATAACTTTCCTAAAGCTTCTCCAATATGAGTATTCACAACTTGTAATGCTTTTTCATCACGTGGACGTTGTTTAATCGCTCCACCTAATTCTTTTGCATAAAATTCCCAGTTTGCTGTTTGTATTGTTGTACTCATTGCTCCTGAAGCAGCATTCAATACTGTCCAACGCATATAAGATTTCCAATCTTCAACTTTGTTCGCTTTGAAAATCGCTTGTAGTTTTGTCATGTATTTCGGTTGAGAAACAACAACGGTATTCAAATTTTTGAATCCAAGTGATTTAAAATAGTTGGTCCAATTAATTGCAGGCACTAATTTTTGTAGTTCTGCAATCGTCATTGGATTATACGTCTTTCTGGAATCTCTTGATTCTACTCTGTCAAACATTGGTTTTGCCAAAGTCGTTTCAAAAGCAAGAATACTTACTGCATGTTTTTTTGCATCTGCTGGTTTCTCTCCTAAGAATTGCAACATTTTTGCAACGTGAAGTACATATTTTTCTCTTTTTTCTTTGGAATCTGCATCTTCAGAAACATAATAATCACGATCTGGTAAACCCAAATCACCTAATCCTAGGTATACTACATTTTTATTACTGTCTTTTTCATCTGCACCTACACCTACATGAAAGAAACCTACTCCTCCTTCTGGTTCTGTCGCAATTAATAATGCTGTTAAATCGGTTGCATTTTTTACTGCATTGATTTTTGCTAAATACGGTTTCAAAGGTGCTATTCCTTGCGCATCTCTACTTACCGTATCCATAATCGTTTTATACAGATTCACGGCTTTACCTTGATCGGTAGTAGCACTGTATTTTTTACTTTTTACAGCATCATGCAAAATGGCTAATGCATCTTTATCCGTGCTCTTTAGTAATTCTTCAAAACTACCCCATTCTGTACGATCAGCTGGAATTTGTGTAGCATCTAGCCATTGTCCATTGACGAATCTAAAAAAGTCATTATTTGGCTTTACTGATTTATCCATGAACGAAACATTAATCCCAGGTTGCGACTGTGCAGACACAGTGGCAGAAAATCCAACGGCTACGGTTACAGCCAATAGGAACCTTTTATTTAAATTCATTTTCATTCGTATAATTAGTTTGTTAATGGTAACAAAAATACCGAGTTATAATTTGTTTTGGTTCTTTTTTATTGAAATTTTATTGTCTTGGACCTCAATTTTAACCTATTGGAAAAACAAAAACGCCTATTCACTTTTAACAGCGAATAGGCGTTTATTAAAACCAATTAAAATTTGTTTATTTTGATCTTATCTGATTACCAGATTTTCACACGTTTTGAAGGATCAACATACATTCCATCTCCCTTTTTAATATTAAATGCTTCATAGAATGCATCAACATTTTGTAATGGTACATAAGCTCTGTACATCCCTGGTGAATGTGGATCTGTTTTTACTTGATTTTTAATTGCTTCATCACGGCTCTTCGTTCTCCAGATTGTCGCCCAAGAAATAAAGAAACGTTGGTTTGGTGTATAACCATCAATTAAACCTGGATTTCCTTTTTCTTTTAAGTACAATTGTAAACCATCGTATGCAGCATTTACACCACCTAAATCTCCAATGTTTTCTCCTAATGTAAATTTACCATCTACATGAATTCCTGGTAAGGGTTGTAAGGCACTGTATTGATCGGCTAATGCTCCACCTAATCCAGTAAATTGTGTTAAGTCATCTTCAGACCACCAGTTGATTAAGTTCCCATTCGCATCATATCTTGAACCTGAATCATCAAATCCATGAGAAATTTCATGTCCAATAACTGCTCCAATTCCACCATAATTTACTGCTTCATCAGCTTTGTAATCATAGAAAGGCGGTTGTAATATAGCTGCTGGGAAAACGATTTCATTGAATGATGGATTGTAATAGGCATTTACTGTTTGTGGTGCCATACCCCATTTTTCTTTGTCTACTGGTTTGTTTAATTCTCCTATATTATCTTTGAATCTCCATTGAGAAATATTCTTCATATTATCAAAATAGGTTCCTTTTTCTTCTGGGCTATTAATTACTAATGCTGAGTAATCTTTCCATTTATCAGGATATCCAATTTTAACTCTTGATTTGTGTAATTTCTCAACTGCTTTTTCTTTGGTAGCTTTGGTCATCCATTGAAGTCTGTTGATGCGGTTTTCAAATGCTGTAAATACATTTTTAATCATCGCTTCTGCTTTGGCTTTGGCTTCTGCAGGGAATTTTTTCTCTACATACAATTTACCTAATGCTTCACCAATAGTTCTATTCACAACCTGTAAAGCTCTTTCGTCACGTGGTTGTTGTTTTGTTGATCCTTTTAATGTTTTTTCATAAAATTCCCAACTTGCTGTTTCGATATCTGTACTTAATGTACCTGTTGATCCGTTCAATAATGTCCAACGCATGTAGGCTTTCCAATCGTCAACTTTATTCGCTTTAAAGATATCTTGAAGTGCAGTCATGTATTTTGGTTGAGATACGATTATTGTATCTACTTTACCTAAGCCTACTCCTTTGATGTAAGCAGCCCAATCAATTGCAGGTGTTAATTTTTGCAATTCAGCAACTGTCATTGGATTGTATGTTTTTCTACGATCTCTACGTTCAACACGGTCCAGTCTTGGTTGTGCTAATGCCGTTTCAAAGGCTAAAATTTGTGCCGCTTGTTTTTTAGCTTCTGCTGGTTTTTCACCAATATATTGTAGCATTTTTGCAACATGAACAACATATTTTTCTCTTTTTTCTTTGGAATCTGCATCTTCAGAAACGTAATAATCACGGTCTGGTAATCCTAAACTACCTAAACCTAAATACACTACATTTTTATTACTGTCTTTTGCATCTGCTCCAACACCGACACCGAAGAACCCAAGTCCTCCTATTGGTTCCATCTCAGTCAATAATGCATTTAAATCCTTGATATTCTTTACTGCATTAATCTTTGCTAAGTAAGGCTTTAATGGTGCTATTCCTTGCTTATTTCTAGATATTGTATCAAGGATTGTTCTATACAAATTCACCGCTTTACCTTGATCTGTTTTTGAACTGTACTTCGTGTTTTTTGTAGCTTCTGCTAGAATTTCCAATACATCTTTATCAGTATTCTTACGCAGTTCATCAAAACTTCCCCAACGCGCTCTATCTCCAGGAATTTGTGTTTCATCAAACCATTTTCCATTTACATAACGAAAAAAGTCATCACTCGGTTTTACAGATTTATCCATAAAAGACACATTAATTCCAGGCTGGGATTGCGCTGTAATGGAAACGGTACCTCCTATTGTCATGGTCAGCGCCAACAGGAATCCTTTATTTACATTTATCTTCATCTTATAATTTTGTTGATTATACACACAAAAATACCGAGTTAAAAATTGTTTATCGTTTTTTTTCTTGAAAAAAATTCATTTTAACATTGCTTTTTTTGCAAATTATATAAAAACAAAACTCCCGATAACTACTAAAAGTTATCGGGAGTACTTTATACAAACTTCCGTTTGTTTATTCTTTGCTCAATTTGGTATTGATTACCAGATTTTCACTCGTTTTGAAGGTTCAACATACATACCGTCTCCCTTTTTAATATTGAAGGCATCGTAGAATGCATCAACATTTTGTAATGGAATATAAGCTCTGTACATTCCTGGTGAATGTGGATCTGTTTTCACTTGATTTTTAATTGCTTCATCACGCATCTTTGTTCTCCAGATTGTCGCCCAAGAGATGAAGAAACGTTGGTTTGGTGTAAATCCGTCGATTAATCCTGGATTTCCATTTTCTTTTAAGTACAATTGTAATCCGTCAAATGCAGCATTTACTCCACCTAAATCTCCAATATTCTCTCCTAATGTAAATTTACCATCTACATGGATTCCAGGTAATGGTTGTAATGCGCTGTATTGATTTGCTAAAGCATCTCCTAAACCTGTAAATTGTGTTAAGTCACTTTCTGACCACCAATCCACTAAATTACCATTTGCATCGTAACGTGCACCTGAATCATCAAATCCATGAGAAATTTCGTGTCCGATAACTGCTCCAATTCCACCATAATTCACAGCTTCATCTGCTTTGTAATCATAGAATGGTGGTTGTAAGATTGCAGCTGGGAAAACAATCTCATTGTATGCTGGATTGTAATATGCATTTACAACTTGTGGTGCCATAAACCATTTGTCTTTATCAACTGGTTTGTTTAAATCTTCAATATCTTTTTTGAATCTCCATTTTGCCACATTTTTTAAGTTGTCAAAATAAGTTCCATTTTCTTCTGGGCTCTTGATGGTTAAAGCTGAATAGTCTTCCCATTTGTCTGGGTATCCAATTTTAATTCTTGATTTATGAATTTTTTCAATGGCTTTTTCTTTGGTTCCTTTCGCCATCCATTGTAATTTGTTGATACGATTTTCAAATGCTGTTAATACATTTTTAATCATCGATTCTGCTTTAGCTTTAGCTTCTGCCGGGAATTTTTTCTCTACATATAGCTTCCCTAAAGCTTCTCCTACAGTACCATTCACCACCTGTAAAGCTCTTTCGTCTCTAGGTTGTTGTTTAATTGCTCCTCTTAATGTTTTATCATAGAATTCCCAATTTGCTTTTTCAATTTCTGTACTTAATGTACCTGCAGAACTATTTAATAGTGTCCAACGCATATAGGCTTTCCAGTCTTCTACTTTGTTTGCTTTGAATATTTCCTGAAGTGCTTCCATGTATTTTGGTTGTGTCACAATAATGTTATCCAACTTTCCATAACCTACTCCTTTAACGTATGCTGCCCAATCAATAGATGGTGTTAGCTTTTGCAATTCTGCAATCGTCATTGGGTTGTATGTTTTTCTAGAGTCTCTTGATTCTACACGGTCAAATCTTGGTTTAGCTAAGGCTGTTTCAAAGGCTAAAATTTGAGCCGCTTGTTTTTTAGCTTCTGCTGGTTTTTCACCTAAAAACTGTAACATTCTAGCTATGTGTGCTACATATTTTTCTCTTTTTTCTTTTGAATCTGCATCTTCTGAAACATAATAATCACGGTCTGGTAAACCAAGGCTACCAGCGCCTAGATACACTACATTTTTATTACTGTCTTTTTCATCTGAACCTACGCCGATACCGAAGAATCCAATTCCTCCAGCTGGTTCCATTTCGATCAATAATGCATTTAAATCTTTAACGTTTTTTACTGCGTTAATTTTAATCAAGTATGGTTTCAATGGAGCAATTCCTTGCTTATTACGACCTACTGTATCCAAAATTGTTCTGTAAAGATTAACGGCTTTGCCTTGATCTGTATTTGAAGTGTATTTTTTATTGTTTACAGCTTCATGTAAAATTGCCAATGCATCTTTATCGGTATTTTTACGCAATTCATCAAAGCTTCCCCAACGTGATCTATCGCTTGGAATTTGAGTTTCATCAAACCATTTTCCATTGACAAATCGAAAGAAGTCATCACTTGGTTTTACTGATTTATCCATATAGGATACATTGATTCCAGGGTGTGAATTTTTATCAGTTGACTTCACGGGAGTCTGTGCTGATATGCATCCTGAAAATCCTATTGTCATTGCACTGACTAATAGAAAATTTTTATTTAAATACATTTTCATTGTTTGATTTTAGTTGTTTAATTAAGACAAAAATACCGAGTTAAAAATTGTTTCTTGTTTTTATTTTTGTTAAAATCGACAAATCTGCCAAATCTGAGGGGCATCATTCCGGTTAGTTTTGACAATTTAGCAAAATCTTAAGTATTTCTTTTCGTATTTTTGCACCAAAATTAACCACACTATGTTGTTATTCTTCAAAAAATACCGCCTCTTTTTCGGTGTAATGTTTGTTCTTTCAGCCATCATAATTACACTTTTTTATCAAGCTTTAAAGCCGAAAAAAACTTTACCTATTTTCAGTCCTTCTGATGTTAATCCTGAATTAGTGGATAGCACCATGCAACATGTTAGTGGGAATAAGCACCGTATCGCCGATTTTGCTTTTGTAAATCAAAATGGGGATACCATTACACAAAAAAATTACGAGAATAAAATATACGTTGCTGATTTTTTCTTTACAACTTGCCAAACCATCTGTCCAATTATGACCGATAATATGGTGAAAATACAAGAACAAATTAAAAACAATCCGAAAGTGATGTTACTTTCTCATAGTGTAACACCCGATATCGATAGTGTTCCTGTCTTAAAAGCTTATGCTCTGAAAAAAGGGGTTATCGATAGTAAGTGGAATTTAGTTACGGGTGACAAAAAAGACATCTACGGGATCGCTCGGAAATCATATCTTGCTGTTAAAACTGAAAATGCTAGTGAACTTTATGATATGGTTCATACAGAGAACTTTATTCTTGTTGATTCTAAAAGACGCATTAGAGGTTTTTATGACGGAACTAAGGATGAAGACATGATAAAACTCATTGCCGACATCAACTGGTTATCTCAAAACGAGTAATTTCTTCTTTTAAACAAACAAATTCACTACCTTCGTGGTTTTGAATTTTTAACCTTATTCAATCTAAATAAACTTTGTATACTACCATATCACAACTCAAAAAAGGCGAAAAGGCTATTATTAAATCTTTTGACATCGATTACATTCCTTTAAAATTATTGGAAATGGGTTGTTTGCCAGGTAATTTGGTAGAACTCATTCAGATTGCTCCTTTTGGAGATCCATTATATTTAAACATTAACGATAGTCATTTGGCTATACGAATGGAGACTGCAAGTAAAATTGAAGTTGAAATAATAAAATAGTAGTACCGCATGCATCAGAATCTTAAAATAGCATTAATTGGTAACCCCAATACGGGTAAAACCTCTGTATTCAATCAACTTACCGGACTGAACCAAAAAGTTGGAAATTATCCCGGAATCACCGTTGAAAAAAAACAGGGTATCTGTAAATTACCAGATCACAGTAAGGCCACAGTTATTGATTTACCAGGGACTTATAGTTTAAATGCTAGTTCACTAGATGAAAATGTTGTAATTGAACTATTGCTCAACAAAAATGATAAGGATTATCCTGATGTTGCTATTGTAGTAACGGATGTTGAAAATCTGAAACGAAATTTACTTCTTTTTACACAGATTAAAGACCTTGAAATTCCTACGATATTGGTTATCAATATGGCGGATCGTATGGAATACAAAGGAATTACTTTAAATATTTCGCATTTAGAAAAATACTTGTTCACAAAGGTCGCTTTGGTCAGTTCCCGAAAAGGAATCGGGATTCAAGAGTTGAAAGAATTAATTGTGGATTACAAAAAAATTCCTACTAGGGCTTGTATGGATGCCTCTTCTATTGATCCAGAATACTTCAGCAGCTTACAGCATGCTTTTCCTAATCAGTTATTGTATAAATTATGGCTGATTATTACGCAGGATGTCAATTTTGCAAACTTGGATCGCAATGAGATTGTCAATCATTCCTTTGCAAAGACAAAACCTGAATTAAAAAGATTACAGCAAAAAGAAACCATCAAACGTTACCAATTCATTAATGATGTTCTGAAAGAAGGACAGGTTATTGATTTGACAAATGCTAAAGGATGGCGCAGTCAGTTGGATAAAATTCTAACACATAAAGTTTTTGGTTATTTAATTTTCTTCGGAATCTTATTATTAATCTTCCAATCTATTTTTGACTGGTCGAGCATCCCAATGGATTTTATCGATAGTTCTTTTGCTTCCTTAAGCACTTATGCAAGTGAACATTTACCTCCAGGTACATTCACCAACTTAATCGCTGAGGGTATTATTCCCGGTCTTGGTGGAATTATTATTTTCATCCCACAAATTGCTTTTTTATTCTTATTCATATCAATATTAGAGGAAAGTGGTTATATGAGTCGTGTGGTTTTCTTAATGGATCGAATCATGCGCAAATTTGGATTGAGTGGAAAGAGTGTGGTGCCTTTAATTTCTGGAACGGCTTGTGCTATTCCAGCAATTATGGCTACCCGAAATATTGAGAACTGGAAAGAACGATTGATTACGATATTGGTTACTCCTTTTACAACTTGTTCTGCCCGACTTCCTGTTTATGCCATTATTATCTCTTTAATTATTCCAAATCAAAGAATCTTAGGCATATTTAATCTTCAGGGACTTACCTTAATGTTACTTTATTTAGTAGGATTTGGATCGGCAATCATCTCTGCTTATCTTTTAAATAAGGTGATGAAGAATGAAAGAAAAACATTCTTTGTAATTGAGATGCCAAATTATAAAATGCCTTTATTCAAAAACGTAGCCCTAAACGTAATTGAAAAAACAAAAGCATTTGTTTTGGGTGCTGGAAAAATCATTCTATCAATCTCTATTATATTATGGGTTTTGGCTTCGTATGGCCCCGGTAATAACTTCAACAATGCGGAAGAGATTGTTACTACTCAACCTGAAAACAAATCGATCTCAGAAGAGGATTTAGAGAATAAAATTGCTTCTTATAAATTAGAGAATTCATACATCGGTATTATGGGGAAAAGTATTGAACCAGTAATCAAACCGCTAGGATATGATTGGAAAATTGGAATTGCGATCATCAGTTCATTTGCTGCCCGAGAAGTATTTGTAGGAACACTGGCTACGATATATAGTGTTGGTGGTGATAATGAAGATACAATTAAAAACAAAATGGCTTCTGAAATCAATCCAGATACTGGGGAGAAATTATTCAATCTTGCTTCAGGATTATCCTTACTTTTATTCTATGCTTTTGCCATGCAATGTGCTAGTACATTAGCCGTTACAAAGAAGGAAACAAACAGTTGGAAATGGCCTGCCATTCAATTATTTGCTATGAGTGGATTCGCTTATATCGTTGCTTTAATTACATATCAATTTTTAAAATGATAACCTTATGATACAAGAAATATTGGTTCTCGTTGCCTTGGTTATTGCTGTCGCTTTTTTGGTTCGAAAATTCTTTTGGAAAAAAAAGAAATCTAAAAATTGTGGTGGACCAGACTGTGGTTGTAGTTAGTTACACTTCTTTATTAAAATATATAAAAAAGGATAGACATTTGTTTCTATCCTTTTTTTATTTCAATTCAATAACTTCTTATATTGTGATGGAAAAACCTCAATCTTATATTTTATGAATACATTACTAAAAAATATTCTTATTACTTTTTCATTACTACTTTTTTCTTCGGTAGCCTCTGCGCAAAAAGCAAAGACTGTACAAAAAGCAACAATCAAAACGGCAATATACTGTGCGCATTGCAAAGAATGTGATAGTTGTGGAAAAACAATCCAAACGACATTACTGAAAGAAAAAGGAATTCAAATGATTACATTGGATGAAAATGCAATGACAATCGAAGTTATTTTTAATTCTAAAAAAACAGATCTTACCACAATAAAACAAGCCATTAGCAAATTAGGCTATGATGCCGATGATGTTAAAGCAGATTTATTAGCTTACGAAGGTTTAGATAATTGCTGCAAAAAATAACTATAATACATAAAAAAACGGCAAGGTAATTCTTGCCGTTTTTGTTTTTTCAACCGTTCAGAATTAATCCAAAACCATGTATACATTTTGGTAGACTGAATCTTTTTTATATCTCCAAAGTAAGTTCAAATAGGTCTCAAGTAAGAGGATATTTCTTCTATTATTAATAACGAAATATTTAGATTGGTTCAATTATTTTTCCTTGACAATTAATATCGGAATATTCACTTCATGGCGTACTGCATCTACTGTGGTTCCTAAGATTAAATCTTTGAACCAATGGTGTCCATGTGCTCCTAAAATCAAAATATCATAATTGCCTTCGTTGACTATTTTAGGAATACCACGTTTTGGGCTACCAAATTCGAGACGTACCTCAACCTTATATCCTTTTTCTTCTAATCGGATTTTGTATTGTGCTAAATAATCTCCATCGCTGGTAGTTTCATAATCACTCACCTGATTTCCATATACCATTGCACCAACTGTTTCCACAATATGTATTAACGTATATTGCGCTTCTTTTCCTCCTAATTGTAAAGCACTCGTAATGCTTTTATGATCGGTTGTTGAGAAATCTAATGCAAGTGCAATATTTTTATAAATCAGCACTTCATCTGATTCTTTCACTAATATTTCATCGATATGAGGTACTAAGCGGGCGATTCTTTTTCGTTTATCAATCAGCGGTTTTAGAATAATATAAATCAATAATCCTGATGCTCCTATCGCAATTGGCACTACTATTGTCCAAATGTAAATAGGATTTTCTGAAGTTGTAATCCATCCTTTAATTTCATCAAATACTAATTTCGCATTCAGTAATACAATAATTAATGCTACGGTCCATGAGGCAATTTTTGTGTATTTGCCAATCGCGAATCCTTCCATTTTATTTTTATCACTCACAAAATGAATCAATGGAATGACTGCAAATCCTAATTGCAAACTCAAAACTACTTGACTCAACAACAACAATTTACCCGTTGCTTCTTCTCCAAAATATAATATTGCTAATACGGCTGGAACAATTGCAATTAATCGGGTAATGATACGGCGTACCCATGGTTGGATTCTGAGGTTAAGGTATCCTTCCATTACAATTTGCCCGGCTAATGTCCCTGTAATTGTTGAGCTTTGTCCAGCGGCAATCAAAGCTAATGCAAATAATATCGAAGCCCAATGTGTTCCTAATAGTGGTTGTAATAATCGATGGGCATCCTGAATTTCTGCTACTTCAAACATTCCGTTTTTATAAAACGTTGCTGCAGCCAAAATCAGAATCGCTGCATTGACAAAAAAGGCCAAATTGAGCGCTATGAAAGAGTCAAAGAAATTATAGCGTATCGCTTGTTTTATGCCTTTTGCTGTGCGGTCAAATTTTCGTGTTTGCACCAATGAGGAATGCAGGTATAAATTATGTGGCATTACTGTCGCTCCGATAATACCAATCGCAATATATAAAGCTGTCTCATTTGGAATTGAAGGAACTAATCCACTCACTATCCCTGTGATATCTGGTTGTGCTAAAAACATTTCAATTAAAAACGATATTCCAATTATTGCAATTAAAGCAATAATAAAGGCTTCCATTTTTCGGATTCCTCTATTGATTAAAAACAGTAATAAGAACGTATCTAGCATTGTAATTCCCACACCCCATAATAATGGAATATCAAACAACAATTGTAATCCAATTGCCATACCTAATACTTCTGCCAAATCGCAGGCTGCAATGGCTATCTCCGCTAAAATATAGAGTATAAAATTCGTTCCTTTGGAATAGGTTTCTCTTGAAGCTTGTGCCAAATCTCTTCGACGAACGATTCCCAAACGGGCACTTAGACTTTGAAGTAATAATGCCATAATATTGGACATTAGCAATACCCAAAGTAATTGATAACCAAACTGACTTCCTCCTGCAATATCCGTTGCCCAGTTTCCCGGATCCATATAACCTACACTAATCATATAGGCTGGACCAAAAAATGCAGCAATTTTTTTCCAAACGGTGGTATTCTGAATTATCGTAACAGATTCATGAACTTCATCCAGTGAATTGTGGTTATCTTTTGACATTATATTGGGGGATTATACTTCTTTAACGTACAAATTGGATGCAATTTTATCTGATAAAATTTTCATTCCCTGCTCCGTTTGAATTTGTACTGAATTATCAAAGGTTTCTTTATGGGTTATGGTAATCTTTGTTCCTAATGTTAATGCTTGTTTGTCTAAATATTGTAAAAATTCTTTTGATGAGTCTTTTACCCCAACCAGAATTACTCTTGTATTAACGCCTATTTTGGATAATAATGTTTTGTCTTGCACATAGAAATTTCCGAATTTATCGGGAATAGGATCTCCATGTGGATCTTCTTTTGGATATTCTAAAAACTCATCAAGTTTATCAATCAGTTTTGTTGATTTTATATGTTCTAATTGTTCTGCAATATCATGTACTTCATCCCAACTGAATCCTAACTTTTCCACTAAAAAAACTTCCCATAGTCTATGTTTTCGAACAATCGTTTTTGCGATTTCAGTTCCTTTTTCAGTCAACTGAACTCCTTGGTATTTCACATAGTACACTAATTCTTTTTCAGCTAATTTTTTAACCATATCTGTTACAGAAGATGCTTTTGATTCCATCTTTTCTGCAATTGCATTGGTGCTGACTCCCTTGTTAGATTGCCCGGACAAATGGTATATCGTTTTCAAATAATTTTCTTCAGAATGCGTCATGCCTATAAATTTTGTCTCACAAAAATACAATCTTATTCTTTGTTTGGTTAAATCATTTTTTAGTTTAGACTAAATCTAAAGTAACTCACTGACTTACAATACTTTTTTAATATCTTCTGCTTTTAAAAGACCATTATATTGTCCTATAATTTCATAATTAGAGCTCAACATAACCCATGTGGGATAGGCTAATTGTCCATTATTATTTCCTAGATAAAAAGCTAATTCATGTAATCCACTGGACAGTCCATTCGGAATGTATTTATAGGTTTTCTGATTAAACAGAATCGTTTTTTTAGCTTCCGCATTTAGCTCAACAAAATAATATTTTGTGGATAGCTTACTCATGATTTCTTTATCCTTGTTAAATTGCTTATTCTGAATTTTGCAAATCGCACACCAATCGGTATAAATTTTTATCATAATGGGTTTTGGATGCAGGTGCATACTATCCTTTAACTGTTCAAAGCTCATGGATGGGTTTGTTTTTTGCTGTGCATAACTTTCCCTTATTATTCCTATGAGAATCAATACCAGGCAATATCTAAAGAATTTATTCATCTGATTACTACGTTTATTTTTCTTAAAAACAAGAACCTATCGTCAAATAGGTTCTTGTGAGAAACGAGGTTTGTTTGTACATATATGGCTTAAATACTAACTCAAACAAATCATTCATTTCCTAATAAAGGTTATATCGCACTCCCAAAAACATTCTTGCTCCCTGAATTTGCGCATAATTATAGGCGGTATCGAATGTATATCCATTTGGATTTGTAACGGGATCATCCGCTGTATTATCGAAAGGGTCAAAGGCTCTGATTAATGCATATTTGGGTACAAAATCCAAGATATTCTTCACTCCTCCATACAATTCAAATCCTCCATATAATTTCTTGCTTACTTGTATATTCATAATTGTAAACCAAGGTGAATATTCTGGACGGTAGTCATTGGCTAATATTGGTAAACGCATTGGCCCGCTCCATGTCCCTGTAAAGTCTACTGTAAAATCGCTTGGAAAAGAATAACTGGCTACAAAATTCCCTGACCATTTTGGGGCATGCAACTGTTGTTTCCTATTTTCAATACCTACATTGTCTTTTTCCTTTGTAAATACATCCATATAGGTTCCTCCTAACATAATCTTTAAAGGAAAATTGAATTTTATATCCGTATTTACAGAGATTCCTTGTGATACAGCATGACCATCAATGTTATCGTAAATAATCTTATTAGGATCGGTATCAAAATCTCCCACAATTTTATTGGTGAAATAAGAATAAAATCCTGTAACATCTAAATCAAAAACAAAGCTTTCTTTGACAACTTTTAAATTGTAATTCAAATTTCCATTGTAAGATCGCTCTGGATTAAGTGCATTTACAATTTCAACTTCTCTAGATCCTGTTAAGGCTGCATGATCTTCTGTGAATAAATTCACCACTCTAAATCCGGTACCAAAACTTGCTCGAAATGTATTATTACTATTTGGTGATAATTTATAGGCAATTCGGGGCGAATGAATACTTCCGTGATTTTTATCATGGTCAAAGCGGTATCCTGCCAACAATGTGTTTTTATCGTTTATTGTCCATTCATCCTGAACAAAAACTCCTGGTAATGGCGTATTCATTGGTTGATTTATTGTTCCATCTGCCGATCTTGTCCCTGGTGTATTATCATCATAATAAGTGTATCTAAATGTCGCACCTACCAATAAATTATGGCTTTCATTTAATTGTTTATCCCAATAAGCTTGCGCAAAAGCAACTTGTTGTTTTGCCATAAATGGATTTTTCCCATACCATGAATTTTGATCATGAAAATTATACGAAAACTGTGTATAAATTTTTTCTTCTAATGGCAATTGATACATTCCTATCACTTCTGTTCTGGCAGTATAAATGCTTTCTCCATAAATTTGATCGCTTCCACGTAAAGCAGGTCTGAAAGTCATTTGTCCTCCCCATCGATCTTCATAAACATAACGGGCTGCTATGCTTGCAATTCGGTTGTCTTTTCGTTCAAAATTCCATTTATTGAAAACCGAAATACGGTTTTGAAGTGTTACGTCTGTAAAGCCATCATTGTTCTTATCTACCGGATTCTGATAATTATAATAGTTTAATCCTAATAAACTGGTTGCTTTTCCTTTTCTGAATTTTACCGATGCATCAACACTGTATTCTTGCCAATTGGTCCCATTCACATCAAAACTTACTAATGGTGCATTCAATGGATTTTTAGTAATCACATTGATAATTCCTCCCATCGCTTCCGATCCGTATAATGATGATCCAGGACCCTTTACCACCTCAACGCGTTCAATCAAACTATTTGGAATTCCACTTAATCCATATACCGTTGATAAAGAACTTACAATTGGCATTCCATCAATTAAGATCATTGTATAAGGACCTTCCATTCCATTAATGTGTATATCTCCGGTGTTACAAACATTACAATTCAATTGTGGTTTTACTCCATTAATCATTCCTACAGCCTCAAATAAACTGGGTGTTGGATTTTTCTGAAAATATTTTGGCGTATAAACTTCTACGGGTACTGGGCTTTTGGATCGACTCACTTCACGCATTGTCCCTGTTACCACTACTTCGTCTAAATTAGTATTATCATCTTCCAATTTTGCATTGATTACTACTGGCTCAGTATTATTTATTGTAATTTTCTTGATGATCGTTTTAGTTCCCGTATAACTTATGGTCAAAACATATGTCCCAAATGGAATTTCCCTGATTTCATATTCTCCATTAGCATCTGTGGTTTGATTCACTTGTATTACCGAGAGATTTATATTGGCATATTCAATGCCTCCTCCCTGCAAAATTACTTTTCCTTTTATACTTCCTGTTTGTCCAAAAACAAGTGGAGTACTGCATAGAAAGAGTAGTATAAAAAATAATTTTTTCATTATAATTGGTTAAAATTAGTTTTGCAAAACTATAAATTTAGACAAGACTAAAAAATATTTATTTGAATTATTTTTATAATTTAACAATTAGTCATTTTTTGTTTTAGAATAAACTAAAAAACAATACCTATTCAGAACCAAATCATTAGGATCAAAGCGCTTTAAAATATCATTTTAAAAAACTTATGTTTACTTTTGTTTCGCTATGAAACACTACCATTACATCTTCACTGGAACAGGAGCAGCTGCATTAATGACAGCCTATGAAATGGTACTTTCTGGAAAATTCAAAAACAAAAGCATTCTACTGATTGATCTGGATGCTAAAAAGACAAATGATCGAACATGGTGCTTCTGGGAAGAAAAAAATAGTCCGTGGGATTCCATTGTAACTCAGAAATGGTCGCATGCTTTATTTAAAGATGTAGCATTAGAAACGGATATTACTTTTGATCCTTATGTGTATAAAATGATTCAGGGTATCGATTTTTACAACTACATTTTTACTATTCTTACTGCAGAAACAAATATTACCTTTATACAACAAGCTGTTGTCAATTTTGTAGCACATGATGATCATGTGATTGTTCGTACTGAGCAGGAAAATTTCAAAGCAGATAAAGTTTTCAATAGTATCTACCAACCGAAATGGACCGAGAACAATAAAAAATATCCTCTGATACAACAACATTTTGTAGGATGGTATATTAAAACTAATACTACGTCATTCAATCCGAATAAGGCAACCTTTATGGATTTCAGTGTTCCGCAAAATGGAAACACTCGTTTTATGTATGTAATGCCACTCACTGCAAATGAGGCATTAGTTGAATATACTTTGTTCTCCCACCAATTACTAAAGCTTGAAGAATATGAATCGGCCCTCAAGGAATATCTATTGCAATTGGGTATTACAGAATATGAAATAACTGAAACCGAAAAGGGAAGTATCCCAATGACAGCTTATCCTTTTTGGAAACACAATTCAAAACACATCCTACACATCGGTACTGCTGGTGGATGGACCAAAGCCAGTACAGGGTACACATTTATGAATTCTCATCGGAAATCTAAATCCTTAATTCAATATCTAGAGCATCATTCTGATTTATCTCATTTTTATAAAAAAAATAAATTCTGGTATTACGATGTCTTGCTACTTTATATCCTCGATCAAAAAAATAGTTTAGGTTCAAAAATCTTCTCTTCCTTGTTTCAAAAAGGAAATTCTACGCTCATTTTTAAATTTTTAGATGAAAAAACAACTTTCATGGAAGATTTAAAAGTGATTTCAAAATGTCCGAAAAAGCCATTTATATGGGCATTATTTTATCATATTAGAAATTTACTTAACCTTTAGTTAACATATCCTTTATTCTTTAGTAGTATAATTCCATTATTAACATTTTTGTGTAATTATTAAAAACATGCGCTAAATACATGTTTTTGTTGCAAATTACACATCTTAAACCCCTGAAAACACCTTGTTTAAGCTTTTTATCCAAAATAAATCTTAAAAAAAGACTAAGATTATCTCAAAAGAATAATACTTTTGTACTGTTTATATTAAGTCTAAATAAAATTGAAATGAAATTTATCTACACAGCAGTTTTATGCTTATTCGTCAGTGTGATGGGTATGGCACAAAGCGGAAAACTACAAGGACGTATTTCAAACCAAGAAAATCTTTTGGTATCAAATGCAAATATTATTGTTCTAGAACACAACATTAATACTACATCGGATAGTAATGGAAATTATACGATTGACAATTTAGCCTATGGAAGCTATAAAGTAAGAATCTCAATTGTAGGCTTCAATGATCAGTATGTAACTATTCAAATTGACAAGCCTGTCACAATACACAATGCAAAATTAGCTTTCGCAAATCAAGAACTACAAGAGGTTGAAGTTTTTGGGGTTCGAAACAAGCAACCTGAAAAATTACAAAATCTTACTCGTTTGCCTTTAAAACCAAATGAACAAATACAAAGTATTTCAATCATATCTGAGAAAGTAATTGAACAACAAGGGGCTTTAACCATTACTGAGGCGACTCGTAATGTACCCGGTGTATATGCTTTTGCTTCTTATGGAAACAAAAGAGAAAGCATGGGTTCACGTGGTTATAGAGGAATTCCTATCTTAAAAAATGGAGTCCGTGTAAATTCCGATTTTAGAGGGGTTGGAATTTTAACGGATGCTGCAGGAATTGATAACATCCAAGTTTTAAAAGGAGTGGCAGCAATTACACAAGGTGTTGCTACAGATATTGGAAGTCCTGGGGGAGTAATCAACATTGTTACAAAAACACCAAAATTTACTTCTGGAGGAAATGTGTCAATGCGTGCTGGAAGTTGGGGACAATTCAGACCTCAATTTGATGTGTACGGTCCTATTGATGATAATGAGAAAATTGCTTTCCGTTTAAACGGTGCTTATGAAACTCGTGATAGTTATAGAAGTTTAGTGAGTAATCAACGTTTATATGTGAATCCATCATTAGCTTGGAAAGCAAACGACAAAACAATGATTACTGTAGAAATGGATTATCTAGATGATAGCCGTACACCAGATGTAGGAACGGTAAATTTAGCTTCTAACGATATTAATGCAATCTATGCATTACCAAACAGTCAATTTTTAGGATTCAAGAAAGATCGTTCTACAACAAAAAATGCAACATATGCAATCCGTTTAGATCGAAAAATAAACGATGTTTTCTCTGTAAAAGCAGCTTATTTTAAATCTGATTTAGAACTTGGTGATACAGGTGCTGCCTTGTCATCTGGAAGAGGGGCTACAGCCTTAACGAATTTTAATGAACGATACAGAACCATCAGCACAAGTAATAGAAAAGATATAAATGAAGTGTTACAATTGGATTTGGTTGCACAAGATTTACAAACGGGTTCTATTAAACACACCTTCCAAGTAGGAATGGATTACAATAAAAATAAATTAAGCACTTTAAATGCTACATCAGGGAATATTGATATTATTGATGTTTTCCAACCCATCAACAATAATATTCCGGCTCAAGGATTAAATGGTAGTGCTGTAAGTTTAGGTACACCGACACTATACGATTCTAGCACAAGAGGATTTGGTCTTTTAGCTCAAGGAGTTACCACTTGGACCAAATGGTTTAAGACTTTTATTGGGGTACGTTATAGCTCAGTAGAATTCACTGAAAGTCTAGCTTTAGGAACAACTAAAAACGATGCTTGGAACCCATTAGGAGGGATTATGATTTCTCCAATTAAAAACATCAACTTCTTTGCTTCTTATACGAATAGTTCAAACCCAAGAAATTCATCTAGAGTTGGACAAAACGGAGAAGAATTAGGAAACGAACGTTGGGATCAATTGGAAGCAGGATGGAAAACATCATGGATTAATGATCGTTTACGTTTTAACTTCACGTTCTTCAAAATCAATAATAAGGATATGAACATGGCCGTTTATAATCAAGATTGGACTGCTACAGGATATTATCAAAAAGGAGGAAATGATGAGCGCAAAGGTGTTGAAGTAGAACTTTCTGGTAGAATTTTACCAAACTTAGAAGTGATTACTGGATATTCTTTTATCGATGCAAAATATAAAGATCATACTGCTTATGTACGAAATTCATCTCCATTGAATACTCCTAAACACACCTTCAATGCTTGGGCAAACTACACTTTTGAAAACAATGATCTTGAAGGATTATCATTAGGTTTTGGTGTTTATTATATTGGAGATCGACCAATGAATGATTGGGCAACAACTCCAACGCATGAAGGAATGATTGCAAATCAAAAACCATTTGATATGAAAGCCTATACAACTGTGAATTTTCAAGCAGGTTATGTAATTAATCGTAACTGGGATGTTCGTTTTATTGTAAACAATATCTTCGATGAAGTAGGTTACAATGCTTACCGTACCGCTTACATTAATCAAATTGATCCAATGAATTTCTCAGGTATATTGACGTACAGATTCTAATACCTACATACCTAATTTAAAAAACGGTTTTTCAGCATTCGCTGAAGAGCCGTTTTTCGGGTTTAATCAAAAAACACCTAAGCAACATAAAAAAACTGAATCATAAACTTATTCTAATGAAGAAAAAGCAAGGTTATACTTTTAGAAAATTCATCAATGACATTCACCTTTGGTTGGGTGTTGGAAGCTCGCTAGTCTTATTTTTGGTTTGCTTAAGCGGTACCATTTATACTTTCAGAACTGAAATTGAACAATGGATTGAGCCTGAAAAGTTTCATATCGAAACCATTTCCGAAAATCAAAATTCATTTGATGCTATTATCAAATCTACAGAAGAGAGTGCTCAAGGTAAAGTAACGCGTGTTTCTTTTTATGACAATCCGCACAAACCTTATGAGTTACAGGTTTCGAAAGGAAAAGAAGATAAAAGAGGAAAGACTTTTTATATTAATCCTTATAACAATACGGTATTGGGTTCTGGGGATAGTCCTTCCAAAGATTTTTTTATGTTTTTTTTCAAAATGCACCGTTGGTTACTATTAGATGAATCCATCGGAAGACCTATTGTTGGTATTGCTACACTCATCTTTGTTTTATTGACGATTTCTGGTTTATACTTATGGTTGCCTAAAAAAATCAAAGGTTTTAAGAGTTTAAAGCCTGGTTTCAAGATAAAATTTAGTGCCAATTGGAAACGTATCAATCATGACTTGCATAACACTTTAGGTTTCTACACCTTCCTTATTGTTTTAATATTAGCGTTAAGTGGATTAAACTGGTCTTTTGATTGGTATAGAGACGGTTTAAGTGCCATTTTAGGCAAAAAGGTATTCTATCAGCGAAATGAGAAAAAATTGAATTCTACGATTGTTGAAAATCAAGAGGCTTTATCTTCTACTTATTTCTTAAAAGTAAGTGACAGTATATTACCGTATCAGGGTAAAACAACCATTTCAATTCCAAAGTCTGCAGAGGATGCTATTGAGGTAAGTAAAATTGATGGTAGTAAATTTAATGAGACTGCAAATGATCGATTAGTTTTTGATCAATTCAGTGGGAAAATATTAAAAAAAGAAATTTTTGCTGAAAAGGCATTTGGAGACAAACTGGCTTCACAGATGAAATCAATCCATTTGGGTGATATCTACGGACTTACCTCAAAAATAATATATTTTATTGCTTGTTTGATTGCGACAAGTTTACCTGTAACTGGAATTTTTATTTGGTTGAATAAAATGAAGAAGTCCAACAAAAAGAAAGCTGTTGCTTAACAATAACAATTCTTTATGAGTTAAGACGTTTTTCAACCATTAAAACTTTGTAACTTTGCGGTTCAGAAACTTTCAACCTTAAATTAAAAGATTATGTATCCAGAAGAAATGGTAAAACCAATGCGTGCTGATTTAGCGAACGTAGGTTTTGAAGAATTACATAGTGCCGATCAAGTAGAAAAGGCTATCGGAAAAACAGGAACAACTTTAGTGGTTGTTAATTCTGTTTGTGGTTGTGCTGCAGCAAATGCACGCCCAGGAGCAAAAATGAGTTTACACAACGATAAAAAACCAGATCATTTGATCACTGTTTTTGCAGGTGTAGATAAAGAGGCTGTTGATGCAGCTAGAGGATTTATGTTCCCTTTCCCTCCTTCTTCTCCAAGTATGGCATTATTCAAAGACGGTGAATTAGTACATATGTTAGAGCGTCATCATATTGAGGGTCGTCCAGCGGAATTAATCGCTGAAAACCTTAAGGATGCTTACAACGAATTTTGTTAATTCGATAACAAAAATACAATAGGCTTTCTGCTTACTCCGTATTAAAAAATAGGAATCGGTTGCTAGAATCTAGCAACCGATTTTTTTATACGTAAAATGTATCTAAGCAAAAACCCATAACAAAATGCTATGGGTTTTCAAGTATAGAGTAGGTATAACCTAATTTAATCCAATTTATCCGTAAGTTTCTTAAAAACTTTTTTGGCTTCTTTTCCTTCATAAAGAATGCTGTATACTGCATTTATTATCGGAGTCTTTGCTTTGTATTCTTCATTTAGCAAATAAGCGCTCTTTGTGGCATAATATCCTTCTGCAACCATACTCATCTCCATCATCGCCGATTTTACTGTATAGCCCTTCCCAATCATGTTTCCAAACATACGATTGCGTGAAAATAAGGAATATCCTGTAACTAACAAATCTCCTAAGTAGGCAGAGTCATTAATATTTCGTTTCATCTTATGTACTTTGCGAATGAATTTCTTCATTTCGCGAATTCCATTACTCATTAATACAGATTGGAAATTATCTCCATATCCTAATCCATGTGCTATTCCTGCTGCTATTGCATAGATATTCTTTAACATTGCAGCATATTCTGTACCGATAATATCATCGGATATTTTCGTTTTAATATAATTCCCTGATAGGTATTTTGCAATTACTTTTGCTTTGTCTTCATTCGCACAAGCAATCGTTAAGTATGATAATCGCTCTAGTGCTACTTCTTCTGCATGGCACGGTCCTGTAATAACTCCGATGTTATCATATGAAATATCGTATTGTACATGGAAATGTTCTCCTACAATCAGGCTTGTTTCTGGCACAATTCCTTTAATCGCCGAAAAGATTACTTTTCCTTCTAAACTTTCGGTCATTTTTTCCAATTCTCCACCTAAAAAAGCAGATGGTATTGCAAAAATAATATAGTCGGCATAAGCTATAGCCTCGTTGATATCACTGGTCAGTTTTAGCTTATTAATATTAAATTCGACTGAACTTAAATAATTTGGATTGTGATGGTAGGCTTTCAAATGTTCAATAGCCATTGTACTTCTCATATACCACGCAATCTCTGGAAGATTTACACACAACATTTTTGCAATAGCTGTCGCCCAACTACCGCCACCAATAACGGCAAATTTTGGATGTTCACTCATTTCGTATATACATTTATTCGCCAAAAGTACTTAAAATACCGATAAAAAGGAAGGATTAGAACGTAAGAAAACGTTTTCGCTAGCTATTCTAAGGGAAGTTATTGCGATTTGCCTTGTTCAGCTTTTTCTAAGATGTTAATTTTAACTTTTTTTTATGATTTGTGGCGCAATTATATTTCTATTCCTTTCGTTATATAAATGTATATAAATCAGGATTTTGTATAATACCCTATCATTTATACAACAATCTTCGGTCGATATTTTTAGCAGTATAAAAGTTAGTTAAATTTTGTTTTTGGTGTTTTGAAAAGGCGCTCTTGAAGTATTCGAGAGCGCCTTTTTACTGGATTCAAAATCCATTTATTGTACCGTAAAAAAATGGTTTAATAACTCATTTCAACAATGGCTTTCACTTTATCTAGTGTAATGTTTTGTCTTTCACCAAGTCCTTTCCATCCTCTTTCATCAAAACGTTTCACAATAAAATCGGATGTGTTTTGGTATTCTTTTGTATAGTCAGAGATTTTCGTATCCATTCCCATAGTATGGAAGAAAGCTTCTGTTTTTTCAATAGCTTGTTTTGCCACAGTCTCTACATCTCCTTTTAATCCCCAGATTCTTTCTCCGTATTGTGCTAGTTTTTCTTTTTTAGTATCAAACATTACTGTGTATAGACTTGGTGCAATAACTGCTAATGTTCTCGCATGATCAATCTCGTACAATGCAGTTAATTCATGTCCAATCATGTGGGTTGCCCAGTCACTTGGAACTCCTTTTTGGATTAATCCATTCAATGCCATTGTACAACACCACATAAAGTTTGATGCTAAAGCATAATCTGTAGGGTTTTCTACCACTTTAGGTCCAATCTCCACTAAGGTTTGCAAAATGCTTTCGGCTATTCGATCCTGTAAATATCCTTCGTGCTTGTAGGTAAGATATTGTTCCATTACATGTGTATAGGCATCTACTACTCCATTCTGGATTTGTCTTTTGGGTAAAGACGCAATTACAGTAGGATCACAAATAGAAAATTGTGGAAATAATGCTGGTCCACCAAAAGATAACTTTTCTTGTGTTGCCTTAATTGTCACTACCGACCCCGAATTCATTTCACTTCCTGTAGCTGGCAACGTTAATACTGTACCAAATGGCATTGCATTGTCTTCAATACGCAAGCGTTTGTGTAAAATCTCCAATGGATCTCCTTCGAAGTTTACCGCAGCACTGATGAATTTTACACCATCTATTACAGAACCTCCTCCTACTGCTAGAATAAAGTCTACTTTTTGTTCTTTAATAAACGCTACTGCTTTCATTAATGTTTCAAAATGCGGGTTGGGCTCAATTCCGCCAAACTCAACAAAGTCGAAACCTTTCAAAGCGGCTTTTACCTGATCGTAAACTCCATTTTTAAAAATACTTCCTCCTCCGTAAGCGACCAGTACTTTACTATTTTGAGGGATTAGTTTACTTATTTTCGCAATCTCACCTTTTCCAAAGATTAGATTCGTTGGATTATATAATTCGAAGTTTTGCATAGTATATATGTATATTTTTATACAAAGTTAAGTAATGCTTTTTCGAAGGAATAATAAAGGATTGTTAAGAAATCAAAATTGACATCTATAGTATAGCAGCTCAAAACGCAATGAATTTAGCTTTCTAAAGAATCAAAACTGATTGTAGGAAATTATTTTTTATAGAAATTATTATGATCGATGTATTCCCAAACTTTTGGATCTAAAAGTGGTGCAACATTTTTACCATTCTTGATGCTTTCACGAATAAAAGTGGATGATATTTCAATTATTGGGGCATCAATTTTATGAATTTTCGGATGGTCTTCAAGGGTTGGACTCATTACATCTCCCGAAATTCTTGGGTATACGTATATTTCATAGTTCTGTAAAATCATATCGTGATTCTTCCATTTATGAAATGACTTCAAATTATCCTCTCCCATAATTAAAGAAAATTGATGGGAAGGATAACGTTCTTGTAAATGAACCAGTGTATTTATAGTATAGTTTGGTTGTGGCAACTTAAACTCAATATCGGACGGTTGTATTTTTTCAAAATTCTCTGTGGCTAAGAAAACCATTTCCAAACGTTGATAATCATCCAATAAAGTATTTTTATTTTTTAACGGATTATGTGGGGTTACCACCATCCAAACCTGATCTAAATCGGAGAATTCTGCCATATGATTTGCAATAATCATATGCCCAGAATGAATGGGGTTGAATGTGCCGAAATACAATCCGATTTTCATTTATGCTACTTTTAATCTATATTCTTGTTCTAGGTTCTGTTGGTCTTATTTTTTTAAAAATGCAGCAACCAATTCGTATGCTTCTTTTTTTGCCGTCTCTAAATCGTGATTTTCTAGGATCACATCAAACTGGCTTGACGTTGCAATTTCGCGTTCGGCTTTATCAATACGCATTTGTATCTTTTCGTCGCTTTCCGTATTTCTGAATCGCAATCTTTTTTCTAATTCTTCTACAGATGGAGGGCTAACAAATACAGCTAGTGTTTGTTCTGGAAATTGTTTTTTAATATTCAATCCGCCAATCACATCAATATCAAATATAACGTGTTTGTTTTCACTCCAAACGCGTTCTAATTCACTTTTTAATGTTCCGTAAAAATTATCTTTATATACTTCTTCATATTCTACAAAAGCATTTTCTTTTATCTTTTGTTCAAATTCTTCTGGTGTAATAAAATAATAATCTTTTCCGTCAATTTCATTCTCTCTTTTATAGCGTGAGGTTGCAGAAATAGAAAAATCTAAATGCAATTCTTTTTGTTCTAAAAGATGTCTTACTATGGTTGTTTTACCCGATCCAGATGGAGCAGAGAATACAAGTAGTTTGCCTTGAGTCATTGTTGTTGTCGTTGTTATGTTGCAATAGGTAACTAAGATAGTTAATTATAGTACGTTTAAAACTTGTTCTTTTATTTTTTCTAATTCGTCTTTCATTTGAACCACTAATTTCTGCATGGTCGCATGATTCGATTTTGATCCCATAGTATTTATTTCTCTTCCCATTTCTTGTGTAATGAAACCTAATTTTCTTCCATTAGCTTCATTTCCTGCAAGTGTTTCTAAGAAATACTTCAAGTGATTTTCCAAACGTACTTTTTCCTCAGTTATATCCAATTTCTCAAGATAATAAATCAATTCTTGCTCAAATCGGTTTTCATCTACATTGACTTTCAACTCTTCAATAGCATTTTGTAATCGGTCTTTAATCGCTTGAACTCTCTCTGGGTCTAGTGCCACAGCATCATTCATCAGTGATTGTATATTGGCAATACGTAATTTAAATTCTTTTTCAAGTGATGCTCCTTCTGATGCACGGAAATTCAGAATATTATTCAATCCCTCATCAATCACCGTTTGAATTTGCTTCCATTCATTCTCATCAATTTCATCACGCTCTGTCTTCATTGCATCTGGCATTCTAACAGCCATTTTCAATAATTCCGTTTCATCTCCATCTACTACCTGACGTAATTGACTGATGTAAGCTTTAACAATAGGAATATTAATTTTTGAAGATGTTTCCTCTCCTGTCACTTCAATATACAAGGAGAAATCTACTTTCCCTCTTTCTAATTTTTGTGAAATTTGATTGCGTAGTCCTAATTCCATTTCTCTATAAACGTAAGGCATTCTAACGTTTAAATCCATGCCTTTGCTATTGAGAGATTTTATTTCTATTGTTATTTTTTTGGTTGGCAATTGTAATGTTGCTTTTCCAAAACCGGTCATTGATTGTATCATAAAGATTTATAAAAATTACAACAAAGGTAACGAAAATAGTATTTTGATAGCGTATTCACTGCTTTTTTAGAACAGCAAGTATTTTATGCGATGATTTTCTTTTTCTTTTGCGTGACCAAATAGACTCCCGAAAAAATCAAGAATGCCGACAAAACCTTAACTACTGTAAGTTGATCTTTCCCTAATCCGATGGCAAAAACCGTAGCAAATAAGGGTTGCAGATAGATAAAAACAGCTACCGTTGTAGGACTTAATGTTTTCATTGACAGTAAATTAAGCAAGTATGTGAGGAATGTAGAAATGATAACGACAAACACAATTTTCATAGCAATACTATTTGGAATTCCTGTCCAATCAATCTGTTTTAACTCTTGATAACCAAAGGGTAACACCATGAGGAATCCAAATAAATAAATCCACTTTACAAAGGTAAAAGCATTGTATTTATCCATTAATTTTTTGACTATAATGAGGTAAAACCCATACGAAACTGCATTTACGAAGACCAAAAAGTTCCCCCAACTTGCATTGGTTGCTTTCCCAATGGACTTCCCATATAGGATTAGAATCACGGTCCCTATGAGCCCTAATAGTATTCCAATAATTTTTCGGAATTCCATTCTTTCTCGAATGATTAATGCTGATAACACAAGTACTATAATGGGTGTGGTGACCATAATTACCGAAGCACTTATGGGTGAAGTATAACTTAATCCTTTAAAGAAAGTAAGCATATTGAGTGCTACGCCAAAGAGAGCTGCAGCTACAATTCGTGGAAAATCATTCAGGCTGATTTTTTCTTTTGGCATTAGTATTCCTACTAACCAAAATAAAAGTGTTGAACCGCCTACTCTTAGTACAATAAAAGCATACGGTTCTACATATTCTGGCATTACATCTTTTGCTATGGTAAAGGTTATACCATAGATTATTGAAACCATTAAGGCTGCAATAAGTGCCCAATGCCTTTTGGACATTTAAGCTAAAAGTGCAATTACTTTATTAATCGTTTGCTGATTGTTTCCAATGAAGATTTGTCCATCAATAATAAATACTGGACGACTTAAAAAAGTATAATGTTCTAGCAAATATTTTTTATAATCTGCTTCTGTCAGTGCTTTATTTTTCAAATCTAATGATTTGTATAATTGTGCTCTTTTACTGAATAGCGCTTCATAGCTTCCTGCTAATGCATGCATTTCTTCCAATTGTGCTTCGGTAATTGGGTCTTGCTTAATATCATGGAAGGCTAACTTCTGTGTATTCGGTAACGACTTTATGATTTTCCTACAGGTATCACAAGACGCTAGGTAGTATATTTTATTCATGTTGCGAAAATAAATTAATAAAACTGAAATCGAAAATTATTTTATTTTCAGGTATTTTTCAATTTCATTGTAAGGTAACAAAAGTTCTTTTTCTCTATCGGCATACGAAGCTACTTCGTATACATTGTAGTACAATAATAAACCTTTATCGGTATAGAATATATTTCCTGGCAATGCAAATACGTCTTCTTCAAACATTAGTCCTGTTGCATTTATGGATACATTTTCGGGTATTTGATATTTTTCTCTGAATTTTTTCTCCGCAAAGGCTTTAAATCCATTGATGTCATTGAACAATTGATCGTTTGGAATTATTTTTCCTGTCTTAGCATTAAAAATAAGGGAACGTTCACCACTATATCCATGTGCCCCACCCGTGTAGCTATAATGTGTCAGTTTAATATTTATGATACTATCTGATTTATAGACTACTGCTCCTTCTACTTTGGCTTCCCATCCAATAGTTTCTTTTGGGAATTTTGTTTTCATATCATCGTATGATTGGATGAATGAGTCTAACAATTGCTTGTAATCGGTTGCTGCATAAGGTTCTTCTCCGAAATAGATAATATCTCTCAAAACTCCGAATATTCTTTTATTGATACTATCAGAAACAACTTTTCCATTTTTTGCTACTGGAATTTTCACTGTTACAGTAGGGCAATTTTCCTGACATGGCAATGTTGATTTTTGTTCATAGACTTGTTCTGTAAACTCCAATTTATCTTTCGTACAGCCAACAGCTACAAAAAGTACTAATAGTAATGGGAATATTTGCTTCATCTCAAAAAAGTGTTAATTAAATATAAAGGTAGTATTTTGGTTGTTGTTAACAGAAAATTAAACGGTAAATTTGTGCTATTATTTGGAATCTAAAAAATATTTATATGAAGTTTAACACCAAAGTTATACATGGTGGTCAACACCATGATCCTGCTACAGGGGCTGTAATGCCTCCTATTTATCAAACATCGACTTATGCACAAACTTCACCTGGAGCGCACAAAGGATATGAATATTCAAGAACTGCAAATCCTACAAGAACTGCTCTAGAGAATGGATTGGCTAGTATTGAAAATGGAAGTTTTGGTTTGGCTTTCGGATCAGGACTTGCTGCAATTGATGCTGTTATCAAATTGCTTAATCCTGGTGATGAAGTAATTTCTACGAATGATCTTTACGGTGGTACTTACCGTTTATTCACTAAAATATTTGAGCGTTATGGCGTTAAATTTCATTTCATTGGAATGCAAAATGCCTCAAAAATAGAAGAATATATTAATGCAAATACGAAGTTGATTTGGGTTGAAACACCAACAAATCCGATGATGAATATTATTGACATTATTGAAACTTCTCGTATTGCTAAAAAACACAATGTTTTACTAGCTGTTGATAATACGTTTGCAACACCTTATCTACAAAGACCTTTGGAGCTTGGCGCTGATATCGTTATGCATTCTGCTACAAAATATTTAGGTGGACACTCTGATGTTGTCATGGGTGCTTTAATTGTGAAAGACAAGGAATTGGCTGATCAATTATATTTCATTCAAAATGCAAGTGGTGCTGTTTGTGGTCCTATGGATAGTTTCTTAGTTTTAAGAGGAATTAAAACTTTACACATCAGAATGCAGCGTCATTGTGAAAATGGTAAGGCTGTTGCTGAATACTTGGCTACTCATCCAAAAGTAGAAAAAGTATATTGGCCAGGTTTTGAAAGTCACCCAAATCATGAAATTGCTAAAAAACAAATGAAGGACTTTGGTGGTATGATTTCTTTCACTACAAAAGGAAATAACTATGATGAAGCGATCAAAACATTGGAGGCTTTAAAAGTTTTCACTTTAGCTGAATCATTAGGTGGAGTAGAATCATTAGTGGGTCACCCAGCAAGTATGACTCATGCTTCTATTCCAAAAGAAGAGCGTGAAAAAACAGGGGTTGTAGATTCTTTAATCCGTCTAAGTGTTGGTATCGAAGATGCTGAAGATTTAATTGAAGATTTAAGACAGGCTTTACAGTAATCGATCTGATCTCATAAAAAAATCCCCGATAATTACTTATCGGGGATTTTTATTTTATAGTATTTCTGGGTTTAATTATTCCCTAGTGCATATACTGCAAAAGAGGCTAACCAGTGTTCTCCTCCATAATTTCCATTTGCAATATGCGGAATTGTTTTGCTGATGTGTTCTATTGAACTTTTTAATAATTGTGCTCTTCTCTTATCACTTTTAGGTAATTTACCTGCAATAGACTTCATACACCATCCTCGACTTAAGCACAATCCATCTAGATGAACAATCATATAATCTGTTCGATCACTCACGTACGGCATTTTTAGGACGTTGTCTAGGCCTCCTTTTGTAAAAAAGGCATCAAACCATGTTACAAATTCTTTTTGTGGTAATATGCGCTGCATTAAATCGGCTACTTCTAAACTTGGAGAAAGGAAGTCTGTTCCATCGGGTTCAAAGTTCGCTGGAGCATTTTTATTCGCTAAATAATAGTCTTTTGATTTCTGAACGATGATTTCCTCAAACTCTTTTTGTTGTGTAAATCGAGCATAATCTAAGGCAAATACTAATCCGAATGCCGTATTAGGATGTACTCCTGTACGATTTGGATAGGTTTGTTTTGGCAAGAAATTCATCCAAAGTGAAACGATTTTATCGGTTAATGGTTTTAAATTTTTATGCCATTGTTGCGCTTGTGGATCATCCCATGTTGCTAATTCCTGATCTAATTTTAATATCCAAGCCCATCCATAGGTACGTTCAAATAATTTTGCTGTTTCATAATCATCGAAATACCTTGCTTCAGTTTTTAATTTATCGGCTTGAAAGTTTGTGTTTAGTTTTTCTCTGATTTCGGCAGCATTGGCCATATTCGGAAAACTTTTTAATAGACGTACTAGCATCCAATGTCCATGTACAGACGAATGCCAGTCAAAGCAGCCATAAAAAGAAGGGTGTAATTCGTGGGGTAATAGAACAAAATCTTTTTCGGAAGAGGCGGTATGGTTTGCCTTATTAGGAAATTCCTGATTCATACATTTCAAGGGCAACTCCGATAAATGTTCTGCACCAGCTAAAGTTAAACTCAGTTCTTTTGTCGTTGGGTCAACTTTTAGAAAATCCGATTGAGCATTTAGCATTGTTGTTACCAATGCTATTGCCATAAAAAACATATTTTTAATCATGTGAATATCGTATTAAATAGATTTCACAAGTTACTATTTATCTTTTACTTTTTATTCAAAAACAATTTAGCTGATCATTATTCCGTCTTTAAATAGTACCGGAACTTCTTCAACTACTGCTTCGTCAATTGAATTTGCTTTAAAAATATACTTCTTATCATATAGTGTATTGCCAATGAAGAAGGTAACCATAAATTCATTGTTTAGTGCCAACACACTGTTTTCTATCAGTTCTATTTTCACTGCTGTAACTGGTTCTACAGAAAGAAATGCATGTCGTAGTAATGATGTTTTTCGCATTTCACCATCCAATGTTCCATAGGCTTTAGATACAATCATCACACTTTCTAAGTTGTAATCGCTATCGTTTACCAAATAGGCATACCATGTTTTTTCCATAAAATCATCGTTCCATTCCTGAATGGCTGCGATATGGATGTTTTCTACTACGGGAATGATGATATCTTTTTTCATTATTGGGAAATTTTAAAACTATCTGGAAATAGTTAAACTATAAACGGGTAACCCATACTATGGATTACCCGTTTTATATTATTATATAATTTAAATACTTGACTTAAATTGCTCTAAGAAACGAACATCATTTTCATAGAACATACGAATATCGCTGATTTGGTATAAAAGCATAGCAATACGCTCAATACCCATACCGAAAGCGAATCCGTTATATTTTGTTGAATCGATACCACAGTTTTGCAATACATTAGGATCTACCATTCCGCATCCCATAATTTCAAGCCATCCTGTTCCTTTTGTAATACGGTAGTCGGTTTCTGTTTTCAGACCCCAGTATACATCTACCTCAGCACTTGGCTCAGTAAATGGGAAATAAGAGGGACGTAATCGGATTTTTGATTTTCCAAACATTTCTTTTGTGAAGTATAACAATGTTTGTTTTAAATCAGCAAATGATACATCTTTATCAATATACAATCCTTCTACTTGATGGAATATACAGTGTGAACGTGATGAAACTGCCTCGTTACGAAATACTCTACCTGGAGAGATGGTACGAATTGGCGGTTTGTTATTTTCCATATAACGCACTTGTACTGATGATGTTTGTGTACGTAATAACACATCAGGATTTGTTTGTATAAAGAAAGTATCCTGCATATCTCTTGCAGGGTGATATTCTGGTAAATTTAAAGCTGTAAAGTTATGCCAGTCGTCTTCGATTTCTGGTCCTTCAGAAAGGTTAAATCCAACACTTGAGAATATATCTACAATCTGGTTTTTCACTAAAGATATAGGGTGGCGTGACCCAATGCTCATTGGTTCAAATGGACGCGTTAAATCCCCATAAAATCCTTTGATTTCTTCTTTACTTTCTAATGCTTCTTGGATACTGTTTACTTTATCCTGAGCTGCATTTTTCAATTGATTGATTACTTGTCCAAACTCTTTTTTCTGATCGTTAGGCACCGTTTTAAATTCAGTAAAAAAGTCATTTAAAAGTCCTTTTTTACCTAAAAATTTAATTCTGAATGCTTCTAATTCTTCTTTATTTTGAGTCTGAAATGCTTCCGCTTCAACAATCAACTCTTTAATCTTATTTACCATTTTTCTTTCTCAATTGTCTGCAAATTTAAGTAAAAAAATTTAGTTGAGTGTCCTACTCAGTCGCTTCATTCGTTAAAAATATCGATCTGACAATCCTTCAACTGGCTTTAACTTTCTTTTACTCTTACTTCTAATTCGTTCTATTCTTCTTATGAAATCACTTGTTTCTCTAAAAAATAACTCACAATTGCTTCTTTCATCAGCACAGATTGTTCACCTGCTTTTAAGGGTGGTAATTCTTCTTTCACATTGTAATGTGGCCAACCTTCTTCGTCAAAATAATCAAATTCATAATATCCGTAAGGTTCTAATAGTCGGCAAATGGCAATGTGCATTAAATTCAGTTTTTCATCTTTCTTGAATTTCTGATGTACTTTCCCTAATTCTTGCACTCCGATTAAATAAATAATCGCGTCTAAATCTAAAATTTCTCCGTCGGCAAATTGATTTGATAATATATTGACAAGCTGTTCCCAGCGTTCTTTTAATTGTACGTCTCTAGACATTATATAAATTATTGGTTGAAAAATCTCTTTGTATTTTTCAAAATTAATGCACAAATATACACACTTGTCGTGTAATTGATTTTTATTCTTTTACGATATCTTAAAACTCATTTCGCTGCGGTTTCATTCTTTCATGGAATACTTCTTGAAATGAATGGCTACTCTTTTTTTATTACTACTTTTGCTCTACAGTAAAAAAGAACCCTTTTTAGACAAATAATAATGGGAATTCTTTTTCTATAGTATAACTTTTTCACATGATGGATGTGATTTTTTGATATTAAGAACAATGAGTGGTTTAGATATAATATTGGGTGGTATATTAATTTATGGTATAGGTCGTGGTCTTTGGAAAGGTTTGTTCGTCGAGCTGGCTTCTTTGGTTTCCCTAGTTATCGGAATTTACATTGCAATACATTTCTCTTATCTAGTTCGTGATATTATTGGTGGGTGGGTAGAATCTTGGTCCCCCAAAAATATTGAAATTGTATCTTTTGCTCTTACTTTTATTCTTGTGGTTGTGGCAATTATTCTTTCTGCAAAGTTTTTCACCAAGATTGCCGATTTTGCTAGTTTAGGATGGCTGAATCGATTGGCTGGTGGTGTTTTCGGTTTATTCAAAATGGTTTTAATCCTGAGTGTCGTTTTGAATTTGTTCCAAAAAATAAATTACAACAATCTTTTTATGGAAAAAGAGACCGCAGATCAATCTTTGTTCTTCAATCCTATTCTTCAAGTTTCAGCTACAATATTCCCAATGATTGAAGAATGGTTTACGCCTGAATCAGAAACACCTGATAAAACAAAATAAAGAATTATTTAGTTCCTGTTAGTTTTACTTGTGCTTCTTCTATTGAAGGTACAAATAGAATACGTCCTTGTTTATTGCTTTCGTAAATAAAATCATTTAGACTTTTACTTTGATACTTTGTAAAATCTCCTACAATAGCTAATTGCATAGCATAGGTTGAGAATTTCTGAAGGATATCCCCTGCTATCTTTGTCTTTAAATCAAAAAAGTCCGGGGTAATATTTTCTTCTCTGATTATAATTTTTGTTGCTCCCTGGTAGTGGCAATTTCCAATTAAATCTAAAGCATCTTCTGTTTTGAACAAGACAACCTCGTTGGATAATACTTCTGCTAATGGAACTCCATTAAATTGCTTGATTTGAAATTCCATATTGATTGATTTATTTTAATTTCTTAAAACTATCATTCATTACCCAGCCCACTGTATTGTCTTGTAATTCGATTTTACTCCAATTATCTATTGTTTCAATTATCTGTACTTTGGCTCCTTCGTGAATGGTAATAGCGTCGGTTGCTTTTTCATTCGGTTCATTCTTTACTGCTACTCGCTCTTGAAATATAATTGCAGGTTGATCTTTATTGTATTGGTTTTTTTCAAAAATAGCGGTTGTAATACTAACCACTAAGCACCCTAATAGCAGTATCATTCCCACAAAAAAGAGTCTTTTAGAAAGTGAAATTCGAGAAAAATAGTATCCAATAAAGCATAAAAGAAATCCAAAGCCTAATCCAATAGTGATTCGTCCCCAAGTATCATAATGTACTAATGAGGTGAAATCGTGTATTAGTTTTTTAAATCCTACTTCGGGGATTACTTTAATCTCATCAATAGTCATATTCTGGGCAAATTTCAAATTGTTTTTTACCTCAACATTGTCTGGATTTAGTAATAATGCTTTTTCATAATTGTAAATTGCTGGTGCAACTTTATTCAATTTATAATAGGCATTCCCTAAATTATAATACAATTCTACTGATTCTTTTTTTGTTTTTAAAATGCTTTCATACGACTGAACTGCTTCTTCGAATTTTTCTTGTCGATATAATTCATTTCCTTTTTCAAAAGCATTTTGTGCCCAAAAAATCTGTGTGAATAATAAGAATATATATAGTACTTTTTTCATTTTCATGGTAGCGATTAAATTTGCTTTTCTAATTCCGATAATACACTAACCGCTTTATCATAATCTTGTTGAATGGCTACCATGGATGATGGTGCATAACGGGCATATTCGCAATTTTCTGTAAGATTGATAAATGTGTCTACTGTTGCTGCTTCTGCATTTCTGGACAGTAATATTTCACTTATTTTATCTTTACTCATTTCTGAGGTTTCAATATTTAATTTCGCTTTTAAGAAATTATGCAATGATTTTTCCAGTGCGATATAAAACAATTCTTTGTTCTTGATTTGTTTTTTCGCTTCTGATAAATATTTCTTCGCTAATCGGTTTGATTTTCTGATTCGATTACCCACTACATCTCTATCTATTGCTTCTTTTTTCTTCTTCGTTAATACTATAATTGGGATTAACAAGAATGGTAATAGCAATAGGGTGTAGAATAATTTAGACCCGAAGAAACTTTGTTTTTCAATTGGTTTTAAAGTCGTTTTTAACTGAATAAATCTAAATTGATCTTCACTGCCTGCTTTAGCTGCTTCACCATCTGTGGATGCTACAGCAGTAGCTGCTGTTGGTCCGTCTAATACTTTTACCATAATCTCAGGAGAGGTAATGGTTTTATAGGAATTTGTTTTTAAATCAAAGTAAGAGAAACTCATTGCTTTAATTGGATAGTTTCCTTTAAACTGCGGTACAATCGTATATTTATCGGTTACACTTCCTTGAATTCCTGCCAATGATGTATTCACTTTTTCATTGTGTTCTGGATCATACATTTCTAAAGTTGATGGCACTACTGGTTTTGGTAATGAAAATAATTTCAGGTTTCCTTTTCCAGATACTGCAACAGTTAAATCTAATGATTCTCCATGTTTCAACTCTGTTTTTGTTGCTGTTGTCTTAAACTCAAATTGCCCAACTGCTCCAGAGAAACCTTCTGGTTTTCCTGCTTCCGGTAATGCCTTTACATTAATGATCTTGGTTCCTGAGGAAATTGTTTTGTTTGCATTTACAAGCATCATTCCTCCAAAAACATCTCTTCGGTTTGATGGTACTTCTACAGCGACATCTAAAGCTAATGGTTCAATCGTTAATCGACCTGATTTTTGTGGGTAAAGCACCGTTCTTTTTAATACAACAAAACGATAATTTTCACCGTTGTATTGACCTTGTTCGGCCACCAGATTTTTGATTTCTATATTCTGACTCCAAAAATCATTGTATTTTGGTGTATCTATATCTTTCCAATTCCTAATTCCGATATTATTACTAAAGTACATTTTATATACAATTGTAATTGGCTCGTTGATGTAAGGGTTGGTTTTAGAAACTTCTGCGACTAAATGTAAATTTTCACCGGCTGTATAGGCTGGATTATTGGGGTCTTTGGATTCATCTACTGCAGCCGTTACTGTTATTTTAAGGGGAACGGTTTTATAGATTTGCCCAGCGATTTGTATCGAAGCTTGTTTGATTGTAACTACACCACGTTGCGTAGGTAATAAGAAATAGGAATATGTTTTATTATATGATTTTTTCCCATTCATCCAAGAATAACTCACGGATTGATTGGGTCCTCCAATGATTCTGAATCCTTCAAAAGAGGGTGGTGAAAAATCATCACCATCCTCATTCATAGAGAAATCTATGCGAAGACGTTCATTAATCCCCAACGTACTTTTGCTTACAGTCGCTTCAAACTGTACTTGCGCCAATATCGCTTGGGAGCAGAGTAATATTAATAAAAAAACATATTTCTTCATTGTAATCTATTCTTTATAATCAATTTTAGTGGTTAATCACTTTATCAATGTTCTTCTATTGTTTACCAGTCTTTTTCGGTTTGTACTGGTTTACCTTTTACTTTTTGTGCATTTATTTTATCCTGAATTTTCTTTTCTTCGTTATTCACGGCTTCCAAAAGATTCTCTAGGCGTTGTTTTGAAATACCTGCTTCTTGTGGTTTGGATTTAGATTGATCTTGGTCTCCTTTATCTCCCTTGTCTTTCTTATCTCCATTTTCCCCTTTGTCATCTTTATTATCACCATTATCTCCTTTATCCTTGTCACCATCTCCTTTTCCTTTGTCCTTATCGTCTCCGCCGTCTTTCTTATCCTTGTCTTTATCTTTTTTATCTTTATCCTTGTCTTTATCGTCTTTATTTTTCTCTGGATTATTTTTCAGGTATTCTTTTGCTAAGGCATAGTTATAGCGTGTTTCTTCATCGGTTGGATTATTTCTCAATGCATTTTTATAGGCTTCTACTGCTGCTCCATAATTTTTTTCATGCATAAAGGAGTTTCCTAAATTGTGAAAGGCTTTATGTTTTTCTGTTTTAGTTTGTGCATTTTCAATGGCTTTGGCAAATACAAATTTTGCTTCACCAGGTTGTTTCATCTGATAAATTGCATTTCCTAGATTATAGGTTGCTATTGCTTTTTTAGGATCTCTAGATTGAGAGATTCTGAAGTTCGCTTCGGCATCGTAGTATTTTTTCTCTTTGTATTCTTCGTTGGCTTTAGACAATGCTTTGTCTTTTTCCTGGGCAAGAACTACCGTGGAAATGAGTAATACGCTATATAAAATAAAATTTTTCATTTTCATATTGACTTTTAAAGACGTCTATTTTTATCTTCCTTGTTCTTTTTCATTGAATAAATTCATCTTCTTAACCCAGTCTGTTTTTCTTTCTAAGAAGAAAATATCGATAAACAACAGAAAGAAAGCGAATCCTAAAAACCACTGAAACTGCGATTCAAATTCTGCAATTTGTTGGCTCTCAAATTCTGTTTTCTCAATATTATCTAATGCATTTTTTACATAATCTAATACTTCTTTCGTATTGCTTCCATTGACATAGCCACCTTTAGTGCCTGCTGCAATGGCTTTCAATACTGCTGGATTCATCTTTGTAATTACCACCTCATCATTTCGGTCACGTAAAAAGCGTTCTACTACTCCATTTTTCTTAATGGGTATTGGTCCTCCTTTTTCAGTTCCTACACCAACTGTGATAATTTTTAACCCTAATTTATTTGCTTCTGCCGCCGCTTCTGCTGCTCCATCTGAATGATCTTCCCCGTCTGATATTAAAATCAATAATCGGTTGGCATCACTGTCTTCTCCAAAATAAGTTGCCGCCATATTAATGGCTTCATGAATCGCAGTACCTTGTGATGATACCATATCAGTATTCATACTTTGCAAATACATTTTGGAAACATTGTAATCCGTAGTAATTGGCAATACTGGAAATGCACTTCCGGCGTATGCCACAATTCCGATACGATCACTTCCTAACTGATTAATAATTTGTGAAACGATTTGTTTACTTTTCTCTAATCGGTTGGGTGCAATATCTTCTGCTAACATACTTTTAGAAACGTCAATCGCAAATACGATATCAATTCCTTCACGCTTTACCGTTTCCATTTTGGTTCCAATCTTTGGATTTACTAATCCAAAAACTAAACCTACAATAGCCAATAAAAGCACTACAAATTTCAAGATGGGTTTAAAAGTTGATTTCTCAGGACTTAATTTTTTTAATAAAATTAAATCTCCAAATTCTTTCTGTTTCTTTCTTTTCCATACCTGGATATACAAAAAGACCAAGACCAAAATTGGAATTAGCAATAGTAAGTATAAATATTTTCCTTCTTCTAATTGATACATTGTCCTGAATATGATTATATAAAACTTCTAAAGATCGTATTTCTCAATCCGATTTCAAATAATAATAAGAATCCTGCAAACCATACAAATGGTCTGTATTTCTCATCGTAATTAGAAAACTTCAATTCTTCAACTTCTGTTGTTTCTAATTTATTGATCTCTTGATATATCTCTTTAAGTTTTTTATTGTCTGTTGCTCTAAAATAGGTTCCTCCTGTAATTTTAGCAATATCTTTCATTAATTTTTCGTCAATTTCTACTTGCATTTTTCTGAATAGAAATTCTCCGTTTGGTGCAATTGCATACGGGAAATCTGCCATTCCATTGGTTCCAATTCCTACGGTATATACTTTTATACCGTATTCTTTTGCAATGCCTGCTGCAGTAACTGGCTCTATGAATCCTGCATTATTAACACCATCTGTTAATAGAATAATAATTCTGCTTTTTGCTTTGCTATCTTTTAATCGGTTTACAGCTGTCGCCAGTCCCATTCCGATTCCAGTTCCATCTTGTAGAACATTATCATATTTCACACTTTTCAAAGCATCTAAAACAACTGCTTTATCACTTGTTACTGGTGTTTTAGTATAACTTTCAGCTGCATATACTACTAAACCAATTCTATCATTGGGACGTTCTTGTACAAATTCGCCAGCAACACGTTTTAAAGCATCTAATCGATTTGGTTTTAAATCTTTTGCCAACATACTTCCTGAAACGTCCATTGCCATAACAATATCAATTCCACGTGTTTTTTTGGTTTTACTAGTTATATCTACAGATCTTGGTCTAGCCATTGCTACAATAAGCGAACTTAAGGCTAATAGTCGCAATACAAATAATACCGGTTTTAGTTTTGCTAGTAGGGATGGGCTTCCTTTAAATCCTTGAACAGAACTTATTTTTAAGGTTGCAGTTTGTTTATTTCTTTTCCAAAAATACCACGCTATGGCAACTGGTAGTATCAAAAACAACCAGAAGAATCCAGGATTTAAAAAACTTACATTTGTCATGATTAATTTACTTTTTTAAATTCAACAGAGTTTAAAACACGTTTTGTGATTTGATCTGCATAGGTATCTCCTTCTTCATGAACAATTATAATTTGCTGTAAACCTTTATCTTGTTTAAAGAACAATAATTCATAATATGCTTTATGGCTTTTTTTCGTAACTGGATTTAAAATTGTCATTGTTCCATAAGCTTTTAATCCTTTTACACCGTCGGGTGTTTCATAGTCTTCTTGCTTTACCAAAATATTTTGAGCTCCTTGCAATTCCCACATTTTGATATTTCCATTTAATGCTGCTGTTAGATCTAATTCTACCTCTTCTTTAAAGGTGTTAGTAGAAACTAGTATATAAAAATTATCTACTAAACTACCGTATGAGAACATTTGCATTTCACGTAGCACCGCCATCAATTCTTTTGGCAGTGTTTCGTTGTCCAAACGTTTCAATACCCTTGGTGTTTCAATAATTACCGCTGGAGATCCATAACCACTTCTAATCCATTCTCCTTCTAATAATTCTTTTGTTTCGTGTCCTAGTAAATTATCTTTTACATAGGTAAATCCTTTTGTTGCAATGAAAAATACGCCTGTAAAAACAAGTAAGAATGCAACAATTCCAATAGCGATTGAAATTTTCTTATTGCGTTGTTTTTTAATATATTTCTCTTTTTTCGTAACATCTGAGATGTTTTCTTCTTCCGTTGGCTCTGGAATAGATTTATCTAATGTTGTGATTACTTTTTCAATCTTGTTTCGGTCATCAGCAATTTCAAAATCTAGTGGTTTTGATTTCGCAAATTTCACAAGGTCAGCATGCTTTAATACTTTCGTTAAATTATCAATCGTTTCTTGTGATAAGTTCATTTTCTTTTTCACAATTGCCGAACGTAATTCCAACAGTAATTCGTCGGTTGTGCTTTCCATTGCAGGAATTTCTATAGCTTCTTCTATATAATTTCTAGCAATATCCGTCAACTCACTATAATAGGTTTTAATTTCTCCTTTTTGCCAAAGTTCTTTATTTTCCAATGACTTCAAAAGACTATTTGCTTTTTCAATAGGGCTTGCAAATAATAGTTCTTCTTCTTTCTTCTTCTTTTTATATTTCTTAATTAAGAAATATATTAAAAAGCCTAATCCGATAGCGCCTAAAGCAATCAATAGATATACCCATATTGGTGTAGGAATAGGAGGAACATCAATGATTGGTTTAATATCAAACATTTTTTGTTTCAACGTATCCACAACAACTTTCGTTACCTCAACAGGAATAGAATCTGTTAGATATGCTTTATCATTGATAATGACTTGTAATCTTGGTATTACATATCGCCCTGTATCAAATTGTGTTAATCCGTATTTTTTAATTAACTGATAGCGATCTTTCTCTTTAATCGTGTCTACAGGATAAGACTCTAATACTTCTAAGGCACCAAAGTTTCTTGCCTCCGGAAAAACAACACGTGATAAAGTATCCACGGATGTCTTTAAAGTCAGATTAAATTGAGAACCTATTTTTATTTTTGTAGAATCGGCTGCTGTTTCCACTCTCTTTTGCTGTGCAAAAATTGAGGTTGAAACCAACAGGAATAAAAAAATATAAAACTTAATTTTTGTCATTTTAACAGAATAATTAGTCGCAGGATTGTTTTTTAATATTTAGCTTCTCGCTTTAAAATAACCCAATAATTTAGTTACATACGATTCATCTACTCTAGTGTTTACTACACCAGAACCACAACGACTGAAGGTTTCTTTAAAATATTTCACTTTGTTTTGATAGTGTTTTTCATATTCCATTCGCGTTGATTTTGATCCAGTATTCACTACTAAAGTTTCCCCTGTTTCAGCATCTAGCATCGATACCATCCCTATATTTGGCATCTTTTCTTCTCGCACGTCATACACTCGTATTCCAGTTACATCATGTTTCTTCCCTACAATCTTTAATGTTTGCTCATACTGTTCGGTCATGAAATCGGAAATTAAAAAGACAATTGCTTTTTTCTTCATCACTCTTGAAAGGAATTTTAACGCTTGTGACAAGTCTGTTTTATGACTTTTCGGCTCAAATTCAATCAATTCTCGGATGATTCTCAATACATGAGATTTTCCTTTTTTAGGCGGAATGTATAATTCGATTTGGTCTGAAAACAAGATTAACCCAATCTTATCATTATTTTGTGTTGCTGAAAACGCCATTGTTGCTGCAATTTCAGTTACAATTTCTCTTTTCAATTGATTTTTTGTTCCAAAGTTTTCTGATCCACTGACATCAACCATAAGCATCATGGTTAATTCTCTTTCTTCTTCAAAAACTTTGATATACGGTTCGTTATATCGAGCGGTTACATTCCAATCAATTGCACGTACATCATCACCAAACTGGTATTGACGCACCTCATTAAATGTCATTCCTCGCCCTTTGAACGAAGTATGATATTCCCCCGAAAAAATATGATCACTCAGTCTTCGGGTTTTAATTTCTATTTTTCTAACTTTTTTTAATAACTCTTTTGTATCCATGAAGAATAGTAATTGAAGATTAATGCATAGTGTTCAAAAGCTTTTGAACTCAAAACCTTAGCACTTCTTATGGTACTTCAATTTCATTTACAATTTTATTGATGATATCAACTGAGGTTACATTTTCAGCCTCTGCCTCATATGTAATTCCAATTCTGTGACGTAATACATCATGTACTACTGCTCTAACGTCTTCTGGAATAACATATCCTCTGCGTTTGATAAATGCATAACATTTTGCTGCAACTGCTAAGTTAATACTTCCCCTTGGTGATGCTCCAAAACTGATTAATGGTTTTAATTCTGCCAATTTGTATTTCTCTGGATAACGTGTTGCGAAAATAATATCTAGAATATATTTCTCGATTTTCTCATCCATGTATACTTCACGTACAGCACTTTGTGCTCTAATGATTTGCTCTACTGATACTACAGGATTAATTTTCTCGTAACTTCCTTTTAAATTCTGACGAATAATTAATTGTTCGTCTTCCATTTTAGGATAATCAATTACCGTTTTCAACATGAAACGGTCAACTTGTGCTTCTGGTAATGGATATGTTCCTTCTTGCTCCACAGGGTTTTGTGTCGCCATAACTAGGAATGGTTTATCCAACTTGAATGTTTCATCACCAATGGTCACTTGTTTTTCCTGCATCGCTTCTAATAAAGCAGATTGCACTTTTGCAGGTGCACGGTTAATCTCATCCGCTAAAACGAAGTTTGCGAAGATGGGACCTTTTTTTATAGAAAATTCATTTTGTTTAATATTATAAATCATAGTACCTACAACATCGGCAGGTAATAAGTCAGGTGTAAACTGAATACGACTAAACGACCCATGTACGGCTTGTGATAAAGTATTAATCGCAAGTGTTTTTGCTAATCCAGGAACTCCTTCTAACAAGATATGCCCCTGTCCTAATAAGCCGATTAACAAACGTTCAACCATGTGTTTTTGTCCCACAATTACTTTATTAATCTCCATTGTAAGCAAATCGATAAATGCGCTTTCTCTCTCTATTTTCTCGTTTATTGCTCTAATGTCTAAAGTAGCTGTATTTTCTTCCATAATGTCATATTTAAAGCGGTGAATTTAGTATCTATTTTTTAATGATGCAAATTGAAAATTTATTTAGCTGTATGATGTTAATATAGCGTTAAAAATTCTCTGAAACCAAATGAATTAAGGACGATTTATGATTTTCTTTTTATATTTTTAAGACCTCAAATTAATTCATCTTGAAAACGACTTTTTCAAAAATAATTGCTGGAACAATGAACTGGGGACTTTGGGGTAAAAATCTCAATACGAAAGAGATGGCTTCCTTAATTGAAATTTGTCTAGAACATCACATTACTAGTTTTGACCATGCCGATATTTATGGCGATTATACTACTGAAGCCGAATTTGGAAATGCTTTTCACGAAAGTAAGACCGATCGAAGCAAAATACAATTTATTTCAAAATGTGGAATTCAGCACCCCTCTAGTAATAGTCCGTATCAAATAAAACATTACAATACGACTAAAGAGCATATTATTACCTCGGTAGAAAAATCACTTTTCAATTTAAAAACGGATTATTTAGACCTTTTACTCCTGCATCGTCCAAATCCTTTAATGCAAGCTGATGAAATTGCGGAAGCCATTGAAAAACTAAAACAGGAAGGTAAAATAATTGATTTTGGTGTTTCTAATTTCTCTCCATCGCAAACAGAATTAATTCAATCTAGAACTAAAGTCTATTACAATCAAATTCAATTTTCGATTACACATTTTGACTCTTTGTTTAATGGTGATTTAGATTATATGCAGATTCATAAAATCAGGCCAATGGCTTGGAGTCCACTTGGAAATGTTTTTAAAGAGAATACTCCACAAACGAATCAATTACAAAATATTTTAGCTAAAATGATGCTTCAATATAATACAACAGCCGATGTACTCTTATTAGCTTGGATATTGAAACATCCTTCTGGGATTTTACCGGTAACTGGAACAGCCTCAGCAGATCGTTTAAAAACAATTACAAAAGCAACCACACTTAATTTATCACCTGAAGATTGGTTTGAACTGCTCGAAAGCAGCCAAGGGCATCAAGTCCCCTAGAACCTTTTCAATAATTTAAAACAGAATGAAAACAGTATTTATTACAGGCGCAACAAGCGGAATAGGAAGAGCAACAGCCATAGAACTTGCCAAACATGGTTATCGATTGATTTTATGTGGACGAAGACAAGATCGACTGGATGCATTACAAAAAGAATTAGCATCAAAAACAGAAACGATAACGTTGAATTTTGATGTTCGTGATCAAAAAAAGGTCGCTGAAGCTGTCGCTAGTTTACCCGAATCTTTCTCTTCTATTGATGTATTAATTAATAACGCTGGTAATGCACATGGTCTTGATCCAATTCAAAATGGGAGTATAGAGGATTGGGATGCCATGCTGGACATCAATGTAAAAGGATTATTATATGTTTCAAAAGCAATCATTCCTAAAATGATTGAAAAAGAGAGTGGTCATATTATTAATATTGGATCTACTGCAGGAAAAGAAGTTTACCCTAACGGAAATGTGTATTGTGCTAGTAAGCATGCTGTTGATGCTATTAATCAAGGTATGCGAATGGATTTAAATCAGTACGGAATAAAAGTGGGTGCTATTAATCCTGGTTTAACAGAAACTGAATTCAGTACCGTTCGTTTCAAAGGGGATGATACGAAAGCAAGTACTGTTTACAAAGGATTCCAACCTTTGCAACCTGAAGATATTGCAAATATTATCTATTTCGTCATTTCACTGCCGTTGCATGTAAACATCGCCGACTTGATTGTTATGCCAACCGCGCAAGCATCGTCAACGATTGTTAAAAAAACAATTTAAAAAGAAAACATGTAACTTGCTCTAAATTCATGGATCTGAAAAAATGATTAATAAACGCCTACTCATAAAGAATCTATTAGCTCACAATGATGAGAGTAGTTTTTATGACAAAAAGCGACAATTGAATTTACATACTAAAGAAGGAAAAGGAAAGTTTTTAAAACATATTTGTGCATTATCCAATTCAAATCCCACCAACAATTCTTATATCGTTGTAGGAGTAGAAGATCATGACAATGAAATAATTGGGGATGATTTTTTTGATGATAGCCGTATTCAGAACTTAGTGAATGCAGTATTGGAAAATCCACCAAAAATACAGTATGAGAACGTTCCTTTTCCCAATTTACCGAAAGATAAAGTTATTGGTTTAGTGACCATTAAACCGAATAATAAAGTATCCTCTTTTAAAAAAGGAATTGGAAATATTCCAGCAAAAACAGTTTTCATTCGCCGAGGAAGTAATTCTATTCCTTTAGAAGGAGCATTTGAAACCAACTACCAAAATAAAAATACGGTTATTGATATTGAGAACAATTCTCGAAATAGTATTCAGTATTCATTAGATGGTGTTATTGACTTTATGTACAACCGCCATAAAGACATGAATGCGAAGTATGTTGTCTTCAAAGAGCTCTTTATTGTCTGTTGGGCAGGAAATCAAAAAAAAGTAAAAGATAAAATTTTCTTCTCAAGAGTTGATATCGAACTTATTAACGAACAGATCAAACTTTTTTATTCTGCTTTGGATGAAGTCAGCATTGTTTTTGATGAGAATAAATTTACGATAACTGAATTTGTGTCTTTAGGACTAAATGACAAAACGAGTTATTACCCCTTAGAGGAAGTGAGTATTAATTTTTATGACAATGGTTATTATAAAATTAATCGGGTTATGCTTTTTGAACCACCGCAATTCAATCGGAAAATGTTGTTTCATATTTATAACAATAATTTGTCTTTGATTCATCGGTTACAAAAAGGACTTAAACTTTCAACACGGGAAATTAAAGATTTAGAAAATTTGCCTTCCACCTTGATGATTTGTTATTTGAATGGATTTGAAGATGCAAAGCAAAAATTAATTGATGCCAAACCACTTTTAAAAGCACAACAGGATTCTTCGGTTTACCTCTCTTTTAAAGAAGCAATGCGCATTTTAAGGAAAATGAAATATGATCGCAATGAGTAGAACATTAGTAATCGGAGATATACATGGGGGTCTCAAAGCCCTAACACAGATTTTTGAGCGTGCCAAAATTACAGAACAGGATACATTAATATTTTTAGGTGATTATGTCGATGGATGGAGTGAATCTCCTGGTGTTTTAGATTTTTTAATTGCTTTAAAAAACACCCACAGTTGTATTTTTATTCGTGGAAATCATGATGATTTATTATACAACTGGTTAACCAAAGGGGAAGATACGCCTCAATGGTACATTCATGGTGGTGAAGCTACTGTTTTGGCATATCAGAAACTTGACGATGAAACTAAAAAAATACATATTGACTTTCTAAAGAATTTAGGAAATTATTACTTGGATGATCAAAATCGTTTGTTTGTTCATGGGGGTTTTAGCAGTTTGAATGGGGTTGATTTTGAATATTCTCCCGAAGTATTTTACTGGGATCGTACGCTTTGGGAAATGGCTCTTGCTTTGGATCCTACAATTCCAACGGATAGTGTATTTTACCCCAAACGTTTTTTATTGTACAAAGAGATATTCATTGGGCACACGCCATTAACTCGTATTAATGAAGTTACTCCTATCCAGAAGTCTTGCATTTGGAATGTAGACACCGGAGCGGCTTTTAAAGGCCGTCTTACTGTTATGGATATCGATACCAAACAATTCTGGCAGAGCGACAATCTAAATGCGCTTTATCCGAATGAAAAAGGAAGAAACTAGAACAATTCCGTTCTTATAATTTAAAATAAATACAATGAAAAAAGTTCTCTTAAGTTTAATAATGCTAGCCTCTTTTATAACAGCCAAAGCACAATCGAATGACACGCCAACTGGTGAAATAAAACTGAATTTTTTAAACACTATACTTATTGGATCTGTAGAAGTGGGTTATGAGCATTTTATTGACAATAATCAATCGATAGGAATTGAATTGTTTGTGAATGATCGTTTCTCTTATATGAATGAGAAAAAAAACAAGGGTAAAGAGTTTAAAACGAATAGTATTTCTGCTTCGTATAACTTTTATCTTTCTGAACAAGAAGATGGTTCGGGTTGGGTTATATCACCTTTTTTCAAATATCGATTTGGAAATCACGAGGAGAAAACGGTTGTTGACAATATCGAAATCATTGAAAAAACAGATATGAATAGTCCTATTCTTGGATTGGGTACCGGATACAAATGGATTTTTAAAAATAAATTCACCATGGGACCTTATGCTAGTATTGGCAGAAACTTCAGTAAAGAAGTGAATGATCGTTTTGCGGCGATAGAATTCAACGCCGGATTTGGAATTGGTTATCGTTTTTAAAATAGCCTTACTTATAATAAGTAAAAAAGCCGCTTCTTTCTTTGCAGATTGAAGCGGCTTTTTACAATTCTAAAATTATATTATAGATCAAATTTGATTCCTTGCGCTAAAGGCAATTGAGTACCATAATTGATTGTATTTGTTTGTCTTCTCATGTAAGCTTTCCAAGCATCTGATCCAGACTCACGTCCTCCACCAGTTTCTTTTTCACCACCAAAAGCACCACCAATTTCAGCACCCGAAGTTCCAATGTTTACGTTTGCAATACCACAATCAGATCCTGCTTGAGATAAGAATAATTCCATTTCACGCATGCTGTTTGTAAAAATTGAAGATGATAATCCTTGTGGAACACCATTTTGCAATGCAATTGCTTCTTCAATTGTTTTGTACTTCATTACATATAAAATTGGAGCAAATGTTTCTTCTTGTACAATACTATAATGATTTTCTGCTTCAATGATACATGGTTTCACATAACATCCACTTTCGTATCCTTCTCCAGATAATACACCGCCTTCAACAAGGATTGTTCCACCTTCTTGTTTTGCTTTTTCGATTGCATTCAAGTAATCTTTCACAGCACCTTGATCAATAAGTGGCCCTACGTGATTATTAGCATCTAATGGATTTCCAATTTTTAACTGTCCATAAGCATTTTTCAATACGCTTATTGTTTTATCATATACACTTTCATGAATAATCAATCTACGTGTTGAAGTACAACGTTGTCCTGCAGTTCCTACTGCTCCAAAAACTGCTCCTACTAATACCATTGAGATATCTGCATGTTCTGAAACGATGATCGCATTATTTCCTCCTAATTCTAGGATTGTATTTCCAAATCTTTCCGCAACAGTTTTTGATACGTGACGTCCAATTCTAGTAGATCCTGTAAAAGATACTAATGGAATGCGTTTGTCATTATTGATTAAATCTCCTGATTCATTACCAATAACCAAACAGCTTACTCCTTCAGGAACATTATTACGCTCTAAAACCGTTTTGATAATATTTTGACATGCTACTCCACATAAAGGTGTTTTTGAACTTGGTTTCCAAATACAAACATCTCCACATACCCATGCCAACATTGTGTTCCAACTCCATACTGCTACAGGGAAATTGAATGCAGAAATAACTCCTACTGTTCCAAATGGATGCCATTGCTCATACATTCTGTGCATTGGTCTTTCACTGTGCATTGTTAATCCATAAAGCTGACGTGACAATCCTACAGCAAAATCACAGATATCAATCATTTCCTGTACTTCTCCTAAACCTTCTTGAAGGCTTTTTCCCATTTCGTAAGAAACTAATTTACCTAGTGGTTCTTTAAACTTACGTAATTCATCTCCCATTTGACGCACAATTTCTCCTCTTTTAGGGGCTGGCATTAATCTCCATGTCCCAAAAGCTTCGGTTGCTTTATGCATAGCCTTACTATAGTCTTCACTAGTAGATGCTTTCACTTTTGCTATCAAAGTTCCATCTACTGGAGAGAATGATTCAATAATTTTTCCATTAGAAAACCATTCTGAACCTGTTGAAGTTCCTTCGTTTATTTCTTTTATACCCAATTGAACAAGGGCTTCTTTGATACCGAATTGATCTGCGATTGTTGTCATTGTAACTTTTTGGTTAATAATTGTTATATTTATACAAATATATTATTTTTTACTGAATGCATGGCCTCAATTTTGTTAAGTTATGATTGGACCCAACATCATTTATTTTTTCGCTAAATAGCGAGGATCTGTTTCCATCACTGTTCCACAATGTTTACAGGTTCTTAGTTCTTCTGAATTATAAAAATGTTCAAAGTGAGGTAAAAAATCTTTCTCAATATTATGGAGTTCAAAATAGACGTCGTATAGTTTATGATTGCAATTATCACAAAACCATAGCAAACCATCTTTAAATCCTTTCCCTGCCCTTTTTCGTTCAATCACTAGTCCAATTGACCCTTCTCCTCGTACCGGTGAGTGTGGTTCTTTTGCAGGATGCAAATACATATCTCCCGGATTCATGATCATTTCTTTACGTACTCCATTGTCCTGAACAATAACTTTTATTGTTCCTTCTAATTGGTAGAATAATTCTTCTGTTTCATTATAATGGTAATCTTTACGGGCATTTGGTCCTGCTACAACCATAACGATATAATCTCCCGAATCTACATATAGATTTTTATTCCCAACTGGTGGTTTTAATAATGCTCTATTTTCTTCAATCCATTGATTCAGATTGAATGGTTTAGTTATAGCCATAGTTATGCTGATTTAAAACATTAAAATTAATCATTTAACTAACTTGTTTTACAGAAAAAAGGTTAATAATTCAGAACTGACTGAACTATTAACCTTTTAATACTTTATTTTTTTAAGGTTTTATTTTACCTCTTTAATTAAATATACATAAACTGGGAAGTGATCACTAAAACCAACTTCTCCGTTTGCATTTCTTAAAGGGTATCCTTTAAAATTACCTGTTGTTTGTGTTAAGAATGCCTTATTGAAAACTCCCGCTTTCCAAAAATGCCACGTTGAGTAATCTTCTTTTATTAAAGATTGTGTCATAATCATTTGATCAAACAAATCCCAAGCATCGCGGTAAGCTAATGTCCCGATTCCTTTGTTAGACATTTCTTCCATTGGATTGTACATTCCGAATTCTTTCGTCTCAGATTTCTTCGCTTTTGCTCCTAATACTTTCTTTACACTATTATTATAAGGTCCATCATTTAAATCTCCCATTGTAATTACTTTCGCATTTGGGTCAATTTGTTGTAATGAATCAATAATTTTTTTGTTTAATGCTGCTGCTGCTTCACGGTATGGGCTACTTTTTTTCTCTCCTCCAGAACGTGATGGCCAGTGATTTACAATAAAGTGAATTTCTTCTCCTTCTAATAATCCTGTTACTAACAATTGGTCTCTCGTATATACTCTTTTTCCGCTTCCATCAATATTTTGAATGATTAATGGTACATTGATATAACTTGTTGGTTTGAAGAATTTTTTCTGATATAATAATGCTACATCAATTCCTCTCCAATCTGGTGAATCAAAATGTACAATCCCATAGTCTTTATCAATTAACTTTGGATCTTTTATTAAGTCTTCTAATACTCCACGGTTTTCAACCTCACTTACACCAATAACTGTTGGAGAATTTGAATTCTCACCCGTTCCAATTTCAGCAATAGTTCTTCCAAGATTATTGATTTTCTTCTTGTATTTCTTAGAAGTCCACCTTTGATCTCCTGCAGGAGTAAACTCTTCATCATTAACATTCGGATTATTTATAGTGTCAAAAAGGTTTTCAACATTATAGAATGCAATGGTGTGTAATTTAAACTTTTTGTCCTGAGCCTTAGCACTTGTAATTGCTAATACTGCAATAAAAACCCAAATAAATTCCTTAATTTTCATAAATTGTAATATTAATTTAATGTCAAGTTTAACATAAACTTGGCTGCAAAAGTAAATAATATTACATAAAGATGTACTTTTGTCTTCGTTAAGAAATGATTATTCTTAACAAAATAATGAATTAACTTTATATTAACTATGAAAAAAATTTTACTTAGCATCCTATTTGTAATGCAAGTATTTTTTGTTTTTGCGCAGCAACAGTCCGGTATCACTGGGAAAGTTGTGGATACGAAAACACAGAAACCATTACAGAATGTAGTTGCGACGCTCCTAAGTAGCAACCTTTCTAAATCGACAGATTATCAAGGTGTATTTACTTTTGAAAATGTAGCCGAAGGAAAACAAGTACTACAAGTGAGTAGTACAGGCTATACTTCACAAACATTCACACTAGAATTATCTGCTGGACAAATTTTAGATTTAGGTGTTGTTGTTCTTGAAGAAGACATCACTAGTGAGCGACAATTAAGCTTAATTACCATTACCGAAAATGATTTAGGTGATGACAACAGTGGTTCAGAAAGTACTGCTGGATTGCTACAAGCAACTCGTGATGCCTTTAATCAGGCTGCGGCTTTTAACTTTGGTCAAGCTCGTTTTAGAGTAAGAGGTTTGGACAATGAGTACGGTACTACCATGATTAATGGTATTATAATGAACAAATTGTACGATGGAAGACCACAATGGAGTAACTGGGGTGGATTAAATGATGCAACTCGTAATCAGGAATTCACAATGGGCTCTGCTCCATCAGACTACACTTTTGGTGGAATTTTAGGTACTCAACAAATTAGTACTAGAGCTTCATTTTACAGACCAGGTACAAGAATTTCATTCTCTGGAACGAACACAAACTACAATGGAAGAATGATGGCAACACACTCTTCTGGTATGGATAAAGATGGTTGGGCTTATGTAATTTCTGCTTCAAGAAGATTCGCAAATGAAGGATATTTTGAAGGTACAGATTACAGTGCTAACTCATTTTTTGCAAGTATCGAAAAAAGAATTAATGATAATCACAGCTTAAACTTCACATCAATCTACGCACAAAACAGTCGTGGAAAGAACTCTCCAAATACACAGGAGGTTACTGATTTAGCGGGTGAAAAATATAACTCTTACTGGGGATGGCAAAACGGTAAAAAACGTAACTCTAGAGACAAAGACGTAGAAGAGCCAATCTTTATGTTAAGTCACTATTGGAAAATTGGAGAAAGCAGTTCATTAAACACAAATGTAGCTTACCAATTTGGAAGTGTAGGAAATAGCCGTTTAGATTTTAACGGTAACAATAATCCTGACCCAACGTATTACAGAAATTTACCAAGTTACTATTCTACTCGTCATGATGAGTTTGGTGATTATGTTGGTAATACTCAAGCAAACATTGCCTTAGCTAACCAAGCAAGAGATTATTTCTTAGGAAATAAACAAATTAACTGGGATGCTTTATACAAAGCGAATCTTGAAGATCCAAATCGCGAAAGTTTAAGTATTCTTTATGAAGACAGAACTGATGATAGACAGTTTACAGCAAATACAATCTTCAATTCAAGATTATCAGATCATGTTATTTTAAATGCTGGTGCTACTTTCAGAAATTTAAAATCTGAAAACTACCAACACGTTTTAGATCTTTTAGGTGGTAATTATTATAGAGATGTTGAGCCTTTCTTCACAGGAGATTTTTCTCAACCTGATTTAAATAATCCAAACAGACAAGTTGGAGTTGGTGACCGTTTTGGTTACAACTATAAATTGCATGCAAATACTGCAAATGCATTTGCACAAACAAAATTCAGCTACAAAAAAGTAGATTTCTACTTGGGTGCAGATTATACAAGATCTGAATACCAACGTGAAGGTTTATACAAAAATGGTTTATACGCTAATAACTCTTTAGGAAAAAGTAGCAAAGCTAATTTTGATAACTACGGTGTAAAAGGTGGTTTTACTTATAAATTAACAGGTCGTCATTTATTCAACTTCAATGGGGTTTACATGACTAAAGCACCTTCATTAAGAAATACATTCCCGAACGTACGTTTAAACAATAATATTGTAACAGACTTACAAAGCGAAAAAATTGTAAGTGTTGATGGTAGTTATATCTTCAGAGCACCTAAATTAAAAGCTAGACTTACTGGATATTTCTCAAAAATCAAAGATGCTACTGAAATTGGTTTCTTCTTTGCTGAAGGTATTGGTATTGTAAATGACGAAGGTCAATTAGTAAATAATAATGGTAATGCATTCGTTGCTGAAATCGTTAAAGGTTTAGACAAAAAGAATATTGGTGGAGAGTTAGGTATTGAATACCAAGCTACAAAAACAATTAAAGTTACTGCTGTAGCTGCTTACGGTCAATATACTTATGACAGTAATCCAAACGTAGCATTAAATGTTGATAATGTTAGATCTACTGTAAATTACGGTCAATCTTCATTAAAAAACTACAAACAATCTGGAATGCCACAACAAGCTTACTCTTTAGGTTTAGAGTATAGAGATCCTAAATTCTGGTGGATTGGTGCTAACGTGAATTACTTAGCGGATAACTATTTAGATATCTCACCTTTATTAAGAACAAGTAACTTCTTCCGTAACCCACAAGATCCACAAGGTTTACCATTTGATGGTGCAACTGAGGAAAAAGGAAGAGAACTATTAAAACAAGAAAAATTTGATCCAACTACATTAGTAAACTTAGTAGGTGGTAAATCTTGGAGAGTTTCTGGTAAAACGATCGGTTTCTTTGCAAGTATCAACAACGTATTTGATGTAACATATAAAACAGGAGGTTTTGAACAAGCAAGAAATGCAAATTTCCAAGAGCTTAGTCAAGATTTCCAAGGTCCAGCACGTTCTTTTGGTCCTAAATACTTTTATGGTTATGGAAGAACATTTTTCGTAAACCTTTATATCAATTTTTAATTATAATTAAGAAAATAACAATATTATGAAAGCAACTATTTTCAAATCCCTATTATTCATCTCTCTTTCTGCTAGCGTTCTTTCTAGTTGTGTGAATGATGATGACTACAATATCCCAGCATTAGAGTGCACGGAGCCAAACCTTGTAGCAAATAAAACTATTCAAGAAATTTTCGCTGGAGCAGTAGCTGCACCTACATTATATTCAGGTGATGATATTGTAGAAGCTTATGTTGTATCTAGTGATAAAGGTGGTAACTACTTTAAAACATTATACCTACAGTCTTTAGACGGATCTATCGCATTTATGGTACCTGCTGATTATGCTAACCTTGCTACAATCTACCAACCAGGTAGAAAAGTATTCGTTAAAATGAAAGGTCTTTATACTCAAATTAAAGATGGTGCATTAATGGTCGGTAGATTAGACAACGGTAGTGTTTGGAGAATTTCTCAATTTGACACTCCTAAAATCATTGTACGCAGTTGTGCTTCATCTATTGATGAGGATCAAATCGTAAAACATTTAACAATTGCTGAAGCTATTGGAAGTAATGCACATTTAGATAAATTAGTTGAATTTGACAATGTACAATTCAAAAATGGTGATGCAGGTCAACCTTATTACATTACTGGAACTTCTGGAACTAACCGTACTTTAACAGATGCTAATGGTTCTGAAATTATTGTAAGATCTACTAGTTTTACAAAATTTGGTTCTCAAATCATTCCTGACAAAAATGGAAAAGTAAGAGGGGTATTAACTCGTTTCGGTTCAACTTTCCAATTCATCCCAAGATATGATACTGATATCAAATTAACAAACCCAAGATTAAACATTAGCACTACAGCTATTGGAGGTACTGCTATTCAGTATGTATCTACACTAAACGAAAACTTCGAAAGTTTTGCTGTTGCAAATAGAATTTTCCCTGGATATGTAAATGATGCATTTGTTGGAACAAGATATTGGGAAGTAAAAAGCTTCAACAACAATAAATACATCCAAATGTCTGCTAACGCTTCAGGTGGAGCTAACAAAGTATATTTAGTAGTACCAGTAAATATGACTGCTGCTAATACATTTGCTTTCAAAACAAATGATGGTTACAACAATGGTGGTGTTCTTAAAGTATATTACTCTACGAACTACGTTCCTCTTGGTGACATCAGTGCTGCTACATTAGTAAACATTACTTCTAGCTTTACAATCGCTTCTGGTTCTACTAGTGGATATGGTACCGCTTTTATAAACAGTGGTAACTATAGTATTCCTTCGACTGTAACTGGAAACGGTTTCTTTATCTTCGAATATACAGGATCTGCTGTAGCTCCAATTGTTACAACTACAATGCAAATTGACGATATCGTTATTAACTAAACGAAATCTTATTCTATATAAAAAGGCTACTCAATGAGTAGCCTTTTTTATGCTTTATATTTAACTATCGAATAAACTTTGTTATACCCTATCTTTTCACACACTTACTCTTGCTCTGTGCGATTATTCCTCTATCAACAACACTAATCCCCTGTTTAAAAAAACACCCCTTAAAATCGATTTATTTCTAATGTAGAACCTATTTTAAACAGAATACACTAATCATATTTGGGCTATGAATATTTTAAATTGTCCTTCATATGAATAAAAACAAAACGGGCTACTCAATGAGTAGCCCGTTTCTTTATAATACGTATTTAGTAATCTGATAATCTGTTTATTCTTATTTCTTTACAATCAAGAATTCACTTCTTCTGTTTAAAGCATATTCTTCTTCTGTACAGTTTTCTTTACAATCAACCTTTGGTTCGCTTTCTCCATATCCTTTACCTGTGATTCTAGATGCTGCAATACCTTTGGAAATCACATACTGAACTGTAGCTTTTGCTCTTCTATCCGACAACTTCATGTTGTAGTCATCTTTTCCTCTATTGTCCGTATGGGATTTAACCATAATAACCATCTGGTCATTATTCTGCATCACTTGTACTAACTTATCCAGTTCAAAGGCACCTTCTTGTGTGATATTGCTCTTATTGAACTCAAAGTTAATGTCTT
>NZ_JARQWR010000019.1 GCF_030766725.1 Flavobacterium aerium | reverse complement strand
TCTCCCAAAGAACATCTTGTGCAGAAACAGTTAGCGATCCTAGCTGCAAAAGGATTACAGTAAGTAATTTTTTAGTCATAAATTTTAAAATGATAAGATGAAAAATAAAATTGTTAATCTGTAGGGGTGGCCAAATGTAAGAATAATATTTTTTATAATTAAACAAAAAATGTAACGAAGCTTGGTTTTAACGGTAAAATAATATCAAATATTCATTAAATGAATATAAATACTGAGAATAATATTCGTTTTTTGCATAATTCAGTAGTTGAATAGAGGTAAGATTATTGTATTCTTAGTAAGTTTTGAAATAAGGCTTTAAATTGATATTTATTTGTGTTAAATCATAAAAAATACATAATTGTGTGTTTTTAGACTAAAAAACAATAAATGCAAATTTTATTTTTTACTAGCGAAGTATCTTATGGAAAACCATACAATAGATGATATATGAATACTATAAGTCGTCAGGGCTTGTGAATAGTGCATTTGATAAATAATATAAATTTATCAATGCTAACCCTTGATTCGTAAGATGTTATTGAGGCTGGAATAGAGAATAGTTTCTTATTTTATAATAAGATCGTGTTTTTCCAATAAACCTTTTAAGCCTGCAGTTGAGAATAGCGCTCTTTTGAGTTTGTTTTTGTCGGGATCAATGGAGAAATTGAAACTCGTAGAGAAATCGGCTTTGTTTGCAATAGAATTAATGAAAACTGCTTTGTGTAAATCACAGTTGTCAAATAGAACTTCTGTAATATCAGCATTCATAAAATCGACGGCTATTATACTACAGTCAGTAAAGGTTGTCCCTTTCATTTTTAAATTATAGAATTTAGCAAAATCTAAATTGCAGTTTTTAAAATGAATTTCGAACAGTAGGGGGTCACACATGGCAAAGTTTACTTCGCTAAACTTACAGTCGTGGAAAATTGCTCGGCGTAAAGAAATATAATTAATCTTCGCCTGTTCAAAATTACAGTTGTGAAAATTACAGTCGATAAAGGCTACACCAAGGAAATTACAAGCAGAAAAATCACAATCATAGAATGTACAACGTTCGTATTCTTTAAATAGAATATCATTTTCGGTATAAACCATATCCCTAATTTCTAAATCTAAAATATAATTATCCGCCATTGTTGTAAAATTTGATGAATTACAAAGCTATCATTTTGAGTTTATAAATAATAGTTTTTTAGATAATTAATGGAAATTTAATGCACTATTTGACGACGATTGAATCAAAATAAAAAAGAATTGTACCTTTGCACTGCTGTAGCAAAAGAATACCATTATTTCAATAGAATTGATTATGAAAAATAAACAAGACGTAGACAATATAAAAAAGCATAAAAAGCTAATCGATCAAAAGAAAGCACGCATTAAGAATGCTGAAATTGAACGCAAAGAGAAATTGAAAGAAATTATGAGAAAGTTCAACGAACAATAATTTCAATCAGGAACAAAAACAAAAAATCCCGAAGTGCTACTTCGGGATTTTTTAGTATATATCAGTACGTGATTAATCGCGGATTGATTCATCTATTCCTTTTACAGCCACAAAATTTTTGGACTTTTTAGGGTAATCCTTAAATGTCTTATCACTTGGATTCACAATAGTAGAACGAATGGTAATTTCATCTCCAACCGCAAAGTTAGCCATCGTCATTTGATAATCTAAAAGGTATTCACCACAATAGAAATTATTATTCTCATCTTTTGCAATTACGCCGGTGTAAATTCCTTTGATTGCTTTTTTATTTTCGTTGGATTCCAATATGCTATACTATATTAGGTATTCGTGTAAATTTAATTTTTATGAAAGGTTTTGTTGGAATTGAACAATCATCAATACCCATCCCAAAACCAAGAGTAATCCGCCTAAAGGAGTAATAGGGCCTAAAAAGCGTAGTTTTTTGTTTTTAGCACTGCTGAGGCATAAGCCATAGATACTAAAAGAAAATAAGAAGATACCAATTATAAAACTATATGCCATCGTTTGTTCTATAGTGGTAGTAAATGAAAATTGTGTTCCAATAAACAATAATACTAAGGCATGATACATTTGGTATTTTACTCCTGTTTCAAAATTCTTTAATAAATCGTCCGTAAAGGTCTTTTTTAAAGCGTGTGCACCAAAAGCACCAAATATGACTGCCAATGCACCATATATTCCGGCTACTGTGAAAACAAATTCTTTCATTCCAATTCTATTTGATGCAAAGATACACAATGTATTTAGTATGGAGTAGTATTCTGAGCGATCGAATTGTAGAATTTTACAGTGGTACATTTCGTTGGAGATTGTATCTTTGAGTATGAATACAAAGGTTTACAATCGTTATAATTTTTTCAAACATACATTTTGTGTTTTTAAAGAAGTTCCTGCCTCCAGTGTGGAAGCCAAGCTATGGCATCATCAGAGTAAATCGGGGAGTAGTTATTATTTTGTCGAGGACGGAGTGTACCGATTGTCAAATCATTGGGGCAGAGCGGCGAATTGTAGATGGCGTTTGGATGCTTTGCCTGAGAAAAAAGATTCCCGACTGAAAGTTGGATTTGCACTTTGGACTGATTTTTTTCCAAATAATGATCAGGAGAACCTCTTTTATGTTGCGGTAGATTATGCTACTGAAACCGTATCGTTCGAACATAAGCTGAATTCTAATTATGATCAAAAAGCTATTTTGCGTAATTCCAGTGAAACCATGGCGGTGGTAAAGCAAATGAGGAGCTTGTTTGAAACTACCGTTTGGGCGAAGCATATTCTGCATGATGATATCAATGTCTTACGTAAAGAAATCCTAGAGCAGTTGATCTATTGCAATAAAACGTTTCTACAGATTAAAAGAGAAATAGTAGTCTTGAATACGCCAGAATAATTTTTATGTGGCAAGGATTATGTATTTTTGAAATGAACCATAAAATCATTTAAAGTATCATTATGAAAAAAATTATTATCCTATTTACCTTGTTTTTGAGTTTCTATACTGTACAAGCACAAGAAGCAATTCCCTTTACAATGACACCGAGTGGTCATATTGTAGTGAAAGTATCGATTAATGATGTGGATGGGAAATTTATTTTTGATACGGGAGCAGGATTGAATTTGGTTACAAAGACGTTTTATGATAAATTAAAAAATGTAACAACCGAAGGTCTTTTTTATACTGCCTTTAGAGCGACAGGCGACCGATTGGATGTGCAATTATACAAAGCACAGCATTTGAAAATTGGGAAGTTCCGTTATGAGGCACCTACTTTAACTTATTTAGATTTGAATTGGGGAGATCTGGATGGAATTATCTCATTGAAAAACTTTGAAAATGCAATTGTAACGATTGATTATGCAAAAAGTGTATTGATTATTGAAGAGACGAAACAATTGGCAAAAATTAAAAAATCAGCAAAAACAATAGTTCCAATTCAAGTAGAAGATTCTAGAAATATATCCATTGATATTGCTTGTTTTGTAAAATTGAACGATACACACAGAGGACAATTTATTCTGGATAGTGGAGCAGGTAAAAATATTTTCAGAATCAATTCTCGTTACTTATCGCCTTTGAATATTGATGTTTCGGACACATTGAAGGTGCAGAAGAAAACGTTTAAAAGTGATTTCAAAGCCAACCATGAAAATAACATCTATACTACCACTGTTGCAAAGTTAGCTTTGGATAGTAATGCATCGATTGCTGTAGAACAGCAAAAAGTACAATTTGTAGATGGTTTAATTTACGATGGGATTATGCCAATCGATTGGTTTGGAAAAAAGATAACCATTAGCATACCAACCAAAGAAATTGTAATTACGGAATAGATAATTTATTGTATGTATATGATACCTATTGTAGAACGAAAGGAGCTCAATCTGGAGGAAAAAATAGCAATCTATAGGTTGTGGAATCAAGAATATCCAGAAAAACTGAATTATACTGCAGTAGAGGGCTTCGAAGCTTATTTAGCCAATCTTTCCAAAATCACGCATTATTTGATGATCGATGATAAAGATCAAATTGTAGCATGGTCCAGTACATTTGAACGAGAAGGAGCTCTATGGTTTGCAGTCATTATTGCAGGAAACTTGCACGGGAAAGGTTATGGACATACCATATTAAATCATTTGAAATCGAAAGAATCAACTTTGAATGGCTGGGTGATTGATCATGAGCAAGACAAAAAGAAAGATGGAACAATTTATTTGTCACCTTTATCATTCTACCTAAAAAATGATTTTATCGTATATCCCGATAATCGATTAGAACTGGAAAAGATGTCAGCAGTTCATATTCAATGGAATAAATAAGAATATCTGTATCAAAATCGGTATATTTGAGTAGTACGATTTGCTAAAATAAAGTCTATGTTTAATTTTTCAACGTTGGAATTAAGAATCCGAGAAGCGACTAAAAAAGCATTCTTGGAAATGTATGAATTGCATAAAGCCGAAGGAATATATGGTTTTGCCCTTTATAGTGATGAAGGTGCCATGACGGTATGTCCATCGACCAATACACAACAATTTCTGGAGGATAATGCTGAAGAACATCAGGATGATGCCGTTTATTACAAATTTGAACCCGCAGAGTGGAAATATGAAATGCGCGGTGCTGATGATGCCTTTGAAAACATCTGTACTACCATTCGAACAGAAGTCTTGGAAAATGAAGAGAATGATGAATGGTTTGATGATTTTCAAGAGCAACTGTATGAAACCTGTATTTTGGTTTTAGAGAAATTAAAACAAGAACACTTCTTTAAGAATATAGTGGGACATGATATTTTCCTTTTATTTTCGGTATCAGAATATGAATTTGATACTGAAAAAATAGTCGAAATTATCAACCGCTTAAATGATAATGACTACAATCAGGAATATCTTAATTGGATGAAAACCTGGTCTGAATAGCTAAGGTATACTCTGTTATAAAACATAAGAAAATCACTATAAGATTTTGCGATTTGGAGATAATGAAAAGATATTATGATCCTACTTTTTAAGACGATAACAATTGTACTTTTAAATCAAATTAAAGACGAGAAAAAGTGATTTTTCTGTCATTAATAGAATGTATAATTATATAAAAAGGACCCTATGAAAATCAAAGAATTATATTTATTGACTAACAATCTTATTGCTACAGAATCATTTTACAATACCATATTGAATATTCCAACATTGGAAAAAAACAAAGAATATGTATCTTTTGAAATTGGTGCTACAAAAGTACATTTTGTAACGGCAGAGCAAAAGAATCCTGTTTATCATTTGGCTATTGATATTCCCCAAAATCAATTAGAAGAAGCCTTTGCTTGGCTTGAAAGTAGAACAATAATTTTATCGGTAACAAAAGAAAGTGCTATTTCCGATTTTGTAATGTGGAATGCGAAGTCATTTTACTTTTATGATAACAATGGTAATCTATTAGAATTCATTGCCCGTTTTGATTTGGATAATGCATCAAGTGTGCCTTTTGATAGTACATCAATTGTTTCTGTCAGTGAAATAGGAATAGTAACCAAAGATGTCCCTACATTGATTAACCATCTGATGGATGAATATGGATTGAAAGTATTTTCAAAACAACCGCGTGATGATAATTTTACAGTATTAGGAGATGAAATAGGACTATTGATTGTAGTAAATGAAAATAGAAATTGGTATCCTACGACAGAAAAAGCAAATCCTTTTTGGACTAAAATTATTTTTGACAATGGAACAGGAAAAGATCAGGAATTAATTGTAAATTGAAAAAACGAATAGTAAGTACAAGCATATGTTTACCATAGAACAAATCAAAGAAAAACACGCGAAAGTAAAGAGCGGAGCAGATTTCCCACAATATGTGCAGGATTTAATTGAATTGGGTGTAGTGCGCTATGATGTTCATGTTGTAGATGGACATACCAATTATTTTGGGAAATATGATTATAAAATAGAATCTGGTCCGAAATATGAACCGCTTCAGATTGCAGACAAAAGTGATGCGCTGCAATTCCAACATTATTTATTGATTCACCAACATAGCGAAACAGATTATCTTACTTTTTGTAAACATGCCGCCGAGTCGGGTGTAGAACAATGGGTCATGGATCTCGATGATATGATGTGTATTTACTATGATAAAGTAGAGAATATTATGAAACTGGAATTAATTCCGACAGTATAGTAACGAGGGTTTGTATTTATTACAAACCCTTTTTTAATTTTGTACTGTAACAAGCATTTATTTTATGACAGAAGAATCTTTAATGTACCCTATTGGCAAATTTGTCAAACCTGAAAATTTTACCAGAGAAGAAATTAAACAATATAAATTGGATATTGCCGCATTCCCTATGAAATTAAGGAAAGAAGTAGCGCATTTAACCGAAGAACAATTGGATACTTCTTATCGTCCAGGTGGATGGACTGTGCGACAAGTTGTAAACCATTGTGCTGATAGTCATATGAATAGTTTGATGCGTTTTAAATTGGCTTTGACCGAAGATCAACCCACAATACGACCTTATTATGAAGATCGTTGGGCAACGTTAGCCGATTCCAATACGATTTCTATTATACCAGCTTTAGACTTGTTAGATGGCTTACACGCCCGTTGGAGTGTTTTGTTAGAATCATTATCAGTATCCGATTTAAAACGAACGTTTATTCACCCTTCAGGAAATCAGATTATTACACTGGAAGAAAATATTGGTATTTACGCTTGGCATGGGAATCACCATTTAGCCCATATTACAAGCTTAAAACAAAGAGAAAATTGGCAATAGTGAGAATGGATATAAGGCAATAAAAGTACCGTTAGAAAATTCAATATGCATTAGGTAAAATAGGATTAGTGTTTTTCTTGATGATCATAGCTCAATACATTGGATAATTTCCAAGTTCCATTTTCCAGAATCCAGACATGGGTAAATTTGGCAGTACTTCCTTCTGTTTCTTTTTTCCCCTTTTCAGTTTTATAAAAACTATGTTCTCCCATTTGAATAGCACCATATAGAACATCATCTTTAAATAATGGATATACCTGTGTAGTTCCTTTGATTAATTGTCTACGGATTTTATAATTATTTGTAGGATTACAGATGGACTTTTTGATACTAATTAAAAAGTCTGCTTTAGTGGGAGTAATTCCTCCTTTATCATGATAAAACTTGAATTCACTACTTACTAGATTTTCAAATTGACTGATATCACACGTATTAAAACCGATGGTGAAGAGTAAACTATCTTTTGCTATAATGGTTTTGTACAATTCAGAAGAGGATTTTTCCTGTGCCTGTATAGTAAAGGAAGTTATCACACTAATGAATAAAAAATAGAAAGCTGTAATACGATTTCTTGTAATCATACCCTGGATCGATTAAATTAGTTTTGAGAAACGAAAATACTGAAAAATAAAGAATAGAAATGCGATCAATTGAATTAGTTATTAATTAAAAAAGTTTAGTTCAGAAGAAGACTAATTTTTTTGTAAATTGGTAATGAACTAAAAACGAATGAGATGAAAAAGTTTACTGTATTTATAGTAGTGATCCTGTTTACTGTAGTGAGTTGCAAAAACGAAGATAATCTAGAGTGGCCTAAAACCAGTGGAATAATTACAGGAATGAATGATACGACTCAAATGGGAAATGAAGATTTACCAGAGTTCAATGTAAAATTTAAAGATAAAAACGGCAAAGAAGTAACGGGAATGTACGATGCAGACACTTCCATTAGTACGCCAAAAATAGGAGATAGTGTTGAGTTTTATTACGATCCTGAGGATCCAACATTGTTGTACAATGAAGAGATCTATAACGAAATGCAATCGGAGAATTAGATTTGTCGTAATCCACCAATTAGATTGTCACTTTTACGCCATGTAGAGGATCAAAATCAGTGGTAAGTTTGTATTGAATCAATACTTTATTATCATGGAAAAATTTTATATCGAAAGAGATATTACACTCTTTTACATTACTGCAACTTCATTTCCAGAAGGGATATTAGAAGCTTTTCAAAAGCTACATGATAAAGTGCCTGAAGCAAGAGAAAGAATCTGGTATGGAATCTCTTATCCTAACGGAGCAAAAGGGATTATTTACAAAGCTGCTGTAGAAGAGGCCTTTCCTGGAGAAGGTGCAAAATATGGTTGTGACACGTTTACGGTGAATGAAGGTGTTTTCATCAGTGAATTGATCCAAAATTGGGAACAAAATGGCAACAGCATTGGGGAAACTTTCCGAAAATTGGTACAACAACCCAATATAGATGAAAACGGATATTGTTTGGAAATTTATGAAAACAATACCGATGTTCGTTGTCTTGTACCTTTAGCTTAATTACGAGTAATAGTCCAATAATTGAGTATAAGGATCAGTATGCAATCCCAATAATAGACCAAAGGCAGGTTCAGTTTTATATCCTTTTTCTTTAAGGTCAACAATCTGTTGCCTAAAAGTTTCTCCTTTTTCCATCAAAATCTGATGTTCGATAACCATATGCTTATAACCATTCTGTTCAAGAGTAGGAATATCTTGTCCAAAGAGTTCCATTTCAAAACCATCCATAAAAAAATTAGCGACAACCACCTCCTTATTTGCAATAGTAATTTCAGAATATTGGAATTGATTTTCTTGACCAAATGATTCGAATATTGTCTGGATAAAATCAGCTTTGTTTTTGTAATAACAAATGATATCCAAATCACTGGAATCAATATCAATGTTGATCGGTATAGTACCTACCAAAACAGGATCAAAGGAAGAAAGTTTTGAAAGAATCTGATTCTTCTGCAACAGACGATATGCTTTTTTCTGTTTCTCATTCCCAGTATTTAAATACCCAATTTTTGTAAAATCAATATTTTCTATAAGTCCAGGATTAGAATTCAACGACATAATGTGAGCGAATTTTGTCTATCATTTTTTAAGATTAGACAAATTTATATATTCTCCTGTAATATTCATTTTTATCTTTTTATAAAATAATAAGTAACAATAAATGTAGAATCATAAAAAAAACACCTACATTTAAATATGCATTAGATTCATAATCAGTAAAATAATGTATGGTAAAGCTGTAAGAAGATATTAATAATAATTCAAGAAAATATGCAAAGTAAAGTAGCCAAAATAGGTTTTATCGTCCTTATTGTATTAGCAGGAGTTGGATTTTTATATTTAAAAAAATATGGACCAGAAAGTTTCAGCCATAAGGAATCAAAGCAAAAATATGAAAGTTATACCAAGGTAGAAGCCACGATTATGGCACAGGAAGGAAACGGTCGAATAGGGAAAGGACAAGGCACAAACTGGACGATACAGTATATAGATAAAGACAATAAATTACATACTGTTGAAATACCCGACAATTCATTTGCAGGTAAAAACAATGGAGAAAAAATAATTATTTATTACAATCCTGTGAAGCCAGATGAAGTAATAGACGAAAAAACATACGATGAAATAATGCCTTAAGATTTAAAAACGATTCTTTTGGTTGATGATTTTTAAATTTTGAGAAATTTGGACACATTTATCAATTCATAAAAAAGAAAAAAACAGACTATTTTTAGCCTGTTTTTTTCTTTTAAAATAGTTTGGAACGGATGTTATGATACTATTTTTTTAGTGTTATTGAATTGTATAGTGTTATGCATTAGATATTTATGTTATTTTGATTATTGTAAAGTGTATTTTGTTCTTGGAATAGATTCTATACTTACTTATTCTCAATAAAAATTATTTTTTTTTTGATTTCAAAATATGTTAATATTTCTAATTTTTTATCGTAATTTGCTATGAAATTGCACATTCTAATTGTTGTGTGAGAACTACGAATTACTGCCCTTAAGCAGTATCCACAACTTTTTCTAAATGCACTTCTAGTTCACGGAGTAGTGGTTAAAATAATTTAGTACTTTATTATGGCTTTTGAATATATAGAAATTGAGAGAGTTGAAAAGTTGACCAAAAAAGAATTTATTGAAAATTATTACAAACCTCAAAAACCTGTAGTAATTACCAACCAAATTGAAGATTGGCCAGCATTTACCAAATGGGATTTTGACTTTTTAAGAGAAGTCGCAGGAAATAAAACAGTTCCATTATATGATAGTCGGAAAACGGATCATACTAAGAAAGTAAATGAGCCTGATTTTAAAATGACGATGTCGGAGTATATTGATATTCTTGAAAAAGGACCCACCGATTTACGCATCTTTTTATACAATTTGATGAAAGATGTTCCTTCCATGAAGGAAGATATGAAGTGGCCAGAATTGGGAATTCGATTAATTAAAAGCTTGCCATTAGTATTCTTTGGTGGTGAAAATGCAAAAGTATTCATGCATTATGATATTGACTTCCCAAACATATTTCACTTTCATTTTTCAGGTAAAAAACAATGCGTATTAGTCGATCCTAAGGAAACGAAATACATGTATCGTCTTCCATATTCTTGGATTTGTAACGAAGATATTGATTTTGATAATCCTGATTTTGAGAAGTTTCCTGCATTGAAAAAAGTGAAACCTTATATCACGAATCTTAAACACGGAGAAATGCTTTATATGCCTGAAGGTTGGTGGCATTATATGAAATATTTAACACCAGGATTCTCCTTGAGTTTACGCTCATTAGCGGGAAGACCAACTAACCTTTTAAAAGGATTGGCGAATGTGGCTGTTATTCGATATTATGATAACTGGATGCGCAAACGCAAAGGACAAGCTTGGCTAGATTACAAAGATGAAGAATCCATCCGTAGAACAAATGCTTTATTAAAGTAAATGTTCAATAGTATAATGAAAAAGAGATAGGAACCCCCCTATCTCTTTTTCATTATACAATCTAAAAACCTAAACTATTCTTTGATTAATCGTTCAATTGAAATTTGGTCATTGGTATTTTCAATTTCTACAAAATATAAACCAGTTTGTAAAGCAGAAATATCGAGTAATTCCTTTTTGTAGTCGGGCTATTTCAGGATAATTTTCTTGTTGCTCTTGAAATGAAATTAGATGACGAAGTGTTTTTAGTTCAAAAGTTTTGTCGGAAAGAGACTCAGCAATCTGAATTGCTTTTTGAAAATATTGTTGTGCGTTATGATTACTTCCGGTCTTTAAGGACCAATTTCCTAAAGCATTTAAAGAAGAAACTTCGGCTTGTTTATTTTCGGTAGCTTTACTAATTGCTAAAGCTTTATTGAAATACATTAAACTATTATCAGCACGCTTTTTTTTGAGTTCATATTCACCAATTTTAATATAAGCAGATGGCAAATAAGCTTTGCTATCCGATTTTTCAAAATCAATTAAAGCTTGTTTATAAAACCAAATGGACGAATCAGATTCTTTTATTTTTTCAAAAAGAGTACCCATATTTGAATAAGCCAAACCAAGTGTTCCACTTTGATCATTTAAGTTATTCAGAATTTGGATTACCTCACGACAGATGGGTATTGCCTCAGTATATTTTCCTTGGCGGGTATAGATCGTACTGATCAATTGTAAGCATTTACCACGTCCTACTTTAGACAAATGTGGATCAGTTTGCTCGAGTTGAGTATAATTTTCAAGAGATTTTGTCGCATAATGTAATCCTTTTTCAAAACTAGAACCATAAGAACTAATACCTAATGAAAGTAATGCTTCTGCTTTATCGGCCGTATTATGATCCATTTTTGCTTTTTCATACGCTTGAGAAAAATATCCAAAAGCCTCATTATCCTGATCTTTGATAAGAGCATCCCAACCTTTTTGGATCAAAGGATTTTTTGAAGACTGTGCGGTTACATTCACACAGAGAAGCAAGAGTAAAACTAGCATTAATTGTCGACAAAACATAGTTATCCTTTAGGAGGTGCGGGTAAAGATATAAATATTATTGAATAAATGGGATGGAGATGAGACAAGTTGTATTGTGTTGATATATAGTGTGTAGTGTCGTTTTTTATTTAAAATATTTGCTTTTTAAACACACTTCAGATTCTCTTTAAAAAGAAAAATCCCAAATGAAATGAATCATTTGGGATTTTCTAGCTGAATTAAATATTAGGGTTTTTTAATCACTCTTTTGATGGTTTTTCCATTGACAGAATTAATTTCAAATAAATAAACTCCATCTTCAAAACCTGAAAGGTCAATACTATTAATAGTACTTCTTAATGGACGTTCCATTATTTTTCTACCATTCATATCATATACATGAACCTTTGCATCTTGATGTATTTCATTGAATTTGATGAATACTTCAGAAATAGTAGGGTTTGGATATAAACTAACAGTGAACGTTTCAAATGTACCCACACTTAGAGGAGGACTAACAACAACTATTGCAGTTGCAGAATCACAATTTCCAGGGTTGGCAATTTCACAGATTGAATACGTTAATGTGTAAGTACCTTGAGTTGAACTTGGAAGTACATTCACACTACCATCGTTACCAATTGTTACACCAGTTAATCCACCATTATTGACTAAAGTAATCGTTACATCAGTACTAACTACTGGTAATGAATTGAAAAGATCATTGGTAATTACATTTCCAGCAATACCACCAGAAGCATTATTAACAGGAGTTGCAGTGAAGTTATCATCAACTGCTTGAATAAGGATATTATTTACCGTTAATGTTGCTGATGATGAAGTTGATGGCGCACAAGTACCTGAGTTAACTAAAACTCTGAATAAGTATCCATCATAAATTTTTGGAATATTAGTCAAGGTAAGTGTTGCAGTTGTTGCTCCAGCAAATAGAGGGTTTGTTCCACCATTTGATACATTATTCCAATTTCCACCATTGTTTGTACTCATCTGCCATTGATAACCAGTAGCATTTGTTGATCCAATAGTAAAAGTTGTATTTTGTCCAGCCGTAATAGTATTACTTAAAGGTTGTGTATTAATAAATACAGCGATAGGTTCAGTAATAACAAAACTTTGCGTTGTCGTACAATTGTTAGCATCTGTAATCGTTACGGTGTAGTTTCCTGCAGTAAGTCCAGAAGCCGTAGCCGCAGTTCCACCAGTAGGAGACCAAGAGTAAGTATATGCTCCAGTTCCACCTGATACGGTTACTGTTGCCGATCCATTGCTAGCACCATTACAAGATACATTTGTTTGTGTTGCTGTTACAGCTATAGGAGCTGGTTCATTGATAACAAAACTTTGCGTTGTCGTACAATTGTTAGCATCTGTAATCGTTACAGTGTAGTTTCCTGCAGTAAGTCCAGAAGCTGTAGCTGCTGTTCCCCCAGAAGGAGACCAAGAGTAAGTATATGCTCCAGTTCCACCTGATACGGTTACAGTTGCTGATCCATTACTAGCACCATTACAAGGCACATTGTTTTGTGATGTTACCACAACCATAGGAGTTGGTTCATTGATAACAAAACTTTGCGTTGTCGTACAACTGTTAGCGTCTGTAATCGTTACAGTGTAGTTTCCTGCAGTAAGTCCAGAAGCTGTTGCTGCTGTTCCACCCGAAGGAGACCAAGAGTAAGTATAGGCTCCAGTTCCACCCGATACAGTTACAGTTGCTGATCCATTACTAGCACCATTACAAGGCACATCCGTTTGTACAGCTGTTACAGTGATTGGAGTTGGTTCATTGATTGTGAAGCTTTGGGTTGTCGTGCAATTGCTCGCATCTGTAATTGTTACAGTGTAGTTTCCTGCAATAAGTCCAGAAGCCGTAGCCGCTGTTCCACCCGTAGGTGCCCAAGAGTAAGTATAGGCTCCAGTTCCACCTGATACGGTTACTGTTGCTGATCCATTACTACCACCATTACAAGGTACATCCGTTTGTACATCTGTTACAGCCATAGGAGTTGGTTCATTGATGGTGAAGTTTTGCGTTGTCGTGCAATTGTTCGCATCCGTAATCGTTACGGTGTAGTTCCCTGCAGTAAGTCCAGAAGCTGTCGCTGCTGTTCCACCTGAAGGAGACCAAGAGTAAGTATATGCTCCAGTTCCACCTGATACAGTTACAGTTGCTGATCCATTACTACCACCATTACAAGGTACATCCGTTTGTACAGCTGTTACAGCCATAGGAGTTGGTTCAT
>NZ_JARQWR010000018.1 GCF_030766725.1 Flavobacterium aerium | reverse complement strand
CGAACAGAGTAGTTAAGCCCGCCTGCGCAGATGGTACTGCAATTTGTGGGAGAGTATGTCGTCGCCTTTCTTTTAAAAACCCTATCCATATCGGATAGGGTTTTTTGTTTTTATTAATTTTTGAGAAGTAAATTATGATTCGTCATTACTGTTTGATTTATTAAACAGTAATGACGAATTTGTTTATTTTAATGAAGTGATTTAAAAGCGCTCTATTGGAATTAGTATTAATTTTGATACTGTGTATCGGTTAGAGTCTTCATAAAGGCTATAAGCTGATTTATTTCAGTTTTAGATAAATTTAGTTTGTCTTCAGGTAATGTTTGATTTGGAAGATTATATCCCTTAGCATTTCCACCACCTTCATTATAAAAATCCATGACTTCTTCCAAAGTATTGTAAACCCCATTGTGCATATAGGGAGCCGTTAAAGCTATATTACGAATTGTTGGTGTTTTGAATGAATATTTATGCATATCTGCTTGAGTTAAATTGTATTTTCCTAAATCATTATCTAGTTTATTCCATTTATTAGGAACACCCAATACTTCACTTTCTGATTTATTAAAATGAGGCGGAACAGTTCCATTCGTTAATGGAATAAAATGACAAGTAGCACATTTTGCTTTACCAGTAAATAGATTAAAACCAGCGACTTCAGTACTATTCATAACTAATTTTTTTCCGCTCATGTGCACATCAAATTTAGAATTATAATTACTTAATGAACGGATATAAGAGGCCAAAGAATTTTTAATTGCAAAACCATCAATCTTTCTGTTAGGAAAAGCCTTTTGAAATTTAGAGGTATATTCTTTGTTTTTATTAATCTCAATTACTGCATTATCAACAGATCCATGCATTTCATCTTTGTTAGCAATAACATCTAAAGCTTGATCTTCTAAATAAGCTACTCTGGAATCTGAAAAATAAGCTCTTTGGTAACCTATATTTAAAATTGTAGGAGTATTTCGTTTTATAAAAGACTTACCATCCAAAGTCAATGAAGTAGTTTGTCCATCAGTAAATGCTTTATCAGCATGATGACATGATGCACAAGAACGACTATTGTTTTTTGATAGAATTGGATCATTAAAAAGAACTTTCCCTAAGGCAATTTTTTCAGGTGTAGTTTCATAGTCAGGAAAGGCAGAAAATGCATCCACATCAAAAACATTTGAACCAAATAATTGAGTGGCACTTGCTTTTAAAGGAGTCTTTTCAATTGGGGATGTTATATTGAAATAACTTTTCGTTTCCGCTATTGCAAAGCCTAGAGGATTGGCAATTTCTAAAATAAATTTAGCGCGATTAAAATCATTGAAATTTTTAGAGGATTCTAGGATTGTTTTTCCTTTTTCAAAAAGTTGTAAGGTACTTTTAAATGGCCCCTGAGTATTATTATCTGCATAAATTTTATAATAAGATTCCATATTTTGTAATGCTGAATGTGCTTCAATAATACTATTCTGAGCTATAGGGGCATCAAAACCAGTTATACCTAATGTTACAATTCGGAATAACTCCAATCGCATAGCTTCAAAAATTTGTGCATCGGTTAAAATAGTGGTTTCGGACATTTTTGAAAGCCTTTTCAAATTACCAGAAAGAATTCCGATTTGTACTAAAAGCTCAGCTTGATTCGAAGAATCGTAAGTTGGAAAAAGTAATTCTTCGATCACCTGAAAACCTTCTGGGGGAATAACTTTATTGTCATTTTCCTCAAATTCATCTAATGCAGGCCCATTAATAGACTTTGCTACATTAGGAAAATAGTATTCATTTAGCATTTCTACTTTCTTATAACCTTGTCGCGCAAGGAGAAATTGTTGTTGTATTTGAGAATTATTGCTATTTGATTTTACAGCTTTTTCAAAATCATTAATGCTTTTTGTTAAGGATAAAATATCTTTTTTGAATAATGAATTGATTTGTTCTGCATGATTTTCTTTTTTTTGGCAAGAGCACAAACAAAAGAAAACACCTAGTAATATGATTGTTGTTTTTTTAATTTTTGGTTGAAAAATGTACATGATAGTTGTGTAGTTATTAAAAACCGATACCACGAGACTTAATGAAGAATCGTGGTAAAAGTTTTATTAGGAAGTTGATTGTTATCGTTGTAAACCTTTGATTAATAAAATTTGGCTTGCTTGATTTTCATTTGGGCGAACAGTTCCACCGTCAACACCTTTGTAACGTGTTCCTGTCCAAGTATGAGGTTGTACACTCAATAAGAAAGTATCAGGAACTCCTAATTGATCTGAAACATCAATTAATGCACCATATTCCCAATCACCAAAATTAGATAATCCACCAACATTATATTTTGCAGCATCTGCAGCTGTACGACGGTGGTCTAATTCTACGACAACTTTTAATTGTTTAGTTGCTAGGTTATATTGATAGATATATCCATCATGTGCTTCATCACCATAACCGTTTGCATCTTCTTGAATATACGCATAGTTTTTTGTGACACAGATGTTATCAGGATTTTGAAAAGCACCAGCAATTCCTGAACGATTGTCTCCATCTAAAACAACTTCTAGTGAACCTAATAGTGGATTTGTAGCATTTAAATTTAATTTATAAACTCTACCATATTTTGTTCTGGAATTATCTGCATTTGTTCCAGTCGTATTTTGACCAGTAACATTAAAATAGATTTCTCTATCTGCATTTCCGCCACCTTTACGATAATCTAAATCTTCAACACGACCAAATTTGATTGCTTTTAATGCATTTACAGAAGCATTAATCTGAGCACCAGTTAATGTAGTATGATTGTCAATTTTTACAAATTCAACACCATAGGTTTGATTTTCTACAATATCTTTTTCTCTTTGGTTGTCATCATTTCTTTTCATCATGTAAAGTGATCCGTTTGATAAATTTCCAACAGAATTTGAAACATACATGAACACTTGGCCACCATAAGTACCAGAATCGTCATCTCCAATTACAATAACAGTTTTTCCAGGAAATGCCGTAGCTTTTAAAGGCAAAGCATTCTCAGCACTTAAACGACCTAATCCAGGAAGTTCTCTAGATACACTTGCAGAAGCAATCGATGCATAAGGATCAATGGCATGTGTACGAGATTCTTCTCCAGATTCACCACATGTTAAATAAGTAGGTCCAAATCCATGTTCAGCAGGTGTGGCCATAGTTGCACCACATAAACGCCATGTTCCTCCGCTAGAATTTAGTAAATACTCTCCTTTAACAGGTTTGAATGTTTTGTCTAAAGTCACTCTTGAAACAGCGAAGTTATCTTCATGATTGACCAAAAAAGTAAAAGTTCCATCGCTATTTTTTAATAATCCTGAACCATCAGCAGAACCACCAAAAACGAAATTTGGTGTTTGTGGTAATACATCATCAGAACCAATTAGAGCAAAAATGTCAAGGGATTCAAATCCACTTTTCTTTTTTACTAAAACAGGAGTTGTAGAATGGTTTGCAAATGCGATTTGATCCGATGGAGTAGTTGTCTCGGAATTGGAATCCTTGTCACAGGAGATCAAAGTCGTTAATAGGGCAAGAGGTAAAATGATTTTTTTCATTTTTGTTAGTTTTATTGTTCGCCGCAAATAAAGTCTCTGAAGATTAAGTGAAAATAGGCTAAATGTTAAATTATCCGATTTGTTAAAATAATCAGAAAAGCAAGTTTATAGTAAATACTAGAATAGTAATTTGTAGAAAATAGAAGTACAAAGGATGAGCTTATTTTAGGAATAATGATAGGGATTTCTACAATAAAAATGGTACTTCTACAATAATATCTCAATTAAAATTAAAAAAGAATAGACTTCAATTTTTTGTAAAACTCTGTAATTAAGGTGTTTAATTATTGTGTTTTGTGGTATTCAGAACAATGGCATGTTTATTTCATAATACTTAATCAGGAAACAAGTATAAATCAAAAATATTAGTATTATGAAAAATTTATTTTTAACAGCAGCTTTAGTTTTAGGATTAGGATTTAATGCAACAGCATCAACTGTATCTGTTCAAGGTACTAAAACAGAGATGAATCAAGAGAAAGAATATAAAAAAATTGAAGCTTCTGAAATTTCTTCAGACGCTTTGAAACAAATTGGCACGAAATATGCAGGGTACTCTTTACAAGAAGCAAATGTTGCTGCTGATGGAGAATACAAATTAGTATTGTCAAAAGATGGTGCTAATGTAACTGCCCTATTTACAGCAGCTGGTGAGTTTATCAAAGAAGTATAGTTAGTTATTTAGTATAGTTATAAAATTGCTATGAAGAAGAAAAGAGGCTGTTGGAAACAACAGTCTTTTTTTGTTTTTTACTTTTTTGTAAAAAAAAATGCCTCAATAAGATGAGGCATTAAATATTTTATTTATCCATGTATGGTTTCATTTTTCCCATAATTAATGATAATGGAATTTTCAAAAGCCAACCATTCTTTCCAACGTTTGTCAACATCTATTCCGTCGCCATATTTGCGAGCAAAACCTAAGAAGGTTGTATAATGCCCAGCTTCACTAATCATTAAATCTCTATAGAATTTTGCTAATTCGGGATCTTTAATATTTTCAGAAAGAACTTTAAAACGTTCACAGCTTCTTGCCTCAATCATTGCTGAAAATAGAAGACGATCTACTAATGCATCTTTGCGACTACCATCCTTTTTCATAAATTTAAAAAGTTCATTCACATAATGATCTTTTCGTTCTCTCCCTAGAGTTAGACCTTTACTTTTAATAAGGTTATGTACTAATTGTAAATGATCTAATTCCTCTTTTGCAATCACTAATAATTCTGTTACTAATTCCTCTAATTCTGAATTATAGGTAATCATAGTAATAGCATTTGTTGCAGCCTTTTGTTCGCACCATGCATGATCGGTTAAAATTTCTTCGATATTTGATTCGACGATATTTACCCATCTCGGGTCTGTTGTAAGCTTTAATCCTAACATATTGTGTTATTTTAAGATTTGTAAAAATAGTGAATTTTTTTGGTCTTATTAGAAGGAGTGATTAGGGTGCTTTCGTTTTGATTCCAATGTAAATTACTTTTATTTTGCAGTAAACTCAGGATATGAATCAAAAGCAACAGGTTTTAATTATTGGATATGTGTGGCCAGAACCCAAGTCATCGGCAGCTGGAACACGTATGATTCAATTGATTTCCTTATTCCAAGAACAAGGATGGCAAATAACGTTTGCGAGCCCTGCAATGGACAGTGATTTTATGTTTGATTTGAGTACCATAGGTGTTGAAAAGAAATCAATTACTTTAAATGCAAGTAGTTTTGATGTTTTTATCCAGGAATTAAATCCCTCCATTGTATTATTTGATCGATTTATGATGGAAGAACAATTTGGATGGCGGGTAGCAGAACATTGCCCGAATGCCTTGCGAATCTTAGACACTGAGGATTTACACAGCTTAAGATTGGCCCGACAATTAGCAGTAAAAGAAAATAGAAGCTTTGAACGAGCTGATTTATTTTCTGATGCTGCCAAAAGAGAGGTTGCGAGCATTTTGCGATGTGATATGACTCTGATCATTTCAGAATTTGAAATGGAATTATTGCAAAAAGAATTTAAAGTAGATTCTACATTATTGTACTATTTACCGATATGGATTGATTCGATTGTCCTTGATGAATTTAATAATTTACCAGATTTTCATACTCGAAAAGATTTTGTCTTTATGGGCAATTTTTTGCACGAGCCGAATTGGGATGCAACCCTTTATTTAAAAAAGACAATTTGGCCCTTGATTCGAAAAAGAATACCATCGGCAAATATGAATATTTATGGAGCTTATCCTTCACAGAAAGTTTTACAATTACATCAGTCCAAAGAACATTTTATAATTAAAGGTAGGGTAGATGATATTCAAGAAGTAGTTCGGAATTCAAGAATAGTTTTAGCACCCATACGATTTGGAGCAGGAATAAAAGGCAAGCTGTTAGAAGCAATGCAATGCGGAACACCCAGTATTACTACTTCAATTGGAGCGGAATCAATGCATGGTGAATTACCTTGGAATGGATTTATAGCTGATGATCCGGAACAAATTGCAGATTATGCTGTGCAATTGTACGAAGATGAATTAAGATGGGAAGAGGCCCAGATGAAAGGCAAAACGATTATTGAACACCGCTATCTGAAAGGAATAGTAACGGTGGGTTTAATAGATCGTATCTATAAAATTCAACAGGAACTAAAAGAGCATCGAATGAATAATTTTATAGGATCGATGCTACATTTTCATCAAATGAGAAGTACTGAATTTATGTCTCGTTGGATAGAGCTAAAGAATAAATCTATTTAATAAATAGTATTATAAAAAAACAATCCAGACTTCTAAGGATAAACAAAGAAGCTGGATTGTACTAGTATTGAATTAATAACTGAACGTTATACTGAAGCAACTAAACTTCTCCATTCTTCCAATTCTGGAATACCTGGTTTTCTTTTTCCGAAAAGTTGAACGATAATTTCTCCCATTTCATTGAAAACTTCAATAGCAGTTACTACGCCATCCTCAGTTGGTTTTCTAACAATCCAAGTTTGAGCAATTTTTGTAGTATCTAAATGCAAGTTGAAATCTGGATCCATTACATTGAACCATTCATTATGCCACATTGTTTTTCTAACTAATCCGGTATGAATTTGGATGTTTCCTCTGTTTCCAACAAAAACCATGATTGGTAATTTTGTTGCAGAAGCACCTTCAAGAATTTTCACAACAGTACTATTGTCTACTTTTTTAGCTAAATCTTCATTTGGAGCTAAACGTAAAGCTTGAGTTCTGCTTACTCCGAATTTTTTCAACATACCAAAAAATTCGTGTGTATCTTTTAACGTTTTCCAAGCAGCTTGGAATCCAGCAAGATCAATTTCACCATCTGGTTTCTCATCAATAACAAATGGAATTGCTACGGTAGTTTCTGTAGGCTCTTGATTGTCGGATTTATATTTTGCAACTAAAGCATCAAATGCTTCTTCATTGCTGTCTTTTGTAAGGTAGATCTTGTGTAATGCTAATCCATCTTTTCCGAAGAATTGTAAACTTTTACGATCTCCATGTTCTGATTTTTCAGCTACAGCAAATGCTTTATCCCAATGACCGATAAAAACACGCATATCGATATCTTCATTTACGAATAAACCAACATGAGGAGAGTTGAACTCACCATTTGAATATACACCTTTACGCTCATGTACACATTCGTCATTACGTGTTAAACCCATTACTTTACCTAATGATTCTACTTCAAGGAGAATCTGAGCAAATTCGCGGTTTAATCTTGTTACGTTTTCTCCACAGTTAGTGGCTAATAGTTCTACTTCGCTAACACCTAATTGTTCTGCAGCATTACGAATTCTGATGTGTGGGTTTTCTGCTTTTAGCTTTTCCCACTGTGTTTTTAAGTTGTTGGTAATCGTATTCATTTTTTATTTGGTATTAATTTCCGAAAATTATTATTGGATTTTTTGTTACTGGATTTGGGCATATTGTACAAGGAAAATTGTACACTTTACTAATGATTTCAGAAGTGAAAACTTTCTGAGGTTCATCATGAGCAACTATTTTCCCTTTTTGCATTAGTAATATTGAATCTGCAAATTGTGCAGCTAAATTTAAATCATGTAGCACCACAATGGCAGTATTTCCTTTTTTGGTAAAATTCTTAATGGTATGTAATATTTTATGCTGATGTAAAACATCTAAATTATTCAATGGCTCATCAAGAAATAGTAATTTATGCATAATAGAATTATCCAGTTGAGTCATAACACGAGCTAAATGTACACGTTGTTTCTCTCCTCCAGATAATGAATTATAATCGCGGGTTTGCATAGCTAAAACATCCGTTTCTTGCATTGCATTCTCTGCTGCTTCAATATCAATGTTTCGCGGAACAGCATTAAAGTAAGGATATCTTCCCATCATCACGACATCCTTTACAGAAAGAGGAATGTCATTGCTATTTTGCTGAGAAAATTTAGCTTTATTTTGAGCCAATTCTTTGAAGTCCCATTCTTGAAATGTTTTTTTCTTGAATAAAATAACATCTTCTTTCTTATCCATTTCATTGGCTAATAAACTCAGTAACGTCGATTTTCCTGCTCCATTTGGACCTACGATAACTAATAACTCACCATAGTTTACAGAAACATCGATACTATCCAAGATAGCAACCTTTTTGTGTGAATAAGATATTTTATGCGCTTGTAACATAATTACATTGATTTTTTATAATGTACGAGTATCGCAATAAAAATTGGCGCACCCATAAATGCTGTTAAAATTCCAATTGGAATTTCAGAAGGAGCAACAATTACTCTACTAATTGTGTCAGCTGCTAGAAGTAATATACTTCCAAAAATTGCCGACATAGGTAGTATTATATGATAATTTGATTTGAAAATTAGACGCAGTATGTAAGGAATAATTAATCCTACAAACGCTATACTTCCAGAAAAAGCAACAGACGTACCCACTAATAATGCCGTTAGTACAATAATTCTTTTTTTGATTGTTTCAACTCGTATACCAATATGTTGTGCATCCTTTTCACCTAACATCATTGCATTCAATGCTTTTCCTTTTGTTATTAATAAAGAATAAGCAAGGATTATAACGACTGCTAAAATACCATTTTTTGACCAATTTGCACCGCCTAAACTCCCTAAACTCCAGAAAGTTAAGTCACGCAATTCTTCATCTTTCGATAAAAAAGTTAAAAAACCAGTAATTGCCCCAGCGAGTGCTGTGATTGCCACTCCAGACAACAGCATTACTATAACATTGGTTTTCCCATTTGTTGTAGCAGCTTTGTAGATAAATGACATCGTTAACAAAGCTCCAATGAAAGCAGCAATACTTAATAGTGAATAATGAAATACAGGTGGAATGTAAGGTCTTATTGATGCACCAAGAACAATTGTTATCGCTGCAAATAATGAAGATCCTGAAGTAATCCCGATAATATCTGGAGAAGCCAAAGGATTTTTAAACATCCCTTGCAAACAAGTTCCAGATACGGCTAATGCACTTCCTACTAAAATAGCCATTATAATGCGTGGCAAACGCAATTCTAAAAGTACATATTGGTCGCTTTTAGAAAGTGTTTCATCTGAATAAAACACGCTTTTGAAAATTTCGAAAATAGAATGTTTCTCGAATTGGTAAACACCCGTATATAACGAAACTACTGCTAGCATCACTAGCAGTAGTAGGCTTAATAGGATGTATATGGGTAATTTATTTTGCATTTTCTATTAACAGACTGTTCAATTGTAATGTAGCTTCTCCTAATCTTGGTCCGAAACCAGATAATAATTGGCCGTCCATTGCGATTATTTTTTTGTTTTTACCTGCATTTGTTTTGTCAATTCCTTGAATTTTAAGTACTCCATCAATACCACCAAGACTTTGAAGACCTGTAGTGAATAATAAAATAACATCTGGATTTCCTTTTAATAATGATTCTGGAGTAAGAGGTTTGAAATCTTCAAATTCAGTAATTGCATTTTGACCACCAGCAAGAGCGATAATTTTTTCTACAGGTGTATTTGTCCCTGCAACCATTAATGTTCCAGCTCCACGTGCATAAATAAATAATACTTTTGGTGCCTTTGCAATTGGTTTTACTTGAGCAAGTTGCTCATCAATTGTAGTTTGTAATTTCTTGAAATCAGTGTTCTTTAATACAGTTGCAGCTTCTTCAACTAATTTTTTTGTTCCTTCTTTTGTGAACTCTTGAGTGAAGATATGAGCTTGAACTCCTGATTTTTTTATTTTTTCTAATAACTCAGGATTTAAATCTTTATCAGTAGCAAAAATTACGGTTGGCTGTAATGCCATAATCGCTTCAATAGAAAGAGAACGAACATGACCTAAATCTTGTGCCGTTTTTTTAATAGATTCTGGATAAGTACTAGTAACATCCACTCCAACGATTTCTTTTTCATGACCTAAAGCACTAACAATTTCTGTTAAAGCACCATTCAAAGACACAATTTTTTGAGTAGTAACTACTTCTACAGGAGTTTCCTCAGTTTTCTTTTCCTCATTTTTGCAAGAAAAAAACGTTAACGAGATCATCGCTAATACGATTACGATATTTAATTTTTTCATGAACGAATATTTATTTGTTTTTAATTAATCTAAATAAAGGCAAATCTATCTATTTTTTTTAACCTGTAAAAGGATTTATTCTTAAAAAAAGGATAACTTAATTCTATATTAAATTTTCTTGTTTTCGATAAACAAACCGTAACTTTGCCTCTATTTTCGATATAAAATGTTAGATATTCAATCCGTTAGATCCGATTTTCCAATACTTTCACAAAAAGTGAATGGGAAACCCTTAGTATATTTTGATAATGCAGCTACTTCACAAAAACCAAAAGTTGTATTAGAAGCGATTACAAAATATTATGAAGAAATCAATGCCAACATACATAGAGGTGTTCATACTTTAAGCCAATTAGCAACTGATGCTTATGAGATATCCAGAAAAAAAATTCAAGATCATGTTAATGCCGAAAAAGCACATGAAATAATTTTTACATCTGGTACAACTCATGGTATTAACCTAGTAGCGAGTGGTTATACTACCTTATTAAAACCAGAAGATGTTATTTTAGTATCTGCAATGGAACATCATTCGAATATCGTTCCATGGCAAATGTTATGTGAAAGAACAGGAGCCATATTAAAAGTAATCCCAATGAATGAAAATGGGGAACTGGTAATGGATGAATATGTAAAGTTGCTTTCTGAAAAAACAAAGATTGTAACCGTAAACCATATTTCGAATGCATTAGGGACGATCAACCCGATTAAATTCATGATCAAAAAAGCACATGAAGTAGGAGCAGTTGTTTTAATTGATGGAGCACAATCTGCACCACATATTAAGCCAGATGTTCAGGACTTAGATTGTGATTATTATGTGTTTTCTGGACATAAAATATGCGGACCTACAGGTACAGGTATATTATATGGTAAAGAAAGTTTACTGAATGCTTTACCTCCTTATCAAGGTGGTGGTGAAATGATTAAAGAAGTGACATTTGAAAAAACTACTTATGCCGAATTGCCTCATAAATTTGAAGCAGGTACACCCAATATTGCAGGAGGAATAGTTTTAGGGACGGCTTTAGATTATTTAAATGGTATTGGGTTTGAAAATATAGCAGAATATGAACATGAGTTATTGGTGTATGGTACAAAACGATTACTGGAAATAGAAGGATTAAAAATTTATGGTACTTCAAATGAGAAAACTTCCGTAATTTCGTTTAATATTGAAGGACTACATCCTTATGACATCGGTTCTATAATTGATAAATTAGGAATTGCAGTAAGAACGGGGCATCATTGTGCACAACCCATCATGACATATTTTAATATTCCAGGTACAATAAGAGCATCATTTGCATTTTATAATACTAAGGAAGAGATTGATAGTATGGTAGAAGCCATAAAAAAAGCAAAACTAATGTTGACTTAAAAACCATAAATTTATGAAAACAATTTCGCTATTATTTCTAGTTGTATTTTTAGGTAAAGGATGTAATTCAGATCTTAAAAAAGAGAAGGATTCTATTTCAATTGAATACGAAGCAGCATCAAGAGGTTCTTATTATAAAGTTCTTGCAAAACAAGATACTATCATCACTATTAATGATAGAAAGATGAAAAATGTAGAAAAGAATAAATTGAGTACAGCAGAGTGGAATAGTATTGTGAAGTTGTTGGAAGAAGTTGATTTGTCAAAATTAAATGAATTTAAAGCACCAACAGAAAAACGATTTTATGATGGGGCAGCTATAGCAGCAGTTAAAGTTATTTATAAAGACCAGACGTATACATCGGATAGTTTTGATGATGGACATCCACCAGTTGAAATTGAAAAAGTTGTAAAAAGATTATTAGCATTATCTACAGAGAAATCGGAGAAAAAAGAATAAGAATGAATATTCAAGAAATACAGAATGAAATCGTTGATGAATTTTCAATGTTTGACGATTGGATGCAGCGTTACGAATATATTATTGAGCTAGGCAAGAGCTTACCATTGATAAAAGAAGAGCATAAAACAGAAGACAATATTATCAAAGGTTGCCAGTCTAAAGTTTGGTTACAAGGTGAAGAAAAAGACGGTAAAGTAGTTTTTACTGCAGATAGTGATGCAATTTTGACAAAAGGAATTATTGCCATTTTGATTCGAACATTTTCTAATCAAGAAGCAAAAGCAATTCTAGATGCAAATTTAGATTTTATTGATGAAATTGGATTGAAAGAACACCTTTCTCCAACTCGTGCAAATGGATTGGTATCGATGATTAAACAAATAAAAATGTATGCATTGGCATTCCAGTCAAAAAAATAAAAGTTATGGAAGAAGTAGTTATAGATACAAATCAATTAGGAGAAGAAATTGTAAAAATGTTAAAGACAATTTATGATCCTGAAATCCCTGTTGATATTTATGAATTGGGATTAATATACGATGTAATGGTGAATACGGATTATGAGGTAAAAGTTTTAATGACTTTGACTTCTCCAAATTGTCCTGTCGCAGAATCATTACCACAAGAAGTTGAACAAAAAATAAAATCAATAGACAACGTAAAAGGGGCAGAAGTAGAAATCACTTTTGATCCGCCTTGGAGTAAAGATTTGATGAGTGAAGAAGCAAAATTAGAACTAGGAATGTTATAATAACATTCCTGATTTCTAATAAATGAAAAGATTCTAATAATATTTAGATTGATTTAAAATGGAAGGCGAAATTATCAATAGAGTTGCAAATAGTGCTTTGCGTGTTTTTGATTTAGAAGATTATTACCCGAAAGGAGTTCGAGCGAAAATTGATATTTCGCAATGGCTTTACGAGGGATTTCTATTGAAAGAAAAAGATTTTAGAGCTTATCTAGCAGAACACGATTGGTCACAATACCAAGACCAATATGTAGTTGTTTATTGTAGTACAGATGCAATTGTTCCTACATGGTCGTATATACTTGTTACTTTACAAGTTGCACCTTATGCAAAAAAGGTAATTCACGGGACATTAGAAGACTTGGATACAGCCCTGTATCAAGATATATTACCGAAGTTGGATTATTCAGAATATCAGGATAAGCCTGTTATTATTAAAGGATGCTCAAAAATGCCGGTACCTATGAGTGCCTATGTTATAGCGACTACCTACTTACAGCCTCATGCTAAGAGTATTATGTATGGTGAAGCATGTTCAGCTGTACCATTATTTAAAAAGAAATAAGCTTTTTAGCTTCGATTTTTTAACACTTTTTTTATCTTTGTATTAACAAAAATAATGTAGGAATTATAGTGACTAGTAATTCGGATTTATTTTGAGTGCTAGTGTAGCTATTTCTACGTAATACTAATTTAAAAATTTGCTATGAAAAAAATCGCAATTAGTTTGCTTTGCCTCTTCGGGATGATGAGTGTACAAGCCCAAGAAGTAACTCCTGACACTACAAAGGTGTGGACCACTAAAGGGAATGTTTCCTTATTGTTCAATCAATCAGCATTTAATAACTGGTTAGCTGGTGGAGAGAATAATATTTCGGGGAATTTCGGGTTAAATTATGATTTCAACTACAAAAAAGGAGATTGGAATTGGGATAACAAAATAATTGCCTCTTACGGTATCGTAAAAACTAAAACGAATTCTTTTTCTAAAAAAACAGATGACCGTTTAGAAATCAACTCAATTGTAGGTAAAAAAGCAGAGGGCTACTGGTTCTATTCTGCATTTTTAAACTTCAAAACCCAATTTACGCAAGGGTATAATTATGGTAAAGATGCGAATGGTGCAGAAACAAGAACAGAATATACGAACTTCTTGTCACCAGGTTATCTATCTTTTGGACCAGGTTTTTTATGGAAAAAAAGTGATAATTTAAAATTCAATTTAGCACCTCTAACATCAAAAGTTACATTTGTAGATAAAAATATGACTTTACCAGATGAAAAATATTTTGGTGTGAAAGAAGGAAAAAGTATGAGATATGAATTAGGATTTAATGCATCAGCATACTATAAATTGGATGTGATGGAAAATGTATCATTCGAAAACATTTTGAATTTATATTCTAACTATTTAGAAGATTTTCAAAATGTAGATCTTGACTATCAATTAAATGTCGTTTTAAAAATCAATAAGTACTTATCAACGAATTTTAATTTTCAAACGATTTATGATGATAATGCTTTTAAAGGATTTCAAATCAGACAAGTATTTGGTTTAGGAATTAATTATGGTTTCTAATAGAACGCTATAAAATATTATATAAAAAAACCTGTTCATTAATGAACAGGTTTTTTTATAGTATAAAAATAGAAGTTATTCTTTTTCTTCTTCGTTTGGAGCTTCTTTGTATTCAGGATATAAGAAGTTGTTATACGGGAATCGAGTGATGTGAATTTCTCGTACAGCATCGTATACTTTTTCTCTGAATTCTTCAAAGTTCTCTTTGTTAGTTGCAGAAATAAATAAGGCATTATCTTCTCCTACATTGGCCATCCAAGTTTCTTTCCACTCCTCTAGAGTGTAGTGTCTTCTTGTTTTTTCAGTTACAAGATCGTCTGCGTCAATAGTTAAATGTTTGTAAGCATCAATTTTATTGAAAACCATAATTACGGGTTTCCCATTGCTCTTAATATCCTCAAGTGTTTTATTAACAGAGTTAATGTGATCTTCAAAATCAGGATGAGAAATATCTACTACATGTAATAATAAATCAGCCTCACGAACTTCATCTAAAGTACTTTTAAAAGAGTCTACTAATTGAGTTGGTAATTTTCGGATGAATCCAACGGTATCCGATAATAGAAAGGGCAAGTTTCTAATTACAACTTTACGAACAGTGGTGTCCAAAGTTGCAAATAATTTGTTTTCAACAAAAACGTCACTCTTACTAATAACATTCATTAAGGTAGATTTACCAACATTAGTATATCCAACTAAGGCAACACGTACCATAGCACCACGGTTACTACGTTGTACAGACATTTGTTTGTCTATAACTTTAATCTTGTCTTTTAACAATGCGATTCTATCACGGACAATACGTCTATCTGTTTCAATTTCCGTTTCACCAGGACCACGCATACCAATACCACCTTTTTGTCGCTCAAGGTGTGTCCACATTCCCGATAATCGAGGCAATAAATATTGACACTGTGCCAATTCTACTTGAGTTCTGGCATAGGAAGTTTCTGCTCTTTGAGCAAAAATATCGAGAATTAAGTTTGTACGGTCAAGAACCTTACATTCTAAAATCTTACTAATATTTTTTTGTTGAGAAGGCGATAATTCATCATCAAATATTACTGTTGAAATGTTATTTTCTCGGGTATATAAATTAATCTCTTCCATCTTACCAGTTCCTAAAAATGTTTTAGGATTTGGTCTTTCTAGTTTTTGAGAGAAACGTTTGATCACTTCACCCCCAGCAGTAAATGTTAAAAACTCTAATTCATCTAAGTATTCGTTCAGTTTTTCCTCTTCTTGATTCTGCGTTACAATACCAACTATGACGGTTCTTTCAAATTTTATTTGTTCTTTTTCTAGCATATATATGATTATAATACAAAGTTAATCATTTGGTTTTTCAATTAGGCAATTTGCCAAACGATTAGTCAACATTAACATTTTTTTTGTTAAATGTAATTAAAATGTTATATTTTTTATAAAATTAGTTAAATTTGAGACCTTAACTTATATCAAATTCATACTTAAACCAAATTATGAGAAAAATTACTTTATTAATCTTAATGACCTTTTTATCCTTTGTGAGCTATGGCCAGCTTACGGAAGGATTTGAAGGAGCCGTTTTTCCGCCAGTCGGATGGACCGTTACAGATAATGCTGTGGCAACCAGTGTCAGCTGGGCTTCCACATCAGTACCGGTGTTTGTTCATGCGGGAACAAAGGCAGCTTATTTGAATTCAGAAAATACTGGAGGACCGCTTAGTCAAGACTGGTTGATTACGAAACCAGTGAGTTTAGCGGGAATTACGAATGGCCAATTAAAGTTCTATACCAGACAAGGAACTTTTGGCGACCAAGGAGGAAAATTTCAGATTAAAGTAGCGACTTCAGCTACTAACGTAATGCCACCTTTAGCCAGTTTCGTACAGGCTCAAGAATGGGATGAAACTAGTTTGAATGCCCCTTTTGACCTTTACCAACAAAAAACAGTTTCATTAACTGCTTTTGCAAATCAACCATTTGTTTGGGTTGCCTTTGTTGGTGTTAGAAATCCTACGGGTGACCGTTGGTTAGTAGACGATGTTGAAATTGAAGAGCTATGTTTTGAGCCAACAAACTTAGCAATGAATACCCCAACTTTAATCTCTGCAAACTTAACATGGACAGCAAATAGCGGTGAAACAACATGGGATATTAATATTGTGGCTCAAGGAGCACCAAATGATCCAGCAACTGTTACATCAAATATTACCACAAATAACTATTTAAAAGGAGGATTAACACAAGGTACAGCCTATGATTATTACGTTCGTGCAGCCTGTGCTTCAGGTTCACACAGTAACTGGGTAGGACCATTTAGTTTTAGTACTCGTTTTTATGGAGAAACTTGTGAAGCACCTATAACAGTACCTTCTTTACCATACACTCATTCGAGTAATACGGCAAATTATGGTAACCATTATACCGGTAGTCCAGGAACTTCTTGCGGAATAGCAGGAGCTTACTTAAATGGAGATGATGTAGTGTATGCATATACACCAGACTTTACAGGAGCAATCAATATGACGATGACTCCACAAGGTCAGAAAACAGGTATGTTTGTTTATACAAACTGTGCTGATATTGGA
>NZ_JARQWR010000017.1 GCF_030766725.1 Flavobacterium aerium | reverse complement strand
ACACTCGATTCATTATGAAAAACAATATCTGTTTATTTTTCTTGATTGTACAGGCTTTTCTGTATGCACAAGACAACACACCCCCACAATTACCAAAAATATTTCCACCATCACCGGATGTTGCTTCATTGGGTAAATTTGGTGATATACCCGTAGGCTATTATACCGGCGTACCAAATATTTCTGTACCCATGGTTACACTACAAGGAAAAGAACTCTCCATTCCTGTCTCAATCGCCTATCATGCAGGAGGAGTAAAAGTGAATGAGATTGCTTCTCGTGTCGGTATAGGTTGGGCCATAAATGCGGGAGGAGCCATCAGTCGTAGTACTCGTGGAATCCCAGATGACAAAGGAATGGGCTATCTGTACAATACAGCACATATTAATTATTTACTATCAAATCCATCTGCAGTAGATGATCCACAAGCTAAGGGCTATCTTGAGACTGTAAGTCAAGGAAATGAGGATTTAGAATCTGATATTTACAATTATAATTTTATGGGCTATAGTGGTAAATTCTTCTTCAACAATACAGGAGAAATTATTATGCATCCTTATGATAATGTTCGATTCACTCCTGTGAAAAATGGTCTTACAATTATTGGTTGGAAAGCCGTTGTAAAAGATGGCACTATTTTTTATCTGGGTGTTTCCAAAGATGGTTTACGCAAAGCCAATGATACCTCTACCACCTCTACTATGTCTCAAATAGGCGGAACTAGTTTTTCATTACCCTTTATGAATCCTAATTTCACGGACTTCATTACGACTTGGCAATTGATGGATATTGAAACAACCAAAGGAGAATTAGTTTCTTATGAATATGGCAGTAATGCCATTGAATTTTGGAGCCTAGCTAGTCAAACTAATATTTTGAAAAGTTCAATAGGTCAAATGCCTACAGGTTTTGCTAGACCCTTAACCTTTTCTTCCAATAGTGATGTAACCCACCGTATTGTCAAAATTAAAAATGATTTGGGATACATTAACTTTGAGTATAATCTGGCTCGTGTTGATTTAAAAAACGATGTAGCCCTTACCGCTGTAAAACTGTTTGATAACAGTAATACTTTGATCGATCAATACAATTTGAGTTATGATTATTTTGTAGCAACGCAATTACAGGGTCTTAGTGGTTTTAATATGGAAGATTTAGACCAACGAAAATACCGTCTGTATCTAAAAAATGTCACTCAGAGCAAAAATAACCTCACGAATAACAAATACGAATTTACCTATAATACAGCACAACAACTACCCGACCGTTTATCGTATTCTCAAGATTTTTGGGGATATTATAATGGGCAGCCCAACAACTTTTATTATCCATCCATACAGTATGTTCCTGTAGATGGAAATAGTCCTGATTTATCCGAAGACAATAATACAATTGTAACCAGTCAAGGAGGAAATCGAAAAGTATATCCAGACTATGCTAAAGCCTGCATTTTAACAAAGATTAAATACCCTACGGGTGGAACAACCGAGTTTGAATTCGAATCGAATCGCGTTATTGGCGATAAAAACTGGTTAATAACCACTACTGAACCGGAGATGGTTTCTGTTTATGGTTTTATGTCATATACCGCACCTCCAGGAGAAGTTCAATTGAACATCCCTATTCCAAATCCTGAAAAATATATCGGTGGTTTGACTTTATCCTATAATTTATTACATAATTGTAGTAATTCGAATGCATTTGATTGTCCTAAAATACGAATTTACAAAGCCAATAATATTGATTTTACAGATGTATTCATATCAACAACAAGCATATATGGTGAGAAGAAAATAGATTTAGCACCCGGACAAACCTCTCTTAGAATCGAAGTATCCGGTTATGGAATTGGTATAGCAGGTAATCCTATTAATCATATTAATTTTTCAATCAATGGTCATAAATTAAAACCCGAAGATGAAAATGGTGCTTTAGCAGGTGGATTAAGAGTGAAAAGAATCATTAATAAAAATACTGATCAAACTACCCTTACCAAAAAAAGATACGAGTACAATCAATTTGATAATCCTACTAAATCCAGTGGATTAGGAATGAATTTACCCGTCTTTATGGCCTATTCAAAACTTATGCAAATTATCGTAAATCCAAATAATGTACAGTATATTTATGCTAATATAATTAATGCCAATCCAATATTTCCTTTAACAAATGGGAGCTCCTACTCTGCTGGTTATACTAATGTAACAGAATACAGTGAAGGAGCAGGTTCACAAGGAAAAACAGAGTATACCTTTATGTTTATGGCTGATCCAAATACTGGAAATGTTTTTAAAGAATATTCCCTTCAAGCCCCAACCACAGATTATTCTCATCGTAGGGGAGCATTACTTAAAAAAAGTGTTTTTTCAAGCAATAACTCAACTTATAAACTCCTTCAGGAAACCATTAATGAATATGTTGGTACAGATTATGGAAATAATACCAGTACTAATCTAGTCTCAGAAAATATTTCAAATATAAAATTTAATCTAAAACAGTATAATAATCTAGCCGCTCCTTTTTATAAAATAAATTTTCAGTAAATATACATCAAAGATTAAAAACAGGTAAAACGGTTGTAAATAAAGACTTTACAGCCGTTTTATGATTTTTTGGTAATGAGGTAAAAAGCAGTAAAAAGCGAGGTTTGGCAAAAGTAAGGTTACTAAAACGTTACTTTTTAAAATAGAAACCAATATATTTAAAGTATTGTATTTCAGCTTTCTGCATAGTTTTTCATATTGTTCCGTAGCTCACATAAGTTTAATTTTATCATTAAGAATTGTGAGTATGGAAACGACAAAAAAATCAACGTTTAAGGTATTGTTTTACCTTAAAAAGAATGCCCCGAAGAAAAACGGAAAGGTTACGGTCATGTGCAGGATTACCGTAAACGGCAAGCAGTCTGCATTCAGTACCAAGTTGGATATTTCCGCAACAACTTGGGATTTGAAGTACGGCAGGGTTTTGGGCAAGAGCCGAGAAGCCCAAGAGGTAAACGGCAAGCTTGATAAAATCCGTTTGGGTATCGAGGAATGCTATTCCAAAATTCTGAAGAACGAGGGAGCTGTAAACAGTGCAAAACTTAAAAATGACTTTCTCGGTATGGAAAGCGGAGAACTGACTTTTTTCAAGTTCTATGAACAGTTCCTTTCCGATTATGAGAAAAAAGTAAAAAGTGGGCTTCGGGTAAATGGCACACGCAGTAAGTACAGAACACTTTTAAAGCACCTTCGAAATTTTGCACTGACAAAATACGGTTACTCTGATTTATCATTCAATGACCTTACACCTGATTTTGTGCAGGAATTTAATTATTACCTGCGTGACGACCAAAGCTTGACCCATAACACTATTTGGCTGTATATGATTGGATTTACCACGCTTTGCCGACTGGCAATGAGCAGAAAGCATCTTGCTTTCAATCCGTTCAGCGAATACAAGAATACCAAAAAGGACAAAGACAGAGGTTATCTGCTACGAAATGAGTTAGAACATCTTGTAACGTTCAACTGCGAGAAAAAGAAAGATGAATTGGTTAAAGATTTGTTTGTTTTCAGTTGCTTTACAGGGCTTTCCTATTCCGATATGAAAGGGCTTAGAAACAGTAATATTCAGGATTTCTTTGATGGCAACCAGTGGATTATTGTACGCAGAAAGAAAACGGCAACATCATCAAACGTTATGCTCTTGGATATTCCGAAAATGATTATTGAGAAATATGCAGGGTTCTCAAAGGACGGAAAGGTATTTCCCGTACCATCAAATACAATTTGTAATGACAGCCTAAAGCGGATATCCCAACAAATCGATTGCCTTAAAGAAAAGAAAGTAACCTTTCATTTAGCACGTCATACCTTTGCCACGTTATTTTTAAGCGAAGGTGTTCCGCTCGAAAGTTTAAGCAAAATGTTAGGACATAAAAACATTGCCACCACACAGATTTATGCCAAAATTCTCAACGAGAAAGTTGGTAAGGATATGCAAAAGGTATCACATAAATTTAAAGGATTGGAACAGTCTTTTGTATCTCAACTATAACTTTCATATTTTACTGTTAGATTTCTCATACTGTTTAAATAGCGTTTAAATACCATTTAAACAGTATGATATAACAACTTTATGAAAAATTTTCTGTAACTTTACCCTCGGTATATTTTGTGTTTTTTAATTATAATAATAAGATAATCAATGACTTATGTGAGTTTTTTTTCTAATTTAGGTTTTGACTTCAATGTAGATTTGAAGCCAAAGGCTATTGATATTGAGAAAGAAGCTACTTTATCTAAAAAACTTAAAAGTTCAGTTTTTTTTTATAAAAGTCCTAATAACACCAATACCTCTTTTTACCTTATTACTTCTTCGTTAGAACCCACAGAACTCGAACAGTTTAGAAAATATGTTTGGAATAAGAATGATGCTGATATAATTTTCTACTATCCTAATGATGCTGATGAAGTAAGAATGTTGTATGCAAAATATTCTCCTAAAGTTTCAAATAACGATAGTGTTTTAGAGGTCTTTTCACCTACTGAAAAAGATTTAGATACGATTGAAAAAATCAGGCACTGGCAGTTTGATAGTGGAGTGTTTTGGCTAAATTATCATTCGTTTATTGATAAAGCGAAGTATAAAGGAATTGATAAAGAATTAGTTGCTACTTTGAAGGCATTAAAAGAGCAATTAAGCTATCTTTTAACCCAATTAATTTCTGATGATAGTAAGAGAAATGAAGTAGTTCAGGCATTAATTGATAGAACACTGTACATTAAATACTTAGAGGACAATCATATTATTAACTCGTATTTTTTTAGTCATTATTTTAATGATGATAAACTTAATTACGAAAAGTTACTAGAAAACAATTCTAATACAGACATCAACAAGCTGTATAAAATCATTCACGAAATATTTAACAATGCACTTTTTGACCAGCCAACGATTGATGATAAGTATTTGACGAGTGAGGTACGTACACTGATAGCAAGCTCTTTTAATCACAACGTAAATACAGGTCAGTTAAGGTTGTTTGATTTTAGGTTTGATGTTTTACCTGTTGAGTTTATAAGTTACATTTACGAAGTCTTTTTGTCTGAAAAACAGAAAGATAACGGTATATTCTATACTCCAAAAAAATTAGCACAATTAATTGTAGATGATGTAATAAAAGAAGATAAAATAGGTTCGATTTTAGACCCTTCGAGTGGTTCGGGGATGTTCTTGATTACAGGATATCAAAGGCTTTTAGAAATAGCTCAAAAGCAGAATTTAGAGCCGAAAGATAGTATTGAAAAGATAAAGTATCGAACACAACTTTTGTCTGAAAATATATTTGGAATAGAAAAAGAATTAACAGCTCAGCGATTTACATTGTTCTCTCTTTCATTACAGATTTTTATTGGGATTAATCCTTCAGATATCAAAGAATTTATAGCAAAGGAACTAAAAGAGAGCAAAAAAATTAACCTTTTTTCAGAGTATTCGTTTTTTCAGAATATAAAACACGCTAATACGCTTAAAACCTCAGACAAACCTTTTGAAGACAAGGTGTTTTCGTATATAGTTGGAAACCCGCCATTTTTTGAAATACCTAATAAAGAGGAGTTTAAGAATGAAATATCTTTTCTGAATTCTTATCAGGTTGCTATTTCTGATGATACTAAAAAAGTGGCAAAGAACATCGTAGGCAAATCTCAAATATCTCAATGCTTTTTTTTGAAAATCAAAGACTGGAGCAATGAGAATACAAGATTTGGATTTGTTTCAAACAGCTCTAATTTTTACAATGATTATTCTGAGGTTTTTCAAGAGTATTTTTATTCCCACTATGGAATTGAAAAAATTTATGAGCTGTCAAGGGTAAAGAAGATTTTGTTTGAAAAGGCGAAAGAGAGCGTTGTAGCTATTATTTTTACAAATAATCTGGAAGATAGTATTATTGATTATTATCCTGTGGATTTGGGGCTGTTTTCAGAAAAACCCTTTGAATTACTTATAATTCAGGAAGACAAAGCAATTGAAATTGTTCAAAGCGAACTTAAAAACAAACAAATAAGACTAAGAAATTTTTTGGTAGGAAATCAATTTGATTTGGATTTTGTAAATAAAACTCATTTTCAAAATGATATTTTAGATAATCGTATTATCACTCTTGAAGGTTCTAAAAGCAAAATAAATAATGGACTTCAAATCGTAGGTAAAGAACAAATATTATCAGAGTTCAACATTTCGGATAGTGAATACAAAAAACTAACTAAAGAACAAAGAACAACCTATTCCAATAAATTCAAACAAAAATATACAAACACATCATATATTAAACAATTTCCTACTCCGTTATTAGAGCCTGGGGATCTATATAGATTTGGGTATAATAATAGCCCCAGAATGTACTTGGGAGATATTTCTAATTTTCAGAGAACAAGAAATAGTAATATTTATGCCCTTCCAAAAATCCTTATCAATAGGACAGGAAAAGAATTGAAAGCTACTGTTAGTTTAAATAAAATATTCTACAATTTTGATGTATATTCCATTTTTCCAAAAAAAAATGAAAACATCTATCTATATACAGCATTAATCAATTCACATCTTATTAATTATGTGATTGACCTGTCTTTTAGAAAAAGGGTTGACGGATCTTATACGAAGATAGGATATGATGCAATCTTGAATATTCCTGTACCGCGAGAACTAAATGAAGATATAGTAAAACAAATATCAGATATAAGTAAAGGTTTGTCGGAAGGACAGTGTGAATATATCAAAAAAGAAAAGAAATTGAATGAGTTGATTTATGATTTGTTCGATCTGTCATATTGGGAAAAGCAGAGAGTTAATGATTATTTTCTTCCAAAATCAAGAATTGGAAGAAAGAGAAATGCTTTAGACGGATATAAGAATACTTTAAAGGAAATAGTAGGATTTTATTTTGAAAGCTCAATAACCATTGAAGAAACCCCTACAGATTTCAATTTAATCGTTGTAAAAATATCCTTTAATAATAACTCCAATAGTCCTATTTCTACTAAAGCAAAGAAATATTTGCTTAATGAAATTTTTGAGCAAAACCCTAGTGCAAACTTTTTAGCAAGTCAGGAAAAAATTTTCGGGAAAGACTGTGTGTTCATCATTAAAGAAGATATAAACAGAAACTGGACGGAAACGAAAGCCTTTGAAGATGGGAAGGATATTTTAAAACGCTTAATACCTAATGTGAATGGAGAGGGAATACATTAGGATTAAGAAACCAGCACCATTACCATTCGATACTCGTCAACTAAAGACTTTAGATGATGAGTTTTGGAAAAAGTGGGTGTTTTATTATTTGCTTGACTTCTATAAGAATTATGATAGTGTTGAACTAAAGTCTAAAATTGAAGAAGAAAAGAAAAAGCAATATCCAAGGACTGAACGGGAAATAGCAAAATTTGTACGCCTCAAATTGAAAGCGAACAGAGAATTTGGTCTTAATTTTTCTGTGAAGGGAGAAGAAACTAATGATGAGGATGTAGAAGGTAATTATGACATTACCATTCATAATACATATTGGAAAAATCAAGACTTCTATTTTGAATGCAAAAATTTAGATGGTAGTAAAGATTTGGTAGATAAGTATGTTTGCTATAATACCTATAAAAAAAACGCTAACAATGAAAATATCTTCGATGGTGGAGTTTTACGCTATTTCAATGGAAAATATGCTCAAAATCTAACCTTTGGCGGAATGATTGGTTTTATTATAGATGGTGACAGTAATAACATAAAAACTGCAATTCTGAAAAAGTTAAGTGATAAATTTCTGATTTCTCCAGAGGGCGATTTAATTAGTACGAAGGATAAGTCAATAGAAGAAAATCCATTTACTTTTGACAGTCTGCATTTACGTCTGAATACAGAATTTACAATACACCATTTGCTTTTTGATTTACTTCCCAAAAGTAGCTAGCGTTGGTAGTTACCTTCCAATACCTTTACAATATCGCTTTCACGAAACAAGATTTTCCGTTCGAGCTTGATAAACGGTATCAGTCCGTCATCTCTGTACTGTTGTAACGTCCGTTTGCTGATGTGAAGCATCTTGCAAACCTGTTCGCCTGACAGGTAGATTTCCCCTTTTAAAAGTGGGTGGAAATATTCCCTGATATACAGCAGTTCATTTTTGATACCTAGCACAGCTTCGAGCAGGGCAAGCATATCCTCGTTTGAATTTCCAATCTGTTTCATTTCTTTTGCTTTTTTAATGGTCGCTCTCCCTGCATCAATAATTCCACATCGGATAATCTGAAATAAGTCTTCCGATTGATTTGCGTTGCCCCAAGAATACCTTTTACCCTGTATGTCTGCAATGTCCGTTTACTGATGTTCAGCAACTGGCAGGCTTCCTGCTGATCTAGCCATTTCGTTGCCTGTTGCAACGCTTTGTAGGGTGCAGTGATTTCCTTAATCAATAGAGAAACTTCTTTTACTTCCCTATGCAGTGCCTTTAAAATCTGAATGTCTAAAACCGTTATTTCCATATCCACATCATTTAAACTTCGAAAATAAAAGCTATTCACATAGGTTATTGTAATGTTGCGTTCAGTGGCGGTATTTGGCGTGCGGATGCCAAATACTCGACTATAATCCTAACTTTGGATTGTTGTTTTTCGTGCGAGCCTGTTGCGCTTTGATTGTGTTGCCCATTCTCAAAGCAGGCTTTTTATTGACTTGTATAGCTTGATTGTTGTCAGCGTTTTTGTAATCCGTACGGATAACCGTTTTTGATGCACCTATCACGCTTTCGGGTTCGGTAGGTAGTTTTGGCGGTTCAGTACGATTGCTCCCGAACAGCTTGCCCCAATTTAGTAAACCTTTTGCTTCCCTGAACTGGCGTTTGAAATTGGCGATAAAATTGGAAATCGGGTCGCCCTGCTTATCAACCTGTATCAGGGAGCTACTCTCTTTTTTCTTGATTTGTTCTTTTTCTTTCTGCTCCTTGTCGGTTGTTACTTTTTGTGCCATAGGTTCAAAATTTTTCCCAATATAGAACACAGGTAAATGTGTTGTCTTGCTTTGGTAGTATTTGGCAGTATTTGGCTTGTGTTGGCACAATATAAATGGAAAGCAATCCTCAAAACACTTTAAATTTTCCTCGCAAAGCCTCTTCACATTTAAAAAGTTTTGTACGGATAAGGGAAAGCATACCAAAAACACCCAATACTTATCCCATACGTGTTTTTAGTAACCTTTCATTGATTGGAATGGGATTAAAAAAAGAACAAAAGATAGCAAAGATAAGGCGGACAGCCACCACACCACCCAACCAAAAGACTACGGCATAATGGCAGGACAAAATTAAGGTGGCTTCGCCGAGTTTTTTTTGTTGCCCTGCCACCCTTCGGGACTTATTCCGTTTCCTTTTGGTTTTTTCGCCTGTCCGCCTTGTTAAAATGGCTTTCTTTTTTTTCTGTTTTTTTGTTTTGAAAAATAGTTTTAAGAGGTAGCAACGCACCAAACCCGATACCGCACAACAATCAAAATAACGGTTTGTGCTTATCGTTGTAGATTTCGCTAATCAATTCCCCGAACTCCTGAAAGTGATATTCGATAATGTTGTCGAGATATGCATAAATCGTCAGCTTGTCAATGCCCATAACGTTGGTAAGCCTGTTAAACCTATCGTGGTGTTCCTGCCGAACATAGACAGATTTTCCTTTGCTTGCCGTTGTGGTCGGGATTTTAAAAAACTGTCCGCAGTAGTCCTCTTTGGTCAGCTTCTTTGGCTTGGAGGTCGTTTTTGGGGTATTTCTTACAGGCGGTTTGGGTTGTTGCATTTCAGTTTCCTCGGGTTCTTCCCCTGCAATTATGTTCATCAGTGCTTCCTCGTCTACTTCGGGTTTGACGAAATCTGCCCGATGTGTTACTGCCTGTTGTTCCGTCAAAGGTTGTTTCTTTTCATCAGTTAGGAAATTTTCAATAGAGAAATCCTCTTTTTCGGGTTGCATATTTTTGTTTTCTTCGTGTATCATATCTCTTATTTTTAATATTATATCCAATTAGCTGTTTGGTTAACTAAGCAATCAGCTGTACATACTGTTGCATCTATGTAACCAACTATTTACCTACATACCTGCATACACTGAACTGGCTAGTTCATTAACTCAAAAAAATGTAATTAGTCCGCATTCAATCACGCAGATTTGCTGTCAGGATTTATGCTGATTGGTTACATAGTTAAGGATATAAACAATCAGACAGCTAACCATATACAAAGAAAATAAAAGCAGTCCCAATACGTATAGAGGTGGCACTATTTGGCGTCCATTGGCTTTATTTGGCGTAATTGTAAGTGGTTGTTATTCAAATAGTCTTATCGAAATTTGTAATCGGAAGCGATGGTTTTTTTCTGCTAACTCCAATCCGTTTGCAAAACGGATTTTCTGAACTCCTGTTCAGAGCAAGTTATCTTTTGAGGTACTCGAAATGAATTTCGGCACCTCAAAAGCACTTGCCCTTGCAAGGGGCTGAAAACGGCTCCGAAGTCGCCCGTTTGTTTAAAATTAAAATGGATTTATTATGGAAGAGAAAAACAGAAAACAGATTAAAAAGACAGGGAGAAAACCGAAGATTGACCCTGCGGTACATCGGTATTCCTTTAACCTGAATGATGAGGACAATGCCAAGTTCCTTGCTCTTTTTGACCAGTCGGGAATGAAGATTACAGCACATTTTATTACAGCCTGTATCTTTCAAAAGACAGTAAAGACCGTAAAAATTGATATGGATGCAATTGAGTACCACGCAGGATTGACCAAATTTTTTGGACAGTTTCGAGGAATTGCAACCAATTACAATCAGCTTGTAAAGCTTTTGAACGCCAATTTTTCTGAGAAAAAAGCATCTGCATACCTCTACAAATTGGAAAAGGATACCACAGAAATGAAAGAATTATTACTTAAGGTTTTAATTCTTACCGAAGAATTTGAGAAAAAGCATCTAAACAAAGAGTAAGGAAATGATTGCAAAAATCGGAAAGGGAAGTAATATGTACGGTGCTATTTTGTACAATCAGCAGAAAGTGGAAAAGGAAAACGGAGCAGTTCTGCTCTTGAACAAAATACCCGACACAGTGAACGGCAGGTATTCCGTTTCGTATTTCAATCAGTGTTTTGAACCTTATCTGTCTGCCAATATCAAAACAGAAAAGATGGTTCGGCATATATCGCTGAACCCAGATCCTGCGGATAAGGTCAGCGATGAACAATTTAGCGAAATGGCTCAGGAATATATGGAGCGTATGGGCTACGGCAATCAGCCGTATATCGTTTTCAAACATACGGACATTGACCGCACACATATCCACATCGTTTCGACCTGCGTGAGAATTGACGGAAAGAAAATCCCCGATGATTACGACCATCCACGCTCAATGGCTATCTGTCGAGATTTGGAAACCAAATACAACCTGAACAAAGCCACTGAAAAGGATCAGAAACAAGCCTATAAGATTTTTAAGCCTGTAAATCATAAAAATGGCGACATCAAAAGTCAGATTGCTTTGGTAGTACGGCATCTACCAAAGTATTATAGCTATTCTACTCTGGGTAGTTACAATGCTTTGCTTTCTCTGTTCAACATCACAGCAGAGGAAGTCAAAGGAGAGCGGAACGGTCAAATCATAAATGGATTGGTCTATGTAGCGTTGGATGAAAACGGCAACAAGACAAGCAATCCTTTCAAAGCATCACTTTTCGGAAAAGATGCAAGAGTAACACAGCTTCAAAAACATTTTGAGCAGTCCAAAGAAAAGATGAAAACCAACCCTGCGAGGTCTGTTCTGAAAAACACAGTTGAACTTGCCATTCATACGACAAGCAACGAAACGGATTTTAAAAAGCAACTTGTAGAACAGGGTATTAATATCGTTGTCCGCAGGAATGGCAATGGACGTGTTTACGGAATTACATTCATCGAGCACGAAAACCGTAGCGTTTGGAACGGTTCACAATTAGACAGAAATCTGTCGGCAAACGTATTTAATGATTGGTGGAACGACGGAAACAAACCCGAACTAAAAATTCGGGGCATTTCTGCATCCAAAACCAATACAATAGACAATTTACCAACGAAAAACCTTTTTGAGTTTCTTATACAGGAAAACACTTCTTTTAATTCTGATTTAGGATTGTTCAGCTTGTTACCTGAAGTGCAGGGTGAGGATTACGAGGAAGAACAGTTTGCTGATCAGATCAAAAAAAAGAAAAAAAAACCTCCATTTCGAATATAGGACTCTTAGGTAATACAGTTATTTATTGATAACCGGCTTTTTATTTGGCACTGAAATATTTACTCTTTAGCTTTCTCTTTTTTAGAGGTTGTTCCAAAAATTTCTTGTGCCATTCTTGCTTCTTTTGAAAGCGGTTTCTTTTTGGTGTTCGCCCTGCGAATACTATCTGCAACTGTTTTGCTTCTTGTTATACTGTCAACAACTCTTTGATATTCTTTGCGGTCATTAGATTTACGGGCATTGGCCAACGCTTCATTTTCTCTTTTCATTTCTTTAACTTCTTTTAATTCATTAAAGATCTGTTTATCCTTTTTTTGAGCTGTTGCAGTTAATGTAAAAGCAGATAGTAAAATTAAATATACTGTTTTCATCTGTGTTTAGGTTTACGTTGTTATTGAAACATATTCAACAATTTATCAAATATAAATATTATCTCCTTACTAAAATCGGAACTATTACCAATTTGAATGCTATTATATTTCAGATACTTTCTACCGGTCTTAAAAGATAGAATTTCGATTCTTCAATTAAGAAAGGTCTATTTAGTAAGCAATTTAATTGGTAAACCCAAGAATGTACATATCAAATGGCTTCTGAGCTTCATGAAAATTACGGTAAAACCGTAAATCATTGATTATAAGGTGCATTTGTATTGAAAAGGTTTCCCTATTTTAAAATATTTCCCTATTTTGCCTAATAATATGAATAAAGATCTAGTGTTATGAGCGGAAAAATTTACTATTACCTATTGCTATTCCTATGTTTTATTTATAGTTGTAGTCATTATGAAAATGGACTGGAAGAAATTAAAAATACTAATTTAAAAGCCATTACTACAGTAAGCCTAGAAGAAGCCAAAGCTTACCTTAATCACAATAAACTTTTCAACACTGAAAAAAAAGCAAAAGAAGCAAAGGATACATTATCTACGATTTTTGTAACATTATTCCAAGACCAAATTAGTCATGAACCATTGATTAATAGTGATCAAAAAATAACGGTAATTCCAGCAGTAATTGCTTATCCAAAATATTACAGTAGAGTAATATTATTTAAAATGGAGAATGAGATTATTGCCCGTGTTTTTAGTATGCGACGTGACCAGAGTAGTACAGATGAAAACTTTACAGGAGTAATTCTTATTACTGATTTAGAAGGAAATTTCTCTAGTGGGTATAATGTGAAAAATGGTATTATCACACATCAATTAGTTTATAATACAAGAGAGCAAGGTAACAAAGGCGTTATTGGCTTTATACCAGATGATCCTATTGATGGTGGCATACTAGACCCTGTAAAAGTAGACGGAAGTACTTCACCTGCTGGCAATGGTGGCATTAGAGATGTATGGTTAGCTTATGGACCACTAACAGGGCCTAATTCAAATCCTTCTAATTCTGGATGGTGGAATTATGGCGGAAGCAGTGGCGGAGCAGGAAATAATCCTGAGGAAGCAGCAACGACCCCTTGTAAAGAGATGAAGAAGAAGGCAAATGATGCAGAATTCAAAGGAAAACTGAACGAACTAAAAGCAAGCCTAAACGTAAATTATGAAACAGGATTTTTAATGACTACAAATGGAACTTCTACTAGTTACGAAGCTATTGAGGGAAATTCTAATACACATGAAATAGAACTTTCACCAACAAGTCCTATTAGTGGATATATGCATACACATGTAGTAGGAGATTCTAAAACTGGTTTTTCTACATTTTCAATAGCTGATATAAAAGCCATTTATCAATTGTATCAAGGCGGTAATATCCAGAATACATCGACGTTTACCGCAACAGTCGTGTCCAGTCATGGCACCACATATGTCATGATGATTGATAATGCATCGACATTTAATAACTTTGGAAATGCAAGTTTTAGTAATAATACAGTTATGGAACAAATGGAAAATCTTTATGATTATGCATTTCAAAATATGTCCTTGGCTTTCAATGTAATTCAAGCACGTGAATTTGCTTTACTAACAGTATTAGAAGGCTCAGGGCTTAAATTAATGAAAGCAAATGCCGATTTTAGCCAATGGAATTCTATTAGTAAAGCAACATCAGGATTAAATATAGTTGTAAATAATTGTAATTAATAAAAAAATAGATATGAAAAAATATATAAGTTTAGTAATAGTGTTTTTATGCAGTAGTATACTACATGGACAAGAAAAAGTAATAATCCTCAAAAAAGGAGAGATTCCCGAATTAAAAAAGGGTGACTATTACAGATTTTCAGAACAGATGGAAAAAGAAAAACCTTTTGAAGGTGTTTGGGAATATAAAAATGGAAATGAAAATTTAATTATTAAAATCGAACAAAAAAAAACGTTTACTCCTAAATTAGAGGTTTTTTTTGATAATCCTCAACTTGATTACTATTATGAAAAAGGAAATGGAGAGATAATATCCAATAGTACGTTGGATGGTTATAGGAAAAGTGGTAGGACAATTGCCCAAAATATTATTAAATTTTCAACTTCCGATGTAATTAAAATGAAGACAATATATATCGAATTAGAATTATTAGGCAATAATCAAGCTAGAATGACACTAAATAATATTCCAGGAGGAATAACCGTTGTTTTACCGGGTGAATCAAAGCCAAAAAAAGATAGGGCTTTTTCAATCCCAACAGATATTATTTTAACAAAGAAGTAATTTAAAAAAAAAACGTTTGAATAATTATTATATATAATATTCATTTAGAGTAAGAAAGGCTTTTTCTTTTATAAACCTATTCTAATTGGGACATCCAAAATATACATACTAAAAATGTTAACTGGATATGGGTTGATTAAAGACCTTTGTAAGGTCAATGGGATGCCTTTATTATATTACTGTATGTATCTTGTTATCTGTAACACTTGGTCTGCGAACTAAAAATATTAGTAATATTAGCAACCAATAACATAAAGTTATCAAAAAAAAGAATTAAGTTTAACATTCTGTGATTGAGTTTTTTAGATAGATATCACATCGATTTTCACAATTGGTTATTAACCAAAAAGTAAATCCATTTTATCATTTTCATTGCTACAAGCTTTGCCAAAAATAGCTTAAGTATTGGGTTACAAGTTCACTGTATACCATTATATCGAATTAAATGAGAATAAAGATAAGAATCAGCATATAGGCTGAAAGTAAGCCTACCGGAGAAAAAAGAAAATGAATCTTAAAATACACGGTTATGTTGCTAACAAATAATCATTTTACCCCTGTAATTGGTATTGATTTACATTTCAATACATTACCACCTTTTAATCCGATACATCCCTACATTGGGATTGTAATCGACCCGATGGACTATATTCCTTTTATTGGTTCTTCGGTCAATGTAAATGGTGTACCCAGAGGTGTTACCGATACCGGAGGAAGAATCATAACCTTTATACACATTCCATTATTTACGGGGCCGTTTGCAATGATACCCGTAATTGGCCATGAATCCATGAACTTTTTTGGAAGTAAAGATGCCTATATGGAAGGACGTCGTATTAGTCCAAAAGGTTATATGGAAATGACGTGCAATGATATTGGGATTCCATTGAGTTTATCCCCTGGAAAAAAATGGTGGAAACCTATTCCATCCTTATTTGCACCCACAAGTATGAGTTTACCTATTCCAACGGGTAGGCCTGTGAATATTGCCGGCCCTTATGTCCCAGATTTAATGGGGATACTCATCAATATGGCAGCAGGATTGGGATTTGGTTTTCTAATGAAAAAATTCGGCAAGTTATTGAGTTCAATGCTAAAAAAACTAAATAAATTAGCCAACAAAGCGGCAAAAGGACCCAATCGATTGAGTAAATTTTTATGTAAACATGGTTTTGAACCCGTAGATTTAGTACAAGGAATAGTGTTTTCTGAAGTAATCGATTTCGAGTTGCCAGGACCTATCCCATTAGTCTGGGAACGTATTTGGAATTCAGATGCTTCCTATGAACATCAATTAGGACATGGATATCATTTTAGCTATAGCCTTGATTTAACCATTCATCATAGCGATGGATTTATAGGAGTTATGCTTCCGGATGGACGTAGTGCAGGATTTCCCCTTTTAGAAGAGGAACAAGAGTTCTACCATCGAATGGAACGATTAACCTTAAAAAGAATCGGGAATAATTATACCGTTTATAACCACAATTCACAATTAACGTATAGCTACGAAGCGGTTACGAATGCAAAATGTGTAGCAGTGAGCATCAGTAATGTAGCAGGCTTGGCTATACAATTACATTATGAAGGAACAGCACTTCATGGAATAACAGACAGCTGTGGTAGAGTTTTGACTTTTGATCTTGATGGGCAAAAGCGTATTATGGCGGTGTATTTACAAACAAAAAAAGGAAAAGAACTATTAGTTGGATACCGTTATAGTGAAGAAGGAGATTTGATTGCAATTTTGGATGCATTAGAAAAAGCAACAACAATTACTTATCACAATCATTTGATGGATTCCAAAACAGATCGCAATGGACAAACATTCTATTGGGAATATGATAAACAAGGACGATGCGTTCATACTTGGGGAGATGGAGGCGTTCTAGAAGGGCGTTTGGCCTATTACCCAGAATTAGGCTACAATGTGATTACCGATGCCTTGGGCAATGAAAGTATATACTATTATAATGAAGATTTTTTATGCACTCAAATTCAAGATGCATTAGGGAATTCTAAATTTTTCGAATACACCGATATGTTCGAAT
>NZ_JARQWR010000016.1 GCF_030766725.1 Flavobacterium aerium | reverse complement strand
TGGACTTAGCTAAGATTATCTCTGTGATGAAAGAATATCCAAAGATGAAGATTGATATTCGTTCGCATACCGATAGTAGAGCAACAGCTTCTTACAATGAGAAACTCTCCAGTAGAAGAGCTAAATCAACAATGGAGTACATGATTAAAAATGGAATTGATAAAAGCAGACTCACCGCCAAAGGATATGGAGAATCACAATTAGTCAACAAATGTAGTGATGGTGTTCCTTGTTCAGAAGAAGAACATCAAGCCAATAGAAGAAGTGAGTTTATTATTACCGAAATGTAATAAAGTAAAATAAATATGATTATAAAAAATGCTTAGAAATTATTTCTAGGCATTTTTTGTATAAATAAAAGAATAATCAAAAAACTCTTAGATGTATATTTTACTACATCTAGGAGTTTTTCCATTTTTTAAAGATTACGTTTTTTAAATAATTATACTTTTTATTATAGGTATGATTTGTTGGCAATGCTTTAGTTTTATTTACTAAATAAGTGTAGTTAATCGATTATTTTGTGCTTTTTGACGGAAATTTAATTCTATTTTTTGTTTAATGTATATGAATTTTGCATAACTTTAACATGAAAAATCGCGAACCTAGGCGATAAAGGAATGCTCTTTTTAATAAATAATACCCCAAATAGTTATGAAGAACAACTTTACTCAGTTTAAAAAATCGAATAAAAGTTATATAAATTTAGTATTCAGATTTTTTCTTATTCTTTTTTCTTTATTCATAACTCAAACAAGTGTAGCTCAAAATGCCATGCAGGCCACAGGAGGAACAGGTAGCTATAAGAATGAGATTTATTGGTTGAATTTTTCAACAGTAAGTAATGTTGCTGCTGGACAATCAATAACCAGAAACTTTACAATTAATGGAATTGCAGTAACAGTTATAATCGATAATATTTCGTTTACAGGTACAAGTTCAAATTTAGGGCGTTTAGCAGGTTACATTCCTGGAACTTGGGTTGGAGATGGGATGGACGAAGTTTATAATATAGGAGGGTCAGGAGGTTTAAATACACTTGCGAATGCATTAACTTGTTCACAAGATGGATTAACAGCCAACTTTAGAGTAAGAGCTTATGCAGGATTATCGGGACAACCTTTTGATTTAGGACTTGTTTTTGCTAGTGCAGAAGAAGATGCAGCCGCAGGAACCGAATATAGTCAAGGAACTACGAATGGGACAGTTTGGAAATTACTAGAAAGTAAAATTCAATCCTCTACTTCATTACGAAAAATCACTTTTTCCAATAGTAATCTGACTGCGCAAATGCAAATGGGAGGTGGTCCTTCAAACGTTGCATTATTGTACTCAACAATGCAAAACACAACTTCGGGTAACCCTCTAACAACAAATATCGTATTAAAAGGAGGAGGTAAATCGGCAGTTGCTTTAGGTATTATCGCAAATCAGGATTATGGTGATGCACCAATTTCATATGGAGCAGCAAGTAATTTCTTTGCTCCGTCTATTACAGGGGGGAGTAATAACCCACCAACTACAGCTGGAGACTACTATTTAAGTACTGGAGTAGGAGGTGCTCCAAATTCAACAAGAGTAATTACAGAAGGAAATCTAGATGTACCTTTAAGTCCTCGTTTAGGGAATACTGGTGGAGATAATGATGGAACATATCCAGTAACACCAGGATTATTAGCTAATGTTGATGATAATACAGGAGTTGATGATGAAGATGCTTTTGCAACATCACCACCAACAGTGAATTTAGCATTATCGACTTATTCATTAAATATACCAGCATTTAAAAATTTTACAGGGACGGCTTATATAATGGCTTGGGTTGATTTTAATCGAAATGGAACTTTTGAGCCAGAAGAATATTCAACCAGTACACTTACAGCTACAAATACAACTACAAATGTTGCTATGAGTTGGAATTTATCTACAATTCCTAAGAATGCTGGATCATCCTTTGCAAGATTTAGAATTTCGGGATCAGATCCAGCAATATTAACAGATAATCCAGCAACATCAGTAGATGAAAGAAGCTCAATGGCACTTGCTAGTGGTGAAACAGAAGATTATACAATTGCATTAACCAATTTATCTGTTCAAGGAATAGTGTTTTTGGATGTGAATGGTATGACCGATGGTAGTATTAATGGAACAGGGACAAATGCGGGTGGTGTAAATGCAGTATTAGTGAATAGCGGAGGAAATGTTGTAGCATCTACCGCAGTTGCAACGAATGGAACGTATTCCTTTTCAGATATTCCAAATGGAACGTATACAATTCGTTTATCAACTACTGCAGGTACAGTAGGAAGTGCTGCTCCTGCGGTTAGCTTACCTACAAATTGGGTAAATACAGGAGAGGGAACAACTGCAGCTGGAGATGGTACTCCAAATGGAATATTATCTTCTATTACAATAACAAATGCTGTTCTAGTTGCCAATGCAAATTTTGGGATAGAACAAAAACCGAATGCGACCACTACAACCGTATCTGGACAGTTTAATCCGGGAGGAACAACACAGGTAAATATTCCTTTAACTTCTTTTGTCAGTTCAGATCCTGATGGTACATTAACAGGAATACGAATTACATCATTTCCTACTAATGTAACTTCAATTGTTATTAATGGAGTATCCTATACCTCAACAACGTTTCCTGTGGGAGGAGTAACTGTTCCTACCAATGCAACAGGAACTCCAACACAAACTATAACTGTTGACCCAATTAGTGGAGCAGTGACAGTGGATATACCTTTTGTTGCAATTGACAATGCAAATATTGAAAGTACAACCATTGGGCATGTACAAATACCGTTTGCATTACAAACCGACTTAAGTGTTAATAAGGCTGTAAATAATTCAACTCCCAATGTAGGTAGTAATGTAGTATTTACATTGATAATCAATAATGTAGGTCCAAGTGATGCTACTGGGGTTGTCGTAAATGACTTATTACCTTCTGGCTATACATTTGTTTCAGCCACTCCATCTGTAGGTACTTATGTGAGTGGGACAGGAGTATGGACTGTTGGTACCTTAAATAATGGATCTAATGCTTCATTATTGATTACGGCAACTGTGAAAGCAACGGGTATTTATGCAAATACTGCAACAATATCTGGTGGTCAAACTGATCCGGTACCGGGTAATAATACTTCTACAGTTACGCCAGTACCTGTACCATTAACTAATTTAGGAATAGTAAAAACTGTAAATAATTCGACTCCCAATGTAGGTAGTAATGTAGTATTTACGTTGACTATTAATAATGCAGGTCCAAGTGATGCAACAGGAGTTGTAGTCAACGATTTATTGCCATCGGGCTATACCTTTGTATCAGTTACACCATCGATTGGAACTTATGTGAGTGGGACAGGAGTTTGGACAGTTGGAGCTTTAAATAATGGCGCTAATGCTACTTTAGCTATTACCGCTACGGTAAAAGCAACAGGAGTGTATGTCAATACAGCTACAATTTCAGGAACGCAAACGGATCCGGTTACCTCCAATAATACGTCAACTATTACACCGACACCTGTTCCAATAGCGAATTTAAGTATTGTAAAAACAGTTGATAATTCATCACCAAATGTGGGTAGTAATGTGGTATTTACGTTAACCATTAATAATGCAGGTCCAAGTGATGCCACAGGAGTTGTAGTCAATGATTTATTACCATCGGGCTATGCTTTTGTATCAGCTACACCATCTGTAGGTAGTTATGTAAGTGGTACAGGAGTTTGGACTGTAGGAGTATTGAATAATGGATCTAGTGCTACTTTAGCCATTACAGCTACAGTAAAATCTACCGGAACGTATGCCAATACCGGAACTATTTCAGGTACAGAAACGGACCCAACACCAGGAAATAACACCTCGACAATTACCCCAGTACCAGTTCCAATAACGAATTTAAGTATTGTAAAAACAGTTGATAATTCATCACCAAATGTAGGTAGTAATGTGATATTTACGTTGACCATTAATAATGCAGGTCCAAGTGATGCAACGGGAGTTGTCGTGAATGATTTATTACCATCCGGTTATACTTTTGTATCGGCCACACCATCTGTTGGAGCTTATGTAAGTGGAACAGGTGTATGGACAGTTGGTGCATTGAACAATGGGTCTACTGCTACTTTAGCCATTACAGCAACAGTAAAAGCAACAGGTACCTATGCGAATACAGCTACAATAACTGGAAATCAAACGGATCCAGTTACCTCGAATAATACTTCTACTTCAACACCTGCTCCAATACCTTTGACAAATTTAAGTGTTGTAAAAACAGTTGATAATTCATCACCAAATGTGGGTAGCAATGTGGTATTTACATTGACAATCAATAATGCGGGTCCAAGTGATGCCACAGGAGTTGTAGTCAATGATTTGTTACCATCCGGTTATACTTTTGTATCAGCGACTCCATCGGCAGGAACTTATGTAAATAGCACAGGAGTTTGGACTGTAGGGGCTTTAAATAATGGAGGTAGTGCTACTTTAGCTATTACCGCTACAGTAAATGCAACAGGAACATACCTTAATACAGCCACAATCTCCGGAAACCAAACCGATCCAACGCCTGGGAATAACACCTCGGCAATTACCCCAGTACCAGTTCCAATAGCGAATTTAAGTATTGTAAAAACAGTAAACAATTCGACTCCAAATGTAGGTAGTAATGTAATATTTACATTAACCATCAATAATGCAGGACCTAGTAATGCTACGGGAGTAGTCGTGAATGATTTATTACCATCCGGTTATACTTTTGTATCGGCTACACCATCTGTTGGAACTTATGCAAGTGGAACAGGAGTATGGACTGTCGGAACATTAAATAATGGAGGTAACGCTACTTTAACTGTTACAGCAACAGTAAAATCGACAGGAACGTATGCTAATACAGGAACTATTTCAGGAACACAAACCGATCCAATACCTGGGAATAATACCTCGACAATTACCCCAGTCCCAGTCCCAGTAACTAATTTAGGGATAATAAAAACAGTAAATAATGGAACTCCCAATGTAGGTAGCAATGTAGTATTTACGTTGACTATTAATAATGCAGGTCCAAGTGATGCAACAGGAGTTGTAGTCAACGATTTATTGCCATCGGGCTATACCTTTGTATCAGCTACACCATCGATTGGAACTTATGTGAGTGGGACAGGAGTTTGGACAGTTGGAGCTTTAAATAATGGCGCTAATGCTACTTTAGCTATTACCGCTACGGTAAAAGCAACAGGAGTGTATGTCAATACAGCTACAATTTCAGGAACACAAACTGATCCAGTGCCAGGGAATAATACCTCTACAGTTACTCCAGTACCAGTACCTTTAACAAATCTTAGCGTTGTAAAAACAGTAGATAATACCGCGCCAAATGCGGGTAGTAATGTAGTATTTACGTTAACAATAAATAATGCAGGTCCAAGTGATGCTACAGGAGTTGTCGTCAATGATTTATTACCGTCGGGTTATACTTTTGTATCAGCAACGCCTTCAGTAGGAACTTATACAAGTGGAACAGGAGTCTGGACAGTTGGAGCTTTAAATAACGGGGGTAGTGCTACTTTAGCTATTACTGCAACTGTTAAAGCAGTGGGTACCTATACTAATACCGCAACAATTTCAGGGACACAAACTGATCCAGTGCCAGGAAATAATACTTCAACAATTACTCCGGTACCAGTACCAATAACGAATTTAAGTGTTGTAAAAACAGTAGATAATTCATCACCAAATGTAGGTAGTAATGTAATATTTACATTGACGATCAATAACGCAGGTCCAAGTGATGCTACGGGAGTTGTAATCAATGATCTATTGCCTTCTGGTTATACTTTTGTGTCAGCTACACCATCGGTTGGAAGTTATGCAAGTAGTACAGGAATTTGGACTGTTGGAGCCTTAAATAATGGAGTAAATGCGACGTTAGCCATTACAGCAATAGTAAATGCAACGGGAGTATATACCAATACAGCAACAATTTCAGGTTCACAAACTGATCCAGTACCGGGAAATAATACTTCAACAATTACCCCAGTACCAGTACCAATAACGAATTTAAGTGTTGTAAAAACAGTAAATAACGGAACACCAAATGCAGGTAGTAATGTAGTATTCACTTTAACAATAAATAATGCAGGTCCGAGCGATGCTACGGGAGTTGTAGTCAATGATTTATTACCATCAGGTTATACTTTTGTATCAGCTACCCCATCAGTGGGAAGTTATGCAAGTGGCACAGGAGTCTGGACAGTTGGAGCTTTAAATAATGGAGGTAGTGCTACTTTGGCTATTACTGCAACAGTAAACGCTACAGGTACCTATGCTAATACCGCCACAATTTCAGGAACACAAACTGATCCAGTGCCGGGAAATAACACTTCTACCGTTACTCCAGTACCAGTGCCTTTGGCGAATCTAAGCGTTGTAAAAACAGTTGATAATTCATCACCAAATGTAGGCAGTAATGTAGTATTTACGCTGACCATTAATAATGCGGGTCCAAGCGATGCTACAGGAGTTGCTATAAATGATTTATTACCATCTGGTTACACTTTTGTGTCTGCTACACCGTCTGTAGGTGCATATAGTAATGGTACAGGAATTTGGACTGTTGGAGCCTTAAATAACGGAGGTAGTGCTACTTTAGCTATTACTGCAACTGTTAAAGCAGCGGGTACTTATACTAATACCGCAATAATTTCAGGTTCACAAACCGATCCTGTACCGGGAAATAATACATCAACGATTACACCTTTACCAATTCCAATCACTAATTTAAGTGTGGTGAAAACGGTAAGTAATAATACACCAAATATTGGTAGTAATGTAGTATTTACATTGATGATCAATAATACAGGTCCAAGTGATGCTACGGGAGTTTTGATTAATGATTTATTACCATCTGGATATACATTTATTTCTGCAAATACCGCTGTAGGAACTTATGACAGTGGTACAGGGATTTGGACTGTTGGAACATTGAATAACGGAATGAGTACAACTTTAGTGATTATTGCAACACTAAATGCGACAGGTACCTATGCCAATATTGCAACAATTTCAGGTTTACAAACCGATTCTGATTTAACGAATAACACATCTACTGTAACACCAATACCAACGCCGATTACCGATTTAAGTATTATTAAAAGTTCAGATAATAATACACCGAATGTAGGTAGTAATGTTGTCTTTACTATGGTTATAAATAATGCAGGCCCAAGTGATGCCACGGGAGTTTTGGTAAACGAAATTTTGCCATCAGGTTATACTTTTGTTTCGGCATCATCTACAGCAGGAACGTATGATAATGGTACAGGAATTTGGACTATAGGAGCTTTAACGAATGGATCTAGTGAAACTTTACAAATTACGGCTACGGTTAGAGCTTCTGGTATTTATGCAAATACAGCTACTGTTAGTGGAGATCAAGTCGATTTAGTACCAGGAAACAATACATCCTCTGTTACACCACTGTCAGTGCCAGTAGCAAATTTAAATGTTAATAAAACAATTAATAATGCTACGCCAAATGTAGGCAGTAATGTCACTTTTACTTTATCTGTAAATAATGCAGGTCCAAGTGATGCTACAGGAGTTATATTAAATGATTTATTACCATCAGGTTATACCTTTGTTTCAGCAACCCCATCTATAGGGACTTATACAAGTGGAACAGGAGTCTGGGCAATTGGAGCACTAATAAATGGAGCAAATGAAACTTTAGTCTTAATTGCTACAGTTAATGGATCTGGTGTTTATACTAATACTGCAACCGTTTTTGGAGATCAAGTTGATTTATTTCCAACGGATAATACATCGACAGTAACCCCTAATCCAATAAATGTAAAAATAATGAAGACAGGACCAGCTACTGCAAATGCTGGGTCAGTTGTAAATTATACATTAAATGTTAGTAATGATGGTACAGGAAACGCGATTGGAGAAATCATATCCGATATTGTTCCAGCAGGGCTGGCAAATGTAAGTTGGACAGCAACTGCCCAAGGGCTGGCTACAGTTTTGACTGGGGCTGTTGGAACTGGAAATAATGTAACAGTAACGGGAGATATCCCAGCAGGCACAGGAAACCAAATTGTAATCAATATTACAGGTGAAATTCCAGCATCGTCGTTGGTTGCTTCGTTGTCAAATACGGCTACGGCTACAGCTACAGGAAGTCCAATTGTGAGCTCAAATACAGTTATTACTGTAATCAGTAGAGATGTAGATCTTCATATACAAAAAACAGGACCTTCAACAATTGTTGCGGGTAATAGTATTGTTTATACTTTAAAAGTAACAAATTCAGGCCCAGCGAATGCGAGTAATGTAACAATTAATGATATTATCCCATCAGGAATTAATGGAGTGACTTGGACTGCTACGGCACAAAATGGAGCAAGTATCAATGGAGCTTCAAATGGAACTGGGAATGTTAATTTATCAGCCAATATTCCTATTGGAACAGCTGAAGTTACGGTTACCATTACTGGTGTATTGGACCCAAGTTATTTAGGTACTTCTTTATCAAATACAGCAACAGCTACTCCTGAAATAGGTGTAACAGATCCAACGCCTGCAACGAGTACCGTAATAACAAACGCTACAAAAGAGGCAAATGTTCGTATAACGAAGTCTGGACCAGCAAATATTGGAGCAGGTGAAATGATTACGTATACAATACGAGTTGTTAATGATGGCCCAAGTAATGTTACTGGGGTAGAAATTAAAGATATTATACCAACTCAAATTATATCTCCAACTTGGTCTGCAACAGTTCAGAATGGAGCAACAGTAAGTGCATTGAGCGGTGCCGGAAATATTAATATTACCGGTGATATTCCAGCATCAGTTGGGGTAATTGAGATTGTAATTACAGGAATTGTAAATCCTGCTGTTGTAGATGGAAGTTCTTTTTCAAATACAGCAACAGCAGATTTGCCAGTTGGAAGCCCAGTTACAGATCCAGATTTAACATCAAATACAAGTACTGTTCCTACAGTAGTTAATAATACACCTACATTAAGAGTTTCGAAAAGTGGGCCAAGTATTGTTAATATTGGAGATCCAATAGAATATACAATTGTAATAACAAATGGTGGATTAGGAGATATTACCAATGCAACAATAGTAGATAACGTACCAAATTCTGTAATAGTTTCCAATTGGAATATCGTTGTTGATGGAGGTGCAACTGTAACAGGAAACATCAGTGGAACAACCAATACGATTACAAGTTCAGGTGGAAATATTCCAGCTGATGGAAATCCACTAACAGCGATTACACTGCATGTACAAGGAGTTGTAGGTACAAATGCCGCAGCTGTATTTACGAATACCGTAGTTGTGTCATCCAATGGTGATATGGAAAGTTCAGTTACAACAGCAGTGAATCAATCCACAGATATAATTATAGAAAAAAATGGTCCTCAAACCGCTACTGCAGGTTTACCAATTTCGTACACTATAAAGGTGAGTAATTCAGGTCCAAGATCAGCACAGGATTTGGTTATTAATGATGTCATCCCATCTGATATACAAAATATAAACTGGTCAGCAGCAAGTTTTGGAACAGCAACCATTACAGGAAATACAAATGGAACAACATCCAATGTAATGACCACTGCTGATATTGATGTTGGTTCAGCAAATTATATATTAATTACGATTGATGGAACAATAAACCCAGCTACAACAGCTACTACGATTAGTAATACTGCAACAGTAGCATTGCCAATAACATTAATAGATTTTAATACAGCCAATAATCAAAGTACTATTAATACGATAATTAATAAAGAAACTAATTTATCAATAACAAAAGCCGTTAATAATCCAACACCAAATGTGGGAACTAATATTGCCTTTACATTAACGGTAAATAATGCAGGACCAAGTGCTGCGACAGGGGTGGAAATTAATGAAGCTTTGCCTTTAGGCTATACTTTTATTTCGGCAGTACCATCAGTGGGAACGTACAATGATGGAACTGGATTATGGACTATTGGCGCTTTAGCGAATGGTGCGGGTGGTACTTTAGTTATAAATGTTTCTGTGAATGCAACAGGACCATATGCCAATACTGTATCAATAACAGGAAATGAAACAGATCCTGTACCGGGTAATAATACAGCAACAGTAATACCAATTCCAACCCCAATTACGGATTTGAGTATTGTTAAAATAGTAGACAATGCTACGCCAAATGTGGGCAGTAATGTTGCATTTACGTTGACCATTAATAATACTGGTCCAAGTGATGCTACTGGAGTAGTCGTAAATGATTTATTACAATCGGGCTATACTTTTGTTTCAGCAGTACCATCAGTTGGTACTTATGATAATGCAACAGGAGTCTGGACAGTAGGAGTATTAGCCAATGGTGCCAATGCAACATTAAATATAACTGCTAGTGTTAATGCAATAGGTTTATATGCAAATACGGCAACAATTACTGGATCTCAAACCGATTTAATTACCACAAATAATACTTCAACTGTTACGCCAGTTCCAGTTCCAATAACGAATTTGAGTGTGGTTAAAACAGTAGATAATCCAACACCAAATGTGGGGGATACTATAGTATTTACGCTGACCATTAATAATGCAGGACCAAGCGACGCCACTGGAGTAGTTGTAAATGATTTATTACTGGCGGGCTATACTTTTGTGTCAGCAGATCCATTATTAGGAACTTATAATAATGCAACAGGGGTTTGGACGGTAGGGACTTTAACAAATGGTGTAACAACTACATTAGCCATTACTGTTAAAGTAAAAGCTACAGGTAGTTATGTAAATACAGCTACAATTGGAGGGAATGAAACAGACCCTGCTTTAGGAGACAATACATCTACAATTACTCCTGTACCAGTACCGATAACGAATTTGAGTATTACCAAAGGAGTGGATAATCTTACACCTAATGTAGGTAGTAATGTGGTGTTTACATTAACAGTGAATAATGCAGGACCAAGTGCTGCTACGAATGTTGTAGTAACAGACTCATTACCGACAGGTTATACTTTTGTTTCAGCAATACCATCTGTTGGAAGCTATGATAATTCAACAGGAATCTGGACAGTAGGAGGATTAACCAATGGAGGAAACGTAACATTAACTATTACAGCTACAGTAAATGCCGTTGGAATTTATGTTAATACAGCCAATGTTGCAGGAGCTGAAATAGATCCTGTACCTGCGGATAATACAGCAACTGTAACACCTGTTCCAACACCAATAACAGATTTGAGTATTGTAAAAACAGTAAACAACAGTACACCAAATGTAGGTACTAATGTAATATTTACATTAGCGGTAAATAACGTAGGGCCAAGTGCCGCTACAAATGTGATAGTAACAGAAATGTTGCCTTCGGGTTATACTTTTGTTTCTGCTAATCCATTTAGTGGATCATATAATGATACTTCTGGTATTTGGAATATAGGAACATTGAATAATGGAGTAGGTACCACATTAGAAATTACGGCAACGGTCAATGCAGTGGGCAATTATTCGAATACAGTAACAATTACTGGAACAGAAACGGATCCAGTTCCAGGTAATAATACATCTACATCGGTACCGATTCCAACACCAATTACGGATTTAAGTATTGTGAAAACGGTAGATAATGCTACACCAAATGTAGGTAGTGAAGTAGTATTCACTTTAACAATAAATAATGCAGGACCAAGTGCTGCTACAAATGTGATAGTAACAGAAATGTTGCCTTCGGGTTATACTTATGTTTCTGCTAATCCTTCTGCCGGAACGTATGATAATGGAACGGGTATTTGGACTTTAGGTGCATTAAACAATGGAATAACAGCTACATTAAATATAACTGCTAGTGTTAATGCAATAGGTTTATATGCAAATACAGCAACAATTACTGGAGCAGAAACAGACCCTACGCCAGGTAATAATACATCTACATCAACTCCAGTACCAGTACCAATAACCAATTTGAATATTGCGAAAACTGTGGATAATATTACACCAGATGTAGGAAGCGATATAGTATTTACAGTGACCGTAAATAATTCAGGGCCAAGTGCTGCTACAAATGTTGTAGTTACGGATTTATTACCATCAGGTTACACTTTTGGTACAGCTGTACCATCTGTTGGTACCTATGATAATGTAACAGGAATATGGACTATTGGAGGATTAGCCAATGGTGCAAATGCTATATTAGATATCACTGTAAATGTAAATGCTACGGGTGATTATGTAAATAATGCCAATGTTACTGGAAATGAATTAGATCCTATATTGACAGATAATACTGCAACATCTACTCCAGTACCAATACCTGTAATTGATTTGAATATTGTAAAAACAGTAGACAATGCTACGCCAAATGTGGGCAGTAATGTTGTATTTACGATTACAGTAAATAATGTTGGTCCTAGTGATGCGACAGGAGTGCTAGCAGCAGATCCATTACCTACTGGTTATACTTTTGTATCAGCGACCACATCAACAGGGGTATTTGACAATAGTACGGCATATTGGACTATTGGTGGATTAAATATGGGAGCAAGTGCAACATTAAATATTACTGCAACCGTTAATGCAACCGGAGAATATGATAATATCGCGGCAACTGTAGGAGACCAGGAAGAACCAAACTATTTGGATAATATCACTGTATCGACCCCAGTACCAGTTCCAATAACGAATTTAAGCATTGTAAAAACGGTAGATAATGCTACACCAAATGTAGGTGGCGAAGTAGTATTTACTTTAACAATAAATAATGCAGGACCAAGTGACGCTACAGATGTTGTGGTCACTGACTTGTTGCCATCGGGTTATACTTTTGTTTCAGCAACACCATCTGCTGGAACATATGATAATGCTTCAGGTCTTTGGACGGTAGGAGTGTTAAATAACGGAATAAGTGCTACACTGAATGTTACAGCATTAGTAAATGCTTCGGGTAACTATAGTAATACGGCATCAATTTCTGGTACTGAAATAGATCCTATACCAGGGGACAATACATCTATATCAACTCCAGTTCCTGTGCCAATAACCAACTTAAATATTGCAAAAACTGCAAACAATGTTACTCCGAATGTGGGAGATACTATTGTATTTACAGTAACGGTAAATAATGCAGGGCCAAGTGATGCTACAAATGTAGTTGTAACAGATACTTTACCATCAGGATATACTTTTATTTCTGCGACACCATCAATAGGAACCTATGATAACTCAACAGGAATCTGGACTATTGGAGGTTTGGTTAATGGAGTAAATGCATCGTTAGATATTGTTGTGAGTGTAAATGCAACAGGGGATTATGCAAATACTGCCAGTGTTACTGGAAGTGAAGTAGATCCAATACTAACAGATAATACTGCAACATCAACACCAATTCCGACACCAATAATTGATTTAAATATTGCAAAAACAGTGGATAATCCAACACCAAATGTTGGTAGCAATGTAGTCTTTACGATAACAATAAATAATGCAGGGCCAAGTGATGCAACTGGAGTAATTGTATTTGATCCATTACCATCCGGGTACACATTTATTTCAGCGACACCATCAGTTGGAACCTATGATGATACAATTGGGGTATGGACTATAGGCGGGTTGAATATGGGTGGAAATGCAACGATGTCAGTTACAGCGTTAGTAAATGCAACGGGAGATTATGATAACATTGCAATAACTGCGGGAGATCAAGATGAACCGGTGTATATTGATAATATTGCAATATCAACACCAATACCTGTTCCTGTGGCAAATCTAAGTGTTGTAAAAACAGTAGATAATGCTACACCAGATGTAGGAAGTGATGTGGTCTTTACAATAACAATAAATAATGCAGGGCCAAGTGACGCAACGGGAGTAGAAATTACAGAAATGATACCATCGGGTTATGCTTTTATATCAGCAATACCTTCTATAGGGACGTATGATAATACCAGTGGTTTATGGACCGTTGGTGGATTAAGTAATGGAATTAGTGCCACATTAGCTATTACGGTAAAAGTAAATGCGACAGGAAATTATGCCAATACGGTTACAATTTCTGGAGTAGAAATGGATCCTGTTCCTGGGGATAATACTTCGACAGTTACGCCAATTCCTGTGCCAATAACCAATTTGAGTATTACTAAAACAGGAAATAATGCCACACCAAATGTTGGAGGTATAATAATATTTACCCTAACAATTAATAATACTGGACCAAGTGATGCTACAGGAGTAGAGATAACGGATGTACTACCATCTGGTTACACGTTTGTGTCAGCTACACCATCAGTTGGAACCTATGACAATACAAATGGTTTATGGACAGTTGGAGGATTAAATAATGGAGTAACGGCAACATTAGAAATAACTGCATCAGTAAATGCTAATGGAGATTATGTTAATACAGCCACAATTATTGGTGTTGAAACCGATCCTATTCCAGGTGATAATACGTCAACATTTACACCAATACCTGTTCCAGTTACAAATTTAAGCATTGTGAAAACAGTAGATAATGTTACACCAAATGTAGGAAGTACGATTGTATTTACATTGACCATAAATAATGCAGGACCAAGTGATGCGACAGCAGTAATCGTCAATGATTTGATACCATCGGGTTATACTTATGTATCTTCTATACCTTCAACAGGGACGTATGATAATACAAATGGTCAATGGGTCATTGGAGGATTAACGAATGGAGCAACTGCGACATTAGATATTACTGTAACAGTAAATGCTAGTGGAGATTATGTAAATACAGCGACAATTACAGGTACAGAAACGGATCCTACACCAGGAGACAATACCTCGACATCTACGCCGGTGCCAGTTCCTGTAGCAAACTTAAGCATTGTTAAAACGGTAGATAATGTTACACCAAATGTAGGCAACAATGTAACATTTACATTAACAGTCAATAATGCAGGACCAAGTGATGCTACAAATGTCATGGTCACGGATTTGCTACCATCTGGATATACTTTTGTTTCAGCAATGTCAACAGTAGGTACTTTTGATACAGTCACTGGAATTTGGACATTAGGAGCATTAAGCGAAGGAGCAACTGCAACAGTGAATATAATTGCAACTGTAAATGCCACAGGTATATATGCTAACACAGCAACAATTACGGGAGATGAAATGGATCCTGTTCCTGGAGACAATACTTCTACAATAACACCAATTCCTATAGCAATCACGGATTTAAATATTGTGAAAACAGTCGATAATGCTACACCAGATGTTGGAAGTACTGTGACATTTACGTTAACGGTAAATAATGCAGGACCAAGTGATGCGACAGGAATTGTAGTTACAGATGTACTTCCAGCAGGTTATACATTTATATCTGCTATTCCATCAATTGGAACCTATAATAATACGAATGGTATATGGAGTATAGGTGGATTGAATAATGGAGTAGGAGCAACATTGGATATTACTGTAAGTGTAAATGCGAGTGGAATGTATACTAACACAGCAACTATTACAGGAGATCAAAATGATCCAAATTTAGGAAATAATACTTCTACATCAACGCCAGTGCCAGTTCCGGTTACGAATTTGAGTATTGTGAAAACAATTGATAATGCTACGCCAAATGTTGGAGGTACTACAATATTTACATTAACTGTAAATAATGCAGGACCAAGTGATGCTACTGGTGTTGAGGTTACCGATATATTACCTTCTGGATATACTTTTGTTTCAGCAATACCATCCGCAGGTATGTATGATAGTACAAGTGGTCTTTGGACTGTAGGTGTGCTTAACAATGGGGCTAACGCAACATTAGCCATTACAGTTACTGTGAATACTATAGGTGACTATGCTAATACAGCAACTGTTGGAGGTAGTGAAAATGACCCAACACCTGGAGATAATACATCGACAGTTACACCAATACCAGTACCGATTACAAATTTAAGTATTGTGAAAACAGTTGATTTCTTAACGCCATATGTGGGTACCGATGTAATATTTACATTGACCGTAAATAATGCCGGACCAAGTAATGCTACAGGAGTTGAGGTTACCGATGTATTACCATCAGGATATACCTTTGTTTCGGCTACTCCATCAATTGGAACCTATGATAATACAAGCGGTCTTTGGACTGTAGGTACACTTAATAATGGAGTAAGTGCCACGTTAGCTATTACTGCCACAGTAAATGCAGCAGGGGTATACGCAAATACAGCTACGATCACAGGAGATCAAATCGATCCAACGCCAGATGATAATACTTCCACAGTTACGCCAGACCCAGTTCCAGTTGCGAACTTGAGTGTTATAAAAACGGCAGACAATCTTGCTCCAAATGTAGGTAGTAATGTAGTCTTTACGATTATAGTTAATAATTCTGGACCAAGCAATGCAACAAACGTAGCAGTATTGGATACATTACCTACTGGTTATACCTTTGTTTCGGCAACACCATCAGTAGGAACATATAGTAATACAAACGGTATATGGATTATAGGAGGACTGAATAATGGATCAAATGCTACATTAACTGTTGTAGCTACAGTAAATGTGAGTGGAGATTATACAAATACAGCAATCGTTATTGAAGGGGAAACCTATTCAACACCAGATGATAATACTTCTACAGTAACACCAGTGCCTGTTCCTATAACAGATTTAAGTATTGTGAAAACAGTAGATAATGCTACGCCAGATGTGGGTAGTACAGTTGTATTTACACTAGCAGTTAATAATGCTGGACCAAGTGATGCTACAGGAGTTGAGGTTACAGATATAATACCTTCTGGATATACTTTTGTCTCAGCTGTTCCATCCATTGGAACCTATGATAATACAAGTGGTTTATGGACTATTGGTGGATTAAATAATGGAGCGAGTGCAAATTTAGTGATTACAGCTACTGTAAATCCTACAGGTAATTTTGCTAATACTGCTATAACTACTGGAGACCAACTAGATCCAACACCAAATAATAATACATCAACTTCTACACCGATACCAGCATTAATTGCAGATTTAAGTGTTTTAAAAACAATTAATACGAATACGCCAACTGTAGGAAGCAACGTGGTGTTTACTATAACAGTGAATAATGCAGGGCCAAATGATGCGACAGGAGTTGTAGTGACAGATGTCCTACCTTCAGGATATACTTTTGTGTCTTCTGCACCATCAGTAGGAGTTTATAATAATGTAACGGGACTTTGGACAATAGGAGCATTAGTAAACGGAGGTATTGCGACTATAGATATTACAGCTATAGTTAATGCCGCAGGTTCTTATGCTAATACAGCCAGTGTAAATGGTGGTGAAAAAGATCCAACACCAAATAATAATACATCGACTTCTACACCAATTCCTGTAAATGTTATTATCGCAAATCCAGATACTGCTGGTCCAATCAACGGAGCTAGTGGAGGAATGAATGTAGTTAATGTTTTAACGAATGATTTATTGAATGGAAATCCAATTGATCCTTCAACTGTGACAATAACTCCAGTGATAGATGGTCCGTTATCAGTTAATAGTGATGGAACTGTAGATGTTTTACCAAATACACCAGCCGGAGTTTACACGATAACGTATCAGGTTTGTGAAATAGCCAATCCTGCAAATTGTTCTACTACTATAGTAACAGTTACTGTAATAGAATCGATTATTATTGCGAACGATGATGACTTTAGTGCAGTACCAACGAATGGAGGTACGGGAGGAACTATTGGAAATGCATTTGGAAATGATACATTAAATGGAGCTGTAGTCACGGCAGGCACAGTAATTGTTACAATTACGAATGACGATGGACTCAATGGTATAGTAATTGATCAGGACGGAAACATTCAAGTTCCAGGCGGATCAGCAGTTGGTATATACCATGTAGAATATCAAATTTGTGATAAGATTAATCCAGACAATTGTGCAACTGCAATAATTACAATTGTGATTAAAGACCCTTGTGATTTTGATAACAGCCCAGTAGATTGTGATGTAGTAATATACAATGGTATTACACCAGATGGAGATGGACAAAATGATACCTTCTTTATTAAAGGAATTGAAAGATATCCAGATAATACGCTTGAAATTTACAACCGTTGGGGAGTATTAGTCTTTAGTGCTGAGAAATATGATAACGTTACCAGACCATTCAGAGGATTATCTGAAGGAAGAACGACAATAAATCAACCTAAAGAATTACCGACAGGAACATATTATTATGTTCTGAAATACAGAAAAACCAATGGTACTGGAAAAGAAAAAGCAGGATACCTATACATCAATTAATTATAAAAATTAATCCTAATAATATAAAAAACCATAATAGATGAAAGCAAAATTTATATCTTCGGTTTTACTTCTAATGTGTATCAGTACTTACGCACAACAAGATGCGCAGTACACACAATATATGTATAATACGGTGAATATTAACCCGGCCTATGCAGGTTCACGAGGAGTGATGAGTATCTTCGGTTTACACAGAACCCAATGGGTAGGATTA
>NZ_JARQWR010000015.1 GCF_030766725.1 Flavobacterium aerium | reverse complement strand
TCTCCCAAAGAACATCTTGTGCAGAAACAGTTAGCGATCCTAGCTGCAAAAGGATTACAGTAAGTAATTTTTTAGTCATAAATTTTAAAATGATAAGATGAAAAATAAAATTGTTAATCTGTAGGGGAACCAAATGTAAGGATAAAGTCGTTTAAATTTTTATTTTGTTAAACTTTTTAGAGCAATTATAATGAAAGCTAGATAATTAAAGCCTAATCAACTTGCTAGAGATGTATCAAATCTATCGAGTAATGAGCTAAAACTATCTCCGCGCATTTGTTCTTTCAATTGCATGCCGCTCATTATAACGTTTTTCACCTAAAAGACGATCAAAATTTTCGCTACTGTTTCTTTTGTTATTATATCTTAGTCTAGTACAGTGTACACGATATTTGAATTATCTAAACTCATATTCTATTTTTTTTATATTTCTCTACTTCTCTACATTTATACCCCCCCCCCTAAAAAATAAGACTGAGTAAAATTCCAACTAAACAGCGATGTACGCTCGAGAGCAAGCATCGAGATTTGACCCCCTATCCCTTCTGATAATATTAATTATTTATCCGTTGCCGATTTTCTATTATGGCAGGAGCAGCACAAGGCCTGTAAGTTCAATTTATCCATAGCTGCTCCACTTTTTTTTAATCGGAAGGATATGATCTACCAACGTCGCAACTACGCTCAATCCTTCTATTAGATAATGAACACATAACGGGTTTGCAATTAGAAAAATACTTCTTAACTTTCTCCAACTTCTAGAATTATAAAACTCCGAGTTGCTTTCTCCACCATGTTCTGATAATTCATCAGGATCAACAAGGATACCCTTCCATTCTATGCTTATGCTTGCTTAAAGTGATAAAATATTCATCCTTATCAAATCTCGTTTTAACCAACTGATTTAGGTGAAAATTTGTATCTATTGCAACGGTTCTAGTAACCAATTGATGCGCACTCATTTCTAATGAAATTATATCAACTCCAGGTTGATACCCCCCTGTAAACTCATCTATCTTCTTAAATCCAGTATAAGCCCCGGTTAAAGCATCTTCTTTTTTATGCGAAAGAAACTCAACCCCTTTTTCAACCCCATCTAACAATTCGGCGTATGTTTTTAGTTCTTTACCCGAGATTGCCATTTCATTTAACGGATCTAAGTTCTTAGTTCCCTATCGTTCTTAATTTCCCAAGAACAGATTCTTCTATCTGAATAGCTTGTGATAAAATCATTGTTTGTCTCATTACGATATTTTTTTAGATAAGTTGGGATTGATTCAAGAGAATTAGATTGATCAGCTTTATTGTTTTTATCCAGACTTGAAATATAATTCAGGGCAAAACGAGTCAACCTGGCAGAAATAATTTTAGTTGTAAATTCATTTCCTTCTTCATCAAATTTGCAGTCGAATATCTCCGTGAATTTTTCAAACTTTTTATCATCAAATTTCTTTCTAAATCGCATCATGAAATTTTCATATTCCAATGGCGAATTTTCAATTAAAAATGAAAGAGCTTTCTCTCTCTTATTCATTGTATTATTAATTGTATTATTAATCCTTATATTGGAGGTGCCTTTTTTGTCACTAGCTATTGCTTTTTTTGTCACTACCCTAGTGTCATTTTTGTCACTAGGGTAGTGTCTTTTTTAGCACTAGGTAAATCATTTTTTTGATTATATTTTTTAAGAGAATTGCCTATAAAAATCTTACGTTTATTTCCTTTATTTTTGAATAATTCCACACTAATATATCCAGCATCTGCAAGCTGAGAAATCCATCTTGAAATAGTCTTAATATCGACTTGATACAATTCAGCGAAATAGTTATTACCTGCCCAACAAAAGCCCTCTTTACCGCATAATGCCGTAATTTCTCCATACAGAAGTTTCGCATTTGCCTTCAATGATTTATCATATCTAACAGTAGCTGGAATGATGGCGTAAAAAGACTGCTTCATACTCGATTTTTTTTAAGATTTAATTTTATTTTTTTTGATTCTTGCTTATTCTCCTTGAGAATATTCCCTAATCGTACTGCTTGATCTCTACTCAACGTACTATTTTGCGTAAGTGATTTAAAAGAGACATCTACATTTTTAATTAAATCAACGGGTTTAATTATCACACTATTATCAAGTCCTTACTTTTCAGAACCCGCATAAACTCATTTATCTCAACTACTTTGATCTTAGGGATTTATTTGTTTCAAAATTTGAACATGAGTTGTTTCAAATTTTTTATTTACAGAATTTCGATTTCTTATGACTATCCTCATTAGCTGCTCTAACATTCTAAAATTTTCTTATTACGGGAAACCATAATGTTCAATTCTAAACTTTATTATATTTGTTGTGTCTTGTCAAATATAAATATAATAAGATATATTCTAAACAAGCAATAAAATTTAAGATATTTTATAAATTTATTTATTACATGGAAGAAAACACATTACGAAGAATAAAGAAATATATTGATTACAAGGGGATTAGTGTAATGTTTTTTGAAAAAGAGGTCGGTATGTCAAACGGTTCGTTTGCTAGCCAATTAAAGAAAGGCAAAACAATTGGTGTAGATAAATTAGAAAATATCTTAAATAAATACGCTGAAATTAATCCTACTTGGCTTTTAACAGGCATTGGCGATATGATAACACCCACAACACATAACTATATACCAAAATCAAATGCATCAATCATTGATAATAGTAATGAAATAGAAATTTTCACAAACAGTAACGGGAATGTTTTCTATGAATATCCTGATGGAACTATTAAAATTGAAGTCTTAAAAATCCCTTTCCCCGCATATGCTTCCTACCTAGAAGCCTACAATGATGAAGAAAAACTAGATAGAGAATTTTTAAAAACTCAATTTTCAGTTGACCGAATAGGGCGCGGAAATTATTTAGCATTTGATGCCAAAGGAGACAGTATGAATGGAGGCGGCCTATATGATACTCCAGACGGAGCAGAATTATTAGCTAGAGAAATAGGTAAAGATTTATGGCAAGATGGCTTTAGAAAAACCAATTATGGCTTTGTTTTATTGACCAAAAAAGCAATTTATCATAAAGATATTCAAGATTATAATATCAACACTGGAATGCTAACACTAAGGTCTCGCAACCCTATTGAAAAAGATTTTGAGATAAGTATAAATGATATTTACCGAATCTTCAATGTTATAAAAAGGTCCTTTTAAAATTAAATATCCTAATTAACAGGATTATGACTAAAAACAGACAATCTAAAAGAAATAATCGACTATATAAATTACTATAATAATGAGAGGATTAAACTTAATCTAAAAAGAATGAGCCATATAGGTCTTTTTTATTTATTCAATTATTTTCATTAAAGCTTTATCCCTTACAATTTGTGGAAAACGATCTTTATAATAATTATCTACAGCATCTCGTTCATGCCCCATAAGTTCACGAATTAAATCAGGCTCAATATTCAAATTTTTTGCTATGTTAGCAAACGTATGGCGGGCTACTTTTATACCTAAATTGCCTCCATCAGGAAGAACCTCAATTTCTAATATTTTTTGAATTTTTATAATAAACTCTTGTAAATTCCTCCTAAAGGTCTTGTAACCATTAGTATCTTTCCTCCAAGGAAATAAATATTCTTTATCATCATGAAAAGAATATTTATCTATAATTAATTGCGCCTTTTCGGTTATTTTTAAATCAATTGGGAGATTAGTATTAGTTTTTGATCTTTTAAACAAAATTCTTCCATTTCTAATCTGAGACCTTTTTAGAAAATACACATCAATTAAATCAGCCCCTCCAAAATAAAATTGGAGTAACCACAATTCCGTGTATTTTTCAGTAATCAAAGATTTATGAAAATAATTTTCAATTAACTGGACATTTCTCTTTGTTATATATTTTTTTCTACTCTCAAAACTCTTAATCCTTAAACCCATAAAGACCCCTTTAAATGGCTTTGTATCTTCTAGTTTATGAATCAATATAGCTTTATTATAGATCGCCCTTAAAGTTCTTAAATACAAAGCGACAGTACTTCTTTCATTACCCGAAGTTAGTTTAAAATTCCTAAAGCCCATTAATGAATTATAATCTAGCTTTACAATAGAAAGTCCAGGATACAAATCATTAAACTGATTTAAAGCACCCTTATAAACTAAAGCATTTCCTACTATTTTATTTCTATTAACCAAATCGTTATTCTTCTCATATTTTTTCCCCATCATTTTCATTTCCTCAATCAAACGAGTACCAAAATCAAAAAAAACTAAAGACCCAGTTTTAACTCTAAACAATTCATTATATACATAATTAACATCCTGCGGATTTTCATTAAGTAATCTCTTTGCTTTATATTTTAAATCAATAATCTTAGGATATAAAAAATCATATTCCGGATGCTTTTTAGAAACATTTGATTCCCCTTGATTAAATTGAGCAATCAATGAATGACCAATTGTTTTTTTCTTTCTACTAGAATTATGCGAAATCATTACAACAATTGGAAATCCACCTTTGACTTCTGGTCTAAAAGACAATAATTTTATTTCTATAGTCATTTTTTATATTTCTAAAATTAATAAATAAAAAAAGGTGCAAAAAAGGTGCAAAAACCTTCTAAAATTTTGCTTTTTCTTTCGGTAAAATTAAATAAAATTTGAATATAAAAACGTGTAGAAACAAAAGAACCCTTGATTTACAAGGGTTCTTTATGGTGATCGCGATAGGATTCGAACCTATGACCGCCTGCTTAGAAGGCAGGTGCTCTATCCAGCTGAGCTACGCGACCAATAATTTCTCAATTATGGCGCAAAATAACTGTTTTTAAAGAAGAAAAGCAAATACTTTCAGCTTTTATTGGGTTTACAAGAGAATTGGCCCATTGAAAACACTGAGTTTGGTTATTCTAATACCAATTAAAATGCGTGAAATTGAGTAGGTTAGGTCCAATTATGCAAAAGAGAAGCGAAAAATAAATTACGGAATAAAATCATTTTTTGACTTATATCAAGACTAGACTTTTTCATAAGTTATGGCACATCAAGCAGAAATACAGAGTATTCATCAGATTGCAAGTCATACTTGGGATTTAAAAATTCAATGTGATGACCTGAATTACATCAATTACATTGAAGGTCTTACAATTGAAATTTTTTCAGGAAATCAATTCGGAATGGTATTGCCTATATTCTTGGGAATACCGCAGTATGCATCAAAATACATAATTATTTTAAAGGAGAACTAGAATGGAATTCGACACAGCTAAAAACGAAACCATTCTGGAAGTAAAGGAATAAATAGTTGTTTTTTGGATGGAGATAATGAATAAATATTTATATTTAAGTTGTCTAAACAATCTATAAAAATAACTCTATGGCAGTTCCACAGAATAAACAAGAATTACTTTCGGCAATTGAAGATTCTTATGCAAAACTGGAAAAGGATTTGGATTTAGTTCCGTTGGAATGGGAAGATGATTTTGAAATTGAGGGACATGTTGCAGAGACATTCATTAGCGTTAAAAATCTTGTTTCATATCTAATTGGTTGGGGAGAACTTGTACTGAAATGGCATAGAAATGAAGCAAATGGTATAGCGATAGATTTCCCTGAGACGGATTTTAAATGGAATGAATTAGGGAAATTAGCTCAGAAATTTTACCAAGATTATGAAACATACAGCTATTCAGAATTGCTTACAAAACTGGATGAAGTTGTTCATGAAATTATACAAATAGTGATGCATTATGACACACATGATTTATATGAAGTAACATGGTATAATCAATGGACAAGAGGAAGAATGATTCAGTTTAATACTGCTTCACCCTATAAAAATGCACGTTCAAGACTTCGAAAGTGGTTAAAACAAAAAGCGTAATATCAAAACATTTGAAATATAAATTGGATTAAGCAGTCTGTTATAGCTTTATTTACAAAATGCTTAATCCAATCCTGTTTATTTATTCCGGCATCGGAATATAGGTGTTGTCATTTGGAACTTTTGGAAACTCTTTGTTTTTCCAACGTTTTTTAGCCTCTTCCAAAGTATCTAAATCTGAAGAAACAAAATTCCAAAAAATTTGTCGTTCCTCAGGAAATGGTTCCCCACCAAATAATAAAAGATGCGTGTTTGGTTTTAAAACAACAGCACATTGGCCGTCAATTTTTGAGACTAACATATTTCCTTTTTCAACAGTATGTTCACACGCTTGAATTTCACCTTCTACAACACAAATTCCAATTTCACCAAAAAGATTGTCACTCGTGTTTAAGTGGTATTCTTCTTTTGTTTTTACTTCAATCATGAAAAGCTCCGAATGTACAGGTACAGGAGATACTTTTCCATAACCTTTTCCTGCAACTAAGGTAAAATTAGCTGGGCCATCAGACCATTTTGGTAATTCAGTATTTTCAAAATAATGAAATTCAGGTTCCATTTTTTCTAATGCTTTTGGTAATGCTACCCAAATCTGAAAACCATGTACTGTGAATTCGTTTCCATGACGCAAATCATCAGGTGTACGTTCCGTATGGGTAACTCCTTTTCCAGCAGTCATCCATCCTACAGATTCAGGTGTAACACGTTGATTTGAACCAATACTATCCTCATGCATAATTTCACCTTCTAATAAAAAGGTTAAGGTAGATAAGCCAATATGTGGATGCTGATTTACATCCATATAGTGTTCAGGACCAAGTTTAGTAGGGATCATGTGATCAATAAAAATGAAGGGACCTACCATTCTTTTCTTTCTAAACGGAATAAGTCGGCCTACTAGAAAGTCTCCAATATCTCTACTTCTTTCTTCAATAATAAGGTCAGTATTTGACATAAATAATGCTTTTAGATTGACGTCTAAGGTACTAATTATTTAGGAAAAAAGGAAGGAGTGGGGGTTATGAAACCGTGTTTTGTGATAAAATTAGGAGATGATAAATTTCCCTTTTTCAGCATCGAAAATGATGGCGTCATCTTTAAAAATAGTATTAAAGGTACCCTTTTCAATATGCTTGCAAGGCGTATCCTGAATGAAATCATCTTTGGTCATGATAATCATTTCATCACTAAGCTGTATTGCTAAGTCAATATCATGGGTAGAAAAGAGGATACATTTATCCGTTTCTTGTGTCAGTTTTTTTAATAATTTGAAAAGAGAGACTTTATGAAATAAATCCAAATGTGTTGTAGGTTCATCCAATATAATCAAAGGAGTATCCTGTGCCAAAGCTCTTGCGACTAATACTTTTTGCAATTGACCATCGCTGATCTCATAATGCTTTTTGTGCTTTATGTAATCAATCTGAGTGATTTCAATGGCTCGATTCACTTTTTCAATATCTTCGGGAGCGAGTGTCCCAAGCCAATTGGTATAAGGTTGTCTTCCTAAGGCAACTAATTCGTATACCGTCAAATTACTAGGAGGTAAAGATTCAGTTAATACAACACTTAGCGTTTGTGCTAATTCTAATGGAGTATATTGATCGATATTTTTATTATTCAACACCACTTGTCCATTAATCGGTTTTTGAATCCCCGTTAATGTTCGAAGCAAAGTAGATTTTCCAATTCCATTTGGCCCGACTAAAGTGATAAGTTTACTTTTATCGAGAACCACTGAAATATCCTTAGCAATAACAATATTTTGCTTTTTGTGGTGGTAGCCTATAGTAATAGCCGATGCATCTAAAAGAGATTGATTTGTTTTCATTAGGTCATCATTTTACGTTTACTAACTAATAACCAAATTACAATTGGAGCACCAATCAAAGAGGTAATCGCATTGATGGGAAGCGTAAAGTCACTTCCGGGCATTTGTGAAACGGTATCACAAATTAGCATAATCATGGCTCCAATCAATAGTGTGGCATAAAATAATATGGTATGACTACTGGTTTGAAAAATCAATTTGGCAATATGTGGTACAACAAGTCCAATGAATAGTATAGGGCCAGCAAAAGCGGTAATACTACCCGTGAAAATACTTGTTGCTATAATGAGGATGAGTCTATTTCTTTTGAAATTTAATCCCATACTTTTTGCATAGTTTTCGCCCAATAAAAGTGCATCCAATGGTTTTATGCTGATAATACTTAATATTAATCCGATAAGGCAACAAATACTTAAAATCAATAAAGAAGACCAAGATAAATTTCCTAGACTGCCCAATGCCCAAAAGGTGAATTTTTGCAATTGCTCTGCGGTACTGAAATAGGTAAGTACTCCCACTATTGCACTAGTAAAGCTCCCAAACATTAATCCAATAATTAGGATAGCTAATGTGTTTCTTACCCGTTTTGAAACAAACAAAATGGCTAATAAGACAAAAAAACTTCCAAGACTAGAGGCCAAAATAATTCCATAGGGAGAGAGCAAAAAACCTGCTAGAAAGACAGGAACCAGACTTGTTCCCAAAATAACAAATGCTACACCCAAACTTGCCCCCGAACTCAATCCCAAAACATCAGGTCCAGCTAATGGATTACGAAATAAGGTTTGCATTAATAATCCACCAATAGAAAGACCAATTCCGACTAAAACAGCCGTGATTGCCTTGGGTAATCGATAATTCACAATAATATATTCCCAAGTAGACTTACTCGCTGTTCCACCCGTTAAGCTATTAAAAACTTCTTTTAATGGAATAGAAACAGATCCTAAGCTAATATTGATTAAAAAGAGGAGGATTAAGCAAAGACCTAAACCACCAAAAAGAAAAGTATTTTTACGAGTTAGCGTCAAATTATTCTAATTTTTGAAAGAAAAATGGTTCGTAATTCGTTAGTAATTCGGGATGCGTAATTTTGATAATATCCTTTAAAACAATATCAGGTCGATTCGGCGATAATTCATAATAAATGACACCGCCTGTAGCTCCCTTTTTGATACTAGAAGAATAAACATTCTTGTTTTTAAAAGCTTTAAATTGACTGTAATGTGGATTGCTTTTTGACATTTCGTCCAAGGAAGAAAACTGTGCTGGACCAATCCAAAAATCAGCAGATTGCGCTTTGTCTAATACAGTTTCAAAACTAAGCGATAAACTACCTGTCCCAGTTGTGTTTGCCCACATGTATTCTGCATTGGCATCTTTTAAAAACGTTGCTGCCCAACTGTTTCCTTCTGGTAAATACCATTGGTCTTTATACAAAGCACCACTTAAAACAGTAGGCTTGGTGGTAGCTTTCTGTGCTAGTACCAAGGCATCTTTGTATTCTTTTTCTATATTTTGAAATAATGAATTCGCTTTGTCTTCTAAGCCATATAAGGCACCAAAGAATTTTAACCATTCTGCTTTTCCTAGTGGAGTTTGTTCATTCCAATCGCCATTCAAGATTACTTTTAATCCGCTTTTTTGAAGATTATCTAAGGCCGGATTATTATCATCGATTCCGTATCCTACAATTAATTGTGGGGCTAGATCAATTAAGACTTCGGTGTTTAGACTTTCATTATTTCCCACTTCTTTAACTTTTCCAGCATCAATTAATTTTCTTGTTTTTTCTGAAGAAATATAACTCGTATTTGGAAAACCTACTAAAGTATGCTCTACACCAAGCATTTCCAAAGAAGGAATATGAGTAGTTGAAGTGGCTACAACCGTTTGAATAGGAACTTGTATCGTTGTGTATTGTTGTAAACTATCTGGTACAATCCCATTTTTTTGTTGTAAAACGTAAATGTATTGCTTGGTCGCATTGGGCCATGGATTGGTTATTTTTACAATACTGTAACCTGCATATGGATAGATTTCCAATCCCTTTGCATACTGAATAGTATTATTGACAATAGATGATTTTGCTACTGTAGTTTCAGCTTCTTTTTTACACCCTGTTAAAGAAATTAGACAAAGGCAAAAGAAAACTTTAAGAAATAAATGTTTCATTTTATAATCAGTTGGAATACTACAAAGGTATAAGGAAAGTGGCTTTTTTTTATAGTATTCTCAATTTTATTCAAATATCCGAATGATAACATTATATTTGCAGCGAAAATTAAGGTTGTGAATTTGATTTACAAATCACATTAAAAGGGAATCAAGTGCCTGAAATATTGATATACTACTTCAAAAAATGAATTTGTTTTTTGAATGTAATAAAAAATATTTTTTGAAGTCTTGAGCTGTTCCCGCAACTGTAAGCTTAGTTCTGTATTTAGAATGCTTGTTGTTATCTCCACAAACCACTGTTAGTGATAAACTAATGGGAAGGTAAACAATAAGACGCAAGCCAGGAGACCTGCCTTAGTATAACAATGATCAAACTTTCGGGAAAAAAGTTTAGAAAATGATGACTTTGAAAAAAATAGTATTATTCTGTTTCCTTGTGGTTAGCCAATTGGTTTTAGCCCAAAACAACCCTGCAATTCATTTGAAGGAAGTTGTTGTGTCCGATTCGCAGTTGAAGAACAATTCCAATACACAATCTGTATTGAAATTGAATGATTCTATTCTGAGAAAAAACCAATCTTCCCTGACTTCGTTATTGAATTATAATACCGTTATCTATTTTAAAGAAAATGGATTAGGAATGGTTTCTTCTCCCTCTTTTAGAGGAACAACAGCGCAACAAACCGCTGTAATCTGGAATGGAATTAATATCAATTCTCAGTTGCTTGGGCAAACAGATTTTAATGTCATCAATACCTACGATTTTAATAATATTACCGTACGTGCCGGTGGAGGAAGTTCCATTTACGGTAGTAGTGCAATAGGCGGTAGTATACACTTGAATAATGATTTAGTATTTGGGAATTTTTTTAATAATGACGTTTCCATAAAATATGGTAGTTTCAATACCTATGGTGGTCATTATAGAATGCAGGCTTCAAACGAAAAATTTAGTGCACAAGTTAGTATTACCCATAATAGTTCGGATAATGATTACGATTATATAGGAACTGATAGAAAGAATCTGAACGGGGCATTCTATAACACAAGTATAAGTGCCAATTTTGGATACAAAATAAACGATTCTAATTTTCTGAAATTTTACAGTCAGTTATTTGATGGAGAACGTCATTTCTCTTTAATAACACCCAATGAACCGAAGACAAAATACCAAGATGTGAATTCGAGAAATATGTTGGAATGGGTAAGTTTTCAAAACCAATTCACATCTAAATTAAAAGTAGCTTTTATCAGCGAAAGCTATAAATACTTTGATAATATAGAACAAGAAGATATTTATTCTAAAGGCAAAGCCGAAAGTCTGATTGCAAAATATGATTTAGCCTATCAATTGGGAGAAAATATTCGATTGAATGCCATTCTAGACTATACTCGTACAAAAGGTTTTGGAAGTAACGTTCCAGAGAATACACGAAATATAGGATCAGTTACTGTATTGATGAAGCACCAAGTCACGGATAAATTTGATTACGAATTAAGTGCAAGAAAAGAATTGACAGACAATTATAAAAGTCCCTACTTATTCTCTGCAGGGGCAGAATATGGATTCACAAAATTTTATAAACTAAAAATCAATGCTTCCAAAAACTTTAGAATTCCAACTTTTAATGATTTATACTGGCAAGGAGCGGGGAATCCAGATTTAAAACCAGAAAGTTCATATCAAGGTGAAATAGAAAATGAATTCCGTTACAAAGAATTCAAACTTACAGTTACGGGATACTACACAAAGGTCAAGGATATGTTGCGTTGGTTACCTACGGGAACCGTATGGAAACCGATGAATACGGATAAAGTTAAAATCTATGGATTAGAAGCTCTATTGAACTGGCAAAAGAAATACGGGAATCATTATATAGATATCAGTGGAACCTATGCTTATACTGTTTCTAAGGATGAAAGACTAGATAAGCAATTAACCTATGTACCCTATCATAAAGCTACAGCAGCAGTATCCTATGGATATCAAAGATGGTCCGCTTATTACCAGTTCTTATACAATGGAGAAGTGTTTACAAGAACAGATAATAATTCTCGTTATAATATAAAATCATATCAAGTCGCTAATGTAGGACTGGATTATAATTTTGGGAAAACCAATTCCTATAAAATTGGTGCACAAGTTCTGAATTTGTGGAATGAAAAATACCAAAGCGTAGAGAATAGACCTCTACCAGGAAGAAATTTTAATATGTATCTAACCTTTAATTTTTAATACGATGAAATTGAATAAATTATTTTTAGTAGCGCTTGTTGGCTCACTTTTCTTTGCATCCTGTAGTGATAATGACGACGAAGCAACTCTACCTTTAGGAGCTTATGAAAAAGGTTTCTTTGTTACAAATGAAGGAAACGGGAATAGCTTAGGAACTGTAACTTTTGTTAGTGATAACTTAACTAAAGTTGAACAAAATGTTTACGGACAGGTAAATAATGGAGATGCTCTAGGTAAATATGTGCAATCCATATTTTTTGATGGAGACAAAGCATATGTTATTGCCAATGGTTCAAGTATAATTACGGTAGTGAATCGTTATACATTTAAATTATTAGGTAAAATACAAACGGGTTTATTGGTGCCAATGTATGGTGTGGTAAAAAATGGAAAAGCGTATGTAAGCAATGCTGCGAATGTTACAGTAAATAATGATGATTTTGTTGCAGTAGTGAATTTGAACACTTTAACGGTTGAGGCTACTATTCCAATGAATACAGTAGCAAATAAAATTATTGAAGAAAACGGAAAAATATATGTTTCTAATGGAAGCTACGGTAATGGAAGTTCTGTAACCGTTATTAATCCTGCTTCAAATACTATTGAAAAAGTTATCGACTTAGGAGAATCTCCAAATTCATTTGAAGAAGAAAATGGTATTTTATACGTTTTATGTAATAGCTATTCTGCACCAAGTAAAATTGTAAAAATCAGTACGGCAACCAATCAAATCGTAAGCGAAATTGTATTCCCTACATCATTGAATTTAGCTTCAAACTTAAACATTGAAGATGGGAAAATATACTACACAGTTAATTCTGCTGCTTATGTGATGAATTTAACAGCAACTGCACCTTCAACAACACCATTATTTGATTATAATTCAACTTCACTATATGGAGCGATGTATGGCTTTAATGTGAAAGGAAATAGAATTTATGCTGTTGATGCAGGCGATTTTGAATCAGATAGTAAAGTTCACGTTTATACAACTGCTGGAACTTTAGTAGGTACAGTCACTGTAGGAGTTGGACCTAATAGTTGTTATTTCAACGATTAATTCAAACTAAATAAATCAATAAAAAGACTTTCCGTTTGGAAAGTCTTTTTATTATAATCTTAAATATTATTATATGAAACAAACATTACTTTTAGCTTCTATTTTTTTTACCTTCATATCCAATGCACAATCTTATCCACCTAAAGCAGAAGAACCAGGTTCTACAGCCCTATATAAAGACGATGCTGTATTTGTTGCTTGGGCTACCGGAGCGGAAATTGTAAGAGGATATATCCAGATTTCAGATACGACAAAAACATACAATGGCAGTAATAGAGCATCCATTGGTTCTTCTTCTTCACCATTAGGTGTTGCAGGAGAAAATGGTGTTGTGAGTTTAGGTGATGCTGGAACAGCAACATTGACATTTGCAAAGCCGATTACGAATGGACCAGGATTTGATTTCGCTGTTTTTGAAAATGGTACAGATTTTTTCTTAGAATTAGCATTTGTTGAGGTCAGTTCAGATGGTATAAATTTTTTCCGTTTCCCAGCACATAGCCAAACTCAAACAGCTACACAAGTTGGAGGCTTTGGTTCATTAGATTGTACTTACTTAAATAACTTAGCAGGGAAATATAGAGGAACCTTTGGAACCCCATTTGATATTGATGAATTACCCAATAATCCTTTATTAAACAAGAATAGAATTACTCATGTGAAAGTGATTGATGTGGTAGGAACTATTATTCCTGAATTTGCATCCTTAGATAGTTTTGGTAATAAAGTGAATGATCCATATCCAACACCATTTAATTCTGGAGGATTCGATTTAGCCGGAGTGGGCGTAATCAATCAATCGACATTGGGGATTGATGAAGTTACTAATGAATTGGACTTTTATATTTATCCGAATCCAACTACCGATAAAGTTTACATTAAAGGATTAGAAACAGCAGATGTGAAAGTATATGATGTTTCGGGTCGAATTGTTTTGCAACAAAAAGGAGTAAACCAAGAAGGGGTAAATGTTTCTATATTGAATACAGGATTATATTTATTTGAAGTTTCAGTGGGAAATAGAACCTCTACAAAGCGTCTAGTAATAAAATAGTCGAATTTTTCGCACAAATTTCTCTCCATAGATTATAAAACATTTTAATGTACTCTCCCTACGGAGAAATTTATATTATATATAAGTCAAGAAGCATTTTGTTAATATGTAATCTTTTATTTGTTATTAATTACTTAATTATTTTTTGTTATTTTGCAAAAAACATTAAAAATCAATGAATTAAATATAGATTAGAGATATCTATAATCTTTTTCTCTTAAAAAAAGGAATTAAAGTATGGTTTTAAATGTAACAAACGCCATCTTTTACAGATTAATATCAATCAATAGTGTTAAAATAATTTATGAAAAACAAAATTTTATTCTTGTTTATGTTTGCCTATGGCATGACATATAGCCAAACGACAGCATTACAATTTAATTATGACAGTGCTGGGAATCAAATAACAAGAAAAATCTGTATTAATTGTATGTTACTAGGAGATACATTTGAAAAATATGAAACATTAGAAACTATATCGGAGGATGATTATTTCAAAGAAGATATTTCTTTAGGGATTTCTTACTATCCAAATCCAGTTGTCGAAGAGTTATATATAAAATGGGAGAATACTAGAGAAAATCAAGTGATAAGTATAACGCTCTTTTCAATGAATGGACAACAAATAAAAATGACAAATAATTTACAAAATGTGGAGCTAAGTTCCATCAATTTCAGAGATTATTCAATAGGTCATTACAATTTAGTTATGCTTTATTCAAACGGGGAAAAGAAAACATTAAAAATTATTAAACAGTAAGTTATGATGAAGTTGAAATTTATTTTAATTCTATTGTTATATAGTTTTTTAGCACAAGCACAAGTATCGAATTCAAGCGAAGTTGGTTTTACTGATGGATCATTATCCGTTTCATTAACAGGTGCTGCAACTTATTCTATTCCTATAGCTGTTCCGCCTGGAATAGATGGGATAGTTCCTCAAATTGGTCTTTCCTATACTAGTCAGTCAGGAGATGGTTTAGCTGGTTTAGGATGGGGGATTTCGGGTTTATCAGCTATTACTAGAATACCCTCTACAAAATTTCATGATAATAATATTGATCCTGTTGACTTAGACCTTTTTGATCGTTTTGCCTTAGATGGGCAAAGATTAATCATGAAAACAGATAGTGGAAATTCTATCTATGGAGGACATGGTACAGTTTATGAGACAGAAAAATTTTCTAATATTAAAGTAACATCATCCTGTGCAAATCCTAATAATCCTTATACAACGAATGGCTTTTTTGTTCAGTATCCTGATGGGTCTATAGCTCAGTATGGACTGGATGGATTGTCTAGTCCTGGTTTTGTTTTAAACTATTGGCAAAATCCACAAGGTGTAAGGATCACTTATAAATATGTTTCTATTGGAAATTATATATACTTAACATCCATTCAATACGGGAGTACTGGCACAAATATACCAATTAATGAAATTCAATTTGTTTATAAAGATAGGTCTATAGTAACACAATCTTATGTGGCTAATGGTAGTGTCGTAAATAGTAAGATTCTAAGTCAGATAAAAGTAGTAAGTAATGGACAAGGATATAGAAACTATGATTTAATTCATGATCAACAGGCAGTAGGTTACCAACGGTTAACTAGTATTACAGAAAAAACAGGGGATAATAGTAAAAGCTATACCTCAACAACTTTTGCATATGGAGAAAATTCTGGAGGGACAGGAATACATGCTAAAAATCCAATTTATCTTGAATCCAATTTAGGAGACTCAAATTATTATAGGCCAACAATTATTAATGGAGATTTTGATGGAGATGGAGATTTAGATATGTTAACAACCAGAAATAATCTTACTCTATATACAAAAATATACGATGATGGAAGTACACCTATAAAAAATATATTTTCAAATTTCCCAAATTATAGACATTTAAGTACAATACGATGTCTTGAACATGACGGTACTGGATTTAAAATGATGAATCGTGATGCCTGGAGTGGAGACAGCTTTGACCCACAAAATCAGAAAAGATTAACCTTTAATATTTATTCAAAAGATCTAATAAACAATACCATTAAAAACGAATATAATAGACAGATAATATTACCAAATACTGGAGGAGTTAGTTGGTTTGAGGGAGATTTTAATGGAGATGGATTAACTGATAAATTAGTTTTACAAAATTCTTCGTCTTCAGTTGGACCAGCCAATTTATATTTTGTCAATTTAGACCGTAGGATTGAGACAAATTATGTTAAGGATTTAGGCATTACTAATGATGCTAGTCTTGATGAAAAATTTTATAAGACAGGTGATTTTAATGGAGATGGTAAAACAGATTTAATTGTTTTTAGAGGAGGTAATATAAACTCAATTTCAGTTTATTCATTAGATAATAATGATAATTTAGTTAGACTTTTGGAAATGCCTTATGCTTTTGTTCATACAAATCATGATGGTAAAGACAAAATATTTTTTGAACATGTGCCAGGTGTAAATCCACATTTTGATCCTTTTTCAAATGTTGTCTATGATGTTGACCCGATAAATTACGATTACCCAGTAATAACAGGTGATTTTAATGGAGATGGTAAAACAGATATAATTCTAGCAGGACTTGAAAGAACTCTTTTACTATCAACTGGACTTGGATTTGTAAGTGAGGCATTACCAGCAAACTTTCAAGCATCCCATGATTTAAATAATTTATTAGCCGTAGATTTTAATAATGATGGTAAGACAGATATTTTGTCATTAAAATCTAATAATTATAGAAATCTACAACCGACCAGTGAAGTTGTTTTGACAATTAATTATATGAAAAGGTTTCACGGTGGTATTTGGACTAATGAAGTTAATACATTTGCCAATCGAAATTCGAAATATTATAATTTTGGGATCAATCCTATTATGGTGATACCAAGTAAAGTATATGGTCAAAGACCAGAACTTCTTTTATATGAAGCGGAAGCAGGCTTTGGATATGGAAACGGATTAAATAATCCTCCAACGCAGTCATATATAGATTCTCATAAAATAGGTTTTTTTGTGAATCAAGATGCGCTTACTTTCCAAATGAAAGCATTAAAACAGATTTCAACTGGGGATGGAGTAACAAAAACAATAACGTATGCACCACTGAAAAGTGGAAATGACGTATATATAAGTGCAAATCAGGCCGTAAATTATTATCCATATTATGACGTAGGCTCTGCTTCTAGTTTTAATGTGGTTTCTAAAATTGAGAAAAATAGCCCAGAGGTTTATGCAAAGCAATTGTATAAATATTACGCAGCAAGTTCACATGCCGATGGATTAGGTTTTCTAGGGTTTAGAGCTATATTAACAACAAATTGGTTTGCTGATGATTCTCAAATAATTTCAACAATTAATAAGTTTGATCCTAGCAAAAGAGGAATGTCAATCGAGAATTTTTCAGTAGTAGGCTTAGCTTCTCCAATGCTTACTTTATCTCAAAATGATCAATTTATAGATAGAAGTACACAATACTATAATTATGAGAATACAGCTAACGCAGAAAATCCAGTATTGTCGAACAAGGTATTTAAATTAAAAAATACCAAATCGATTACTGTTGATGGTTTGGACGGGACAAGTGTAATTGTAAACACAGATTATAATATTTATAATAATCCAATAAAAGTTGAAACAAATGCCTTGAACGGAAGTAGTCTTGAACAAACTTCAAATGATATTTTTGAATATGAAGCATTAGCTAGCTCACCGTACATTATTGGAAGATTAAAAAGTAAAAAGAAGAATACAAAAATACTCCCTAGTAATAATACAAGTATATCAGAGGAATTATATGCCTATAGTAATAATCTGTTAACTCAAATTAAGAAAAAAGGAGATTCCACAACAGACTATCTTACTTTAGATCATGTATATGATGCGTATGGTAATATGATTAAAAAAACATTATCTGCTGCTGGCTTAGCTCCTAGGATTGAAAATTATGAGTTTGACAGTACCCATAGATTCTTAACTAAAAAAATAGATGTTGAGGGGCTAGAAACTTCTTATACTTACGATCAAAATAGTGGACTATTAATAACTGAAACTTTGCCGTCAATTGCTTCTTACCCTTTAAAAACTACTTTTTGGTATGATAAATGGGGGAAAATGACACAAAAAGCAAATTATCTAGGTAAGAGTGAATATTATGGATACTTAAATTTTGAGGGTGGTACAACAAAGATTACTACGAATGATGAGGGGGGATATGCACAAATTATTCTTGATAAATTGGGTAGAGAAATTTATAAAAAGATTAAAAATGTTGAGGGTAATGTTGTACAAACATACTTCACTTACGATATCTATGATAGATTAAAAACTCAAAGTCAACCGTATGTATCTCAACCAGAAGTATGGGATGAAATGTCGTATGATATTTATGGAAGATTACTTCGTGCGATATCTTTAAAATCAGCTAGTTCCGAAGGTAAAGTAGTGAATTATACCTATTCAGGTTTAGTAGCAACAGAGAGTGAAGCATTAAAAACAAAACAGTATACTAAAAATGCTACAGGAAATGTGATTTCCTTTACTGAGACACCAGGAGGAACAGTATCATATGAGTATTTTGCCAATGGAACTTTGAAATCTACAAATTATAATGGGGTAGTAACACAGATTGAGCAAGATGGATGGGGTAGGAAAAAGACATTAATTGACCCTTCTGCAGGGACTTATAATTATGAATATAATCTTTTTGGTGAAACAACAAAAGAAAAAGTTACTGGAAAAGGAGAAACAGTATATACAATAAATAATGTTGGGAAAATTGATTTTAAAATTAGTAAGGATACAGGCGGTAATATTATTTCAAAAAATACCTATACTTATAATCCTGAAACAAAATTATTAACCAATATTCGATTGGATGATTATGCTGGAGGCTCATTCTCCTTGTATAACTATGGCTATGATAATTATAAAAGATTAAGTTTTAAAGACGAAAGTGGATTTCAGGCCTATTTTCAACAGGCTATTCAGTATAATCAATTTGGAAGGCCTGAAAAAGAATTATATGCTGCTACAAATACTGCAGATATGAAAGTTTCTTCTAAGTGGATAAAATACACTTATAAAAATGGATACAGATGGCAGATTTTAGATAATGATTCCGGTGTCGTATTGTCTCAGGTGAATACAGTGAATTCACAAAATCAGGTACTTACTGCTAATTTAGGTAATGGGACTTCAATTACAAACAAATATGATGTTTTTGGTTTTCCAGTTGAGTTTAAACATGATAAAAGTAATACTAATATTATGACACTTAAGACTGTTTTTGAACCGAAATATGGTAATTTAACAAGTCTGTCTTATAATACATTTCTTAATTGGAAGAAGAAATTTACATATGATAATTCGGATCGATTAACTTCTTTTAGTGATAATGGTTTAATTATAGCCCCCCCAGTTGAATTGGGTAAAAATGCTAATGATGAGAGTCTTAGCTTGATGTCTAACGCAATTGAACAAGGATCACAAACGTATAATGAGAATGGAACAATATTAAGTAATAGTATTGGTACTTACTCCTATAATACAGCATTAGGGAAACCCTATCAAGTATCTAAAATAACTCTTGATAACCCGTCAAACGATTTGATATATTATACTGGAAGAGAGCAAAATATTACTTATAATTTATTTAAAAGCCCAATAACAATTAAAGAAGAAAATAGGGAAAATATTGATTTTGACTATAATGCTTTTGAAGGTAGATCCACAATGTATTATGGAGGATTACAATCAGATAAGAATCAAAGACCTTATCGAAAGTTTTATTCTGCGGATGGTACAATTGAGATAAAATATAAAACGTCCTCACCTACTTCTGTAGAATTTGTGACTTATATTGGTGGTGATGGATATTCAGCGCCCGTAATTTTAAAAAGTGATGGCACAACTCAAAATTATTTTTATCTACATAGAGATTATCAAGGATCAATTTTAGTAATTACTGATAATGTTGGTACTGTTGTTGAAAAAAGGTTATTTGATCCATGGGGTGCATTAGTCAAATATGCAGATAATGCGGGAAGTAAGCCTGTACCAACTACATCAACAGGCCTATTTTTAGATCGAGGATATACTGGGCATGAGCATCTCTTAGGTGTAGGATTAATAAATATGAATGGACGTATTTATGATCCCAAGCTACATCGATTTTTACAACCGGATAATAATTTACAAGATCCATTTAATACACAGAACTATAATCGATATAGTTATGGAATGAATAACCCTACAAAATATATTGATCCAAGTGGTGAATTTTGGGGAAATGTGTTAGGTTATTTGTTTTCTACGTATATTCATGGTGCTCAAGCGAGTGGAGATGGAAATCCATTTAATTGGAATGCTGGAATTTGGGCAAATGCTGCTTTATCAAGTGTTTCAACGGTGGTTTCATTAGGAGCAACAAACTATGCGAATAATTACTTGGAAAGTTATGGTAGTCATCCTGAAATTTCAAGTACAAGTAGTTTTACTCATAATATTGAGAATCATGAATACGTTACATATATTAATCCTGATGGATATAACAATAGAGCCTATGCTTATGCCGGTTTCATTATTGGAGGATTAATCGCAGATGATATTGATCCAGTTTTAGTTCTTGATAACGGTTTAATTCCTGTGGTATTTGGAGTTGCTACAGGTGTATGGCTGTATGATAATAGAGCTGTTGTTGCTAATACAATTACCAAAACTGTAGATGCAGTAAAAGAGAGTCTTGATCCACAAGGGTTTAAGTATGTCACATATACTAAAGTTAATAAAGAAGGGTTTGTATATGTAGGTAGAAGTAGTGGTTATGGAAGTCCAGAAGAAATTGTGGCAAAACGGGATGTTAACCATCATATGAATAAAGAAGGCTATGGACCTGCAAAATTATCGATTTCGTTACCAGCTACAATGGCAGGATTTGTAAGGAGAGAATTTGATTCTTCATATTGGACTATTCGTGGTGTCGAACAATTACAAATAGAAATGTATCGGGAACAAGGACGGTCAGGAAATGTCAGAAATGGAATTAGTCCTGTAAATATTTCATTATTAAAATACTTAGAGTGGGGAGGGAAATTAAAATTTTAACAATATGACAGAAAAATATAAAGAAGCTGCAGGTAACTTAGCAAAAGCTATAGATGTTGCTATAGATGTTTTTAAAAAATATCAGATTAAGGATATGAGCCAAAAAGATATTAACATAATTATCGACGTGTATTCTGAATATAAAGAATATACTTTAAATCCACTTCCCAAATTTAGTAATTTAAAGAGTTTGAGTTATAATATCGAAGGTGTTTTTACTTTTTTCCAAGAAGGTAGTGGAGAAACAGTAGATAAGTTTTGGGAGAAAATAAAAGAGTTGGGATTACCGTATAAAAGAGAGAATAAGCTGGCCAAAATATTAAAAAGGAAAAAGATAAAAAACGATATTGAATATGATTTTGTTATTGATGTATTAGTTCCTTATCAGCAAGAAAAAATGATAACAGAGGAAGAAGTTATTCTTTTAAATGAGTTGATCGGAGCTTTTGAAAATAAGAATAGGAAGAAATAATTTTGAGTTTAGTGCGCGGTACTGTATTTAAATCGAATTATTCATATATAAGGTCTACTATTTTTAGTAGGCCTTTTTTTGTTATATTCCTTCGTATTATTGGAGTTCTAAAGGTTTATGGAGTAATATATCCAACTTGCAATTCTCGATAAAAAGATTAATTTTAATAAAATGTAATTTTCTTTGTAACAAAAGAAATAGTCCCTCGTCTTAATTTTATACAAGCATAATTAGTAGCCCGATGAACCAAAAAGAGTTTATAAATCTAATCAACCCGTTTAAAGATAGAGTCTTTAGATTAGCAAAACGTTTGCTAGTAAGTACGGAAGAAGCTGAGGATGCAACTCAGGAGGTATTGGTGAAATTATGGAATAAGAATGAAACCTTAGACGATTATAAAAGTGTAGAAGCTTTTGCAATGACCATGACGAAGAATTATTGTTTGGATCAGTTGAAATCGAAAAGAGCCGGTAATTTGAAAATCGTACATAATAATTTTACAGATCGCGAAGCTGGTTTGCAACAGAAGTTAGAAGATCGGGATAGTTGGAATTGGGTAGAGAAAATAATGAATTTTTTACCAGAACAACAGCGGTTAATTGTTCAAATGCGAGATGTTGAAGAGTACGAATTTGAAGAGATTGCCAAAATAATGGAAATGAATGAAACAGCCGTGCGTGTAGCACTTTCAAGAGCTAGAAAAACGATAAGAGAAGAATTGACAAAAAAGCATAATTATGGAATCCAATAAAATAGAAGAACTATTAGAAAAATACTTTCAGGGAATGACAAGTATTGCTGAAGAAAAAGAGTTGAAGAACTATTTTTCCGGACTAGATGTGGCGCCGCATTTAGAAGAATATAAAGCGATGTTTGGTTATTTTAACGTTGCAAAAGAACAGAAGTTTGAGCAAGAAGTACCACTACAAACTCGTAAACGTAAAGTAGCGTGGTTATCAATTGCCGCAACGATTGTTGTAATGCTCGGTGTATTTACAGTGTATAACAATTACAATAAGCCTTCACAGGATTTAGGAACATTCAATGATCCGGAAGAAGCTTTCCAAGAGACACAAAAAGCATTGTCTCTATTGTCAGAGAATGTAAATATTGGCATAGAAAGTGTAAAGTACGTTAATGAATATGAAAAATCGAAAAAAATAATTTTTAAATAAGAACACCATGAAAAAGTTTATAATTACCCTAGTAATCGCTTTAATGCCGACTTTGTTTTTTGCACAATCAGCTTTTGATAAGTTTGATGGACAAGATAATGTAACATCTGTAGTCGTAAGTAAAAAGATGTTTGAAATGATGAGTAAGGTTGAAGTGGATAAAAAAGACAAAGAAGCACAACAATATTTAAATCTGGCTAAAAAACTAGATAACCTAAAAGTGTTTGTAACACAAAATAATAAAGTATCAGCAGATATGAGAAGCTCTGTAGATAAATACCTAAAATCAAATGCATTGGAAGAATTAATGCGTGTAAATGATAGTGGTAAAAACGTTAAAATCTACGTAAAATCTGGAGGTTCTACAACACAAATTAAAGAACTTTTAATGTTCATTGAAGGTGGAAGTGCCAAAGGTGACGATACCGTATTAATGTCTTTAACAGGTGATTTTGATATCAATGAAATATCAGTATTGACTAAAAAAATGAATTTACCAGGTGGTGAAGAACTAAAAAAAGCAGCTAAAAAATAAACATCATGAAAAAAATCATCTATACATTGACATTAGTATGCAGCTTATTAATCGTAAGTTGTGATAATTCACCAAGTTTACAAAAATACTTTGTGAAGAATACAGACTCTAAAGAATTCATTGCACTTGATCTTTCACCAAGCATTTTAAAATTGGATGAAAAGCAGCTAACGGCTCAAGAAAAGTCAGCATTAGCCGCAATCGATAAGATGAATATCTTAGCCTATAAAGCTGATAGCTTAAATCAACCTAAGTTTGATAAAGAAAGAGCAGAAGTTAAGGCGATTTTGAAAGATCCAAAATATCAGGATTTATTCAAAGTAGGATCCGGTAAAGAAGGAGCTTCGGTTCAGTTTGTTGGAGAAGACGATCATATCAAAGAGTTTGTGTTATTTGGTAATAGTAAGGATTTTGGTTTTGCTATTGTACGCGTTTTAGGAAAAGATATGAATGTAAACCAAATGATGACTGTATTAGGCTTACTAAAAAAATCAAATATTGACATGGAACAATTAAAACCGCTAAAAGGTTTATTGGAACAAGGAAAGCAATAAAAATAAATGTATTGATGAGGAAGAGGTTTGGTGATTTTTTACTGAGCCTCTTTTTCGTTATTTCTTAAAGTATTTAAACGGGACAATCAACATCCCAAAACATTCTCCATCTTCCTTTCCTGTATGCTTATGATGCATTTTATGTGCTCTTCTTACCGCTTTAGCATATCGATGATTTGCATTTCTAAAAAGCTTAAAACGTTGATGAATAAAAATATCATGCACTAAAAAATAAGCTAATCCATAAGCAAAAATCCCTAGACCAATAGCCAATCCGATAGCTAAGATATCATAGTCCCATAAGAGAAAGAAACCAATACTTACGAAGGCATAAAAAATAAAAAAAGTATCATTTCGTTCAAACCATGAATCATGGTCTTTTTTATGATGATCACGATGCAAACGCCATAAAAATCCATGCATAACATACTTATGGGTAAACCAAGCCATGAATTCCATGATGAGAAAGGTGAGTATGAATATGACGAAATGTAACCACATAATAAATTCAGTTTTATATAATTCTTAATCGGTAATTAAAGTAACATTTAGCCAATAACCCGATTTTCTGATAATCGGGAACTCGAATACGAGTATTTTTAATTTCAAGAGAAGGTGTCTTTTTTAATTTAGAAAGTAATTTTCGATAATAGACATAAGCTGTATATACACCAAATTTAGCTTCTAGAGGCAACCTTAATATTCCTTCATAACCTGCTTTGAAATCAGCTTCAATTTCTTCAATAATCGATAATTTGCTAGCTTCATTTAATTCATTCAAATTAGTATTGGGAAAATAACTGCGATTCAAATGATCAAGATCAGTTTTTAAATCCCTTAAGAAATTCACTTTTTGAAAAGCAGAACCTAACCGCATAGCCGAATACTTGAGCTCTTCATATTGTTTATCATTTCCCTGAACAAATACCTTTAAACACATTAAACCTACAACATCGGCAGAACCATAGATGTAATCCGCTAATTCTTTAGGAGTATGATAGTGTGTTTTATGCAAGTCTAATTTCATGCTATCCATAAAATCCTGAATCAATTTTACAGGAATACTATATTTATGAACCGTATGTTGAAATGCATTCAGAATCGGATTTAAACTTATTCTTTGTGTTATAGCCTGTGTAAGATTATCCTCAAACATGAAAAATAAAGTTTCCTTATCATAATCATGAAAGCTATCTACAATTTCATCAGCAAATCGTACAAAGCCATAAATATTATAGATATCCTGACGGATAGTAGGAGAAAGCATTTTTACAGCAGAAGAAAATGAGGTACTGTATGATTTCGTTACATTCCTACTGCATTCAAAAGAAACATTGTCAAATATTGATTTCATATCGTTGCTTTCTAAAGGATCTTATTCTTCTTTTTGTATTAGTTCGGCGACTAACTTACCCGATATCAATGCTGGTGGTACACCAGGTCCAGGTACGGTAAGTTGCCCTGCAAAGTAGAGGTTTTTCACCTTTTTACTTTTTAGTTTAGGTCTTAAAAAAGCAGTTTGAAATAAGGTATTTGCCATACCATACGCATTCCCTTTATAAGAATTATATTCTTTGATAAAATCAGTAACACAAAACGACTCTTTAAAAATAATGTTATTTTTTAAGCTTTGTTGTGTAAGTTGTTCTAAACGCCGAATTATTTTTTCAAAATATTCTTCTCGAATGGCTACTGTATCTTCTAATCCTGGAGCAATTGGGATTAGAAAAATGGCTGCTTCTTTCCCATCTGGTGCAGTACTTGGATCTGTTTTCGAAGGGAAACTCGCATAAAAAAGTGGCTCTTCTGGCCATTTTGGATCATCATAAATAGCTTTGGCATGGGTATCAAAACTAACATCAAAACATAAGGTATGATGCTCTACATTTAAAACCTTTTGATCAAACCCTACATAAAATAACAAAGAAGAAGGAGCAAACACCCGGCTTTCCCAGTATTTTTCTGAATAGACTCTGTGAGTAATCGGAAGTAATGATTCTGTATGATGATAATCGGCACCACTCAGGATAATATCAGCTGGAATTTTTTCTCCATTTACAATAAAACCGATTACTCGATTATTCTCAACAATTATTTGTTCTATAGGGCTATTCGTTTCGATGGTTACGCCTAGTTCTTTAGCCAAAGCTTCCAAGGCTAAAATGACACTATACATTCCTTTCTTAGGGTGCCATGTGCCCAAACCAAAATCAGCAAAGTTCATAAAACTATAAAACGAAGGAGTATCAGATGGTTTAGCCCCTAAAAATAAAACGGGAAATTCTAGAATTTGAATAAGCTTTGGGTTTTTGAATTTTCTACGGACATCTTTATGAATGGTTCCTAAGAATTGATCAATTTTTTTAGCCGTTTCAAATGTAATTAATTCCAAAGGTGATATACCTGGACGATAGACTAAATCCTTTATGGCCACCTCATAATTGTGTTGGGCTACCGACATGAATTTTTGTAATTCTACACCACTGCCTTTTTCAATACTTTCAAAAGTAGATACAATTTGATCCAGATGATCTGCAATAAGAACAAATTCATTGATTCCAAAATAAACCTGATATGCGGGAGAAAGCTTTTGAAGCTGATAATAATCTGATGGCTTCTTGCCAAAATCATTGAAAAAACGTTCAAATACATCTGGCATCCAATACCATGTTGGGCCAATGTCAAATGTAAATCCATCTTTTTTTAATTGTCTTGCTCTACCACCAATGGTGCTGTTCTTTTCAAATACTGTGACAGTATGACCCGCTTTGGCAAGATAACATGCTGCCGAAAGTGCAGAAAAACCAGATCCGATTATTTTGATGTCTTTTTTCATTTTGTTTAACAAAACTACAAAAAAGATAAACAAATTGATCTTTTTTAAAGTAGAATAATTATAGGTGTTTTATAAAATCAGATAAAGAATAAAATATTCGTGTGGTTGGGTTGAGGTTATCTGTTGCAATAGATTTTGATAATAATCCTGTAACCCATAATGTTGCTTGAAACGGATGTAAAATTTCTTTATACAAAGTCAAAATATATTCATTAAGATACTCCTTCGAAGGCTCATTCGTTAAATAAGTTACGAATGTTACGTTAGAGTGATGCTTTGTGATCTCTGTAAGGCTTTTTAAGGAGGTATTATTACCGAGATACAAAGTTGTATATCCGTGTGAAATAAGTTCGTAATTGAGGTACAAGAGTCCTAAATCATGAATTTCATTTTCTGGAAGATAGAGAACAAACATCTTTTTGCTCTTGGGGATACTTTTTTGAACCAACTGATCGGTATGGCTAATGATTTTTTGTTTGATTAAATGACTCACAAAATGTTCATGTGCTGAAGAAATTGTGCCGGATTGCCATAATACTCCTATTTCATTAAGTAATGGGATGAAGTTTTCGATAAAAATTTTATGAAAGGATTTCTCCTCACTCAATCGATTGTAAATCTCAATAAATTTAGATTGATTAAGATTTATTATAGCAAGTTTAAAATCATTCAATGTAGAATTTTTTACCTTTTTGGATTGCGTAAGGTCACTCGCCAATTGATGAATCTTATCGGTCGAAAGTTCTGCAATTTTTGAAATTTTATAACCAGAATTATGAAGGGTAGTTATATTGAGTAGTTTCTGTAAACTTTTGGAATCATATAAGCGGATATTAGTTTGTGTACGTACTGGAATAAGAATGTTATATCTTTTTTCCCAGATTCGGATGGTATGTGCCTTTATTCCAGAAAAGTTTTCTAGGTCTTTAATGCTATACTTGTTTTTAATGCTGTTCATGATAAACCGAAATTGCTTAAACAAAAATAGACAATTTAAGTAAGAGTTGCCTTGGTAGTTTTGGATTGATGAAAAGTAATTCCTTCAGATTAAAATTGTAATTCTAAATGGATGTCCAATGGCTCTAATTTAAACAATTCTGAATCTATTTCCTTTGTCAAAATAGCACCTTCTCTAAGATAGAAATCAACTGTAGCTTTTGTAGGAGTTGCAGAAATATAAAGTTTGTTGGTACCAAATGTTGTAGCAACATCTTTACATGCTTCAATTAGACTATGGCCAATTTTCTTTCCTCTATATTTGTTACTAACATATAGAATATCCATTTTGCTATAGTCCGCATTTATACCTCTTTTTTTGTTTTCTACAGAAGCTACACCGATAAGTTTATCCATTTCAAAAGCTCCGATAACGGTTCCTTGCCCTTCTAAGATATGATGCTGTTTTTCAATCATGGCTTCAAGTTCTTCGGTATCAAATGAATTCACAATACAATGATCGGGTTTTAGTACTAACACATTGTTTTCAAAAACATAGATTTCATGAATATATTCTGATCGATCAATTTCTTTTATTTTGATCAATTCACTTGGTTTCATTGTTCTATACGTGATAGTATTCATAACTGAAGTTTATTTCAAATATATTAAAAACAAGAGTTCAATTGTGTTTTATAAGGATAATTCAATATATATAAATTGTTTTGGCAGGACAATATTAGCATTCAATAAATAGACATATTGTTTATTTTGGTTTTATATTAGCAAAGAAAAGAGTGGAAAGAAATCAAACACAGATTGTTTAAATTATGAAAAAAGAAATCAATTATTACTTGAAGTTTTTTCTACCAGTAATACTTCTTTTGTTATGTTGCTGTAAGCGACAAAATTTCTATCATGGTTATGTATATGACCAAGAAACCAAAAAACCTTTGATGAATGTCTTGGTGAAAGAGAGTTTTGTTACCAATCCACAATCGGCGACAACTGATGTAAAAGGATATTTTAAAATAGAAAACAACACAAATTCTATTACGGATTTAGTTTTCAGTATTCCAAGATATAGACAAGATACGATACCTTCGGTTTGGTCACAGCATGGAGAAAGATTAGAATATACGTTTTTGAATCCGAAACCAGATACCATTTTTCTTGCACCAATAATGGAATAGTTGAACTAAACATGTATCATGATAAAAGCTATAATTATATCAATAATGATATTCTTTTGGAGTATCAATATGTATTCCCAGTTTACTGGTAATTATACTTTAAAAACAGGAGAAATAGAACCTGAAAATCTTCTTATTGTGTTAGATACAAAAGGGAGTTTTCATATGTTGAAGAAAGGCCAATGTTTAAAAGGAATATGGGAGCTGGTGGAGAAAAATAAAATTGTCCTAAAATTCAGTAATGATCCGATTGATCTTTTTGTTTTTGATTGGGATGGAACTGATCGAGTTTATTTTCAAAACTTCGGGTTTCAAAATTTCTATTTTAATATGGGACTGAAAAGTAAAAATCAAAATATATTTCGACCTATCCTAAAGCAACGCGATGGATGCGCTTATAAAGAATACCTTTCAATAAAAATTCCACGAAAAGAAATGGATGAAGTAACCATTGCTATAGATGAACCTAAAAAAGACTATGCTTTGTATACCTATTCCATTCCGGAAAAATATGAAGGTATTTGTATTGTAGCAAATAAAGGCAAGGATATTAAATCAGAAAATTGGACAATTGAATTCAAGGATAAAAAATATACTCTGAATAATATAGAGGAACTGAAAAAGAGCAATAATAAGAATGATTCAGCTATAAAGGTACTAGCTGTGCAAATGCAGCGCTTTAAAAAAGCAGAAATTGAAAAGTTCAGAGAAGAAAATAGTTGGTTAGGAGACGTTCCGATTCAAAAAGTTGAAGCCAAAATGTCCTATAAGACTATAGATGCTTCTGGTAAATCGATTCTTACCGATGAATGTGATGAGAATTACGATCCAGGTCCATTTCATTATGAGCCTTCGAAACAAAAATAAAAATAAACAGAAATAAAAAGAAACAGAATTATACAGGATATGATTCTTCATAGATAAAAAAAAGCGACTGCTAACAGTCGCTTTTTTTATTGCGATAGTTACAATTGATTAAGGTAAGAAATATAATCCTGTATACTTTTCTCAATTCGGTCTAATGTTGCGTTGTGCTCTGTTCCATAAAAAGCAAAGAGCGGTTTATAGTCTGTTTTAATGTAATTAAACGTTATTTCAAAAGGAGCAGTCAGCTGTTCTAAGGTGTATTTGTATCTTCCTGATGCGGTATAATCTTCTTCATTTATTCCTACAGTAAGGCTAAGTGCAATTTTTTTACCCGCAAGTTTATAGCCGCTATTCGTACCATAAGCCCATCCGTGTAGGAGTACAACATCAAGCCATTTTTTGAAAAAAGGAGGAGAATTAAACCAATAAAAAGGAAATTGAAATACAATTGTATCATGAGCTTCAATTAATTCTTGCTCTTTTCGGACATCAATATTCTCATCAGGATACATTTGATGTAGATTATGAAGAGTATATCGATTTGGATATTTTTCTAATTCTTCTATCCAGCGTTTGTTGATGACTGAATTTTCTAAATTTGGATGAATGATAACTATAAGGATTTTCATGATTTATTGTTAGTGTAAATGTTGACGAATACTTTTGTTTTTGATATTCGATTCGTTTGTTCATGCAAAGATCCAATTTGCTCAGGAATTGAACAATACGGGATAAATTAATCATATAGTGATAATTTCATCACCATGTAGATATAGTGAGTTTCTTTTTACTTTTGTAAAATCAAAACATAAAAACAAAGAGTATGTACCAGCGAAAAATTCCAATTGATTATGAATGCGGTCTTAGTGTTGCGATGGAAGTTGTAGGTTCTAAATGGAAATTTTGCATACTAGATGAAGTGTCAAAAGATATAAAACGACCTAAAGACTTAGTACATGCTATCAATGGTATTACCAAACGTGTATTGCAAAATCAATTGAAAGAACTAGAGTTTCATGGGCTTTTAGAAAAGATTATGTATAAAGAAGTTCCATTGCGCGTGGAATATTATCTCACAGAATCAGGGAAATCTTTATTGCCATTAATTTCTGCGGTAGATCAATGGGGAGAGGGTTTTGTTCCTCAGTTGAAAAAAATCATGGAAAGAGAAGCTCCAGAAGTACTAAAATAAGCATAGGAAAAGTTATTTTATTTTGTGTACACTATCTAGAACTTGAGTGGAGTCCTGAATAGGTTCGATAAAAGTATCTTTTTGATATCCCTCTGGATTAGGAACTATTTCCCGACTTTCATCATATACCTTAGTATTGTTATGGCAACTCGAAAATACGATGATGATTAGGGTTAGGAGTGCTATTTTCCGATAAAATATAATGCATGAAGTCATATTGGAGTAAGTTATTTTATCTGTTAATATTTCTCTTGACAATCAATATCAAACAAATAGTTTAGTTATAAAGCCACCTACTGATGATTAATATTGATAAAAATCAGGTAGTCAATAAACACCAAAAGTGGTATTATTATGACTTAGATTGTATTTTTAGTTCTGTAATTTACGACCATCAATCAACTTAAAAAATATATTCTTATGAAATTTTCATTTCTTTTAAAGAGCGCGCTTTATTTATCAATTATTTTAGGTGTACAAGGCATTCAAGCTCAAAAATCTGCTAAAACAACTTCCTTTATGATTCCGGGTGAAATTATTGGTTTTTCACAACCTGAAAGTTTAAGTCAGAAAGGCAATAATTTGTATGTAGCAAATGTTAAAAATGGTAAAGGTTATATTAGTAAAGTCAATCTACTAACAAATACGATAGAGGAAGTTAATTTTTTGCCTACAGGTACTGATATTCTTAAAAGTCAGGGTCCATTAGGAATTAAGGTACACGAAAATACGTTATATGCAGTAGCATATGATAGAGTAGTAGGTTTTGATCTTGATTCTCGAAAAATGATTTTTGAAATTACTATACCAGGAAGTACAAGACTCAATGATCTTACGTTTGCGAATGGTAGTCTGTTAGTGTCTGGAACAGATAAAGGAATGATTTACGAGATAGATATTGCTGGTAAAACGTTTAAACCTTTTGTTACTGATCCTACAGATGCTGCAATGCTAAATGGGGTAAGTGGGCTTACATGGAATGGTGCTACCGGAACAGTTTACGCTACTGCAAATAAAAACAATGCTTCTCCATCCAATCTTCTTGCGATAGATTGGAAAAGTCGCAAATTAAATTTGATTTATCAAATGAATTGTACAGATCTGTGTTTCTTCGATGCAATACAGTGTGATGATAAAATGATATATTTTACAAATTGGAACCATAACGTGCATGCTATTCCCTTTCCAATAAAGCCAATTTCAGAAAATACAATTACAAATTTACAATTGAAAGGATTAACTAAAGTATCTGCATATGATGGGCCACCGGCTTTTCTTATAAGTGAAGATAAAAGTTGTTATATTTTTACCCTGTTTGAAAGTGGGAAGGTTATTATAGAAAAAATCAAGAGCTAAGCTCAATGTAAATAGTCCCTTGGAGAGTAGAGGTATAATTTATAAGACTTTCGTGTCTTAGAATATTTAATTTTAGACTAGATGTCGACTATATTTAGAAATAAAAAAGACTAAACAATTAAGTAGTAATTGTTTAGTCTTTTTTGTTGTGACCACGGTGGGATTTGAACCCACACGCCCTTACGAGCACCACCCCCTCAAGATGGCAAGTCTACCGTTTCTCCACGTGGCCTTAAATGAAAAAAGGTCAAGTAAATTAATACTCGACCTTTTTGTGACCCGACTGGGGCTCGAACCCAGGACCCCATCATTAAAAGTGATGTGCTCTACCAACTGAGCTATCGAGTCATTGCTCTCAAGAAACTTATATTGTAAGTCACAATTTGTGACCCGACTGGGGCTCGAACCCAGGACCCCATCATTAAAAGTGATGTGCTCTACCAACTGAGCTATCGAGTCATATTCGTTTCTTGAATGCGGGTGCAAATATAAGGCCTATTTATTTATTTTTCAAAGCATTTTTGTCATAAATTTGTTTTTTTTTTAATTAAATTTCTTAACCGCTTAATTTGTAGGGTTTTATTGTTATGTTAAAAATTGTATTGTTAGGGTATATGGGCTCAGGTAAGTCAACAATTGCTCAATTATTGTCAAAATCTGTAAGTATAGACTCGTTAGATTTGGATCAAATCATCGAAAAAAAAGAAGAAAAATCAATAAAGGATATTTTTAAAGAACGAGGAGAGATTTATTTTAGAAAAATAGAGAGCCAGGTTTTTAATAATTTGATGGGTTCAGAGGAGGAGATGATTCTAAGTATAGGAGGAGGGACTCCCTGTTATGCCAATAATCACGAATTATTGAAAAAGGATGGTGTTGTGTCAATTTATTTAAAAGCGTCCGTAGAGGAGCTCTATGCAAGACTTTTGCTAGAAAAGGAAAATAGGCCACTAATTGCCACTAAAGATGCTGAGGAATTAAAAGAGTATATCGCAAAGCATCTTTTTGATCGAAGCTATTATTATAACCAAGCAAAACATAAGATTTCCGTAGATGGAAAATCTCCCGATGAAATAGTGGCGGAAATAATAAAGGTACTAGCTTAAATAAGCGTAGTCTTGTTTTTCATCAAAAACAACCTGAACATGTTCAAAAGATGAGGTTGAAAGTGAAATGCCTTTGAAATCTGCTTTTACAGGATATTTTTTGTGATTTCGATCCACTAATACGGCTGTTTTGAATTTCTTTAATGGGACATCCAAGAAATGTTTTACACCATATACTAATGTTGTACCTGAATTTAAAACATCATCAACAAGGATTAATCCTTTGTTTTTATATTGGTCAGGACTTAATGAAGTCGTAATTGGATTCTGTGGGTTTTCTTTATTGATGTAAACTTCACACAATATGACATTAATGTCTGAAATTTCATTTAAAGCAGTAGCGATTTTTTGAGCGAATATAAATCCACTTTTTGCAATACCAGCAATAACGATTTCTTTTTCATCAACAAAAGTCTCGTAGATTTGGTAGGCAATACGTTTTGTCTTATGTTCAATTTCTTGATGATTCAGGATGATATTCTTGCTCATGAATTTGTTGTTTTTTTAGTAAAAAGTATTCGTTTTTTTAATTTTTAGTCTAGATCGTTTTCTTCCTCTTCGTAGGAATCACCATATTCGTCAAGTTCTCTTCGGTCTTTTTTAGTTGGTCTTCCTGTTCCTTGTTTGCGGTAATGCTCCTTAGTAAGTTTTAATAATTCCAAATGAGCGAAAGCCTCAGCAGGAGTTTCATCTTTTCGGTAAATATCTACTAATTTAGCCGCAACACGATTAGGAGGAACATCTAAAACGGTTAAAGTGTAAATGATTTGATCCTTACGTAATGTGATTTTATCAGTAGGGAATACTTCTCTGGAAGGTTTTGCAGCTTGTCCGTTTACAGTAAAATGACCTTTTTTAGCTGCTTCGGTAGCGATACTTCTGGTTTTATAATATCTTATACACCATAAATATTTATCTATTCTCATACTATTTTGGAAAAATCACTGTTAATTGTTAATACAAAAATAAATCAAAATTGTATCTTGCGCTCAAAAATTAACAATAATGAACAAATTTAAGTTTTTTTCTCTTTTACTACTTGTAGGTATCAGCTTGTTTTCTTGTAAAAAGAATGATGATGATGTGTCGGTTGCACCTCCTAGAGATCGTGGAATGCAGTATAGTAACGATATAATAGCAATAGATCAATATCTTGATACGCACTATATAGAATCGGTAGATGAAAATTTTAATGTAAAATTCACTAAAATTCCTGCTGGTGGTACTCAACAATCTATCAGAACACAAACGACCTACCCATTGCAATTTAAAATGATGAAAAATGATAATAGAAATTATGCATCACAAAATGATATTTTAGGGGTAAGAGTTGATGATAATATTGACTATAAACTATACTATTTAATATTGAATGAAGGAACCGGAACAAAGGCGACTAAAGCAGATTCAACTTTTGTAGGATATAGAGGATGGGATTTAGAAAATAAACAATTTGATGCAGCTGTAAATCCAGTATGGTTCAAATTAGAAGAATCAATTTCAGGATTTAGAAATTTATTACCAGAATTAAAAACAGGAACCTATACACAAAATAATGACGGTACAATTACATTTAGTGGTTATGGTGCTGGAGTTGTTTTTATTCCTTCTGGAATAGGTTACTTTAATCAAGCAATAGGTACAGGTGAAAATGTTATAAAGGCATATTCTCCTCTTATTTTTTCTGTTAATCTATATCAATTGAAACATAGAGATCATGATAAAGATGGTGTACTGTCAATTAATGAAGATTTAAATGGAAATGGAGATCTTTACGATGATGATAGTGATGGAGATGGTATTCCTAACTTTTTAGATATTGATGATGATGGTGATGGGTTTTTAACGAAACAAGAAATTAAAGATGCTAATGGAGTACGATATCCTTTTGATTTAATCCCAAATTGCCAAGGTGGTACTGGAGGATTAAAGAGACATTTAGATCCAAGTTGTCATTAGAAAATTAGACAAACAAATTATATTATAATTTGATTGTATTATATAAAATAAAAAGCCCTATTCGAAAGAATAGGGCTTTTTATTTAGATATTTTCAGGAATAAAAAAGCCGTTTAATTTTAAATTAAACGGCTTTTGATATTTTGAGTATAGATTATTTTCTCTTTACCACTTTTAAAGCAGCTTTCTCAATAGATTGACGATTTAAGCCATATTTCTCCATTAATTGGTCTGGTGTTCCAGATTCTCCAAAACTGTCTTGTACGGCAACGAATTCTTGTGGTGCTGGATGATTTAATGATAATACACGTGCAACACTTTCGCCTAAACCTCCTAAGAAGTTATGCTCTTCTGCTGTAACAACACAACCTGTTTTTGCAACAGATTTTAAAATTGCTGCATCATCAAGAGGTTTGATTGTATGAATGTTGATTACTTCTGCTGAGATACCTTGAGTTTCTAATGCCGCCGCCGCTTCAAGAGCTTCCCAAACTAAGTGACCTGTAGCGATAATGGTAACATCAGTTCCTTCGTTTAGAAGAACAGCTTTACCAATTTCGAAAGTTCCATTTTCTGGTGTGAAGTTTGGAACACTTGGTCTACCAAAACGTAAATAAACAGGGCCATGATGATCCGCAATAGCTAATGTTGCAGCCTTAGTTTGATTATAATCACAAGTATTGATTACTGTCATTCCAGGTAACATTTTCATTAATCCAATATCTTCTAGTATTTGATGTGTAGCTCCATCCTCACCAAGTGTTAAACCTGCATGTGAAGCACAAATTTTTACATTTTTATCAGAATAAGCAACAGATTGACGAATTTGGTCATATACCCTTCCTGTAGAGAAGTTAGCGAAAGTTCCAGTAAATGGAATTTTCCCACCAATAGTCATTCCTGCAGCAATACCAATCATATTTGCTTCTGCAATACCAATTTGAAAGAAACGCTCAGGGTGATTCTTTTTGAAATCATCCATTTTTAATGATCCAATTAAATCAGCACATAATGCAACTACATTTTCATTCTTTTGTCCTAATTCCGTCAAACCTGCTCCGAAACCAGAACGAGTATCTTTATTACCTGTATTTATATATTTTTTCATTAGTTGTGTGTTTAGTATGCCTTTTTTTGATTTTTTATAAGATAATCAGTAATCTGATTTGAAGTAATTGCTATTTCAATAGGTTGGTCCAAACGAGTAATCTTTTTTAAAGAAAGATTAGTTTGAGCCACATAATAGCTATCAACAACATTTTTGAATTCTACTAATGTCCCTTTTGGAAAATTCTTGTACTTGATATAATCAGGGATAACCATGGCCGAATTATTTAGTGCAGTAAGAGAATTACTGTTGTCTTCCATAATGTAAGCCTCGTAGGTGATAGGATGTTTTATTGTTTCATCATAATCATCTATTAATTCGGTAGTATAAGTGTATTTTTTACATTTAAACCCATTAATTGTAACAATAGAATTATCTGTTTTTCCCGCAACAAATTTTGTTGTATTCTCAGTTGTTGGATCAGGAATTACATTTGTAAGACGTAATTCTCCTTTTATGGAAATATTAAAAGTAACTTGATATCCTTCTTTAATTAGTGATTGTGCAGCACCATCTGAAAGTATATAACTTGCATCTTTTGAATTAATATAATAATTCAATGTTGATCCATCATAAGAATCATATTCTAATAAATAGTCAAATTTAAAATCACTTTTTTGTGCGGTAGCTGTAAATGCTAAAAACACTAAAAATAGGGATGCAATGATATTCTTTTTCATATTAGTAATCTCCTAAGGTTGTTGGGTTTTGTGCTAATGCTTTTTCTAATTGTTCATCATTTGGTGCTTTTCCATGCCACGCATGTGTATGCATCATGAAGTCAACTCCATTACCCATTTCAGTGTATAATAATACACAAACTGGTTTTCCTTTTCCTGTTCTTGATTTAGCGTCAGTCATTCCAGTAATGATTGCATCAATAGAGTTACCTTCTTTGATTTCTAATACATCCCAACCAAAAGCTTCAAATTTCGCTTTTAAATCACCCATTGGTAATACTTCGTCAGTAGCACCGTCAATTTGCTTTCCATTTAAGTCAATCGTAGAAATGATATTGTCTACTTTATTTCCAGCAGCATACATTGCAGCTTCCCAGATTTGACCTTCCTGTAATTCACCATCGCCATGTAAACTATATACTAGATGATTATCTCCATTTAGTTTTTTAGTTAATGCAGTACCAATAGCTACTGACATTCCTTGTCCTAAAGAACCAGAAGCAATACGAATACCAGGTAAGCCTTCATGTGTAGTAGGGTGACCTTGTAAACGAGAATTTAATAACCTGAATGTAGCTAATTCACTTACAGGGAAATATCCAGCTCTTGCTAATACACTATAAAATACAGGAGAAATATGACCATTTGAAAGAAAGAATAAATCCTCTCCTTTACCGTCCATATCAAAACCTTCTTTGCGGTCCATTAAATTGTTGTAAAGAGCTACTAAAAATTCTGTACAACCTAAAGAACCACCTGGGTGTCCTGAGTTTACAGCGTGAACCATACGAAGAATATCTCTGCGTACTTGAATCGTTAAATCGTTTAATTGTTGTGTGTTAGGCTTCATTTTATGTTTTTAAATTATAACCAGCACAAAAGTAATTTTTATTTTGGCTTTCGGCAAAAGTTTTATCAATAACTTCAGGATTTATATAAACGGTAAAAATTGTGCTTTCCAGAAATAATTATGCACCAGAGTAACAGAACAATTCTTCACAATTGCAAGAAATGTATAGAATTGAATTAGAAACAACACAATATTTTGAATAGAACATTATATCAGTTAATTAATGTTACAATTTTCAGAAATACACCTTTCTCAATAGCGTAATTAAGCTATCTTTGCCGACTGTAAAATGCTATTATGAAATTTGATTTATTAAAGAATGACCCATTATCTAAAGCTAGAGCTGGGAAAATAACAACAGATCACGGTGTTATTGAAACACCTATTTTTATGCCAGTTGGAACTGTCGCTTCTGTAAAAGGCGTACATCAAAGAGAATTAAGAGAAGATATTAATCCAGATATTATTCTGGGAAATACATACCATCTATACTTACGACCACAAACAGAAATTCTTGAAAAAGCAGGAGGATTGCATAAATTCATGAACTGGGACCGTAATATTTTAACAGACAGTGGAGGATACCAAGTGTATTCTTTATCCAGTAATAGAAAAATTAAAGAAGAAGGAGTAAAATTCAAATCACATATTGATGGTTCGTACCATTTCTTTTCACCAGAAAGTGTAATGGAAATACAAAGAACAATCGGAGCTGATATCATTATGGCTTTTGATGAATGTACACCTTATCCATGTGACTATCGATACGCACAACGTTCAATGCACATGACGCACCGTTGGTTAGACAGATGTATTAATCATTTGGAAAAATTACCGTACAAATATGGGTATGAACAAACATTCTTCCCAATTGTTCAAGGAAGTACGTATAAAGATTTACGCCAACAATCAGCGGAATATATTGCTAATGCTGGTGCACAAGGAAATGCAATTGGAGGATTATCTGTAGGAGAACCTGCCGAAGAAATGTATGCAATGACCGAAATTGTATGTGACATTTTACCAGTAGATAAACCACGTTACTTAATGGGAGTTGGTACTCCAATTAATATCTTGGAGAATATTGCACTTGGAATTGATATGTTTGACTGTGTAATGCCTACACGTAATGCACGTAATGGAATGCTTTTTACAGCAAACGGAACAATTAATATCAAAAATAAAAAATGGGAGGCAGATTTTTCTCCTATTGACGAAATGGGAATTACATTTGTAGATACAGAGTATACAAAGGCTTATTTACGTCACTTATTTGCAGCAAATGAATACTTAGGAAAACAAATTGCAACGATACACAATCTTGGTTTTTATTTATGGTTGGTTCGTGAAGCAAGAAAACATATCTTAGAGGGAGATTTCCATGAGTGGAAAAACAAAATGGTTAGACAAATGGATCAAAGGTTATAACTAAAAATCGAGTAGAACTTCAATGAGTATTATTGATAAATACATCCTAAAAAGATATTTAGCTACATTCTCAGTAATGCTATTACTGTTTATACCCATTGGTATAGTAATAGACGTTTCAGAGAAAATTAATAGAATTTTAGAAAGTAAAGTACCCCTTGCTGCGGTCGCAGTATACTATTTTAATTTCACGATATATTTTGCGAACCTATTGTTTCCGATATTTTTATTCTTATCGGTAATTTGGTTCACTTCAAAATTAGCCAATAATACAGAAATCATTGCCATCTTAAGTTCTGGAATCTCTTTTTACCGATTTCTTAGACCCTATATCATTGGAGCAACAATAGTTTCGGTTTTTGCTTTATTAATGGGGTTTTTTGTAGTGCCAAAGGCAAGCCAAGGATTCAATGATTTTAAGTATACCTATTTGAAAAAGAACAATGAAGTTCGAGAAAATAATGACGTGTACAGACAAATTAGTGATGATGAGTTTATACACGTAAACAATTTTAATCCAGTTTCAAAAATAGGATTTCAGTTCTCTATGGAGAAATTCAAAGGCGATCAACTACAATACAAATTAGTGGCAGATCGAATTAAATGGAATCCGAATGATAGTACATATACGCTTACCAATTTTACAAAAAGAAAAGTAGGAGAGTTTGACGATGTTTTAATAACTGAGCAAAGTAAAGACACGGTGTTTAACTTTGACTTAGACGATTTGACTCCAGTAATTTATATGGCTGAAACGCTGAATTTATCCGATTTGAATAAGTTTATTGAGAAGGAAAAAATGAGAGGTTCGTCAAATATTAATATTTATTTAGTTGTAAAATATAAAAAATACAGTTTGCCAATTTCGGCATTTATCTTAACAATTATTGCAGTTGCAGTATCCTCGATGAAAAGAAGAGGAGGAATGGGAGTTAATCTAGCGCTGGGAATCGGTTTAGCATTTACTTTTATTTTCTTTGATAAGATTTTTGGTACTATGGCAGAAAAATCCAGTTTACCACCATTATTAGCAGTTTGGTTACCAAACTTAACTTTTGGGGTATTAGCAATCTATCTATTACGCAATGCAAAACGATAATATCAAAAGTTATTTCCAACTTCATCTAATTGTTTTTATTTGGGGATTTACAGCTATTTTAGGAGCTTTAATATCGCTAGATGCCTTACCGTTAGTTTGGTATAGAATGCTATTGGCCGTTGGCTTTATAGCGTTGTTTATAGCCTATAAAAAGATTTCATTAAAGATACCAGTAATGACTGGGATTCGCTTTCTCTTTGCAGGATTAGTCATTGCAATACATTGGCTTACATTCTTTATGGCAATTAAGGTTTCAAATGTTTCCCTTACACTAGCATGTTTGTCTACAGGGGCATTTTTTGCCTCACTTTTGGAACCCATTTTCTATAAAAGAAAAGTGATATGGTATGAAGTGCTTTTTGGAATAGTAGTAATCTTCGGATTGTATATCATATTCAACGTACAAGGTAATTATATTGAAGGAATTATTCTGGCTTTAATCTCAGCATTTCTATCCGCTTTGTTTTCTGTAATCAACGGGAAATTTGCAAAACAATATTCACCTACAGTAATTACATTCTATGAATTAGTTGGTGGAGTTTTCTTTCTGACTTTATTTTTATTGTTTACGGGAAGTTTCAAAGCAGAATTTTTTACACTAACAACTTCAGATTGGGGATGGTTATTTGTATTAAGTTCAATCTGTACAGCCTATGCGTTTATAGGCTCTGTAAAGGTGATGCAGTTTCTTACGCCTTACACTGTAATGTTGACGATTAATATGGAACCTATATATGGAATTATACTCGCAGTAATCTTTTTTCCAGAAAAAGAAAAAATGAGCTTTGAGTTTTATATTGGAGCCCTTGTAATACTCTCAACCGTTATAATTAATGGGATTATCAAGAATTATAAAAAAGTTAGAAACTAATTTATTAAATATTACTTTCGTTCACAATTTTAAATTTTATCTTTGTGGTTCGAACTAAAACTAAAAATGCACAAATCCTATGGAATATTTAGATTTTGAGCTTCCTATTAAAGAACTTGAGGATCAGTTAGATAAATGTATGATTATTGGTCAAGAATCGGATGTAGATGTGACTAATACATGCAAGCAAATTGAGAAAAAACTAGAAGAAACTAAGAAGAATATATACAAAAACCTTACTGCTTGGCAACGTGTACAACTATCTAGACACCCTAGCAGGCCTTATACATTAGATCACGTAAAAGCACTTTGTGGCGATACATTCTTAGAACTACACGGAGATCGTGGATTCAAAGATGATAAAGCAATGATTGGTGGTTTAGGTAAAATTGGAGGACAATCATTTATGATTGTAGGTCAACAAAAAGGTTTCAATACAAAAACACGTCAATACAGAAATTTCGGTATGGCGAATCCTGAAGGATACCGTAAAGCTTTACGTTTAATGAAAATGGCAGAGAAATTTGGTATTCCAGTTTTAACGCTTGTAGATACTCCAGGTGCATATCCAGGATTAGAAGCAGAAGAACGTGGACAAGGTGAAGCTATTGCAAGAAATATCTTCGAAATGATTCGTTTGAAAGTGCCTATCATTACAGTAATTGTAGGAGAAGGAGCATCAGGTGGAGCATTAGGAATAGGTGTTGGAGATAGAGTATTAATGTTGGAAAATACATGGTATTCTGTTATTTCTCCAGAGTCTTGTTCATCAATTTTATGGAGAAGCTGGGAATATAAAGAACAAGCTGCAGAAGCCTTAAAACTGACTGCATTTGATATGAAAAAACAAAACTTGATTGATGATATTATTCCTGAACCATTAGGAGGAGCTCATTATGATAGAGATACAACTTTTAAAACTGTTGAAAAATATATTTTAAAAGGATACAATGAATTGAAAGACTTATCAACAGCGAAATTAATTGCTCAGCGTATGGACAAATACAGCAAAATGGGCGAATTCAAAGAGTAAAATCTTACAATAAATAAATGTAATCCGAAGCCCAGTGGTTTCGGATTTTTTTTTGGTTGTTAACAATAAAAACGAAGTTGTTAACATTATTAATTAATAACTCTAACCCATAAACTTTTAAATTTTAGTTACTTTCGCTATATGGAAAACCTAAGGAATATAAACCCAATGAAAGCAGATCGATCTGCTGTAATAAATCTTGAAAAAGGCAAGTTGCCTCCTCAAGCACTTGATCTAGAAGAGGCGGTGCTAGGGGCAATGATGATTGATAAGAAAGGGGTTGACGAGGTGATCGATATTTTACAACCGGATGCCTTTTATAAAGAAGCGCATAAATACATTTTTGAAGCGATCGTTCAATTGTTTAATGATTCTCAACCAATTGACTTATTAACAGTCTCCACACAGTTGAAAAAAAGTGGAAAACTAGAGCTGTCTGGAGGAGATTTTTATCTGATTCAATTAACACAGAAAATTTCATCTTCTGCACACATCGAATTTCACTCTAGAATTATTTTACAGAAATTTATTCAACGTAGTTTAATTAAAATTTCTTCTGAGATTATCGAAGAATCATATGATGAAAGTACGGATGTTTTTGATTTACTTGACAAAGCTGAATCAAAGTTATATGAAGTAACGCAAGGAAATATTAAAAGAAGCTCTGAAACAGCACAAAGTTTAGTAATTCAAGCGAAAAAAAGAATTGAAGAAATTGCCAATAAGGAAGGTCTTAGTGGTATTGCAACAGGATTTGATAAATTAGATAAGCTAACCTCAGGTTGGCAACCAAGTGATTTAATTATTATCGCTGCTCGTCCTGGTATGGGTAAAACAGCATTCGTATTATCAATGGCCAGAAATATTGCGATTGATACGAATCATGCCGTAGCTTTGTTTTCTTTGGAGATGTCCTCCGTTCAGTTAATTACCCGTTTGATTTCTAGTGAGACAGGACTTTCTTCCGAAAAATTAAGAACAGGAAAATTAGAAAAACATGAATGGGAACAATTGAGTATTAAGGTGAAAAATTTAGAAAAAGCCCCTTTATACATTGATGATACACCTTCACTATCTATTTTCGATTTACGTGCTAAAGCAAGACGTTTAGCTTCTCAATACGGGATTAAACTCATTATTGTAGATTATTTGCAATTAATGACAGCCGGTGGTGGTGGAAAAGGCGGAGGAAATCGTGAGCAGGAGATTTCTACTATCTCGCGAAACTTAAAAGCATTAGCAAAAGAATTAAGTGTTCCAGTAATTGCCTTATCACAACTATCGCGTGCGGTGGAAACCCGTGGATCAAGTAAAAGACCTTTACTTTCGGATCTTCGTGAATCTGGAGCGATTGAGCAAGATGCGGATATTGTATCTTTTATCTATAGACCAGAGTACTATAAGATTGAGGAATGGGATGATGATGAACATTCACCAACAGAAGGACAAGCAGAATTTATTATTGCAAAACACAGAAATGGTGGATTGGATAATATTCGTTTGAAATTTATTGGAAATCTTGGTAAGTTCGATAACCTTGATGAATACGGAAGCGGCTTTGATGATTTGCCGTCTAAAATGAATCTTGATGATAATCCGTTTATGACTAAAAATTTACCATCTGCAAATGACGCATTTGGAAGTAATATGAATAGTATTGATGATGACAGTGATGTTCCATTCTAACAAGAATACTATAAAGTAATACAATAAGTAATATTGTATTGAGAAACCTCTAGCATAAAATATGATTTTATACTAGAGGTTTCTTTTTTGCATGAAAAAATAAATAAGCTTATCTTCGAATTAAAAATAAAAATGAAGTTGATTAAGCCAAATTTTACAGCAATACTATGTTTTTTAGTATTGTTAACCACTACATCTTCTTGGGCATCATTCATTTTACTACCTATGGATGATACTTCTCAGCAAAATCATCTAAAAGCATACGGGATTACCTATTGGTCACTCAGTAAAAATTATAAAGTAAGTTGGTTATTGAATTATAGAGGAGGATCATTTTTAATGCCCGACGCACCAGAAATTAGAAAAGAATGCCAAATAAGAGGAGTGAGCTTTGAACAGCTTTCCGATGCACAGACCAATTCAATATTAGATGAAATTAGTAGTCCATCTCAAAACATGGAAACAGTTGTATTAGAAAAAGCACCCAAAATTGCTGTTTATACACCAAAAGGGAAACAACCTTGGGATGATGCTGTAACTTTAGTTTTAACCTATGCAGAAATACCATTTGTAACTATTTATGATGAAGAAATATTAGGAGATGCATTATTGTTATACGATTGGTTGCATTTACACCATGAGGATTTTACGGGACAATATGGTAAATTTTTTGGTGCCTATAGAAATGTGCCATGGTATATTGAACAAAAGAAAGATGCAGAAGCACTAGCAACAAAGTTAGGATTCGCTAAAGTATCAGAAGAAAAATTAGCAGTAGCAAAGAAGATTAACAACTTTGTGATAGGTGGAGGATTTATGTTTGCGATGTGTTCTGCTACTGATAGTTTTGATATTGCCCTATCAGCTGAAGGAGTTGATATTTGTGAGCCGATGTTTGATGGTGATCAAAGTGATCCTAATTATCAATCCAGAATAGACTATGCTAAAACTTTTGCATTTAAAGATTATATTTTAGAACGCAGTCCTACGGTATATGAGTTTTCAGATATTGATATGACACAGAAAAGAAACATCCCACCCGAAAAAGATTATTTCGGATTAATGGAATTTTCTGCAAAATGGGATCCAATACCTTCCATGCTATGTCAAAACCATACCCAACTAATCAAAGGGTTTATGGGGCAAACGACTGCTTTTACAAGTAATCTAATTAAATCTAATGTTTTAATTATGGGTGAAAATGCTGTAAATGGAGAAGCCCGTTATATACATGGAACAAAAGGCAAAGGAATGTTTACTTTTTATGGAGGCCATGATCCGGAAGATTACCAACATAAAGTAGGAGATGCACCAACAGTTTTAGATTTACACCCAAATTCACCAGGATACAGATTGATTTTAAATAATGTATTATTCCCAGCTGCGCGTAAAAAACAGCAAAAAACATAATTAGAATAATCATAGTAATTGATTGAATACAACAAATGAACTACGATATCATTTTAAAAGAAATTGCTCAAGAAACGAAAACATTTAAAAATGAAGGAGCAGTTTCGTTATCAATTCCAGAATTAGCTAAAATAGATCCTTCTAAATTCGGAATCCATATTATTACAATACAAGGAGAAAACTATGCCATTGGCGATAGTAATGAAAAATTCTCCATTCAAAGTGTTTCAAAAGTACTTACATTGTCATTAGCTTTTTCCTATTTAGGTGAAAAAATATGGGAGCGTGTAGGTGTGGAGCCATCTGGTGATCCATTCAATTCTTTAGTGCAATTAGAATATGAGATGGGAAAACCTAGAAACCCATTTATTAATGCAGGAGCATTAGTCATTGCAGATATGCTCGTTTCAATATTTGAAAACCCAAAAGAGGAATTTTTAAACTTTGTAAAAAATAGTACTGCCTGCCAAGATATAGACTATAATTACAATGTAGCTTTATCAGAGAAGAATACAGGATATAGAAATGCAGCTTTAGCTAATTTATTGAAGTCTTTTGGAAACATTGAAAATGATGTAGACAAAGTTTTAGATTTCTATTATCATCAATGCTCTATTGAAATGACCTGTAAAGAATTGGCACAATCATTTATGTTTTTTGCAAATGAAGGGAAGACATTGGCTGGAAATACAATCCTTTCAAAAAGTCAAGTAAAAAGATTAAATGCTATAATGCAAACTTGTGGTTTCTATGATGAATCTGGCGACTTTACGTATAAGGTAGGCTTACCAGGAAAGAGTGGTATAGGTGGAGGCATTGTTGCGATGTATCCGAATCATTTTTGCGTGGCAACATGGAGTCCAAAATTAAATACAAAAGGGAATTCAGTTATTGGAATTAAAGCATTAGAGTTGCTAACCACCAAAACAGGTATGTCTATCTTTTAGTGTGTTTATAAAACAAAGAGTATAAAAAAAAGCCATCAAAACTAAATTTGATGGCTTTTTTAAAATAAGTAAGATAAATGTGTTTTACAAACGTTTATTTAATTTTATTCACAACAGCTTTGAAAGCTTCAGGGTGGTTCATCGCTAAATCTGCAAGAACTTTTCTGTTCAATTCGATTCCGTTAGCTTTTACTTTACCAATGAATTGAGAGTAAGACATTCCATGTAATCTAGCTCCAGCGTTAATACGCATAATCCATAATGCACGGAAGTTTCTCTTTTTTGCTTTTCTATCACGGTAAGCATAGCACATTGCTTTCTCAACCGCGTTTTTAGCTACTGTCCAAACGTTTTTACGTCTTCCAAAGAAACCTTTGGCTTGCTTTAATATTTTTTTTCTTCTAGCTCTTTTTGCTACAGAATTTACTGATCTTGGCATAATTTTACTTTTTTTTTGTAGTAGGCGCTTTAGACTATTCTAAAAACTTATTAGCCATACTCCAAGGTTATTAAATTGTTTTAACCTATAAGATTAATTAGATTAATCTTAATTGTTGTTTAACACTTTTTAAATCAGTCTTGTGAACTAATGCAGAGTGTGTTAACGCTAGCTTACGCTTTTTAGATTTTTTAGTCAAAATGTGACTCTTAAATGCGTGCTTTCTTTTAATCTTTCCAGAACCAGTAAGCTTGAAACGCTTCTTAGCACTAGATTTGGTTTTCATTTTAGGCATCTTCTTCCTTATTAAATTTATCTTACTTACTTATTTTTATTTCTTTTTCTTTGGAGCGATAAACATAATCATTCTTTTACCTTCCAATACTGGCATTGCCTCAACTTTTCCAAATTCTTCAAGATCTGTTGCTAGTCTTAATAATAAGATTTGTCCTTGATCCTTATAGATGATTGAACGTCCTTTGAAAAATACAAATGCTTTTAATTTAGCACCGTCTTTTAAGAACTTCTCAGCATTCTTTCTCTTAAACTCATAATCATGTTCGTCAGTTTGTGGACCAAATCTGATTTCTTTAACTACAATTTGAGTAGATTTTGCCTTTAGCATTTTGTCTCGTTTCTTTTGTTCATAAAGAAACTTTTTGTAATCCATGATTTTACATACAGGAGGCTCAGCATTTGGTGAAATCTCAACTAGGTCAAGTTCGAAACCTTCTGCCATTTGTAAAGCTACTGAAGTTTTGAAAACTCCAGGCTCCACGTTTTCTCCCACAAGTCTTACCTCAGGAACACGTATTGCACTGTTAATTCTGTGTGCATCTTTCTTTTCTACTCGGGGTTGGTAACCCCTGTTGTTTCTTATTGCTATGGCTTTAAAATTTAAGTTAAACTTTGAATGTTTTTAATGTCTTATTTACTTCTTCGTTCACAATTGAAGCAAATTCTTCTATTGTAACGCTAATATTTCCTTTTCCTGAATCACCGTGACGGCGTATAGAAATCGTTCCGTTTTTCTCCTCTTCCTCTCCGACAATCAGCATAAATGGGGTTTTCTGCATTTCTGCATCTCTGATTTTCTTCCCGATAGTTTCATTTCGGTTATCAATCAGGGCGCGAATTTCGTGATTTTCTAGCAAATCTAAAACTTTTTTCGCATATTTCTCATATTTCTCGCTGAGAGATAATATAATAGCTTGCTCTGGCATCAGCCAAAGTGGGAAATTTCCTCCAGTATGTTCTAGTAAAATAGCGATAAAACGTTCCATCGATCCAAAAGGTGCTCTATGGATCATTACTGGTCGGTGTAATTCGTTATCTGAGCCTTTATAGGTAAGGTCAAAACGTTCTGGTAAGTTATAATCAACTTGGATAGTTCCTAATTGCCATTGTCTTCCCAAAGCATCTTTTACCATGAAATCTAATTTTGGTCCATAGAATGCAGCTTCACCATATTCTATAACAGTGTTTAAATTTTTATCACGGGCAGCGTTGATAATTGCATTTTCAGCTTTTTCCCAATTTTCGTCAGAACCAATATACTTCTCTCTGTTCTCTTGATCTCTCAATGAAATCTGAGCAGTAAAGTTTTCAAAACCTAATGAGCTAAATACATAAAGTACAAGGTCAATTACTTTTTTAAATTCTTCATCCAATTGCTCTGGTGTACAGAAAATATGAGCATCATCCTGAGTAAATCCTCTAACACGTGTTAAACCATGCAATTCACCACTTTGCTCATAACGATATACAGTTCCAAATTCTGCATAACGTTTTGGCAAGTCTTTATAAGACCAAGGTTTTGTATTGTATATCTCACAATGGTGAGGACAGTTCATTGGTTTTAATAAAAACTCTTCTCCTTCATTAGGAGTATGTATAGGTTGGAAGCTATCAGCACCATACTTAGCATAATGACCAGAAGTAACATAAAGCTCTTTTTGTCCAATATGAGGTGTAACAACTTGTTCGTATCCTGCTTTTTTCTGTGCTTTTTTCAAAAACTGCTCTAGACGATCTCTTAAAGCTGCTCCCTTGGGTAACCATAAAGGTAAACCCTGACCTACTTTTGAAGAGAAAGCAAATAATTCTAATTCTTTACCTAGTTTTCTGTGGTCGCGACGTTTTGCCTCTTCCAGTAATTCAAGATATTCTGTTAGATCTTTTTGTTTTGGAAATGAAATACCATAAACTCTTGTAAGTTGTTTGTTCTTTTCATCACCCCTCCAATAAGCACCAGCAACACTCATGATTTTTACAGCTTTAATAAGTCCAGTGTTTGGAATATGACCACCACGACATAAGTCAGTAAAAGTTGCATGATCACAGAAAGTGATAGTGCCATCCTCAAGATTCTCTATCAATTCTGTTTTATAAGGGTTATTGTCTTCTTTGTAAAAAGCAAGTGCTTCTGCTTTTGTAGCAGAACGCATTTTGAATTCATGTTTCTCTCTCGAGATTGCTAAGATTTTATCTTCAATAGATTTAAAATCCTTATCTGTAAAAGTATGCTCACCAAAATCAACATCATAATAGAAACCATTTTCTATAGCAGGTCCTATCGTTAATTTGATTCCAGGGTAAGTTTCTTGTAAAGCTTGCGCCAATACGTGAGAGGTAGAATGCCAAAAAGCTTTTTTACCCTCTTTGTCATTCCATGTATATAATATGAGTGCACCATCTTCCGTTAAAGGCGTGGTCGTTTCTATTGTTGTACCATTATGAGATGCTGAAATTACATTTCGAGCAAATCCTTCACTGATGCTCTTTGCTACATCTATAGGTGTAACACCTTTAGTAAACTCTTTTACCGAACCATCCGGTAGCGTAATCTTTATCATTAATTCAAAATTTTATGAACGCAAATATAATATTAATCTACTAAAATAGATGTATAAATCACAGAATGTGTGATTATTTCTATTGGTTTTTTATGAAATAAAATGATTTTTAGCCTTTATTGTATATAGATATAATGAAGGAATCTGATTACTTATTATATAAGGAGTAATAGTGAAGGTGCTATGTTTTTTCCTTGTTGTTTCAAAAGGTGCTTTGATGTGCTTTATTTTTGATGGTTACATTGTGCGTCTAAGGTTTGTGATTAAATGAAAACGATTGATGTTTTGGCTCTGTAGTATATCAATGACCTTTTTAACAGTAGGGTAAGATTCATTGGCATCACCTTTGATTGCGAATTCTAGTTGTATGTTATTGATTTCTTTTGTAGCTATACGTGTTTCTTTTATCCAATCGTAAAGCTCGGATGGATTCGTGCCTATAGAATCTGTAGGTATTCCATTGTGAAAGGAAGCTTCGGGTCTTTTGTTATGTGGCAGATTTAAAACTTGCTTCATTTGTGAAAGCGGAATACCATGTCCGTCCATTTTACTGAAGCTTGATTTTTCATCTTCCGTAAAAGTGATATTGTATTTTTCAGAGATTCTTTCCAAAGCTCTTTTTCTAATGCGTTCATTTTCGATGCTAAAAAATAGTTTCCCTTTGCTTATTGTTATAATAGCAGTTTCTTTTGGTAGATTAGAATTGACGGCAGATAATGGCAAATCTACTGGAAGAATTTCAGGTTTTTTGGCTTGAGCAGTTAATATTAAAAAGGTCAGTAGTAGGAAAGCAATATCTACCATTGCGGTCATATCGATAGCAGTGCTTTTTTTGGTGGATGATTTTTTAGTATTCATGAGGCTTTACTTTAATTGTTGACCAAGCTTTTTTATTTGAGCAATCCATTTAGATCGTTTCTCTTGTGTTGAGTTTTTTACAATACCTATATAGGTAACTTTTACTGGGGTGATTCCACAAAACTCTAAAGTTGATTTCTTAAGCTGATTGACGCTTGGTTTTCCGTAGAATAAATAATAGTACCAACCAGGCTGATCTAGTGTAGTGATGATATGTGCTGTCTTTCCTTTGAGGAGTTTTTCCCATTGATAAGAGTTTTCAATATATTGAAAAGCTCTACCGGGAAGGAAAAGACGATCGATGAAACCTTTTAGTACAGCTGGAACTCCACCCCACCATACAGGATGAATCCAAACGATGTGTTGTGCCCAAAGTATTTTTTCCCACGCTTCTTCTAAGTCTGGTTCTAGTGTTGTTCTTTTCTGATAACCGTATGCAAGATTTGGATTAAAGCTTAATGTTGTAACTGTGATTTCTTTTACCATTGCATTTGCTTCAATAGCTCCGTCTTTATATGCTTTTGCTAAAGAGAAGCATAAGCTATTAGGATTAGGATGTCCATTGATGATTAGTATCTTTTTCATGTTTGATAATATTTGAAAACAAAAGTATATTGGAAGGGGTACTATTCTATTAGACATATGTCTATAAAAGTGGTGATATGAAAAGAGATTCTTTTACCTATATATAGGTAGAAGAATAAGGTTAGGTGTTATTAAGAGAGGAAATAAGCTTTGTTGTTTATATAATAGGAGGAAGGAGAGTATGTTGTATGGATTGAATATTATGCTTTTTACCTATATAGTATAGAATAAGAATAGGTTTTGGGTTGTCTGTCTGCTTGCGATGGGTAGGAATTCGGGGTAAGGCGGGCTAAATTGATAATATTGTTTGAAAAAGATGCGTTTCAAAAAACGGTAAATCAGTGAGTTATGATTTTTTATTGAAATAATTTAAAAATAATTCAAAAAAAGGCTTGGAAATGTAGAAAAAGGTGGTAGTTTTGCACCCGCAATAAGAGCGAAGTTCATAAGAAATACTGAGGAATGCGGGTTTAAAAATAAAGTTTGAAAAAACTTCAAAATAAATTTGCAGAAAACAAAAAGAGTATTACTTTTGCACCCGCAACAGCGCACAAGTTCATCAGAAATACAGCAGTCAGATTGGGATTTAGCTTTTAGAAAAAAGATAAAAAAAGATTTGCGAGAGATGTAAAAAAGATTTAGCTTTGCCGACCCGAA
>NZ_JARQWR010000014.1 GCF_030766725.1 Flavobacterium aerium | reverse complement strand
AAGACATTAACTTTGAGTTCAATAAGAGCAATATCACACAAGAAGGTGCCTTTGAACTGGATAAGTTAGTACAAGTGATGCAGAATAATGACCAGATGGTTATTATGGTTAAATCCCATACGGACAACAGAGGAAAAGATGACTACAACATGAAGTTGTCGGATAGAAGAGCAAAAGCTACAGTTCAGTATGTGATTTTCAAAGGTATTGCAGCATCTAGAATCACAGGTAAAGGATATGGAGAAAGCGAACCAAAGGTTGACTGTAAAGAAAACTGTACAGAAGAAGAATATGCTTTAAACAGAAGAAGTGAATTCTTGATTGTAAAGAAATAAGAATTGTAATAATACAGTAAAAGAGGAGTCTATTAGCTCCTCTTTTTTTATGGAATAGATTAACAAAATTTTATTTTGTACCAATTGGTAAAATATATAACTTTGTATTCAAATCAGATAAAATGTCAGGCAGACCTAAAATATTCAAGAAAGAAGAAATCCTTAAAAAAGCAGAAGCTATATTCTGGTCAAAAGGATATGAAGTAACTTCAACTGAGGATTTGTTGAAAACAATGGGTATTGGGAAAGGAAGTTTTTATTTGGAGTTTAAAAGAGGAAAGAAAGAACTTTTTGAGGAGGTATTACGAAGTGTAAGCGAGAGAGAATTAATGGAATTAAAGTATAAACTTCAACAAAGTACTACTCCAATTAAAACATTAAAAAATCATTTCAGAAATATAAGCTTAGCATCAGCACAAACCAATGCAAATGGATGTTTGTTTGGGAATACAATAATGGAGTTTTCGAATGTAGATGAATCTTTAAAGTATATTGCTGTTGAGCATTTAGAAGCCTTGGAAAATATCTTCAAAGACGTAGTAACTGATGCCAAAAGCAAAGGAGAATTAAAAACTGAGATTGCTCCAGCGTTATTGGCAAAACACTTAATTACTATTTGGAATGGATTAGGTATTACCCGAAGAATGACTACAAACCAAGAAGATTTAATGGCCTTGATTGAGATGCAGCTGAAAATAATCGAATAATTTTTTTAATTTATTTTGTACTAAAAAGTACACAATTCAAAAATCATGAAAATAAAGCAAAAGAAAGAAACCAAATTATCACAGTTAGTGATTTTGTTATTTGCGATAGCGGGAGGAATGTCTGTTGCGAATGTATACTTTGCACAGCCATTATTAAAGATTATGGCAGCAGAATTAGGGATTAATCAAGGTTCATCAGGGATTGTAATTACAATAACTCAAATTGGTTATGGATTAGGATTGTTTTTTATTGTTCCATTAGGAGATGTATTCAACCGTCGAAAGATGATTGTAGGACAGTTGTTACTAACTGTTGTATTGTTGTTAATCATTGGTTGGATGCCTAATAAAAATATTTTCCTTATTTGTATGGCATTCATGGGATTATTTGCAGTAGTGACTCAAGTATTGGTTGCATATGCAGCCAGTTTAGTAACAGCCGAAGATAGAGGTAGAGTAGTGGGACAGATTACAAGCGGGATTGTTTTGGGAATATTACTGGCCCGTACTATTGCGGGTGTAATGGCTGATATTGCTGGATGGAGATCGGTATATTATTTGTCTGCATTTTTAATTTTAGTATTGGCTATTGCATTGTTTAAAGTACTACCGGTAAAAGATGAGCATAAAGTAATCCTGCCTTATCCGAAATTATTACAATCAATGGTTCGGCTATTTGTAACGGAAAGAATATTACGCATCCGAGCGATAATAGCCTTATTACTTTTTGCATCGTTTGGAACGCTATGGACAGCATTAGTATTACCATTAAGTGATCCGCCTTATTCATTTTCTTCTTCCCTAATCGGTTTGTTTGGATTGATTGGTGTAGCAGGTGCTTTGGGGGCAACGAGTGCAGGAAAAAGAGCAGATCGTGGATTAGGGCAACAAACTACAGGGATAGCATTGACCTTATTGTTTTTATCATGGGGAGCCATTGCTTTTACAACCCATTCGCTTAGTGCCTTAATTTTAGGGATTATTGTATTGGACTTAGCAGTTCAAGCAGTACATGTAACGAATCAAAGCATGATTTTTAAACTAAATCCAGAAGCAAGAAGCCGCATTGTAGCAGTATACATGATGTTTTATTCAATAGGAAGTGGTGTAGGGTCGATTGCCTCAACAAAAATATATGTTCATTTGGGTTGGATAGGAGTATGTGCTTTGGGAGCAAGCTTTAGTTTGTTGGCATTGGTTATATGGGCAGTAACTTTAAAACGACAGAATGCTCTTGTAGTGCAGATGGTTGAATGTAAATAAATTTGGTCGCTTAATAAAAAATATAGATTTTTGTATAGAATACAACTTCACAAAAAAGAAAATACAGCTCAGTCTTAGCCGTATTATTTACCTTATTTTTTTATTAATTCAATCTGAAACTACATTATTTGATGATGGAGTAGGGTTTAATCTATTTGATATGGAACGAATTGATCGACCAAATTTTATCGTTATTACGGGCGGACCTGGAATGGGGAAAACGACACTATTGAATGCTTTGCAAAAACAAGACTATATCGGGATAGAAGAAGTAGGTCGTGCAATTATTCAGGAGCAATTGCAAAGTAATGGAACAGGGCTTCCTTGGAGAAATCAACAGGGATTTGCCGATTTAATGTTACATCAGGCCATGAAAGATTTTAAGTTCATAAAAGAAGTTCATAAGCCAGTCTTTTTTGATCGTGGCATACCCGATGTGATTGGTTATCTTACATTATGCCATTTGGAAGTTCCAGAATTAATGCATAAGACAGCAGAATATTTACGATACAACACAAAGGTATTTATTACGCCGCCATGGGAATCGATTTATACAAATGATACAGAACGAAAACAAACCTTTAGCGAGGCCATTGCTACCTATGAGATAATGCTAAAAACATACACTTTCTATGGTTATGAATGTATTGAGCTACCCAAAACTACCATAGAAAATAGGATTAGTTTTATTCAGGAAAAACTAGCGAGTGTATTTTAGAAAGAATAATTATTTACTGCTTTTCATTTGTTCATACCTTCTTTTCAATCCATCTAGGTAAGGTGCTTTTTGTTCAGTAGCCAGATTTATAGCTTTTTCAAGAGTTTTTAGAGCAGTAGTTTTCTTTTTATTAATTTCTAAAATGTCTGCATAATGTAAGAAAGCAAAAGGAGATTGAGGAAACAATACGGTTGTATTTTTCAACAAGATTTCTGTTTCTACGAACTGATTATTTTGTTGATACTGACTTCCAAAAAATAGAAAGTCACCTTCATTGTACAGCTCAGATTGAATACACTCTTTCATAACCTGTAATAAGGCCTGTTCCGTTGGAGTACTTTTAGGGTTTTGTACAATCTGATTGATTGCCTTTTGAAGCTTATCATACAATTCTTGAGATTGTTTGGCGCTCTTCTCACGATATTGTTGTGCCGCTATAGTTGCTAATTCTAATGCTTTTGTATAGGTATTGTCTGCTTCAATTTTAACATCAGGAATGACTCCGACACCTTCCCAATCTGTCTTTGTAATTGAATTGATACCACGGGCAAACGGAATGTAGATTTCTAAGCTATCATTTGCTTTTATAGGATAGCCAATGTGTGCTGCTCCAGCAGAAGATTGACCAATGACCATTCCTCGTTTTAGTGCTTGCATGGAATAACTGAATGACTCTGCTCCTGAGAATGTTGATTTTCCAATTAAAATAAAAAGTGGAATAGTTGGAATTCTTTTACCACTCACCTGATCAACACTCCAAAATTCGGTTGTTTTATTATTTTTTGGCTCATATAAGCTAAATAGGAGTGTTTTTTTGTCTAAAAAATAACTTGAGAAATAATTCACTGCATCAGCATTACCACCACCATTATTTCGTAGATCAATAATTAATGCATCTGTAGTAGAGATAAGTTTCATATAAGCATCTATAGTTTCTTTTGCTTCTGCCAAATTGGGGAAAGAGAGAATATTTAGATAACCAATGTTCCCTTCCATCTTTTTTGCTTCGAGAAAACCATTGTTTTGGTTCCGAGAAGTAACAAACTTTGTATGATACTTAGAATAAGCATCTTCTGTGTTTTCTTTTGGGTTTTTGTTATTAATAGTGGACCAAACGCCTAGATGTTTATCATTATTTATCACACGAAGTTCTTTTGTCAATGCATTTGCAAAAGAATCCAATACCGTAAACTGATTGAAAGTTCCTTTCTCCAACTGAGATTTTAAATGATTTCCAATTTGTACAGCTACTTCAGGAAACACATAATTTTGTTGGAGTAGCGTATCAATTTTTAGGATGGTTGATTTTTTAAATGCAGGACTAAGGATTTTATCCTGACCAATAGCAAGGGATGTATAAAATTGTAATCCGATACTTAATATTAAAAGTAATTTTTTGTTCATATCAGGAATAATAAAGCGTCAAAATTAGACTCTAAAATACTCTTTTATTGAATACAAAAAGGTTGATGGTCTTATAAAATAAAAAAGGGTTATTCTACTAGAATAACCCTTTTGAAATGGGATAGTATTACGAATTAATTATTCACTAATTTCATAGCACCTTCAGTATAACGCTCTCCCGTATTAGGATAACGGGCAATTAAATCTTCAATGTTTTTAATATCATTGGCATATAAAATAACATTGACTGCTCCAGCATTATCTTGTAAGTATTTTGTTTTTTTAGTTCCTGGGATTGGGATGATGTCATTCCCTTGTGCTAGTACCCATGCTAGAGCCAATTGTGCAGGAGTACAATTGATTCCTTGGGCAATTTCGGCAAAACCTTGAACTAATTTTGCATTGTTGTCTGCATATTCTTGTTGGTAACGCGGTAATGTTTTTCGGAAATCACTATCACTCAGGTTATTGATATCCAAAGTGTTTGTGACTAATCCTCGAGCCAATGGAGAGTAAGGAACTAATGATATGCCTAATTCTCTTGTAGTCTTTAATATTTCCCCTTCTACATCGCGGGTTAATAATGAATACTCACTTTGTAAGGCAGCAATAGGATGTACCGCATGAGCTTTACGAAGAGAAGCAGGAGAGGCTTCACTTAATCCTAAATAACGTACTTTTCCTTCTTTGACTAATTCTGCCATGGCACCTACCGTTTCCTCAATAGGAATATTAGGGTCTACACGGTGGGCATAGTATAAGTCGATTGTATCGATTTTCAATCGTTTTAAACTTTGTTCTACCGCTTTTTTCATCCAAGCAGGTGAACCATCAAAATAAGTTCCTGTAGCACTGCTAGGACCTGCTACGTCATCTTTAAAGCGAAAGCCAAATTTTGTAGCGATAAAAACTTGATCGCGATTCGGTACCAATACTTTAGAAATCAATTCTTCATTTAAACCATTGGCATACATATCTGCTGTATCCCAAAAGTTGATTCCCAAATCCAAAGCTTTGTGTAATGTAGCAATGCTTTCTGTATCATCAGTAGGACCATAGGCAAAACTCATTCCCATGCAACCCAGTCCGATAGCTGATAATTTTTCTTCTGTTGTTCCAAGATTTCTGTATTTCATAATAGTAAGGTTTTTTGATACAGCAAAGTTATATCAAGTCCTTAGCAAGCGATTTACAGTATTCAAACAGTTGCTTATAAAATTCAAACAATACTTTCACGAGCTACATTAGGGGAGCTACCCGTATTTTTTTTAAAGAAATTAGTGAAATAAGCAGGATACTCAAATCCGAGACCATAAGCGATTTCCGAGATATTCCAATCAGTATGTTGTAACAACGCTTGGGCTTCTTGTGTAATGCGTGCTGCAATATGTTCGGTAGTCGTTTTTCCGGTGATGTCTTTTATAGAGCGATTCAAATGATTTACGTGTACAGAAAGACTTTGCGCATAATCTTTGGCAGTTTTTAATTTTAAAGCGTTTTCGGGTGCATCAATTGGAAATTGTCTTTCCAATAACTCCATGAAAAGACCAGCAATACGAGTAGAAGCATTGGCGTGCTTTTCAAAATTAACAACAGGGCTCATCTTCATCGCTTCATGAATAATGAGGTGCAAATAATTGCGTAATACACTGTATTTGTGTGTGTAATCCGAAGCGATTTCTTTTTCCATCTTCTTGAAAATAGAAGCGATTTCGTTTTGTTGTTCCGCATCGATGAAAAAGATAGGATTACCGCCAATTCCAAATAAAGGAGAGTCTTGTAAGACTCCTTTGCGTTCTTCAGAATTAATAAAAGCTTCTGTAAACAGGCAAAACCAACCTTCTTGAATTACGGATTCGGCCTCCCATGAATAAGGAATTATAGGGTTTGAAAACAGTAAAGCAGGACGATCAATAGAAATCCATTTATCAGCATAATGTAACTTTCCTGTTCCAATAATAAGAGAAACTTTGTAAAAATCACGACGACTATAAGGGGTGATAATGGTACAGGAATCTCTGGAATAGACATTAAAATGACCAGCTCCTGCATTATTCAATGGAAGATCCATTGGGTTAGCATAAGGAACACGATTGTAAAACTCTTGGATAGTTTCAGTTGTTTTCATACGGTAAAGTTATAAAAATCAAACTAAAAATGGATTTCTTATTCTGGAAATAATTAATCGGACTATTTTTCGGCTATCTCCTTTAGTAAGGCAAAGGCTTTAGGGAAAGTTGTATTATAATAATCTTTAAAATCTTCATCGCTGTCTACTCTTACTTCGAGTGTTGTAATTCCTCCATCTTCCGTTAAATAGTATTCTTCCAGAGATCCTGTCCATTTTTTTGTTTCCTCATCAATGGGCTGTTCTTTTCCATTTTCATACATCCCAATATGTGCTACAGAAATTAATTCATAAGGGATGTTTTTATTCACATGACTGTACATTCCTCTATTTTCATTATTTAAGAAAACCATAGTAGTACCTTCTTTCCAATTTCCAATGAAATGGGAACCTTGACTAAATGGTAGGGTCCATTTTCTATAGGTATCATCTTCAGTTAATGTATTCCATACTTTTTCTTTAGAAGCATCAATTTTAATTTGAAATTTTAATTTTTCCATGATCGATATTTTTAAGTTAATTAAAGTTTGGGACTTTTATAAGTGTGATCTAAATAAGATTGTAACATGTTGTGTATCAAAGATATTTATTTTTTAATTAAAATAAAACAACACCATTAAATTGATTATTGCAGGATATAGATTATTAGTAATTGATTAGTTGGTTCTGTTTCTTTCGTCGTCATTACCAAAAGCTCTTTTGTTTTCTTTTACTTTATCGTTACCGAAAGAATAAGTTAGTGAAAGACGTACAAAGCGGCTACTGTTATTCTCATTATAAATCTGTTGAATACCATTTACTACAGAGGTGTAATCTTTTAGATAAGCTGTGTTAAAGATGTCATTGAAAAGTAATGATACTTGCATGTTTCCTTTCATTAGATTTTGTTTTACAGCAAGATTTAATCCTGTTATAGTACCGTATTCATATAAACCCCTTTTGTAAGGAGAACCATAGGAATAATCTACTTGTAATTTTGTGTTTTCACTCAATGAAAATGTGTTATTTGATGAGAAATACAATTGTATTTTGTTTGTTGGAGTAGCATTAATTGTAGTGTCAAATTTATTTTTTGAACCTAAAATATACACTAGATTCTGTGTTTGCCACCAACCAGTAATTTCTGTTGTATAATGCTCCCCAATACCATAGTAATATTCTTCAAAATAGTTCTCTCTACTTACAATCTGTGTATTCGTTTCTGGATTTGAATTAAATATGACACCAAAACCATTAGAAGTAACATTCATAAATACATTAGTTCTTAATTTACCCTTGTAATTGTACGTGAAATCAAAAGTATTGGTGAAAGAAGGTTGTAAAAAAGGATTTCCTTCTGAATAACTATTACTGTTTAAGTAAGAACGGAATGAATTTAAATCTCTAAAATTAGGCCTGTTAATTCTTTTTCCATAATTGAATGAGAAGCTATGGTTTTCATTTTTGGTATAGGAAGCATAGACTGTAGGGAAGAGTTTGAAATAATTATTGGTATTCGCTTGATTTAATGTTTGAGAATAGCCCTCAGTTTGTGTGTTTTCAACGCGTAAACCCAATTGTAGGCTTAATTTATCATTGATTTTTTTAGTTCCATTGATGTAAAGTGCTTGATTTCTTTCTTTGTATTCAAAAGTATTTGAACGATTTGGATCCAATGTAGGCGTTCCCGTTATGGTATTGTAATATTGGATTGCTCCGGTACTTTTGCTGAAACTAACTTTTGCACCATAAGAGATATTAGCAAAAGCGAATGGATGTTCCATATCTGCTTTAAGGCTGAAGTTGTTGATGTTTTGATTGGATTTATTTTGCGCAGCCAAATTGGTATTTAGAAATTGCATTTCAGGAGAAAAGGATTCTGCAACAAAGTGATTATCAATTTTAGAATTGAATTTAAAATAATCCACATCAAAAGAAAGTGTTCTTCCTACAGTATCCAATTTAGTAATCATATGTGCATTATAGGTTTGATTAGATGTTTTTATTCCATTATTTCCAGTGTTTACTAATAGTGAATCCAACTGACGAACAGGATTTTTAATGCTGATTCTTGAAACATCATGGGAATCAGGGTTACTTGAATTTCCTAAATACTGTACTCCAATTGTTGTACGATCTGATAGATCATAATCCAAAGCAGCACGGCCTGAAATAGGATCATTTTTTTGTTTTCCTTTATATCGGAATTCCCATGGTCCGGTAGGATAATAAGTGTCTAAATCTTGTTTGTTTTGAGAATGACCTACTTTTCCACTTCCACTAAAAGAGAACTTTACTTTATCTTTATTGTATAAAAAGTTGTTTCGCAATGTCGTTGAACCATAGGTGTTTTGATCATAAGCTAGTGTAGATGAGTTTTTCCAGGAGTCGGTTGCTCCTTTTTTCAGATTGATATTGATGATTCCACCATCGCCAGCAGCCTCATATTTTGCGGGTGGATTAGTTATGATTTCTATATTTTTAATATCATTAGCATTAATAGAGTTTAAGAATGCAACTAATTCTTCTCCCGTTAACTCAATCATACGTCCGTCTACCATTACACGAGAAGAACCTTTCCCTAACATACTAATGGAATTATTTCGAACGACTAAACCAGGTGCTACACGCAAAGCATCTAAGGCGCCACCACCACTAGTAGAAACATTATTTTCCAAATTAAAAATAAGACGATCAGTTTTATACTCAATCATTTTTTTACGTGAAACAACCGTAATCTCTTCTAGACTTACTGCATCCTCCGCTAAGATTAATTTTCCAAAATCGATGTCTTTATCCAGTGTAACCTCTTTGATAATGTCGGTATAGCCCAAAAAGCTGATTTGAATTTTATAAGTACCCGCATTCGCTTGAAGGCTAAAAGTACCATCTTCTTTTGTAACGGTTCCTGTAACTACATCTCCTTGCGAATTCGTTAAGGATACATTGGCAAATCCTAATGGGCCTATGGCATCTTGCACAGAACCTTTTAGTTTTAATTGTGCCATACACCATAATGGGAACAATAATAATACTATTAACAAGCTTAATTTTTTCATGATATCGGATTTTAGTTTTTTGTGTTGGTAACTAATTCTGAAGCAAAGTTGCTGCATAGCTATCAGATAGGCGACCGACAAAAAAAGTCGAACCAATTTCTTGTTAGGAAATCAGTTCGACTTTATTAGGAGGCGTTCGACTTTTTTTTAAATCATTGAAAATCAGCTATTACGATATGCTGTGGGAGTAAGATGTGTATATTTTTTAAAATAGGTATTAAATGAAGATTTTGAATTAAAACCGACTTCATATAAAATTTCTAATACGGTTAAGTCTTTTCTCTCTGGATCTTTTAAGATTCGCATTGCTTTTTGAATACGATATTCATTTACAAAATCAAAAAAGTGTTGATCCATATTGTGATTAATTAAAATAGATAAATCTCGAGCAGGCATTTTCATCTGATTGGAAAGATCCTGTATTGTTAATGAAGGTTCCAAGTAAGGTTCCTGCTGCTCCATATAGGTTTTTAATTCATGTATTAATGCTTGATTCTCGGGACTTATTTCTTCTTTTGTTGTTATATCCTCTGGACCTTTTTCGGTAATCATCTTTTCTACGAGTTCCAGTTTAGAATCGACTCCTTTAAAAAGTACAGGATAGTACAATGCCTTCAGGATTAACCAGAATATAAAAGCCAAGCCCAATAAAAGCATTATAATTCGGGCATAATTAAATACAATAGGATCGGCATGTAATTCTAAAATACCTTTGATTTCGGTAATACTAGATAAAGCAAAATCAATAACAATTAATTGTATTACAAACCGATAGATGGATAATGAATTGCTATTGGTGTAATTCTCCAATAATAGCTTTCGATATTTCCGAACAGCAATAATACAAGCAATGGTATAAAATAGAGATTGAAAACTACTGAGATAGTGCAGGAATTTAGATTCCGGCATGCTGTTGTAATTATTAAAGAAGTATTCTTTTGTTGTCTCATCTGCCAAGAAGAAACCTGGTGTGAGTACTAATAAAGATATTAGGTAAGGAATCGCGTGTAATAAATGTATAGGGCGTAGTCGGAAATCCGTGTATACTAGGGATAGAATGTATAAAAACCACAATGGACTTTTGAAAAAAGAAATCCGTATTCGAAGCATTTCCAGATTGGGTGGGAGCGATACAAACCGGAAATACACATACACACTTAAATCAATTACAGTAATGATTAAGAAAAGCGCCAATAAGGTATTACTCGTTTTCTTACTCGATTTCAGGGTTAATAGAAAAACTGAAAAGAAAAGAAACACGATAATTACAAGGAAGCAAATTACTGATATTGTATCTAATAAAACATTTTCATTCATCTGTTTCCGGATTAATTGTGTAGGCTAAAATAGCATAATGTTTTGGTTTTTTATAGTAGATAAAACCGTTTTGACGTGGTAAATTTAAAACTTTAAGAATGTGTGTATTGAATGTAAAATACAATTGGTTGTATTTACCCCAGTTATTATCCGTTTTGGAATTATATGAAACGAATAGGAAGGAAAATACAACCAATTAAATTCACGGGTAAATGACATCTATTTTTTTTCTAAAACACCTTTAAGGTTTATTAAACCAATATTTAAATCATTACCAACCATTCCTTCAAAGTTCATGAAGACACACATTAAATTCATGGGATATCCTGTATGTCCATTGAAGCCCCATTTTACTTTTGTTTGTGTAGGTGAGATCGCTTCAGTAATAAAATAAGCATTTTCGGTGGATTCAAAAGGTACTTTGAAACGCAGTTCAACGTCCATACGATCGCCTTCCGTAATTTTTTTGATTTCCTGTTCACCAGCACCCACTTCATTATTTTTACTATTCCAAGTTGCTACAAATCCAGGAGTTCCATCGATACCGCGATACGTTTTTACAGCATTAGGATCCTGCATAGACCACTTGCTAAAATAATCCTGATTTTTAAGCAATTTGATGTAATCAAATACTTCCTGTTTGGGTTTATTAATTACGATTTCTCGTTCAACAGAATAATCTTTTTTTAGAAAAAGACCTGCAATTAGTAGTATACCCACTAAAATGGCAAGTGCAATAATAATTTTTTTAAAGATTTTCATTAGATGATTATTAATTGGTTAGCCTGTCAAAGATATTTAGTTTTAGTAAAAAGAGGAAACAAATGGTAATAAATAATGGAATGCTTATTCTTTTCGTTAAAATAAAGTGATATTTTGTTTCAATTGTAATTTTGTTTGGTTGTTGTATTGAAGGAGATTTTTTTATATTTGCGCTATTCTAATGTCTTTATAAAATAGAATCCAATTAAATCGAATTACACGATGTAATTCGTAAGTAACGTATAACTACTTAATACGCTACAGGATATTCCTTTTTAATTTTATAAAGAAAATCATGAAAAATTCAATAAAAATAGCGCTATTGGGAGCAACAGGTAAGGCTGGTCAATCTATACTACAACAATTATTACAAGAGGGTTATGCAGTAAATGCATTAATCAGAAATCCTGAAAAATATACCATAATCCACCCTCAGCTCTCTATTGTGATGGGAGATGTAAAAGAGTACGAATCTGTACAACAGTTAGTACAAGGCTGTACCGTTGTGATTAGTGCTATAGGACAACCGAAAGAGGAACCATTGATGTCCAGTTTGGCAGCAATTAATATTCTGAAAGGGATGGACGAGTACCATGTTCAGCGCTATATGTTTTTAGCTGGAATTACAATAGATGTACCTGGCGATGCTAAAAGTAATGCCAATATTGAAGCCTCAAAATGGATGAAAGATATGTTTCCAGAAGTAGTTGCCGATAAACAAAGAGCTTACGATATTGTAAGGGAGAGCAACGTTAGCTGGACCATGATTCGATTGCCGTGGATAGAACAGACGAGCGAAAGAAGAGGGCTTTTAGTGAGCCTAGAAGATTGTTTAGGAGCGCGAATCAGTACTGCCGATTTAGCCGATTTCATTGTTACAGCAATTGAGACGGACAATTATAGTCAGAAAGCTCCATTTGTAGCGAGTAATTAAAAAAGAAAAGCCCGTATAAACGGGCTTTTTTATAGATTGATGGTTTGGATTTGAAAACCGTTTCTCCTCAAAATTTTTAGTTTTATGGATTAGTTGCCCAAACTGAGGTTTCTGTGATAAAACCAACATCGTTCATTGATAACATGGATTGAATAACATGAGCAATCTCGGTTGCTTTTAATTTGCGTTCCACATTGGTAGGAGCAGGGAAGTTTAGTTTCTCACCAAAAGTGGTAATTACTTCACTAGGATTAACCTGCATTACACGAACATTATATTGTCTGAGTTCAGCACGCCAACATTCTGTCATACCGGCCAAGGCAAATTTGCTAGCCACATATGATGTTCCTTCTGCAAACCCTTTGCGAGCAGCTGTAGAAGCAATATTAATGATGTTACCATGATTTTGCTTGATGAAATACTTAGCGGCTTCTTTTCCTGCAAAAAAGGCTCCTAATACATTAATATCAAATACTTTTTTCATATCCTCAGCTGTGGTATCCACCAAAGAAGAAAATTGACCAATACCTGCATTGTTGATTAAAGCATTAATACCTCCCATTTTTTCAAAAGCAAATTTGAAAAGGGCGATAACATCTGCTTCATTAGCTACATCTGCTTTGAAACCATGTACATTTATTTCTTGTGCAGCTTTAAGGATTGTATCCTCATGGCGACCACAGATCACGACCTGAGCACCAGATTCTTTTAATAATTTAGCAGTTTCATATCCTATTCCGGCACTACCACCGGTAATAATTATTTTTGCATCTTTTAGATTCATGAGTGTAATAATAAATTGGTTTATTGAGCATTTATTTTTAGAAAATATCAAATTTTTCAATAAATAGAAAAATGAAATTCATTGATGCTAATTTACAAAATGGCTGTTTCACTATGTGAATTTTCACATATATTTGTGTATATATTTTCTAAACAACTTAATAATGAATGCAGTAGAAATTAAAGCTTTTGTACCGACAAAAGATTTTGAACTTGCAAAGCAATTTTATATCGATTTAGGATTTTCCATTCCATGGAGCGATAATGATTTAGCGTATGTGCTATTCCAAGACTGTAGTTTCTTTTTACAGAATTTTTATGTGGAAGAACATGCAGAAAATTTTGTGATGCATCTGATGGTGGATGATGCCGATGCATGGTGGGCAAACTGGAATGAAAAAGACATCGTGAATCGTTATGGTGTTTTCATGAGCGAACCTAAAGACGAACCATGGAAAATGCGAGATTTTCATCTCATTGACCCAACGGGTGTTTTATGGCATATCGCACATAATATTTAATGGCTCTAGTCTAGTGTTTCTTCTTTTCGATTTTATCGTGTTCTTTTAGATATAACGGTAATGCTGCGGAACCATACCAACCATATAATTCGGCTTCCAATAATTTTTCTTTAATTGCTGGATCAGTTTCGAGTAATGTGGCAGCTTCTTCTATTGTTTTTACATTCAGCACAAAAATTCCACGATAAGACTTTTCATTTTTTTGCATTGGTCCTGCAATGACAAGCTTACCATCCTTGGCTAATTTTTCTATATTGGCCATGTGACCTTGAAATAAACTATCGGTTACTTCTTTATTCTTTGTAGTATTCGCGCCCGTTTTTAAAATGACCAAAACATAGAATTTCATGCCATACTCATCAGCTCCTAAGGATTCGGCTAAGTTTTTATTGTATTTAGGGTTTTCAGCTTGTGCCTGCATTGTATGATAGAATAAACCTAAAATAGCGATTAGAATAATTCGTTTCATTGGATTTTTATTTAAAAAGATTAAAACGGATATCTAAATGTAGGCATAATTCTGTGTATTGAATGCGTTTAGGCAAAAAAATCATCCATCCAATTAGTACGTTGATTCGTTTCCAAATTTAAGTGTTCAAAACGTTTATAGGATGAGAATGAACCCATATCAGTATCTCCATTGAGAAATAGTCACATGTTTACAGTATCTTCCGTTGTTTTGATATTGGGATAGAATTTCTGAATTTTAATAGATTACATTAGGATGTTATACTCCGCTTCAAGAGCAGGAGGAATGTCGGTTTCATCTAGCATTTCACGCAAGTCAATTTCTATCGTACGGCTTATGGAAGTGATAGGAATATCATTAGCCCCACCTTCAAATGGATTCTCAGTACTTTCTCCTACTTGTTCTAGAGAGATAAAAACCCAACCCACCATGATGCTGAAAGGTATAGTAAGCCATACTCCAAGCCCACTGATTTTTCCAAATTCATTTAATAAACCAAATGGTAAAAGAATGATTAATAAGCGGATGAAGAATAAATTTATACTGGCAAATTGACGTGGATAGGGGAAGTTTTTAATTCGTTCACTTTTTCCTTGATGATCATAAAGTTCTTTTAGAATATTCTCCATCTCTACATAACGGAGGGTTTCTAATTCCCCTGATTCATTTAATTCTTTCAATTGTTTGGATTGTAAAGCAATAATTTGAGTGGCTCTATTTTTCTTTCCTAGAATATACTGACGCTCTTTTTCAGAAAGATAAGGTTGTAGGTCATCTTCAAGTTTGTTTTTCCATTCTGGAATCGTATAATGATTTGTATATTCGAAATTGCGGGATTTTGTTTTGATATTTTCCCAATTTCTAGATTCTCTCATTTGAAAACGCAATGCCGTAAGCCAAGCAATGTGACGGTAGATTAACTCTTTATGAATCTGTTTTTCTTCCTCACTTTTACTGTTTCTCACAAAGTCCTTGACCATGATTCCCCAGGTTCTGCTACTGTTTATGATAGCACCCCATATTTGTCTGGCTTCCCACATTCGATTGTAGGTTTGCGTATTTTTAAATCCAGCAATGAAAGCTGCAGCAGTACCAATTAATGCCACTGGAACCCATGGAATTGCAAGCCATTTCCATCCAAGAAACTGATATAAGGCAGTGGGAATAAAAGATATGATAAAGAGCCAATAAATGCTTTTGCGGGTCCAAAGTAAAAATTCTGTGAGATTATAATGTTTTCCTATGCGCATAATGGAATGTTCTGAATATTAAATTGTAATAAAAATGAAAAGAGATTCTAGTATCTAATAATTGGCCTGACCAATTTCAAGTTTAGTAATTTTATGATTCTCATTGAGATAGAATTTAAAATATGTTTTAAAATCGCCCCATTGATCACTATGGAATTTCCCATAGAGATCTAGTCCGTTGTTTTCAACCTTATCGATACTCGTAAACCGTTCATGACCTATAGCTTTTGAAAAGAATGATTTGAAATCCATTTTTCGGCCATCATCATAAAGTTCAGCCTGATCTGTAAATAAGGAAAACCAGCCTTTTGAATCTCCTTTTTCTAATGCTTCAATAGCACTCTTAACAATTGAATTGGATAATTTTTCTGTATTTAATGGCATATTCGTATTGGTTTTAGATGATTTTATTTCTTTTTTAGGAGATGGGGATTGTGCATGAGCTGTCATACAGCATAAAAGCATAAGGAGCAGACTGTATAAATACTGTTTCATCAGGAATTTAGTTTTACAATGGTTTGGAAAAAGGATGTTGTAAATACAGAATCACAAAATTGAGGAGTAAAAAAGGCAACTCGATTGCGGTACCTTTTAGGTCTTTATCTTGGAGATGGAAACAAATAATAAGTAGTATTCCTGCTGCCATCAGGAAATTACCCCAAACAAAGGTTTTAGGATGCAGTAGTAGTAAAGCACTAAGCAGAGTAATGGCACCGACCATCATAACAGCTGTTTTACTAAAGTGCCATTTGCCAAATAATTCGAGCATTTCTGGCTTTCCAGAGAACATTGCCCAGCCTTGTTTGATGCCCATATATACGGCACCAAGAATTAATATTGTATTAATAACTTTTAGTACCATAGCGTAGTTCCTTTTTAAATTGAATCGTAAGTTATTAAAAAAAAGTGGTTAACGGGGTTCGTTTTTTGAAAAAAAACAGCGAATCGTCCACCAATTGAATTACAAATATGAACATTAATTCTATTTTTAAGATGGTGAACTTTTCAGTATTTTAGAAAAAGAGTAAATAATAAACTAGGGCTAACCTTCATTTACTAGAATTAATTATTTAACTTAGTAATAGTAAATAAATGGATGATTATGAGAACCTTAAAGCAATGGTTTGATGAATACGGAGTAAGTCATCAAAACCCACAAAATAAAGCGATACATTACATTTGTGTACCAGCTATTTTCTTTTCAATAGTTGGATTGCTGATGAGTATTCCAACCGGTTTTTTAGACCGTATAGTGGGATCAAATCAGCCTATATTTGTGAATTGGGCAGTTGTGGTATTGATTTTTGTTTTATTCTTTTATTTGCGATTGTCCATCAGTATGGCATTAAAGGTCGCTTTGTTTTCACTACTCTGTTTGGTCGTTAATTATCTGATATCGGTTTATCTTCCGCTTTGGATTGTATCCATTGTCATTTTTGCAGTAGCTTGGATTGGACAGTTTTATGGACATAAAATTGAAGGTAAAAAACCTTCGTTTTTAAAAGATTTACAGTTTCTCCTTATTGGGCCTGCTTGGGTATTGGATAATGTTTTTTCAATGAAAAAATAGATTTATTCGGCATTATTGATATACGTAATAAGACTCGTTAAATCCTGGTGGAAGGAGCGAACTGTAGATTGTAATTGATTGAGCATGGAAGAACGAGAATGTAAATCGGCGGAATAATAATTACCACCTGTACTAAACAGTAGTTTCTCTTTTTCAGGATCAATACTTCCTTCAAATTCAAATTGTTGCCACCTGTTTTTTATGCTTTCAGCGAGCGTAACTTCACCAAGATTGCTGAATTTCTTTTCATGAAGCATTTTCCATACAAATGTTGGATAATCACTATTGGTAGAAGTGGTGAACCAAATGGTGCGTAACAAATTTCGATCATGGTAAAATTCAACTGTTTTTCCTTTGGGATTAATAGTCATCAAACCTAAAAGACCTCCGAGTGTACCTCCACTAATTGCAACTGTCGTTTGAGCAGGATTTTTTGTGACAGTAGATGCTATACCTGTTATGGCACCAACAATTACGGCACTAATCGTCAAATTTGTATTTCTTTTACTATTGATATCATCAAGGTAACTTGCAGCCATATCCGATCGTTCTCCTTCACAATCAAGTTCTGCTGAAATAGATTGTATTTCTGATTGAGCTAATAATATTCGACTGATAATTTTATGTTTAAGAACGACTTCTTTAGCCGAATTATCATGCAAACTGTCCTGTCTCAATAGCCATAATTCATTCATGTGATCTGTTATACCCAGAATTTCACAAAGCAATTGATCATGGGTAGAAATATTGAATTTAGATAAATCATTACTGTTGGTTTCCTGCCAAGGGTCATTAGTGATATTATTAGGAACAGTGGGAGCACAGTAATTGTATTTAAATTGCTGTAATTTAGAGTTCGATATTCTTTTTGAAGTAGAGCAAGATACCAAAAGAGATAAACTGAGTACCGATAAAAGGGAAAGTAAAGTTTTACACATAGACGAACTGAAAAGGGGTTAATGAATACCTTACGCAAGCAATACTATAGAAACAAAGCTCCTTTGAATCTCAGTTAAATTTAACAAATAAATGGGAATAATACGATGTTCATAGTTTTTTTTGAACCATACAATGGTTATCGTCTATCCAGAATTTTTGCCAAATCTCCAATGGTCTTTAAAGCGGCTTCAGTTTGCTCATTTAGCGGTATTCCATAATTGAGACGAAGGCAATTGCTAAACTGATCTTGTAGTGTAAACATTTTCCCCGGCGCAATACTGATTCCTGCTTGAACTGCCATTTTGAAAAGTTCAATAGTATTTACTTTTTTATCAAACTCTACCCACAAGACCATTCCGCCTTTTGGGGCGCTTATTTTGGTGTTGTCTGGAAAATAACGATCAATAGCTCTAGTATATTGAATACAATTTGTTTGTAAAGAGCGTCTTAATTTTCGTAAATGATGATCATAACGTCCAGTTTCTAAGAAGTTAGCGATTACCTCCTGTGTGATATTGGTAGAAGAAATAGAATGCGTAAGTTTCAGTTTTAAAATCTCAGCTTTAAATTTTCCGGGTGCAATCCAGCCAATTCGATACCCTGGTGCTAACGTTTTTGAAAAGGAACTACATAAAATAACAAGTCCACTTTCATCAAAACTTTTACAAGTTGAAGGCCTAGTTTCAAAATATAAATCACCATAAATATCATCTTCTATCAATGGAATATTGTACTGTTGTATCAGTTTTACAATTGCTTTTTTATGCTCATCAGGCATCAAACTACCCAATGGATTGCTAAAATTGCTAACAATTAGACCTACTTTAATATTCTTGGTTTCCAATGCATCTTGTAGCGATTCAATCACAATACCTGTTATAGGATGGGTAGGTAGTTCGACTACATTTAATTTTAAACTTTTGGCTAAGCGTAATATGCCAAAATAGGCAGGACTCTCTACCGCAATAGAATCTCCAGGTTCTGTTAGTGCCATTAAAGCATAAGAAATAGCATTAATACAACCCGCTGTAGTAATTAATTCTTCATGATCAAGTTGTGGAATATGATAGGTATGTCGGACAATTTGACGTCTCAATTTCTCATTACCTTGTGTTTCTCCATAAGCAGTACCACTATCCTTTAGACTTCTCATCGCCAGAATCATGGCTTTATTTAACTTAGCAATTGGCAATAATTCATCAGCAAGAACACCGTGGGAAAGCTGAATATAATCGGCACCCGCAGAATAAAGTACCAATTCGGTGATTTTGTCCATAGCATCCTCACTCAATTTACCATCCGGTTTACTGGTTTTAGGAAGTACACGCTGTTTTTGAATATGTTGACTCACATAATAACCCGATTTTGGATTGGCTTCTACATAGCCTTTTGATTCCAAATCATAATACACAGCAATAGCGGTGCTCTGACTGATTCCATGTGTTGTACATAATACACGTAACGATGGAAGCTTATTACCGGGAACTAATACTTCATCCTTAATCTGCTTTTCTATAGTATCGGCTATAAGTTGATATTTGAATTTTTTCAACATATTATCTTGATTTAATCTGCTATGGTCAAAAATACAAAAACTGCATCTGCATTGGTGTTTTTTTTGTGTTTATGTTTGTGATCAATAAAAAAAGTAAATTATGCAGATTATAAATAGTGAGTTATCAGATATTGATATGCTCTTTAAGATATACGATGGAGCAACTTTATACCAACAACAAGTTTTTCATAGATCATGGAAAGGATTTGACCGTGAGCGCGTATTACAAGAAATTAGAGAAGGAAAACAATGGAAAATTGTGGTAGACGGGCAAATTGCTTGTGTTTTCTGTATTGAGTACAATGATCCTTTTATCTGGGGTGAAAAAGACAAAGATCCCGCAATTTATATCCATCGAATTGCGACCAATCCTGAATTTAGAGGGAGAGGTATGGTGAAAGAAATTGTACAATGGTCAAAAGGACATGCAATAGAAAAAGAGAAGAGATTCATCAGAATGGATACGGGGAGTGGAAATAGTAGACTGAATACTTATTATATAGGCTGCGGCTTTATGTATTTAGGGGTTACAGATATTAAAAATAGAGAGCTTTTACCGGAACATTATAAAACAGGAATGTTCAGTTTATTTGAAATTAACTTGGAGTTGGATGCATTCCGTCAGCTTCCACCAAATTTGCCAATCCCAATTGATGATGGTGCTTGCGATCATTTAGTAGGTGCTATAGTACCTAATATTCCACTGCCTTCCACAAATAATGAAGAGGTTTTATTGAAGGATAAGAAAGAACGCATTGTGCTCTATTGTTATCCTATGACAGGAGCGCCCGAAATTAAATTACCAGATGGATGGGATGCTATTCCTGGAGCGCGTGGTTGCACACCACAATCCTGTTCTTTTCGAGATCACTATCAAGAATTGAAAGAATTAGATACAGAAGTGTACGGAATGAGTATACAAACGGTATCTCGATTGAAACAGGAAAAAGAACGGATTCATCTTCCTTTTGATTTATTGAGTGATGCAACTTTGGAATGGAGTAGTGTTTTGAAATTACCCACATTTGAAGCAGAAAGAGTTCGCTATTTGAAGCGAGTTACACTCATCATTGAAAATGGAAGAATTGTAAAATATTTCTATCCTATTTTTCCACCAGATAAAAATGGAGGCGATGTGGTAGCTTGGGTGCAGGAACAAGTTTCAAATAAAGTACTGTAATTATTAAGATTTGATTGTTTTATTCCATTCAGACATTTGAATTAGAATATTCTCTAAACTTTTTCCTTTTGAAATAATAGAATTTTTAGAATCGGTTGTGTTTTAAAGCAAAAAGGGCTTTGTATTCTTTACAAAGCCCTTTTGTTATAGTATTCTACTGAGTATTTCACCCGGTAAACCATCAAAATCGCAGAGTTTTTCTGAAAGAAAGCCATTGTTTATTAATATTTTCCTAGATGGAATATTAGTAGGATCAATGATAGCAATTACTTTTTTAAGATGAGGTTGTTCCATTGCTTTGGACATCATCAGCTGAGTTACGGCTGTACCCAAACCCTTACCCCAAAATTCAGGTAATAACATATAACCTAATTCGGCTTCAACGGAATCAATGGTTTTAATTTCAAGTTTGGCTAACCCAATAAAACGTTTGGTTTGTTGTTCGTATATTTTGTAATTACCAAAGACAGGATGAATACAATTATTAAACAATAGGGCGGCATAATCGCGTTGTGCTTCATTGAGTGGAATGGCACGTTCGGTAATCATGGCCATTACTTGTTCATTACAGACTAAATCAAAGTATTGGTCGAAATCGTTAGCTGTAAATTTTTGAATGTAAATTAGGGATTCCATTATTCTTTTATAGATTATAGATAATTACAAATAGTTGAAAATTTTAAATTTTGGACACCTTACTATGATACGTTTAGTATTTGAAGTGTTAACAACAAAAATACACTATAAGGTAGAAATTTTTATTGGCATGGAGAAATTATTACAGTATATTTAGTCCGATATAAGCATAATGGTTTAAAAGATGAAAAACATATTTGACGAAGAAATTTCAATTGAAACAATAAATCGTATTAACGAGTTAACACCAGTTTCAAAACCTTTATGGGGAAAAATGTCTGTAGATCAGATGTTGGCACATTGTAATGTTTCCTATGAAATGGTATATGATGACATTCATCCAAGACCGAATGCTTTTATGCGATTCCTTTTGAAAGCATTAGTGAAAAATCTTGTAGTAGCGAAACACCATATAAACACAATGGTCACACTGCTTCTCAGTTTATTATGACGGGTGATAAAGATTTTGAATTGGAGAAAAACAGACTAATCAATTATATCCAAAAGAGCCAACAATTGGGCGAAAACTATTTTGATGGTAAAGACTCTCACTCTTTTGGGAAGCTCACTAAAACAGAATGGAATAATATGTTTTATAAGCACCTAAACCATCATTTAAGTCAATTTGGAGTATAAAGAAAAGTAAATTAATCTCTATTATTTATCTTTTATGAAATGGTTAGAGGCATTCTCGTGTAAAGGAATGTACAATCGTTCCCATTCATTACCTTCTATAACTTTCCAGGTATGACCTATTCCGAGTATATCCTCTGCAATGAGAATAATACCAGGTTCAATATAAAAAGTATCACCATTACTGACTGTAAATTCAAGCTTACCTTTTAGTGTTACTACATATTGTTTTCTAGGTGCAGGGTGTGCAATACTACCATAAGTTCCTACGTGAGTCCGGATAAAAAAAGAACTCGTTTCCATATAGGTTGTAGTAGGTAACATTCCAGTTTCAAAAGAACATTTTTCTCCTTCAATATTGTAAAGACGGATTGCTTTTACATACGTTTCGCCTTCTTGATGTTTGATTTTTGTATTCACAATTGAGAGTATAAATAATTTGTATGGAGTAGTAATATTGTATTCAAGTATTGCCATTTTGCGACATACTAAAATAAGCCAAATCACTATAGTATCAAAATTATTTCAATTAATACTCTTATATTTATTCTCAATACAAAAACAAATGAATATTCTGGAAAACAAATGAATCGATATAGAATAGATTACCCCATGCAAAAGATTTTTTTAATCATATCCCTATTTTGTATATCCCATAGTTGGGCACAGACAAAAACAACCAATGATTCCAAAAAAGAAGAAGGTTATAATGATGTTCTTCAGGAGTATATTTCTAAATTCAATGAAACAACAAGCGATAATGAACAATTATATTCAGATGTAGAAGAAAAACAATTGGACAAAATAATTAGAGATTTTGAGAAAGAAACGACAATTCAAATTCGGATTGTTACGATTGACCGAAAGAAAACATCTTTAGAGGATTTTGAAATGCTATCGCTGCATATTGCTCAAGCTTGGGGAATAGAGAAAAAGAATAGAGGTAATGGAATTCTAATTGCCATTTCTTTAGGACTTAGAAGTATTCGGATTCAGAATGGAAAAGAAATAGAAAGGATAATTTCCAATGAAGAAACGAATAAGATTATGGATGATTATTTTATTACAGAATTTAAAAAAGGAAATTATTATAAAGGAACTTTTGATGGAGTAAATGCATTAATGGATTTGTTGAAAACGAAAATAAACAAATAAAAAATGGAAAATAACATTATAATCAGAGCCTATAAAACGACTGATAAACCTGAAATTATTGATTTATTAAAACTCAATACACCAGAATATTTTTCACTAGAAGAAGAAAAAGATTTAATTCATTATTTGGATCATGAAATTGAACAGTATTATGTTGTAGAATACGATAAGAAAGTAGTAGGTAGTGGTGGAATCAATTTTTCAGAAGACCAAAAAATGGGAAGAATAAGTTGGGACATACTAGATCCAGCCTACCAAGGAAAAGGGATTGGTAATCAGCTCTTAAAACATAGAGTTGAAAAACTAAAAACATTTGATACTGTAGAGAAAATCTCGGTGAGAACATCACAATTAGCCTATAAATTTTATGAGAAATTTGGATTCAAACTAATAGAAGTTCAAAAAGACTATTGGGCGAAAGGATTTGATTTATACAGAATGGAATTGTAAAGTAATAAAGTGACACTATGAATTGGCTATTGCTTGCAGAAATCATCTATGGAATAATCCTTGTATTAGTTTGTATACGGATTATTTATGATACTCAGAATAATACAAAAACATTAGCCTATGTGCTTTTAGTACTGTTTTTACCGTTATTAGGAATCATCATTTACTTTTCTGTAGGGATTAATTACAGAAAGCGAAAAATATACAGTAAAAAGCTTATTAAAGACAGCGCTTTAGCTTCAAAACTAAAAGAAGACCTGTATAATTATTCCACTAATATTTATACAGAAAGTATTACTTCGGTACAACAGAATAAGAAATTAGTTCAGATGCTCATCAAAGACATCACAAGTCCTCTGACAGGGAATAATTCCGTCAAATTATTAGTGAATGGAGAACAGAAATTCCCTGATGTATTAGAGGCTTTATTACAAGCTAAAAAACATATTCATATTGAGTATTACATTTTTGAAGATGATGCAATAGGGCAGAGTATAGAAAAGATTCTGATACAAAAAGCACAGGAAGGAGTTGAAGTACGATTTATTTATGATGATTTTGGAAGTCGTACCATTCGGAAGAAGATGGTGCCTCGTTTGCGCGCAGCAGGTGTTAAGGCATTTCCATTCCATGAAATAATTTTCATAGCCTTTGCAAATAGACTAAACTACCGCAATCACAGAAAGATAATTGTAATCGATGGGAATATTGGTTTTGTTGGTGGCATCAATGTGAGTGATAAGTACATTAACCAAGTAAGTGATGCCAAAAAGCTTTTTTGGCGTGATACCCATTTAAGAATTGAAGGTCCAGGAGTAAGTCATTTGCAATACTTGTTTTTATGTGATTGGAATTTTTGTGCCAATGAAAAACTAGAAATTAACGATGTATTTTTTCCATCAAATCAGTCATTGGAAGTAAAAGACAATAAGATTGTGCAAATAGCCGCCAGTGGTCCCGATTCGGATCGACCAACGATAGCCTATGCTTTATTACAATCAATTAATTTAGCGGAAGAAGAAGTTTTGTTGACAACCCCTTATTTTATTCCTGATGAAAGTGTTCATGATGCGCTAATTGTTGCAGCACTAGGCGGTGTAAAAGTAAAATTATTGGTTCCCGGAGTTTCCGATTCCAAAATTGTAAATGCTGCAGCATGGTCTTATTACGATGATTTACTGAATGCAGGGGTAGAGATTTATTTGTATGAAAAAGGATTTGTTCATGCAAAAACACTCGTTACAGATCGTAAAATGGCAATGGTAGGAACAGCCAATGTTGATTATCGAAGCTTCGATTTAAATTTTGAAGTAAATGCCATTGTATATGATGAAGGCATTGCAGGCGAACTAGCCGATGTTTTCTTTAATGATATTAAGGATGCAAATAAGATTGATTTAATAGAGTGGCAAAATCGTCCTACGATAAAACAAATGGCAGAAAAAATGGCTCGATTATTATCTCCTTTATTATAAATCGATGAGGTTGAATTAAATAGCTTCATTTTTAGCTTCTAAATCCTTTTTGTATTTTGATGGAGAAACGCCTGTTTTTTGTTTGAAAATTCGATTGAAACTAGCTTTGGATTGAAAACCACTTTCGTAAGCAATTCCCATTAAAGTATATTTGTCAGAACCGTCCAACATCATACGTTCAATAACCTCCGTTACTCGGTATTGATTAATCAGGTTGTAAAAACTAATATTAACGTATTGATTCAGTAACTCGGAAAGTTTCTTATTTGAAATATTCATTTCTTCTGCTAATTCCGTTAAGCTTAACGCATCATTGAGATACAGTTTTTTGTTTTCCAGAATATCGAATAACTCCTGTTTTAATTTTTCAATCTCTTCTGGTGTATAATTGTCAAGCTGTCGAACTAATGCTTTTTGGACAGGAGTTTCAATTTCTTGTGGAACCTCTTCTGTTTTTTCAGTAATGGATAGTTTTTGAAGCAAAAAATCTGGAATCAATATTTGAGCCTGAAACATTCCTTTGTATCCTAAATATACATATAGAAATACAAAACTAAAAGCAATGAGTGTTCCAATATTCCATGGAATCATTGGGAAGAAAAGCTCATATACAGTACAAAGCGTATCTAATATTATAATGAGGAAGATACCAATTAACAGGTGCTTATACCAATTCAGATTGTTTTTTTTGACTGAAGAATAATTTTCTCTGGAAGCTTTTTGAATACGCATTAATAACTGGAAAGCGAGTATTACATAAACCAAAAAGAATACATTTTCTACAAGATTAAAATAATAATCATGCTGCGCATACCAGTTGCCGTATTCCGTTAAATGATCTGTTGCCATACTGATGGACAACGGAAGAGAGACAAATAACCACAGTAAACCAAAGGGAATAAGATGTTTGTATAAAGAATGAATGTATTGTGCTTTTGGGAGTACAAGAGATTTTAGAAGAAATAAGAGGAGTGGACCGAGAATAAATCCCATTCCGTTCCCGAAAAAAACCGCAATAGCACCTAATAATTTTGATCGGTGTGTATAAGCGTAATAATACAATAAAAAGAATAGGGCATTGGCAAAAAATACGATGAGTAGTTTTTGAGAAAAATGAGTTTTTGCTTTAGACAAAAAAAGAATATTAAGACCTAATAGAGATATTCCGGCAATCAGAATAAAGTCGACGAACATTGTCCAATTTTCCATGGCGGAAAATAGTATTTAATTCGGTTCCTTCCAAGTCTAAATGCCGGAAAATTAATTATTATTCTTTAATGATTTTATAAGAACTTTGATCAATGTTTACGATATAAGTGCCCTTTGTTAAGGATCTTACATCAATACGCTGATTTGTTTCAATTTTACCAGATAGAATTTGTCTTCCCGTTAAATCAAAAACCATATAGTTTTTATCCACTAATGGAACTGAACTTTTCAGATTAATGTAGCTATTTGAAGGATTAGGATATAGTTTCAATGTTACATTTGGTTGTACATCTGGTACTGATAAAGTAGTATTTGACATTTTAATCAGATAATCGTCTCTAAAATCGACTGCGGTAACCAAATTTGCTTGCCCAGGAACTGGATTAATATTTGCAGAACCTTGATATACTCCTGTGAGGTAAATATTATCTGTAGCATCTACAGCAATTCCAGCACGATCAATTGCATCGACACCCCCAAAGCGGAAGGCAGAAATGAAATCACCATTAGCATTTAGTTTAGCAAAAAAGCTCTCCATAGCCTTGTCTGTTTCCTTTGTTAAAGTAGTGGTGCCCAGTTGTAATATTCCATCATAATAGCCTGTAACAAGAACTTCATTCAGGGAATTGACAGCAATATCAAAACCTCCAGTGAATTGTTCGCTTGGAAGCTGTTTGGCCCAAGCTATTGTTCCATCACTATTAATTTTAGCAAGATAACCACTTAAGGCTGATGTAGCAGTAAATGCCGTTGGAGTAGGAGTATCAAAGCTCGCCGATTCCCCAAAATATCCCGTGATATAAGCAGCATCATTTGCATCAACATCGATCGCTAAATTTTGAATTTCATTTAAAGACGTTCCTGTTTTTACAGCTTTAATGAAAGCCCCATCACTATTTAAATGTAATAAGAACCCTGCTACCGTTTGTGGTGGAGTAGTTAGCAAAAAAGTTTCAGTTGGATTAGGATTAAAATCAGCAGTTTCTTTGAAATAGCCTGTAATATAAGTATCTCCATTTGGACGAACCTTCATGGCTGTAGCTAAATCAAATTTGTCACCACCAAATTGTTTTGCCCAGACAAAATCTCCATTCGAGGATAATTTAACAACAAATCCATCTCCGTTACCTTCATTACCTGCAGGTGTTAAATTGTATACGCCAGCACCTGGATCAAAGTCGACTTCATTATAAAAATAACCAGAAATATAGACATTGCCTTGAGTATCGACTCCTATACCATTACTTTCTTCATATTCCAAACCACCTATGTTTTTTGCCCAAACGAAATTTCCATTAGGATCAAGTTTGACTACAAATATATCAATGCCACCATTTGTAGTTAACATAAATTCTCCAGTACCGGGATCAAAGTCACCCGTTTCCTGAAACGTTCCGGTAACATAAACATTACCAGCAGCATCTGTAGTAACAGCAGTACCATAATCAAAGGCCTCATCGCTACCAAATTGTTTTGCCCATACAAAATTCCCTGCATTGTCTGTTTTCATTACAAATGCCTGATAAAAGATACTCGTACTAAGTATATAATTATTTGGACTCATATCGAAATCGCAATTTTCTGTAAAAAATCCTGTGGTATAAGAATTTCCTGCTGGATCTACATGTAGGGAAAAGGCAACATCTTCTCCATCTCCGCCATAACTGCCGCCCCATTGATAGGATTGTGCTGAAGCGGATAAACAGCATAATAAAAAACAGAGAAAAATAAAGTTTAGTTCTTTTGTCATAATTTTTTCTTTTGAGTTAATTAGTCCTCAAAATAAGGGCGAAAAAATGATTAAAAAGGCTCATTGGAAGCATTGATACCTGTTTCTAGGGGCTTCACAGTTAATTTTAACAATTCGAGCAAATAGTCAGGATAAGATTTTGAAAGGTGAATTACTAACTAAATCGAGTAGCAACGTTTAGAAAAGAAGAATAAATAACCGCTAAATTTTCATTATAATCAGGAACCGATCCTATAGATGTCAAAAGATGAAAAATAATAAAAAAAGAATTGTTTTAGAAAAACTTAAGAATTCAATACCTATTTTTGCGTTTGCACATTAAAAATTTCCCTGATTTTTATGAAATTATTAGTAGTAGAAGATGAACCGAATCTTTTATCCATTATTCGAAAAGGTCTTTCAGAAAAGAACAACGAAGTAAGCGTAGCGATGGATGGAAGAACAGCCTTGGAAATGATTCAAAATCACACATTCGATGTTATTATTCTGGATGTGATGCTTCCAGATATTAATGGAATAGAAGTCTGCCGAAGATTAAGAGCTGCAAAAAACTTTGTACCCATTCTACTATTAACCGCTTTGGGAACGACAGAGAATGTAGTTACAGGACTGAATGCTGGAGCCGATGACTATTTAGCAAAACCATTTAAATTCTTAGAATTAGAAGCTAGAATTAGTGCTTTAGCAAGACGATCTACTCAGGAACATAAACCGAATGACAAGATTATTATCGATGATTTGGAAGTCGATGGAAGAACCAAGTCGGTCAAAAGAGATGGGCAATCCATACAACTCACAGCCAAAGAGTTTAAGTTATTATATTATTTAGCAAAGAATGCCGGAACAATTCTATCACGAGAACACATCCTAGATAATGTTTGGGATATTAATTTTGATATGAATACAAATGTTGTAGATGTATACATTAATTATGTAAGAAATAAGATTGATAAGCCCTATCAGAACAAATTGATTCATACTGTAAAAGGTCTGGGTTATGTTATAAAATCGTCATAGTACCATGCAGATAAGAAAGAAAATCACAATTACCTATATAGCGCTTTCCTGCTTTAGCACACTACTCTTAAGTGCCGCGGTTTTTTTTCTGTTCAAACAGAATAACCAATATTACTTTTTAAAGAGACTACAGGATAGAGCAAAAATTACTTCAACCATTTATTACCAAAATGATTTGGTAAAAACACGTTATTTTCAGGAGTTTAAGAACGAAAGTTTAGAAGGACTAATTGAAGAAAAAGATTATGTACTGAAAATTAATGGAGCAAATACCTTTGAATACAATACCGATTTGCATTTGCCACCAGAATTTTATGCAAAAGTCATGAGTACAGGTTCCAGTTGGGTAGAAGAAGATTATCGCTATTACTATGCCCAAGTATTTAATGAATCTGGACAAAAGTATATGGTTATTGTAACGGCGAAGGATCAACGTGGGAATACTAGTGTTGTATACATTCTACAGTTGTTAATCTTTGGAGGTATCGGATTTCTAATATTAGCCTACTTTTTCGGGAAGGTGCTAGCCCGAAGAGTTATTAATCCAATGGCGAACATTACCAAAGAAGTAAAACGAATCAGTGCTTCAAACTTACACAATAGATTACCCGATGTAGAAGGGAATGATGAGATTTCAGATCTTACCAAAACATTCAATGATATGTTGGACAGGCTAGAGACTTCTTTTGAAATACAAGCAAACTTCATTAATAATGCCTCACACGAATTAAAAACACCAATCACTACGATTATTGCAGAAACAGAAATAATGCTGTTGAAAGATAGAGAAAGAGAAGAATACATTGAGTCACTCGGAAATATTAATAAACAGGCTTCAAAATTAGGAAATCTAACAGAAAGCCTTTTAAAACTCACACAAACGGGATACGATGGTACAAAACAAGTGCTTGATATTGCCCGAATGGATGAATTATTGATGGAAGTAAAAGCTTCTATGGACAAAATTTATCCTGACAATAGAGTAAATATTAAATTGAATACGATTCCCGAGGACGAATCATTACTGACCATTCCGTGTAATAGACCTTTATTGGAATTAGCCTTGAATAATATTATTTCAAATGGTGTGAAGTATTCCGATAATGATGAGGTATTTGTAGTACTATCTGCCGATAAAACAAAAATTAAGATTAGCATTACGGATATTGGTATTGGAATCCCACCCGAAGATATTCCTTATTTATATGAACCTTTTTTCCGTGGCAAAATAGCATCCAAATACAATGGATATGGATTAGGCTTGCCTTTGGCAATGAAAATCATTCGTATGCACCATGGTAAATTACAAATCCAATCGGAGACAGGTAAAGGAACAGTAGTGAATATTACATTCCTAAAAAACCAAGATTAGAAATTCTAATGTGAAATTTTAGAAAATTCTAATTTTAATCTAAGAGACCTATAATCTTGACGCTCTTAATTTGTATGTATAAAAAATATACATATGAAAAATTTACTTATACCAACGACACTTGATTTAGATACAATTAACGCGGTAAAAACGGCGATTAAACAATCTAAAGGGGAGCATTGCACGATTATCCTATTACAAGTATCAGAAGTTTTAGAAACTGAATCTTCAGCCTTCTTTTTGAGAAACCTTAAAAGTGAAATGACTGTTTCACAACAACAGATCTTAAAGAGTTGCAGAATATTAGCATCCAATTCATCAAATTGTGCTTTAAAAATCTGCAATCAATACGGTATCTCTTCGCCAATATTAAAAAATCTAATGGAGCACCATCATATTGGATTGACCATATTAGCTCCATCCTATAAAACAGCACAAAAGAAAATCCATAAACTCTTCTTGCAAATTCTATTAAATGGAAAGTGTCCCATATTACACCTAAGTGACCATTTTGAAGAACATGATTTGAATACCGCTTTGTATTTAGAAAAAACAAAATCACGACTTCAGGCAGAAGATTTACAATCCTTAATGCAAGGACAATTTGATTTTAGAATTGTAAGTCAGGCAAAAGTTTTTGAAGACCAAAAACTAGAAGAAATTACACCACTCATTACAGAAGCAATTTCAAAAAATAAGATCAATTTATTGATTGAAACACGTAAGCCAGAAAAAATAAAATTTAAAAGAAGTACTGAGTCATCTGTCAATGAAACACTAGGGTTACCCGTTCTTTCTTTATATGAGGAGATGGTTTGAAATCAAAGGATTTCGAGAAATGAGTATATGAATTTAAAATAAAAAGAGATGCTATTAAAAAAGAAAATACCAATGAAATACGTCCTTGGGAAAATCAAGGTTGAGCTTATTCTCGTAATTCTGTATGCTATTTCATTTGAACTGTTTCACCGCTATAACGAAACAGACGCATTAAACATACCGATTGCAATACCAACAATTATTGGTACCATTATATCACTTTTATTAGCCTTCAAATCTAATCAGGCTTATGATCGCTGGTGGGAAGCTAGAATTATATGGGGAGCAATTGTAAACGATTCGCGAACATTAATCCGTCAGGTGATAGGATTTTATAAAGACCCAGATTTTTCAGTAGAAGCAAATGACTTTAAAGAAGATTTTGCCAAAAGACAATCTGCTTGGTGTTATAGTTTAGGACAATCCTTAAAAGGAAAAGATCCCTTGAAACCGATTGAAAATATTCTATCACCAGAAGAATATAAGTATGTGAAAAAACACAAACACGTCCCTAATGCATTGTTAATTCTGCACTCAAAAGCACTGAGAAGAGCAAAAGATGAAGGAAAGATCAATAAGTACCAACAAGTTGAAATCGATAATACATTATCGCGATTATGTGATTCTATGGGTAAATGTGAGCGAATTAAGAATACTATTTTCCCAACAACCTACAGTATGTACATACGATTTACACTGTGCTTGTTCATCATATTATTACCATTTGGATTAACAGGTCTATTAGGATGGTTACAAATTCCATTAGTAACAACCATTGGAGCTGCGTTCTTCCTGATTGAGAAAATGGCGATTCATTTACAAGACCCATTTGAAAATAGACCTACAGATACACCAGTTGTAGCGATTTCGATTTCGATTGAAAATGTATTAATGCAGATGGTGAATGAATTTAGAGATGAATTTGATGAAACCGTTCCAAAACCGAAAAATGAACTTCATCATATTGAACCGGTAAAAAATGCCTATTTCGTATTATAATGCAATAAGCGATTTTATGTTTACTGTTACTTTAGTTTTTTATAATATTCTGATTATACATGGTTATTTTGATTAGAATGTTTAGTGGAGAAAGGATGAGCAATTTGCTCGTCCTTTCTTTTTTTGTAAAAAGCTTATCTTAAATAAAATACAACGTCAAATATTTTACAATTTGAAATTGATATATTTATAGAACAAGAAGTTTGAGTACAATAATAATATCACATAAAATAAATAGTATGGAAGTAGGAATAGATAGTTTTGCCTCAGCAACATTTCGTAATGAAGCGGGCATATCTTTAAGTAGTACAGAAGTTATTGCAGAATTATTAGAGCGAATAGAATATGCCGATAAAATGGGATTAGATGTATTCGGTATTGGAGAACATCACCGCAAGGAATTTTTAGATTCTGCACCTGCTATGCTATTAGCCGCTGCGGCAGCCCGAACGAAAAAAATCAAATTAACCAGTGCTGTTTCTGTTTTGAGTGCAGCAGATCCAGTACGATTATTTCAAAGCTATGCAACACTAGATTTAATTTCTAAGGGAAGAGCAGAAATGGTGGTAGGACGAGGTTCCTTCATAGAATCATTTCCCTTATTTGGATATAAATTAGAAGATTACGATGAATTATTTATCGAAAAAGTAGAATTATTACTGGATATTCAAAAAAATGAAGTGGTAAATTGGTCAGGAAAATTTAGACCTGCTCTTAAGAATCAACCCATATATCCAAGACCACTACAAGACCCGTTACCGATTTGGCTAGGTGTAGGAGGAACACCAGAGTCTTTTGTGCGAGCAGGGACATTAGGAATGCCTTTGATGGTGGCTATTATTGGAGGAGAAACACATCGTTTCCGTCCTTTGGTTGACCTATATCGAGAAGCAGGAGAAAAGGCAGGACATGCTCCAGAACAGCTTAAAGTGGGATTACACTCTATTGGTTATATAGCCGAAACTACCGAAGAAGCTATTCAGGATTTTTATCCAGGTTATGCAGAAACATTTACTAAAATAGGGAAAGAACGAGGGTGGCCTCCTGTAACTCGTGAACGATTTGAAGCCCAAAGAGGAGAGCGAGGAGCGTTGCTCATTGGAAGTCCAGAAGAAGTAGCCGAAAAGATTTTACGTCACAGTGAGGCTCTAGGAGGAATTACAAGAGTTACTTTCCAAATGGATAATGCCTTTTTACCACATTATAAATTAATGAAAGCGATAGAATTACTAGGCACCCGATTATCACCCTTAGTCAATCAATAAAAATCAATTTTATATCAAAACACCGCATACATTTCAATCAAATGCATGCGGTGTTTTGTTTTATAGTAAAGAAGTCAAAATTAACTTGATCTTTTTCCTTTTAATAATTTGTCCATTGCATCCTCAAATGAACCAGCACGAATAACTTCACCCGAGTTCACAAAGAAGATAACATCAGCATTTTTTATGGTATTCAAGCGGTGTGCGATAATAATACGAGTTGTTTTTTGAGGAAGTTTATTGAGTATGTTTTCTAATAGTTGTTCTGTAACCGTATCAATATTTGCTGTAGCTTCATCCAGAATCAAAATTTCAGGATTTCGTAATACAGCACGCATAAAAGCAATAAGCTGTTTCTGGCCCAAACTAATACTATCCCCATTGGAGGAAACTACCGTTTCAAGTCCATTTTCAAAAATCTTTAAAAGACTCTCAAGATTAGCTTCATGGATTGCTTCTTCCAATTGTTCGTTAGTATAATTTGCATACGCATCATTACCATACAAAATATTTTCCTTTACCGTTCCCGTAAATAGAAAAGGCTCCTGTAGGATAAAACCAATTTTCTGTGTACGTTCCTGATCATTATAAGTACGAATATCTTTTCCATTTAGGAAAACTGTTCCTGCCGTAGGATCATATAAACGAGCAATAAGAGAGGCCGTGGTCGTTTTTCCACCACCCGTAGGCCCTACAAAAGCATACGTTTTTCCTCTTTCTAATTCTAAAGATATATTGTGTAAAATTTCTTTTTCATCATAACCAAAATGAACATTTCTGAATTCTACAAAAGCAGATGAATCAGAAGAAGGAGTAGTTTCTTTAAGTTGTACTAAATTCGTTTCCAGTGAAAGAATTTGGTTGATGCGATCCCAACCTGCCATGGCCACCTGGAAGCTGGTCCATAGTGTTGCCAACTGTCTTAAAGGATTATAAAAGTTGGTACTATAAGCAATATAACTAACTAATAAACCTACAGAAAACTCACCTGCTGCAATAAGATAAATACCAAAAGTAAGTACAATCAATTGGGCTAATCCAGAGAAAAATGTAGCAACGGGCAAGAATAAGTTATTGGCTAATCCTGCACCAATCGATGTATTGTAATTTTGCTGATTCACTTCACTAAAACGCTTTCTAAAATAGTCACGACGATTAAAAGCAATAATGACTTTGAAGTTGGCTAAACTTTCTTGAATTTCACTACTTAAGCTACCTGTACTTTTTAAATTGGCTGCATTTTTTCGTTTCACCCATCCCGAAGCCAATTGTGTAAATATCAAAATGAATATTGCGGGAACAAGCGTAGCCGCTCCAAGCTTTAAATTGATAGACAACAAGAAGATTCCTGCGCCTGTCATTGTAACAATGCTTCCAATAAACTGTGTTAAGGATTGAGAGAAAAAAGAGTTTAGTTTATCCGCATCATTATTCACTCGGGAAATCAAATCCCCAGCTTTATTTGCATTAAAGAACGCAACAGGCAGAGATTGTAATTTATTGAAAATAGCATTTCGAAGTGTAAACAACATACGTTGACTTACACCACCCATTAATTTTGTTTGGAAATAACTGGTGAACAAAGTAATCAAATACATGCCTAAAAGCACGCCAGAAATGACTAATACACCATGGTATTCTTTATTTTGTACATATACATCAATTGCATGACCTATTAAATAAGGGCCAAGTAAGTTGAGTGAGGAATTCAGTAATATTGTCAAAGATGCTAACAAGAGGTTTTTACGCTCATGAGCAATCAGTTGCAACAGACTTTTTACTCCGGCAATCGTAGATATTTTCTTTTCCTTATTGGAAAGTTTATTTAAATCATAATTCATAATTGCTGGTACTTTGTTGCGATTGGTATAATTGGATGTACTCAGGACTAGTCTGAAGCAGTTCTTCATGACGGCCAATAGCGATAATTTCTCCCTGCATCATTAATATGATTTGGTCGTAATGAGTTACAGCAGCGATCTTTTGAGTAACCGATAATAAGGTTAATCCAGGATAATTATTTCTGATATTACCTAATATTTTCTCTTCTGTATTTTGATCCACACGAGCTGTAAAATCATCTAAGAGTAAAATTTTAGGATTGATGGATAAGGCACGAGCGAGCATTATACGTTGTTTTTGTCCGCCGGAAAGACTAGAACCACGTTCGGAGACGATGGTGTCCAGCTTTTGCGGCTGCGCTTCAATAAACTCTTTTAATTCAGATGTCTCAATAGCTTTCTGTAAAAATTCATCGGTTACTGTATCACTAAAAGCAATGTTTTCTCGGATACTCATATTGAAGATAATACTATCCTGAAATACAAATCCTGTTTGACTGTGAAAAGTCTCACTTTTGTATTCCTCAATAGCATGACCATCAAAATTGATGGTGCCAGAATCAGGTTTTATAAGACCAGTCAATAAATAAAGCAATTGCGTTTTACCGGCGGCTGTAGGTCCGATAACCGCAATTTTGGAACCTGGTGTGATATTAAAAGAAATGTTTTTTAAAACGGGTGTTTGTCCATAGGACATGTTTACGTCATTTAAGGCTATAGCACCACTCAAATCATCAGTAATTGTTCCTGTTTCGGGTTGATCTGGTTTTTCAATAATATTGATAATACGACTGTAAGAAGCACTGGCTTGTGCCATAATATTACTCATAAAACCAATAACAAGAATAGGGAAAATCAACATAGTAAGATAACTGTTGAAAGCGGCAAAATCCCCTAAAGTCATACTGCCTTCAATAACAAAATGTCCACCCAAGGCTAATATCGTTAACCCCGCCATATTGGCTGTAAAGGTAATTACAGGGACAAGTCCTGCAAAAAGAGCAAGAATAGAAAGTCCATAATCACGAGCTTTAGTATTGGATTCAAGGAATTTATGATATTCTAATTGTTGTGAATTAATTACACGGATTAAAGCCGAACCTAATATACTTTCATTAATTACTTTATTCAGGCGATCGGTCACTGCACGACTAGCAATGAATAAAGTTCTTACTTTGCGCAATACCATGAAAAATGTAATTCCAATAATAGGAATAATTGCAATAACGCAAAGGGCTAGCTTCCAGTTGATAGAAAATAATAATACACTTGCTCCAATGATAATGAATAATGAAGAAACTACGGCAACCAAAGCTTGTGAAACAAAGAGTTTTATAGAATCAACATCGGCCGTTAAGTTGGTCAGTAATTTTGATGGATTAGCCTCTTCAATAAAAGCATTCGTTTGTCTAGAAATAGTATTGGAAAGTCGATTTCTCAAATCACGGGCTACTTTCTCGGAAGCATACGTTTGTATAATACCTTGAAACAGACCAAAAATCATGATACAAAATACCGCGATAGAAAACTCGGTAAGTACTGGTTTGTAAACAAATGTACCCGCACTAAAAGCATCAATGCTTTTGGATATTATTTTGGGCAGCCAAAGGTTAATGGCATTGCTGAGAACGGTAAAAAGTAATAAAAGTGCCAATAAACCACGATAGGGTTTCAGCAAATGTAGTATGTTAGGTTTCTTATCGGTTTTCACTACTGAGAGACAGGATTAGTCGGTAAAAGTAATGAAAAAATCAAAAGAAATAAATACGGTATTAAATAATCATTATAAGAAAATGGCCTTATTTGTTATGCAAGCAAATTGAATATATAAAAGTTGAACAGACATAACTATAAGTAGGAAATAAGAAAAATGAATTTCTGATTTTCGGAATTGATCGTACTAATAATGATATAAAATCATAGGGGCAATGTCCCAAACTAGCCCCTATGATTAAAACATATTTTACTTATTGGAAAATATACGAAGGAGCAGATATAGTAACTGTACCATTATTATTTGCCGTCGCAGGTGTAGTCGATATTAGTGTTCCACCAGAAAATATTTTCACTGTTAAAGTTTGTCCAGCAACACCACCAGTACCACCTACTGAGATACCTGTACCAGAAACACTTGGTTCATAAGTGATTTCTTTTATCCATGGTAAACTAGGAAGATCTTCTGATACAGCACCACCGCTAGCCACAATAAAAGTAGCACTTAAGTCACCAGTAAAATTTCCTGTTACCTCAAATTTTACGTTTCTTTGATTAGCGTTTCCGCCTCCTCCATTATCATCATCACTACTGCTACATGATGTCAGACTCATTACTACTACTGCAATAATACCGATTGATTTTAAAATAGACTTTTTCATTTTTATTTTGTTTAGAATTATAAATTCAAAAGTATTGGGATACAGAATGTATTCATATACCTGAAAAAAAGTATATTTTTATACCTGATTTCAGGTATTTTTGGAGATCTAAAAAGGCATATTAATTTTAAATTATAATGAAACTGTATTTTTGTTTTATATGAAAAATAGATTAAGATTACTTTTCTGCATAGTATTTTTTTCACAAATGCTACAGGCACAAAGTGTTTATACATTGGATGATGATAAACCATTTAGAGATAGTTTGACAATGTTGATAAAATCGACTAAGTCAGATAGTTTAAAATGTATTAATAGTTTTAAACTCTCCGAAATATACCGAAGAAGTAAAAACGCTGAATTATCGAATGAGTATAGGATTATGGCTAATGAAATAGCGCCCAAATATAAGTTCTTGAAAGCCGTTGCTATTCTTTATAATGCTACGGATTATCTATTGAAAGGGGATATTAAGGGATATGGAAATCAATTGACTTTGGCGAATGGTGAGCTTAAGAAGTTTCCAATAAAAGAAGCCTACGTAATCCGAGCAACAATCCTTAAAAATCAGTCGATACTCAAACAAATGGAGAGTGATGAAAAAGGCGCGATGCGTATTTTAGTAGAAGAAGCAATGCCATTAGCAGTCAAAGGCGAAGATTATGAAGTAGTAAGTAGTATTTATAAATCATTGGGGATTATTTCGATGAATGCTTTAGAAAGAGAAAAAGCGAATGATTATTTGAATAAGGCAATAGAATACATTGATAAAGCATCCAAAGCGAGTTATACTTATGAGGAATCAAAATTAGAAACATATATCATAAAAGCAGAAAACTTATTGGAATTAGGTCGGTATGAAGAGGCAAAAAAAGCATTGGATATTACCTATTCGATTTTGAGAAAGTATCCTCAATCCAATTTAAATGGTAGTTTTTATTATGCACAAGGATTGTATTATTCTAAAACAAATCAGTTAGAAGAATCTATAAAAAGTTATGATAAAGGAATTATAAATAGTGACTATCATCATAATATATTATTAAGAAACCGCTTGAACTTTGCAAAATATCTTCCTTTAAAAAAATTAGGCCGTTATGCAGAAGCCAGAGATTTACTGGAAGAGCTATTGAACAACGAGAATATACTAACTATAGATAAGAAAAATTACAATAAAGAATTGGCGTCTGTCTACGAAAAATTAGGAGATACTAAAAATGCTTATAAGTATAGTTCTCAATACATTACTTTAAGCGATAGTTTGAATGCATCTGAATATCGGGAAGAAATTGCAGCACTAGAGGCGAAGTTCAACAAGTCGGAAAATGAAAAGAAAATCAGCCAATTAGAAGCCCATAAAGAGAGAGCTTCATTGATTGCAGAAAACAACAAACTATACTATGGATTATTGGTCGCAGTACTATTTATATTAGTACTCCTTGTTTTAATTCTTTGGCGAAATTCTAAAAACCAGAAAAAAATGGCATTAGAGCATCGCAAAAATTATGATCAGAATTTAACCAATCTGAAGAACCAAAAAGAAATTGATGTTATGCAAGCCATGATTCGGGGAGAAGAGGCCGAACGCAAAAGAATTGCCCGTGATTTACACGATGGAATAGGAAGTATGTTGTCCTCCTTAAAAATGAGATTTATAAAAGTGAACACAGCTTTGGATACAGTAAATGCGGATGAAATAGAGAATATGAATACGCTATTGAATAATTCCATTACCGAATTAAGACAAGTATCCTATAATCTGATTCCAGAATCATTATTGAAATTAGGATTAGAACATGCCTTGAATGATTTATGCCACATATTGAATACAAATGATATTCAGATTGAATTTCAATCCAATAAAATTGAGAATACAATTCCAGAAAGTGCTCAGATTACAATTTACAGAATTGTACAGGAATTATTGAATAATGCCCTAAAGCATGCTAATTGTACTACTATTCTAGTGGATTGTAGTCAGAATCAAGACCGATTTTTTATTACAATCGAAGATAATGGAGTTGGGTTTGATATCGATAAGATGGGCGATTTTCAAGGATTAGGATTGAAGAATTTAAAGAATAGAGTCGATTTATTAAACGGGAAAATCGAAATCGATTCTACTCCAGAAACAGGGACGGCTATAAATATAGAGTTAACAGTATAATCATAATACAGATGGTAAAATCATATAAAACTGTAATCGTGGACGATCATCCCATTGTTATTGAAGGACTACAGGTTCTTTTCTCCCAATCGGATGCTGTAGAAATTATCAGAACATTTAAGTCTGGAAAAGCATTATTGGAATATGGAAATTTACATAAAATAGATCTCATTTTATTGGATGTATTTTTACCAGATATCAATGGCATTGACCTATGCTTAAAAATCAAGAAGATATATCCTCAGATTGTTGTTTTGGCTATGAGTAGTCAGGCAGAGCGGAGTATAGTTTTACAAATGATAAAGAATGGGGCAAATGGTTATTTATTGAAAAGTGCCTCCCTTAATGAATTTAAGGAATGCATCCAGAAAGCAATTGCTGGTGAATTGGTCTTTAGCAATGAAGTGAAAAGTATTGTGAATAGAATGCACATTGACGATTTCAGAACCATTCCTCGATTAACCCGCAGAGAAAAAGAAGTTTTGTCACATTTAGCAGAAGGAAAATCAACACAAGAGATCTCTGAAATTTTGTTTTTAAGTTTTCTCACCGTTCAAACTCACAGAAGAAATTTGCTCAGTAAATGTCAAGTACGGAATGTAACAGAGTTGTTGAATTTTGCAAAAGAGAATGGATTATAATTTAAACAGCGAGTAAGAGGATTCAGTTTATATCAACTATTTTATTGTATTAAATTTATTTGATAAAGCATTAAAATTATGTGTTATTTGTAGCAGAAGATATTTTTGTAAAAAAGCGACAAGTTATTACATATTAAAAACGAAATTATGGATGGTAATCTAATATTGAGGATAGCTGTATCAATTATTCTTTTGACACACAGTGTATTTGGGATGTTTGATAACGGTATAAATGATTTCGGTAATTTTTATTTAAACCAAGTAGGATTTGCTCCCTACGGAGTTCTATTGGCGTGGATTATAAAATTATCACATGTTCTATGTGCATTACTTCTGTTAGCAAATAAATATGTAAAATGGGCTTCTATTATTACTATTCTAGTCTTGATTATGGGAATTATTATGGTTCATTTCAAGGAAGGGTGGTTTGTTGTGGGCGGAGGTCGAAATGGTATGGAATATAATTTTTTACTCATTTGCGTTTTACTAGCAATAATGTTTCCTAATGGAATTGGAAAGAAGAAAGAATCAAATTGAAGATAAAACCAATATAAAAAATGAAGTATATTTATTTACTGATCCCATTTTTATGGGCACAAACCTTACTTGCCCAGACTAAATTACCAATTATTAAAGCGACCACTAAGGCTGTTGCTATTAAAGATGGAGCTTATTTGTATAAAGATGCATGGACAATTTCTCCCAATGTAAAATTGGACGTTTATACGGCCGATCGAACCAGAGAAACAAAATGGGTTACCTTCTATACAGATATCGATTCTATTAAAGTAAAAGTGAAACCTGGTACAAAACACAATTTTATTGTCGTATTGAACGGGAAAGATTCTTGTTATACTCAAATAACAAGTGCGATACGTCCAGAAATTAAAATAGCGAGTAACAAAGTTACCCACGATACGATTCCGTTTACATTGACCTCTTTCAATGCAATCCATGTGCAGTCGATTGTGAATAGTACAGATACCTTGAATTTACATTTTGATGTAGGATCATTTGATTTTCGTTTTACAAAAGATGCTATATTGAAAAAAACGAAATTGCTTTCCAATCAACCCGATGCTTTAGCAGGTAAAGTAGTACCAAATTATAATAATCTGAATAAAGTGCATACGGTACAAATGGGAAGTCTAATTTTTACAAACCCAGAAATTGTACCGACAGGAGTTACAGCTCGTGAAATGGATGGACGATTTGGTTGGAATCTTTTTGAAGGCAAACAGGTTGAAATTGATTATGACCATAATGTTTTAATCGTTCATTCTAAATTGCCTAAAAAACTGAAAGGCTATACAAAATCAAAATTAGATTTTATCCAGTCTTTTGTCTGTATGACAGGAACTTTTGATATTGAGAATAAAAAATATGAAGGAAAATTTTTGGTAGATACCGGTTCAGATCAGGCTATCATTTTAGATAGTACGTGGATGGCTAAACAAAATTTCCCTAAAAACTTGAAGCTGATTAAAACATCTGTTTTGAGTGATCCAAGAGGAGTAAAGTATGAAACTAAAATTGTAGAAGCTCCTGCATTTCAAATGGAGAATTTGATGCTGACCAATATACCAACTTATCTTTTAGGAAGTAATAATCCAACTCGTTTTGAAATTAATTTTTTAGGAAACGATCTATTGAAACGCTTTAATATAATAATTGATTTTAAAGAAGATTATATTTATCTCAAACCCAATAAACTAATGGGCATGAAATACAGAGAAAACTCATAACAATTCATAAAAAAATCACTAGATATTGTAAAAGATACATGTTTTTTGAGGTCGAGAAGAATAGTTGAAAATGAAAGAAATAAAGAAAGAATTACAAGAGTTTAAATCTAAAAATGAGATCGAGAATAGGAAGTCAATTCCCGTGAATCATATAGGGGAAGAGTTTGGACACGGAATTTCTTTGGAAAGAATTACGGAAGAAAACTATTCTTCTTCGGGGGAAGCAGGACATCCACACCGACATGATTACCATATTTTTTTATTAGCACAAAAAGGTTCTGTTGATTTTGAAATTGATTTTGAAAGTCACACCATAACTGCACCATCTATATTATACATACACCCGAATCAAGTACATCGAATTAGGAATGCACATCAAGCTGATTTTCATTTAATTGGGATGGACAGCGATAGTCTGAATACGATTTATCTGGAATATCTTGAACAATCTCATTTATCCATTCAACCGATAACATTAGAACAAGAAGATTTCTTGTTTTTCAAATCAATGTTGGAACAATGCATACGAGCTTCAAAATGTAAAAAAGATAAAGTATATGCCGAAATATTAAACGATTGCTATAATGCCTTTGCAGGCTTAGTAATTGGGCAATATATGCAACATACAGAACCTATCACAATTATTACCCGAGCAGAAATTATCAATAGAAATTTCAGGACAACACTCGAAAAGAACTTCAAGAATATTAAAAGACCAGCGGGATATGCAGGTCTTTTGAATATTTCCACATCCTATTTAAATGAATGTGTAAGTCAGGTTACAGGATATTCTGTTTCCCATCATATTCTACAGCGTGTAATGCTGGAAGCCCGACGATTATTATATCATTCAGATCAATCGATTAAAGAGATTTCCATTGCTTTGGGTTATGAAGATCCAGACTATTTTTCCCGATCTTTTAAAAAGATTGTAGGGGTTTCCCCGATCGCATTTAAAAACAAAATCCTCGATTAGTCCAGTTCATACTTCTTTTTCTCCATGTATATTTTAGAAATGCAACACTAGCTTTGTAGTATTAAAAAAATACATTTTATGGGACATCATCACGGACACAGTCATACCTCAAACGGAAAAGCGTTATCTATTGCCTTCTGGTTGAATCTATCCTTTTCAATTATTGAAGTTATTGGAGGAATATTAACCAATTCAACAGCTATTTTAGCCGATGCTTTTCATGATTTTATGGATGCAATGGCAATAGGATCAGCTGTACTTTTGGAAAAAATATCAGGTAAAAAAAGATCCTCCAAATTTTCATACGGATACAAACGCTTTACATTATTATCAGCTTTGGGAATGGCAGTTTTTCTGCTGATTGGTGCAGTAGGCATGATTATTAAAGCAGTAGAATCCTTTATGCAACCCCATGAAGTTAATAGTACTGGAATGGTATGGTTAGCGCTATTGGGTATTGCAATTAATGGTTTTGCATTCTTGAAAATTAGAAAATCAAATAAAGAAGGGCAAAAAGAAGATTGTGATCATAGCCATGGACATTCGCATGCTCATAATCATGGATCAAATCATAATAGTAGAGCCGTTATGTTGCATTTGTTAGAAGACGTATTAGGTTGGGTGGCTGTTTTGATTGGAGCTATAGTAATTCATTTTACAAACTGGTTTTGGATTGATCCATTATTAGCCATTGGAATAGCCTTGTTTATTAGTTATAATGCCACAAACATTATGATTAGTACTATGAAAATATTTTTACAATCCGTACCAGAGGATGTGAACGTAGAGGATTTATCCAAAGAGCTTCAAAATATAGAAGGAATACAAAGCTTTCATGATTTACATATTTGGACGATGGATGGCAATTACAATATAGGAACATTGCATATTGTGGTCAAAGATTCAAATATACCATTGATGGAACAAATCAATAAAAAAGTAATGAATTTGATGAAACAATATAATATTCAACATCCTACTTTACAGTTAGAAACAACCGAAGACCACTGCGGATTAGTACATTGTTAATTATATATTTAAAATAGAATTAAAAATTTTCTGATTTACGGGAACCCGCAAAAAATAATAAAGTTAAGATTCTAATTTTACAATAGAAATAAAGATAAAAATACTTCTAAAAGGAAAATTATGATTAAGCAAATAAAACAAATGAATTATGGGATATAGAAGATCTTATTACAGAAAAGATGGGACTTATGTTTCAGATTCATTTGATAGCAGAGGGAGTAATAAAACAAAGAGTTTTTATAACACAATACCTAGCACACCACAAGAAACAAAGTATAATAATAGAGGATGTTTCGGGGTAATGTTAATTGTAATTCTATCGTTTATAGTATTATATAATATCTTATAATATTTTAATATATAAAAAAAAACAAACTGTTAAGATGAAAAAAAATATAATTATAAGTTTTATTGCAATGTTTTTCTGTAATACAAATTCAAAAAATTATGCAATAGAAATATTGACTGAAAATTTAATAAATACAGAAGTTAAGATAGAATATTTAAGTAAATCATATAAAATTATTAGTGAAGATAGAAATCTATCATTAGGAAAAGTCAGTATTGATGTACGACTAAACGGACCAATAAGTGAAATAGAATTAGAAAAAATTGCTTATAAAATTAAAAAAGAAAGAAATGAGTTTGATAAAATTTGGATATGCTATTATTTACCTGGAAATAAAGTTGGACATGGTGCTTGGGCAACAACCCATTTTTCTCCTATTTTAAAGGTGAATATTTTAGGAGCTACAAAAGAATCAATGGATAAACTCAATAAAGTAAAAGTTTCAGGACAAATTTTGAAAATTTGGAAAGATTATGATGCAATAATGCCATGTAGAATATTTTTAGTTAATGAAAAAAACCAATTATTACTGAAGTCTGAATATGCTGAAAATAATTTTACTAAGGCTGGGCAATTAGTTCAAAAATTGACAAAACGTAGATATAAGAATAAAACCCGATATGAAACTAACAATAAGCATAATGAATACTATGTGATAGAAAAGAACGGAAATTTAGGAATGTATTCGAAGGAAGATGGAAAATTTAAAGAAGCAATTTTAGAAAAATTGTAAGATTATGAAACGTGCTTTAAGTATAGTTCTATTTTCTGAATTTTTCCGAGAGCTTATTATAAAGCATTGAATAAGTAGGAGTAGGGACATTATACTTTTGTCCTTCGGTAATAATAAACCCAGTTAACGATTCCAGTTCGTTATTGGGTTTATTGTTTCTTATATCCGTATGCATCGATGAAGTAGCCTGATAAGGTAATGCTTCTAACTTTTTCATGGTTAAGGCAACAATATCCTCAGAAATAGCGACTTTTCGAGCTTTGGCAATTCGTGTTATTTCTTCAATTAATCCCATTAAAATAGTACGATGATTGTCATCCTCTAATAAAGGTCCAATGTTTTGATCAAAATAAGAAGTCGCTGTAGCGGTAGGAGAAAGAAAAATGAATTTTTCCCAGATAATTTCAGTGCTATTTTCTGAAAGTATAGCCTCAACTCCAGCTTGTTTTAAGAGGTCTTCTAATAAAAGTATTTGATTATTTAATGGAGTATCAAGTCCAAAATAAAGTTTTTGTATGTTCCCACTATTTTCAACTATTCCAGGCTCTTTTAGGCGGGATATAATATAAACACAACCATTTAAAACGGTGTTGTCAGGATAGATTTTCTGTAATTGCTCTTTGCTTACAATACCATTCAATAAAGGCAAAATGATGGTGTTTCTATCAATGCAAGGCTGTAGTTGATGCATTACATTTTCAAGATCATAGCTTTTTGTAGCGATAATAATGAAGTTGGCAATCCCAATTTCAGGGGGATTATTTGTTGCGATAGCTGGCTTAGCAGTAAATGTTTCAGTACTATTAATCACAGTAAGGCCATTATTTTGAATCGCTTTTAAGTGCTCTCCACGGGCAATAAAACTAATTTCAACACTTGGACTGTTTTGAAAATGACGGGCTAATAAACCGCCAAAATATCCTCCAACACCTCCAATACCGGCAATAATTATTTTTGTTTTATTCATTCTACCTGACTTATATTTTATGTAGTACTAAGATAACGGAATGTTTTTAAAGTATCTTAAATAATAGTCTCCAGGATATTTCTTGAGATAAGTAATAAAAAAAAGCCTTCAAGAACAATTGTCCTGAAGGCTTTCATTAAAAATAATTTGAGTAGGCTAAACTTCTATCTTGACAGATTTAATTCCATCCACCACCTAATGCTTTGTAGATATTAACCATCGCATTCATTTGCTGTTTTTTGGTTTCAATAAGCTCAAATTTTGATTCTAATGCATCACGTTGCGTCATTAATACTTCCATATAATCGGCACGAGCGGATGTAAATAAATCATTTGAAATATCAATAGATACCATCAATGCTTCAACTTCTTTTGATTTCAAATCATAGCTTTTTTCTAAGTTATTGATTTTTGAAACTTGATTAACAACTTCAATATAAGCATTTAAAATAGTACGCTCATAGTTGTAAACTGCTTGAATTTGTTTTGAATTCGCACTGTAATACGTTGCTTTAATAGCATTTCTATTGATTAATGGAGCAGTGATATCTCCTGCTAATGAATACAGTAACGACTCCGGTGTTTTCACCAAATAAGAAGGATCAAAAGCTTGGTAACCTATACCAGCCGAAATACCCAATGAAGGATAAAAACGAGCTTTAGCTACTTTCACATCCAATTTGGCAGCAGCAAGGTCCAATTCTGCCTGTTTAATATCAGGACGATTAGCCAATAACTGTGACGGTATACCCGCATGAATAACTTCCGGTATTAAATTATTGAATGCCGGAGCATCACGTTGAATAGGTTGTGGGAATCGACCAACCAGGTAGTTAAGATGATTTTCAGTTTCGGTTATCTTTTGTTGCACATCATACTGAATACTTTTTGTATTGAGTAATTGTGCTTCAAATCTGCGTACAGCTAATTCTGTAACCTTAGCCGATTCTTTTTGTAGTTTAACAATTTCAAAAGCATTGTTTTGCAATGCAATATTCTTGTTTAGGATTTCCAATTGATTATCAAGGGCTAATAATTCATAATATGAATTGGCAATTTCAGCAATAAGGTTAGTAACCATGAAGTTTTTTCCTTCCACAGTAGATAAATATCGACTTACAGCTGCTTTTTTAGCATTGTGAAGTTTGCCCCAAACATCAATTTCCCATGTTGCATAAAGTCCAGCCATATAATCTGGCAATGGTTCAGGAGTTTCTTTGCCGGGTTTAATTTCAGTGTTAGCGTCATTTGCTCCTTTACTCGTATATCGGCCTACTTTTTCAAGACCTGCAGAAGCTTTTGCACCAATGAAAGGTAGATATTCTCCTTTTCGAGCTCTGATTTCATTTTTAGAAATTTCGATTTCTTGTAAGGTAATATTCAACTCCTGATTATTACTCAATGCCGTTTCAATTAAAGCACCAAGACTTGGATCTGTAAAATAGTCTTTCCATTTTACTTTAGCAATATTAGTGCTATCCTGCGAGTCATTATAACTCGCAGGTACAGTTTTATTTTCTGTTTTTTGGACTAAAGCAGGTGCTTTACATCCTATAACACTCAGTAATAGTATGCAGGCAATTGCTGCGTATTTATTTCTTTTTAACATGATGGTCAATTTCTTCAGTTAATGGTCTTTCATCTTCATTTTTAATCAGCTTACGGCCATCTGCCAGTGTGCCAAATATGTAGTATAGTCCCGGAACAATAATAACCCCGAAAATGGTTCCAAAGAGCATACCTCCGGCGGCAGAAGTACCTATTGTGCGGTTTCCTATTGCCCCTGGTCCTGTAGCAATAACTAGAGGAATTAATCCGGCAATAAAAGCAAATGAAGTCATTAAAATAGGACGGAAACGTACTTTTGCACCTTCAATAGCCGCTTCAAGTATCGTGAATCCTTCCAAATGCTTCTGGACGGCAAATTCGACAATCAATACGGCATTCTTCCCGAGCAGTCCGACCAGCATGACGAGTCCAACTTGTGCATAAATATCATTTGCAAGTCCAAACATTTTAAGTAAAATGAATGATCCGAAAATCCCTGCAGGCAATGAGAATACTACTGCAAGTGGTATGATAAAGCTTTCATATTGTGCGGCTAATACTAAGTACACAAAGGCTAATACAACGATGAAAATATAAATTGCTTCATTTCCACGAGCAGCCTCATCTTTAGAAAGTCCTTCCCAGTCAATACCATATCCACGTGGTAACGTTTTTTGTGCAACCTCTTGAATTGCTGCAATCGCTTCACCACTACTGTATCCTTTTGCAGGTTCCCCACGAATCGCAGAAGAAGTATACATGTTATAACGTGTAATTTCATTAAGTCCTTGTGTCTTTTTAATTTTCATAAAAGCAGAATAAGGAACCATTTCATCACGGTTATTCTTCACATATAATTTCAACACATCTTCTGGTAACTGTCTGTATTCTGGAGAGGATTGTACATATACTTTATAAAAAGTACCAAACTTAACGAAACCAAGTTCATAGGTACTACCGACCAAAATTGATAGGTTATTCATGGCTTTACCAATGGAAACACCTTTTTGCATGGCAGCCTGATTATCAATTTGAAGTTCATACTGTGGATAGTTGGCACTAAAGAAGGTAAATAGACCTGTTAACTCTTTACGTTTGCCTAATTCAGCCATAAACTTATCGTTTACTTTCTCTAAATCTTTATAATTATCAGAGTTAGTTTTATCCAATAAACGTAGTGAAAAACCTCCGGCAGCTCCATATCCAGGTACAGCAGGTGGACCAAAGAATTCTATAGTTGCTCCAGGGATATTCTTGGCTTTTACCTCTAATTCCTCAATAATTTCAGTAACAGTATGCTTACGATCGGACCAGTTTTTAAGGTTAATAATACAAGTACCCGCGTTAGATCCACGACCTTCTGTTAGTACTTCATAACCCGCTAAGGCTGAAACAGATTTAATACCTTCTACACGTCCAGCAACTTGCTGTAATTCTCTAGCAATATCATTTGTTCTTTCCAATGTAGAACCTGGAGGAGTTTGAATAATTGCATAAATCATACCCTGATCTTCATTAGGGATAAAACCAGATGGAAGACTACTACTCGTTAACCATATTCCACCACAAAAAGCGATAAGGATACCGAAAGTAACGACTCTACGATTTGCAATTAATTTTAGTAACCCTACATATTTTCCTGTAATTTTTTCAAATACATTATTGAAAACATCAAGTAATCTATTGATAGGTGTTTTCTTTCTTGGTTGGCCATGATTATTTTTTAAAATCATAGCACACAATACTGGAGTAAGGGTAAGAGCAACAATACCTGAAATTACAATAGAAGTAGCCATTGTAATAGAGAATTGTCTATAGAATACACCTACAGGACCAGTCATAAAGGCAACAGGAACGAATACAGCTGTCATCAATAATGTAATTGCTATAATAGCACCACTAATCTCACGAAGTACTTTTTTTACGGCTTTATAAGGAGAGAGATGTTCCTCCTCCATCTTGGCATGGACGGCCTCGACGACGACGATGGCATCATCGACAACGACCCCAATAGCTAATACAAGAGCAAACAAAGTAATTAAGTTGATGGTAAGACCAAAATATTGCATGAAAATAAAAGCTCCAATAAGCGATACTGGAACGGCAATAATTGGAATTAATGTGGAACGTAAATCCCCAAGGAATACGAATACAACCAATGCAACCAATACAAAAGCTTCACCCAATGTATGGATTACTTTGTCTATAGAGGCATCCAAAAAGCTAGAAACGTCATAACTAATCTCATAGTCCATTCCATTCGGGAAAGAACTGGATTTAATTTCTTCCAGTTTCGCTTTTACTTCTTTAATTACATCGCTGGCATTACTTCCATAGGTTTGTTTTAATACAATAGCGGCAGAAGGATGATTGTTTAAGTTGGAATAAATATCATAAAACTCGCTTCCTAATTCTACATCAGCAACATCTTTTAGATGAAGTATTTCCCCATTTGCATTTGCACGAATAATAACATTTTTGTATTGTTTGGTATCATTATATCGTCCTTCATATGTTAATACGTACTCTAATGACTGTGAACGTTTACCAGAACTTTGTCCAATTCTACCCGGAGAACCAATAATACTTTGTTCAGATAATGCTTCCATTACTTCATCTGTAGAAACATTATACGCACGCATTCTATCAGGTTTTAGCCAAATACGCATAGAATACTGTCTACTACCCAAAATTTGTGAACTACCTACACCAGGTAATCGGTTTAGCTCATTTACAATATTTACACTGGCATAGTTGTATAGGAACTTTTCATCTGCATTCTTATTCTTACTGTAAAGATTCACATACATCAACATATTAGGAGCAGTAAAGTTTACTACAATACCTTCACGTTGTACCAATTCAGGTAGTCGGTTTGTGATTTGTTCAATACGGTTTTTTACGTTTACAACGGCCTGATTAGGATCAGTACCCAAATCAAAAACTACTTGTATAGTAGCTTCACCAGCACTGGTTGCATCAGAAGTCATGTATTTCATCCCCGGTACACCATTAATGGATTTTTCCATTGGGATAAGTACAGATTTTACTAATACGTCAGCACTTGCTCCCGGATAAGCTACACTAACAAGTACCCTTGGAGGGGCAATTGATGGGAACTGTGATACGGGTAGCGTATTTATAGCCAGTATTCCCATGAATATAATGACAAGAGATATCACTATAGCCAGGACTGGCCTTTGTATGAATTTATTAAACATTGTCTTATTTTTTTATACTGTGAAAATTATTCTGCAGGTAGTTTTAAATCGGAGATTATAGATTGAGGTTTTTTATAATCATAAGTAATCTTATCATTATCTTTTACCTTGCGAATACCTTCAAGAAGTATTTTGTCATTTTCATTTAAACCTTTGCTCACCACATAAAGATCTTCCATTTCAGTACCAATAGTAATTTCTCTGGAATGTACTTTGTTATCTTTATCTACTACAAAAACATATCGTTTCTCTAAAACTTCATACGTCGCTTTTTGAGGAATGATAATCGCATTGTTTAGGGGAACATTCATTTCGATATTACCGGTTTCACCGTGGCGTAATAATCCATTAGGATTTGGAAATGTTGCTCGGAAAGGGATGTTACCCGTTTCATTGTCAAAGTCAGCTTCAATAGTTTCTACTATACCTGGACTATCAAACAGTTTATTATTAGCCATTAAAAGATTTACTTTGATGTGAGTATTATTTTTTACCTGAGCCTTGTAATCTAAGTATTCTGCTTCAGGAACATTATAATATACCCACATTTGGCTGTTATCAGAAAGATTAGTTAGTAAATCACCTTCATCCACAAGACTCCCTGGTCTTACGTGAAAACGGTCAATTATACCATCAAATGGCGCTCTGATTTGTGTGAATCCAAGGTGGACTTTTGTTAGAGATAATTCAGCATTGGCTTTATCCCATTTGGCTTTTGCCATAGCTAATTCATTAGGAGCTACAACATTTTTATCCGCCAATCTTTTGGTGTTTTTGTATTCAATTTCAGCAAAATTAGACTCAGCTTGAGCTTTTTGCATTTCGGCTTCATATATCTTAGGCATAATTTGAAATAAAAGTTGCCCTTTTTTTACAAATTGACCTTCATCAACATATATTTTATCCAAGTAACCTCTTTCTTGGGTTCTAATTTCTATATGGCGTATGGAATTAATTTGAGACACATAATCTTTAGTGATTAAGGTGTCCATTTTTATTGGATTAGTAACTAGAAACTTAGTTTCGCTTTCTGTTTCTTTTATTTCTTTTTTACAACTGATATTGCACAACAACGCGCACAAGCTCAAGAGCATGAGTATTCTCTTCATAATAATTTTAAAATATGATTTTTGTGATAATCCTTTTGCCAGTTGGTATAAAACAATACAACTGAATCCCGCTTAACGAAATGTGAAGGGGCTATTTATGTAAATAGATAATTAGGCGGATGCCTAAATAGGATTAAATCAAATTCGGAATACCTGAAAGAGGATGAACCACCTTTGTGAGGAGAAATATAGAAAATGCTTACCAATAGGCAAGCGATTTTTGAAGTTGTTAAAGAAATCGGCAGAAACAGGAGTGGAAAATACAGAAGTAAAGTAATGACTACCTGTTAATTTTTTCTTGAAAGTGTTAGATTCACTATCATCACCCTCATCAACAATAGTTCTGCTGTAGTCTTTTTTTAGTTCTTTTTCAGAAGAATCAACCTTGAAACTTGAATTGGATTCAAATTTTAAAATACTGTCAACTTTCTTAGTATGCTCAATATTTTTTAAAAGTGAGAAGTAATCATTATCATGTGTATGCGCTTGCAAATGGGATGATCCACTTACTATAAGCGTTATTAGTGATAGGAAAAATTTGAATAATGATCTTTTCATCGAGGACAAAATTACATAAAGATGATTACAAAGACAAAATTACAGATTAAATATTGTTATAAAATTAACACAACTTTGTGGACTATAAGAAATGCTTTTTAAATTATGATAAACGAGTAGGAATTAGTTTTAGGATATGATACTGTATTTTAAAAGGTAATAATATCTATATCTCAAAGTGAGGAATTGGGTGCAGAATGGGGAAAAAATACCCACTTAAACAGATGTGTTTATTGTCTAAATGCTTGGTTTTCAATGTAAATATGTAAGTGGCATGAGGCTTGCTTATTGGGATGTGCGGATGCCTCTCACTATTTGTTGATGAATTCAATAGGATTAGAAAACAAAAGAAAGAAAGGCAATTTAAGATAGAAAAATAGTATTACAACAAACATGAAAAGCGAAAAAATCACATCAAAACAATTGTATTATTCTGATCAACAATCTTTTATGGATAAGATTGCAGGAAGATTTACAGCGTCTAATATAAATCCATTAGGAACGATAGTATTAATGGGTACATTTCTATTAATGATTGGAGCAGCTTTTTTATTTTATGAATTGCAACCTCAATTTGATCAATTCCATACGGACAGAATAAATTCTACACTAGGTCTTACTTTCCTAATTATAGCAACAACATTATTGTTGTTCAAAGGTGGTTTCTTCTTGTATAATTTATACCTGTATTTCCTATATAAGCCAATTAAATCAGTTACAGACGATTTATTACCTACTTGTACCGTAATTGTACCGGCATATAATGAAGGTAAGCAAGTTTGGGCAACATTAATGAGTTTAGCAGAAAGCGAATACCCAATGGAGAAATTACAACTATTGGCGATTGACGATGGAAGTAAAGATGATACTTGGTATTGGATGCAAAAAGCGAAAGAGAAATTAGGAGATCGTTTGTCTATTTACCAACAACCAGAAAATAAAGGAAAACGACATGCACTTTACCGTGGTTTTAAATTGGGTAGTGGTGAAATTTTCGTAACGGTTGATAGTGATTCTGTTGTAAAAACAGATACATTACGAAATTTAGTAAGTCCTTTTGTTACGAATGAAAAATGTGGTGCTGTAGCAGGAAATATTCAGGTATTGAACAATGATAAGGCTATATTACCTAAAATGTTAAACGTGAGTTTTGTATTGAGTTTTGAATTCATGCGTTCTGCGGAAAGTAGTTTAGGTTCTGTACTTTGTACACCAGGGGCTTTGGCTGCTTATAGAAGTACAGCTGTATTTGCTTGTCTTCCAGAATGGATTAATCAAACCTTTATGGGGGAACTTTCTGATATTGGGGAAGATCGCGCCATGACCAACATGATTTTGAAACAAGGACATCATGTGCTATTTCAAAGAAATGCTTATGCTTATACAAATGTTCCTGAAAAATACAGTGGATTATATAAAATGTTTATTCGATGGGATAGAAGTAATGTCCGTGAAAATATTATGATGTCACAATATGTTTTTAAAGAATTTAGAGAGGAATCTAAAATAGGAACAAGACTTTTGTTTTTGAACCAATCTTTAAAAATCGTGATGACCTATCCATTCACCATATTCATGATATTCTTGGTGCTAACACATCCATTATTATTTGTTAGTTCAACACTTTTTAGTATACTTGTTTTGTCTAGCTTCCCAGTATTATTCTATGCAAAACGATATACATTATCAGAGTCTTTTTGGGCATATTCATATAGTATTTTATATACTTTTGGATTATTCTGGATTACTCCCTATGCAATTGCTACGGCGAGTAGAAAAGGATGGCTTACCCGTGAATTAGTGGAAAATAAATAGTGGTACTTCTAAAGTAGAGGACTTAAAAAGAGTCAAAATGTTGAAAAACATTTTGACTCTTTTTTTATGTATTATAAAATAGGATTAAATAGAGGTGTACGTAGAGTGCTGAGTGGAAATGATAAAATTAATCATTATTATTTAAGTTTTTTTGTTACAAAATCTCAAACGAAACGTCTTATTATAAAACATCTAATAATATTCTATATGAAAAAAATAATATTCATTACTTTTTTAGGATTCCTATTCTTTACAGTAAATGCAGTTGCACAATCCGTTACAGGTAAGATAACAGACCAGCAACAACAGCCTTTGGAATATGTGAACATTCAAATAGGACCTGATTATGGCGTTGTAAGTAACACAGAAGGTGTTTTTACAATTACACTCCCAAGTTCAACCGAAGCTAATAGTGTTATTATATCTTGTATTGGATTTGAAAGCCTGAAAATTCCATTATCTGATTTTAAAAATGGTACGTATGTTCTTAAAGAGCAAGTAACAGTATTAGATGGTGTATATGTGACCAATAAAAAGCTATCTCCTACAGAAATTTTAACGGAGGTTATCAAAAATGCACCCAAAAATTATGCTGCTCAAACAATAAAACAAACTTTTTTTCTACGTACATCATCAGATATGAAACTGATTGATACCGATTTTAAGCTTTTAAAATCTTCATTAGAAACTAAATCTACATTAAAAGAACTGAACAAAGATTTAGAAGACATGGTGAAGAAATTTAAAAACCAACATTCAAAATATTATAAAGAATCCTATGGTTTTTTATACTCACAAAATAAAGAATCAAAATTATTGGTTGAGAAATCTATCGAGCTAAAGAATGAGGAAAAAGATATTTCAAGTGATAAAGTGAATAGTAAAGTAATGGAAGTTATCAAGAAGCATTTAGTGGCAGATGCAACTTATAAAGTAAAATCTGGATTATTTAAACTAGAAGATTCTTTAAAAATAAATAGTCTTAAAAAAGAGGAGAAAAAAGACCTTAAAACGGCTTATTTAAGAAGTAGTATTACTTCTATGAGCAGCTCATTAAACAAATTTTATAGTGATGAAGAATTGGATTTTTTAACCAAATTCAAACGATATAACTATACTTTCGAAGGGTATGCGACATTGAATGATGAGACTATTTATATTATAGATTTTAAGCCTTTAAAAAATGCAGCGAAATATTCTGGTAAAATCTACGTCAATGCTTTAGATTTTGCGGTAGTGAAACTGGAATATGGTATGATAGATGGAAAAACGGAACACAATATAAGTCTCAAATTTTTGTTAGGAGTAAAAATGGTTCAAGACCGTATAAAAGTGGCCGCTAGTTTTAGTAAAAATGGAGCTGGCCAATATGCTGCAAACTTTGTGAAAAAAGAAGAAGGAACTTATCTTTTTGCAAATCGCTCCTTAAAATTCACTAAAAATAAAGTAGATAAAAAAGAAGATACTCAAATGCTTAAAATGGAAGTTTTGGTTGAGCTTGATAGTCATACAACCAGTGAGTTGTTTATTATCGATAAACTTGCAATAAGTGGTGATGAGTTTAATAAAGTTACAGAAAAAGAAAAATACGATATCAATTACATTTCAAAATACGATCCTTCAATCTGGAAGAATTATAACATCCTAGCTCCTGTAGAGGCAATTAAGAATTATAATTAGGAAGCATTAAATCAGCTGATTAATTGCAGGTTCAATTCTCAATACTATATAAAAGAAAAGCATTCCTCAGTAGGAATGCTTTTCTTTTTAAATTCAAAAATACGAGGTGTATTATTTTACAACTGTAGCTTCCAATTCTACTTTTAAGGTTTCAAAAAGGCTCTTTACTTCTAGTAACGTAACAGCTTGCTGAATACCATGTTTGGCAATCCAATCCTGAAGAATAGAAAAGTGAGGCCAAAGCTCTACAGTGGAAGTAGTATAGATATTCAATCGAACAATACCCTTACATTCATATCCCGCTTCATTGATTACTTGTTCTAGATTTTGGATTGCCTGAATTAATTGGGATTCCATATTTTCGTTACTGGAAACGCCGTCAGCATTTATAGCCGTTTGTCCTGAAACATATAAGGTACTCTCTACATTTTTCACCTCTACAGCCTGTACATAGCTGCGCTGATCCTGCCATTGCCAAGGATTAATAACTCTTTTTTCCATTTGTTTTGGTTGTTTTGTTGTAGTCTGTGCAGTAGCAGAGACAACAGTTAATACTGTAATTACTAAAATTTTTACGATACCCTTCATGATTGCAGTTTTAAATCGATACGGCAAAGTTGTGAAGAATAGAAAAATGATTTGTGTGACAAACATCACAATTACAAAACTGATGGATAAGGACTAGGAAGAGAGTCTGCTCAGCGTTTCTCGAGATACACCCAAATAGGCCGCAAGTAAAGTTTTAGGAACTCTTTGGAATAAGGAAGGATAGCGTTTCAGTAATTGTTCGTAACGCTCCTTTGCATTGGAGGTAAGGAAAGATAATATACGTTGTTGTGAGGCGATATGGCCACCATTTGCTTTTATAAGAAAAAAATGTTCCATCTTTTGGAGACCGGCACACAACTTTTTATAATCCTCCAGAGTAATACAGTATACTTCGGTATCTTCCAAACATTGCAAAGACATCGTTGCTTTCGTTTGGGTATGATAGGCTAGAAAATCACTTTCCCACCAATCTTCCATAGCAAAAGCGACAATATGTTCCTTTCCGGATTCATCGTTGTGAACCAATTTTAAAAGACCTGAAATAACAAAATAAGAATAGGAAACATTTTTTCCTTTCTGAATAATAAATTCTCTTTTTTTATACGCTCTTGTACTGAAATGAGAAAGTATAAAATCAAACTCATCATCGGTTAATGGCACAATTTTTTCGATATGTTCCCTTAGTTTTTGCTGCATATAAAGATTGAGAATAGTATAGCATCAAAGATAAGTATTTATTAAAACGCCAATGTTATAATATCCAGTCAAAAACAAAAGTGATTTATTTCGCATTCATTATTCAATTCTTCTAATTCCCTTGAATTCGGTGAAAAATCCCTTTCATTAAAGCTTTACCATCCCTTTTTTGTTTGGGGACTTCTTGTGCTTTCAGTGTTCCATTTTCATCTTTAAAAACGTAGCTAAAAGCGAATTGAGGTTGCTTGGAATCAGTACTCAATAAGCCAAAACGCAAATCATTAAAATAGTAGAGATTGTCCTTTTGAGTAATGATAAACCATCCTTCACTAACTTTTTTCAACGTTTCAAAATCAAGATTACCAGTAAGCTCTTGGGCTAAAACAGTATTTTTTTCATAACGTTCAAATCGGATCGGTTGGCGATCAAATAGTGAGTAATCACCTAAGAGATAAGCGTCCTTAGTAGCAACATTTGCATTCCATAAAATACAATTGAAAACTGTGGGTTTTACAATAAGGTTATCGTAAGATATCTGTTGTTGTTCAAGAGCCTTTGTGAATTGTTGTACGGCATAGAGTTTTAAACCACAGGTTAATAGTAGATACAATGAACTGATATAGATGCCACGCAAAACATATTTTTTCCGTATGGTAAAAGTAGGTTTACACCACGCTAAAATTATGAAAATCAGTAGTGGGATTGTGTATAAAGGATCAATAACAAAAATTGTTTTGAAGGCAATGCGATCGGGTAGAGGCCAAAAAATCTGAGTTCCCCAAGAAGTAAACAAATCTAAAAGCACATGCGTTAACAAAGACCAAAATACCATCAGACTTGCTCGACGGAAATCAATCTTACCCCGCTCTATTTTAGTTATAATCCAACCAAGTATAGGCGAAAGTAGTATGAAAAATAATAGAGAATGACTTAATCCCCGATGAATTGAGATACCTTCTACCGGATTCAGAAACTGACCGACTACAACATCCAAGTCAGGAATAGTTCCTAGAATAGCACCATATAAAAAAGTTTTGCGTTGTAATTTATCACCAGCACACAATTCGGCTGTTGCAATTCCTAGAACAATCTGTGTAAAAGAATCCATGAGGTAATTATTGAACTACAAATTTAACAGAAACTAAGTTGCTTAAGAGAAAGAGTATGAATAATTTTATGGAAATACTACTGAACAAGTTATTCTTTAAATGAGATTCTGAAAGACTCTTTATACGTTTGATCCTTATCCTCTACTAATTTTCGAAGTACGACAACCTCAGAACACATCCATTCATTGGTATAGGTGAAATCTTGAAGGTAGGTAGAAAGTTTTTCGAGTGTTTCATGGGGGATTCTTTTCGCTAAACTGATGTGCGGAGATTTCGATGAAGACTTCATAAAACGCATTAATGGTAGAATTAATTCTGAATTTTCAACATCCAAATATAATGTGACGCTATGGCGATGATCAAAAATTTTCCATCCATTAATCTTTATAGGAAAAGGCTTTTGATAGGCTATTAGTTGAGCAATGGTTTCAGTAAAATTAGAATCATCAGTTAGTTTATCAACAAGAGTAATATGCGCAATAGAGTGTTGATTTTTCTCACCGATGTTTACGACTGTATTTAATTCCCGTTTAATCTTTGCAACATCAGATTTTATCTGTTCAGGTGGAGATATCACGACTAAATAACGGTACAAAGGACCAAAAAGTGAAGTTTGATTATAAATCTGATTTTTCATATTTGGCCCTTAGTTTTTGATTATAAAATACAATTAATCTTAGTTATTAGTTTCCAGTACGAAATTATAAAATTGTTTTTTTTATATTTCATTTTATTTCTAATTTTAGAAAAATACAGTATTAAATAGTAGTAAACTATTTATTTAGAGTCGTTTTTATAACTCCAATATATTAGGGGAAATAAATAATAGCTTTATTAATTGTGTTACTCCATTTGAAGTACATACGGCTCTATTTTAAAACCTGCTTTTAGTACTGTTTCTATAACTTCTTGCTCAGTAATCCCTTCGGACTTTATGGTAAGTACTTTGTTTTTGTTTGTGGTATCGACTTCCCAATGGTATACACCATCAGCATCATTAAGAAAAGGAGTTACTTTATTGACACAAGAACTACAATTAATATTTGTCCTAAATTGTAGGTTTTGATGGTTGTTTTTCATCTGTATATAATTTTTATTAGTTAATTAATAAGGCAAAATTGAATAAAAGGTAGGGCTCTTTTTTTGCGTTATTTTCGATTTGATTTGTAAGATTTACAGATTCCCATGATAGTGCTGTTAGCCAGTATTATCATGGGAAAACCAGGAATTCTATCCCAATCTATTATTTAATAGTTTTAATAGAAAAAGCAGCTATGATGGCAGCAATTGCACAAACAATAGCGGCTGAGAAAAATGCGGTTTGAAAACCAGTGTTCAAGGCAATAACATCAGTTGCTCCGGTCATTTTAACAGCATTGGTTTTTGCGGCAGAAATGGCTACTACAATAGCCAGACCCAAAGCCGAACCCACTTGGTAGCTTGTATTGACTAATCCAGAAGCAAGCCCCATTTCTTCAGGTTTTGCACCCGACATCGAGGCAATAGTCCCCGGAATATAAGCTAATGACATACCGATTGCTCCCAATAAAGAGGCAGGAAGTACATTGAGTAGGAATGTTCCATCGGCAGGAATAGTACTAAAAAGTATAAGCGAACCAGTAAGTGCAATTAATCCTGCAATCAAATTTGCTTTAAAACCAAATTTAGCAACCAATTTACCCGTGACACCAACCATCAAAAACATAATTGCAATTGTCATTGGGAGTAGGGCAAGTCCACTATTAAAGGCAGAATAATGTAAGGTTTGTTGCAAATAAAGATTCAAGAAAAACCATAAGGGTATCCAAGCAGCAGCCATTAAAGCCATCACAAGATTACCTGCTGAAAGATTAGGAACTTTGAAAATAGTTAGAGGTACCAATGGTTCTTTTTTCTGTTTTTGAATAATAAAGAAGACAATGAACAATAGTAAAGAAAGACTTAGTAATCCAATGGTCTGTAATGATTTCCATCCGGCACCTTCTGCCGATACAATGGCATATACTGCTAGTACTAAAGCGACAGTTGCTGAAATCGCACCTGAAATATCTACTTTACCTTTTTGGGTACTACCTTTAAATAGTAAGCTTCGGCTATAAAACAACACCGCTAAGCCTATGGGAATGTTAATCAGAAATACCCAATGCCAAGAAAGCCATTCGGTAATGGCCCCACCTAGAAAAACTCCTGCAGAACCACCTGCCGCGGCAGAAGCACCCCAGAATCCCAATGCTTTATTGAGTTCTTTTGGATCAGTAAACTTAGATAGTACTAAAGTAAGTGCTGCAGGAGCGATAAGTGCAGAACCAAGACCTTGTAATGCCCTTCCAGTATTGAGTGCTGCTTCTGACCAGGCCACACCTGCCAAAAGTGATGCGACAGAAAGAATGGCAAACCCCCACATAAAAATCTTACGGGGACCGAATAAATCAGACAAACGTCCACCAAGTAGCAAAAAGCCACCTAGTAAGATAACGTAGGCATTAAAAATCCATTGCAGACCACTTTGCGAATAACCAAGATCTGCCTTTATTGCTGGTAAGGCTACCCCAATAATTGAGGTATCCATAATTACGACAAACTGTGCCGTACAGAGTAAGAAAAGTGCTGACCAACGTTTACTGTATGGAGCTGGTTTGTCTATTGATGGTTTACTATTTGTATTCATATTTTTTATTTAATTGTTTGATGAGTAATTAGAGTGTTAACAAGCCAAGGGCATGTTGTAATTCTACATGAAGTATTCGCAGATTATAAACAGCATTGAGGTAGTGGATTGAGGCTTGTGTAAGAGCCAATTCAGCATCTGTCAGTTCTAGCCTTGAACTTAAACTGTTTTTGAAACGGTCATCAATCATTCGATGGTTTAATTCGGCAGATTTTACTGTTGTTTCCTGTATACCCAATTGTGTAATGGCTTCTTTCCATTTGCTTATAATGGTGGCCAATTCGGTTTTGACTTCATCTTTTAAATCATTCAATCGGATCTCTTCCTGTAGAGTTTTAATCTTTGCCTGATTAATCTGAGATCGGGTACGGTTACCATTAAAAATAGGTACAGTAAGTTGTAGTCCTAAGAAAGAGGTTCTGGGCCATACATATTGGTTCAATTCCATATTATCTTCTTGTGCTTGCACTTGATATTGTCCGATTAATGCCAGTTGTGGCAATAATTCTGCTTGAATAGCATTTAATTTTTTTTGCTGGAGATCAATAGTCAACTTTTGAATATTCAGATCTTTTCTGTTCTTTTCAGCAATCTGTATTGCTTCATCAACTTGGTAAAACTCATTCTGGTCTGTTTGTATGGTAAGATCAAGATTGTCGGTGAGTTCAATTTCTCCTGAATCTTCCAATCCAATAAGTCTTTTTAGTTCAATGCTAGTAACAGTTATATTGTTTTTTAAATAGGAAACGGAGGATTTTAAATTTGCTACAGCAATAAAACTCCTTAGTGTATCAGATTTTAATCCTCTCCCTTGTGCCAATAGCGAACGGGAGTCTTGTAATGCTTTGATATTCCGTTGAAGACTTTGCTCGAGTAAATCAAGCTGACTGTTCATCATCAATATATCAAGGTAGCGGGTAGAAACTAGAAGCGCTACCCGGCTTTTCAAGTCAGCAGTTTTCTCTTTTACAATGGTTTCATTGATTGTTGAAACTTTAGTAAGTTGATAAGTAGTAGGTGCAAGAATGGGCTGATATAAGGATAGAAATGCATTATAAACATTCTTTCCACCTACAGTGATATCCTGTACTGGCTTATCGGTACCTGCAAATGAGCCTGGGAGAAATATGACTTGTCTGTCAAAGTAACGGGAATATCCTGCATTTGCTGAAATGCTAGGCAACAAGCGCCCATTTGTTTCTCTGGTCATTTCTTTTGCATGGATTTCTTCCAAAACCTGTACCTGCAATGCCTTGTTTCCTTGCTTTGCCATTTCTAATGCATCTGTGAGCGCTAGTGTCCTTTTCTGGGCTAACAACGGTGTACTGCTGCTGATAAACAGCAGTACTATAACTATATATAAGAGATTTGTTTTCATTTGGTTTTCTTTGAGATTTAAAATCATAATTCTGCAATAAATCTATTGATGTCTTCTACATCTTCTTCCACAATAACTTTTTCACCTTTTTTGCTGGACAGATAAGAATATACTGCTGGAATGATAAATAAGGTCAGTATTCCAGAAAAGACCAGTCCTCCAACAATCACAATCCCTAATGACTGGCGGCTATTTACCGTTAGTGCAATGGGCAATGCTCCAAATATCATTGCTAACGAAGTCATTAAAATAGGGCGGAAGCGTTGCTCAGCGGCTTGTATAGCAGCATCTCGTTTTGAAAGTCCAGTGTTTTTTAAATGGTTGGCAAATTCAACAATCAGAATACCGTTTTTGGTAATCAATCCGATCAGTGTAATAATTCCAATTTGGCTGAACACGTTTAAACTTTGACCAAACCACGACAAGCTGAGGATCGCTCCTGTTATGGCCATTGGTACTGTAAGCATAATGGTGAGTGGGTCACGCAAGTTTCCAAACTGAGCCGCTAAAATCATGTAAATAAGCAGTAATGCAAGGATAAGGGTAAAGGTGATATTTCCTTGACTTTCTGTATAATCTCTTGACTGTCCTGCCAGAGAACTCTTGAAAGTCTCTCCCAATACTTCTGCCTTTATATTTTCGATTTCCTGTATTCCTTCTGCAAGGCTTACTCCTGGAGCCATTGCTGCTGAAACGGTAGCAGAAGTGTATTGATCGTATCTATAAATAGCAGCCGGACTTACAGATTCTTCTGTTGTGATTAGGTTGTTCAATGGAATCATTTTTCCAGTTGCCGAACGAACATACATAGCACTTAAATCACTTTTATCATTTCTATATTCACGATCTAATTGCCCAATTACTTCATATTGGCGATCGTTTCGCAAGAAATATCCGTATCGCTGACCTGAGAAAGAGAGTTGTAATGTGTGCGCTACTTCTTCCATAGATACGCCCATCAAGGCCGCTTTCTGACGGTCGATATTTATTTTTACTTCGGGTTTATTAATCTTAAGATCAGCATCAATAAACATCAGTTTTTTGCTTTGGCGTGCCGCGGCCAAGAATTTTGGAAGCACCGCCGTCAAGCTATCAAGATTTTGAGATTGCAATACAAATTGGATAGGCATCCCTCCACCATAACGGCTACCAATAGTTGGGGGCAAGTAAGGAAATAAAAGAAATCCTCTAAATTGCCCTGAAGCAGCTCCATATTGATTGTATAAGTCTTGAACACTGTACTTTCTGTGTTTAGGATCCTTGAGATATATACTTTGTACTGCTACATTTACGGGTGCTGGAGCAGGAATAAAGGAAATAGCAACCATAGAATAAGTTTGATACAGTCCATCGGTAGAGTCATTCACATATTTACCTACTTCGGTCATGTGTTTTTTCATGTAGTCAAAAGAAACACCTTCGGGAGCAACGGCAATCAAGTTCATATTAGAACGGTCTTCTATTGGCGCTAATTCAGAAGGAAGCCCTTTGCCTACAAAATAAATGAGTGCGGTTGTACCTAATAAAAATACCCAAGCTAACCATCGGGCTTTCATAAATGTGATGAGCAAACGAGCATATCCGTTATTTAAGCGAACGAAAAAGGGTTCGGTTGCACGGTAAAACCAACTTGGTTTTACTTTTTTCTTTAGAAAATAAGCACTCAACATCGGAGTAAGGGTCAATGCGACAAAAGCTGATATCATTACAGAACCCGATACTACAATGGCGAATTCTTTGAAAAGCTGACCGCTAATTCCACCCATGAAAACAATTGGAAGAAAAACGGCTGCCAAGGTGATGGTAGTGGAAATGACAGCAAAATAAATTTCTTTAGATCCTTTGAATGCCGCTTGTATGGGCGTCATTCCCTCTTCAATTTTTTTATAAATATTTTCAAGTACAACAATGGCATCATCCACTACTAATCCTATAGCAAGTACCAATCCTAAAAGAGTTAATATATTGATGGAAAAACCAGCTACATACATAATGAAAAATGCAGAAAGTATAGATACCGGAATAGCCAATACTGGAATGATGGTAGATCGCCAATCTCGAAGAAATAGAAAAATAATTAATACGACCAGTCCGAAAGCGATGAATAAGGTTTCTTCTACCTCTTTGATTGATTCTCGTACAGAACTGGTATAGTCGAAACCGATAATTAACCGGTATTCAGACGGTACTTCCTTACGCAATTGATCTAATCGCTTGTAAAATTCATCCACTACTTCAATGGCGTTGGCACCACGCTGTATCTGAATGGCCACACCGACACCAATGCGGTTGAGGTTTCCAGTTTCGTTAATGATAGCAGTTCGTTCATTTACTTCTCCTAATTCTGCGGAACCTATATCTTTCAGGCGAATTACTGTATTGTCCACTTGTTTGATGAGCATTTCCTCAAAATCTTTTACCGATGTAAGGCGACCCATTGTACGGATGCTTAGCTCACTGTTGCTTCCTTCTAGTCTACCAGCAGGTAAATCAATATTTTCCCGTACTAAAGCTTTGCGAATATCTGCAGGAGTTAACTGATAGGCGGCAAGTTTTGCAGGATCAAATCGAAGACGCATAGCATATTTATGTTCACCTACAATGGCTACATTACTAATTCCTGGTATAGATTGTATTTTGTCTTTGATGGTGGTAGAGGCAAGGTGACTTACTTCTTTTATGTCTTTGGTATCGCTTTCCACTTCAAGGAATGCGACCAAGTTATCAGGCGAAGATGCCTTTTGTACAATGGGTGGATCTACATCGGTAGGGAGTTGTTTGCGAGATTTAGCCACTTTGTCTCGGACATCATTTAACGCGTCCTCAATGTCTACTTCACGGTTAAATTCTATCGAAATAACACTGACCTGCTCCCTAGATTCGGAAGAAATGGTGCGTATTCCGTTCGCTTCCGAAATAGATTCTTCCATAGGTCTGGTAAGCTTGGATGCAATTACATCCGGACTTGCACCGGGATAGAAAGTAATTACCGAAATCACAGGCGGTTCTGTTAATGGAAACTCGCGAACACCTAATTGTTTCCATCCTATTATTCCTAAAATAATAAGTAGGAGGGAAAAGACCCCGGCTAAAACCGGTTTTTTTATACTTAATGATGATATACTCATAATGCTAAGATTTGAAATGAATTATTTGGACACAACGGCTTTTACAGGAGTGCCATCGCCTATACGCAATAGGTTTGAGATAATAATGCTATCGTTGGTTGTAATACCCGATGTGATGATTGCATCCGTTTCTGTTCTGTTGCTTATAGTTACAGCGATGGGTTTTGCTAGACCATTTTTTATTACAAAAACAGCATAGCCTTTTTCGCCAGGTACTAAAGCTTCCGTCGGCACCATGATACCTTTTGCATCCTTATTGTTAGCACGGAAATAAACTTTGGCCGATAGACCAGCACGAAATTGTCCTTCAGCATTGTTTGTTATGGCTTGTACCTGTAAGCTCCTACCTTGAGTATCAAGACCTGGCTCGGTAGCATTGATGGTTGCCGAATATTCTTGGTCCGACAATTGGGAAGTGAATCGGACTTTATTCCCAGTTTGTATTAGTGGTAAGTATTTTTCGGAAACAGAGAAATTAATTTTAATACTGCTTTGATCCTGTAGCATTACAAGCTCTGCCCCTGGGGATACATAAGCACCTAAATGTACTTTTGAAATCCCAATTTTTCCTGAAAATGGAGCTCGGATTACAGTTTTGCTGAGGTCTACTTGTAGTAATTCTTTTTGCGCTACTAAAGATTGGAAACGCATAACTGCTTCGTCATGTTCCTGTGGTCTTACCGTTTCCGTTTTTAGGAGATTACCCAATCTGTCTTTATTCAGTCGAGCGAGTTCTAATTCAGCACCAATCTGTTTTAATCGAGATCTAATATCAGCGTCATTTAATGTATAAAGCACTGCTCCCTGACTAACGTAACTACCATCTTTAAAGGCTACTTGTGTAATTTTTTGAGGGAGTTCACTCACAATGGAAACTTCACGATAAGAAAGCATGGTTCCCACTACGGTTTCCTCTTGGTTGAGCTGCTTTTCCTGCGCGATAATAATGTCCACTGTCAATTTGCTAGCCTCTGCGCTCACTGGCGCTGTTTTTTCTGTTTTGTTTTCACAAGCAATCAATAAGATGCTCAACAAGGGAATTAAGATTCCTAATTTTTGTGTAGAATATTTGTATAACATGGTCTTAATGTTTAATTATGCAACAATTGATTAAATTTTACTGTACAAAATTAGAGACAGATGCTACCGTGTTTTCTACACAATTACAGGTAAGAGTTGTGGAATTTACTCCCTCTTATTTTTTGTTTTAAATGGATTTTGAGGATAAATGGGAATAGAATAGATATAAAAAAGCGAAACCCTGTTGATTTGAACAAACAGGGTTTCGCTACATTATTTTGCAATCTGACTAAGAGAAATGTATTGGAATTTTCAGGAATGGTTATTTGTTTGAGATTTCTTTATAATAGCCATTTTGCCAAGTCTTATTCGCTTATAGTAGGAGGAAGTAAATCCCGTATATTTTTTTAATTGATTGGACAGGTGAGCTGGGCTACTATATCCTAAATTTAAAGTGATTTCCGACATTGATTGGTCTGTGTAAACTAAGAGTTCTATTATTTTTTCTATTTTTCTGGAAATGATAAATTTCTCTAGAGTATATCCCTCAGAAGATGAAAATAGAGCACTTAATGAATCATAATCTTTGTGTAATTCATTACTGATGAGTGTCGAAAATTTGACAGGCTCACCAGTATTGAGTTGTTCTTGAATACCTTTCTCAACAGCATTTTTAATCAGATCGATGGTTTTTTGATTTTTGCTGTATAACAGATCGAATCCGTTTTTTTTTAGCATTGCTCGGATGGCATGTTCTTCAATTGTTTTACCCGTTATTTTCAGCGTTACTTCGCCTAAACGTATTTCGGAAATTTCAAGACCGAGTTTTGGAAATTCTTCGGAGAGAACATAAATACATCGGTGGCATACCATTCCTTTGATTAATAATGTTATGGTTTTTTCCATCGCATCCAACGGTTTATGTATAAAGCGACATTACTTTCTTTGGCTTGATTGTGTACATGGTATGTATTGGGAATACGGATTGTTAGATTTTTCATTTTGTTTGTTTTTCTATTATTTTTTCCATTTTAAACGCAAACTATTGCTCACTACACTCACACTACTCAAAGCCATTGCAGCACCGGCTATCATTGGGTTCAATAAGAATCCATTAATCGGATAAAGTATACCCGCAGCCAGAGGAATCCCAATAAGGTTATAGATAAATGCCCAGAATAAGTTTTGCTTGATGGTTGCTACAGTTTGTTTAGACAAGCGTATGGCTTGTGGTATTTTAGTCAAATCAGATGAAATAATGGTCATTTTGGCTACGTCCATTGCAATATCACTTCCTTTGCCCATTGCAATACTCACATCTGCTGTTGCTAACGCTGTACTGTCGTTAATACCATCACCAACCATGGCTACTGTTTTACCTTGTTGTTGTAATTCTTTTATAAAATCGGCTTTGTGTTGTGGTAATACTTCAGCCTTGTAATGTTTAATTCCGGTTTGTTCAGCGATAGCTTTTGCGGTAGCTTCGTTATCACCAGTCAACATATACAACTCAATACCCATATCTTGCATTTGCTTGATTGCTTCAACAGAGGTGTCTTTGATTTTATCGGAAATTGCAATCACCGAAAGGGCTTCCTTAGTGTTGGAAAACCAAATTACAGTTTTAGATTGATTGCCCCATTCCTCAGCTTGATTCAATAATGAATTGGCAATAGTGATATTATTCTCAGCTAACAATTTTTTGTTTCCTACAAAATAAGTTTCGTCTTTATAGATTGCTTTTGCACCCTTACCCGTGATACTCTCAAAATCAGATAAAAGTACGTTTGGTGCCACTTCAAAATTTTTCACTACGGCTTCGGCTAAAGGATGCTCTGATTGTTTTTCGATGCTGATTAAGATATCCTTTGTCACATCTTCATCATGTAACCATTTAATGCCTGTTACTTGTGGTCTACCTTCTGTAATAGTTCCAGTTTTATCCAAGACAATAGCCGTTACCTTTCTAGCAAGTTCTAAACTTTCAGCATCTTTGATTAATATACCATTTTCCGCCCCTTTACCTACACCGACCATAATTGCTGTTGGCGTAGCAAGACCCAAAGCACAAGGACAAGCAATAACTAATACAGTAACGGCAGCCAATAAGGCTTGTGCTATAGCATTATCTCCTCCTAAGAAGAACCAAGTAAGGAAGGTAAGAATAGCAATGCCAATCACTATTGGAACAAAAATACCCGCAATTTTATCTACCAATTTCTGAACTGGCGCTTTACTTCCCTGGGCATCCTGCACCATTTTGATAATCTGAGCAAGCATAGTTTCTTTACCAACTTTAACCGCTTCAAATTGAAAACTTCCTTTTTGGTTTATGGTCCCCGCAAACACTTTTTCATTCTCTTTTTTCAATACTGGAACGGGTTCACCGCTCAGCATACTTTCATCGACATAAGAATTACCAGAAGTAACCATTCCATCTACAGCAATTTTTTCACCTGGTTTGACTAAGATAATAGCCCCAGCATGTACGTCTTCAATAGCGACTTGTTTTTCTGTTCCGTCAGGTTGAATCACCATTACGGTTTTAGGCTGTAAACCCATTAATTTTTTAATCGCGGATGAGGTATTTCCCTTTGCTTTTTCTTCTAATAATTTACCAAGGAGAATAAATGCAATAACTACAGCCGCCGCTTCAAAATAAACGTGGGCATGTAATCCGCGTTGGTGCCAGAAATCCATGAATAGCATATTGAATACACTAAATACGTAAGCAATTCCAGTACTCAATGCCACCAAGGTATCCATATTAGCAGAACCATGTTTTGTTTGTTTCCAGGCATTGATGAAGAAGTCTTTACCTAACCAAAGTACTACTGGTGTAGAAAAGAACCACATGATTTCATTCCCATATGGCATATCCATAAAGAACATTCCTATCGTTACTACAGGTAACGACAGTATTACCGCCCAGATGGTCTTGTTTTTTAATTTTTTGAATTTCTCAGCGTGGATGGCTTCTAGAGATTCTTGTTGCTTGGTTTCGTCTACAATAAGCAAGTCATACCCAACAGCTTGAACAGCTTTTTGTAGTTTAGACGCATTGGTGAGATTGGGTAAATATTCAACTGTTAGATTTCCAGTTGCAAAGTTTACAGAAGCATCAACTACTCCTAATTCATAGGTGACGATACTTTCAGCACTTCCTGCACAAGAGGCACAGGTCATGCCCAAAACCGGGAAGGTGTTTTTCACAGTTGGAACGCCATATCCTAAGTCTTTCACAGCTTTCACAGCTTGACCAACGGTTTCGTTGTTCTTAACAGTAATAGCTGCTCTACGATTGTTTAGTTCTACTTTGTGGGTTTCAATGCCTTTCACTTGTGCCAATCCTTTTTCTACGATTAATGCACAGTGCTCACTTTCTACATCTTCTAATGGGATGTAAATTGTTTCCTTAGTATTGTTATTTGTTGCCATATTTCACTTGTTCTATTTACAGGCAAAGTTGGCAAGAATATCTATAAATCGTATTGTGGAATTATGGATTTGATTTGTAATATTTACTTACACCTTATCCAATGGCTTTCTCTTATCTTCACGAATCTGTTTGAAATGACTCGGAGTTAATCCTGTTACTTTTTTAAACTGATTACTTAGATAGGCAACACTAGAATAGTTTAAACGAATAGCAATTTCACTTAATGATAGTTCATCATAGACTAAAAGCTCTTTTATCTTTTCAACTTTTTGGGCAATAAAATATTTTTCAATTGTGGTACCTTCTACTTCAGAAAACAGATTAGAAAGATAGTTGTAATCATGGTTGAGTTTTTCGCTCAATATACTTGACAGATTATTTTTCGCATCATTATCTTGATGATGTACCAAATCGATGATGATGTTTTTTATCTTTTCAATGATTCGACCCTTTTTATCATCAATGACCTCAAAACCCAAAGGAACCAACGTACTTTCTAACGAGTTTCTTTCGTCAGAGGTTAGTTCTTTTGCAAGAATAACTTCTCCTAACTTAATATTTGTAAAGTCTAAACCAAGCTTTTCTAGTTCATTTTGAACTACCATTATGCAACGATTACAGACCATGTTTTTAACGAATAATGTACTCATAATCTTTGTTTGATAAGATTTTATTATAGATAGAATCGACAAACTTACCATTAATATTCAAGGCAAGAATATATTTTAATACACTAAATTTAAGTTTAACAAATAGTAAATTCTTAAATCAAGTGAGTATTTTGGTTACAAATTTAAAATAATTATTCTTGGTCTATTCAAGTATAGCTGCCCCACTTTTTATTCTTCATTATTTCTACTTGGACAAGAAAATAAAGAACGACGGACCATGTGTTCATTAACCGTCGATCCTGATTCTGGGTTAATCTGAGATGGTCGGGTTAGTCAATTCTCAGGCACCGTGTCCAGTTCGAACCATTGAACTGCATGACATCCTTGGGCCCGATGGACCACATGATCCCATCGGCCGCGCTCAGGTGATAACAGGTCAGCGGAACGTCGTCGCCGAAATCGACGGGCTTGAGCTTGCCGTCTACGAGTTGATAGACGAAATTAGTGGAGGACACATACAATTTTCCATCGAAAAATTCCATGCCCCAAAGATCTTCTGTGGTGCTTTCATGCTTGATTACTTCCCATTGATTATCACGTCCACGAAGCAAGGTTCCGAGCTGACCACAGGCATAAGCAAAACCATCTGGTGCACAGCGAACTTTATAGAGTGCTAGATTTGTTGGACTATTCTGCTGAGAGAAAAGAGAACCATCATACTTCCATATTTCACCTTCCCAACCAACAGTATAAATTTCCTGTTCGTTGAATCCATCAATAGATTCGAAGCTGGTGTCGGTAATTGGAGTGTCACCAACTTGAGCACTCTGGTCTATACATCTCCATTGATCTGCATCCTCACGGACATAGGCTTGCCGACAGGTTCCTACTGCATAGGCTCGACCTTTAGCAATACCGCGAATTTCACGAAGAGGACCGCGCTTCTTTGGATCGATTCCTGAGTTTGCGATAGGCGCCTCTTCCTTTACTACGCCACCACCACTAGCTCGTATCGATCCATTGGTACCCAACGCTAGGTAGCGTTCGACCGGCACGTGGCAGACCGTTCCGGAACAGGCAAGCCATGGCACTGTGCCAGCCCACCAAGTTCCACGATCCAGCGTGTACATTATCGAATCGATATAACCTTCGCTGATAGCAGCATCATGCGTTGCAATCAAATAGCAAAGGTCTGAGTAGCGAACAACCCCAGTAGTAATACTGAGTCCGTTGAATCTTGGATCTCTAGTGTCGTCCATGTTGATTTTCAGATTTAATTAAATTAACGATTGTGTTATTTCTCAGTAGGGTATATTTAAGTTTCATGTTTTATTGATTTTGAATTAAAAATTGTCGTCTAAAAATACATAAATATTATTCATACACACAATTTCAACTTCAATTATTAGCATAATTTTTAGCCAATACTATACTTGAATATACCAATTTGAGTTTCTGTAATGATCCAATAAAAACTTAAATAAATTTTCTAAAGGAGGTATATTCATCAAGAATATTTACTAGTTATACGCAAAGTTTGTTAGATCGATTACCTGTTCAATTCTTTGATATATCAGTAAATGTTATAAATAAAATAAGGAATAGGAGTATACAATACAGCTGAATGATGCTGAAATTTGTAACACAAAACAAGAAATAGTTGAAACTGATATGTCTTCTACTCAAACGATCCAATATAAAGCAGGAATGCTGATGATTCCGGATATATCTGGTTTTACAGATTTTGTGATCAATACCAATATGTTTATTGGGAAATACATTACTGAAAGCCTCCTAAAATCAATAGTAGAAAGTAACAATCTTTCACTCGAAGTTTCCGAGATTGAAGGAGACGCTGTATTGTTTTACAAATATGATCAAATCCCCTCTTTTGACGATGTAATAGTTCAAATAGTAGTGATGTATAACAACTTCAAAAAAGAAGTCTCCAGACTATCTGTGGAGTTGGCTATGGAAATTCCTTTATCATTGAAAATTATTGTACACTATGGTCTTTTTACTCAATATAAAATTGGTCGATTTGAAAAACTGTATGGAGCACCAGTAGTGGAGGCACACAAAATGCTCAAAAACCATATAGCAAAATTTCCTCCGTATGCTTTATTCTCAGATGCATTTTTAAAAGCCAATTTTGAACAGCCTGCTACATCAACTCTCGAATATGATAATTGTGACAACTGTATGTATCTATCGGAAATTGGCTATATACATTATCTGTAATCAGTAAATCTCACAAATCAAACAAGGAATAGTATAAACAATTTTCGGCAGAATCTATGGAAATTTGCAGTATACAATAACATTAAAAATAACAATAAAAATGGAAAAGAAAGATATTCAATTCAAAACAAACCTTAACTGTAGTGCTTGCGTAGGTAAAGTAAAATCTGATTTAGACAATACCGAAGGTATTGGTGAATGGAGTGTAGACACGGACAATAGCGACAAAATCCTTACAGTTCAAGCTGAAGGAATTACAGAGGACGAAATAGTAGCAATCATCAAGAGAAAAGGCTTTAAAGCGGAACTCTTGCAATAATGAAATACGATGAATAAATTAAAAATTTTATTACTCGGAGGAACAGCATCTATGGCAATGTTATCTGCGTGTAATAATTCAGAAAATAAGCAAAAACCATCCGATATGAGTATACATCAACATGCTAAGGAAGAAAGTACATATGCCTGCCCAATGCATCCTGAAGTAACAGGAAAAAAAGGGGAGAAGTGTTCAAAATGTGGAATGGAATTGAAACCGTTAGCTTCTGAGAAAGATAGAAATTTTGAGGTCAAGCTAACGAGTAATCCTGAAGTAATTCAGGCAGGTACGCCTGTAAAACTTTCCATTGCAATTACTGAAGAGGGTAAAAGTGTAACAATGGATGTAGTACACGAAATGAAGATGCATCTATTGGTTATGAATGAAGAATTAACCTGGTTTGATCATATTCACCCAGAGGAACAAACGGATGGCACGTATAACATTTCCGAAACATTTCCAGGTGGAGGCAAATACCTTCTATTCACCGATTATAAACCACTAGGTGCTTCGGGTAATGTTAAAATGCAGGTAGTAGAGGTAAAAGGAGCTCCTTTGAATGTACCTAAAATAACCACGGAAAAACTCATCTCTAAAGTAGATAATTACACAGTTACACTAACTAATGGTAATGACTTAAAGACGGGTGGAGGACAGGTTTTAACGTTTACAGTGGAGAAAGACGGGAAGAAACTTGAAGAGAAAGATATTCAATCCTATCTTGGAGCCAATGCGCATATTGTAATGGTAGCTAAGGAAACAAAGGATTTTCTTCATATTCATCCAATGTCAGACCCAGATTTCCCGATCTATGCGGAAACTCAGGTTAAAAAAGCAGGTCTGTATAGAATGTGGGTACAGTTTAAAATAAACGATAAAGTTCATACCGCAGATTTCACTGTCAATGTAGTAGAAGGTACTGAATCTGCAAGCGAGAACCCACATCATCATAATCATTAAGAATAAAGTAGCATCAAAATTTTACTGGATAGGTATGAAAAATGATTTTGGTTCAAAAACAAAGGCTATAAATAAACTTTATAGCCTTTGTTTGTTTACTTCCCCGATACAATAAATAACGTTCCTTTATTGATAAGGGTTTATAAGTGATAAGGTGTACAAAAGATGTACTATATTTAATAGATTAACTATTATTATGGATAGTAAAAGAAATTATAAGTTTTTAAATTTTAGAATAACTTCTTCAAAATCCTCTTTGATAAACTCCCAATACTTTCCTTTAAAACAAATTGGGTTAAAATCTTCATCAGCTTGTTCAAAGGATGTGAAGTTTTGAATTATTAAATCTCTGTCATGAGTATAAGGATATCTTTGCTCATGTAAATTTAACATTTGGCTGATATTGTATGATTGAAGCAAATCATGTAGATCCCAAAAGTCTTTTTTTCTTCCTCCTCGTTGGACAACATCTATTTTCATGGCAATAATTTCTTCAATAGTTGCCATTCTAACGCCATCTATTTCGATATAAGGCTGAATATAGCTATCAGTGTAATACAAGTCTAATTTAATGGTGTTTTCTTTGTCTTCTCCAATAAAATAAGACTTTCCCATTGCTGGAATTGTATTTAAATAATCTACATATTTAAAATTGTTTTTTAGATAGTTCTCAATGCTTTCAAAATCTAATGTTCCGTAGTCTACGTCGCTAAACAAATCAATATCAATCGATTCTCTATGACCTATTTGTAAACTCAATGCTGTACCTCCTACAAGTCTAAAGTCATTAAAAATTTCAGATTGCATTAATTGTAATAAACTATTTTTCAATAAATCATTTACAGTAGAGTAGTATAACATTATGCGTTTTCTTTATTGGTGTAAATAGTATAAGGTTTACGAATACTTTTTGCAAGTGTATCTTTAACTATGGCACTTTTATAGAAGTGTTTAATTTCTTCTTTTTCGATATCGTTACCACGTTCAAATATTCGTCTAATTACCGCTTCTCTTTGTTTTTGCCAATCTATTTTAGAAATATCAGTATCCCAAAATAATGATTTTCTCAAAAGAGTTAAATTAGGCGTGCTTTGTTTTGCTTTGCTCTTTTCTTCTTTAATATCAAAATACGTTTGTAGTAAAGCAAGAGAGCCTTCTTCTAAGTTTAGTTTCTCCTCAATTTTCAATGCTAAAGCAGTATTAAGCCTTCTTTTGCCTTTTGTTATAGTGTTTAAGGTTTGTGGATGTTCTCCAATAGAAAGGGCAAAAGGGCGTTGTGAAATCGCTTTTTTGTTAAGTAAGCGTTCCAATATTATCCCTGGGTGAATGCCTTTATATTTTTCTATTAAAATATCCATAGTACAAATATAAACAATTTTGTTTATATTAAAATGTAATTTGCTACATAGTAATTAATCACCGCAAAAAATGCGGTGATTAAGCTGTTTATTCACCGCATTTACCAAATTTTAAACGATATATTACAATTCTGAACACCGAATTGTACTTAACTGAAAGGAAAAAAGTATTTTAAAAGCAGTATGAATATAGTAATCAATCTGTATTTAAATTCAAATTCTTAAATTTCAATTATGTTAATGGTTAAACAGGACATATTAACTGAGAAAAATGACTATTCCAAAACTATTCAAATAAGTAATTATGAACAGAAATCTAGTAGATAAAGACAGTTTAGTTAATGAATTAGCTAAAATGAAAATTAGTATGATTAGATTGTTTATTGTATGCTTTACTATTCTTGCATTATTGATACTTGGTTTGTATTTTATATAAATAGATCCAAGGTTGAAGTTTTAATATGTTACTTCAAATTATTAAATTCAAATAAAGTAAAATCAGTTAAATAAATTACAGATTTTGTAATAAAATATAGAAATTGAAACATGAAGAAGACAAAAAAGAATCTATATAAAATGATTAAACAAACTTTAAATGTTAAAATATAATTAATGTTTTCAATATTAATTTCAACTGAGGACAAATGAAAATTTAATAATGAGGTAAAAAAGGAACTTGCAATAACAAAAAAAATACAAAAAATTGCAACAATAATTGAATATGACAATGTGAAAGAGAAATTCTTTAGATAATTAAATGTTCTATTATTTAGTGTATTGGTTTCAGTCCTAATTCTTAAGTCTTTATTGTTTTCTCCTTCTTTTTTTTCAATAGTTTCTAACTTATTTAATTTATCAGGAATTTTTAGTAGTACACTATACATCAATCCTGAGAATAAAGATAAAAGCATTGCTAATATTTTTGAATCTTCAATAAATTTTTCGCTTTTATAATAAACAAGGAAAATACTTATGGTTAATATTATAAGATAAACAAAAATCAATTCTGGGTAATTGACTTTGTTTTTTTCGTCGATACAAATACTTTTTGTAGCATTAACATAAATATTCCATACTTTCTTTATCATTGTCTAGCTATTTTAGTGTATTCACCTTCAATTAACTCAGTTAATAAATCATCACAAAATGTTTTTAAATTTACGAAATTCGGCGTACCGTTTGTGTCAAAAGGAATTTTGCCATTTAAATAAATTCGTGGCATTACATCATTTGTATCCAATTCAAAAGTTGAAGTTTTTTTAGAAGATAAATTTTGCAAGGAAATTTTTCTTTTTTTGACATTTGATAAAGGAGAATTATTAAATGATAAACTGGACAGAACTGTGTTTAAAAGAGATGCTCTTTCAGGAGAAATAGCATTATCTCCTACAGGTTTAATGCTAATTTCAATTTTATACTTTTCACATAAATTTGAAAATTCAGTATTTGTAGTCATAGAAGATGCAAGTACACTATTAATGTAGCTCAACTCAACTATTTTACTATTGTTTTTAAATTCATCTCTAATACTATTGGGTAAAATTGGAAAAAGTAATGGTTTATTATATTTTCCTGAAATTTTAAATAAATCAGTTATATGCTGTATAAACTCGCCCCTAATACTTGTACCTCCATAAATTTGAAAGAATATATAAGCTACATTACTATTTAATGGAAAATGTAAATAGAAAAAATATTTATCATTTATTACATTTCCATTTAAATCCTCTTCCTCTTCTCTGTTAGCAATAGGAGATTTTGTCTTGCCAGACCCTTTTGGACCACCTTTTAATACCCCCCAAATAATTTCATTTGTTGAATCAAATCCGTACTGAGTAGTATCGGTACTTAATGTGAAAGCTTTACCTCTTATTTCTGTATAACCTAAGTCAATATGATTTATAAATAATTGATAAAATTTTTTAAAAAGGTTGTTATCTGAATTTATACCAGGAATGTTTAATAATAAATCTTCAAAAAGATTATTTTCATAACCAGCTACAGGTTTTAAAGCTATTGTAAATACTTCTAATTTAACACTTTCGGGATTGTTCATTTATTTTGATTAAAATTTTTAATGTTCGTGTTTAAGTTATTGAAAAAGTTCTCTTTATCAATTAATATTAATTTTAGACAATATAATATCAAACATAGGTCTGAAAATTTCAAAGTGTTCATTTCCTAATAAAGGAATAATTTCCTGAGCAAATACCATTTTAGCAGAGTCACTTATTTCAATTATTTTTGATCCACCCGAACCATTTTTAATATTGAAATTTGCAGACGTAGCTTCAGAATAAAATAAATGTTCCATTTCTACTTTAGATTCATGTTTAAAAGTAGTATTTGTAGCTCTATCATCGATAACTTGATTAATTATTTCTTCAATTTCTGGAACAGGAACTAAAAAAGCATAACTATTTTTGTTTTCAATTTTTTTACATTTTCCTTTAAATGGATCTTGTTCTAATAGTTCACCTTCAGTTGTTAAGGAGTTCCAATGATTATATGCTTCATCAAAATCAAATAATCCAAAAATAGGCTTACCATTCATTTCTGCTTGAAATTTATCACTTGTAAGTATTTTTCGTAAGTATTCACATCCAAAACCAAAACTAATATCAAAAGGTATTTCTACATCATACAGTTTACTCCAGGCTTCGTATAAAACTATTGGATCTGAAAAACCCTCTGTAAACAAGATTGCTTTGTTTTGACTATGCGTATGCATAATACTTAAAATTTGTTTTTCATAGTTCACTTTAAAAAGCTGACTTGATAACTGATTTACTGCAAAGTTCTTTCCTACTTTATGACATTTTAAATTGCTATCGTGAATCCTGAAAAGATTTACTTTTTTTTTTTGATCTCCAACTAATGTTACAGCACTATGACTACTCATTAAAACGTGATTAGTTTTAGCAGATTCACTACTTATATCATAAACTTGATTTAAAAATTTATGTTGCCATTCTGGATGTAAAAAAGAGTCAGGTTCGTCTAACAGTGTAATACAATTTTTATTTTTAAATAGTTCAGTTAACGCATAAATAAAAATAGACTGAAACTGACCATCACTAAATTGGTCAATATTGATTTTTTTTCCAGAAGTCAACGTAATATTGATTTTTATATCGTTTAAATAACCAATGGTTTTCAAATTATCAAATGCAATAAATAACTCTAAAGGTGTATATTCTAAAAATGCTTCTTGGAATTTGCTAAAAGACTTGTACAGAATATATTCATCTTCATTAATTTTACCTTCTGTTCTCGTTCCTGTAAAATCAAACGGATTTATTTCCCAAATTTTATTAAGTAGAGTTTTAAAATATCCTTCTGGTGACCAAAATCTTTTAGTGTTTATAGATGTGTCAAACTCATTAAACTCAAATTTACTACTATCTTTTGCGTATTCAGGTCTTTTAAAATCTATTCTTATCTCATTATCTACAGATAAAATTCCTAATTTTTCTTTAATGAAATTTTTAGCTTTGTTAGTTTCTCCTTGTAATAAAAGAACACTAAGTAATAAAGATTTATATTGTTCATCTATCCCTGTAAAACGTCTAGTAACTTCAGCTAGTAAATTTTGATTTTTTCTATTATTATCTAAAAGCTTTTTATGATTTTGATTTGAAGATTTTAATAGATTACCAATTGTTTTATTATGACCTGAATAGTATACTAAAATATTCTCTGGAAGTTTTGATTTATCAGGAGTGATTTCTTGTCCTTCTTTATTTAACCACATAACATCTCTCCATTCTAAAAATATCAGTACTGTATCAATTTCATACGATATTTTATAAGTAAATGAAATTGGATAATCTATTTCAGATAAATGTTTAAATATTTCTAATATAGCTTCAAAAAAATTAGATTTTCCTGTACCATTTTGACCTACAAATACTTCTAAAAAAGCATCCCCTTCAAAATCTAAAGAAAACTCTTTTAGGTTTTTATATTCACTAATATAAATATGTTTTAATCTCATTCTTTAATTCCTTTTTTTACATCAAAAACCTCCCGCAAAACACTTTTCATTAACTGCTCGTTGAGTTCTTGACTTTGTTGTATTTCTTGTTCTAAACCATCACACAAACTCATTAAATTATTTACTTTTTCTACTATGGCTTTTTGTTCTTCTAGTGGTGGAAGAGGTAAAACAGTGTTTTTAATTTTGCCAACATTCAAATTTGGTTGCGCTCCTCCTTCTGCAAGAAGCCTTATTTCTTCATAAATTTTTCTGAAGAAATATTTTATATATTCTTTAAATTCAATTGATGTATCATAAAAAACCATTGCAGCAATTGCTTGATTAGTCGCTCCAGGAATAACTATTTCACTTATTTGTCCTCTTGTTTTACCTTGACCATACATTGCAATTATCAATGTTCCTTTTGGAAAAACTTTACAATTTGTTTCTAGAAGTGCTTTTTCAGTAATTAATTTTTCAGCTTCTTTCGCAAATAAATCATTTGTTGCAGAACTTGTATACCAAGGAATTGTTCCTCCATAATAGGAAGTATTAGATGTTGCAGGTGTTGAACCCGTTCCTACATTCACTAAATCTTGAAGCCTACACCAAACCCAACCCAAAGGCAATTCATAAGGAATCTCCTCTTTGGTTATCGCAGGTAATGGACTTTCTTTTTTTATTTTTTTGTCTTTTATAACTTGAGCTTTCTCTTTTTGAATGCATTTTAAAAGTTCCTTGGCATTTTCTGTTTTAGGATTGTTTTTTCGCCAATCGACAGTTAGTTTTCCTTGAACGGCTAATTGCAAAATGGTTTCTCGTAGTTTTTTGACCGTGCTTTTTTCGGTAAAAAAAGTTTTAAAATGCTGTTGCAAATAATCCCACTCAGTTTTAGCATTATTTGATGTTAATTGGTGCAATGCAGATGCTACATATTGTTCTTTTAATGCAATGCGTTCTTTAGTTAATTGCTCTAATTGTTCTACTTCTTTAAAAAGGGTTTCAACTACTCTTACAATTTCTTTTTGTTCTTCAAGTGTTGGGAGAGGAATTGGAATTTCAGTAAAACTATTTATTGATATCCCTCCAATGATTCCTGTCATTTTACTTTGAAAAACCTCAAAGAAAATGGGTGTTTTATAAATTGATAATATATATAATGATTCAATATCACCATATTGTTCTAAAGCGTATAATTTATTACCAAAGCAAATGTCTTCTGTTGTAATACCGCATTTTTTACCTGCACTTCCACCTTCAGAACAAATTAATGCTGTGTTTTTATGTGCTATTTTAAACTTAGATTCATTAAACGGTATTTTAACCCCATTATCGTAATTTAATACTTCAAAACCATAATTGATGTCTTTAGTGCCTAAATATGGATAGCCTTCATCAAGACCTTCATATTTTGCAGCTTTTACAGTTTTATTGATACTATCTCCATTAAATATATTACCGATTTCGATAATTCTTACCCATTCCCAATTGTTAGGTATATCTATATATTTTTCATCCTTTCCAATCTTCTGGATTGACTTTCCTTTTTTAATTAACTTATCTTTAATTAATTGATTTTTCTCTTTTTTAATTTTTTTTATTAATTCAGAAGCAGGCTCAATATTTGGATTTTCAGTTCTCCAATTAGCTGTTAACTTTCCTTGTATGGCTAATTGCAAAATCAATCCTTTAATTTCTTGCGCATTTTTAGGATGTAGCGTAAGGGTTTCAAAATGTTGTAATAGTTGCATCTTATTGTAAAGCTTGGGTTAATACGTTTACAATTTCATCTTGTATACTCGTGATTTTCTTTTCGGTCGCTTTAAATTTTTCTAATAGTACTTCTGGGCTGGCTAATGTATCGGCTTCTTGGTGTGGGTTTTTTATATCTAAGTTGTAGTTGCGGTTTTTAATCTCTGCTAAAGAAACTTTCCAAGCATATTGGTTTTCTTCACGTTTGTTCCACCACGATTTTTCTAAATCAAATTCTTTAATATGAATAGGTTTGGTTTTGTTGTAACTCACCACACCTTCAGGATAAGGGTGCTCATAATACCAAATATCTTTGGTTGCTGTTCCTTTGTCAAAAAATAGCATATTGGTTTTTATACTTGTGTAAGGGTTAAAAACGCCATTCGGTAAACGCACAATCGTATGAAGGTTGCATTTTTCTAAAAGTTCTTCTTTAATTCGGGTTTTTACGCCTTCGCCAAACAAAGTACCGTCGGGCAATACTACTGCACAGCGTCCGTTGTTTTTTAATAGTTTTATTATTAAAGCCAAAAATAAATCGGCAGTTTCTTTGGTTCTAAACTTAGCAGGAAAGTTGGTTTCGGTTCCGTCTTCTTCCACACCACCAAAAGGAGGATTGGTTAAAATAATATCGAGTTTATCATTTGTTCCCCAATCCGCATAGGGTTTGCTCAATAAATTATCTCTTCGTACCACAGGCAAGTCAAAACCGTGAAGCATCAAGTTAGTAGTACACAACAAATGCGGTAATGGTTTTTTTTCTATTCCTCTAATCGATTTTTGCACAACGTCTCTATCTTTTGGATTGTTAATTTGATCTTTCAAATGGTCAATAGTACAGGTCAAAAATCCACCTGTTCCGCAAGCGGGATCTAAAATACTTTCACCCAATTGTGGGTTAACCATATCGACCATAAATTGAGTAACCGCTCTAGGTGTATAATATTCTCCCGAAGAACCCGCAGATTGCAATTCTTTTAAAATCGTTTCGTAAATATCATTGAACAAATGACGCTCTGTTGTACTGTTAAAATCAATTTGATTGATCACATTAATGACCTGACGGAAAAGTGTTCCGTTTTTCATATAATTGTAGGTGTCATCAAACACCGAACGTATAATATGCGCTTGTGGACTTATGGTTATATCTAATTCTTTAAGAACAGGAAATAACTCATTGTCTATAAATTCCATTAAAAGAGTACCAGTTAATCCTTCATCATCAGCTGCCCAATTTTGCCATTTTAAATTCTCTGGAATTGGAGAAACATAGTTGTCTATAGTTATTGACCATTCTTCTTCTTTGTCGGCAAATATTTTCATAAAAAGCATCCATACCATTTGAGAGATTCGTTGTGCATCTCCATCTACTCCCGTGTCTTTACGCATGATGTCGCGTATGCTTTTTATGTTTTTGGTAATATTACTCATTAAATTTGAAATGTTTTTTTGTGATTTTTAATACTATTCAATGTTTGCTTCGACAATCTCATCTTTAGGATCAGAATATTCGCCAACTTTTACTTTTTCTATAATTTTAGGTAAAATTGTTTTTGCTCTTTCTGTAATAAAAGCATTAAAGTCATTATTCTTAACAGCTTCCAAAGCTTCATTAGAAATGAAATGGCTTTCTAAATCCAAGTCTATCTTTTGATTTTTAATAACATAATTAGCTATGTATAGTGAAGGTAATTTATTTGATATTTCTTTATTTAATCTTCCTGAAATGAGTGCAAAATTAAGTAATGAATTTATTCCTGTTACTGTAGTTCCAAATTTATCTTTTAAAGAATAAGGGAAAAAATGATGATTTTCTTTTCCATTAGATTTTGCAATATTAGTTTTATCGAGCATTACAGGTGTACTATTATCAAAGTCTTTAGGGTTTTCAAGTGCCATCAAGCAAATAACACCATTTTTAATAACAGACTTTGTCTGCATATTTACTTTCGCTAACTCTTTTAAAGTAAGAGAAACTCCAAAAACATTTTCTTCAAGAATATTACGTGAAAGATTAGCAATCCAATCTGCATCATCCTTCATTTTGGTTAAACTCGAACTCGAAAAACGAGCCGAGAAAGTTGCTGTCCAAAACCAGTTTTCTATAAAATTAAAATGCTCTGGATCAATACTTTTCTTTTTAGATTTAAAATAATAATATTGTAATATAGGTAGAAAGGAATTATAAGGTAAATAACTAATAAAACGTACACCGAAGATTTTTATAAAATCAAGACTCAATCTTATACATTCTGTAGTCTTATCCCAATATTCATCACAAATTTCAGCCGTTAAATGTAACTGATTTTTGTTTTTACAATCTCCGAAAGCGTTTAATGATAGTGATTGAATAAAAACTTCATTTTCAACACCTCCAAAAGCTTTTACATTTGGTTCCTCATTGAATTTTATAATTTTTTCACGTAGGTCAAAAGACGGAGACCAAGCGCTTGCATGCACTAGATCAAACAAAGACAACCTTTTTCCTCCTTGATTGATTCTTTCGAAAATTGTTACAACTTCATCCAATTCCATCTTTAAAGTCTTTATGATACTTATAGGGTAATCTGAAAAAATTTGTTGACAATTAGACCAGTTTTCATGCAAACTAGTTCCTTTTTCATTGTCAAAAAGAACATATTGTGTTAATACTTTACCATATTCCTGTGTATTGAAGAGTTTCCATGCAGGGATATTATGATTCTCATTTTTTAATCTGGGTATGTGAAATATCTTTTTTTCAAGATTATAACAAATAGTTGAATAGTCCGTATCGTTAATCGTCTTTCCTCTTAAAGCAACATATAAAGAAGTAATACGTTGTTGACCATCTAAAATAAAACTGAAATAATTAGATTCAGGATTCTCTGGAAGATTTAGCTCTTTAATTTCTCTACAAAATTTTTTATAATCTTTACTTGCTTCCCAAATAAAGAAAGAACCAATGGGATATTGGCTTTGAATGCTATTTAAGAGTTGTACAATCTTACTTCTTTCCCAAACGTAACCTCTTTGAAATCTTGGAATTTTCATATTTCCGTTTTCCAATTGATTGAAAACTTTTTGAAGATTCCAGTTGTTTATAATCTCTATTCTTTGTTCCATTCTAGGCTATATTGTATATTTCGTTTTCTAATTCTTTAATTGCTAAATCAAAGTCTTTATTTTTTCCAAAAGCTCTCACTAACTCTACTGGCGAACCCATTTCATTTAAAGGTTTTACTTTAAGAATTGAACCTTGTTCTATTGAAGTAATTCCTTCTTGTTCGTATTTATCTAAAAGACTATTTAATACTTTTTGAGCCGTTTCGCTATATTTTGCAAAATAGTTACGCTTTCGTACATTATTAGCTCTTTCTTTTCGTGTTAATGTAGGTTGGTCAAAGGCAATATGACAAATTAAATCAAAATCATCTAAATCTTGGCCTGCTTCTTCTCGAAGGGCTTCTAATAAAACCCCATGATCTGCCAATTCTTTAATTAATTCACCTTTCTTTTCGGCATCATTCCATTTTTGAATAAAATCATCTAAGGAACTAAATTCTTTTTCTAAGTTTTTTTTAGAATAATCTTTTAATGATTCTGTTATTAACTTTCCATCTTTTCCATAGTATTGAACACGTTCATTAACTACAGAAACAGTTACATCATTAACATAAAATTTTGTCACTTCTTCTAGTTCACCGTCAATACCAATATCTGGTGGAGTAGGGTTTTCTATCTCTGGGTTTTCAGGGTCATAATCTCTCGGAGATGTTTGATCATCTGGATTTGGAGGAATAACTGGATCGTCTGGACCAGGTTCATATATTTGAACTGGATCACCATCAAAATCAGGTCTTGCAAAAATATTAGTTGCTTTTCTAAAATCTATTATAGTAAAAAAAACTTTTCCTTCTGCTTCTCTAATTCGTGTTCCGCGACCAATAATTTGTTTAAATTCAGTAACAGATTGAATGTTCGATTCCAAAACTATGTACTTAACCATCTTGGTGTCTATTCCTGCGGTCAACATTTTTGAAGTAGTTGCTATAACAGGAAAAAGTTCTTCTACATCGGTAAAATTATCTAACTCTTGTTTTCCAACTTCATCATCTCCAGTTATCTTAACGCAATAGTTCCAATGTTTGGCAACTAAGTCAGCATTTTCATTTATTAGTGCTTGGCGCATCCTATTAGCATGGTCTATGTCTGTACAAAAAACAATAGTTTTTGCAAATCTGTCGGTAGCTTTTAGATATTCAGTGATTTTTTCAGCAACAATTTGGGTTCGTCCATCAATAACTAATGATCTATCATAATCCTTTAAATTGTAAATACGGTCTTTTATTTCATTTCCATATTTATCAAGTTTTCCTACTGTTGGTCTCCATCCTTCATCAACATTTGTTGTTATTCTAACTGCTTTATAAGGGGCTAAAAAACCATCATCAATTCCTTGCTTTAAAGAGTAAGTGTAAACAGGTTCTCCAAAATATTCTATGTTAGAAACATCCTTTGTTTCTTTGGGTGTAGCAGTTAGTCCTACTTGCGTAGCGGACGAGAAATAATCTAAAACTTCTCTCCAAGCGGAAGCTTCAGAAGCGCTCCCACGATGGCACTCATCAATAATAACTAAATCAAAAAAATCTCTACTAAATTCTTTATAAGCATTTTTTTCTTCATCTGTACTTGTTAGACCTTGATATAGAGCAAAATATATTTGATAAGATTTATCGATTTTTCTATTTTTAATAATATGCATAATGTCATTACCAAAGGGAGAAAAGTCACCATTTTTAGTTTGTGTTAATAATGCATTTCTATCCGCAAGAAATAAGATGCGCTTTTTAATTCCTGTTTTCCACAAACGCCAAATAATATTAAAAGCTGTATAGGTTTTTCCTGTTCCCGTTGCCATCACCAATAAAATTCTGTTTTGTTTTTTCGCAACAGCTTCAAGTGTTCTATTAACTGCATTTTGCTGATAATAACGAGGGTGCATTCCACTATCATCTAAATAATACTCTTTTTCGACAATGTCTTTTGCCTTAGGTTCTTCAAGATTATTATGTTTCAAGTACTTTAACCATAACGTTTCGGGAGAAGGAAAATCATCTAAAGAAATTTCACTTTCTATAGAAATTGCGGAGTTAGTTTTATCATGAAAAACAAAAGAATCACCATTCGAAGTAAAAACAAAAGGGAGTTGTAAAATATCGGCATATTCTAAAGCTTGTTGCATTCCCGAACCAACAGCTTTTTTATTATCCTTGGCTTCAATAATTGCTATTGGAATGTTGTTTTTATAATAAAGAATATAATCAGCTCTTTTGCTTCTTCCTCTTGTATATAACTTTCCTTGTACAATAATGCGTCCATCAGTAAATGAAACTTCTTCTCGAACTTGCTTTTTCATATTCCATCCTGCTTTTTCAATTGCAAGGTTTATGTACTTAGAGCAGATATCCCTTTCTGATAAATCTTTTTTATTCATTTTTTTAGCTATGTAAAAAATATACCTCGCTAATATATAGAAAAAATTGAGCTTTTGAATGAGATAAACCTCAAAGAAGTCCATTTATTTTTCTTTTAGTTTCTTTTGGTTTCCTTTAGTGGTTTGTAACAGTTTTCAAATGATCATCATAAATATTTAATTATTTTTAAATCAGTGTTTTGAGAGCTGTTTGATAGCTTAACTCAATATATTTGCTTTTCAAAATAAAAAGTACAACTCTTTTGAAATCATTTTTTCTTAAAAATTATTTAACACTGTTTTTTATACCATGATTGGACGAACCTTGTTCTACTTTGATTTATTCCAATTTTTATACTGTTTTGCGACTTTCGGATTTTTATTAAAAATAATTCTACATTTTCAAGATTGTTTCTTAAAGTAATTTTTTCGTTGCGTAACAATTCAAAATCTGACTTTAATACTGAATTTTTTATAGCAATGTAAACCGAAAATCCTGATACTAGAAACAGAAAAATATTTAAGAAAATTAGATAGAATAATCTTTTGGAACTTATACTTTTATGTACTTTCAATAATTCTACGTTATTCTTTTAAAGCCATTAAAATCATTTTGTAAATTCCCTCTATATGCTTCTTCTAACATAAGTAATTCGGAAATATTCACTTTGACAATTATATTCTCAATTCTCTTCGATAATAGTATTTGCGTTTGACTGTTTTGGTTTACAGACTTTTCTAAAACAGCTACTTGCTGCAATAGAATTTCTCTATTATTTCTAAAACATCACTTCTATTTTTATTGTAATAATCGCAAAAATCAGAATACCTGCATGGTATATTGTGACTAATGTCAAATCCATTTCCTATTACGAATAATTTCATTTTTTTATTTTTGTAGATTCTTACTGAATGAGGTATAATATATTAATGGCTCCAAGAACACCTAATTTAACAAGCTTTATGCTATAAGTTGATATTTCTTTAAGATAAAGTATAATAAAATATTAGGTATAATATACCTAGCTAATATATGTGTAAATTAGAGTGTTAAAATAGGAAAATCCGTAAAATGGGTTAATTTATGTTTCTTTAATATTTATATTGTTTACTATATATTAAAATTAGAATTTTTAAGAGTAATTCAATTTTATAACCAGCTATGCGAAGAGTTCTAATGAACAAAAAATTAGATTAAGAATTGGGATGCTGTGCGAATGTTTATTTAATTCATAATCAAAACAATATGTAACAAAAAACAGATAATGACATCTGTTTTTTGTTATTTCACTATAAGAGTTTTATTAGTGTATCTAATAAAAATTTAGGAAAGAAAAATTACTTCCCGATGCAAAAATTAGCAAAAATATTCCCGAGTAGTTCATCGTTAGTGACTTGACCAGTAATTTCACCAAAATGGTATAAAGCCTGACGAATATCAATGGCCATTAAATCACTAGGAAGATGCGTTTCAAGGCCGTAGTTTACTTTTTGGATTTCGGCTAAGGCTTTGATTAAAGAATCATAGTGACGGGTATTGGTTACAATAGTTTCGTTATTACGAAGCGCACCCGTATTCACGAAATTCAGTAATTTGGTTTTTAAATCCTCTACACCGTTATTTTCTTTAGCAGAAAGCAGCATTAAATCAGGAATAGCCGATTGTAAGCTTTCGATTTGAATAGGAGATAAGCGATCCGATTTATTCCCTAGAATCACTAATGGTTTCAAAGGGAATTGGTTTCTGATTTTCTGAATTTCTACGTTCAGCACTTCCACACCCAGTGTTTCAACAGATGAAGCATCAAAGAGGTAAATTACCACTTGTGCCTGTGCCATTTTTTCGAAGGTTTTCTTGATACCGATGCTTTCTACAATATCCTCAGTTTCACGAATTCCTGCGGTATCAATAAAACGGAAACCAATTCCACCAATGACCAATTCGTCTTCAATGGTATCACGTGTAGTTCCTGCAATTTCAGAAACGATAGCGCGCTCTTCATTCAGCAAAGCATTGAGTAAGGTCGATTTACCAACGTTGGGCTCTCCAACGATAGCCACTGGAATTCCATTCTTAATCACATTTCCTACAGCAAATGAATCAATCAGACGCTTTAATACAAACTCGATACGACTTAATAAGGCGTAAAATTGGCTACGATCGGCAAATTCTACATCTTCCTCTGCAAAGTCCAATTCTAGCTCGATTAACGAAGCGAAATTCAGTAATTCTTCACGCAATTGGGCAATCTCATTAGAGAAACCACCACGCATTTGTTGCATAGCAATTTGATGAGAAGCCTCGTTGTCACTTGAAATCAAATCGGCTACAGCTTCTGCTTGTGATAAATCCAGTTTGCCATTCAAGAAAGCACGGAGTGTAAATTCTCCTGCATCGGCCATACGACAACCTTTGCGCAACAGTAATTGAATAATCTGTTGTTGGATATAAGTCGAACCATGGCAGGAAATCTCAACGGTATTCTCTCCTGTATAGGAGTGAGGACCTTTGAAAATTGACAAAAGGACCTCGTCAAGAATACGGGGTTCATCGACAATATGTCCCAAATGTATGGTATGCGATTTTTGTAGTGTAATATCTTTTCCTTTCACGGACTGAAATACAGAAGCTCCTATAGTGATGGCATCAGCGCCAGAAATACGGATTACAGCAATAGCTCCTGCACCAGATGGTGTGGCTAATGCGACTATAGAATCTTGTGGTATCATCGTGAATATTTTTTTACAAAAGTACTCACAAAGTTACAGAGTTGCAAGGCATCTTTCGGATTGTGCAAAGTGGTATAATAACGTACAGGAAGGAAAGAGAAAGTAGAGTAGTAATGCAGATAAAAAATCATTTCTTATCAATAAATTAAGAAAATCCTAGCGAAAAGTTTGTAACTTTACTTGAACCAACATTTAAAAATCTCCCATTATGAAGAAGATTCTTTTTCCTACCGATTTCTCAGAGGTATCCAATAATGCATTTATTTATGCCTTGAAATTAGCAGACAATTTGAATGCTGAAGTGTTGGTTTTACACGTCTATAACCTACCGTATATGCAATCCGATTTGCAGAACGACGGTATTCCATTGAATATGATGGAAGTATACGACAGTATTCAATTACAGAATTTTGAAAACCTGAAAGATCAGATTCCGATATTACGAGATATAGCCACCCAATATGATTTGACCCACGTCAAAATGAGCCATGTGCTCAAGCAAGGAGAGTTGATTTGGAATATCAACGAATTGGTCAAAGAAGAAGGAGTAGAGTACATTGTAATGGGAACCAAAGGAGCTTCAGGGCTCAAAGAAACTTTTTTAGGTTCTACAACGGCATCCGTTATTGCGGAAGCTAATGTTTTTGTATTGGGTGTACCCGATACTGCAGAATACAAGCCTATTAAAAATATAGTATTTACGACCCGTTTCCGTGAAAAGGATATCAAAGCGATGAAAAAGCTGATTCAATTAGCAAAAACCTTTGACGCTAAAATTCATTGTTTGTATGTGAAAACATCCAAATCCGATGTGAAAGAGGAAACGATAGAAGATTGGAAAATGCTATTCAGTCATGAAAATGTCAAATTCCATATTGTAGAACACGACAATGTAAAAGACACTATTTTGATTTTTACAGAAGTGAAAAATATTGACTTGCTTGCGATGCTTACCGAGAACCGAGGGTTCTTTGAGGAATTATTCCATCAGAGTTTAACGCAAAAAGTATCGTACCATGTCAAAATTCCAATACTTGCCATACATGAGAATAAATTATAATAGTCATTCTGTACTAGAATAGACTGTCCTTAAAGTAACGGCAAAGCTTCGGTTTTGTCGTTATGCAAGGCACTTGTTTTGTACACGAGATATTGCCTATATTTGTTTTCAACGAAAAAATGGATTCATGCAGCCTTATCACGATCGCGTACAATTATATACTTCCGAATTAGAACAAATCAACAAAAAATATAATACAATTAGTCTCCTGCGCTTGTGTAGCGTTTTGGGAAGTTTGGTAGGTATATTTTATGCAATAAAAACAGGTGAAAACATTTTCATTGGCATAGCCATAATATTGGCAGCTCTGTTTATTGTATTGATGCGTATGCATACAAAACTATCTTGGCAGAAAAAGCTGAAACAAGCCTTAATCAAAGTAAACAAGGATGAAATAAGTTATTTGAGTGGGAAATCCATTCCGTTTGATAATGGAGCAGAATGCAATGATTTTCAACACCCTTATGCATACGATTTGGATGTATTTGGTGAAAATTCACTTTTTCAGAATTTAAATCGTACCCAAACTTATATAGGAAAACAAACCTTAGCAAAATTGCTGCTGACTTTATTGCCTAATGAGGAGATTTTGCGCAATCAGGAAGCAGTAAAAGAGCTTGCCGAAAAAATAGATTGGCGTCAGGATAGTATGGCTTCCGCCAAAGTAAACAAGGATAGTAAAGAACTGTATGAAACGGTAATGAACTGGAGTACCAAACCTAGCGAACCAGTTTCCAAAGTCGTTCAGGTACTTTCGTATATCATGCCTGTAGGCGTATTGGGTTCTATCGTAGCCTATCAGTTCATCAATGCCATATGGTTAGTAGATGTGATTACGATAGGTTTTGTATTCAATTTACTATTGCTAGGCAGTCAAACCAAAAAAATAAAAAACGAAATCCATAAAGCGGATAGTGTACATCAGATTATTCATCAATACAGTTTGATTGTACAGAAAATAGAACAAGAAACATTTGTTGCACCTAAATTGAAAGAATTACAACAAAAACTAGGCTATAAAAACCAAAAGGCAAGTACTCAAATTACAAAATTAGCCGAGTTGTTTTCTCGCATGGATTCCATGGCAAATGTTATAACAACAGTCCTATTCAATGGATTATTTCTGTTTCATGTACATACTTTACGTGCCTTGATTCAATGGAAAAAAGACCATGCAGCTAATATTAAACAATGGTTGGACGTTATTGGAGAAATGGAAGCATTACACAGTTTAGGGAACCTATCGCATAATAATCCCGATTTTTGTTATCCTACATTGAATACAAATTATGAAATTGTATTTAAAGATCTAACACATCCTTTGTTGAATGCCCAAAAGAGAATTGGGAATGATGTAACATTCCAACCGCAATCCTTTATGATTTTGACAGGTTCAAATATGTCGGGGAAAAGTACATTTTTGAGAAGCTTGGGTGTAAATATGGTATTAACTGGAATAGGGTCACCCGTTTGTGCAACCGAAGCTACAGTACATCCATTACCCGTATTGGTATCGATGCGATTGTCGGATTCATTATCAGATAGCGAATCGTACTTTTTTGCGGAAATCAAGCGATTAAAGCAAATTATGGATGAGTTGGCCCACCAACGTGCTTTTGTGTTGTTGGATGAGATACTACGTGGTACCAATTCGGATGATAAACGCAGTGGTACTATTGCTGTAGTGAAAAAGATGATCGACAAGCAGGCTATTGGTGCGATTGCAACACATGATATTGAGGTCTGTCTTACAACGAACGAATACCCTGCTGTATTGATCAATAAATGTTTTGAGGTGGAAATTATCAACAACGACTTGTTCTTCGATTACAAGCTTCGAGATGGCATCTGCAAGAACAAGAGTGCTACATTTCTAATGCAGAAAATGGGAGTAATCTAATTTCTGTATTGAAAAGCTTATTGTGCCGTCCAGCTTTCTATTTTCCAAGCACCATTTTCAGAAACCACAATATACGTTAGTTTTGAAGCTTCAGAATTTGGCAATGTCAAGGTAATGTGAGTAGTGCCATTTTTTGTTGTGACTTTCGCTTTACCCAATGCTTTGATATAATCACTGATTGGGTCAGGATCTTGGTTTAAAAAATAAATATCGGCATCTCTGTTATAAAGTTCGGGATCTTTTTTCCAACTATCATATTCTTTCTTTAAGTTTTCCAAATAGGTAGTAGAGAATATTCCCATGGCTTTTAGTTCACTAAGATTCCTCGCTAAACATTTGTCATCAATTATTGCCTTATCACCACCATCATCCGAAATACATTCATATTCAGCATAAAGACGAATGTCTTCTTTTTTGATGAGTTGGAATAATTTACTGATAGGGTCTTTTGCTTCACTAGATTGAGAAAAAGCAACAGTAGTAGTGCCTAGAGATAAAACTAAAAAGAGTAAGCCTAATTTTTTATGTATTAAATGCATATAAATAGTGTTGGAATTATACATTGTAAATATATCTTTTTATTTGAAATTATGATTTGAACAAAGCTGTAATTTTAGAGTTGATTGTGTGATTATTTTGCGTGAAGGATCGCGGTGAAAAGAAGGTATGGTTCTGAAAAAGTAAAAAGCCGTATTCCTGTGAGGGATTACGGCTTTTCGATATAAAAAATGGTTGGGTAAATAGCGTACGGATACAATAGATTGGATCGGGCTTAATCAATAAGCGATCATCACCAATACTAAGGGCTTATTAATTATTAAGCATTACTGGCATAACCAGCATAGTAACTGTTTCTCCTTCTTCTAATCCGTCTACAGGCATAAGGATACCCGCACGGTTAGGCAATGACATTTCCAATTGGATTACATCTGATTGAAGGTTGGTCAACATTTCCGTTAAGAAACGAGAGTTGAAACCTATTTGCATATCGTCTCCTTGATAATCACAAGTCAAACGTTCTTCTGCTTTGTTTGAGTAATCAATATCTTCAGCAGAAATGTTTAACTCAGCACCAGCAATTTTCAAACGAATTTGGTGTGTGGTTTTATTAGAGAAAATAGCAACACGACGTACTGAGCTTTGGAACTGAGAACGGTCGATCATTAATTTATTTGGATTTTCTTTTGGAATTACTGCTTCATAATTTGGGTATTTACCATCAATTAATCGACAAGTTAAAATGTAATTATCAAAAGAGAATGTAGCATTCGAATCGTTGTATTCAATTTTTACTTCTGCATCAGAAGAACTTAAAATACCTTTTAAAATGTTTAAAGGTTTTTTAGGCATAATAAAATCAGCGACCTGAGAAGCTTTCACATCAGTACGAGCATATTTTACTAATTTATGAGCATCTGTAGCCACAAAGATTAATCCTTCTGGTGAGAACTGGAAGAATACTCCTGACATTACAGGGCGTAAATCATCGTTACCCGCAGCAAAGATTGTTTTGCTTATTGCAGTTGCTAATACATCAGCCGGAACAACTGTAGTCGACGGATCTTCTAAAGTTACAGATTTTGGGAATTCTTCTCCTGGAGCATATGCCAAAGCATATTTACCAGAGTTAGAACTGATTTCTATGGTATTGTTTTCCTCAACAGTGAATGTTAAAGGTTGCTCAGGGAATGTTTTTAAAGTTTCCAACAAAAGTTTTGCAGGAACAGCAACACTACCTTGGCTTGTAGAATCTATTTCTAAAGTGGCTGACATCGTTGTCTCTAAATCTGAGGCAGAAACGGTAAGCGCATTGTGGTCCAATTCAAATAAAAAATTATCTAAAATAGGTAAAGTGTTACTACTGTTAATCACACTACCTAGAACTTGCAATTGTTTTAATAAATACGAACTCGATACTATAAACTTCATCTTCGGTTATTTTTTTAAATCGGCGTAAAATTCAACATAAATTTTACATCACACAAATATATCGTAAACTTATAAATTTTTAAAAGAAATTTATTAACATTAATGACCAAATTGTCTTTTTCTTAAATAGGTAAACAACACACCAAAGATTAATAATATAAGAATTGGTAATCCGATAGTTATAAATTGGGTGGTTGTGTACTCTTTGTATACTTTTTCTTTATCCAATAATGGAAGGTCTACTTCTTTGCTTCGAATGTTGATAAGTCCGTTGTCATCAAGTAGATAATTGATTGAATTCAACAGAAATTCTTTATTTGCATACAATTTATTAGTCCATTTATCATAGCCTAATTCCAAAGGCATATTGTTTTTGTCGAATTGGTTCTTGATAATATCTCCATCTGAAATTACAATCATTTTATTTTTTACACCCGTAGCTATAAATTCGGGATCCTTGAAGGGCAATACTCTGTTTTGATACACAGAATTGAAAGATCCTTCTAATAAAACAGCTACTGGAATGTTTCCTGTATTTTGGAACTCTTCTGGAGTAGGACGTTCAGTTACCATTTTCAAATTCACTTCTACAGGTGTTCCTACCGATTTAGAATATGGAGAAGACGTTAATAGAACGGTTTTTCTAATCGAATTTTTAAGTGTATCGATTGGATTTGCAAATTCAAAACGCAATCCGTCCAAATTACTAACAATCGGATGTTTGGCCGATGGGAATATAAAAGGTGAATAGAACCATGGATATTCTTTGTATTGGGTTTGACTCCCTTGTTGACCACTAGCTAGTGAGATAGGAATAGCCATTAAGTCTTTAATTAAAGCGGGATTGATTCGGATTCCATATTTAAAGAACATGTCATTTAAATTCAAATCACGAGGATAGGCCAGTGTACTGCCAGTTTCATTGTATAAACTATCCATTTCTATCGCAGCAGCATCGACTAACCACAGTGTTTTACCACCGTTTAGAATGTACTGATCCAGCACCATTTTTTCTTCATCGGTGAATTTTTCAGTCGGTTTGGCAATAATAGCCAAATCATATTCTTTCAGTTGTTTTAAAGTTCGAACAGGATCCTTGGCAACGGAATCCAATGTGAAAGGCGCAATAAAATAATTATCACGAACATCTTTTAAGATATCGCCTAAGTATTGGTCTTGTAATTCGCCGTTTCCTTTAATTACAGCAACTTTTTTGTCTTTCTCTTTGGTGATTTTATTGAATGCATCTGCAAAAACATATTCTAAATGCTGTACAGAACTTACTACTTTTTCTTCTGTAGAAGCGCCCATCATGTTTTTCAATAATGGAATTTTGACGCTTTTATCGTTGTAGGTTGCAATAGCCCAAGGAAAAACAATTTCCTGAGATTGTTTCCCTTTATCATCCAATGTAATATTGATTGCCGTTAATCCACGTTGATGGAACGACTCTAAGATTGCTTCACGTTCGGAATCATTCTCCAATGGATTGACAAATTGGAAAATAATATTTTTATTATAAGCTTTAAATTCTTCTAGAATCTGACGGGTTTCGGTTTGCAGACGTTTAAATTCTGGTGGAAATGCACCTTCTAAGAAAACATCGATATAAATAGGCTCTTCTGCCTTTTTAATGATGTTTAAAGAAGTTTCAGATAAAGTGTAGCGCTTGTCCTGCGTTAAGTCAAAACGCTTGAAAAATTGGCTTCCCAATACATTTATAGCGACAACTCCAACACATAATAGTGCCAGACTTTTAAGACCGTTTTTTTTAAGAGTTGTTGCCATTACCACTTCAATGATTTTAATTTATATACAGTGAACGATAGGAAGAGAAAAGTGATACTTACAAAATAAATAATATCACGAGTATCCAACACACCACGACTCATACTTTTAAAATGACTGTCCATTCCTAAAGAAGCTACCATTGGTTCTGAAGTACCTTGTGCGATTCCTTCAAATCCATAATAGAATAAAAAGCAAAGGAATACGGCTATAATAAAGGCTACAATCTGATTGTCCGAAAGAGTAGAAGTGAAGATACCAATTGCTGTATACCCTGCAATTAAAAATAATAATCCGAAATAAGATCCAATTGTGCTTCCCATGTCAATATTTCCCATTGGCATTCCCAAGCTAGAAATTACATTCACGTAAATAAAAGTTGGTAGGATCGCAATTACAATAAGTAATAATGCTCCTAGAAATTTGCCATTTACAATCTGCCAAATGCTTAAAGGTTTGGTCAACAATAATTCCAACGTTCCTTGTTTCTTTTCATCCGAAAAACTACGCATGGTAACAGCCGGAATTAAGAATAATAAAATCCATGGAGATAATGTAAAGAAAGGACTTAAATCGGCAAAACCACTTTTTAGGATATTGAAGTCACCTTCAAAAACCCATAAGAATAATCCGTTTAACAATAGGAAAATGGCAATCACCAAATATCCAATGGGTGACCCGAAAAAAGATTTTATTTCCCTTAATAATATGGCTTTCATATAGAATAAGACTAGTTGTTAATGTTCTGTTTTTAACGATGATGAATTAAGCAATAGACACTAATTTGTCTACACTCCAAGCTTCAGGTTTATCATTAAAAAGTTTTTTTGTAAAAGCCCAAACTTCTTTGAATAATTCAGATTGACGATACGCTTCTAATGCTTCTGGATTCTCCCAATAACTGTAAGTGAAAAAGCGCGTTGGCTCATCCTTATCTTGGTATAATTCTAAAAACTGATTTCCGGCAAAGCCTCTGATTTGCGCTTTATGCAAATGAAAATTTTCTAAAAAAGCAGGAATATGCTCAGCGTGGAAGCTCATTTTTACAATTCTAACAAACATAATGCTGTACTATTTTTGGTATTTGGTTTGGAGATGCGAATATCTATTTTTTTTTCCAATATTTTTAGTTTAAACGCAATCTTTGTTTGGTATTTTATTATGATTCTATTCGCTAACCTTAAAAAGATTAAAAATGAATGTAGTATTATTTAAAATTAATCGTAATCAAATCTCGATAATACAAACCAAGTAGGCTAGAAGCACTACCAATATAAGGCGGATTGCTCTTGAAAATAGCAATTTCCAGAAAACCAGCTTCGTTAAAAATAGCTAATTTTTCTCCTTCATAATTTTTTAATGGATACTTGGTAGAAATAGCGATAGAAGAATAATTAGGCAATATCGTTTTTAAACGATACCCTTTAAATACTACTTCATATTCCCGACCTTTACTAACTTCCAGGAATAATTTTTTAGAAATATTACTCACTACGTTTCCAAAATGATCGATGTAGGTAATGTAGCCTTTTAATGAATTTCCAGCATCATTGGCAACAGCCTGTAATTCCGTTACTTCTTTGATTTGAGTAATCTCTTTGCCTATTACATTCAGTGATCCACCTTTGGCAATATGACAAGCTACGGTTACAAATACATCCATATCTGTCGAGCCCGAAGGCAATCGATCATGGATATTAATCGTTACGATTTTTTGAGGAATAATTTTCGATGTCAGCATGCTCAATATACCATTGTCCGCACAAATGAAGTACTGATCGTTCCATTGCATAGCTAAATGCTGTGTTTCATTGTTCAACTCAGCATCTACGCCAATTAAATGAACAGTTCCTTTAGGGAAACTGGCATAAGAAGCACTAATTATATAGGCTGTTTCAGTTGTATTAAATAAACCTATTTCGTGTGAAATATCAACGATTGAGGCAGTTGGAAATTCAGATAATATTTTCCCTTTCAAAGCACCCACAAAGTGGTCTTTTAATCCAAAATCGGTAGTAAGGGTAATTATTGACATAAAATTGTTTATAAGTATTGGACCCACTTACTTCAAAAATTTAGTAAGTTTGTTTTGCAAAGCTAATAATTATAAAGCTAATATTTTTTAATTAAATCTGACTGCTTTTGAACGAAAGAACTATTGAGCTCATAGACATCACACCAAAAGATTTTTGGGGTGCTCAAGACACTCATCTTGAGATAATAAAACAAATGTATCCAAAATTGAAAATTGTTGCCCGTGGCACTATTTTGAAAGCGTATGGGGAGAGCGAAGTTCTGGATGAATTCGAAAAGAGATTTCAACGGCTTATGTTGCATTTTTCTCGTTATAATAATATCGATGAGAATGTAATTGAACGTGTCATCCAAGGCGATTCTCATGATGATCAAAAAGCTGATTCACACGATAAAATTTTGGTACATGGTGTAGGAGGTAAGCTGATTAAGGCTATGACTCCAAACCAGCAATTATTGGTCGATACAATGTCAAAAAACGATATGGTTTTTGCCGTCGGTCCTGCGGGAACGGGAAAAACCTATACGGGTGTGGCACTGGCCGTAAAAGCTTTGAAGGAAAAACAAGTCAAGCGTATTATTTTAACGCGTCCAGCAGTTGAAGCCGGCGAAAATCTAGGTTTCCTACCGGGTGATATGAAGGAAAAACTAGATCCGTATATGCAGCCATTATATGACGCTTTGCGCGATATGCTACCCCATGAAAAATTAGAGGATTATTTATTAAAAGGAATCATTCAAATTGCTCCATTAGCTTTCATGCGTGGTCGAACCTTGGATAATGCCTTTGTAATTCTGGATGAGGCACAGAATACAACACACTCACAAATGAAAATGTTTTTAACTCGTATGGGAAAAAACGCAAAATTCATGATTACAGGAGATCCTGGACAAGTAGATTTACCGCGCAGAACAATTTCAGGATTAAAAGAAGCTTTGCTAGTCTTGAAAGATATTGATGGCGTTGGGATTATTTATCTGGATGATAAAGACATTGTTAGACACCGATTGGTTAAGAAAATCATTGATGCTTATAAGCAAATTGAGAACCACGATTAATTTGGTTTTTGTACATAAAAAAGGAAAAGGGAATAAATTGATTTATTCCCTTTTTTAATTAAATTTGCGCCCATAAACAACAACACTAAAAGGTTACACAAAAAGTTTTTTGTATAACGCAATTTTAAAACAACAATGAGCAACACACTAACTACAACCCATTTCAATTTTCCAAATCAAAAATCGGTTTACCGAGGTAAAGTAAGAGAAGTTTACAATATCAATGATGATATTTTAGTCATGGTAGCTACAGATCGACTTTCGGCATTTGATGTCGTTTTGCCTAAAGGAATTCCTTACAAAGGGCAAATCCTAAATCAGATTGCAACAAAATTCATGCATTTAACGGCAGATATTGTTCCAAACTGGTTAATTGCAACACCAGACCCAAGTGTAGCTGTTGGACATTTGTGTACACCATTCAAAGTAGAAATGGTAATCCGAGGATATTTATCAGGTCATGCAGCCCGTGAATATGCTTTAGGGAAAAGAATACTATGCGGTGTTGAAATGCCAGAAGGATTAAAAGAAAACGATAAATTTCCAGAACCAATTATTACGCCATCAACTAAAGCAGATAATGGAGAACACGATGAGGATATTTCACGTGAAGATATTTTGAAAAAAGAAATTGTATCAGAAGAAGATTATATCGTCCTAGAAAAATATACTAGAGCCTTATTTCAAAGAGGTACTGAAATTGCAGCAAGTCGCGGTTTAATTTTAGTAGATACTAAATATGAGTTCGGGAAAACAAAAGAAGGAAAGATTGTTTTAATTGATGAAATTCATACACCAGATTCTTCACGTTACTTCTATGCTGATGGATACCAAGATAGACAAGATAAAAATGAAGCTCAAAAACAATTGTCAAAAGAATTTGTAAGACAATGGTTAATTGCAAATGGTTTTCAAGGAAAAGAAGGACAACAGATTCCAGAAATGACAGATGAATATATTACAACCGTTTCCGATCGTTATATTGAACTATATGAAAACATATTAGGAGAAAAATTTGTGAAAGCAGATTTATCGAATCTAGAAGAGCGTATTGAAAAAAATGTATTAGCTTTTTTAAATAAATAAGAAGAAGTAATTTTTCAATAAGAATATAAAACCTCCTTGCGATAGCAAGGAGGTTTTTTTATTACAATTAGATAACAATTATACAATAAAAATAAGCGCCTATTTATCGGTTGTATTCCTAATTTTGGGTGTCTAAATTTGTAAAGTAAATCATAGAATTTACAGTCTATAAATAGTTTTTTTGGCCTAGTTTTTATGGAAAGAACTACTTCAGATAAGTGTTTTGTAATTTATTTCGAATAATTAATGAAGTAAATGTTTTTGTGTGTTTTTAATGTAACTTTTTTGTTAACAGCGATTTATATTTAATTGAATATGTTAAAAAAATCACAAAATAAAAAAAGACTGTAACAAATGAATTGCATCGACGTCTATTAAGTATCATCAAACAATTAAAATCAATCAATCATGAAAAAAACGATCATTTATTTAGGTTTAGCTTTAGTAGCATTTAGTAATGTTGCAGTAGCTTCAAATGTGAACTCATCTACAACATTTGAAAAAGTATCAACTTATGTATCAGCTACACCACTTTGTGTAGCAATTAGTAAAGGAGATATGGAAGTTGTGAAAAAATTTGTAGAATACGGTGCAGACGTTAATGAGAAATCAAATGGATTAACACCATTAATGATTGCAGTACGTTACAACAATGTAGAAATGATAAAATACCTTATTGATAAAGGAGCTAATGTTAAAGCAAAAGACGATAAAGGTTTAACAGCTTTAAGACATGCAGAAAAATATAATGCTAAAGATGCTGCGGCTTACTTGAAAGAATTATCATAATAACTACATTATGAATTAGAATGAAAAAAGCTGTCGATTGACAGCTTTTTTTGTTTTTATAGAAATAGATTATTTGAAATAAGAAAACGTTTCTTCGTTTTCGATTTTTAATAATGTTTCGTAAATCAATTGAATCACATTTTCAACATCCTCGCGGTGTACCATTTCCACTGTAGTATGCATATAACGTAAAGGTAACGAAATTAAAGCCGAAGCTACACCACCATTACTGTAAGCAAATGCATCCGTGTCAGTTCCTGTAATTCTGGAAGAAGCTAAACGTTGGAACGGAATTTTATTTGTTTCAGCTGTATTGATAATCAATTCTCTTAAATTATTTTGTACTGCCGGAGCATATGTTATAACTGGACCTTTACCAATTTGTGTTTCTCCTTCAATTCTTTTCTCAATCATTGGAGTTGTAGTATCATGACATACATCAGTTACAATAGCGACATTTGGTTTAATCGTTTTTGTAATCATTTCTGCACCACGCAAACCTACTTCTTCTTGGACAGAGTTTGTAATGTATAAACCAAAAGGTAATTTTTTCTTGTTCTCATGTAATAAACGTGCAACTTCAGCAATCATAAAACCTCCCATACGATTATCAATTGCACGACAAACAAATTTATTTCCATTTAAGATGGTAAATTCATCAGGATATGTAATAACACAACCTACATGTACACCTAATTTTTCTACTTCATCTTTTGTCTCGCAACCAATATCAATAAATAAATTATCAATTTTTGGATTTTCTTCTTTGCTGCGATTACGAGTATGAATAGCTGGCCATCCAAAGACTCCTTTTACAATGCCATTTTTTGTATGAATATTAACTCGTTTGGATGGAGCAATCTGATGATCTGAGCCTCCATTACGAATAACATAGATTAAACCATTATCTGTAATATAATTTACATACCATGAAATTTCATCAGCATGCCCTTCTATCACAACTTTATATTTTGCTTCAGGATTAATAACGCCTACAGCCGTTCCATAGGTATCTGTAATAAAAGTATCAACGTAAGGTTTCAAATACTCCATCCATAATTTCTGTCCTGCCGCTTCATAACCCGTTGGCGAAGCATTATTTAAATATTGTTCTAAGAAATCGAGAGATGATTCTTTTAAAATAGATTTTGTACTCATAGCGTAGTTTTTTTTGCTAAAATATAAATTTGCAAGAATAATTGGATAGGGAATCAAAACTATCTTTCATAAAAGAAATATTTTAGTTAAATGTGAGGGAAATTAATAGTTTTTTTGAATTTTGAGTCTTAAAATATTGCTTTTCATAGGGAATATAATATATCTTTAGTTTAAAATTTTACAAACATATATTTTTATGAAGAAAGTAATACTGTCTATTGTTTTTCTTTCATTTGGACTAATGACACAAGCTCAAAAAAAGAAAAGTTCGAATGCGGAAATCCCAAAATATATTACTGCTGTGGAAGGAGTAAAGGAATATGCATTAAATAATGGTTTAAAAGTGCTATTAATACCAGATGCAAGTCAAAGCAATATGATTGTTAATATCGTATATCATGTTGGGTCAAGACATGAAGGCTATGGAGAAAGCGGAATGGCGCACCTTTTAGAGCATATGTTATTTAAAAGCACAAAAAACTTAGGTGACATTAAGAAAATGCTTTCCGATAAAGGAGGAAATGCAAATGGAACTACTTGGTTAGACCGTACAAACTATTATGAAATATTTCCTTCATCAGATGAAAATCTAAGATGGAGTTTGGAAATGGAAGCCGATAGAATGATTCATTCAACAATATTACAGTCCGATTTAGATAAAGAATTTTCTGTAGTGCGCAATGAATTTGAAATTGGTGAAAATAGTCCAGAAAGTGTGTTGATGGAAAGAATTGTTTCTACAGCCTACTTATGGCACAATTACGGACACAGTACTATTGGTTCAAAAGAAGATATTGAACGTGTTAAAGCAGATAGACTTCGTGTATTTTATGAGAAATATTACCAACCAGACAATGCTACTTTAGTTATTGGAGGAAAATTTGAGGAAAAGAAAGCCTTAGAATATATTGGAAAGTATTTTTCTAAAATTCCAAAACCAAAAAGAATATTAGAAAAAACATATACAGTAGAACCTGCGCAAGATGGAGAACGTTTCGTAGAATTGAAACGTAGTGGTGATCTACAAATCATAGGAGCAGCATATCATACAGCATCGTATGCCGATAAAGACTATCCTGTAATTGATGCATTATCAGAAATCTTAACATCAGATCCATCAGGATACCTTTACAAAGCATTGGTAGAAACACAAAAAGCGTCAGGATTGTATGCTTATCAACCCCAAGTTCGAGATGCAAGTTATATCTATTTTAATGTGAATGTACCAAAAGATAAAAATTTGGACGAAGCAAAAAAGATATTCTTAAGTGAATTAGATAAAATAGGTACTCGTAAATATACAGATCAAGATGTATTAAGAGCAAAATCTAAAATCTTAAAATCAATTGATGCAACAAAAAATAATACAATTGGATTATCAATAGCATTGACAGAGATTATTGGATCCGGTGATTATCGTTTGTTTTTCTTGTATAGAGATGCAATTGAAAAACTAAGCCTTGAAGATATCAATAGAGTAGCGAAGAAATATTTTATGCCAAACAATAGAACACTTGGTGTATTTATTCCAGAAAAAGATCAAGAGCGTGTAAAATCAGCTGAAATTTCAGATGCAGAAATTGCTAAATTAACGCAAGATTATAAAGGGAAGAAAGAGGAAGTTGAAACAGCTACTTTTGAAGCAAGCATTCCAAACATCAAGAAAAACCTAACAGAGAACACACTTGGGAATGGATTTAAATTTGCAATACTTAAAAAACCAGTCAAAGGAAAAAAAGTTATTGCATCATTTAGATTTCCAGTAGCCAATTTATCAGCTTTATCGGGTAAGTCAGATATTGCGACTATGATGGCTGCAATGTTGAAAGCAGGAACAAAAACAATGACGAAAGAACAAATTCAGGATAAATTAGATCAAATGAAGACTAATATCAATTTTGGATTTAGTGGACAATCATTATATGTGAATGTTACAACGTACCAAGAATACCTACAGCCAACATTTGATTTGTTAAAACAATTACTAACGGATTCAACTTTCCCGGAAAATGAATTAACGAAAGCAATTACGGAACAAAAAACAACAATTGAATCGAGTAAAAATGATCCGCAAAGTGTGGTGTTTACTCAGGTAGTTAGAAAAACAACAGATTATCCAAAAGACCATATCTTTTATACAGCTTCACCTGATGAAGCATTAGCTTCTTTGAATACAATCAAAAGAAAACAATTGGTTGATTTTTATCAAAGTTATTTAGGAGCAAATAATGGAATTGGAACGGTTATTGGAGATTTAAATGTGACGGATATTAATTTGGTAATCTCAAATACTTTTGGAAATTGGACTTCAAAAACCAAATATGAAAAAGTAATGCCAAGATTCTATGCCAGTACAAAAATTAATGAAAAAGTAATAACACCAGATAAAGAGAATGCAGCGGTTTGTGGAATAGCTACTTTCAAAATGAAAAGTGATGATCCAGATTATCCTGCCTTCATGATGGCAAATGAAATGTTAGGGAGTGGTGGATTTATGACTTCCAGAATTCCTACACGTTTAAGAGAGAAAGAAGGGATTAGTTATGGTGCGGGATCTTACTTAACGGTAGCTAGAGATAATGATGTATCTAGATTAGGGTTGTATGCATTTTTTAATCCAACTATGGTAGATAAAGTGAATGAGTCAATCCAAGATGAATTAAATAAAGCTTTAACAAATGGTTTTACTGCTGAGGAATTAAAAACTTCAACAGGAAGTTGGCAAAGTGGAAGAAACACAGCATTAGGTTATGATGGTTTTCTGACCAGTTTTATCAATAACTCATTATATGATGGAACACCGCTTGAAGAATTTGATACTTTGGAAGCAAAAGTAAAAGCATTAAATGTACAACAGGTAAATGCAGCGTTTAGAAAATATATTAGTTTAGATAAATTCAGCTTTATATATGCAGGAGATTTTAATAAAAAATAATCCCATATCATAATGATAAAAGAAAGCGCCTAATTGATTTTAGGCGTTTTTGTTTTAATAGAGGGTATACCTATATATAAGGACAACTAAAAATAATGATAGTCTTTTTATAAGGTTACTATATAATGTATAATTTTGGCATATTAAATACAAATCATCAAATGAGTCGACTCAAGACCTTTCTGCTTTTTTTTATAATTTCAATTGTTGCGAATGCGCAAGAAGTGAAAAAGATTCCATCTGAAATTCCTGATACGATTATGGAGCAGGATACCGCTGTACTATTAAATGAAGTAGTAGTGACTAATACGAAGATGACGCCAGAAGAACAAGAAAGAGTCAAATTTTTGATTTTACAAAGAAGAGTATTTAAAACTTATCCTTTTGCCAAAGCAGCAGCTGAACGATTAACGGAGTTGAATAAGAATTTGGTACAAATGACTTCAGGTCGTGATAAAAGAAGATATATTAAAATAGTGGAGAAGTATATCACAGATGAATTTGAGCCACAACTAAAAAAGCTATCCCGTAAGGACGGTCAGATATTAGTAAAGCTTATGTCACGCCAAACAGGAATCTCAACCTTTGATTTGATAAAAGATTTGAAAAGTGGTTGGAAAGCATTCTGGTCTAATAATACAGCAAGGCTGTTTGATATTAATTTGAAAACAGAATATAATCCTTATGAGGTTTATGAAGATTACCAGATAGAGGGGATTTTACTTACGGCTTATAACAATGCCCGTTTGGTAAAACAAGATCCAGCTAAAAAAATTGACTATACTCGGCTTTCAAATACTTGGAAGGCACATAAAGAAACACCAAAAGAAGAGTAAAACATATCCTTTACTATATATATATAGGTAGAATGATTCATTCTGTATATATAATAGGATTGTTTATAGACCAGGTCTAATACTATATAATAGGAGTGTAATAGTATAGGTATATGGGTTTTTCGGGTGATATGGTTAGTATTCCCATGTTTTCAATTGTAAGGAGAATATTTGTTTGTATTTAAACTAATGTAAACCAGTTTGTTATAAAAAAGTTTAAAAATAACTTTAAAAAAGTATTGTTTAAGTCTAAAAAGGTTGTAGTTTTGCACCCGCAACAGCGCACAAGTTCATCAGAAATACAGCAGTCAGATTGGGATTTAGCTTTTAGAAAAAAGATAAAA
>NZ_JARQWR010000013.1 GCF_030766725.1 Flavobacterium aerium | reverse complement strand
ATTCAAATCCTTCTAATTCTGGATGGTGGAATTATGGCGGAAGCAGTGGCGGAGCAGGAAATAATCCTGAGGAAGCAGCAACTACTCCTTGTAAAGAGATGAAGAAGAAGGCAAATGATGCAGAATTTAAAGGGAAATTAAATGAACTAAAAGCAAGCCTAAACGTAAATTATGAAACAGGATTTTTAATGACTACAAATGGAACTTCTACTAGTTACGAAGCTATTGAAGGCTTGCCAAATGAGCATGAAATAGGACTTTCACCAACAAGTCCTATTAGTGGATATATGCATACTCATGTAGTTGGAGATTCTAAAACTGGTTTTTCCACATTTTCAATAGCCGATATGAAAGCCATTTATCAATTGTATCAAGGCGGTAATATCCAGAATACATCGACGTTTACCGCAGGAATCGTGTCCAGTCATGGCACCTCGTATGTCATGATGATTGAAAATGCAACAACCTTTAGTAACTTTGGAAGTGCAAGTTTTAGTAATAATACTGTTATGGAACAAATGGAAAATCTTTATAAGGGTATGTATGATATGGCAATTAATTTATTTCCTGAAATTCAAGCACGTGAATTTGCTTTACTAACAGTGTTAGAAGGTTCTGGGCTTAAATTAATGAAAGCAAATGCCGATTTTAGCCAATGGAGCAATATCAGCAAACCTACATCAGGAATGAGTATAAATGTTAATAATTGTAATTAATAAAAAGAAAATTATGAAAAAGTATATAGGTTTTCTAATAATAGTGTTTTTATCTAGTTGTGCAATACATGGACAAGAAAAAGTTATAATTTTTAAAAAGGGGGAATTACTTGAATTTAAAAAAGGTAATTACTATAGAGCTCCAGATGAGATAGAAAAAGGAAAACCTTTTGAAGGAGTTTGGGAATACAAAAATGGAAACGAAAATTTGGCTATCAAAATTGAATTAAAAAAGACTTTTTTTCCAAAAATGGGCTTTTATATTGATGCTTACCAATTGAATTATTTCTATAATAAAGGAGATAATAATATAATCACTAACTCTACAATAGAAAACAATAATAAAACAGGGAATATTTTAGAAACAGATTTAAGAAAAATGCGTTTTAGTTCCTATGATATGATTAAAAAAAGAAACATCTATATTACATTGGATTTATTAGATAACAATAAAATTAAAATAGAATTAGCGAATTTTGAAGATAATACTTCTTCAAATAAGACTAAGAGAGATTTAACCTTTTCAATCCCAACAGGTATTATTTTGACGAAACAAAATTCTAGTAAAGCAACAGAGTAACAATAATGACTTTATCTTTTATATAAATCAATGAAAAAGTATATAGGTTTTCTAATAATAGTGTTTTTATCTAGTTGTGTAATACATGGACAAGAAAAAGCCATAATCCTTAAAAAAGGTAAAGTTCCTGAATTAAAGAAAGGGGACTATTACAGATTCTCAGAACAGATTGAAAAAAGCAAACCTTTTGAAGGCTTATGGGAATACAAAAATGGAAATGAAAGCTTTACAATCAAAATAGCAATAAAAAAGACATTTATACCTAAAATGGATGTCTTTTTTGACCAACCTCAATTGGAATATTCTTATGATAAAGGAAATGGGGAAATAATATCAAATGCTTCATTGGATGGTTACATGAAAGGTGGTAGTGTTATCGAGTCGGATATTATTAAGTTTACAACTTCCGATGTACTTAAAGTGAAGACAATATATATCGAATTAGAATTATTAGGCAATAATCAAGCTAGAATGACATTAAATAATATTCCAGGAGGAATAACAGTTGTTTTACCAGGTGAACCAAAGCAAAAAAAAGATAGGACTTTTTCAATTCCAACAGATATTATTTTAACAAAAAAGTAATTAAAAAGTACTTGAATAAAAAAAGCCTTTCGATTAAGAAAGGCTTTTCTTTTATAGAACAGTTTGATTTGGTACATTCAAGTATATACATGTCTTATTTTATATAGAAAACCCCTTGAAATCAATGAAGATCTCAAGGGGTTTTTCGTGGTGTTCTAGTGGTTGGGTAATGAGTAATACTATTATCGGTTAGCGTTGATGTTTGCAGGAATATTGGTGTTTGCATCAATTTCTTCCTGCGGGATTTTCAACTCAAAACGTTTGTCATCTGTATTTAAATTAATTAACGTTCGGTGATTCCCTGTTCGGGTAATACCGCGAAGTAAACGTTTGGCATCATACCATTCTACTCCATTTTCTCCGTAAAACTCTTTTCTTCGTTCCGTAAGGATTTGCTCTATAAGTGCATTTCCAGAAGCCGTTGAAGGTTGAGCTTCCGTATCACGATTTAGGCGGATAGCATCCAGTAATTCTCGCGCTTTAGTTTGATTGCCCAAATGAAATTCCGCTTCCGCTTCAATTAAAATCATTTCAGGATAACGAATTAATGGAATATCAGCATCAAATGTAAATTTGAATTTTGAAGTCACATACTGTTGCCAGTTGCCTACAGGAGCATTATATAAGTTTGAGAATAAATTTCGGACATCTGTAGATGAAAATAAATTTACAAAATCATTATTCACAAAAGTACCATGATATGCTACTGCAACGTGATCCATCATTGCATGTGGATGTGACATATAATAAGCTGTTTGATCATTCGATTGCGGCAAACCCCATAACCATTCTGTCTTATTAATATCATTAAATCCTTGATTGTAATCGGCTGCCTTTAAAACAACAGAAGGATTACCACCATAGGCATTGATTGCAGCTGTTTTTGCTTTGTCCCAATCACCAACGTATTGATATACCTGTGCTAAGAAAGCTTGAGCTACGTGATTATTAACATAAGATTTATCAGTACGACTGGCTGGTAATTCCTGAGCAGCTGTTTCTAAATCGGACAAAATCTGATTGAAAAATTCTGTTTTGGTCGACATCGGTCTTCCTTTTGAAGTCGACTCAGTATAAATAGGAGGGAACTCCAAATTTTTTGAAGACTGATAAGCATCCCCAAACTCTAAAGCCAATTGGAAATAATAGAATCCACGCAAAGCCAAGGCTTGAGAACGAGTTTCTCTTTTATCCGTTTCACTCAATTGTGGGCTATTTTCCACTCCTTTTATTAAATTATTCAACTGATCGATAATTTTATAAGTGAATCTCCATGTAAAAATAGGGCGCGTATAAGTAGCCTCTCTGTTTTGGAAATCATAATCATCGCCAAACCAAATTTGTTTCTGTATTAAAGCATTTCCTCTTACGCTTCTGGCGAAATAAATAGATTGTAATCCAGCCCCTTCATTATTGTAAAACTGCCCTCTGCTCAATCGTAAAATACCAGCCATAAATGCATTCACCCCTTCACGATTACTGAAAATAACTTCAGGTTCAATGTTCTGCGTTGGTTTAGGTTCATCCAGATAATCTGTAGAACAACCAATTTGCTGTAAACTAAGCGTTAAAACAGCTATAATTATAAATATTTTTTTCATGTTTTCGGAACTTAAAAATTAAGGTTAAATCCTAAAGTGATTGTTCGTTGAAGTGGCGATCTAAAATTGGTCACACCATTTAAACTTTGTTCTGGGTCAATCCCTTTATGAGATTGGAACGTAAGTACATTATCAGCCTGTAGATATATTCTCGCCTGACTGATTTTTAATTTACGAATGTTCTCTATCGGCAAACTATAACCTACCGTTAATGCTTTCAATCTCAAATAATCATTTTTGAATAAAAAGCGAGATGAGGTAGAAGCAAAGTTATTGGTTGAATTCAGTAACAAAGGAACATCGGTAATATCACCTGGTTTAGTCCATCTTTGTTCTAAATCTGGAGAACCCTGTCTTCCCGTTGAAATACCATTCATTAAAGCAGCATAATCAGAATCATATACATAAGAACCCAAACTAAAATTGAATAATACATTCACATCAAATTGTTTGTATCGGAATGTATTCGTAAATCCTCCTGAAATTTTTGGCAGAGATGATTGGTTGTAATAACGAGTTGCATCATCATAATTTTTTGTAGTCACTCTTCCAGTAATATTTCCATTTGCATCAACTACATCTTTATACCATTGAGCATAACCATCATTTGGATCTACACCCGCATATTCTCGAATGTAGAAATCGTACAACGAACGGCCTACTTCCCATCGATTTAATCCATTGATGAAAGATTCTTGGGTAAGTGCTGAGATTTTATTGCGATCCAATGAAAAATTCAATTGAGTATCCCATGTAAATTTATCCTGTTTGATATTGTGTGAAGTTAAGCTCACCTCAAGACCATAGTTACGTACTGCTCCAGCATTTGTTAAGATACTAGTATTACCCGTTGAAGAAGCAATTGGTACATTGTACAAAAGGTCGATCGATTTCTTGTTGTAATAATCTACAGAACCTTCCAGACGATTATTGAAAAAACTAAAATCCAATCCAATATTAAAAGAAGCTGTTTTTTCCCAAGTTAGATTTTTGTCTACGCGATCGCCCAATTCTACACCAGGATTAGTCAATTGACTATGTCCTGTTTCAAAACCTTGAATGTAAGGGAAAAACGAATCCGTTTGATTGTTTCCTAATTCACCATAAGACGCTCTTAGTTTCAAAAGATTTACATACTCATTGTCTTTCAGAAAATTTTCATCTGAAATTATCCATGAAGAACCTACAGAATAAAAATCACCCCAACGTACTTTATCTGCAAAACGGGATGAACCATCTTTTCTATACGAGGCTTCTAAGAAATATCGGTTTGCATAGCCATAACTAACTCTCCCTAAAATACTATTCAAACGATCTTCAATCTTATAACCTTTTACAGATTCTGGCGTTGTTCCTCCTCCAATAACGGTCACCCCAGGTAAAAAACCTGTAGATGATGCGGAGAATAAATCCTTTTTAGACTGATAGGCCTCATAGATAACATCTGCTCCAATTTTGTGTTCACCTAGAGTAATATCATAGCGTAAAGCATTGATGAAATTCAAGGTACGGGTAACTGCTTTTTCACGACTTACTCTTCCTTTTACACTAGATGCCTGTCCATAAACAGAATTTGTGTAACGATCGATATCAGAAGAATAATCTTCAAATGCCAGATTTGATTTAAAAGATAAGTTGTCGGTCAATTGAAATTTGGCATACCCATTCAAATTAATATTGCTTCTACCAGTTCCATTTTTGTCATTGTATAATGATCCTACAGCATTATCACCACTCATGAATGGACGAACCCCATTTACAGATTGAGGTGTATTACCATAATCATAAATTGGAGAACCATTGTTCTGTGTGATTATTCCTCCCGTTGGATTTCTTCTGTAAACAGAATAAACACTTGGAGTAGAATACAGCCAGTTCATGGCACTAGTAAAAGAAGTTCCGGATTGTACAGGGAAATTTTGATTGGAGGAGGCATAGGCAGCACTACCACCAATGTCTAACCAGTCGTTTACTTTTGTATCAAGATTTAAACGAAGGGTAGAACGTTCAAATTTAGAGGTCTTCACTAAACCTTCTTGATTTAGGTAATTTCCCGATAAAAAGTAAGAGGTATTTTCACTACCACCGCTCACATTAAAATTATATTCATTTCTAAAAGATTGTTGTCTAAACAATTCCTCTTTCCAGTCTGTTTCCCAAATTAGTTTTGCATCTGGATTGATTTGACCATTGTTGTTGATGAAATTTGCTGTTCCATATGGATTATAGCCTAATGCACTTACTAAACCTGAAGTTGCAGTATTGGCTGCATTTTGAGGCGTTTGCCCTTGAACATATTGAAATGTATTTTTACGACCTTCCCACAGATACTTTACAAAATCATTTGTTCCCAATACATCATGAGTTTTTACAGCATTGCTGGCAATACCCGATGAAACCCTGAAATTTACTTGAGCAGGAGAATTTCTCTTCCCCGATTTAGTTTTGATTACAATTACTCCGTTCGCTCCACGTGAACCGTAAAGTGCTGTAGAAGAAGCATCTTTCAAAACATTCATGGATTCAATTTGATCGGAACTTATCGAGTTAATATCGCCATTATAAGGAACACCATCCACAATTATTAAGGGAGATGCCGATGCATTAATGGAACCAATTCCACGAATACGAATTGTTGGACTTTCTCCAGGTTGTCCGCTAGAGTTAATGATTGTTACTCCCGGAACAGATCCTTGAAGTGCAGAAAGAACGGATGTTGCTTGTTGTTTTTCAAAAACTCCAGTACCAATCTTTCCTATAGCACCAACTACAGCTCTTTGTTTTTGTGTACCATACGCTACGATTACAATTTCTTCTAAGCCTAAAGCCTCTTCAGCAAGTTGAACTGATATACTCGTTTGATTGCCGACTTTAATTTCTTGGCTTTTGAAACCTACATAGGAAAAAATTAATACATCATTAGCGTCGGCTTTTATAGCAAATTTTCCATCTAAATCAGTTTGTACACCTTGGTTTGTACTTTTTAATAGTACTGATGCGCCAGGCAATGTAAGCTTGGAGGCATCCGTTACAACTCCAGAAATTTCTTTTTGCTGTGCAGCTGCTATTTGCACAACGAAAAGTAAAAATCCAAATAGAATTTTGGGTAATTTAATTTTCATTTTTTAAGTTTTTAATTAATTTTAGTAGCATACAATCGTACCTCGTTTTTTAGCTGCTATAAAAAACGGTACAAAAAAAAGGAGGCTCCCACAAGCCTCCTTTATATGATAAAGATGTTAGCTTATTGTGTTAACTAATATCCATACACCAACCTTGAGTGGATAGGATAATATTTGTAGAAGTAGTAGAGATACAACAGATTCCCATATAAAGACAGCACCCCATACACAGCATCATACCATTTGTAAATCCAAAAAGTTTTTTAGATAACACAGAAGCATTTTGAGTACCGTTAATAGAATGTAAAAGAATCATAACAATGTTGACTTTAAAATTGATTTTACTAATTTGAAAAAAGGATATATTTTGTTGCCCATTTTTCTTGAGCAAATTTATTTAAAAATAATATATTTTGGTTATTTTGAATAAAATCAGTAAATTTTACTTTTAATTAACTTTTTACTAGTATTTATTTATAGTTTTGTAATCACGTTTATTCTTAAATTAGAAAATTATCCTATGACTACACTTGATGCAATAGATAGAAAACTACTGTTAGAACTTCAAAAAGATGCAAAACAATCGATAAAACAGCTAGCAGAGAAAGTAAACTTATCGATAACACCCGTTCATGAGCGAATAAAGAAACTCGAATCTACAGGTGTAATTCAGAATTATGCAGCAGTAATAGACCCCAAAGCATTGGGTAAAAAATTATTGGTGTATTGTCAAGTAACTTTAGTAAGACACCAAGAATCGTTATTTGAGGAATTTGAAGAATATGTTTTAGGCTTAGAAGAAGTTTTGGAAGCCTCCTATATTGCAGGAACCTATGACTTTTTATTAAAACTATTATTAGAAGACATGGAAGATTATCAAAACTTTGCAGTACATAAAATATCCAAGTTAGAAATCATCTCCAATATTAAGAGTGCTTTTGTCATTCGTAGTATTAAAAACACTTCTATAATCAGTTAATATTCCAGAAGTAAATCCTTTCTTATTTAAGGTATTTTAGATTAAATAAGACTGAATAAAAATAGTGGAGTTAAAATTTGAAAAAACAAAGTCAAAAAAAGGGCAATTGAACTTGAAAAAAAAGAAAACCATTTTCGGAAATAATTTTATCGGTTGATAACTATTTTTTGGACGCGAAAATAGCCTTGATTTTACCTGTTTATAACTTTTGGTTTATTTTTCGATTTCTCATAGTTTATGTAAGCTCGTCAAGAGAAAAAGAGTTGTTGATAAATATAAAAATGATTTGGAATAAATCCTGTTGATAAAACTCTTGCTTTTTTGAGAAAGTCCATGAGGCAAAAAATGGGAATGTTGTATTTTTGAGTAACACAGAAATAGTTCTTTTTTGAATAAAAAAATGAACGGTTTTTGGACCCTTAGAAGTTCAATATTTAATCCTATTATATATGTCTATTTTCGATAAAAGAATCAATTATAAACCCTTTGAATATCCTGAAATTCTGAAGTATACAGAGGCTATCAACAAATCATTTTGGGTACACAGTGAAGTAGATTTTACAGCAGATACACAGGATTTTCACTCTCATCTTACTGAAGCAGAGAAAACAGCAATCAAGCATAGTTTATTAGCAATTGCTCAAATTGAAGTATCAGTAAAAAGCTTCTGGGGGAATATTTACGAGCACTTTCCAAAACCAGAATTCAATGGACTCGGAAGTACATTTGCCGAATGTGAATTCAGACATTCTGAAGCCTATTCTCGTTTATTGGAAGTACTAGGATACAACAATGAATTTGAAAAACTTCTGGATACTCCAGTCATTATGCAGCGGGTTGAATACCTATCAAATGTTTTAAAAGATACCCGTTCCCAAGACAATCAAAAATACTTAGTCTCATTGATTCTGTTCAGTATATTGATAGAGAACGTTTCACTTTTCAGTCAGTTTGCTATCATATTATCCTTCACCCGTTTCAAAGGATATATGAAAAATGTAAGCAATATTATTGCTTGGACTTCAGTAGATGAACAAGTACATGCCAATGCAGGTATTTATATCGTAAACAAAATACGAGAAGAATTCCCTGATTATTTTGATGCAGAAACCATAGAAATGATTCGTACAAGTGTCAAGGATTCAATCAAAGTAGAATCGGATATTTTAGATTGGATTTTTGAAGATGGAGAAATTGAAATCATCAAGAAACAAGATTTAGTGAACTTTATGAAATTCCGTATCGACGAAAGTCTAACGCAAATTGGAATTGATACCGTATTTAATGTGAGTGCAGAAGAATATAATAAAATGGCCTGGTTTGAAGAAGAAGTTTTTGCAAACAGCTTGGATGATTTCTTTGCAAAACGTCCTGTAGATTATACAAAACACGATAAGAGCATTACCGCAAACGATTTATTTTAATTTTAGAAAAGTATTATATAAAAGCTATGGATATACAAGATATTTCTCAAATGAATAAAGAAGAAGCCATCAATAAATTATGGTGGAAAAATACAGAAAGCGAGCAAATTCTAAACAGAGGATACTTATTAAAAGGAGAAACGGTAGAAGGAGCAATTGATCGAATTTGTACTGCTGCTGCCAGTAGATTATACCGACCAGAGTTGAAAGAATCTTTTCAAGAAATGATAGAACGAGGATGGATGAGTATCAGTTCACCGGTATGGGCCAATATGGGAACAGAGAGAGGATTACCAATTTCTTGTTTTAATGTACATGTACCTGATCATATAGAAGGAATAACCCATAAACTAGGTGAAGTGATCATGCAAACGAAGATTGGTGGTGGAACATCGGGTTATTTCGGAGAATTGCGTGAAAGAGGAAGTGCTGTTACCGATAATGGGAAGAGTAGTGGAGCAGTAAGCTTCATGAAACTTTTTGATACCGCCATGGATACCATCTCGCAAGGCGGTGTTCGTCGTGGTGCCTTTGCTGCTTATTTGGATGTAGATCATCCCGATATTGAAGAATTTTTGAAAATCAAAAGCATTGGAAATCCAATACAAAATCTTTTTACAGGAATCTGTGTACCCGATTATTGGATGCAGGAAATGATAGATGGTGATACAGAAAAACGTACAGTATGGGCCAAAGTATTAGAAAGCAGACAACAAAAAGGATTGCCATATATCTTTTTCTCAGACAATGTAAACAAGAATAAACCTCAGGTTTATAAGGATAAAAATCTGCGTATTAATGCTAGTAATTTATGCAGTGAAATTATGTTGCCTTCTTCAAAAGATGAATCTTTTATCTGTTGTTTATCTTCAATGAATTTGGAGCTATATGATGAATGGAAAGATACAGAAGCAGTGAAACTAGCTATCTTTTTCTTGGATGCAGTATTGCAGGAATTCATTGAGAAAACAGAAGGAAATTATTATTTGACTGCGGCCAATCGTTTTGCTAAAAGACACAGAGCTTTAGGATTAGGAGTATTAGGCTGGCATTCCTATTTACAAAAGAATATGATTCCATTTGAGGGAATGGAAGCTAAAATGAAAACAACTGAAATCTTCAAATACATTCAGGAAAAAGCAGATAAAGCGACGCAAGAATTAGCACGCATTTATGGAGAACCAGAATTATTGAAAGGATATGGCAGACGCAATACAACAACACTAGCCATTGCGCCGACAACATCGTCTTCTGCTATTTTAGGACAAACCTCTCCCGGAATTGAGCCTTTTAGCAGTAATTACTATAAGGCAGGGCTTTCAAAAGGGAATTTTATGCGTAAGAATAAATACCTTAAAAAGTTATTAGAGGAAAAAGGATTAGATAATGAAGAAGTGTGGAGAGAGATTATGCTCAATGGAGGTAGTGTACAGCACATGACACAATTATCACAAAATGAAAAAGATGTATTCAAAACATTCAAAGAGATCAGTCAACTAGAGATTATTCAACAAGCAGGAATCAGACAGAAATTTGTGGATCAAGCACAAAGTTTGAACTTGAATATACCTTCTAATTTACCAATTAAAGATGTGAACTCGCTACTGATTGAAGCGTGGAAATTAGGTGTTAAAACATTGTATTACCAACGCAGTCAAAGTGTGTCAAAAGAATTCATTACTAATTTAGTGAGTTGCAGTAGTTGTGAGTCTTAAAATGATGGTGATAGTATATAAAAAAGAAGCCCAATCATATCCTTATGATTGGGCTTCTTTTTTCCTGAATTAAACGACTTTTGTAGTCTTATTAATCCTTACGAAATGAGTAAAAATAAAAAACCCTTGAGATCGTTAGAAATCAAGGGTCTTTTGTGGTACCTCCAGGAATCGAACCAGGGACACATGGATTTTCAGTCCATTGCTCTACCAACTGAGCTAAGGTACCGTCGTTATTGCGAGTGCAAATATAGAGCTATTTTTAAGTTATCCAAAACAATTTTAAAAAAAAATCAATTCGTATCTTTACTCCCACAAAATATTCTATTATGCAATTAGTAATTGATGTTGGGAACACCCGAATTAAAGGTGCTGTATTTGAGAAAGATACCTTGAAAGAGGCGTTTGTTTTTTCAAAAAAAGACCTCAAAAATGAGCTCGAAAAAATTTTAAAAAAAAATGAAAAAATTTCTGATTTGGTGATTTCATCGGTCGGTTTTTTGGATGAAAATGATTTTTCGTACCTCAAAAATCAGTTGAATTGCCATGTAATTTCAAATCGAGATGTTTTTCCTTTCAAAAATAAGTATGCAACACCACAAACTTTAGGAGTAGACCGTCTAGTTTTGGCATCGGGAGCTGTATTTCAATATCCAAAACAAAATCGATTAGTGATTGATGCCGGTACTTGTATTACTTATGACTTTATTGATCAACACGATCAATACTATGGTGGAGCTATTTCTCCAGGATTCCGATTGCGCTATGAAGCATTGCATAATTTTACCGCAAAACTCCCGTTATTAAGCTTGGAAGCTCCAAAATCATTTATAGGAGATTCTACTGCCGAATCTATTCATTCAGGAGTGGTAAATGGTCTGATTCATGAAATAGACGGATTTATAGGGCAATACAAAGAAAAATTTCTAGATTTAACAGTAATTTTAACAGGAGGGGATACAGAATTTTTGGCTAAACGATTAAAAAATACCATATTTGCCAATTCAAATTTTCTTCTCGAAAGTTTGAACCAAACCTTTCATTATAAAAATCAAAAATGATTAAAAAAATTGTAGTGAGCATTTGTTTGCTTTTTTCGTTAGTATCAGTGGCACAGGAAGCTACTTCTTCGCCATATTCTTTTTATGGGATTGGAGATGTTAAATTTAAAGGAACGATTGAAAACCGTTCAATGGGAGGTTTAGGAATATTATCAGATAGTATCCACATTAATTTACAAAACCCTGCATCTTATGCGTCATTAAAAAGAACTACAATGGCAATTGCAGGTACGAATAATGCAACTACTTTGAAAAGTAATACAGGTAAAGAAACGGCAAACAGAACGTCATTAGATTACTTAGCTGTAGCATTTCCAATGGGAAAATTTGGTGCCGCTTTCGGATTATTACCGTACTCTTCTGTAGGATATAAAATTGAGTCGATTTCTTCTACCGGTGGTGATAATAAACGTTATACTGGAGAAGGTGGAATGAATAAAGTATTTGTTGGATTAGGGTACCAAGTAACTTCAAAATTGAGTATTGGTCTGGATATTAACTATAACTTTGGTAAAATTGAAACCAGAAATATAGTTTTCAAACCGCAAGTACAATACGGATCAAGAGAGCTGAATACATCAGACTTAAGTGGAGCAAGTTTTAACTTTGGAGCAATGTATAAAACAAAGCTTAATGAGAAATTAGATATCTACGGTAGTTTAAGCTACATGCCAGGAAGCACTTTAACATCAAAAAACACAAGTAATATTGCTACTATTTCATACAATTCAAATGGAGCAGAAATTGTGAATGCCAGTAAAGACCGCACTGTAGCAAATACAGATTTAAAAATACCAAGTAAAGTTGCTTTTGGAGCAGGTATTGGAGCAGCAAGAAAATGGTTTGTTGGAACAGAAATTACTTTGGAACAAACCAGTAAAATGGGGAATAGATTTGATGATATGACGCAAGGAACTTATGAAGATTCTAAAAAAGTAGCCTTTGGAGGATACTATATTCCAAATTACGCTTCATACACAAGTTACCTAAGTAGAGTTACTTACAGAGGAGGTTTCAAATTTGAAAATACAGGATTGGTAATTAACAATCAAGGTATTAATGATATGGGAATGAGTCTAGGAGTAGGTCTACCAGTAGGATCAAACTTTTCAAACATTAACATTGGATTAGAATACGGAAAAAGAGGTACAACAAGTGCTAATCTTATTCAAGAAAACTATTTCAACCTATCTATAGGTTTATCACTAAGTGATCTTTGGTTCAGAAAATCTAAATTTGATTAATAAAAAACCACAACGATGAAAACAAAACTTCTTTTTTTATTGATTTTCTTAAATGGAATGTTTGTTCAGGCACAAGATAAAGAAGCTATCTGTAAAAAAGAGTTTTTGTCTTTTGAAGAGCAATATAACGCAACACATTATGAAGAGGCATTTACGGCTCTACAAGCGTTACGTAAGAATTGTCCAGCCGTGAATGAATTAGTATACATTTATGGTGAAAGACTTTTTAAAGATAAAATAGAAGTTTTAAATAACGGAGAAGATAAGAATGCAGTTGTGCTAGACTTAGCAAAATTGTATGATGAATACAATAAAAACTTCCCGAAAAATGACAAAGGAAATGAAGTAAAAAAAGCCATGCTGTATTATGATCACAAATTAGATTCAGCAGCAGTGGTGTATACTTTCTTAGATAAAGCATTCCAGAAAGATCCAGTTCATTTTACTGATGCTGCCGGATTAGATGCTTATTTTTCGATGTTTTATGATCAATATAAAACTGGAAAAAAAGGTATTTCAATGCAAGATTTTCTAGTACGTTACGATCAGGTATCGGATAGAGTATTAGAAGAATTAAAGAAAGCAATGAGTCATTCTGCTGACTTATTAAAGAAAAAAGAATCGACACCTTTATCAAATAAGGAAAAAGAAGATTTAAAAGCAGCACAAGATAATGTTCAATCGTTAGCCATTGCAATGGATAATATGAACGCTTATGTGGCTAATGTAACAACCTGCAAAGAGTTGATTGTATTCTATCAAAGTAATTTTGAAGCGAATGCGTCCAATAAATCTTGGTTGAAAAGAGCGACAGCAGTCCTTGATGCGCAAAAATGTACTTCCGATCCAGTATTCTCAAAAATAGTAGAAGCATTATATACTATAGAGCCATCGGCTAGTATTGCTTTTTACAGAGGAATAATTGCAGAGAAAAATAGAGATACTACAAAAGCAATTCAATCTTTTGAAGAATCAGTAGCACTACAGACCAATTCAAAAGAAAAAGCACAACTTTATTATAAGATAGCAACCGTTTACGGAAGTAACAATAAAGTAGAAGCTAGAAACAATGCTAGAAAAGCAGTAGAAGCTAATCCAGCGATGGGGAAAGCCTATTTGTTCATGGCGCAATTGTATGGAGAAAGCACAGGACAATGCGGAGAAAATGCCTTTGAGCAAAAAGCAGTGAACTGGTTAGCAGCAAAAACAGCACTGAAAGCAGGAGAAGTAGAGCCAAGTCTAAAAGTAGCTGCTGCAAAATTGGCAGAAACCTATACTCAAAGAGCACCATCAAAAGGAGAAGTGAAAGCAGCAAAAATGAAAGGGAAGCAAATTACCTATAAATGTTGGATAGGAGAATCGATCACCGTACCGAATTTGTAAGATGAACAGTAAGATTTATAAAATATTTTTAAAGATTGTCACAGTGTTTGCTGTGACAATGTTTTTTGCATGCGAAAGTAATTTCAAAGATGTACAAAATATTAATACTACGGAGTTTAATCCCGTTGGAGAAGCCGATAATGTAAACTTGAAGTATACTGATTCAGGAAAGATAAAAGCGATTCTGGTGAGTAAAAAGATGTTAGATTACAGCAATGCGAGTTTCCCTTTTACGGAATTTCCAGTTGGAGTAGATGTTACACTATATGATGTGAAAGCAGCAAAAAGCTTTGTACGATCAGATTATGCAATTACCTATTCAAAATCTAATATTATCGACTTAAGAGGAAAGGTGAAAATCACAAATCCAAACGGAGATAAGATGGAAACCGAACAATTGTACTACGATCAGAAAAATGAATGGTTTTTTACTGAAAAAAAGTTTAAATTTACCAGTCAGAAAGGGGAGGTATATGGAGAAGGAGTCGATTTTAATAAAGATTTCTCTATCGTTAACACACAAACTTTTTCAGGTCAGATTGAAAAATCAGAAGAATAAATAATAATATAATACACAAAAATGAAATTTTATAAATACATCTATTTCTTTTACTTAATCGTTGCCGCACTTTTTATTTATGATGGATCAATGAACCTAGTTTCAGGAGCAAGCAGTCCATGGCCAAGTTTCTTGTTGGCAGGTGTCGCGATCTTTATGTTTCTTTTTAGACGACGATACGTAAAGAAGATGGAAGAAAATGAAAATAAGAAACTGTAAACTATGCAAGTGACGATTATTATAATCACGCTTTTATTATCTGCTTTTTTCTCAGGGATGGAGATTGCTTTTGTCTCGTCCAATAAGGTGTATTTAGGGATTGAAAAAAAACAAAATACATTCCTTTCTTCAATTCTAACAAAACTTACCGAAAAACCATCGAAGTTCATTGCTGCAATGTTATTAGGGAATAATATAGCATTAGTCGTCTATGGTTTTTTTATGGGTGATCTATTAATGGAATGGATCGTAACCCTTCCATATGACTTTTCTGAATTGAGCGAATTATTGATTCAGACCCTTATTTCTACCATGATTATCTTAATCACAGCAGAATTTTTACCCAAAGTATTTTTTCAGATCTATGCAAATACGCTAATTCGGGTCTTGGCTGTGCCTGCCTATATGTTTTATGTGTTGTTTTACTATGTGTCCTCTTTTGTGATATGGGTATCCGATTTAATTCTGAAGTATTTCTTTAAAACAGAAGGAGATCAGTTACAACTATTCTTCAGTAAAGGAGAGTTAGGAGATTATATCAATGAACAAATGAGCAGTAGAGAAAGTGATGAGATAGTCGATTCGGAAATTCAGATTTTTCAAAATGCATTAGAATTTTCAGGATTAAAAGCCCGTGAAATTATGGTGCCACGTACCGAAATTTCTGCGGTAGAAATTCACGACACAATAGAAGAGTTAAAAGAACTATTCATCAGTACGGGTTATTCGAAGATTTTAGTTTACCAAAATTCACTAGATGATATTGTAGGATATGTACACTCATTTGAATTATTCAAAAAACCCAAAACAATAAAAGCGATTATGATTCCGGTGGAATTTGTTCCAGAAACAATTTTCATTAAAGACATCATGAATTTGTTGAGTAAAAAGCGAAAAAGCATTGCAGTTGTACTCGATGAATATGGAGGGACGTCTGGAATTGTGACTATTGAGGATATTGTAGAAGAACTTTTTGGAGAAATTGAAGATGAACACGATTTAGCAGAAGAATTAATAGAAGAAAAATTAGAAGACGGAAGTTATTTATTTTCAACCCGATTAGATGTAGAATATATTAATCAAGAATACAAACTGAATATCCCTGAAAGTGATTCATACACTACATTAGGCGGATTCATTGTAAATTCGACCAAAGAAATTCCACAAAATAATGACGCAATTCAGATTGGATCATTCCATTTTGTTATACATTCGGCAACAAATAAAAAAATTGAATTAGTCAAAATGTCAATAAGAGAATAAATTTCTTAAGAAAAGAATCATATTTATACGAAAATATAACTTTACTACTTTTATTATTAAATAGATAATTGTATTTTCGCCCACTGAATTTAAAATTAACAACTATAAAAATGGCAGTTTTAGCAAAAATTAGACAACGTTCAGCTTTAATGATAGCAGTTATTGCACTTGCATTATTTGCATTTCTACTACCTGATCTATTTACAAAAGGACTTAACCGTGTTTCTAACAATATTGGAAGCATTAATGGACAAGATATTCCGGTTGAGGAATTTAGAATGAAAGTAGAATCTGCAGAGAAGAATGCACAAGGTATAACTCCTATGCAGGCTGTTAATGGGGTATGGGATCAAGAAGTAAAAAGAGTTTTGCTTGAAGCACAATACGAAAAATTAGGTCTTAGAATTGGAAGAGACCAATTAATCAATGTGTTGAAAGAAAATCCAAACTTTGGTCAAAACCCAATGTTCTTAAATGATGCTAAAATGTTTGATAAAGCAAAATTCAACGAATACATTGCTAATATCAAAAATACAAGCCCAGAACAATGGAAAAGTTGGTTAGCTTTCGAAAAGCAAGTTGAAGAAATGGCGAAAGAGGAAATGTATTACTCTATGATCAAAGCTGGTTTCGTTACAACAAACAGCGAAGCTAAATTGAGCTACCAAATGGAAAACAACAAAGCAGATTTCGAATTTGTAAGTGTTCCTTTTGCTTCAATCAATGATGATCAAGTGAAAATTTCTGATAGTGATATTACTTCATACATGAAGAAAAACGAAAAGAAATACAAAGCAGAAGCATCTCGTGACTTAGAGTACGTATTGATCGAATCTAAACCTTCAACAGAAGATGAGAACGAAGTGAAAACTGTAGTAGCTTCTTTATTGAATGGAAGAGTTTCTTACAATGCTGCAACAGGTAAAAATGATACTTTACCAGGTTTTAAAAATGCAACAAACATCGAAGAATTTGTAAATACAAATTCTGATATAAAATACGATAGTACTTATGTCGCTAAAAAAGATTTACCAGCAGAACACGCTGATAAAATTTTCAACTTAGCAAAAGGTGAAATCTACGGGCCATACGTTTTTGGAGATTACTACTGTATAACTAAAATGATGGACAAAAAAGCTGGAGCTAACGCAAAAGCAAGTCATATTCTTTTAGCGTATAGCGGAGCAATGAGAGCTAACCCAGCGGTTACAAGAACAAAAGAAGAAGCAAAAGCGAAAGCAGAAGAATTATTAGCACAAGTAAATGCTAATCCAGCAAGCTTTGAAGAATTAGCAAGATCAAACTCTGATGATTCATCTGCACAATCTGGTGGAGATTTAGGAGCTTTTGGTCCTAACATGATGGTGAAACCATTCAATGATTTCGTATTCAATAACCCAGTAGGTAAAATTGGATTAGTAGAAACAGATTTCGGATTTCACGTAATCAAAATTACAGAAAAACAAGAAGCAGTTCGTTTAGCAACAGTAGCACAAAGAATTGAATCTTCTGATGCAACAAACGATCAAATCTATACTAAAGCTAGTAAATTTGAAATGGATGCTAATGCAAAAGATTTCGGAGCTGTAGCAAAAGAAATGAAATTAACAGTAGTTCCAGTAAATGGAGTTTTAGCCTTTGATGAAAATGTTCAAGGAATCGGAAACCAAAGAGCTATTGTAAGATGGGCATTCTTAGGTGATACTGAGAAAGGTGCTGTGAAGAAATTTGATATTCCTACAGGACACGTTATCGTAAAAGTGAAAAGTATCAATGAAGCAGGTTTAATGTCATTAGAAGCTGCAAAACCAATTGTAACGCCAATTTTGCAAAACCAAAAGAAAGCAGAAATGATTAAAGCGAAAATGAAAGGTGGTACATTAGAAGAAGTAGCTAAAAATGCAGGAACAGCAGTTGTAGAAGCAAAAGCACTTACAGCAGTTAATCCATTACTTCCAAACATTGGACCAGAGCCTGAAGTAGTAGGAGCTGCATTAGGATTACAAGCTGGAAAAACATCTGATTTAATCGTAGGTAAATTAGGAGTATATAAAGTAAGAGGTAAATTCGTTGCAAAAGCACCAGAATTAAACAACTATGCTTCTTATGTAAACAGAATGAAAACGCAAAATCAAGCTTCAGTAACTACAAGAGTAGTGACTGCAATGAAAGATAATGCTAAGATTAAAGACAACAGAGCACAATTAGGATACTAATCCCTATTGCACTTCATATAAAAAAAGCATCTTGAGAAATCAAGATGCTTTTTTGTTTTATAGAGAAAAAGAAAAGATTTAAAGTATCATTTCTTTAAAGGAAAGTAAAGTGGGATATCCTTTTTTGATAAAATAATCAGCAGGACTCTCTTTTGAAACCACCATAACAAAATCCCCACCCCAAGCACCAAGGCTTTTTATTATGCCCGTAAAGTCTGGAAATAAGGTTTCTTTGATGGTATTCATTTCAAGAAGATTACTCATAATCACTTCATGTTTGTATAATAACTGCGCAAACTCTTCCAAGGTAGTCGCCTGAGTGATTTTAGAGGTGATTTTATTGATATCTTCTACAGCAGTGCCCAATCGGCTTTGTTTATTATAATAAGCCGCTATAGCCGCCTTACTGCTTTGTTTGCGATTAAGGTATAAGAAGTAAATATGATCTGAAAAATTAGGATTGAAAACCAAAGGACTTACCTGTGGTAATCCATTGATCAGCTGATATAAAATTGGAGCGTCCGTTTGTGCACAAGCAATATCATAACCACTACCTCCAAAACTATTATTCAGTAGTTGAAAAGCATCAATTTCAAGCCACTCACCGATATTATTAATCAATGTAGAAGAAGTGCCTAATCCCCACTGTTTTGGAAAAGTCAATGCAGTTGTAATAGTATAACCCTCAGACTCCGTTAGGAACTTTGGATTCAACTGCTGTGCTTCATATAAAATTTCCGTAAGTGTATTCTTGATTGGATGCTCTGATTTTTCTTTATGAAGAATAGATTCATAGCTTAAGGTATCCTCAAACCAAATTGTTCCATCCTGATCAAAACTTTTCCATTGAATTTGGTGGTGTGAACCTTTTTCTACGATTAAATTTTGCCCGTATTTTGTGGGTAAAGCAAAAGCTTCCGCGCCATCAAGTACTACATATTCACCTGTAATAAGTAGTTTTCCGTTGCTATAAAAAGTTTTCTTCATTCGCTTTGTTTGTAAGTCCAATCAAAATTCCTCTGTGAAAGAGTAGAGTTTTCTAGTGACTTTAGAAAAATTAAAGTTTTACTTTTCTGTTATTCTCAATGAAATCCACAACAGCACTATGCGAAGTAACGTTGGTCTTAAAATAGGCAACGGCATTTATTTTTTCTTCAGCAGTAGCATTCAGTTGATTTAGAATATTCATAAGATGCATTTTCATGTGCCCTTCCTGTATTCCCGTAGTCGTTAGAGAACGCAAAGCTGCAAAGTTTTGTGCTAATCCGGCTACTGCTACAATTTTCATTACTTCGGCAGCAGAAGGCTTATTTAGCATTTCCAACGAAAGTTTAACCATAGGATGTAAAGACGTCAATCCACCTACTGTTCCTAAAGCCAAAGGAATATCCAACCAGAAAGTGAAAATATTATTTTCTATTTTGGCATGAGATAAACTCGTGTATTGACCATCTTTTGAAGCATAAGCATGTACGCCAGCCTCTACAGCTCTAAAGTCATTTCCAAGCGCTAAAACTACAGCATCGACACCATTCATTATTCCTTTGTTATGGGTTACAGCTCTGTAGGGCTCTACTTCCGCAATACGTACAGCACGGACAAATTTTTCTGCAAATGCATAAGCCGTATCATAATCCTTATCTAAATCTGCAATAGGGCAAGAAACTTCTGCACGGACAATACAGTTTGGAACATAATTCGATAAAATGCTCATCACAACCTGAATGTCTTTTTCTATAATGGTAAATGCATCATAACGAGCAGCTTCATTTTTTAAAGTTTGAGCAAATTGCTCCAAACAAGAATTAATGAAATTGGCACCCATAGAATCTTTCGTTTCAAAAGTGGCATGCAATTGATAGTAATCTGGGATTAAATCCGTTTTATCACGCAATACAATATCTAAAATTCCACCGCCACGTTTTTGCATATTCTTAGTAATGCTTTCCGTATCGGCAAATAATTTATTTTTAATACTATCAAAGAAAATTTTCAGTTTTTCAGGATTACCATTAAAGATGAAATGTAGCTGACCAATTTTCTCTGTATTTAGAACAGTAGCTTTAAATCCACCACGCGTAGACCAGAATTTAGCTGCATTAGCCGCCGCCGCTACAACTGAACTTTCCTCAATGACCATCGGGATAGTATAATAGACTCCATTCACTAAAAAGTTTGGAGCAACACCATACGGTAAGTAGAAATTAGTTACTGTGTTTTCAATAAAATCATCATGTAGTTTTTGAAGAGAAGCATCACTATTCCAGTATTTTTTAATAATAGAAATTGCTTCGGAAGGAGTTGAAAAGTAGGTTTTGGCAATCCAATTAATTTTCTCTTCTTTCGATAGTTTCGAAAAACCTTTTATGGCATGGGTCATTTTCATCAATTTTATATTGCAAAGATAAAGCTTTCAAAAGACAAAGTGTTAATTCCGGAACTTGATATTTTTTTGCTTCACTTTTTTTGCTTAAATTACCTAACTCCCTACAGTTATAATTTTTGATTTTCTGAATTTGCACAAGTTCAGCTATACGATAAAATTTAAAATATGACTTGTAAATTAAACATTCTACTAGTAGATAAACACCCCTACATTGTTTATGCGCTGAAAAATATTTTAGACACAACAGACTTTATACAATATGAAATTAATTTTCATACCGCCAGTGATTGTAAACAGGCCCATTTGAAAATAATCGAGTATCAATTTGATATGACTATTTTAAGCTTGGATTTGAATATGCATGCAGATGAGGATTTGTATTCGGGCGAAGATTTAGGAATAATGATTCGTCAGCACCAGCCCACTTGTAAGATTGTGATTCTAACAGAGAACAAACAACCGTATCGATTAAATCAAATTTTTAAAACAATTAATCCTGAAGGTTTACTCAGTAAATTAGATATGGATTTTGAAAAATCAATCTTTGTCTATAAAAATATTATTGCGGGTAATTCACATATTAGCACTACAATAATTCAATCTCTACATGAATTTAAAATGAAGAATATTCAATTGGATGAATATGACAAACTCATTTTATTACGGCTCTCCGAAGGTATTAAAACAATAGATTTAAAAAATTATATCCCACTATCTAAAAGTGCGATTGAAAAAAGAAAACAACGATTGAAAATTGATTTAAATGTTGAGAGTCGCAAAGATAAAGACCTGATTACCGAAGCAACCCGATTGGGTATACTTTAAACCATAAAGTTTTAACATAAAAACCATACTGAAAAGTGTGGAAATGCCATAAAACGAAATGGTATAGATGCTGTAAATTAGTGAAATACAAAATTGCAAGTTAGATAGGCTAAGTGCACGTAGTTGTTCGAGCAGAGTAATTGGGGTATTAATTTATTTACTAATTTAATTTATAATGTAATGAAAAAACTTGAAGATTTTAATTGTGAAAAAGTAAACATCAGTTCTATTTATGGTGGTCAGCGCGGAGATAGATTAAGAGCAACTGATTCAATGACAATAAGTATGGATCCACAAGGTGGCGAGCCAGATGTCCATACAGATGAAGATGATGAATGGGCTTCATAAATAAAGTTTAATAGCAGGTGTAAAATAAATTATACCTGCTGTTATTTATTGATATGATATTAATTTTAAGTACTTCTACAGATTATGATACATTGTGTGTAGTTGAATGGCTTAGGTTTTATAAAAAAGAATTCTTCAGATTGAATGATGACGAATTAATGGAAGGAGATTGTTCTGTTTTTTATGATGGAATCGATGAAGATAAAATATATCTGAAGAGAGAAGGTAAAATTGTTTACATAAAAGAAATTAAAGTTGTTTGGTTTAGAAAATTTGGATTTTTAAAAAATCATGAACTAAAATTAAATAGAAATAGTGATATAACTAGGTATCTATATTCAGAATTAAGTCGTTTAAGAGAAATTTTATTTGAAGTCTTATCAGATAGAAAATGGCTTTATAAGAAAGGAAATATGCCAACAAAATTAGAAGTCTTAAGAAGAGCAAGTTATGTCGGGTTAAATATTCCTAACACAATTATAACAACATCAAAAGAAGAATTGATTTCATTCTTTTATGAAAATGATAAATCAATAATAACAAAATCAATAGGTTCATCAGCTAAGATTTTTTGGAATGATAAAAGTTATTTCTTCCGAACCTATAAAATTGAAGATGTTGTTAATATTGGAGAAAGTTTTTCACCGTCTTTATTTCAAGGATATATTGATAAAGAATATGAGTTGAGGGTTTTTTATTTAGATGGGAAGTGTTATTCAATGGCAATTTTTTCGCAATCAAATCCAAAAACACAAGTTGATTTTAGATTAGTTGATTTTAGGAAACTAACACGTTTTGTTCCTTATAAATTACCAAAAGAAATCGAACTAAAAATTGATTTATTAATGAGAAATTTAAGATTAAATACGGGTTCAATTGATTTAGTTAAATCAAAAAAAGAAGGATGTTATTATTTTTTAGAAGTAAATCCTGCAGGTCAATTTGGAATGGCTAGTTTTCCATGTAATTATAATTTGCATCAAAAAGTTGCAGATTATTTGATAAAACTATAGATGAAAATAAAAATAATAGATGGGTTGGAAAGTAGTTTAATCGATTTACTCCCAGTAATAATACATTATGCGGAATATGAAAATGAAGAATTTAGAGATGAAGTCCAATCCAAGAAGTCTAAAGTGATTTATGTTATATCGGATTTTTATCAGACTAAAATGATGCGTTGTTATGATTATTATAAAATAGTATATTAATTTTTCATAAAGTAAGAATGAAAGAGAAAAAAGTAAAACTATTTGAATGTTGTATTCCTACTAAAGGAGTAAAAAGAGGAGTTATATTGGATTTACAAAGAGAAGAAATATATATATTCCCAAATAGTATAATTGATATATTACAAGAGTATTCCGAAAAATGTATGATTACATTTTTTGAAGATTTTAATGATGAAAAAGAAACATTTAAAAAATATGCTCATTATCTTTTAAAACACGAATTGATTTTTACTTGTTCGGATGAGCATGTTTTCCAAAAAATAGAGATGGATTTTAACGTTCCTTTTTATGTAGATATTATTACTTTGGAAATTAGCAATTTACAGCTTTTTAAAAAACGATTTATTCATGAGCAGTTGGAAAATTCAGGATGTAAAAGTCTTATCCTAATACTAGAAAATGATATTGTAGAGTATGTTGTGGAAGTGTTAGTTTTATTAAATAAATCTAAAATCCAAAATATTTTTTTATTTATTTTATATAATGAAAATTTGAGTTCAACTATTAATGATCTACTGAGGCCTTATGGTAGATTATGTGAAATTGTTTTTTACAATGCTCCTTTTACAAAAGGAAGAGATGATGTATGTTCACCTCGAATTATACAAATAGAGAATTGTTTCACAGAAATACTAAATAAAAAAATAGAAAGTAAAAATGATTTTATTATTAATACACTGGCTTATGTGGAGTCACTTACCTGTAATTTGTTTTTAAATAGAAGGGTATATATTGATAATGAAGGGAATGTTAAGTATAATAACTTAGGGAATAGTTTTGGGAATATTAAATTCAAGAATTTAGAATTGATAATCTCTCAAAGTGATTTTTTAGAAATTTGGAGTGTCACAAAAGATCAAATAGAGATATGCAGAGATTGTGAATTTAGATACATCTGTCCAGATCGAAGGATTCCAGAGAAAAAGAATGATACATTATATTTTCATAAAACAAAATGTGCTTATAATCCTTATACGAATGAATGGAATTAAAGTAAATCTAAACCAGTCAATTGTTTTAATATTAATGATTTTAAATTGTTCATGCTCAACAATCAAACCGAGTATGGTAGAATATGACTTTTACAATAAGAATTATTATTATAATGATAGTCTAAAAATAGGAGTAGATTTTCCTCAAGCTATCAATTTTGTAAATTTAAATCAGGTAGGAAAAAGACAACTAAAAAAAGAATTAAAGGGAATTACTCATCCAGATTTAAATCAATTGTTGGTTTATGGAGTTTCTTCCGATAATTCGTATTCTACATTTTTGTTTTATGAAATAACAAAAGATTCATTAGTTTATAAGCGGATAGTAAAAACAGATTCAGTTCACCAGTATGCACAATTCGAAAAACAGAAAGGAAACACGAAACTTATATTTATAGTCAATAGAAACCCAAAATCTATAGCACTTGGAGATTCCATTGTAAAAAAAATAAGTATTGATTCTATTGATAAAGTGAATTTATCTTATGTGAAAATATTGAATAACTATCGTAAGGGGAATGGATTAGTTTTAATTGATAAATTAAAAAAGAATCCACTTCAAAAGGTTAAAGGCTATGAGAATTCTGCTAAAGGATTTATTATGACAGCCCAATCATTTATTTCAAGTAATAATATTGAATATGACTCACTAATAGAGGATTATGAAAAGAAGAGAAAAATATTTTATAAACCTATAATTGAAAAACTTGGAAAAGAAAGAAAAACAATAATTAATGAGGAAGTTTTTAATAAAATAAAAAAACTGACAAATAATAATCAACTGTTTATTTTGAATGAAGATCATTATTATCCTAAGCATAGGATTTTTGCAGCTCAGTTATTAAATGTACTCAAAGATAATGGGTTTAAATACATTAGTTTAGAAGATTTTGCAGCTGTTGAAGATTCAAAATATTTCCCAAGTTATAAGTCTGGATTTTATGTGACAGATCCTTATTTTGCATATTTTATTCGAAAGGCAAAAAAGATGGGTTTCATTATTTTAGGACATGAAAATCTTGATAAGGGGATTGAAAGAGAATTGGGACAGGCCAAAAATATTATGAAAATATTAGAAGAAGATTCAATAGCTAAAATATTTATGTATGTCGGTCATGCCCATTTAGAGAAAACACAAAAGGAGGGACGCAGAAAAATGATGGCTACTTATTTAAAAGAATTGTCAGGAATTGAGCCATTTACAATTAATCAGACTTTATTGTTTACAGATACAAAATCAGAATTAACATTAATTTCAAAGGAAGATTTAAACGAAGAAGAACGAAGAAAAACGACATCAGATTATTATTTAATCAATAATATAAAAACAGATTTAAAAACAATATATCCAGATGAAATATTTAAAGATGTAATTATTAAAGATAAGAAATTTCAGAAGTATAATAATGTTGATTTATTAATTAGTGTATATGATTTAGAGGAATATAAAGCCATTCAAGGGTTTACTATACCTATTTTAAAACGTTTAGATAGGTGTGATCATGGTGTCTTAAAATTAAAATTACCAATAGGAGGTTATCATATTAATATAACAACAGCGACTGGAGTAGATTTATTTAATGGTGAAATTGTAGTAAAACCATGAATTTAAAATATACACTAGCTTCTTTAGTATTTATATTCACATTGTATTCTTGTGGAGTAATTAAACAAGATGTTGTAAAACGGGAATACTATAATAGAAATTTTTATTATAATGATAGTATTAAGGTTGGAGTGAATTTTCATGGAGCAATAGATTTTTTTGACTTAACAATATTTAAAAAGAAACATCTTAAAAAGAATCTTAAAGGGATTCCTCATCCAAATTTAAACCGTCTTTTTATTTATGCAAATGCATGGGTTCCAAATGTTGATTTTTTCTTTTTTTATGAAGAAATGAAAGATTCGTTATCTTATGATCGAATTGTAATACAGGATTCCATTAGGGATTATTCATGGACAGAAAAACAAAGAGGAAGAACAAAAGTCTCATTGATTTGTAAGAATTCATATAATACAATAAAGGCTTTTGAAATACTGAATAGAGTGAGTATTGATTCTTTAGATCAGAGATTACAATTTGATAATGTATACTATAATTATGTTATGGACAATGACTTACTTTTAATTTATAAGTTAAAAACAAACCCATTGTTTAAAATGATAAAAGATGACAGTCTACAAAAGGGTTTTTTAATTGCAGCACATTCTTTAATATTAAATGATTCTAAATATGATTCATTAATTAAAAAACATGAAATTAATTTAAAAAGAAAAAATAATTTAATTGTTAATGAATTAGTCCAAAACGATAAAATAATTATAGACAAGAATATTTTAGATACTATAGGTTTATTAGCTAATAAAAATCAAGTTATTGTTTTAAATGAAGATTTTCGTTATCCCAAACACAGGGTTTTTGCGTTTAAATTACTAGACGGTTTAAAAAAAAATGGAGTAAAGTATATTTCTATACCTGCATTCATTGAAAATAAAGATACCTTGAGTTTTTGGGTTCATAGACCGAATGATTTTAAATCAGTCTTTTTTGGGTCATCTTATTTTAAACATTTTATTGACAAAGTAAAAAAATTAGAATTTACATTAATAGGGACTGAAAATTCAGATATAAAGCAAGGTGGAGTAACTGAACAAGTTGAGAATATAAATCAAATTTTAGTAAAGAACCCTGAGGCTAAATTTTTTGTATATGTGGGTTATGATACTTTTGAAAAAAATAATATGGTTGATTTAGTATCAGAGTTAAAAAGAAAATTTGGGATTATTCCAATTGTTATAGATCAAGGTAAAATAGTGGCAGATTATGATAAAGAGATAGGATTAATTCGTAAAGAAGACTTGCCAAATGCTATAAGGCAAAAATCAAAAGCAGATTATTTTATAGTTAATAATATACAGACAGATTTATCTATAATTTATCCTGAAGAGCTATTGATTGACGTAGAAATAATAGATGAAAAGTTTAAATTATATCAAAATCAAAAAATAATTGTGTCTGTTTATGATGCCCAAAAAGAAAATCAAATAAAAGTGTTTTTTGAAAATATAGATGTTTTGCGAAGTCAAATAATTCCTTTTTTAAATGAATTGCTTATTCCTAATCAAGATAAAATTCATATTAAACTTCCTAAAGGAGACTATTATATAAAAGCCCAGGTTATGGGACAAAAAAGAAGTATTTATTATCAAAAAGTAATTGTAAAATAATAAAGTAATTGGAATATTATTTATGTCGTTTGAGTGTCGTAGTTTATAGAAAATAGGACTACTTTTTATTGATATAAAAGCTGAATTTTTAGATGACTCTTAATATTCAGTTTGCATTTTTTAATCAATAGTTGGTTAATGAAAGTTACATTTTTCGATAAAAAAGCTCTTGGAATTTATTGGATTCGTTATTATTTGAAAGAATTTATTGAAGAAATAAACTTTTGAGGAGGTATTTTTAGGGAATAATTATTCAATGTTGATAAATAATTAAAATAGACGCGTAGTTCTTGGTTTTTCGGGATTTGACCAATGAATTGAGTTATTTTTTACTCATTTTCAGTAGGTTAAAAAAATATTTTTTGGAGAGAATACTTTTTAAAGTCTCAATTTAATGTAATTTTATTGAAATTAGAGGGTTAGCAGAAATTCTATGAGTGTCATTTAACACAAAAAAGTACCGCTAATTGTAAAATTTTCACTAAAATTGACAGTTTTTTATCAATTTATTAAAATGAGATATTCAAGTAAAATCACAGCAATACTATTATTGCTTTGCATGTCCGTTTTCGGACAACAAAAAATTACTGTAGAAGGAGTATTTGGAGGAGCATTCCGAACGAGTGGAATGGATGAACTTCAGTCTTTGAAAAATACCAATCAATACACAGTTCTAAATTTTGACCGCGCTTCAAGAAGTATGCAAATCGACCTTTATGATTTTGCTACGCTCAAAAAAGTAAGCACATTAATTGACACTAAAGATCAGAAGGATTTACCAATGATCATGAGTTACACTTTCAGTGCAGATGAAAAGAAAATTTTATTGGCCTGCAATTCTGACCAAATTTTCCGCCATTCCTTCGTTGCCGATTACTACCTATACGATATCGCTAGCAAAAAACTTACCAAACTTTTTGATTATAAAGTGCAAGAACCAACATTTTCTCCGGATGGTTTAAATATTGCCTATGCAAAGGATAATAATTTGTTTGTATACAATTTAGCTACTCAAAAAAATACTCAAATTACCAGTGATGGAAAGAAAAATAGTATCATTAATGGTATTACGGACTGGGTATATGAAGAAGAATTTGCATTTGTAAGAGCTTTTGACTGGAATAAATCAGGAACTACAATTGCCTATATTAAGTTTGACGAAAGTGAAGTTCCAGAGTTTTCAATGGATATTTTCGGAAAAAATTTATATCCAACACAAGATGTTTTTAAATATCCTAAAGCAGGAGAAAAGAACTCTAAAGTGAGTTTACAACTGTACGATCTTAAGAGTAATGCTACAAAAACAGTTAGCTTAGGGAATTATAATGATTTTTATATTCCTAGAATTAAATGGACAAATGATGCAGAGCAATTAAGTGTTCAAGTAATCAATAGACACCAAAATAATTTAGATTTATTGTTTGTAAATGGAACAACGGGCGTTGCAAAAGTAATCTTAAATGAAAAAGATAAAGCCTATATTGATATACACGATAATCTAACATTTTTAAATGATAACAGTTTCATTTGGACAAGTGAGAAAGATGGATTCAATCATATCTATTACTATGATAAATCAGGAAAGCTAATAAACCAAGTAACAACAGGTAAATGGGAAGTTACAGCCTATTATGGTTTAGAAGAAAAAACAAAAACTGTTTTTTATCAATCGGTTGAAAATGGATCAATCAATAGAGATGTTTACAGCATTAAATTGAATGGAAAAAATAAAACAAGATTATCTAAATCTGCGGGAGTAAATAAAGCAACATTTAGTCCAAATTACAATTACTACATCAACTCTTTTGCAAGTGCAACAACTCCGCCTCAATACACATTGAATGATGCAAAAGATGGAAAACAAGTGCAGTCAATTCTTACGAATGATGCGTTGTTAGAAAAAACAAAAGAATACAATTTACCACAAAAAGAATTCTCTGTTTTAAAAACAGACAAAGGGAATGAATTAAACATGTGGATGATTAAACCTAAAGATTTTAATCCAAATAAAAAATATCCAGTTTTCATGTATCAATACAGTGGACCAGGTTCACAACAAGTAGAGAATACATGGCATTCTACCAATGATTATTGGTTCATGATGTTAGCACAACAAGGTTATATTGTGGTTTGTGTAGACGGTAGAGGAACAGGTTATAAAGGAGCAGATTTCAAAAAAGTTACCTATAAAGAATTAGGGAAATACGAAGTAGAAGATCAAATAGATGCAGCAAAAGTACTTGGTAAATACAATTATATAGATGCAGCAAGAATCGGTATCTGGGGATGGAGCTATGGTGGTTTCATGTCTTCAAACTGTATTTTAAAAGGAAATGATGTATTCAAAATGGCAATTGCAGTTGCTCCGGTAACAAACTGGCGTTTTTACGATTCAGTTTACACAGAGCGTTATATGCAAACGCCACAAGAGAATCCAACAGGATATGATGAAAACTCACCAATTAATCATACTTCAAAATTAAAAGGTTCTTACCTATTAATTCATGGTTCTGCCGATGATAATGTGCACGTACAAAATACAATGCAGATGATGGAATCTTTGATTCAGGCGAACAAACAATTCGATTCTCAGATTTATCCAGATAAAAATCACGGGATTTATGGTGGGAAGACCAGAGTACAATTGTACACAAAAATGACTAACTTTATTTTAGAGAAATTATAATGAGCACAGCTAAAAGCGAATTTATCCAGCCTACGTTAGACGAAATTCAGAATTTTGAAGGGAAATATCCAAAACAATTATGGTATTTGTTTTTAACGGAAATGTGGGAGCGGTTCTGTTTTTACGGAATGCGAGGTGTACTAGCTTTTTTCATGGTACAACAATTAGGGTTATCAGATCATGACTCAAACTTACAATACGGAGCAATTCAAGCGTTCGTATATGCTTTCACTTTTATTGGAGGTATTTTTGCCGATAAAATTCTAGGATTTAAAAAATCATTGTTCTTTGGAGGGCTAGTGATGATTTTAGGAAATTTAATCATTGCCTTTTCACCACAAGAATTATTCTATGTAGGAATAACACTATCGATTATCGGAACAGGTTTCTTTAAACCTAATGTTTCTTCAATGGTAGGTGAACTATACAAAGAAGAAGATGGTAGGAGAGATGCAGGATATGGCTTATTCTATGCAGGGATCAATATTGGTGGTCTGTTAGGAGGAGCAATCTGTATTTATTTAGGAAAATACCACTCATGGCAATTATGCTTCCTTGCAGCAGCATTTGTAATGGTATTAGGATTGATTACTTTCTTAATGACTAAAAAACATTTAGGGCCTATTGGAGATTCTCCATTATTGGATTTAGATGCAGGGAAAAGAAAAATACGTGAGATTGCAGTATATGTAGGTTCATTACTTTGTATTCCATTCATCTTTATCATGGTAAAAAACACAAAATATACCGATAATTTCATGTACACCATTGGGGTAGTAGCAGTTGCTTATTTCCTTTATGAAACATTTAAATTAGGAGAACGAAAATTACAATACAAATTAATTGCAGCGTTTATTTTTATCTTCTTTTACTTTTTATTTAATGCAATTTATGAGCAATCTGGAGGATCATTATCCTTATTTGCAAAAGATAACTTCCACCATGACTTATTGTTCTTCTCTATAGATCCAAACGTAGTGAACAATAGTGTGAACTCATTATTTGTAATTATCTTCAGTCCATTAATTGGAATTCTATGGTTAATGATGTACAAGAGAAAAATTGAGCCTAATACAGTAATTAAATTCGGTGTCGGATTTTTATTACTAGCGGCAGCGTTCTACCTATTCTACTCCACACGTTTCTTTGCAGATGTAGAAGGATTGACTTCTTTAAATGTATTCACATTAGCCTATTTAGTAATGACCTTAGGGGAATTATGTTTAGGGCCTATTGGAATGTCAATTATTACAAAGTTATCACCGAAAAGATTATTCGGTATGATGATGGGACTTTGGTTCCTGGCAAGTGCATTTGGACAATTTGCAGCTGGTAAGTTAGGTGCAGAGATGTCAAGTAAAGAAGTAAATGTGAATTTAATGACAAAGTTGCAATCTTACACTGAAGGATATTACCAATTAGCGATATATGCATTAGTTGCAGGTCTTCTATTGATTGTGGTGTCTCCACTGATTAGAAAATTAATGCAAGAAGTAAAATAAGTAATAATATAAGTTTCTATAAATAAATAAATATGTCTGTTCAATCGAATAATGATTTTTTTAAAACCAATGTATTAGGCCATCCAGCAGGATTGTTTGTGTTGTTTTTTACCGAGATGTGGGAACGTTTTTCATACTATGGAATGCGTGCCTTATTAGTAATGTTCTTTACAGCTTCTGTATTGGGAGATCACCCAGGTTGGGGTTGGCCTAGAGAACATGCAATGGCATTGTTCGGTTCTTATACTTCTTTAGTATATCTTTCTACAATGCTTGGAGGCTATTTTGCAGACAAAGTAATTGGATTTAGATGGGCTGTAATTCTTGGTGCATTTTTAATGACATTAGGACATGGAGCAATGGCAATCGAAACACCATTTTTCATCTATACAGGATTAACTTTATTAGTGTTTGGTACAGGTTTCTTCAAGCCAAATATGACTTCGATTATCTCGCATATGTACAAGGATTTTCCTGAGAAAAAAGATGGTGCTTACACAATCTTCTACATGGGTGTAAATGCTGGAGCTTTCTTCGGAATTTTACTATGTGGTTATTTAGGAGAAAAAGTAGGATGGAGTATCGGATTCGGTTTAGCAGGAATCTTCATGCTTTTCGGATTATTACAATTCTGGTTGTCACAAAATATATTTGGTGATATTGGATTAAAACCAATCAAGAGTAAAGATGTAGTTATCGCAGAAGATGACACAGACAAAAGAGTTCCTTTTCCAATGTGGCAATTAGTTATTATTGGAGTTTCTTCTTTACTAGGTTTAATATGGGTTATTAATGATCCAATTGCCAAAATTTCATTAGGCAAAGTAAACTTCTTAAACTTTAGTATTGGGAATATGGCAGGAACAGATCTTACGATCTTATTTGCCTTAGTATTATTCCTATTCTTATTATTCTATAGATTAACACAATATTCAAAAATCACGAGAGAGAAATTATATGCAGTGACTTTCTTTGCATTCTTTACGTTTGTGTTTTTTGCAATTTTTGAACAATCACCTGGAACACTAACCATTTTTGCGAAAGACTATACAAATCGTGTATTGGAAGGCAATGCAGGAATGATTTATAAAGTAGTAAATTCATTAATTACGATTATTCCTTTAGGTTTAATTACATGGGTATTATTGAAGTTGTTCAAACAAACTTTTAAGAAATATGCTTTAGCAAATATTATTCTAGGATGCAGTTTTGTTATTGTTTGGATAATTGCAATTTGGATGCTTGCCAATGATTTTAAAAGCGAAACAACAGAAGTTCCAGCATCTTGGTTCAGTGTATTGAATTCATTATTTATCATTACATTAGCGCCAATGTTCTCCAAATGGTGGGAAAGTAAGTACAATCCCGCAGCCAATGTAAAGTTTGGTATCGGTATGATTTTACTAGGTGTATCTATGGCAATCCTTGTATTTGGGGCTAGAGATATTGCTCCAGGAGCAAAAGTAGCTTCAGTGAGTATGATCTGGTTGATTTTAGTTTACCTTTTCAATACAATGGCAGAACTTTGTATTTCTCCAGTAGGATTATCTTATGTAAGTAAGTTGGTTCCAGGAAGAATGATTGCTTTCATGTTTGGAGTTTGGTACTTGGCCATTGCAATTGCAAATAAAGTAGCCGGTATGATGGGAGAAAGCTCAGATAAAATTGCAGAAGAAAGAGGTATTAGTTTTTTCTTCTTGATTATTACTGTAATTGCAGTAGTAGTAGGTGTGATTGCAATTGCGTTTACACCGATTATTAAGAAATTAATGCACGGCGTTCGATAATAACTAAAACTACTATAAATGGAAAAAACAATTAAACAGTCACATCCTAAGGGATTATGGTTTCTTTTTGGAACAGAAATGTGGGAAAGGTTCGGCTATTATTTAATGTTAGGGATATTCTCTCTTTACATGATTGACGGCTGGAATAATGGTGGTATGGGATTTGATGCTGCCAAAAAATCAGATATATACGGAACGTATTTGGGACTTGTTTATTTAACTCCATTTATTGGTGGATTGATTGCCGATAGAATTTTAGGATACAGAAAATCAATTGTTTTTGGTGGATTATTAATGGCAACCGGATATTTCCTTTTGTCGATTCACAGTACTACAACATTTTATGTAGCCTTATTGTTTATCATCTTAGGAAATGGTTTCTTCAAACCAAATATTTCTACATTAGTTGGTAATTTATATAACAATGACGAATTAAAAGATAAAAAAGATTCAGGATATAACATCTTTTATATGGGAATCAACACAGGAGCATTCATTTGTAACTTCGTGGCGGCCTATATGAGAATAAACTACGGTTGGGGATATGCGTTCGCAGCTGCAGGTGTAGGAATGTTAATCGGTGTGGTGATTTTTTTAATCGGAACAAAACATATTAAACATGTAGATGTTATCAAACCCGTTCAAGCAGGAGATATGTCTACAATGAAAATTTTAGGATTAACAGTATTTCCAATGTTCATTTTTGGAGCATTAGGTTATTTCATTAGTGGAGTAACCAGTGCAGAAAATCCAGGAGGTAACATCTTTGGATCAGATACAAATGATGCTTTCTTATTTGGTTGTTTACCAATCATTTTATTCTTTGTTTACTTGGCTGTAAAATCACCATTAGAAGAAAGAAGACCTATCAAAGCTTTATTGGCTGTATTTACTTGTGTGATTTTATTCTTTGCTATTTTCCACCAAAATGGAGATGCATTAACGGTTTGGGCAGAAGATCATACTGATAGAAAAATGCCCGATGCAGTAGCAGTAGTTGCCGATAAAATCAATATGACACAATCAGTCGTTAATAATGATATTGTGTCATTAGACGATGCTGGATTTAAAGCGAAAATTGAGGAACTTAGAGCTCAGGAAAATGCAATGCCACAAGCAACAAAAGCAGAAGGTGATGCAAAGAAAGAATTTTCAAAAGGAGTAGGACAGTTAGAAGCATCAAGGAAATATTTTTCAACACTTCCTGCCTCTGACATACCTGAAAAAGGAAAAGATTTAAAATTATATTCTACAGAATTATACCAATCCATCAATCCATTCTGGGTAGTATTGTTAACACCAATTTTAGTAGGAGTATGGGGTCTTTTGAGAAAAAGAAAAAAAGAACCAACTACACCTACGAAGATTGCAATAGGTTTGGTAATTACAGCATTATCAGCATTAGTGATGGTAGGAGCAGTAATGGCAACCAATAATTTAGAATCAAAAGCAAGCAGCTGGTGGTTAATCGCTTCATATGGAGTAATTACCCTTGGAGAGCTTTGTTTGTCCCCTATGGGATTATCATTAGTGTCAAAATTAAGTCCGCCAAGGATTACAGCATTAATGATGGGTGGTTTCTTCCTAGCGATTTCTGTAGGTAATAAACTATCAGGAGTATTGTCTAGTCTTTGGGAAGATATGGACCAAAAACAAAATTTCTTTTATTTGAACTTTGGTTTAGTGATGACAGCAGCAATAATGATGTTCCTAATGCTAGGCTGGTTAAATAAAGTAATGAAAGAGAAAAACGTAGCATAAGATTTTTATAATACACCATTTGGTGTTATTTTTGATAATCAAAAAATAAAAAACAAAATGAAAAATATAATAATAACATTATTTATTGCTTTAGGGTCAATTGCAGTTCAAGCGCAAGAGATTAAATGGATGACGTTGGATGAAGCTTTAAAAGCGCAGGAAAAGAAACCTAAAAAGATTTTTATGGACGTTTACACTGATTGGTGTGGACCATGTAAAATGTTAGATAAAAATACTTTTCAAAATAAGGATGTTGCAGACTTTATTAATAAAAACTATTATGCAGTAAAGTTCAATGCAGAAGGTAATCAAGAAGTAACATACAAAGGTAAAAAATTTGGAAACCCTTCTTATGATGCTAAGAGAACAGGAAGAAACTCAATGCATGATTTAACGCAAGCATTAAAAGTAAATGGATATCCATCAATGGTTTTCTTTGATGAAAAAGGAGAATATATTTTCCCTTTAGTTGGATATTATACTCCAACTCAAATTGAAATTTATTTGAAAGTTTTTGCAAAAGACAAACACAAAGAATTAACATCAAAAGAATTGTGGGAGAAATACCAAGCAAGCTTCAAAAATGAATTTAAAAGCTAGTTCAATTCTTTAATACTATAAAATCCCTTTTCAGCAGTAGCATGAAAAGGGATTTTTAATTTTATACAAGTTTCTTTCCATAGTGCAATAGAACTTCTATAGTTGGACGCATCAGCTACAACCATTTGAGGAGAAAGTTTTTTTAAGACACGTTCTAGATTGAATGAAGGAGATTGAGTGAGTAAAAGCACATCAGGATTAACATTGGGTGGGTAAATGCCACTTTGATCCATAATTAATACTTTCAAATTATTAAAATAAGCAACATTCTGAAGAACCTTTTGATTGTTGATTGTAGCAAAACTTGCTGTCGCATAATGCTGGGTAATCATTTCATGAAACCCTTTTGGAGGTATCGAATCTGTATAGAATACGGTAATATTATTTCCTTTCCGTTCAGTGATTAAAGTTTTTTTAGTCACATTATAGACAATCCATTCCTGTTGACTTTTTTGCGACCACTGTATGCGAATGTATAGGACTTGAAATAGGATAAGAATTATCAATCCTGTGGATAATCTTTGAAACGTTGGCCTTTTTATCCACAAAACGAATACTACAATCAAAAGATAAGAGAGGACAAGCATGGATGTATTAAAAGGGATATTTTGAATGACAAATTGATCATAAGAGGCAATCATGTGAATAATGTGATTGAGCAATGAAATACTCCATTCTAATATATAAATGAGAAAATCAAAAACCTCATTGAAGACAGCCATAATGGAAAGGACAAAGCCTAAGGGCAAGAGCAGACTCAAAAGCGGAATGATAAAGAGATTGCTGATAAAAAATAAACCCGAAAATTGATTGAAATAATAAAGTGTTAATGGTAATGTTCCAATTTGAGCGGCAAAGGAAACTGTAAGAATGTCCCGGAAATATTGTAATACTATATTTTGAGGTTTCCAGAATTTAGAAAACGTTGGCTGTAACCATAAAATAGAGAATACAGCGGTATAACTAAGTTGAAAACCAATGTCAAATAAGAAGTGAGGTTTGAAGAGAAGTATGAAAAACATGGACACCAATAGTACATGATACATATCGATGCTGCGTTTCAAATGCATTCCCACTGCAATAAAAGAAAACATTGTAACCGATCGTACCACAGATGCTGAAAGCCCGGTAAGTATTGCAAAAGCCCAAAGTGTAATTAATATTATACTTAGTTTAATCCATTGTGAAGCGGGAGTAGCGGGAAGTATTTTTAAAATAAAATTGAGGAATAACAACAAAAACCCCACATGCAGTCCTGATACGGCCAATATATGTACGGCACCAGCCGATTGATAATCCCGTAGGACTTCGGGTGATATATCTTGTTTCTGACCCAGAATCAATGCTTTTACGACGGATAAAGCCTCTTTGTCAAAACCATTATGGCTTAAATTACTAATGATACGGTGGCGAACCTTAGAAGCATAGAAAGAAATTCCTTTATCGATTTTTGTTGTAGTTTTAATATCATCTTTCGTCGTGTATAATTGACCTGAGATGGAGTTGTTTTCTAAATAGGCACCATAATCAAACTGATTTGGGTTGAGTGGTGCTTTATGTTTTTGAATTGTTGCATTGACTAACAAATTTGATCCGATAGAGAATATTGTATTCAAGCTGTCTTTACGTACATTCAAAAGAATTTTACCCGTAACTCTTTTTTGATTAATACTTTTAATATAAGCATAGTACTTCTGATAATTTCCATTTGACTTCAACTGTTCATAGATCGAAACTTCTATAATAGGCTTCTCATTATCCAAATCAATAAAATGAATATAATGCTTCGGATTATTATGATCCGTGTGTAGTATAAGAGTTGAACAACCAATGCAGAAGGCAAATAAAGACGCTGTTAGTCCAAAATAAATCTTTTGGAAGAAATCCCTGTGATAGATAAGATAGGCTAAATAGAACAATGTACAGGATAATAGGAATAGTGGTAAAATATTTCCCATGGTCAGTTTATAATAAAAAGCAAACAAAACGCCTGCTATAAATACAACTGTTATTCGAGTTAATGGAAATTGCAATACTTTCATGTATCCTAAAATACTGGAAAATAATTATTTGTAGAAAGGAATACCTGTAAAAGAATAAAAGTAGAAGTCTAGATTTAGAAAAAATTAGAACAATAGTGCTGCAAAATAAATGTCCCAATACAGTAGTAAACCATATTGGGACATTTATTATATTATGTATTGAAATTTATTGTTGTAGAACTCTATTCGCTTGAACGTAAGAGTTTTTGTAATAAGGTTCTTTCGTTGAAGAAATAATAACACCACGTTGTACTGAAGCATGAATGAATTTGATTTCATCATCATTAACTTCAACTACTAATCCTACGTGATTAATCTGTCTTTTACGACGGTTTGTTTTAAAAAATACTAAATCCCCTTTTTGAACATCATCATCATTGATTTTTACTCCTATTTGAGATTGTTCATAAGAACTACGCGGTAGCTTGATGTCAAAAGTACTGAAGGTTGTAAAAACTAAGCCAGAACAATCCATTCCAGCAGAAGTAGTTCCTCCGCCTCTGTAACGTACACCGTTATATTCAAGAGCTGTATTAATAAGTTGAGAAGCTAAGTAATTTTCATTTTCTGTATTAGCAACATAATCATCGTCATTCTCCTCGTTAATCAATCCCTTTTTGCCTTTCGATGTTTTAGTACTCTTTGAAGTATCGGTGCTTTTTACCGTTTTATTGGTATTTGTTTTAGATTTAGCAATAACCAATTTACTATCATTTGAAGTCTTGTAGATTCCTTTCTTTTCAGCTTCTCTTTTTGAAGTAATTACATTTGAAGTAGGTTTACACGCTACAAATGTTATCGTGACGAGCAGTAGGTAAAGAAAGTTTTTAAAAGTCATGTGTTGGTATTTTGGGTTTATGCTATTAATTGGAACGTTTACTTTAAGCAAATAGTATCTAAAAAAGATAATTCAATAAAAAACGCTAGTGATTTCTATATCAATGAAATGAGTAATAGAAATCGGATATAAATATTTTACGGATGTAATTTACTAAAGAGCGGTAAAAACTCAACGAAGTTTAACATTCTCTTTAGAAAATAGAACCCATCAGAAAGAAGAGAAAACAAATGATTTTTAGTTTGATTTTATATTTTTCAAAATCAATTTTGCTGTTTTCTCACTGGCGCCTTCTCCACCAAGTTTTTGCTCTAAAAGTTCATATTTAGCCAAAAGTTGGGAACGATATTCTGGCGAAAGGATTTTTTGCAATTCCGCTTTGATTCTTTTTTTATTACAATCATTTTGAATTAACTCTGTGACAACCTCCTCATCCATAATCAGATTAACTAAGGAAATATATTTTAAAGTGATGATTCTTTTGGCAATTTGGTACGATGCCCAACTTCCTTTATAACACACTACTTCCGGTACTTTAAAAAGTGCCGTTTCTAATGTTGCTGTCCCTGAGGTAACCAATGCTGCTGTAGAAACACTCAATAAATCGTAAGTTCTATTGGTGATAAAATGAATGTTTTTATTTTTTAGAAACTGCTCATAGAAAGAATATTCCTGACTTGGAGCACCTGCAATAACAAATTGATAGTCTGGAAAATCATCTACAACACTAAGCATAATGGTTAGCATTTTAGAAATTTCTTGTTTTCTGCTTCCCGGCAATAAGGCAATAATCGGAAGATCACTTAAGTTGTTATCTTTTTTGAAAACATCGTCATCCACCTTCGTACGATTGTGGATGGCATCGATTAAGGGATGCCCGACAAATTCAACAGGGAAATTATGTTTTACTTCATAGAAGTCTTTTTCAAATGGAAGAATGACATACATCTTGTCGACATCTCTTTTGATGGCGGCAATTCTATTTTCTTTCCACGCCCATATTTGAGGAGAAATATAATAATGAGTAGCAATACCTTTTTCCTTTGCCCATTTCGCAATGCGCATATTGAAACCAGGATAATCAATGAAAATGATAACATCAGGTTGAAATTCCTCAATATCAGCTTTACAGATTTTAATATTACTTAAAATAGTTTTCAGATTGAAAATCACTTCAATAAATCCCATAAAAGCGAGATCTCTATAATGTCTTACTAAAGTACCACCTACATTTTGCATTAAATCACCGCCCCAAAAGCGAATGTCAGCCGTTGGGTCCTCTTTGTACAGTGCTTTCATAAGGTTTGAACCATGTAAATCACCCGATGCTTCTCCAGCAATAATGTAGTATTTCATTTTGATCGTTCTATATAATCTACAAAAATAAGGTAACTAAAGTTAATATTATAGTAGATAATATAACTCCTCTTGCTTTCATGTCTTGTTTTTTCTGTAAAAAAATAAAAAAGAGAATTAAATTAAGAATTGCGCCCAGCGTAATAATCTTACCCAGATAGCCTTGTCCCTTCATAATTTGAATCCCATTTAGAAATCCATATTCTGTAAAAAATTCTAAGAATAAAAAAGTGCCTAAAGTTGTTGCAATAATTCCAGTAATAAAGCCTATTAATAAATCAGTTTTTTTCATTTAGTTTCCAGGTGTTAAGGTTTTGTATTACATGATGCGCTGTTAAATCAAATTGGACAGGTACTAACGATATATACCCATGTGCCAGAGCCCATTCATCTGTATCTTCTCCTTGATCCTGATTGACAAATTCTCCCGTTAACCAATAATAGTCACGGTTATGTGGTGTTTTTCTTTTGTCAAATCGCTCTACCCATGAGGCTTTTGCTTGACGACAAACTTTAATACCTTTAATTTCATCCTCTTTTAATTTTGGAAAATTGACATTCAAGACCACTCCATCAGGTAATCCATTCTCTAAAACTTCAAGCGTAATCTTTTTGATGAATGATTTAATAGCTTCAAAATCAGCATTCCAATTGTAATCCAAAAGAGAAAACCCAATGGCTGGAATTCCTTCGATACCTGCTTCAACAGCAGCACTCATCGTTCCAGAATAAATAACGTTTATCGACGAATTTGAACCATGATTAACGCCTGATACACAAAGATTTGGCTTGCGCTTCAAGATTTCATTTACGGCTAATTTTACACAATCAACTGGAGTTCCAGAACAACTGTATTCTTTAAGATGCTCGTTGTCGACTGAAATTTCATTAATATAAAGAGTGCTATTGATGGTGATGGCATGTCCCATAGCCGATTGCGGACTGTCAGGAGCTACAACTACAACATCGCCAATTTCTTTCATTACTGAAATTAAAGCTCTGATACCCGGAGCCGATATTCCATCATCATTGGTTACTAAAATCAATGGTCTTTTTTTCATTCTTGGTGTTTTAATTTACTATGGTGTTTTTAATTTTCTGGTGGATGTAGGTTCGGTATTAGATCTAAACTGAAGCCTACTTTTTTTAAGTGTTTAGGAAAACTTAAAAAAGTGAAATTTAAAAATATAATTCTTTACTTTCGCTAAAATAAGCAATTTTTACGGCAAGAACCTAATTTTGTATCTTTAACAAAAAATTATGCGCACGTTATTATTGCTACAGTAATTTTATTGTAATTTAGTTAAAAAATTGATGAATGCCATTTTAAATTTTATGAAAAGAAATTATAAAATAATACTCGTAGTTGTCGCTCTTTCTGCCGCTCTATGGAGTTTTATGCCTAGACAGCCTAAAATTGACCCTGAGAAAGATAAACTTTTAATAGAATTATTAACCTTTGTTATCCAGCGTGGACATTACGATCCTGTGCCTATTGATGACACTTTCTCAAAAGGAGTCTATAAAGATTATATCAAAGGTTTAGATCCTTCGAAACGATTTTTCTTGCAATCGGATATCGATGAATTTGCACAGTTTGAAACTTCAATTGACGATCAAATCTTAAATAAAGATTTGACCTTTTTTGACTTAACATACGATCGTTTAATCCAAAGAATGAAAGAATCTAAAAAGATTTATAAAGACATTTTGGACAAGCCTTTTGACTTTACTGTTAATGAAGATTTCAATGTGGATTATGAAAAATTACCGTATGTAAAGAATCATGATGAGTTGGTCGAAAAATGGCGTAAACAATTAAAACTTTCTGTTTTATCTTCTATTACAGATAAAATGAAGTTAGAAGAAGACAAACGCAAAGCAGATTCAACGGGGACTTATAAAGTAAAAACATTCGAAGAAGTTGAAAAAGATTCAAGAGAAACCTCATTGAAATCTTTGAATGATTATTTTGGATTCATTAACGATTTAAACCGTAATGATTGGTTTACAGTATATATAAATGCCATTGCGGAACGATTTGATCCACATACATTCTATTTCGCACCAGAAGAGAAAGAACGTTTTGATGTGAGTATGAGTGGTAAATTGGAAGGTATTGGAGCGCGTTTACAAAAGAAAAATGATTTTACAGAAATCATTGAATTAATCTCTGGTGGACCAGCATGGAGAGGAAAAGAATTGGAGCAAGGTGATGTTGTGATGAAAGTAGCCCAAGGAAAAGAAGAACCTATCGATGTGATTGGAATGCGTTTGGATGATGTTGTGAAGAAAATTAAAGGACCAAAAGGAACAGAAGTCCGATTGACCGTTAAGAAAGTTGATGGAACAATTAAAGTGATTTCAATTGTTAGAGATGTAGTTGAATTGGAAGAAACCTATGCAAAAAGTAGCATGGTGAAGAAAGATGGAAAATTATATGGTATAATTTATTTACCAAAATTCTATATTGATTTTGAAGATAAAAATAACCGTGATGCCGCGAAAGATATTGCTGTAGAGATTTCAAGATTGAAAGAGCAAGGTGTTGAAGGTATTATAATGGATATGCGTGATAATGGTGGAGGATCTTTAAAAACGGTAGTTGATATCACAGGTTTATTTATTGAAGAAGGGCCAGTTGTTCAAATCAAATCCGCAGGAAAGAAAAAAGAAGTTTTATACGATAGAGACAGTAAAGTACAATGGGATGGACCATTAGTAGTTTTGGTTAATAATTTCTCAGCATCTGCTTCTGAAATTTTTGCAGCGGCAATTCAAGATTACAAACGTGGAGTAATACTAGGTAGTAAACAAACCTATGGTAAAGGAACCGTACAAAACGTGATTGATTTAAATCAGTTTGTAAGAGGAAATGCTTTGGGTGATTTAGGCGCCTTGAAAACAACCACTCAAAAGTTCTATAGAATCAATGGAGGATCAACACAATTAAAAGGTGTTTCTAGTGATGTAGTGATGCCAGACCGTTATTCCTATATTGAAATAGGAGAACGTGATTTGGATAATGCAATGCCATGGGATAAAATCGATGCTGCACCATACAAAGCATGGGACAAGCAAAGTAATTTTAATTCAGCAATCTCAAATAGTAAAAAACGAATGGAATCAAATCCTCAGTTTAAACTAATAGATGAAAGTGCAAAATGGATTAGTAAGCGTAAAGATGAAAATTTATATAGCTTAAATTTCCAAAAATTCAAAGCAGAATTAGATCAAGTGGAAACAGAATCTAAAAAATATAAAGCAGTTTCAGATTATAAAAATAATTTGACATTCACTTCTTTACCATATGAAGTAGAATTAATGAAAAAAGATACTACTTTTGCTCAGAAGAGAGACAGATGGCATGAGAGTTTAGGGAAAGATGTATATGTAGATGAAGCATTAAATGTATTGAATGACTTACAATCAAATTCAATTTCAAAAAATAAAATAATAAAAAAAGATAAATTAGTTACAGTGAAGCCTTAATGAGTAAAGTATCACAATCATTAACAAGTTTAGCGCTCCAGAAATTCAAAAAGAATTTCTGGGGCGTTTTCAGTTTTGGCTTTATAGTGATTTTACTACTGATTTCTTTACTAGCCTATGTTTTAGCACCTGATAGTTCAGAAAATGCAAATCAAATGCATTTGTCAATTCATTCAAAATCTCCTGGATTTGAAGTCAAAATGCTTTCTATTCCCATCGATACTATTCCGCAAAAGAAAAAGCTGATGGGGTATTTCACGGGACATTCAAATTCGGTGACAGAAATTCCAATTAAAAACTTCTCTATTAAAAAGGATAGTATCGAGTACGTTGAGTATTCCGATGATGCAAGTTTGAATCTAGTGAAGCAAGTAAGTTTGAATAATTTCCCAAAAGCAGAAAATGCTGAAATTATAACATCCAAATACATAAAAAATCAACACTTCTATTTAGGAACAGATAAATATGGGAGAGACTTATTGAGCAGAATGTTAGTCGGTTCAAGAGTTTCTTTGGCAATAGGCTTTGTGGCAGTTTTTATATCATTAGTGGTAGGGATAACATTAGGAGCAATTGGAGGATACTATGGCGGTAAAGTAGATGCACTAGTCATGTGGTTGGTGAATGTGATTTGGTCAATTCCTACGCTATTGCTCGTGATTGCGATTACATTAACTTTAGGGAAAGGATTCTGGCAAGTATTTATAGCTGTAGGATTAACCATGTGGGTAGAAGTAGCCAGAGTAGTAAGAGGACAAGTGATAAGCTTAAAAGAAATGCAGTTTGTTACGGCAGCCCGTGCTTTAGGATTTACAAATTTCAGAATTATATTCAATCATATCCTTCCAAATATCATGGCGCCCATAATTGTGATTTCTGCTGCCAATTTTGCTTCAGCGATATTAGTAGAAAGTGGTTTGAGCTTTTTAGGGTTGGGTGCACAACCACCTATTCCGAGTTGGGGAAGTATGATTAAAGATCATTATAGTTATATTATTCTTGGAAAACCATATTTAGCGATGGTGCCAGGTTTATCCATTATGTTTTTAGTATTAGCCTTTATGATGGTAGGTAATGCGTTAAGAGATGCATTAGATGTAAAAGCATAAAATACATTTCTTCGAAAGTAAATAGTAATCATTTTAATAATTATTCTATTGAGAACTGGAAAATCAAATACAAATAATAAAGTCAAATTATATGCTGCGATTGCGGTAGCCGTCTTGACTTTGGTAAGTCTGTACTGTAAACGTGAAACAACAAAAGATACACCAGTTGTAGAACAGAAAGCAGATGAAAAAGAAAATATAACAGTTCGTGCTGAGAAGCCTGTACAAAGCCATGGTGCTATGGCTAGTTTTCTGCCGACTACAACGACAAATCAGATTGTAGAGCATGAAGGATATACTTTGTCCTATTCAGAAGATTATGAGCAAGCAGAATGGGTTGCTTACGAATTGAAAAAGGAAGAACTGAAAAATAACAATTATAAACGTCCCTTTTTTATTCAGGATCCTAAAGTCAAAACAGAATCGGCTGATTGGAGAAATTATAAAAAATCAGGGTATGATAAAGGACATCTTTGTCCTGCTGCCGATAGAGAGTATTCCAGAACGACTTACGATGAAACTTTTTACACGTCCAATATTTCCCCTCAATTATCAAACTTTAATGCTGGTGTTTGGAATAGACTAGAGCAAAAAATCAGATATTGGTCCTCAAAGTATGATGGGGTTTATGTTGTGACTGGTGGAGTTTTATCCAAAGATTTAAAAACGATTGGTAGAGAGAAAGTAGCGGTGCCTAATTACTTCTATAAGGTGCTTCTAAACGAGAATAATGGAAAGTATAAGATGATTGCTTTTCTTGTACCTCATGAAGACAGTAACAAGCCTTTATATGAATTTGTTGTTAGCGTAGATTCTATAGAGAAAATGACTGGAATAGATTTCTTTCCCGAATTACCAGATGATATTGAAAATAGATTAGAAAAGGCTGTAGATTATAAAGAATGGAGTTTTAGATAAACTACCATTCATTTACTTTATTTGCATCCATTTTTATAAAAATAAACAACAATATCGTAAACGCCCATAATCCAGATCCTCCATAGGAGAAGAAGGGTAATGGTACTCCGATTGTTGGGAATATACCAGATACCATGGCAATATTGACAGCGAAGTGTATAAAGAGTATCGAAGCAACACAGTAGCCGTAGACACGACTAAATTTGGTCTTCTGATTCTCGGCAAGGTATATAATCCGTAGAATTAAGGTTACAAATAATGCAATCACAGCAAGTGATCCTGCAAATCCCCATTCTTCTCCCACTGTTGTGAAAATATAATCGGTATGTTGTTCCGGGACGAAATCTCCTTTCGTTTGTGTTCCTTCTAGGAATCCTTTTCCCGTCCAACCACCGGATCCAATAGCAATCTCAGATTGATTAGTATTATATCCTGCTCCTTTTAAATCTACTTTTTTGCCCAATAATACGTTAATACGATCTTGTTGATGTGCCTGTAAGTGGTCAAATACATAATCTACGGAGAATACAAAGGCTGACATTACAACAAATAAGATAACGGTTAGAATTGGATTTCTAAAAGGTTTTCTTGTTCTGAAATAAACAAGCAAAGTGATTAAAAGTATCGCTAGTATGATAAATACAGGTTCAAAAATCAGGGAGGCAATAAACAATAGTATGGCTATAAATCCAACCCATAAATAAAAAATAGGCAATCCCTCTCGGTACAATACGAATACGAAAATAAAGAAGATCATAGCACTACCAGCATCGGGCTGACCTAAGATCAATAAGATGGGAAGACCGATTACTACAAATGCTTTTATTTGGTCATTCAGTTTTGACAAGTTGACCTGTACATCACTTAAATATTTTGCTAGCGCTAGCGCTGTAGCTGCTTTGGCAAACTCTGAAGGTTGTATACTGAAACTACCAAATACATACCAGTTTGTCTGCCCTTTAATTGTTTTACCAAATATAAATAAACCAGCTAGTGCTACTAGTGCTACACCATAGATTACACTGGCAAAGCGTTCGTAAAATTTTCCGTCAAGCGCTAAAATGAAGAAGACTAATGGAATACAAAGGATAATTAAAATCAGTTGTTTTCCATAAATCTGTGAAAAATCAAATACAGAAGTTTGTTCTAATGGTAGCGAAGCAGAATAGATATTAACCCATCCTAATATTACTAAAGTAATATAAATGAGTATAGATATCCAGTCGATATTGTTCGTTACACTTTGATTTTTCATGTATTTATTTGTTTATAGAAAAAGGTTGTCCACTAACTTCTTTAGCGTATTCATTTTGAAGACTACCTTCAAACATTCTTTTTTCTAAGTCGGTTCTTGTAATAGTACCTTTTAGGTATTTTTCAATCATTAAACTAGCAATAGGCCCTGCCCAACGTGCTCCCCAATATCCATTGTCTACAAAAACTGCAATAGCGATTTTTGGATCGTCTTTTGGTGCGAAGGCAACAAATATAGAGTGGTCAGTAAGCTGTGTTCTTTTACCATTAATCTTCGTGAAGTTCTCAGCAGTTCCTGTTTTACCACAAATATCAATTCCTTCTACTTTTAAGCGAGAGGCGGTACCAATGTTATACACATCAAATAAACCTGAAATAACAGGTTTAAAGTACTGTTTGTCTACGGTAGTAGTATGTTTCGTTGTGAATTTTTTATCAATAGTATGACCTTCAATTTTTTTGATGATGTGAGGGGTGAAGTAATAACCTTCATTCGCTACAGTTGCCATCATATTGGCTAATTGAATAGGTGTCATCAATACCTCACCTTGCCCAATGGAGTTAGAGATGATTGTTGTACTTCTCCATCCACCATTAGGGTAATAACGGTCATAGAATTTTGATGTTGGAATATGACCTTTTCTTCCAGGAGGAAGATCATAGCCTAAAAACTCACCTAAGCCAAAACTCTTTAAGTGACTACTCCATGCATTCACACCATAAGCGGGTTTTGGGTACTTCTCAATAGTTTTTTTATAAACGTTTGCAAAATATGTATTACAAGATTTATAGATTCCCTGATGAAGGTTAAACGCACCTGCATCGTGACATTTCATAAACGCACCTCTACCATAACTAAATCCATGGTGACACACGAAAGTTGTATTCTCATCAATAACTTCTTCTTGAAGACCAATTAAACCGGTTAAGATTTTGAAAGGAGATCCAGGAGGATATTCGGCTAATAAACCACGATCAAAAAGTGGTTTTGCAATCGAGTCATTGTATAATTTAGTGTAATTTCTAGAACGTTCACGCCCTACAAGAATAGCTGGATCATAAGATGGAGCCGTAACTAAGGCTAGAATTTCCCCTGTTTTAGGTTCTATAGCCACAATTCCACCACGTTTATTAATCATTAAAGCTTCTCCGTATTTTTGAAGTTCAATATCCAGTGTTAGATTAATATCTTCACCTTGTTTTGCAATTGTATCGTAAATTCCATTCTTGTATGCCCCTATTTCTCTGTTGAAACGATCACGTTGAATGTATTTTACCCCTTTTACTCCACGTAATGCTTCTTCATAGGTTTGCTCAACCCCTTGCATACCAATTAAATCGCCACTTTTGTAGTAGGAATTGTTTTTGATATTGTTGTCGGTAACCTGAGTGATATAACCAAAAACATTGGCAGCAACGTTTACTTGATAATCACGTAGCGATCTCTTTTGGATATAGAACCCTTCAAATTTTCGGATTTTTTCCTGAAAGGCTGCATATTCCTTTTTATTCAATTGCGGTAGAAAAACAGAAGGTAAACGGGGACTCCATTTTCTAGCCTTATCTATTAATCGATCAAAATCAGGTTTGGTGATATTTAGTAATTCACAAAATTTAAGAGTATCAATTTTTTTGATATCTTTTGGAATTACCATAACATCGTAAGAAGGTTGATTTGCGACTAATAATTTACCCGTTCTATCATAGATGTATCCTCTTTCTGGATAATCATATTTGATTTTGATGGCATTATTCTCTGATTTAATTTTAAAAGAATCATCTAAAATCTGTAGAAAGAAAAGTCTTGCCAAAATCAATAGCGTTGCAATTAATACTAATGAAGGGAGCATTAATTTTCTCATCTTTTAGTGGGCTTAAAAATATAAATAATTACAATACAGAGTATAACAGTAAATATAGTTGATAATACGGTTCTTAATAGGATATCTAATATTAAATTAAATCTAAAAATCTCTAATAAGAATAATATCATATGATGCGTAATAACTGAAATCAGAATGAATGAAAACCGTTCGGGTGTTAGCTTGTCATTGATTTTTACAGTTTGATATTCATAACTAATACCAAAAGAAAATTTTAAAAACATAGGGCGCATATAAGCGAGTATCACACAAGCTGTAGCATGCACACCACCAGAATTACAAAACATATCCATGATGATACCTAAGGCAAAACTAGAAAGTAATAATCCAGATTTGTTAGCATTCACTGGATAAAGAATGATGAATAATATATACGGATACGGATTAACATAACCCAGAAGATTAATGTTATTGAAAATAACAACTTGGGCTGCTAGTAAAAAAACAAACCGGATACTATTTAGAATAAGAGTATTATTCATGTGTTACTGTTTCTTTCTCAAGTTCAATAATTTCTTTTCGATCTTTATTCTCAATGATATATACATGCCCAATGCTCGTCATGTCATTAATCAATCGGACATTTAGAGTGTAATAATTGGTTTCCTTATCAATATATATTTTATCAATAGTTCCAATTGGAATATTCTCAGGGAAAATTTCAGAAATTCCACCCGTAACTACAGTATCTCCTTTGCGTACAGAAGCTAGTCTTGGTACATCAATTAATTGAACAAATCCAGTACTTTTTGCATTCCAAACTAATGATCCAAAATGATTGGACTTTTTAATTTTTGCATTAATCTGCGATTTAGTGTTCAATATACTAATTACGGTAGAATAATTCTTAGATGTTTTCTCAATAATCCCCACAATCCCTAAGCTATTGATAACGCCCATGTCTGGTTTAATACCATCTGCTTCACCACCTTTGATTGTGATGTAGTTTTCTGGAACCGAATACGAATTGTGAATAACTTTAGATTGGATAACTTTGATTTTATCAGGACCAACAAGGCTGTCTTTAGTCATTACATCAGTGGAGTCTTTCTTATTGTAAAGTAAGCTTCTCAATTGAGCATTTTCTAAAGCCAGTTGATTGTTTTGATCTTTTAAGCGTAAGTATTCCGTTACAGCATTAATTTGAGTATATACTGTTCCCGTTAAACTATTAGCAGAACTAACGGCCTTACTCCTGTGATAAGAGTGTGACTGTACTGTTAGGACTAATGAGGTACCCAAAAGCAGCAAAAACAGTAACTTATTACTGTTTTTAAAAATAAAATTCAATATTTGCTGCATGAACTATGCTATTATTTTATAAGAATACTTTTGAATTTTTGAATGTTCTTAAGTGCCATCCCAGTACCACGAACTACTGCTCTTAATGGATCTTCGGCAATGTAAACAGGTAAATCTGTTTTTTGAGAAATACGCTTGTCCAAACCTCTTAACATTGATCCTCCACCTGCTAAATAAATACCAGTATTGTAAATATCGGCAGCTAATTCTGGTGGTGTTTGGGACAAGGTTTCCATTACAGCATCTTCAATTCGTTGGATAGATTTGTCTAATGCTTTTGCAATTTCTCTGAATGAAACTTCTACTTGTTTTGGTTTTCCTGTTAACAAGTCACGACCCTGTACAGACATATCGTCTGGTGGTGTTTCTAAATCTTCAGTGGCAGCACCAATAGTGATTTTGATTTTCTCAGCAGTACTTTCTCCAACAAATAAATTGTGTTGTGTACGCATATAGTAAACGATATCATTAGTGAAAACATCACCTGCAATTTTTACAGATTTGTCACATACAATACCACCTAAAGCGATAACAGCAATTTCTGTTGTACCACCTCCGATATCTACAATCATATTACCTTTTGGTTGCATGATGTCGATTCCGATACCAATGGCAGCTGCCATTGGTTCGTGAATCAAATATACTTCTTTACCATTTACACGCTCACAAGACTCTTTTACAGCTCTCATTTCCACTTCGGTAATACCAGAAGGGATACAAACAACCATACGCAATGCAGGAGTAAATAGTTTTTTCTTTAATGCTGGAATACTTTTTATAAACATGCTGATCATCTTTTCAGATGCATCAAAGTCGGCAATAACACCGTCTTTCAGCGGCCTTATCGTTTTTATGTTTTCATGAGTTTTACCTTGCATCATGTTGGCCTCTTTACCAACAGCAATTATTTTACCGGATACTCTATCACGAGCAACTATAGATGGACTGTCGATCACAACTTTGTCATTGTGAATGATTAGCGTATTAGCGGTACCAAGGTCTATCGCAATATCCTCGGTCATGAAATCAAAAAATCCCATAAGTCGTTTAAGGGTTTAAAATGTTTATATTAATATCGTGCAAAGTTAATCAAATTAATGTTTAAAATGACGTACGCCAGTAAATACCATAGCAACTTTATTTTCATTGCAATAATTAATACTTAATTCGTCTTTTATCGATCCACCTGGCTGAATTACAGCGCTAATTCCTGCATGATGTGCAATTTCTACACAGTCAGGAAAAGGGAAAAAAGCATCACTTGCCATTACCGCACCGTTTAAATCGAAATTAAATGAATTAGCTTTTTCAATTGCGTGTCTTAATGCATCTACTCGAGAAGTTTGACCTGTTCCTGATGCAAAGAGTTGTTTGTCTTTGGCAAAAACGATAGTGTTAGACTTCGTGTGTTTACAAATTTTTGAAGCAAATAGTAAATCCTCAATTTGTTTGTCAGTGGGTACTGTAGTAGTAACGTTTGTTAAATGCTCTTTATTGTCAGTAATGTTATCTTTATCTTGAACTAAAAGTCCATTCAAGCAAGTTCGTACTTGTTTAGTCGGTAAATCGATTTGGTTTTGTACCAAAATGATTCTGTTTTTCTTTTCTTCTAGAATCGTAATTGCTTCTGTATCATAAGCTGGAGCAATAACAACTTCACAGAATAATTGATTTATTTCTTTTGCTGTTTCTGCATCAATCTTACCATTAGCAATTAGAACACCTCCAAAAGCAGAAGTTGGGTCACCAGCTAAAGCATCAAGGTAGGCTTCTTTCATTGTGCTTCTTGTGGCAATACCACAAGCATTGTTGTGTTTTAAAATAGCGAATGTTGGTTCGTCATTTTTAAATTCTTGCATCAAATTAACAGCTGCATCAACATCTAATAAATTGTTGTATGATAATTCTTTACCGTGTACTTTTTTGAAAATAGCATCAAAGTCCCCAAAGAAAAATCCTTTTTGATGCGGGTTTTCTCCGTAACGTAGGATTTGACCACCAGCAACACTTTCTTTGTAGATTGTTTCATCAGTATTGAAGTAATTGAAGATGGCACTATCGTAATGAGAAGATACATGAAAAGCTTTGGTTGCTAATAATTTTCTATCGCTTAATGTAGTTGCTCCATTTTGATTTGTAATCATTTCTAATAACAAACTGTATTGGTCTACTGAAGCTACACAAACGGTGTCTTTAAAGTTTTTTGCAGCAGCTCGGATTAATGAGATACCACCAATGTCAATTTTTTCAATAATATCAGCTTCTGAAGCACCAGATGAAACTGTTTTTTCAAAAGGATATAAATCAACAATAACTAAATCAATCTGTGGGATATTATATTCCTGCATTTGTTGAATATCACCTTCATGATCCTGACGGTTTAAGATTCCTCCAAATACTTTTGGATGTAAAGTTTTTACTCGACCTCCTAAAATTGAAGGGTATGAAGTTACATCTTCTACAGGAACAACGGGTATGCCCAAGTCATTAATAAATTGCTCTGTACCTCCAGTGGAATAAATAATAACATTTTGTTCATGTAGTTTTCTAACGATAGGCTCTAAACCATCTTTAGAAAAAACAGAAATTAATGCTGATTTGATTGTTTTAGTTGTGTTCATTGTGTTGTTTGAATTAAAATGCAAAAGTAGTTATTTCGACTTTAACATTCAAAGTCTTTTTTAAAGTAATTGTTTAAATAGCAGCGTTTAATACATCTTTTTTTTGAAAAGTGTATAATGCCATTTTTAGCAGTAATATTCACTGTTTTTTGATAGTGGATATTGGGTGCAAATGCATAAACAAGGTTGTTTTGGATTAAGCGATAAATTGATGTCGACTAAATTTGTTTTTAACAAAAAGAGCAGGTAAAATGAAGTGAAATAGTGTAAACGTAATGAATTTAGGAATGGAGCTTTTTGAAGCTAAAGTAGAGTGTCTTTTTATGTTGAATTTAAGACAGAATGTAGAAATGGATTGTTTTTTAGAATAATTAGAATTAAGGCTTAATAATTCGTGATTCAATTGTAGGTTTTTGCTAAATTTTTGTTGAATTTTACCATTATTCAAAAATAGCTTTATGGTTGTTTATCTTCGGTTATTGAAAGAGAGTTTAGGATTTGCGTGGAATGCTTTGCGAAATAATAAGCTTCGTACATTATTGTCGTTGTTAGGAGTTACCATTGGTATATTCTCTATTATTGCTGTGCTTGCAGCGGTAGATTCTCTAGATCGAAAAATTAAGAAAGACTTGAGTAGTTTGGATAAAAACACAATTTATTTGATGCGTTTTTCTTTTGGTCCTTCGGATATTCCACAATGGAAGAGGGAGCAATTTCCAGATGTGACTTATGAAGAGTATCAATATTTAAGAAGAAATTTATCAGATGCAGATAAATTGACTTTTCAATTGTTTACTCGATCTGAAAATATAAAATATGAAACAAAAACGGTAAGCTCTGTAAAAATTGTTCCTACGACATTTGAATATCAAGATATACAAGCATTAGAACTTGAAAAAGGACGCTTCTTTAATGAATCAGAATCAAATTCGGGTACACCATTGATTGTATTGGGTTATGAAGTGGCCAATGGCCTTTTTGAACAAACAGATCCTATTGGAAAAAAAATAAGATTATACGGTCAGCGATTTACTGTTATTGGGGTATTGAAAAAACAAGGAGCAGGAATGTTTGGTGATAGTAATGACACCACTGCCTTTTTGCCTGTAAACTTTTTAAGAAAATTGTATGGAGATAATAGTGATATGCTGACTCCTGCAATAATGATAAAGCCTAAAAAAGGTATTGATATGGATGCTTTTAAAGGCGAACTCACGCAAAAACTCAGAAACTTTAGAGGAATGAAAACAGAACAGATTGATAATTTCTTTATTAATGTGTTATCAGGTTTTACGGATTTAATCGATGGGATTATTGTACAGATGAATATGATGGGATGGATTATCAGTGGATTTTCCTTGCTCGTTGGAGGATTTGGTATTGCTAATATTATGTTTGTTTCGGTCAAGGAACGTACCAATCTGATTGGTATTCAAAAATCACTAGGAGCAAAAAACCGATTTATATTATTTCAGTTTTTGTTTGAAGCTATTATATTATGTGTTATTGGTGGAATAGTTGGATTGTTGTTTGTTTGGGGTATTTCTGTTATTGTAACTCAAGTGTTTGAATTTGATTTCGTATTGGGTGTTGGGAATATCATTATTGGAATTTCTTTGGCGGCCTTTATTGGTTTGATATCAGGGATATTGCCAGCAATATCCGCTTCAAAATTAGATCCAGTGGAAGCAATTAGAACAGGAATGTAGGAATATAAAAATGATATAATGAAATGGACTAATGGGATAATAAGAGCTATGATATGGAGTTTGTTTTTATGCACCTTCATACTGTCGGCACAAAGTCAGAAAGAGGATTATTGGATCTCTTATATTGATTCCTTGTCAGGAAATGAATTATACGGATATAAAAATAGAGCAGGAGAGATAAAGATAGTCGCTAAGTACATTATAATCGGTACAGATACGCTTCATACTGCTGCATTCGTTTTGAGTAATAATAAATGGGTGATGATCGATAAACAAGAAAAGGTATTGCTTGAACCTTTTATATATGATAATGGACCTGATTACACAGTGGAGGGCTTATTTCGGTATGTAGAAAATAATAAAATAGGTTTTGCAAATGAAAAAGGAGAGAAGGTAATTCCAGCACAATTTGATTTTGCCTTTTATTTTTCCGAAGGTTTAGCTGCTTTTAGCGTTGGAGGAGAAAAAGTAATGGATTCAGGTGGTGAACATTGGTTTTGGGGAGGAGGCACATGGGGTTACGTTAATGCCAAAGGAAAAATTGTAATTCCACCAAAATATGATTATGCTCATGAGTTTAGAGATGGTACAGCAGAAGTACAGTTGAATGGAGAAGGAGTACAGATTGATAAAAAAGGAAATGTTCTTAAATCGCAATAAAAAAGAGGCTATTGAATTTCAATAGCCTCTTTTTAGTTTTATCTTACTTTTTGATTTAGAATAAGATCTAAATACAAGTTGATTTTATCTTTCAATTCTTTTCTTGGTGTAATGAAATCTAAGAAACCGTGTTCTAAAACGAACTCTGCAGTTTGGAAACCATCTGGTAAATCTTTTCCGGTAGTATCTTTTACAACACGAGGTCCGGCAAAACCAATTAATGCTCCTGGTTCAGAGATGTTAACATCTCCTAACATTGCGTAAGAAGCTGTTGTTCCACCCGTTGTAGGGTCAGTACATAATGAAATATATGGAATCTGTGCATCAGCCAATTGTGCTAATTTTGCCGATGTTTTTGCTAATTGCATTAAAGAATAAGCCGCTTCCATCATACGTGCACCACCTGATTTAGAAATCATTACAAAAGGAATTTTGTTTTTGATAGAATAATCAATTCCTCTAGCAATTTTTTCCCCTACTACAGCTCCCATAGATCCACCAATAAAGGCAAAATCCATACAACATACAACAAGGTCTTTTCCTTTAGATTTTCCAACTCCTGTACGTACAGCGTCTTTTAGTTTTGTTTTCTCCATTGCATCCTTCAAACGGTCAGAATACTTTTTAGTATCAACGAATTTTAAAGGGTCTTTAGAAGTCATATTTTTATCTAATTCTTTAAACTCATTGTTATCGAATAAGATTTCAAAATATTCCTGACTACCAATTCTTACATGGTATCCATCTTCTGGACTTACATAATAGTTTCGTGCTAATTCAGCAGCATCTATTACTTTTCCAGTAGGAGATTTATACCAAAGTCCTTTTGGAACGTCTTTTTTATCTTCGGTTGCGGTTTGAATTCCTTTTTCTGTTCTTTTAAACCAAGCCATAATTATTGGGTATTAGTGTGGTGTTGGGTAGTGTGTGCTATAGAAAATAATAGGCTATATTCTATAACAGCTATCCAAAAATTTACAATGTATTAATGTTGTTTAAATCTGCAAATGCTTGCTCTAATCTTGCGATAAAAGTAAGCTCTCCTTCACGAGCCCATTTTCTTGGATCGTAATATTTTTTATTTGGTTGCTCAGCACCTTCTGGATTTCCAATCTGTGTTCTTAGGTATTCAATATTGTTCACCATGTAATCACGGATTCCTTCAGTGAAAGCGAATTGTAAGTCTGTATCGATATTCATTTTTATAACACCATATCCAATAGCTTCTCTGATTTCTTCTAATGTAGAACCAGATCCTCCGTGGAATACGAAGTCAACAGGGTTGTGCTCTGTGTTGAATTTTTGTTGTACATAATCTTGCGAATTTTTCAAGATTTTTGGAGTCAATTTTACGTTTCCTGGTTTGTAAACTCCATGAACGTTTCCAAAAGCTGCAGCAATAGTAAATTTGTCACTTACTTTTAATAATTCCTCGTAAGCATAAGCCACTTCCTCTGGTTGTGTGTATAATTTAGAACTGTCAACATTTGAATTGTCAACACCATCTTCTTCACCACCAGTGATTCCTAATTCAATTTCCAAAGTCATTCCCATTTTACTCATTCTTTCTAAATAACGTTTAGAAATCTCTAAGTTTTCAGTAATAGGCTCTTCAGATAAATCAATCATGTGAGAACTGAATAATGGTTTTCCTGTTTCAGCAAAATATTTTTCACTAGCATCCAAAAGACCATCAATCCATGGCAATAAATTTTTAGCACAATGGTCTGTATGTAAAATTACGGTTGCTCCATAAGCTTCTGCAAGCGTATGAATATGTTTTGCTCCCGCTACACCACCAGCAATAGCTGCTCTTTGATTTTCATTTGACAATCCTTTTCCAGCATTGAAAAGACAACCACCATTTGAAAATTGAATAATTACAGGAGCCTTAACTTTAGCAGCTGTTTCAAGAACTGCATTAATAGTGTTTGAACCAGTAACATTCACAGCTGGTAATGCAAAACCTTTCTCTTTTGCATATTTGAAGATTTCTTGAACTTGATCGCCAGTAGCAACTCCAGGTTTAATATTATGAGCCATTGTATTAATAATTTAAATTAAGGTTACAAAAATAATAATTTATCTGTTTAGAATGGGTAATTAATTCCAACATTTAGCACTTGCTTGCTAAAGTTATATCCTTTGAACCAACGTCCGCCTTCTTCTCTTGCAGGATCATAGGTCTTGAAACCAAAGTCTAATCGAATTACAAAAAAGTTTAAATCGTAGCGGAATCCTATTCCTGTCCCTACTGCTATTTCTTTAAGTGAACTAATTCCGTTAAAGGTAAAGGTTTCTTCTTCGATATCATCAAATACATTCCAGATGTTACCAGCATCTACAAATATCGCACTATTTAGTTTACCGAAAAGCTTGAATCGGAATTCAGAACTCATCGTTATTTTTAAATTCGCTTCATTAAAATCATTGATTCCTCCACTGCTTCCTGGTCCTAAACTATACGATTGCCATGCTCTAATGTCATTCGAACCACCGGCAAAATAACTACGAGAGAAAGGGATGTTTGATGAATTTCCATACGGTATAGCAATACCTGCGAATCCACGTACTGCAAATACTTGACTTCTACCCAAATCCCAGTGTTTTATAAAATCAACCTCTGTTTTTACATACTGAGAGTACTCCACATTAAAAATAGTACTTTTTCCATCTTCAGATTGTGGCTTGTTCGATAACTTAGACATCAATGAAAGAAAGTTTCCAGCAGTTTCTATCTTAGTCTTGAAAATATGAAAGTCATTGTCGTATAAATCCTTTTTTGTAGATTTTGTATACGTGAAGTTTGAAGCAAAAATAAGGTTGTTCTCAGTTAATCTTTTTCTTCGTTCTTCTATACTACGAATCGTTCTGTAATCAGGAGAGTTTTGTACAATAGGTGTATCTCCATTCAAGGCATCAACGATAAACTCTGTGGTTCCACTTTCAATAATCAAGTCTTGACCTTGTGGTAAATAGTTGTATTCTTTTGCTAAGTTATTTAATCGATTATAAGATGATCCATATACATTAAAATAGTTGGCAATATTTACGTTACGTACGTATTGAATATTGATTAAATCAAAACGGGTTGTTACATTTCTCTTTGGATTCCAATTGTAATTAATGATACCCGTGAAGCTTTCTTTGTCCAAACCAATATTTTGCTGTTTAGCAATACCAAAACTCATTATGGTAGATGGAATCATTGTTTTAGGAATAATTCGTTCCGTATTAAAAGGTAAAAAGATTCGAGGGAAATTTAATTTAATATCGGCTCCATATTCTGAAATGTTGAAGAATACGCCATTTGGATTAGCTAAATCGCGTGAAGAACCAATGTTTCCTCGAGCTGCAATTTCTAAGGTTTCTGCTCCTCTAAAAATGTTACGAATGGAAAGAGACATCGTTCCTGCAATTCCGAAATCCTGAATATTAGAATGTGTGACGTCTAGACTGGCTCCAAAACTATATTTCTTTCGAGGCGTTAAAACGATATTGGCAATTAAACTTGTGGCTGTACTATCTCTAGGATCTTCTACATACTGTATAGAAGGGTAGTTGAAAATTCTAAGATTATTTAAATAACGATACGTTAACGCCTTTCTGAAATCACTATAGGTAGAACCTTTGTTAATGAAGATGGCATCCGTAATTGCCTTGGGTCTATAGTTGAGTTTATTGGTGCTATAGAGATTAAAATCATTGTAGGTAATACTATCAGCAATGTTTGTTTTCTTGTCGGTGCCCGTATTATTGGTAAAGATGTTTACTTCACTAATCTTATATATTTTAAAAGGCTTTTTTACAGTAGAATCTCCTTCACGGATGGAACGATCACTAATGATTAATTGTACGTTTGCCTTATAATTTGTGTTTACAGTATCAATATCATAGGTAACATTATTCTGTTGGAAATAATAAACCCCTCTGTTTCTGAAATTGGTCGTAATTCGATCTCTTTCCTTATCGAAATTTGCAGTTTCATATTTCTGCCCTTTCTTAATTAAGGTAGCCGATTTTGTCTTTTCGTATAATGAATCTAGCTCTGGTGTACTTATTCTAGTAGCAATTGAATCGACGATATAAGGATTACCCGTTATGATGTCATAATTAATCATCGCTTTTTTATTCGGAAGCGTATCAATTTTAAAACTAGTTTTTACATTGAAATACCCCGTGTTGAAATAATACGCTTTTAATCGATTGATAGATTTTTTTGCACGTGCTTGATCTACTATTATAGGTGGCTCTCCTGTTTTCTTTAAGAAATTACTAAAACCAGATACTACGAATGATTGTCCAAGACGCTCCACTTGTTTTTCTGATAATAAACCAGTTAAGGTTTTATGCCAACCCGGATTTTTCTCTAACCAAGCATTGTAGGAAGAATCAGGATTAGGTTTGGCAAGGTTATATAAGCCTAAACGCAAACGATATCCTAGTAATGTACTATTGGGATGTTGGTATAATTGATTACTATTTGTTTCGTCTTTAGAGACTACTCCATTGACTGAAATAGTGTTTTTTGTCAGTAGGTGTTTTCCATTAGGAACACGTTTTACGCTATTACAAGAGTAGATAATTACTCCAAATAGAATAAATAATGATATTTTTGCTAGATTCTTTTTCAAAGGATAGTCGAATATTTAATTCAAAAGTACATTTTTTCTATGGTTAGTAAAAATCAAATAAAACTTATAACGAGTTTACAGCAAAAAAAATATAGAAAACAACAAGGTTTATTTATTGCCGAAGGTGCAAAAGTAATTCAAGAATTATTAGAATTCAATTTTGAATTAGAACTATTGTTTGTAACCGAAGATATTTTTTTGGAAGTTCCCGCTCCTAAAAGGAATTTGACTGATGATGCTTCATTGAAAAAGATTACGGCTTTGACTACTGCAAATAATTGTTTGGCTGTTTTTAAAATCCCTGTGAAGAAGGAAACAATTGCACAAGAAGGCTTAATTATTGCCTTAGATGATATTCGTGATCCTGGTAATATGGGAACGATTATGCGATTGTGTGATTGGTTTGGTATCAAGCAAATCGTTTGTTCTGAGCAAACGGTCGATATTTATAATCCTAAAGTGGTTCAGGCAACCATGGGTTCTATTGCTAGGGTGAATGTTACAGCCGTTGATTTGAATGATTTTTTGAAAACAACTCAATTACCTGTTTTTGGAACATTCATGGATGGGGATTCAATATACCAACAAAAATTACCTTCTGAAGGAATTATTATAATGGGTAATGAAGCTAATGGAATTTCAAAAAGTGTGGAAGATTTAATTTCGCACCGCTTAACGATTCCAAGGTTTGGTGATTTACAACAAACGGAAAGTTTGAATGTTGCTACAGCCACAGCTATTATTCTGAGTGAGTTTAGACGAAATTAATGGAAAGTGAAATTTACAAAAACACCTCTTGTTTTCATAGATCCAATATTGCTGGTCCATTGACTGTTAGGGTCATTGTCGCGAATTAATTCGTCATTCAATCCAAATACTCCACGGATAGAAGGGGAGAATTTGAAGTATTCAAAATAAAGATCGATTCCAATACCAAGCTCATAGTTATTGGTCCATTTGTTCATTCTGAAACGATTACTCACGTTATCATCTTTAGAATCAGAATTACTGGATAAGTTCATAGATGTTGAAAAACCACCTACAAGATAAGGTCTTATGTTTCCTGTGCGTAAAGAAGAAATCTTAAGTAATAATGGAAAGTGTAGGTAAGTTGATTTTACCTGACGTAATGCATCAACGGGATCTGCAATATTTGGGAATAATAAGTCACGTTGTGTGTAATACAATCCAGGTTCAAATCGAAGGTTTAGATATTCATGAAGACGTAAATCTCCGACTAGTCCAACGTTGAAACCAGTTGTTCCTTTTACCTGAACTTCTTCTCCAGCATTTTTATAGTCAAATTTAAAATCATAGGCATTGAATCCTAAAAAATAACCCCAATGGATTCTTTGCTTGTCAAAGTTTTCTAGATTGATAATTGGCTTCTTTCCAAATTGCGCATGGCAATTTAGAGCAAGAATTAAACCTATAATTGTAAATATTTTTCTCATATTACTTTTTAGATGCAGAATATATGGTGGCCGCACCAAAAGTTTGTGGCCTATCTATTACCTCTATAAACCCAATTTTTCTCAAAATATTGTTCAACGCTTCTCCGTATGGAAAAAGTGATGCTGATTCTGATAAATAGGCGTAGGCTGATTTATCTTTTGAAAATGATTTACCAATTAAAGGTAATATTTTTGAAGTATAAAAATTATAAAATTGTTTATAAGGGGCTTTTGTTGGGACTGAGGTCTCAAGAATTACAAAAATTCCATTTGGTTTTAAAACACGTAATATTTCAGATAGACCTTTTTCAAGGTTTTCAAAATTACGAACACCAAATGCTACAGTAATTGCATCAAATGTATTGTCTTCAAAAGGAATAATCTCAGAATCACCTAATACCATTTCAACTCGGTTAGTTAGGTTTTTTTCTGCAATTTTTTTCTTTCCTACTTCAAGCATTCCGGAAGATATGTCTAATCCAATTATTTTGGAAGCTTTTGTCTCAGCCATTAAAATAGCTAAGTCACCTGTACCTGTAGCAATATCTAATATATTAGAAGGATTTGTATCCGATACTAGTTTTAAAACTTTCTTACGCCACTTTATATCGATTCCAAATGAAATGACTCTATTTAAGCCATCGTATTTTTCGGATATAGTATCAAACATTTGAGCTACCTGTTCTTTTTTGCCTAATGTTGAGTCTTTGTAAGGGGTAATATTTTTTGACATTATTTTTTAATTTGCGCAAAGATAAGATAAACTTTACGATTCTTTAAATGAGATTGTATTAATGTTTTAAGCTAATTTTTTGATTTCTTTCTCCTCACTAAATTTAGTGATATTTTAAAAATACTAAAATATTGGTATTGTGAGATTCTTCTAATAACTGCAATTTTACATCATAGGAAATATCATGTTATCAGGAAATTTATAGCTGAATTAAATGGGTATTAGTGGTAATAGTTCTTTCGTTTTTTTTGTTAATTATATTGGTAACGGATTCATTAATTATATAGCAGAAATTGGAGTGCAACAAACGTTCTTTGGGTTAAATTTGTTTTTGGAAATTCTAGTTTTTTTGGTCTTTCTTACCTTTGTGGTATTTGGTATTAAAGGCTTCTTTGAGAAATATTCTCATAAATTTGCCAATTTAATAATATTCATCTCTGGAGTATTATTAGCTGTATTGATTTTTGTATTAAGTTATCAAGTATTATTAATAGAATAGGCCATATATTCTATAACATGTAGTTTTTTAGTTTTTAAACATCCCGATACATCGGGATGTTTTTTATTTTTTACTATACGTCTGAAATGTAAAGTCGTATTTGTGCTTCTCATCTATAGGATGATATTCTTCATGGTCTAAATTCCATTTATTTTCTTCTATTTCTGGAAAAAAAGTATCGGCTTTAAACTCACCATTTACTCTGGTTAATTCAATCTTATCAGCATATTTCAATGCTAAATTGTAGATTTCACCACCACCTATTACATATACTTCTTTTTCTCCTTTAGAGATTTCTAAAGCCCTTTCTATGCTGTCTACAATAATACATCCCTCTGCCTTGTAATCCGCTTGACGCGTAATGATAATATGAGTTCGGTTGGGTAATGGCTTAGGAAAACTTTCAAAAGTCTTTCTTCCCATGATGATAAAATGATCTGTTGTCAATTGTTTGAACCTTTTAAAATCATCAGGTAAATGCCATAAGAGATCGTTGTCTTTTCCAAGCTCGTTGTTCTCCCCTGCAGCTGCAATCAGTATTGTCATTATAATGTATCGTTTTTTAGTGTATTATCCTCAACTTGTTTTTCTAGTTTTTGTATTTTTTTCTGTTGAAGAGCAACAAGTTTTTCAATGTGTTGTTTTTCCCAGTTCTTATTCATAAAACTTTCAGTGATAAAAACTCGGATAACATGGAGGATGAATAAAAATGCCCAAGCTGTAATAGCCCATACAAACCAATTGTATTGCTCGCCTATATGCAGAAATTTATTAATAATGATCAGAAACACACTTCCTACCAGAAACAATATGAAGTGAAAATACAAGCGTTTCTTCTGTTTTACTCTTCTACGAGCATAATCGTATAATTCAAACTGATTGTTGTTTTCCATGGTATCTTCTAATTTTAGAAAATAAAGATACTAAAAAAAGGATTTTAAATTTAACAGTTTTTGAAATTGTTTCAAAGAATTATATGTTTATAAAACGCTAAGTTATTGTTTTGATTGTCTTTACAAGTATTTTCAATGTTTTTGGTTCAGACGTGTTTTATCTATAGGATAACTCCAATTGAATAAGTAAAAGAAAAAACATATTAAACTGCTACAGCTCCTTTAATGTGTGGATGAGGTTCGTATCCTTCTAAGGTAAAATCTTCAAATTTAAATTCGAAAATATCTTTTATATCCGGATTTAAGATCATTTTTGGCAAAGCCTTTGGTTCGCGGGATAATTGAAGTTCTAATTGTTCAAGGTGATTGCTATAGATATGTGCATCTCCAAAAGTATGGATAAAATCTCCAGCCTCTAATCCGCAAACTTGTGCAATCATTAAGGTTAATAATGCATAAGAAGCGATGTTGAAGGGAACTCCCAAAAAGATGTCGGCACTTCTTTGGTATAATTGACAAGACAATTTACCATCTGCTACATAGAATTGAAAAAAAGCATGACAAGGAGGAAGTGCAACTTTTCCATTCGCTACATTTTCTGCAAATGATTTGGTTGTATCCGGTAGTACGGATGGATTCCATGCAGAAACCAGCATTCTACGGCTATTTGGATTTGTTTTTAGGGTTTCAATTACTTCAGAAATTTGGTCAATGTGTTCGCTGTTCCAGTCACGCCATTGGTGTCCATATACAGGTCCTAGTTCGCCATTTTCGTCAGCCCAATCATCCCATATTTTTACGCCATTTTGATTAAGATAACCAATGTTGGTATCACCTTTCAAAAACCAAAGTAGCTCGTATACGATAGATTTTAAGTGTAATTTTTTTGTTGTGACCATAGGAAAGCCTTTGCTTAAATCAAATCGCATTTGGTAACCAAAAACACTTTGTGTTCCCGTTCCCGTTCTGTCTCCTTTTTGGTTTCCGTTCTCTAAAACGTGTTGTACCAAATCTAAGTATTGCTTCATCTTTACTATGGTTTGTGGTAATAGCGTACTATTATTTATATGGTGCAAAAATAAGGGTTGTATGTGAGTATACAACTATATGTCTTGCTATTAGAAATATACCTCATTTTGGATTATAAAAATAAAAGATTTTTTAGAGTATTACAAATGCCTCTTGTTGACTTTTATTAAGACTCTCTTTTTGAAATTTCATCTCTAATTTTCACAGCCTTTTCATATTCTTCATTCTGAACGGCACCTTCTAATAATTCGTGCAATTCTTGTAAGCTATATTGACTGTAACCCTCTTCTATTGGTTCATCCTCATTATCTAAACCAAAAGTTTGTGGAGTTGTTAGTATATCATCATTGTCGGCATTTGCTTTGTCGGCTTCCAATGGATTTACTTTCAAATAAATTCCTGCTTTGTCAAGGATGTTTTTGTAGGTGAAAATAGGAGCATTGAAACGAAGGGCTAATGCGATTGCATCGGAAGTACGAGCATCGATAATCTCTTCAATTTTATCTCTTTCACAAATTATACTGGAATAAAAAACACCGTCGACAAGTTTATGAATAATTACCTGTTTTACAACTACATCAAAACGATCTGCAAAGTTTTTGAATAAATCATGTGTAAGCGGACGAGGTGGTTTAATTTCTTTTTCTAGGGCAATAGCTATAGATTGAGCTTCGAATGCGCCTATTACAATGGGTAGTTTTCTATCGCCATCTACTTCATTGAGGATGAGTGCATACGCGCCATTTTGCGTTTGACTATAAGAAATACCTTTAATAGTTAATTTTACTAAGCTCATATTGAATTGTTAAAACGAAAAAAGGGCTATCTAGACAAAGATAATACTATCCTTGTTTAGATAGCCCTTAAGGGGGCACAATTTATAAAAAATTATGAATTGTGAGCTTTAAATTCTTTTAATTTTTCAATTAATTTAGGAACAACATCAAAAGCATCTCCTACAACACCATAGTCAGCAACTTTAAAGAAAGGAGCTTCTGGATCGGTATTGATTACTACTTTTACTTTAGAAGAGTTTATCCCTGCAATGTGTTGGATTGCTCCCGAAATTCCGATAGCAATATATAAGTTGGCAGCAACAGGTTTTCCTGTTTGTCCTACGTGTTCACTGTGAGGTCTCCATCCTAAATCTGAAACTGGTTTAGAACAAGCTGTAGCAGCACCTAATACTGAAGCTAGCTCTTCGATCATTCCCCAGTTTTCTGGACCTTTTAGTCCTCTACCAGCAGAAACAACAATTTCAGCATCTGCAATAGTTACTTTACCAGTTACTTTTTCAACACTTTCCACTTTAATATTGAAATCAGCATCATTTAATGATGGACTGAAATCTTCTTGTGATGGTGTTGAGCTGCTTTCAAAAATACCGTAAGAGTTTTTACCAATAGCTAAAACTTTTACGTCTGTTGAAATTTCAGTAATAGTGAAGGCTTTGTTTGAGAATGCATTTCTTTTTACTAAGAAAGGAGAAGTGCTTTCTGGTAGTGCCACAACGTTAGATGCATATCCAGCTTCTAGTCCGATTGAAACTAGAGGAGCGATATATAAACTATCTGTAGTGGATGATAATAAAACGATTTTTGAACTTTCTTTTTGAGCTGCTTGTTTGATCGTATCTGCATACGCCTTAGCGTTGAATTTAGATAATTTATCATTTGAAACTTTCAAAACTTTATCTACTCCGTATTTTGCAAGTTCAGATACGTCGTCTGTATTGATTGTTAAAGCTGTTACTGTAGTTCCTGTTGATTCAGCTATTTTTTTTGCATATGAAGCTAATTCAAAAGCTACTTTTTTGAATTTTCCTTCTGCTGATTCTGCATATATTAATATTGACATGATTGTTTAGATTTTAAAATTAGACAGTGCTCTGTTTTCAATCTATTTCGTTTAATGGAAATGTAATGATTGATTTGGAGAATGAATATTAGATTACTTTAGCCTCGTTGTGTAATAAGTTGATTAATTCATCTAAATTATCTGCACTTACTAATTTCACTGCTGATTTAGGAGCTGGTTTTTCAAACTTTACAGTTTTAGTGTTGTTTGCAGAAGCAACTGGCTCTAATACTGTCAAAGCTTTTTGTCTTGCCATCATGATTCCTCTCATGTTTGGAATACGTAAGTCTTTTTCTTCTACTAATCCTTTTTGACCACCAATGATTAAAGGTAATGTAGTGCTAAGTGTTTCTTTTCCACCATCGATTTCTCTAATTACTTTAGCATTAGTACCATCAACTTCTACACCGATACAAGAGTTTACGAAATTACTTCCTAATAATCCTGCAATCATACCTGGAACCATTCCACCGTTGTAATCTAAAGATTCCTTTCCAGCAATAACTAGATCGTAACCTCCATTTTTAATTACTTCAGCCAATTGTTTTGCTACGAAGAAACCATCAGTAGGTGTAGCATTTACACGAATCGCTTCGTCTGCTCCAATTGCTAATGCTTTTCTTAATGTAGATTCTGTATCTGGACCGCCTACGTTAACTGCTGTTACTGTTGCGCCTTGTTTTTCTTTGAACCAAATAGCTCTCGTTAAACCAAATTCATCATTTGGATTAATTACATACTGTACTCCGTTAGTGTCAAATTCTGAATCCCCATTCGTAAAATTAATTTTGGAAGTAGTATCAGGGACATGACTGATGCAAACTAATATTTTCATTGTATTTAAAGTTATAATGTTTGTAATAAGTGTCACGAAATTAATAATTTTATTTGGAATAAAAACTATGCATGCATAATAAATATTTTATTTGTAATAAAAAGACGTAAAAAAGAGGAATAATTTTGAATAACGTTCTTTAGATTTTCATATCGTAAAAAAAAAGGAGTGTTAAGAAGATAATTAGAGTGCCCAATTATCAAATATTTAGCAAAAAAAGGGGCTTTTTACTAAGAATTTATTGGGGTTATTAAAAAAGATTTTTTGTTGAAAAAAAAATTTAATAAAAAATAAAAAAACTTGGAACACCTAAGTTTTGGGAGGAAGAAAAGAAGATGATTTGATGATTGAAATTATAATATGTAAATAATAGGGATTGATTTTTCGAAATAGAGGAGTGTTATTTGCTGGTTTTTAATGTAAAAAGGAGAATGTTTACTTTATTTAAACTTTATGCCTTTAAGTGATTTAAAATTTTTATTTTTGCCTTTCATTAAAAATGGATTAAAGAAAACAATATATATGAGAACGATACAATTTAGAGAGGCTATTTGCGAAGCAATGAGTGAAGAGATGCGTCGCGATGATACAATATATTTAATGGGTGAAGAAGTAGCAGAATATAATGGTGCTTACAAAGCTTCAAAAGGTATGTTGGATGAATTTGGACCAAAGAGAGTTATTGATACACCAATTGCCGAATTAGGTTTTGCGGGTATTGCTGTTGGTTCTGCGATGAATGGAAATCGTCCGATTGTGGAGTACATGACTTTCAACTTCTCATTAGTAGGAATCGATCAGATTATTAATAATGCTGCAAAAATGCGCCAAATGTCAGGTGGACAATTCTCAATGCCAATGGTATTTAGAGGGCCAACTGCTTCTGCTGGACAATTGGGAGCAACACACTCTCAAGCTTTTGAAAACTGGTTTGCTAATACTCCAGGTTTAAAAGTAGTAGTTCCATCGACAGTATATGATGCAAAGGGGTTATTGAAATCTGCAATTCGTGATAATGACCCAGTTATTTTCATGGAGTCTGAACAAATGTATGGTGATAAAGGTGAAGTGCCTGAAGGGGAATATACTATTCCATTAGGAGTTGCTGATATTAAACGTGAAGGAACAGATGTAACAATTGTATCTTTTGGTAAAATTATTAAAGAAGCTCATATAGCTGCTGAAGAATTAGCAAAAGAAGGAATTAGCTGTGAAATTGTAGATTTAAGAACAGTACGCCCAATGGATCACGATACGATTTTAACTTCTGTTAAAAAAACAAATCGTTTAGTAGTTCTTGAAGAAGCATGGCCATTTGCAAGTGTTGCTTCAGAGATTACTTATATCGTACAAGAAAGAGCATTTGATTATTTAGATGCACCAATTCAAAGAATTACTACAGCAGATACACCAGCACCATATTCTCCAAATTTATTAAAAGAGTGGTTGCCTAATGCAGAAGATGTAATTAAAGCTGTGAAAAAGGTTATGTATAAATAAAAAAATATCAACTATATTTGGAACTTCATCAGAGATATAAATCTGATGAAGTTTTTTTTTGCCTATGAAGAAGAATGTGTTTTTTAGTCTTTGCCTTTTGTTATTGATTGCGAATCAGATTTTTGCGCAAACAAAAGTAAGTGGTATTGTGGTTGATGAATATGATAGACCTGTAGGGTATGCTAATGTCAACTTTAAATCCACTAATGAAGGAGTTATCACGAATGAAGATGGACGATTCTATTTAGAATCAAAAACGAATCATTCTGCAATTGAAGTTTCTTTTATTGGATATACTTCACAGACTTTGCAATTGGATAAGTCCGTAAATTATAATGTTAAAGTAGTTCTTGAAGAAGGAGAAAAACTTCAGGAGGTGAAAATCTATGGCGGTAAAACGTCGAAGAAGAATAACCCGGCGATAGACATTCTTCGGAAGATTTGGGCAAGAAAAAGGAAAAATGGATTGCACCAGTTTAAGCAATACCAAATGGACAAATATGAAAAGGTGGAGTTCGATATGAATAGTATCGACAGTGCTTTTATGAAGAAAAAAATCTTCAAAGGCATGGAATTCATTTTCAAACAAATTGATACTTCGCATGTAACGGGGAAAACATACTTGCCAATTTTTATAAACGAATCCCTTTTTCAAGTCTATGGCGATAATACCACAGGAAGAAAAAAAGAGATTACAATTGCCAATAAAAATTCTGGATTTAACACCAATCAACAGATTATTGCCTTTATCAAAGATTTATATGCAGAATATGATATCTATGATAATTACTTAAATTTCTTTGATAAGAGTTTCGTAAGCCCACTTTCAAGAACAGGTATTGATGTGTATAATTACGTTTTGGCTGATAGTACTTTTATCGATAAGAAATGGTGTTATAACATTGTCTATTATCCTAGACGAAAAAATGAGTTGACTTTCAAAGGAGATTTTTGGGTAAATGATACCACTTGGGCCATCAAGAAAATTAATATGCAGGTGACTAAAAGCGCCAATATTAACTGGGTGAAGGAAATCTATATTGAGCAAGAGTTTGAGGTTTTAAATGATTCTGTGTTTCTTTTGACACGTGATCATATGATGTCCGACTTTAGTTTTTCTAAAAAAGAAGAGTCCAAAGGGGTTTATGGTAAACGTACAACCTTATTCCAAAATCATAAATTCAATATTGTGAAACCAAATGAGTTTTACAAAGAAGAAGTGAATTTCTTTGACCCAGAAGTACATAAAAAGAGTGATGAATTTTGGGAAGCCAATCGTTTTGAGTCCTTGAGTAAAGATGAAAAAGGAATTTACAAAATGCTCGATACTTTACAAACGGTCAAGAAATTCCAACAATTATACAATCTAGCGTCGATACTCGGAAGCGGTTATATTCAAAAAGGACATTTTGATTATGGACCTATTTTCTCAACGTTTGGTTATAACGAAGTAGAGGGAATCCGACTGAGAGTAGGAGGGCGAACCTATTTTGGACAAAATGATATGTGGCGTTTACAAGGATATACAGCCTATGGATTTTCGGACAATCAATTTAAATATGGTATTTCTGGAAAATGGTTAGTAGATAAGAAAAGCCGTTTGATACTATCTGCGGGTAATCGAAGAGATATTGAACAAATAGGGGTGAGTTTGACCACGACAAATGACGTATTGGGACGAAGTTTTGCTTCCAGTTCGTTATTCTCCAGTGGGACAAATGATAAGTTAACCTCGATTAATTTGACAATGGTTTCAGCGGAAATTGAACCGATAAAAAACCTAACATTTCAAACTGGATTCTCTTATCGAACATTAAAATCAGCTTCACCGACCTTTAGCTTGGATTATTTTATAGACCGAGCAAATGGAATTGTTGCCGAAGAAGTAAAGCAGTCCGAATTGAATATTATGATTGACTATACACCAAAGCGTAAAACGGTAGGTTATGGCGTAGAACGCACTTTGGTAGATTATAATTTCCCACGTGTATTTTTGAATTTTAGTCAAGGTTTAAAAGGTGTTTTAGACAGTGATTTTAAATATGAGAAAGTACAGTTATATTATAGACAACCTATTATTATTGGAGCATTAGGACGATTATTTACTACTCTAGAGTTAGGTAAAATTTACGGAGAAGTACCTCTAGGATTAATGGGAGTTGTACCAGGAAATCAATCGTATTTTATTATCGATAATACATTCAACCTATTGAACTATTACGAGTTTACAACCGATACATATGCTTCCTTCCAATTAGAACACCACTTCAATGGAAAAATATTATCCAGAATCCCAGGATTACGTAATTTAAACCTGAGAGAGATTGTAGGAGTAAAAGGAATATACGGAACAGTTTCCGATAAAAATAAATTGCTGAATGCATCGGGATTAGACTATGTTGCTCCCGAAAATGTATATTGGGAATACAATGTTGGAATTGGAAATATATTTAAAGTTTTTAGAATAGATTTCAGTTGGAGAGGTAGCTACCTGAATACGCCAGATACAAATAAATTTGGAGTGAAAGGATCTTTCGGATTTTATTTCTAAAAGACAGATACAGAGTGAAATTTACAATAAAATAATGTTGTAATAAAGATGCAGTTTCTTTATATTTGCTGCCCTTAATAAGATAAGAAAATAATAAAATGAGCGTAGAAAAATCAAAAAGCTTCGATGTTTTAATTGAAATACCAAGAGGAAGTAGAAATAAATACGAATACGATTTTGAATTAAAAAGAATACGATTTGACAGAATGTTATATTCTGCAATGTTCTATCCAGCAGATTACGGTTTCATTCCAGAAACACTAGCTTTAGATGGAGATCCATTGGACGTATTAGTATTATTCACAGAGCCATCTGTTCCAGGTTGTATTGTAGAAGTAAAACCAATAGCAATTTTTAAAATGGCTGACGATAAAGGTCCAGATGAAAAAATTATCTGTGTTCCTGTTTCTGATCCTATCATGAATAAGCTAAATGATATTACAGATATGAACGAACACTTGATTAAAGAAATTGAACATTTCTTTAGAGTGTATAAAGATCTTGAAAACAAAAAGGTAGACGTACAAGGTTGGGGTGATGTTACTGTAGCAAATCAAATGATTGAGGAATGTACAAAACGTTTCCAAGGATTAGATGCTGCAAAACAAGCTACATTCAGTATTAAATACTAAATAGAATAAGTCAATATTTTATTGATTCTATAAAAAAGCGGTAAATTATTTACCGCTTTTTTTTGTTTTCTTCTTTCTTCCATACCAAATTATAAAGCCAGTAATAGGAGATGTAGCGGCAAATAGACAAACGATAAATGCTATTATCTTAGTCGGCAATCCATATATGCTACCCGTATGAATGGGATATACTATTCGACGAATTTTTTCACCCAATGTAAAGGATTCAAAAGGTCTGATTGCGATACTTTTGGTCGTGTATTTATCAAAATAAATAGTACTGGATTGATTCGGAATTGTCTTCTCAAGATTCTCTTTGTAAACTGTAATGCTATTTATCGTATCATTTGGCATACGAATTTGAGTATCCCCTTTGAAAGGGTAAATGCTATCCGTTTGGTTTAAGATATCCTGATAGTAAAAAGTTTTATCTAGTTTAGGGTCTATCTTAGTTGGGTTTTCTACTTTGTTGGAAGGTCTTTTTGTAGTGCCATCAGCTAAATAATAAAGCCCATTTTCATACCAATCAAATGCCCACGTTAAACCTGTTAGAGCAATAATAAGCAAAATGAGACAACTGTAGAAACCAAAAACTGAATGAAAATCCCAGTTTACTCTTTTGAAAGATGCATCCCATTTGACTGTTAAACGCTGTTTTAGATTTTTAATTTTTTTCGGCCACCATAAAATGAAGCCACTAATTAAGATGAAAACAAACATTAAGCAAGAACAACCTGTAATGAATTTGCCAAAATCATTCATTAGTAAACGACGGTGAATATCCAATACAACCGAAAAGAATCTACTTTTCTGAGCTACTGAAGCCGTTACTTGTCCTGTATAAGGATTAATGGAGAACAGTTGTGTTTCGCCCTCATTATCTTTTGCCATGACCTGTACAGTTCGTTTAGGGTCGTTATAGGCATATACACGCACTATTTTCTTAATGTTGTATTCTTTTTTTAAAACCGCTAAACTTTCGTCAACAGGTAGTTTTGTAGTTTCAATTTTTGAGACCGTATAATAATCTTTATTAATAATCTGATCGATCTCTTTTTCAAAAACTAGAATACTTCCAGTTAATGCTACAATAAATACAATTAGGCCCGAAATAAGTCCGAGCCATAAATGTATTGTATTCATACTTTTTTTAAATGTTTGTGCCATACTGTGACTAAAAAAAAGTAATATTAAATTCTGTATTCATATTCTTATACCGCATTAATTAAAAGGAATAACCTAGTGTCATCAGCCAGTTACGTGGTGTTCCAGGGAAAAGGCGAATATAATCATATCCTCCAACCCAGTGTGTTTTATTTCCAATATTATTTACGTTCAATTGAATCTTGAATTTATTAATAGTGTAGTACAGTGCAGCGTTCATCAATTGATAACCTGGAATGGTTTGAACCTGACTAATACTCAAATTACGGGTTGTTACAAAATCAGTTCCAGCCGCAATACCAAAATCCTTTAGTGGCCCGCCGGTGAAATTATATCGACTCCATAAATTACCTTGATGCTTAGGAGCATTTGGTTTTTGACGACCAATTTCGGAAGCCGTTGGACTATCTATTACACGAGATTCATTGAATGCATAAGCTACGGAAATACTCCATTCTGAAGTGATTCTACCATTGATGTCAATTTCAATTCCTTTTGATTCTTCTTTACCTATTTGGCGCATTAAATCTGGATTTAAAGGATCATTTGCATTGTATAATGTATTCTTCTGTTCAATTTTATAAAGCGCCATTGTTACTGCCAAATGGTTATCAAACCAAGATGATTTTCCGCCAAATTCCACCATGTTACTTTCCAGAGGATCAAACGGTCCACCTGAATTAGGATTGGATAATATAGAAGCCGTTTGTGGATTATATCCCTGAACATAGGTACCATAAAGGTTAATATTGTCATTTAGAGTGTAGGTCAATCCAACACGTGGTAAGAGCGCATGTTGGTTTACTTTCTTTTCATTATTCTTTGTGTAGTTCTCACGATCGGTATATTGATCATAGCGCAATCCAATTAAGGCTTGTAATTTTCCCCATTTGATTTGATCCTGAATATAAAATCCATTGATAGAGTAGAAGGTAGGATCAAAAGATCGTTGTGTATAGAAATATTTACTGGTATCTTTTAATAATTGTGAAGCACTGGGATTGGTTAAGTCAAAATGAGGTACATTGGGAACAGGATTACCATTAGAATCTAATAGATAAGCACTACTGTTATTCGGGTTATAGGTGTTTATTGCCCCAGTATTTGCTGCATTACGATAGCCGTTGGCTTGTAATTGTGATCCGCCAGAAGGTACTTTTTCTTGTGCATAATCATAACCGATTACAAGATTATGATCCAATTCGCCCGTTTTCGTTTTATACACAAAAAAACTAGAGAAATTATCAATGTAACGTTTACGCTTGCGTTGGAATAATTGCATTTCAATTGCAGTAGGAATATTTGCTCCACTACCATTTACGGCATATTTGTTTGCCCCACGATGTTCTAGTAAATCTTCATTATATCCAGTTCTGATATAAGAAGCAGAAAAAGATAGTTTTTCATTAAATTGGTGATTCAATGAAGTTGTAACGATATACGTTTCTTCATTAAGGTAATCGTTGGTTGAATTTAATGATTGAGAAATTGGAGTAGAATGTAGATTATTTTCATAGGTTGATTGACCTCTATCAAGCATTCCTTTGGAACTTGTATAAATTAAATCAAAATTGATACGGGTCTTTTCATTGGGTAAAAATGAAAGAGAAGGTGCAATAACAATATTTTTATCAAACTGTAAATCACGGAATGAATTAGAGTTTTCATATCCTAGATTCAAACGATATAATAAAGATTTATCTTCATTTAATGGCCCGGTGAAATCCGTTAAAGTTCGTAAGGTATTGTAACTTCCCGTTGAGAAGCTAACAGAATTAGAGGGGATGTCCAGCGGCTTTTTGGTTACTCGGTTGACGACTCCTCCAGGGGAAGCATTTCCAAATAATGCAGAAGATGGTCCTTTTAATACTTCAACACGCTCTAGATAATTGGCCAAGGGTTGTTTCCAGAATCCCGTTGAAGTTCGTAATCCATTCAATAATTGGGTATTACTTTGACCATTAATACGGAAACCTCTAATAGTTAAGTCGTCATAAAATGAAAACTGACTCACACCACTAAAATTTTTCACAATTTCCCCTACTCGAATGGCACCTTGATCCGCAATAAGTTCTTTGGTTGCATAAGAAACAGCTTGTGGTAAATCTTTCAAAGCGATTTCTGTTTTTGCCCCGATAAAGGAATTGGTATTCTTATAGGATTTCTCTTTTCGACCAGTAACTTCAACAGTTTGAAGGGAAGTAATATCTTCTTTTAACTGAAATGTGAGTTTTAATTTTTCGTTTTCCTGTAATTCTACTGTTTTGCTTTGGGTCGCATAACTTAATGTAGAAATGGTTAAGGTGTAATTTCCAGAGGAGAGATTTGTTATTTCAAAAGTACCCTTTTCATCGGCTGTAACACTTTTCTTTAATTCTTTTACATATATCGTTGCAAATGATGCATCTTCATGATTTTCGGTAGTTATCTTTCCTGAAATTTGGGCATTTTGTGCGTGCCCATAACTGCAAAAGATTAATAACACTAAATAATAATATCTCATAGTTGTGGTATTTTTTTTAAATAAAGGCACAAAGATATATTTATTTAGATTTATTATAAATAAAAAAACAAGCTTAGATATAAAAAAAACCCAAAATTCTTTTAAAGAATTTTGGGTTTACTATTTTGGAGTGATTAACTATTTTATTGTCAGTTGTTTATTCTAGAATAAGCCATTGATTTCAGCATCAATTCGATTGATGATATTCCCTAAATCTTCTGGATTATCAACAAAATTAATGTTATCGACGTCGATGATAAGTAATTTTCCTTTGTCATATCCTTGAATCCAAGCTTCATAACGTTCGTTTAGTCGACTTAAATAATCAATACTGATTGAATTTTCATAATCACGTCCACGCTTGTGAATCTGACTGACTAAATTTGGAATAGAACTTCTTAGATAAATTAATAAATCAGGAGCTTCTACAAGTGATTCCATTAATTCAAAAAGTGATTTGTAATTATTAAAATCACGATTTGCCATTAATCCCATAGCATGAAGGTTGGGAGCAAAAATATGCGCATCTTCATAAATAGTTCGATCCTGAATAATCTTTTTGCCACTTTCACGAATTTGTAAAACCTGACGAAAACGACTGTTTAAGAAATAAATTTGTAGATTGAATGACCATCGTTCCATTTGATGGTAAAAATCATCTAAATAAGGGTTATCTACTACATCTTCATAATGAGGTTCCCACTTAAAATGTTTGGCTAATAAACGTGTTAATGTTGTTTTTCCAGCTCCTATGTTTCCCGCTATCGCTATATGCATTATGCTAAAATGAATTTATATTTGATATTCCTTTCGTGTGTAAAAGTAGACAAAAAATGGTTTTTATGACTAAAATTACGCGTTGATTTTTTGATTGAATACATGGTTAATCTAGTAATGATTTTAAAATTAATTAGATAGAATGATTCAAAATTAATTTGATAAAAACGAAGTATCAAGTTACAATAAACAATTGAATTTAAAACGTTATTATGTGTGTTATACATATATTTATTTATTGAAAAATATTTTAGCTATTTCTTTACGAATAATTTGAAAGGAAGCTCATTAAAATGCTTTTTATAAGCTTCTGAGAAGCATCTTCGATTGCTAAAGTTCAAATGATAGGCGATATCTGTAACCGAATTAAAATTACCACTTTTTAATAATGTTTGAGCGAGACTCATTTTTTCATTCTGGAAAAAATTATAAGGAGTCATTTTAAAAATCTTTTTAAAAAGGGAAATATATTTTGAATAAGACATCTGAGAGATTGAAGCTAAATCATGAATAGAAGGAAATTTCCCCGTAAGACGCTCCACAATATACTGTCTGGATTTCATAATGTTTTCTGTATCTAAAGGATGGATTTTTTTTAATGAAAGTTTAGTCTCCGTTAATAAAACAATGATATTTCCAAATAATGAGAACGCATGGCTTTTCAACTTCAGATTAAATTCAGGTTGTAAATGACAGCAATTCTTTAATTGGTTTAACGTAAGATTACTTCGATTATCGATAGGTCCATAATGAAAAATGGTGTTTTTTCTTGGGTCAAAAATTTGATGAATATAGGATTCATGATACAGTTCTTTAATCAATTTTGTATAGACCTCGTTTGAGATTATCAATTGTATCTGATTCCACCCAATATCAGAATTTGAAATAAAATTTTTATTCATACTAGAGTCCGTGATGGAAAATCTAAGATTTTCATTTTTAATATGATACTCAATACCTTTTATGAAATAATTATTAATCTGAGTATTCATATCAAAAGATATAATAATATCCTGATCAGATGGCTTGTGTTTCAACGTGAAAATAGTTGGATTTTGTGTTTTAATATTGCTTAAGAAAACAGAAAATCCTTCTGAAACCTGTGTAAAATAAATCCAGCCCTCAATAGCATTTTCAGTATTGAAGGCTAAAAGGTTATCATTTTTCCAATTCCCTTTTAAGGTAGTGCCAAATGGCTGTTTGCGCTTTGAAAAAGAAGAGTAATGATATTTGATATTTTGTTTAGCTTTTGACATATTCACTGGGCAACATTCCAAAATGATTTCTAAAAAGTTTTGAGAAACGAGAAGAAGAAGGGAAATTCAAAAGATTTACGACTTCAATAATTGGAATAGTATTCGAGCGAAGAATATTTTTTGCATAATCTAATTTATAATGGATGAAAAATGAATAAGGCGTTTCACCCGAAACCGTTTTGAATAATTTTTTGAATTTTGAATTAGACATTTCAATACGCTCAGCCAAAGATTCTAGGCTTGGAAAAGTTTCTTTTACAATATCCACTAAATAGGCCTGAATCATATAAATTTTTATGAGATCTCTTTTTTTAACAACTTCATTTATTATTGTTTCGAAATGCTCATGAGCGCTGATATAATTAGCAATTAAATCATAGACGGCACTTTGAATAAAGAAGTGAAAGGAAAGACAATTTATTTTTCGATCTAATAAATTATCTAAAATGCAACGACTATGAAGATTTATTCTATAACGTCTCATAAACATATTATCCTCATTGAATAGGTTGTCAATTAGATGACTGTCGTTATAGTTTTTTTGAAGAGACTGAATGAAAAAATCTCTTTTTATAAAAATGTATAATTTCTGAACCTCTTGTCCTTTCTGTATAATCTCACAAGAACCCTCAATAGTACTATCTAATATGGAATAATTAAATAAGCTTGCATTAGATTCTAAAGAGGAATCTTTATCGTAAGTGAAATTTATTGGAGAATTTCCAAGAATGTCAATGTAGAAACAAATAAAGTTTCTGTTTTGATGATGATGTTGCAAATGCAAGTCCTGATTATAGCATCCGCGAATAAACAAGACTGTAATTTCTGAGGAAATGGAAGTTACATAATGAACACCACTAAATATAGTAGGACTAGCATATATGAAATTTCCATGCTTAGTACCCATAAGTTCACAAGCCAAGACAGATGCCCAGTCCAATGAAATACCGAATCCACTATTAATATATTTCATAATTACTACCTGATAAAAAAATGAATCTTTATTGAAAAAGAATTGTGTACTCTATTAAATAATAAATTGTAAAGTCAGGAAATAAATGAAGTGTGCTTTATTACTTATTAGGAACAGAAATAAAAATCAAAATTAGTTTGATTTTGAAAAGGATTAAGGCATTATAAGTTCATAAAGTAAAAGAATAAGACATTAATTGATAAATAAAAAAAAATAGAAAAATGTCTTATTGTTCTATCTAAAAGAAATAACTCTTCCCCTTTTGTTTGAAACTTTACACATCTTTGTAATAGTTCCATTCATATTTTTCTGGTTATTATAATTGTAGGGATTAATTAATAATGTTTTGGAGAGTGGAATTAAAATGGGAGCAAGTCTACTGGGAAGGGAAGAATGGTTATTATTCTTCTCTTCAGTAGATTGTGTAAATCGGCTTTCTATTTGAACTATGTTTTTTGTTTATACCATGTTGTTTTTATTGTCTGCATAGAACCCAATAGTTATTCTGCACAGAACTATTTAAAGGGATATAATAAATTTTCGGGGATTTGTTATGTTTTCTATGTAGACATTAAATTTTTAGACAACTAAGGAATGTCAATTTTATAATTAGACAAACCTGAAGAATTTGAAAGTGTCAAAGTCTTATTTTTATAGTAAAAATTGCTGTAAGATGAAGCAATATTCTCAATGCTATAGGATTTGTTTTTCTCTAAATCATACCAAAACAATTGATTTCCTATTTTCAATAAAAATGTCCGATTGTCAACAATCTGTATAGCATCAAAATTAGGAATCTCTCCTAATGAAGTAACTTTACCATATACATCACAGGAATACCAATTTAGTTTTTGATCAATCCATTGGAAATGATTGAAATCAGATTGATAGTATTTTAAACTCTCTTTGAAAGGAGTAGAGAGCGGTAAAAATGTATTCTTCATGAAATCGAATAATCCAATTTGTTGTGTAAGGCTATTATACAACCAGAATCGGTTTTGAGAAGCGAGCCCTAAAGCACTGACCACTAAAGGTGGATTTACATCGGAAAAATTTATTTTCTGAATTTCATTCAATTGACTGTCTAATGAAATAGCAGTATTAAAACCCTCATAGAATAAGATTATTTTTAAAGGATTCTGTATATCTACGAAAGTTACTTTTCCGAGATTAATGTTTTTATATTGCCAGGTTTGAGCATCTTTTCGTTTGATTAATGCCCCATCTTTTAAGTAGTAAATATTATCTAATGCATCATATCCTATAAAGGTGTCTGATTCGAAAGATTGAATATTTGTTGCAGCCACATTTATTTTAGTATTCTGACTAAAATGTGTACCCCAATGAATCAAAAGAAATAATACAAAAACTCTTTTCATAGTGTGGCTAAGATACAATTTCTGACTTAGATTAGAATTTCTTTTTAATAAATGAGAAGATTACAGTTTTATATTAATTCAATTATAAGAGAAAATCAATACCCACTATGTATCAAAACGTTGTAAATATATTTAACAAAAAACAGAATACGGATTGAATAAAATTAAGCATATTTGTGATACAACTAATTTGATTTTATATGAAAAATAGAATAGCGTTTGCTCTCTTATTGACACTTTCAATTACTGGGATGAAGGCACAAAGCTTTCAGGGAATGGCCGTTTATGAGTCTAAAACAAGTATGGGTGATTTTAAAATGGAAGGTAAAGAAGTTACAGACGAAATGCGTAAAATGGTTACAGAGCGAATGAAAAAAGCTTTGGAAAAAACGTTTATTCTAAATTTTGATAAAAGCGCTTCTATCTATGAAGAAGAGAAAAAATTGGATGCACCAAACACGGACAATCGAGGAATGAGAATGATGGCTTCTTTTACAGGTGGTGGTGGGAAACAATATAAAAATATTAAGGACAAACAATATATTGTAGATAAAGAATTTATGGGGAAAGAATTTCTTATAAAAGATTCATTGCAAAAAATAGACTGGAAGTTAGAGAATGAAACCAAGAAAATAGGAGAGTATACTTGTTATAAAGCAACAGCAGTTCAGAAAGCAAATCCATTGGATTTTAGAAATTTAAGAAAAAAAGAAGCGAAAGAAGAAGAGAAGAAAAGTACTAATCTAATGGATCAGATTGATATGCCAAAAGAGATTATAATCACAGCATGGTACACGAGTGATATTCCAGTAAATCAAGGTCCAGAGAATTATTGGGGTCTACCGGGATTGATTCTTGAAGTAAATACAGGAAAAACGACCATTTTGTGTTCTAAAGTTGTCTTGAATCCTAAAGAGAAGACCGATATTAAGCCAGCTAAAAATGGAAAAGTTGTTACTCAGAAAGAGTACGATGATATTGTACTTAAAAAGATGGAAGAAATGAAGGATAAATTTAGAGATGGAAAAAGAGGGAATGGAAATACAATACGAATTGGGAATTAATCGATTAATTTATACCCATAACCTCTCACGTTTATAATTTGAATATTGTGATCATGGCTTAGTTTTTTTCTCAATTTTGAGATGAAAACATCCATACTTCGACCATTGAAAAAATCATCATCACCCCATATTTTTTTTAAAACAGTAGAGCGATCTAGAATTTCATTTTTATTCTCAATGAGAAAATGCAGCAAAGAAGCTTCACGATGAGTAAGCACAATAGTAGTATCACCATGATGCAAAGTTTGCTTAATTAAATTAAAACTATAGCTCCCTATCTTTAGTGTTTCTTCGGTTTTAATGCTTTGGATACGGTTCAATAACGAATGGATACGAATGATGAGTTCTTCCATGCTAAAAGGTTTTTTCAAATAATCATTGCCCCCAAAATTAAAACCATCTACCACGTCTTGTGTTTGTGACTTTGCTGTTAAGAAAATAATAGGGATACTTTTATCCAACTTCCTAACTTCTTTTGCAACCGTAAATCCATCTAGTATAGGCATCATTACGTCCAATACTAAGATGTCTGGTTTTTGTTTGTTGTATTCACTTAGAGCATCCTTTCCATTTTCACAGAGTAAAACATCAAAGTTTCGGGTTTCTAGACTTTCTTTGATGATTAGGGCTAAGGCAGGTTCATCTTCGGCTAATATTACTTTGATTTTACTAGACATCGTATAAAGTGATTTTAAAAATTGTAGTATTACTTAGCATTAATTCTAATACTCCACCATGTTTCTCTATGATTTTCTTAGCGTAATATAATCCAATTCCAAAGCCTTTTATATTGTGTATATTTCCCTTAGGAATACGGTAAAACTTATCGAAAATTTTATCCTGTTCACTTTTGTTTATGCTCATTCCACTATCCTCAATACTAATTTCAGTTTTTCCTTCATTATAATGAAGAGTAATCGAGATGGAATCACCCCCATATTTAACCGCATTATCAATTAAATTTGAGATCGTATTGTCAATATGAAACAAATCAATTTCTAAAGGTAATCGTTCCATATTGGACTGAAAGGATATTGTTTTGTCAGGAGCAATGAGTTGATGCTTTTCAATGTTGTTCTTTATCAAGGGAATTACATCAATAGATTCTTTATGAATGCGTAATTGATCCGTTTCAAGTGTAGCAGTTTCCAGAAGTTTTTCCACCATATTTTCTAATTTACCCAATTGTTGAGTTGAAATATTCAAATACCGATTCGTTTTCTCAACATCATTCATTGCATTAAAATTTCGGATACCCTCAATCGCAGATGAAATGGTCGTAATTGGTGTTTTAAATTCATGCGTGATGTTACTAATTAAATCATTCTTAATTTCATCAGTCTTTTTTTGTCGGTTTATAATTTTCAATAAATAGAGTAGACAACTTATAATAGAAAGAGATAATAGAAGAGAAAGTATAATTTCTACCATACTTCTTTGTAAAATAAGTGATGATGAGTCACTAAAAGATAATTTTAATTGTTGCTGTGGTGGAATATAGGATGAAGTAGAAAAAGTATTTAGTGGAAAGGATTGATTGTTGTTTTTAAGAGTAGTTTCTACGATGGTTTTATCTTTAAGTAAATCAATTTTATAATTGATATTTAATTTTTTTCGATCTAGTTCACCAACAAAATAGGTACTTAGTTTTTTTAAATCAAGAGAATCTTCAACCATCGAAACCACAATAGTGCTTACAAGTTTATCTAAACTGTTTTTTGCTTTCGTAGCATTCATAGCACTCGTGCTTTTAAATACTTGTATAGAAGAAGCATTTGTGGCATAAAGAGAATCCCTTTTTATGATAACAGCAGTGCTTTTATCTGGAGATTTTATCTCTGTTGCGGTAGGGGATTTAGGATTAATATTAATAGCCTCAGAATAGTTGATTGTTCTCGCAAATTTATTATTACTAATCTCAGGAATTCGATTAGCCAAAGTAATAACATTCTTTTTAGCATTTTCAGCATAATATTTTTCTACACTATTATCAAAAGCGATTTGTATTTCGTTCGTTAATCGGAGTTTGTTTTCATTGTAGTTCTTTATATTCCAATGTATTTGCAATACGATGGTTGCCATAATAGTTATGGTGATAAAAAGTAAAATATATCGATTTGTCTTTGAATTCATGGTTCAAAAGTATAAACAAAAAGCATTGAAAATTTGACGTTAACAATCGTTAACGTTGGTTAACTAAGAAAAAGATTTATTGTCATGTAATTTGCAGCATAACATAAAAACAAATCATCATGATAAAATTAGTAATTAAAACCATCTTCTTTATTGTAATACTATACAGTAATTTAATAAATGCGCAAGATTTTTCCGGACAGGCAATCTATCAAACAAAATCGGATGTTGGAAAAATTAAAATGAAGATTCAGGGAATGAATGATGAAATGAATAAAAAGATGGAAGAAGCAATGAAAAAAGCTTTAGAGAAGACTTTTACATTGAATTTTAATCGCTTTGAATCAGTATACTTTGAAGAACAAAAAATGGAAGCCCCACAACCAGAATCAAAAGGATTCTTTTTCGCTATGGTGAAAACAGGTGAAGCAAAAAGATATAAAAACATTAAAGAGAAAATTGATATTTCAGAAGAAGACTTTTTTGGAAAAGAATTTCTTGTTATGGATTCTTTATCCGTTTTGAATTGGAAAATGGAAAGTGAAACGAAGAAAATTGGAGAATATACCTGCTATAAAGCAACAGCTGTAATACCAGTATCAAAGAAAGAACTGGAGAATTATGAGAAACAGAAAAAAGAAGATAAAGATAAAAAAGTAAACTTGCTTCTGTCGGAAGAAGCACCAAAAGATAAATTAATTACAGCTTGGTATACTCCTGAAATACCTGTGAGTCAAGGTCCTGCGGATTATTGGGGATTACCGGGGTTAATATTAGAAGTGAATGATGGTAAAACAATGATGTTATGTTCAAAAATTGTTTTGAATCCTAAAGAGAAAATAGTCATTAAAAAACCTACTAAAGGTAAAAAAGTATCACAAGAAGAATATAAAAGAATAATGGAAAAACAACTTAATAAGATGAAAGATAGCAAAGGAATAACTACTGCAATTGAAATAGGAAGATAACCAAGCATTAGAATAATTTCATATTTTCACACAATTATCTCTTAATTATGCAAAAAATAATAATAACAATTACCCTATTGTTTTTGTTCTCAATAGGTAAGGCCCAGAATATACGATTTGAAGGAGTGATTGTCGATTCTACGGGACAGGCTCTCGAAATGGCCAATGTTATGGCCGTTAATCAAAATACAAAAGCGATGGATTCTTATGGAATAACCAATGATAAAGGGAAGTTTCAGTTAGCTTTAAAGCCCAATTCAAACTATGCCATTAAATTTAGTTACTTGGGATTTAAAGGAAAAGAAATCATAGTGAAAACCAATACGGAAAATATGATTCAGAATGTAGTGATGGAAGCAGGAGGAATTGAATTAGATGGCGTTGAGATTGTGAGAGAAATGCCTGTATCCATTAAGGGAGACACTATAATTTATAATGCCGATTCTTTTAAAACAGGTACAGAACGAAAACTGGGTGATGTATTGAAAAAACTACCGGGTGTTGAAGTGAATGCTGATGGCGAAGTGGAGGTGGAAGGTAAAAAAGTAACCAAGCTCACCGTAGAAGGAAAAGATTTCTTTGATGGAGATACCAAATTAGGTGTGCAGAATATTCCAGCAGATGCAGTAGATAAAGTAGAAGTATTGCGGAATTATAATGAAGTTCCCGCCATGAAAGGATTGGAGAATAATGAAGATAACGTCGCTTTAAACATAAAATTAAAAGAAGGAAAGAAGAATTTTTGGTTTGGAGACCTAACTGCCGGAGCAAGTCTTGGAGATGGAGATCGTTATAATATTAACCCAAAGTTGTTTTATTACAGTCCAAAATACAGTTTAAATTTTATTGGAAATTTTAATAATAACGGAGATGTTCCATTTACTCCACAAGACTATTTCAAGTTTACGGGAGGATTTAGAAATATGATGAAAAAAGGAGGGACGAATTTTAATATTGGGTCCAATGATTTAGGGATTTCAATTGTTCGAAATAACAGAGCAAAAGAAATTGAAACACAATTTGGAGCTACAAATTTCTCTTATAATATTAATAAAGCATGGGGTGTAAGTGGATTTGGTATTCTATCCTCTACACGAACCGATATGGAAACGCAGACGAATACTCAGGTATTTAAAAATAATTCTACTGAAGTTGAAACAGTAGAAAATCGAAAAAACATTTCACATTTAAAAAGCAATCTTGGATTACTGAAATTGAGCTCAAACTATAAACCCAATGAAAAGTTTCAATTGGACTATGATGTTTTCTTAAAGAAGTCATCACAAACAGAAGATCTCAATTTGACTTCCGATTTACAAGGAAGTATTTTATCTAAAAAGAAACAAGATCCTGTTTCCGTGAATCAGAATTTAGATGCTTTCTATACGATGGACGCAAAAAATGTATTTGCTTTTGCTTTACAACATCTATATCAAGAAGAAGATCCTTTTTATAATGCAAATTTAGAAGAGAATCCATTTTCATCCCTGAATTTGATTAATCAAAATCGATATAATCTGAATCAGAATCGTTTTGTGAAAACAAATAAATTAGATGCAAAACTTGATTATTATTATATGCTTACTCCAAAAAGTAATATTAACATCACGATAGGAAATACTTATTCGTTTCAGAATTTTAATTCGTCCATTTTCCAAATATTAGATAATTCTCAGATTTATAACTTGGGAGATTCAGACAAGAAAAATGAGGTAGATTATAAGTTCAATGATGTGTTTTTAGGGGTCCATTATAAATTCATCACTGGAAAATTCACTTTTAATCCAGGATTCAGTGTGCATTCCTATATGATGAACAATGAACAATTAGGCAGTACATATAAAAATAATTTTACACGAATACTACCCGATGTATATGCTTTGTATCAAATCAAAAAATCAGAATCACTGACGTATAATTATACGATGACCAATGATTTTACAGACATCAACCAATTGTCTCAAGGGTATACTTTTACAAATTACAACAGTTTGTTTAGAGGAAATAGAACATTGGAAAGTGCTCTGTCACAGAATCATTCTTTGCGTTATTTTAAATACAATATGTTTAATTTCACCAATGTATTTGCTTTTATTAATTACAATAAAAGAATGGACGCAGTGAAGACAAAAGCAGAGTTTCTAGGAATCAATCAATCCTCAACACCATATAATTCTAATTTTGCCGATGAAAGTTTAACAGGATCTGGAAGTTATGGAAGATCATTTGGAAAGTACAAAGCGTCGGTAAGTTTAAATTTAGCTTGGTCGAAGTTTAATAATGTTAGAATAGATCAGTTTACACAACAAGAAAGTTTTAATAGTACAGAGTCGTTTACACAATCCTATACAGGAAAATTAGCGACAAACTATAGAGAATGGCCGAATTTGGAAATAGGATATAGCCTAACGAAAAACGATTATAATAAAACATCATTTTATACGCAGCAACCTTTTGCACGATTAGATTATTACTTCTTGGACAGTTTTACATTCAATGCAGAATATGATTATTACCATTATTCAAATACGAATAAAACCGTGAACAATGAATATGACTTTTTAAATGCCAGTATGATTTATCAGAAGAAAAATAGTAAATGGGAATACAAAGTTGAAGTGACCAATTTATTGAATACAAGATCATTGAATGATGATAGTTTCTCGCAATTCTCAACACGAACCTCTCAATACATTGTGCAGCCAAGATATATAATGTTACATATAAAATACAATTTGTAATGAAGTTTAATTCCATAAAAAAACCTGTTCTTTTGGAACAGGTTTTTTTTATATAATGATTGAATTAGATTATAATCCAAATGCTTTTTTAACGACATCTACGTGGTCTAATTTCTCCCAAGTGAATAGTTCAACAGTAACTGTTTTTTCTTTTCCTCCTGGTGCTGTAAACGTTTTAGTCACAACTTCAGACTTACGTCCCATGTGCCCGTAAGCAGCAGTTTCGCTATAAATAGGGTTTCTTAATTTCAAACGTTGCTCAATAAAGTATGGACGCATATCAAATAGGCCTTCAACGATTTTAGCAATCTCACCATCCTTTAAGTTTACTTTACTAGTACCATAAGTATTGATGTAAATTCCCATTGGTTTTGCTACACCAATAGCATAACTCACCTGAACTAAAATTTCGTCAGCTACACCAGCAGCAACTAAATTTTTAGCAATGTGACGCGTTGCATAAGCAGCACTACGGTCTACTTTACTAGGATCTTTTCCAGAGAATGCACCACCACCGTGAGCACCTTTACCACCGTAAGTATCTACAATGATTTTTCTTCCTGTTAATCCAGTATCACCGTGAGGCCCACCAATTACAAATTTTCCAGTAGGATTAATATGATATTGGATTGTGTCATTAAATAAATGAGCATACTGAGGATTGTTAGCGATAATTCTAGGAATTAAAATTTCTACAATATCCTTTTTGATTTTAGCTAACATAACCGATTCTTCAGCGAAATCATCATGCTGTGTAGAAATTACAATAGCATCAATACGAACAGGTTTGTTATGATCGTCATATTCTAATGTAACTTGTGATTTTGCATCAGGACGTAAATAAGTGATTTCACTATTTTCACGACGTAATACAGCAAGTTCCTGCAATAATTTATGAGATAAATTCAATGCCAATGGCATGTAATCTTCCGTTTCATTTGTAGCGTAACCAAACATCATTCCTTGGTCACCAGCTCCTTGTTCTTCTTTACTCGTACGATCTACACCTTGATTAATATCTTGTGATTGCTCATGAATAGCTGATAATACACCGCAAGAATTTGCTTCAAACATGTATTCGCTTTTCGTATAACCAATCTTCTTAATAACTTCACGCGCAATGTTCTGTACGTCAAGATATATTTTGGATTTTACTTCACCTGCTAAAATAACCTGACCTGTAGTAACTAAAGTTTCACAAGCTACTTTCGACTCAGGGTCAAAAGCTAAAAAGTTATCAATTAATGCGTCCGATATTTGATCGGCAATTTTGTCTGGATGTCCTTCGCTCACCGATTCTGACGTAAATAAATATGCCATAATTGTAAATTATTTTAAATTTTAATGAGGAAAAAATAGGATTGCAAGAAGCTAAAGGAGTGTTTCTGCTTTAGCATTTTTTTAATGAGGTTGCAATCAGTTCAAATTTTTCCTCTCGATTTTATGGTGCAAATGTATGAAACGATTTTGGATTGCAAAAAAAGCTTAACGTTTATTTTGCAAGTTCTTTTTACGAGACACAATTTGCAACTATAAGTTTGAGAAATAAGTTGTTTTAGTCTGAAATTTAATGCGTTGTAATTTATCGAGGTATTTGCGGACGTTCCATTTTATATTGCCTTCCCGATAATGTTTTAATAAAAGAAACTAAGGCTACAATTTCATCATCATTAAGATCTAAAGACTGTAATAATACATCCGTTTGGGGAAATAATGGATCAGCAGCTTTTTCACTTTCAGTAGGATCAATCATATGCATGCCACTGTTGTACATGTTAACAACCCCCGTCATATTATCAAATAAACCATTGTGCATCCATGGACCAGTATGCATAACATCACGAAGCGATGGTGTTCTGAATTTACCAACATCTTCTGCTTTCTTAGTGATATGATATAATCCTAAATCTTCATACTCTCTTTTATAATATGTAAGACCAATATTATGGAAAGATTCATCTGTTAAATATTTTCCATAATGACAATTCATACAACGCGCTTTAGTACGGAAAAGATGTAAACCTTCAATTTCCTGATCCGATAATGCGGTATAATCACCATCCATAAAAGCATCAAATCGACTTCTTTTGCTTAGTATAGTTTTTTGAAAAGTAGCCAATGATTGTAATACCTTTTCATAAGTAATATCAGAACTGCCATAAGCATTTTGGAACAATACAGAATATCCTTTTACTTTCTTTAACTTCTTAGCTAAGCCTTTGGGTTCCATGTTCATTTCGTGATGTGCTGTAAGAGGACCTTGAGCCTGTTCTTCTAAAGTGGTAGCGCGACCATCCCAAAAGAAAGATTGACGAGCATTGATATTGTAGAGCGACGGAGTATTTCGTTTTCCTTGTAAATGATCATTTCCAAGTGATATTTCTCGACCATCCCCCCATGCCAATTCTGGATCATGACAACTGCTACAGGAAATTTGATTTGAACCTGAAAGTTTTGGATCAAAGAAAAGCATTTGACCCAGTATGACCTTAGGATCTTCCATTCGATCATAGTAACTAGTATCCACAGCCAAGGGTTCTAGTTCTTGCCATAGAATACCTTTGTCAATTGTAGGTCTAGGCCACTGATTGATAGGTTTACTATACAGTTCACGCCAATTCGAGTTTGTTATTTTCTCACCGAGTGTTGAGGTAAAGCTCAAAAGTGATTGAACAACCACAATGGTAAGAAGGAAAAAAAGTGTTTTTAATAATATAGACTTCATTATAAAGCAATGGGGATTTTGTATTGTGAATTAGAATGTCATACCAACTGACATTTGAAAATAAGTATTGTTTGAATTTGTGGAATAATTGTAATAATCAATATCAGCCTTAACGAAGAGGTTAAGATCGGGACTGTATTTGTAATCCCAACGAGCGGCTAAATTTACTTTGGTATAATTAGAAGATAAATAAGCAAAATTATGGTCTAACATTTCGAAAATCGAATTTGTTTTTACACGATCACGAAGCTTCATTTTTGAATCTAGCGCCCAGTTGTGTTCAAAGGAAGTAGACAATGTAATCAAGGATTGTGATAAAAGTTTTGAAGCCGAAAGGTCCAATCGTCCAATGCCCTGTTTGATATCAATTGTTCGAAGCGGTTCGATGTATTTTGTAGCCGTATTTTTTAAATAAAAACTAGGAGCAATAGACCATGATAATTCTGGATCAGGAATACTATACAATCCGGATAAGACTACTGATGTAACTTGATTGGTGTATTTAGTGTCTTCTGATATTTTGATGTAAGAAGTAGATGTCTGATTGTCGAATATGTTTTCAGTTCCTGCTCTATCGGTATATTGGAAGCCCATTTTTGCACCCCAAATTCGATGTTTTGTTTTCTTCAAATAAGAAACTTCACTTACGTATTGTTGTTCTGCAATCGTGGAAGCAATCAAATTTTGAAATTCGGTCATGATCTTCTCGTACCCAAAGTGATTGTATCCAATCGATAGTGCAAATCCATTTCGGTCTTTGGGAAATAATTGTACTGAGGCACCATATCCTTTTCCATCATAAAATGAACTCAGCTTATTACCCGTTAATAAATTATTGTAAACACCAAGACCAGTCATGTGATACACAGCTGGAGCACCTAATTCACTAAAAAATTTCAGATTGTTAGATTGAGTATATTTTTGCAGATTAATAGCCGTTCCTAAGACATAATGTTCTCCGAGATTTCTTGAAATGCCAAGGGATAAAGTAAGATCAGAAACCGTATTTTTAGGTCTGGGATCAATAGCGCGGTATTCCATCAGCGCTCTATATTGCGCAACAATCCCAAGGGTTATTTTTTCATACGCTTTAGAATAACCTCCTTTAAAAGAATATTCTTCAAAAGAAAGATCACCACCAATAGAATCGGCAGTTACATAAGGATATATAACCTGATAATCTGAGCTTTCGTTCCAATGCACATTTTTACGCTTGCCATTCTTATATGAAGCATTTCCCCAAACCGTATTTTGAGGATTAATCTTATAATAAGATTGAGCATTGATTATGAATTGAGTGATTCCATTTCCTAATTGCTGGATATTAGTTTCTTGCGAATTGGCATAATAACTTGCGCTAAATTCTGATAATGAATAACGACGGGCATAATGCTGATTAGCAGGATTACTATAAAAGACACTTGAGAAATTATTTGCAGGCGATAAATCTTCATGAATACGCAACAGCACTGAAGTACTATCCTGTGCCCGTAGCATAGCAGAACTGAAAATAATAAATAAGAATAGGGAACGAAAGCTCATGATTTAATCTATTAATGCATTAAAGAAGGAACAACCTCAGGGTTAAAATCCAATGTAGAATTATTCGTGTCTTTCAGTATTTTTTTGCCATTAGTAGTTGTCGAAAGTATTTTACGACGTACACTTTTTCCATAACGACTTTGATCCGCATCAACTTTACCACAGTATGTCCATCCCATATCCAATGATGGAGCAGTAACGATCCATTGGTATTCCGATTGAACACTTAAGTTTACAGCATCAATAATCCAAGAGTTTGGAATTGAATATACACTTTCACCCATTGGGTAACTCTCTCCATTAATGATAAGATTATATTCATAATCATACGTGTAATCACTTAGGAAAGTGTTTTTATTGATAGGCATACGAGCGATAACAAAACTTTTAAAACCTCTATTGTGGATAATCATTGAAGAAAATAAGTTCTCCATATTTGGAACACTAGGATTATCTACATCGTCTGCATCATCAGTATAAAATTCAAAATTAGCATTTCTCAAATCAATTGAATTAGAATTGTATTCTTTGTGATTGATAGCATCCTCAGCAATAATGAAAAATTCACCAGATGGAATTGGATGATCTGTACCCGATCCTGGAACGATCGCAATGGCAGAGGCAGCAAATGATTGACCCATGATATTTGGAGTGTAATCTTGTTTGTCAACCGTCATAAATTCCGATTGAGCAATCACTAATCCATCGGCATATAAAACGTGATCGGTGTTGTTGTAGATTTTAAAATATTTATCACCTAGGTACTGTTGCCCTTCCGCTGTACGTGTTCCTGTGAAAAATATTTCCTCAATAATGAAATCAGATTGACTTGTTTTCAAGAAAAGATTTAAAGAAACAAGAGACGTTTCTCCCGTGATAACTACAGATTCTTTATAGCCATTTACAGTAGCTTCAATCGTATTTCCATCAGCTGAATATTGGATTTTTCCATCTACAGAAATTTCATAAGAACCTTCACTCAAAGTAATTGAAAGATTATTATTAATAAAAGAACTACTCTGTGTTGTTTTCCCGGTATTCAACTCTTTAAAAGATACCGAAAGATTAGAAAGAGCAACATTATTTAAATCCGCAGGATTGATAAGCGTCAAAGTTAAAGCAGTTTCTCTTCCTGTATAATCATCATCTTTAGAACAAGATTGTAATAAAGCCATGATTGCTATTGTGAGATAAATGGGCAGTAATTTAATTTTCATAATTGAGGTATTTATTTAATATTAAAAGTTATAAATTCAAGTTTAATTCCATTCCGAAATAAGGAGAAGTAAGCCCTCTTTGTTCTATTTTTTGACCGTTTATCTCATAGTTTTGATAATAACTAAAGAGACGGTTTACGAACATTGAAATTCTAAATTTCTTGTAAAAATCCTTTGAGATTTTTAGATTCATATTCATCGACATTGGAATGGTCTTTTTCTGAAATAATTCATTGTTGTACTTAATGTTCAACCATTGCAATATAGGATCAGTTTTGTCCTCTTCGAGATAAGGATGCTGTTGTCCGGAAGGGTCAATATATGAAATAGGAGTGCCATTCATTGGTGTAGACTGATCACTCTTGAACCACATAAATTGGAAGGAACTTGAAAATTCCAAACCTAATGATGGGATATAAGTATCAACAATTAAATTCGTGTTGAGTTGCTGTTTTTCAAAACCATCATCCCATTGGTAAAGACCCAAATAAGGCAGACGTTTTCCATTGATAATAATGTCCTTTTGCCCACTTTTATAAACAGGATTACTGTTTGTATAAGTAGATTTAAACCAAGCACCATTCACCGTAAATCGAGTATTGATTGAAGGGAAACGTTTGGAAGAAAATTGAAATTCAATACCACTTTTTAGAAGCCTGCTACCATTATTTGTAATGTTGTAAGTCGTCAGTAAAGTATCCATTACAAAACTCATTTGGGCAAGGTCAGGCGGTCCCGTTAAAGTAGCAGGGTCTATAGAATTAGTATCGTATTTTTTATAAGAAAGAGCATGATATCCAGAACCATTTCGGAAACCGGAATTCATACGCTCATTGAAATAAGTAATAGAAAATCGATTATTATCATAAGAAAAATCAGCGCGAATCTCCCATTTTTTATTGATGGCCGGTGCTAAATCATAATTCACAGCAGAAGTCTTATAAGTCATCAAGTTTATTCTTCGATATTCAGGTGTATTGTGGTAATAGTTCAGCTGTACCAAGTCATTATAGACATAATCAGGATAAAGCTGAGCAAGCGTTGGGAACTTAGTGTATTGTCCCGTTCCTGCTGTGAATTCAGTTTTTAAGGCATGTTGACCAATTTGGATTGCAGGAAGTGCCCATTGAGCATTGATGCGAGGATCAAAATAATATTTCCCATGAATAGCATAGGCAGAAGGAATGTTTAATAGAGACATGGCACGAAGTCCCCCAGCAATGTTCAGTTGATGTTGTCCCAATGGAATTGTTATAGCATCCTCTGCAAAAAATGCAATGTCTGTACTAGCTGGGATATCTCTATAAGATCTCGGACGAGTGGTCATTTCTGGAGAAGGTGGATGAGTAGTATCATATACCTGACCTTTTCCATTATTTTTAGCATAAGTCCATTCAATTCCTGCTTTTAAGGTATGTTTTACACCAAACAAATGAATTTCAAAATCTCCCATCGCTTTTAAGAAAGCATCAAATGGTTTCCCATCAACTAAAAGATCTGAAGTATATTGAGGAGTTAGAAATATACCATCATGCTCCCCTTGTTCCGTTGTATTAGGGATGGCTGTAGCACTACTTACTTGTACCCATTTTGTCTGTTCAATTTTGTCGTATTGCTGACTAAAAGAGGTTGATACATTTAGTGCTTTTATAAAAGAAGAAGATTTAAAATTTAGATCAAATGTATTTGCTAGAGCCAATCGGTTATAACTGGAAGTGTAACGGTCAATTTTTGCATAACCCACATTAGGGTCTGCTTTTTCATTATCCATCGAACCACTGTAATCTAAACTAGAATCCCATTGAAGTAGATAAGCATCGTTTTCCCATGTTTTTTGCGCTCGAATCGACGCTGTGATCCGTTTGTAATTTTCAAAACTATTGCGAGGGTCCGATTTAGCATCCAAATAATCCAATCCGACATTCAAGACAAAACTTTTTTCTTCCGATTCAAAACCCTTACCTACATAATACAATTTACTGAATTCATCCGCCTTAAAGCGTGATTCCCAATTGCTACGACCTCTTTTTCGTTTAATTTTAATTAATCCGCTAGTCAAATCCCCGTACTCTACCGATGGAATACCTCTGATTATTTCAACTTTCTCAATTTGATCTGTAGAAATAGAACGCATATCAATACCCTTTGAGGTGGTATTGCGTCTTGTATTAGCATAACTTGAACCCGATGTAATTATCGTTTTAGGCCCCGTAGTATATTGTAGGTTTGCATCGGTGTTAATTGGAATTCCATCAATCACAAAAGCAGTTCCAAGAGATGAGATGTCATAATTAGAATCAGCAGTTCCGACTTCTCGCAATTTAATATGATTAGAAGCATTAAAAATGGGATCCTTTGATCGACCTCCAGGTAATAATTCCAATAGATCTGTGAAACTAGAAGGTTGAAGATGCTGCATGGCCCTTTTATCAATAATAGAGGTACTAGTCATTCCACGAGATTCGGTAGCTGTTACAACCACTTCATTAAGTTCAATACTTTTGGGTGTTAATTCAAACAATAGAATTTGATCTTTTGTTAAGGAAAGGAGTTGTTCAATTCCGTCGTATCCTATATGTGATAATTTCAGCCTATAATCACCAGATGGTATAGAATTTAGTATAACGATACCAAAATCATTAGATTGATTTTCGTATTTCTGAAATAATCCTTCTAGAACTATTGATACCCCTTTTAGCGGTAGTTTACTCTCCTTGTCCTTTAGTGTAAATTGTACACTAAGATTATGTACGCTTTGAGAATAACCAACATTTGTAAATATGAGAAACAGTAATATAAATATAAAAACAGGATTATTGAGCCAGTTTTTTTTGGGAGAGCGATTATAATAAGAAATCATTGTCTTTAATCTGTATTGGGAAATTCCACTGCTAGAATTAAAATATAGTTATTGAATGCTATGAGCACGTATAATTTGGGGTTGCAAAAGTAAGTAACCGAAGTACTTAAAACAAGCTTATTTAGATTAATTAAAAATAGACGTAAAAAAGCGTTTTATCGTGAATTATTACAGTAAGTAATTTTTAATAGATGTACTTTTTTAATGTTAATTAAATGATAGTCGTTTGGTCTAATTAACAATATGGATTTTTAAATCTTTATATTGTTAAATTTTTTTATTAGTTTAATAATAAATTTTGAGAATTCAATTTCTTCTTTTGGGATAGAAAGCGATAATTTAAAGTATTATCAATGAATCTCCTTTTTTGTTAAAAATAGTGCATGTTTTTTATTTTAATTGAATAGTTGCTTGTTTGAGTATGATTTTGGTTTAATGTTAAAATTATATTTTAAGCTTTGTTTTGTGTATATATAATTAATAATTTTATTAGGTTTGCTGTTATTAAACTTAAAAAAATATAATTATGAAAAAACAATTACTTTCTGTTGTTTTTTGTTCGTTTTTACTTAGTGCATCTGCACAATCTTTACAGACAGAAAACTTCAACTCATTACCTATTGGGAATATTGGAACTGATATAACTGGTACTACACCTGGACAAGGGAGTTTTTTAACTTTCGTTGGTGCAGGTAGTGGAAATGCAAACAACAGTAATTTCCAAGTTGTGGCAAATGATGCTACACATCAAAATGCATTACAAATTACAGGTTCTAATGTAGCTACAGGATCAAGATTAATGTGGAAAGATGGTCTTCTAGAAGCATGGGGTACTAGAACTGCTGGAAACAATATTATTGCTATTGAATTTGATTTCTTTACAGGGCCAGCTACAACAAGTAAAAACGCATTTAGAGTTGTACTTTACAATGAAGACTCTTCGCAAGTATTAGCAGGGTATAATATTACAATGGATACTAAAGTTATACAAGGTATTCTTTATGTGGATAATAATGGGACATTGGGTAACTACCTTTTAAACTTAGGCGCTACTCCAGTAACATTACCAGCTAATACATGGGTTAAATTAGGTATGAGTTTCAATCAAACAACCGGTGAAGTTCTATGGAAAGGTCCTGGAATTGATGGAGGTTATGATGGAGCAGCTACAGGTTCTGAGCCAGCTGAAGTTGATTTTGCAGTAGCAGCTGGGACAAGTAATGCAGTTGCAGGTGTTGGTTTATTTGATAATTTAACAGTAAAAGCTACAGATCAAGATGCACTTTTAAGTGTGGAAGATGTTGTAACTTCTGGAAAATTTGCAATGTATCCTAACCCAACTAAAGATATATTCACTTTAGAATCTACTTTATCAGGTATCAATACAATTGAAGTAACAGATATCAATGGTAGAACTGTAAAAACTGTGAAAGCAAATGGAGTAAACCAAACTCAAGTAAATATCTCTGATTTAACAACAGGTGTTTATTTAGTGAAAGTTCAAACTGAAGCAGGAACATCTACTAAAAAAATTATCAAAAACTAATTTAGTTTTAAATAAAATGAAAAACCCCATTCAGAAATGAGTGGGGTTTTTTATTAAAACAATATTAAGAAATACTCAGTTGTAGTAAAAAATAAATTTATTACAGAGGTGGAGTAGCTGACGTTATTGTAATCTTACATAATAATGTATTATAGTATTTTGTATTGTATTTTTTTTCTTTAAGTTAAATATGTACAATAAGTTTTGTTTTTTTAGAACTTTGTATTAAAATTTCATTAAATTTAGCATAAAATCCTAAACTTAAATTTATCATGAAAAAAACTTTACTTATGTTAATGTTTGCAACATTTGCATCAAATGCGCAAACTAATTTATTGACGGAGAACTTTGATACTTTCGCCAATTTAGCTACAGCCGGTTGGACGATGACAAATCAAAGCTCGCCTGCAGGAGCCTCAAGTTGGGCACAAGGTGGAGGAACTGCATTTGCTACGGGAGGATATAATGGGGGAGCAACATCATTTGCACTGTGTAACTTCAATAGTACAACAGGAGCTGGAACAATTAGCAATTGGTTAATGACACCTGTTGTAAGTTTAAAAGATGGTGATGTTATTAAATTTTATAGTAGAGCTGGAGGTACAGGTACAGGTACTGTATATGCAGATCGTTTAGAGTTGAGATTAAGTACAACTGGGGCTGCCACTGTTGCACCATCAGGAGGATCAGCTGGAGTAGGAGATTATACAACTTTGGCATTATCAATTAATCCAGATTTAACCACTACAGGTTATCCATTTACATGGACACAATACACGTATACTGTTACAGGTTTACCTACAGCAACAGATTGTAAAATTGCGTTTAGATATTTTGTAACAAGCGGTGGACCATCTGGAGACAATTCAAACATCGTTGGTATAGATGCTTTGTCAGTGGATAGAACATTAGGAACAAATGAGTTCTTTGCAAAAAACTTTTCAGTATATCCAAATCCAGCGAAGGATAACGTAACGATTAATAGTAATTCAACTTCTTTAGTTAATGATGTACAAGTTGTAGATTTTAATGGAAGAGTTGTAAAATCAATTAAAGTTAACGCAACATCTACACAGATAAATATCTCAGATTTAGCTGCAGGAGTATATATGCTAAAAGCAACATCAGACTTAGGTTCTGGAACAGCAAAAATTATCAAAAATTAATTTCGTTTTAAATAAAATGATAAAAAATCCACTCAGAAATGAGTGGATTTTTTATTAAAACAATACTGAGAAAATACCCTATTGTAGTGAAAAATAAACTTATCATGGAGGTGAAATAGCTGAGGTTATTAGAATTTTGCAGAAAATTAATCGTAAAAGAAACTAGTATGAAAAAACAAATACTTTCAATTATTATCTGCTTATTTTTAACTAACGCAAAAGCGCAATTCCTACAAATTGACAATTCCGAAACATTAACAAGTGGAAATGTTGAAGCAAATATAACAGAAACTGGAACTGCTCCAGAAGAAGATGATGCAATCGCTTTAGAACTAGAAGAGGTTTCGGATATTAAAAATACATTCACGATGTATCCTAATCCGACAAGAGATGTGTTTACCATAAAATCAACTTTATCAACTATAAATAAAATTGAACTAATTGATATTAATGGTAGAATTGTTAAAAAGGTCAATGCAAATCAAGTAAGTCAAACCCAAGTGAATATTTCAAATTTAATAATGGGATTATACTTTGTAAGAGTGGAGACAACAAAGGGAACTTCGATAAAAAAAATTATTAAAAGTTAGATTTTGCATTTAAATAATGCCAGAAAAAACGGTTAAAATAGAACCTGTTTTTTTGGAATAAAAACCTATAAATGTTAAAATTTGAAAATAAATTTGGAAAATTAAAAAAGAGTTCGGAGGTTTGTTCCGTTAAAAAGAAACAAAATGAAATTTATTATTAGCAATATGTGTATGATGATGTGGAGAACTTCCGCAGAGCACACTATTGCCTAAATTTAAATTCTAAATATAAAGCAAAAAGCCTCTGCCATTCGCAGGGGCTTTTTTTATGCAATACAATAAAAATTATAAAATTATATCAATAATCATGAATAAGACAATAGCAACAATGATGAATAAAATGATGATGCACATGTGTATGTGTATTTTCATGCAACCCAGCTATTGCCAAAAGCGAATGACTTAATCTTAGTTTATATTTCAAGTGTAAAGTCCTTTTGGTAAATGTTCCAAAAGGGCTTTTTTATTTTTCAACCAATTCAAATTTCAATAAAACAATCTTAAAAACGATCTATTATGAGCACACAAAAATTCTCAACAAACGCATTGCACGCAGGACATGATGTTACTAAAAATGGTGGAACCCGAGCAGTACCAATTTACCAAACAACATCCTATGTGTTTAACAATGCAGAACATGCAGCAAATTTATTTGCATTAGCAGAACCAGGTTATATTTATACCCGATTAAATAACCCAACAAATGATATTCTAGAACAGCGATTAGCCACACTAGAAGGAGGCGTTGGCGCAGTAGTTACTGCTTCGGGAACCGCTGCCATATCAACAGCCCTATTAGTATTACTAAAATCGGGAGATCATATTGTTGCCTCCAATAGTTTATACGGAGGAACCTACAATTTATTAAATGTTACACTACCTCGATTAGGGATAACAACCACTTTTGTTGATCCATCTGATCCAACAAATTTCACAAAAGCAGCTAAAGAAAATACGAGAGCCTTTTTTGTAGAATCACTTGGGAATCCAAAATTAGATGTACTCGATTTAAGAGCTATTTCAAAAGAAGCACAAGCATTCAAAGTCCCGTTTATTGTGGACAATACTGTAGCAACACCCTATTTACTCAACCCTATTGAACACGGAGCTAATATTGTCATTCACTCCTTGACAAAATATATTGGTGGTAATGGAACCTCACTAGGAGGAGTAATCATTGACGGTGGAAACTTTGATTGGAGTAATGGGAAATTTCCTGAGTTTACAGAGCCATCAGAAGGATACCACGGATTAGTATATCACGAAGCCCTAGGAAATGTTGCTTTTATTGCAAAAGTTCGCATTGAAGGATTACGCGATCATGGAGCGGCCTTAAGCCCATTCAACGCTTTCCAAATTATCCAAGGATTAGAAACCCTAGATATTCGAGTAAAGAAACATAGTGAAAATGCACTAGCCCTAGCAAAATGGCTAGAAGATCAAGAAGAAGTACAATGGGTAAATTATCCAGGACTAGAAAGCAATAAATATTACGCATTAGCACAAGCTTATTTGCCAAAAGGAAGCAGTGGAATTGTAACATTTGGAGTAAAAGGCGGATATGAACAAGCGAAGAAAATAGCCGATGAAACGAAATTATTCTCCTTACTAGCCAATATTGGAGATACAAAATCACTAATTATTCATCCAGCAAGCACAACCCATCAACAATTAAAAGAGGAACAACAACTTGCAACAGGAGTTACAAAAGATTTGATTCGACTTTCAGTAGGACTAGAAGACATTGAAGATTTAAAAGCAGATCTAAAAGCCGTATTTGAAATAATAAAAACAACCCACTTAGTATAAAAAAGATGAGCACAAAAACAGTAAACGTATTAGGATATGTAGAAGGCAATGAACAATTCGTTGTCAAGACACAAAACTTTAGTGTTAGAATAAGTAAAAACGCTAAAGCACCAGAATTAGAAGGACCAAGCCCAATAGAATATCTATTATCCGGTTTTGCAGGATGCATTAACGCAGTAGGACAATTAGTAGCAAAAGAACTAGCCATCCCTTTAAAATCATTACAAGTAGAAATCTCAGGTGAATTAGATACTTCAAAATATTATGGAAAAGAAACTAATGAAAGAGCAGGATTTAAAAAGATAGAAGTTGTAGTAAAACCAACAACAGATGTTTCGTTTGAATTGTTGCAAAAATGGTTAGCACTCGTGGAAGAACGATGCCCCATTCAAGACAATCTGGTCAATAGTACACCCATCGAACTCACTTTAGTAAAAGAGTTTCCGAAAGAAATATTAGATGAAGTTGCCTAATGGAAATACGATAAAAGAACAGTACAATTTGTTTAGATTATTGTACTAAAGACTGTCTTTGGAACTTCGACTAAAGACAGTCTAATTTAAAATCAAAATGGGAAAAATACACAAAATAGCAATTCAGAATTTCTGTACAGAGCAGGGTAAAAACTATGCAGAAATAGTATTACACTATCAATCCTTTGGAAAAATATTGGGAAGCGCTCCAGTAGTCGTCGTCAATCACGCCCTAACAGGAAATTCGCAAGTAATAGGAGAAAAAGGATGGTGGAATGAATTGATAGGAACCAATAAAACAATTGATACAAACGAATTTACGGTAATAGCCTTTAATGTACCCGGAAATGGATACGATGGAAATCCAGAAAATTTAATTGAAAACTATAAAGATTTTACAGCAAGAGACATCGCTCAAATTTTTTTGGAAGGAACAAGACAATTAAAAATAGAGAAGCTATTTACAGTAATAGGAGGAAGTTTAGGAGGAGGAATTGCATGGGAAATGGCCGCTTTAGAACCCAATTATATAGAAAATTTAATTGTGATCGCGACCGATTGGAAAGCATCAGATTGGATTATTTCCAATGTGCTAGTTCAAGATCAAATTTTGAACAATTCGGAAAATCCCATTCACGATGCCCGATTACATGCAATGCTTTTATACCGTACACCACAATCCTTTCGATTGAAGTTTAAACGAGAGATTAATATAGAAACAAAACAATTCGAAGTAGAATCATGGTTACACCATCATGGAGAAAAATTAAAAAACCGGTTTCAATTATCCTCTTATAAATTAATGAATCACCTCTTGAAAACCATTGATATAACAAGAGGAAGAGGAAGTTTTTTTGATGTAACCAAAGAAATAAAATCAAACATCCATATTATCGGGATTGCCACCGATGGATTTTTTACACCCGATGAAAATCGAGAAACCTATCAAGCCTTAAAAGCCAATAAAATGAATGTGTACTACCATGAAATAGATTCCATTCATGGACACGATGCCTTTCTGATCGAATATGAACAATTGTCAAAAGGAATTCAATCAATCTTTAACAAACAAAAACAAACAAGCTATGTCAACGCATAAAGTAAATATCATCCTATTCGGAATAGGAAATGTAGGAAGTACACTAATCAATCAAGTGATTGAAAGTCAGGACTTCTTTTTAGAAAAGAAAAATATAGAACTAAGATTCCCGATTATTACCAATTCTACCTTAGCTTTTTTTGAAAAAGAAGGAATTAGAAACTCGTGGGAAGCGAATTTTGCCCAATCGGCTATTCCATTCAGAATAGAAGATATCATAGAATATGTCAAAATAAACCAATTGGAAAACCTTGTTGCGGTAGATGCTACAGCCAGTGGAGAGTTGGTAAAAGACTATTTGAAGTTAATCCAAAATGGATTTCATATTGTAGCAGCCAATAAAATAGCCAATACATTACCCTTGAGCTTATATGATGAAATTCGTGAGAACCTTCAGAAATTTGACAAAACCTTTTTATATGAAACCAACGTAGGAGCTGGATTACCAGTAGTACAAACCATTAGAGATTTACATTATTCTGGAGAAAGAATTACTAAAATACAAGGCGTTTTTTCAGGATCATTAAGCTATATCTTTAATGCCTTTGCCAAAGAAGAAGTACCTTTTTCAACAATTGTACAACGTGCAGAAAAATTAGGATATACAGAACCCGATTCCAGAGAAGACCTTTCAGGAAATGATGTAGCCCGAAAACTACTGATTTTAGCCCGAGAAATAGAACAATCCTTTGAGTTTTCAGATGTAAAAGTAACCTCATTATTACTCCCTTCTTTGGAGGAAAACGTAACCCGATCGGAATATAAACGAAATATAACCCAATTAGACGAACCCTTTCATACTGCAAAAATTACCCAGCTACCAGATCATGTGTTACGCTATATTGGAGAACTCGATGTGGAGAAGCAAAAACTAGAAGTAAAATTAGTTTCAGAACCACTTGGCTCACCCTTGGGACAACTCAAAGGAGCCGATTCATTAATTGCAATTTTCACAGATTCTTATGGTGATAATCCAATAGTAATTCAAGGTGCTGGTGCAGGAAAAGAAGTAACTGCTAGAGGCGTACTGACTGATATACTGAAAGTAGCAGAAATAATAAAGACAAAAGAAATTTGTTTAATATCCTAAAATTGTAGTAGCTTTGCAATGTTCATTCACATATTGATCGTTATCACGAAAGGCAGAGGGATTAGACCCAATGAAGCCTTAGCAACCCTTTAATTTATTAAAGAAGGTGCTACATTCTACCAAATTTTTTGGATAGATAACACACGAATACTTTTTTTTAGTATTCCCTTTCCTTTCCTGATGACATATCGATATAAACTAAAGTTTATCGTTTTATGTCTAAAATACACCAAGCAATACAAGATAGAATTCTCATACTCGACGGAGCGATGGGGACCATGTTGCAACGCTATAATTTTTCCGAAGAAGATTTCCGAGGAGAACGCTTTAAAGATTTCCCACATTCATTGAAGGGAAACAATGACCTATTGAGTCTAACACAACCACAAGCCATTCGCGATGTACACAGTCAGTATTTTGCTGCTGGAGCTGATATTGTTGAAACCAATACTTTTTCGGGAACAACCATTGGTATGGCCGATTACCACTTAGAAGATTTAGTCTATGAACTAAACTATGAATCTGCTAGAATAGCTCGTGAAGTAGCCGACGAATACACTGCTCAAAATCCAGATAAACCCCGTTTTGTTGCAGGTTCAATAGGACCAACAAATAGAACAGCTAGTATGTCTCCCGATGTAAATGATCCGGGATACCGTGCCGTAACATTCGATGACTTACGTATTGCCTATAAAGAACAAGTAGAAGCGCTGATTGATGGAGGAGCCGATATTCTTTTGGTAGAAACCATTTTTGATACATTAAATGCGAAAGCCGTCCTATTCGCAATAGAAGAAGTGAAAGATGAACGAAATCTGGATATTCCTATCATGGTGAGTGGTACTATAACCGATGCTTCAGGGAGAACCTTGTCGGGACAAACTGTAGAAGCATTTCTAATCTCAATTTCTCATATTCCGTTGTTGAGTATAGGATTCAATTGTGCCCTAGGTGCTGATCAGTTGAAACCTTATTTACAACGATTATCACACAATACTTCTTTCAATGTTTCGGCACATCCTAATGCAGGATTACCCAATGCCTTTGGTCAATACGATCAAACACCAGAAGAAATGCAAGCCTTAATCCGAGAATATTTAGAAGACGATCTAATCAATATTATTGGAGGATGCTGTGGAACGAATCCGGAGCATATTCGATTAATTGCAGAAGTAGCAAAAGAATACCAACCGAGAAAAATAGAACAAACGATATAATGGCAGAGATTGACTGTAATAAATATTTGAAATTATCAGGATTAGAACCCTTGATTATTACGCCAGAAAGCATTTTTGTCAATGTAGGAGAGCGTACTAATGTAACAGGTTCACGAAAATTCCTGCGTTTAATAAAAGAAGAAAAATATTCCGAAGCGCTGGCAGTCGCCAGAGATCAAGTAGAAGGAGGAGCACAAATCATCGATATTAATATGGATGAGGGAATGCTAGATGGCGTTCATGCTATGACGACCTTTTTGAATTTAATTGCCTCCGAACCCGATATTTCCCGCGTACCCATCATGATTGATAGTTCTAAATGGGAAATCATTGAGGCAGGATTAAAAGTAGCACAAGGAAAAAGTATTGTTAACTCAATTAGTTTAAAAGAAGGAGAAGAGAATTTTATCCGTCAGGCAAAATTAATCAAACGCTACGGAGCAGCCGTTATTGTAATGGCTTTTGATGAGGTAGGACAAGCCGATAATTATGAACGTCGTATTGAAATCTGTAAGAGATCCTATGACATCTTGGTCGATACTGTAGGATACCCAGCAGAAGATATCATTTTTGATCCTAATATCTTTCCAGTTGCAACTGGGATGGAAGAACACCGTCAGAATGCAATTGATTTTTTCAGAGCAACAAAATGGATCAAAGAAAACCTTCCCTATGCCAGTGTAAGTGGAGGTGTGAGCAATGTTTCATTTTCATTTCGTGGCAACGATAAAGTACGGGAAGCGATGCATTCTGTGTTTCTATATTATGCCGTACAAAACGGGATGACCATGGGAATCGTAAATCCAGAAATGCTGGAAATATACGATCAAATACCCAAAGACCTATTAGAACACGTTGAGGATGTCTTGTTAGACAGACGCGATGATGCAACAGAACGATTATTAGATTTTGCTGAAAGCTTTAAAGGAGAAAGTAAAATCACTGAAAAACAAGCCCAAGAATGGCGATCCCTACCCGTACAAGAACGATTAGTGCATTCCTTAGTGAAAGGACTCGATGAGTTTATTGAAATTGATGTAGAAGAAGCCCGTTTACAAGTTGAAAACCCGATTGAAGTAATCGAAATTGATTTGATGAGCGGAATGAATGTCGTAGGAGATTTGTTTGGAAGCGGAAAAATGTTTTTACCACAAGTAGTAAAATCGGCCCGAGTAATGAAAAAAGCTGTAGCCTATCTACTTCCTTTTATAGAAGCACAAAAAGGAGGAGGAGCACAATCGGCAGGTAAAGTATTGATGGCAACCGTAAAAGGAGATGTGCACGATATTGGGAAAAATATTGTTGCAGTCGTATTAGGGTGTAATAATTATGAAATTGTGGATATGGGTGTAATGGTTCCTCCAGAAAAAATTATTGAAACTGCTATCAAAGAAAAAGTCGACATTATTGGATTAAGTGGTTTAATTACACCATCACTAGATGAAATGGTCTATCTGGTAAAACAAATGGATAAGCTGAATATTAAAATTCCAATAATGATTGGTGGAGCAACGACATCACGTGCACATACTGCGGTGAAAATTGCACCAGAATATAGAGAAACAGTTGTACATGTAAACGATGCTTCCAGAGCAGTAACAGTAGTAGGTAACTTGATTAATACAAATACAAACCAAGAATACTTTAAAAATCTACGTTCTGAATACAATGAACTACGAGAAGGCTATTTGAATCGCTCTCGCGATAAAAACTTCTTGAATATTGAAGAAGCTAGAAAAAATAAATTACAATTAAATTGGAATGAGTTTACGCCTGTGAAACCAAATTTCGTTGGAGTAAAAACAATTACTGTGGGATTGGAAAAATTGGTTGATTTTATTGACTGGACTCCTTTTTTCAGAACATGGGATTTACACGGGAAATATCCTGCTATTCTAACCGATGAAGTAGTTGGAGAACAAGCAGTTTTATTATTTAAAGATGCTCAGAAAATGTTATCCTCATTACTCGCCGAAAATTGGTTAGAAGCCAAAGGAATTTATGGGATTTTTCCAGCCAATCAAATCAATGATGATGATATTGCAATCTCCGATGAAGAAGGGAATCATTTGCAGACATTTCTAACGTTAAGACAACAATCCCAAAAAACGAAAGGAGCACCAAATATTGCTTTATCCGATTTCATTGCACCAAAAGATTCAGGAAAAGTAGATTATATGGGAGCCTTTTGTGTGACCACAGGCTTTGGAGTAGATCAAAAAGCAGCCGAATTTGAAGCCAATCACGATGATTATAATTCGATTATGATTAAAGCGTTAGGAGATCGATTTGCCGAAGCATTTGCGGAATATTTACATAAAAAAGTAAGAAAAGAAATCTGGGGATATGCATCCGAAGAGACATTGAACAATGAAGCTTTAATTGCCGAAAGCTACAAAGGAATTCGTCCTGCACCCGGTTATCCAGCCTGTCCAGACCATTTGGAGAAAAATACCATTTGGAAACTATTACAGGTAGACAAAGCTATTGGAGTAACACTAACCGAAAGCTTAGCAATGTGGCCAGCTTCCTCTGTATCAGGTTATTATTTTGCCAATCCAGAAAGTAAATATTTCGGTTTAGGGAAAATTAAAGAAGATCAGGTGATCGATTATGCGAAAAGAAGAAATATACCCTTTGAAGTAGCCGAAAAATGGTTGAATCCTAATATTGCCGATTAGAATACAAACGAATATCAAAGACAACAAACAAGCAAATGAAAGTTACACAACATATAGAAAAAGCAGCAGGAAAACCGCTGTTTTCTTTCGAGATATTACCCCCTTTAAAAGGACAAAACATTCAATCAATTTTTGATAGTATTGATCCCTTAATGGATTTTAATCCGCCCTTTATTAATGTTACTTACCATAGAGAAGAATATGAATATAAAGAACTTCCAAGTGGACTGTTAGAAAAGAAAATTGTCAAGAAACGCCCAGGAACAGTTGGGATATGTTCGGCAATTCAAAATAAATACGAAGTCGATGCGATTCCACATATTTTGTGTGGAGGATTCAGTAAAGAAGACACTGAAAATTTTCTGATTGATTTAGATTTTTTAGGCATTCAGAATGTTGTAGCCTTACGAGGAGATGCGGTGAAAAGCGAAATCTATTTTAAACCAGAACGAGAAGGAAATCAATTTGCAAGTGAATTAGTTTCTCAAATATCTAACCTGAACAAAGGAGTGTATCTGGATGATGATTTGCAAAATTCAACAGCGACAAGCTTCTGCATTGGTGTAGCGGGCTATCCAGAAAAACACATGGAAGCGCCAAGTTTGGACAGTGACATCCATTTTTTAAAACAAAAAATAAAAAATGGAGCCGATTATATTATCACACAAATGTTTTATGATAATAAAAAGTTCTTCGATTTTGTAGCCAAATGCAGAAAAGAAGGAATAACAGTACCCATTATTCCAGGATTAAAACCCATTTCAACAAAAAAACAACTCAATTTAATCCCACACCGATTCAAAGTAGATTTGCCAGATGATTTAATTATGGCCGTTGTAAATGCAAAAGACAATGATGCAGTACGACAAATAGGAATTGAATGGTGTATTGCGCAAAGTAAAGATCTTATCAAGGCAGGAATTCCTGTATTGCATTATTACTCAATGGGTAAATCAGATAACATTAAATCGATTGCAAGCCAGATATTTTAAAATTCCTATATATTTGTAAAGATTCAAAAATTTCGAATGAAGAAACTTTACTATGTAGTATTATTTATTGTCGTTTCAACCTATGCACAGGAAAAAGTAAATGAGCAGTATACCTTTGATGCCAATTATTTCTATGGAAATGTATTGACACATAATAAGACCATGAAACATTTGGTTACTGCACATCCACAAGGCTTTTTACTAAGCGTAAATAAAAAGACATTCGGTAATAAAACATGGGAAGCAGCCTATAATTATCCTGATATTGGACTCTCATTCCATTATCAGGATTTGAGAAATCAAACACTAGGAGAGTTATTTGGACTCTATGCCCATTATAATTTTTATTTCCTCAACCGCAATTTAGTGCTTAGAGTAGGACAAGGAATTGCCTATAATACCAATCCTTACGATAAAGAAACTAATTTTAGAAATATTGTATATGGTACTGCAATCATGCCATCCACCTATTTTATGTTGAATTACAACAAGCAAAATCTCTGGAAAGGTTTTGGCGTTCAAGCAGGACTCTCATTATTCCATCACTCAAACGCAAATATAAAAGCACCCAATACCAGTACCAATACTTTAGCGTTCAATGTAGGAGTAAATTATACATTAGATCATGAAGAAATACCAGTTTATAAACCCTTTAACGATTCCATACAATTTACAGAACCCATCCGATATAATGTAGTCTTTAGGACAGGAATTAGTGAAAACGATATTATTAATAGTGGACAATTTCCTTTCTATGTATTGTCTGCCTATGCCGATAAAAGAATCAATCGGAAAAGTGCAATACAATTGGGAGCCGATGTTTTTTGGACAAAATCATTACAAGAATATATCAAATTCAAATCAGTAGCTTATCCTGATGAAAATATAGATGCCAATACAGATTATAGAAAAATAGGAATATTTGTTGGACATGAATTGTTTATTAATAAGATATCAGTAGAAACCCAACTTGGATATTATGTTTATTCTCCATTTGATTATTTGGGTAGAATATACGAACGTGTCGGAATGAAATACTATATAAACGATAACTTCTATGGAGCTTTATCATTAAAAGCCCATGGAGCAAAAGCAGAAGCCTTAGAACTAGGAATAGGAATTCGATTTTAAAACAAAAGCTATGATGAAAAAAATACTATTGATTATAAGTTGTATTCTAGTTGTTTCTTGTAACTCCGAGAGCGGAAGTGATTGTTTCAAATCAGCGGGAAATACAATTACTGAAGACATAACAACAGCCAATTTCGATAAGATTAATGTATACGAAGGAATTGAATTAATTATCAAACAAGCTGAGGTGACCACAGTAAAATTGACCACAGGCAGTAACCTGAGCAACGATATTGAAATTAAAGTAGAAGAAGGAGTGCTGAAATTGAAAAATAATGCAACCTGCAATTGGGTTCGTGATTATAATTTGACGAAAGTCTATGTTACCGTTCCTAATTTAACGACCATCTATTCGGCCTCCCAGTTTACAGTAAAATCCGATGGAATATTGAATTTCCCCATGTTGACTTTACAGTCTGGAGTATATAAGGATGAAACATCAGGCATTATAGATTTAGAAGTAAACTGTGAAAATTTATATGTAGAAAGTAACTTTGTAAACTTCTTTAAAATCAAAGGTAACACGAATTATCTTAGTGTGAATTTATATGCAGGTGATGCGCGTTTTGATGGAAGTAATTTAATAGCACAAAATGTAGAATTCTTTCAAAGAAGTTCGAACGATATTATTGTTAATCCGCAACAACGAATCAAAGGGAATATTTACAGTACAGGAAATGTGATTTTAAAAAATAACCCACCCATTATAGACATTGTAGAGCATTACAAAGGATATTTGGTGCTAAATCAGTAGAAAAAACTTATTTCTTAGAAGTCATTTCTCTAAATATAGCCTCTAGATTTTTGTTTTTCTGATTCAGTTGTAATGTCTTCAATCCATTTTCAGTAGCAAAATCAAAAATTGCTGGACGCATATCAATATCCGTTGTAAATGTTAGATTCCAGATACAATCATGCGTGTTTTTATAGGCAGTAATGTTTGGAATACGAGCGATTAATTGTTCTTCAACGCGGAAATCAAATTCCACCTCAATGACTTGTTCTTTCTCAGTCATCAAAGAATTTAGTTTTTTATCCGTTACAATTTTCCCTTGGTCAATGATGATTACACGATCACAAATTGCTTCAACTTCTTGCATAATATGCGTAGATAGAAAAACCGTTTTGTCAGCCCCCACATTCTTAATCAATTGTCTAATTTCAACCAATTGGTTTGGATCTAAGCCAGTAGTAGGTTCATCAAGAATCAATACATCAGGATTGTGTAATAAAGCATTGGCTAATCCTACACGTTGACGATAACCCTTTGATAATTGACTTATTTTTTTGTGTGATTCAGGTGTTAAACCCGTTAATTCGATTACTTCCTGAATGCGCGATTTAGGAACATTATAGACATCAGCATTGAAAGTCAAGTACTCTTTAACATATAAATCTAAATACAATGGATTGTGTTCTGGTAAATAACCTACAGCCTTTTGAACCGCTTTTTGTTGAGCAATAACATCATTTCCATTGATGGAAGCCGTACCCTCATCAGCATTAATATACGTTGTCAAAATCTTCATTAACGTAGATTTTCCAGCACCATTTGGACCTAAAAATCCTACGATTTCTCCTTTTTTAATAGAAAAAGAAATATTGTCTAATGCCTTTTGAGCACCATAACTTTTAGAAATTGAATTAACTTCGATTGACATAATAACTGATTTTGAGCAAAAGTAAGGAGAAAAAGAATCAATTCGAACGATGAAATTGAAATAAATATGAAAGTTGTATTTTCTTTTATTTTATCACTGTTAATAGGAGCTAAGCCTATGTTATTCAAGGTTTGGAAAACTATAAAAAGTTAAAAATTTGAAAAAAAATCCGAATCTCTTGTCGAAGCGATAGAATTATTTTCTAGTTTTGTCCCACAACAAATAGGAAAAAAACATACCAATGTTAAATAACAGTTTTTATTACAGCAATTCTTTTTATTTCTTCTGGAACGGAGAGAGGGATTGTCGTATTGTTATTTGATCTATAAAAATATAAATTAAACCAATATATATAATCCCGACCCGCGTCGGGATTTTTTTTTGCTCAAAAATGAAATAACAAAAACAATAGATTAAATCAGAATTTTAAAAAGAAACAGCATAAAATATGAAAACGAAAATTGCAATACAGGGTATAAAAGGTTCATTCCACCATCAAGTAGCGATAGAATATTTTGAGAAAAATATTCTAGTGGAAGAATGTATGTCCTTTAGCGCATTGGTAAAAAATATTTTAGCAGAAGAGTCTGATTTAGGAATTATGGCATTGGAAAACTCAATAGCGGGTTCAATTATCCCCAATTATGCATTAATAGACCGAAACAATTTGCACATCATTGGAGAACATTATTTAGACATAAGTCAAAATTTTATGGCTTTGGATGGACAAGAAATCAATGAAATTAAAGAGGTACATTCTCATCCAATGGCTTTGTTACAATGTGCCGATTTCTTTGCTCAGTTCCCACACATCAAAATGGTGGAAGATGTAGATACTGCCGAAACAGCAAGAAGAATTCAAGCAAATCAATTGAAAGGGATTGGAGCTATTGCTAGTAAAACAGCCGCTCATCTATATGGATTGAAAATTATAGCACCCGATATACAAACGATAAAAAATAACATGACGCGATTTGTAATTGTAAAGACACAGAATTCGGTCATTCCCAAAGAAGAAATTAATAAAGCCTCCATCAAGTTTGAATTAGACCATAAAAGAGGAAGCTTAGCAACAGTATTGAATGTAATGAGCGATTGCCAGTTGAATTTGACAAAAATACAATCGTTACCCAAAATAGAAACCCCTTGGAAATATGCTTTTTTCATCGATGTAACCTTTGAAAAATATGCAGACTATGAAAAGGCTAAATCACTACTAGGGATTATGGCAGAAGATTTAAAGATTTTAGGAGAATATAAAAATGCAAGAATATGATCACAATGGCAAAACGATTACAAGTTGTTGAAGAGTACTACTTCTCAAAAAAATTAAGAGAAGTACGTCAGTTGGTTTCAGAAGGTAAACCGATAATTAATATGGGTATTGGAAGTCCCGATTTACAGCCAGAAAAAGCAGTGATTGAGGCAATACAAAATGCAATGTATGATGAGAATGCACACCAATATCAAAGTTATCAAGGCCTGCCAGAATTAAGAGAAAGTATTGCAGATTTTTATAAAAATCAATTTAATGTAGAAGTCAATCCTGCCACCGAAATATTGCCCTTAATGGGATCCAAAGAAGGAATCATGCATATTTCGCTAGCCTTTTTAAATGAGGGAGATCAGGTTTTAATTCCAAATCCAGGCTATCCAACCTATACGTCGGTAACCAATTTGGTAGGAGCAGTTCCAGTATACTATGACTTAACAGAAGAGCAAAGTTGGGAACCCGATTTTGAAACTTTGGAGAAAGAAGATTTATCAAAAGTGAAATTAATGTGGGTTTGTTATCCACACATGCCTACGGGAGCACGAGGAAGTTTGAAGTTATTTGAAAAATTGATTGCCTTCGCAAAAAAACACCAGATTATAGTGATTAATGATAATCCCTATAGTTTTGTATTGAACGAAGAGCCATTAAGCTTACTACAAGTAGAAGGAGCAAATGAAGTTGCTTTAGAACTGAATTCATTAAGCAAAACATTCAATATGGCCGGTTGGCGTGTAGGAATGGTGTTAGGAAATAGCACATTATTAGATGCCATTTTGAAAGTAAAAAGTAATATGGATAGCGGAATGTTCTATGGAATTCAAAAAGGAGCCATTGCAGCATTGAAAAGCAAACCAGAATGGTTTACACAATTGAATAAAGTATATGCTAAACGTAGAGATTTGATTTACAATCTAGCAGATAAATTAAAATGTACTTATGACAAGAACACGGTAGGTCTTTTTGTTTGGGCAAAATTACCAGAAGGTATAACTTCAGCAGAAGAATTTGTAGATCAGGTATTATATGAAAAGCATATTTTCCTAGCACCAGGAACAATATTTGGAAGTAATGGAGAAGGGTATATTCGATTTTCATTATGTATTAAGGAAGAAAAAATTCAGGAAGCGATTGATCGCTTTTAAATAAAATAACAACGTTTAGATAAGTTTTTGATTTAAACGACAAACGAATAGAAAAAGTGAATATTTTTATAGTAGGCGTAGGACTAATAGGAGGTTCATTAGCATTAGATATTAAATCATTACATAAAGATGCGGTTGTTTTTGGGATTGATCATAATGAAGAACATTTGCGACAAGCAAAAGAGTTTGGAATTATCGATGAAACAGCAATATTTCAAGATTTAATAAAAGCAGATTGGGTTATTGTATCTGTACCAGTTAATACAGCAATTGAATTATTGCCTGAAATTTTAAATGAAGTTTCAGACCAAGCAATAGTGATTGATGTAGGATCAACAAAAAATCCAATTTGTGAAGCGGTAGCGAACCATCCAAAAAGAAGAAATTTTATAGCAACACATCCTATTGCAGGAACAGAATTCTCAGGGCCATCGGCTGCATTTAGAGGATTATACAACGGGAAGACAAATATTATTTGTGAAGTAGAAAAAACAGCTTTTAAGTTACAGGAGAAAGCATTAGAGCTGTTTACAACTTTGGGTATGCGGATTCGATATATGGATCCAAAATCACATGATAAACATATTGCCTATGTATCGCATCTATCTCATATTAGTTCCTTCATGTTAGGGAAAACAGTTATTGAAAAAGAAAAAAATGAAAAAGATATTTTCGACATGGCCGGTAGTGGATTTGAGAGCACAGTTCGATTAGCGAAGAGTTCCCCAGCGATGTGGACACCTATTTTTCAACAGAATAAAGATCAAGTAGTGGAAACATTAGAAGAATACATTCACAATTTGAATCACTTTAAAGAACTATTAGTAAAAAACGATTATCAAAAGCTCTTTCAGGAAATGGAAGATGTCAATAGAATAAAAGAAATATTAAACGGAATAAGCATCAAAAAATAAAAAGGGTTATGGAAAATAGTAAACAAATGAGAACATGGTTAGAGGATTTTAATTTATCACATCCCTTAGTAATTGCTGGACCATGTAGTGCGGAAACAGAAGAGCAAGTATTGAAAATTGCACATGAATTAAAAGGTTCAGACGTTAGTGTATTTAGAGCAGGAATTTGGAAACCAAGAACACGGCCAGGAGGATTTGAAGGAGTAGGAGCAATTGGATTGAAATGGTTGCAAAAAGCAAAAGCAGAAACAGGACTTTTAATGGGAACGGAAGTAGCCAATGCAAATCACGTGAAGTTAGCTTTAGAACACGATATTGATGTGTTGTGGATTGGAGCGAGAACAACAGTAAACCCATTTGCAGTGCAAGAAATAGCCGATGCATTACAAGGAACCGATAAAATAGTGTTGGTGAAAAATCCAGTAAATCCAGATCTAGCCTTATGGATTGGAGCTGTAGAACGTTTGCATAACGCAGGAATTAAAAAGCTAGGTGTTATTCACAGAGGATTTTCAACTTACGAAAAAACTAAATACAGAAATATTCCAGAATGGCAGTTACCAATTGAATTGCAACATCGATTCCCAGATTTACCATTATTATGTGATCCGTCTCATATTACAGGGAAGAGAGATATGATTCAGGATGTTTCCCAACAAGCTTTAGATTTAAATTATGATGGATTAATTATCGAAACACACATTGATCCAGATAATGCATGGAGTGATGCAGCACAACAAGTAACGCCTACAGTATTGAAACAAATCTTCAATGACTTAAGAATCAGAAAAGAAACAAATACAGAAGACGATTACAACCATAGAATGGCTGCATTAAGAGTGAAAATTGATGAAGCGGATACAAAAATATTAGAGATTCTTCAAAAACGTATGAAAGTAGCCGAAGAAATTGGAGCCTTGAAAAAAGAGAAAAACGTAGCGGTTTTACAAAATAAACGATGGAATGAAATCCTTGGGAAAATGGTTCTTGAAGGAGAAGAAAAAGGATTGAGTGAAGAGTTTATCTTGAAAATGTTCAAAGCAATTCACCAGGAATCAATTAATCACCAGGAAAAAATTATTAATAGTTAGAAAGTAATCATTTGATAAGCTTAAATGATACACTAGGATAAGATGCTATGAGGTTTTTAAAGACCTCATAGTCATTTTAAAACATGAAAATCAAGAAAACTGATTATCTTTGCGGTATGACAGGAACAGTATATAAATCAACAGGCAGTTGGTACACCGTAAAATCAGAACAAGGAGATTTTATGGAATGTCGTATGAAAGGGAAATTTCGTATGAAAGGGATTAAAAGTACCAATCCAATTGCTGTTGGAGATATAGTTGATTACGATTTAGAAGAAACTTCGGATACTACTACAGGAGTCATTAATAAGATTCATGATAGAAAGAATTATATCGTAAGAAAATCAGTAAACTTATCAAAGCAACTCCATATTATAGCTTCCAATATTGATCAGGTTTTTTTATTGGTGACGATTAATAATCCGCCAACAATGACCAGTTTTATTGACCGTTTTTTAGTTACTGCGGAAGCTTATGGAATTGAAGCAGTATTGATTTTTAATAAAATTGATACTTACGATGAGGCAACAAGTGATGAACAATTATACCTACAATATACCTATTCTCAAATTGGATATAAATGTTTACGTGTATCCTCTACAGAAGGAACTGGAATAGAGAAGCTAAAAGAAATGATGATTGGGAAAGTAAGTATGTTTTCGGGACATTCAGGAGTAGGGAAATCTACTTTAGTCAATGCAATGGAACCAACCTTACATTTGAAAACAGCAATTATTTCAGAACAACATAAACAAGGACAACATACCACTACATTTGCCGAAATGTATGATTTGTCATTTGATGCTCGAATTATTGATACACCTGGAATCAAGGGATTCGGGATAGTCGATATGGAAAAGCATGAAATCAGTGGCTATTTCCCAGAATTTTTCAAGCTACAAGATAAATGCAAATTCAATAACTGCCTGCATAAAGAAGAACCACATTGTGCGGTGAAAGATGCATTAGAAAAAGATGAAATTGCATGGTCACGTTATAGAAGTTATATCCAAATTTTAGAAGGCGATGATGAACATTATCGCACCGATATTTATGGAGAAGAACGCGCGAAAGAAGATTAAAAATAACAACTACATATAATTATTGGAATGAAATCAGTTATTCAAAGAGTAAGTGAAGCATCAGTTACGATAGAAGGTATAGTTACGAGTGAGATTAAAAGTGGATTACTAATTTTACTTGGAATTGAAGATGCCGATTCTAAAGAAGATATTGATTGGTTAGTTTCAAAAATTGTGAAGCTGCGAGTTTTTGGAGACGACCAACAAGTAATGAATTTATCCGTACAAGATGTACAAGGAGACGTCATTATTGTAAGCCAGTTTACACTTCATGCAAGTACTAAAAAAGGCAACCGTCCTTCCTATATAAAAGCAGCAAAACCTGATGTTGCTATTCCTTTATACCAAGACTTTATAAAAGCCTTTGAAAATGAATTGGGTAAACCCGTTCAGACTGGTGAATTCGGCGCAGATATGAAAGTGAGACTCCTAAATGATGGGCCAGTTACTATAATTATCGACACCAAAAACAAAGAATAATAGTTGTTAGTTTAAGAAAATGCTCTACTTTTGAAGAAATAATTTAACATGTCTTTAAGAATTTTTTCATTTCTTTTTCTTTTTTCATTTGCAATTACAAATGCGCAAAAACAAGAATTATCTTCCCTTTTAATTTCTCAAGAACTTAAAGAAAATGCTAACGCAGTCGTTCGATTGGATCAGACTGATGTCATTATTTCCTCTCAAAGAAATCTTAACATTAAGAATAGTAGAATAATTACAGTTCTAAATGAAAAAGGGATAAGTAGTATTGGTGCTTATGAACGATATGGTCCGAACTATAGAATTAAGAAGATTGAAGCAACCATTTATAATGCTCAAGGGACTGAAATAAAAAAGATTAAAAAGAAAGATTTTAAAGACGTGAGCCTTGCTGGTGGAGGTGCCAGTGTTTCGGATGATAGGTCTATTTACTTAGATTATACCCCAATTGGTTATCCCTTTACAATTGAATACGAAAGTGAAATTGAAACGCCAAATACCGCTTTTTTACCCAATTGGTACCCATTAAGTGGGTATTTAGTAAGTGTGCAAAAATCCATATTTAATGTCAGTTATACATCAGATTTAGGTTTTCGAAAAAAAGAAATTAATCTGGTAGGATATGAAGTTAAAAAAGAAGAAAATATAGGGAAATTAAGTTACGAGATTGAAAATATTCCTGCGGTAAAAATGGAAGATTGGAGTCCTGATTTTTCAAAAATAGCACCACGTTTAATGATTGCTGTGAGTAAATTTCATCTAGAAGGTGTAAATGGAGAAGCAAATAATTGGAATGAATTTGGAGAATGGTATTATAAGAATCTAATAGTAGGGACAGATGAATTGAGTGCTGATACACAGAGTAAAATTAAAAACCTTGTTGGCACGGAAAAAGACCCTAAAGCTATTGCGAAGATAATATATCAATATGTACAGGAAAAAACAAGATATGTTAGTATTCAATTAGGTATTGGAGGGTGGAAGCCAATGCTAGCAAAAGATGTAGACCGTTTAGGATATGGCGATTGTAAAGCATTAACAAACTATACTCGTGCTTTATTAAATGTAGTCGGAGTTCCTTCTTACTATACTCTTGTATTTGCAGGCGAACAGAATAAAAGGAATATTCAGTCAGATTTTGTGTCATTGCAAGGTAATCATGCAATTTTAGCATTACCGATTGAAAATGATATCATATGGTTGGAATGTACTAGTCAAGTTATTCCTTTTGGATTTCAAGGAACATTTACCGACAATAGAGATGTGTTGGTTATAAAACCAAATAATAGTGAAGTAGTTACAACAAAACCATTAATCGAAAAAACCAATAAACAGGTAACGAAAGCAACGTATTCCATTAATGAAAAGGGAGATATTAATGGGCAAGTCTCTATTGAAACAAATGGATCTCAATATGATGACCGATATCTAAAAGAAAGAATGTCCAATGAAGATAGAATTAAATATTATAAAAAATATTTTAATAATATCAACAACCTTAAAATTGATGATCTAAAATTAGTAAACAATAAAGAGGAGGTTCATTTTAATGAAAAAATTAAATTGTCAGCAGTAAGTTATGCCGAGAAAACTGGAGATAAATTGATTTTTATTGTCAATGCATTTAATTTTAATTTAGGAGTTCCACAACGTTATCGTAAAAGATATAACCCTTTTGAAATACAAAGAGGTTTTTATGATGTTGATGAGGTAACAATAAGTTTACCCAAAGATTTTAAATTAGAGATGTTGCCAGATAATGTTACAGTAGCAACCAAATATGGGGATTATAAATTAGAATTTATAAAAAATGCGGATGGAGAAATAACATATAAAAGAGAACTATTGCTGAAAGAAGGCTATTATGCAAGTAGTGAATATAATGATTACAGACTATTTAGAGAACAAATAGCACGTTACGACAACTCAAAAATTATACTAACCAAAATTTAATAATTACGCATGAAGAAAATTACGTTGATATTTATAATTACTTGTTGCTTTATATTCAATAATCTATTAGCCCAAAAACAGGAACTTGGAAAAGTGACGGCTGAAGAGCTTTTAGAAAAAGAACACCCTAGAGAAAAAGATGCGCCAGCTGCAATACTATATAATAAAGGAAATACTTATTTTGAATATAGTCCACAAAATGGTTTTGTTATGGTGACGGATGTGCAGATGAAAATCAAGATCTATAAAAAAGAAGGATATGAATGGGCGAATGATGCAATTAAGTATTATGTCTATAATAATCCAAAAGAAACTGTAGATTATTCTAAGGCGTATACTTACAATCTAGTGAATGGAAAAATAGAAAAAACGAAATTAAAAAGTGATGGAGAATTTAATAACTCGATTAATAAATACTGGTCTCAGAAAAAAATAACAATGCCTAATGTGAAAGAAGGATCTATAATTGAATATCAATATTCAATACGATCCCCTTATTTTTCTTCTTTCCCAGAATGGAAGTTTCAGTATAATATTCCAGTAGATTATTCAGAATATAAAACAGTAGTACCTGAGTATTATGTATATAATATCCGTACCAAAGGTTTTATTACTCCAGTAATTAAGACAGAAAATAAAACGAAAAAACAAAGTTTCACGAGCAGAGAAGCTTTAGAAGATAAAGGTGTTGGTTATGGAGGGCCACTGACCGAAGCAGTAACACGAACGCTAGAGTTTAATGAAGTGAATACAACCTATGTGTTAAAAGATGTTCCTGCGCTAAAAGAAGAATCATATGTGAACAATATAGCTAATTATACAGCAAGTATTCAACATGAATTATCCTTAACACGATTCCCAAATGCTAGTTTTAAGAAATATTCTACAACTTGGGAAGAAGTAGCAAAAACTATTTATGACAATGATGATTTTGGTTCAGAATTAAAGAAAACAGGTTATTTTGAAAAAGATATAGATGCATTGATTGCCAGTTTGAGTACCAAAGAAGAAAAAATTACTGCAATTTATGATTATGTCAAAAAGAGAATGAACTGGAATGATTTTAGCGGATATGCGTGTAATGATGGCGTTAAAAAAGCCTACACAAATAAGGTTGGAAATAGTGCAGAGATTAATTTAATGCTTACTGCAATGTTACGTTATGCCGGTCTTGTGGCTAATCCAGTAATTTTGAGTACAAGAGATAATGGAATTGCTTTGTTTCCAAGTAGAACAGCCTATAACTATGTAATAGCAGGAGTTGAGATTAATAACACTTATATGCTATTAGATGCAACTAATAAATATGGGGCGCCAAACATTTTGCCAATTAGAGATCTTAACTGGAGTGGAAGATTAATAAAAACAGATGGTGCATCTATTGAAGTTGATTTAATGCCTAAAAATAATTCAAAGGAAATGACAACCATGAATTATACGATTTCAGATAAAGGAGAGATTAGTGGACAAGTAAGAACGTTCCATACAGATTACAATGCTTTTTTATTCAGAGCTAGATATGTTGGAGTAAATAAAGATAACTATTTAGAAAAATTAGAAAAGGATAACAATGGAATTGAAATCGATAACTATGCAGTAGATAATGAATTAGATTTGAGTAAACCAATTGGAGAAAGCTATCTTTTTAAGGACAATAAATTTTGTGAACTGATTGGAGATAAAATCTATTTCTCACCATTATTGTTTACAATGACTAGTTCAAATCCATTTAAACAAGATAAGAGAGAATACCCAGTAGATTTCGTTTATCCAACTCAAAATAGATATACGATTGGTGTTCAGATACCAGAAGGATATGTTGTGGAGTCAATTCCTGCACCTATATCAATACAATTGGGCGATAAAATGGCAACATTTAAATTTAATATCAGTAATGCAAATAATCAGATTAATTTAGTAGTCAATCATGATACCAATGATGTAGTTATTAGAGCAGACGATTATATTGCATTGAAAGATTATTATCAAAAAATTATTGAAAAACAAACTGAAAGAATTGTTCTTAAAAAAGGATAAACATGAACATACAAAACGCACAACAAGACGTTGATAATTGGATTAAAGAACATGGAGTTCGTTATTTTAATGAATTGACAAATATGGCTCAGCTTACCGAAGAAGTAGGGGAAGTAGCCCGAATTATAGCCCGTCGCTATGGAGAACAAAGTGAAAAAGAAAGCGACAAAAACAAAGATTTAGGAGAAGAATTAGCCGATGTAGTCTTTGTGGTTATGTGTTTGGCAAATCAAACTGGTATTAATCTTCAGGAAGCATTTGATAAAAAAATGGATTTGAAATCGAAGAGAGACCACGATCGCCATCATAACAATGACAAACTAAAATAATATTTAAAGCGTTTACGTTCTTATTAAAAGAAAGTAAACGCTAATTTGTTCTGTGCTAAACAGACTTTTTAAAATACAATTAAAGTGAATATACTTATCAATTCTCAGAAACAGGAAATACATTCTTCAATTGCAGTAACAGGTTCAAAAAGTGAAACGAATCGGTTATTACTGTTACAAGCATTATATCCCACAATTAAAATTGAGAATATTTCAAATTCAGACGACAGTGATGTAATGCAAAAAGCATTGAATAGCGAGGAGAATACAATTGATGTTCACCATGCAGGAACTGCAATGCGATTTCTAACAGCCTATTTTGCACTGAAGGAAGGTAGAGTAGTAACACTGACGGGATCTGCTCGTATGAAAGAACGTCCAATTAAAATTCTAGTAGAAGCACTTCGTCAGCTAGATGTTGTTGTTGATTACCTAGAAAATGATGGTTTCCCACCAATTAGAATTCAAGGCAGAACTATTGTCAAAAACAAAGTTGTGTTATCAGCATCTGTGAGTAGTCAGTATATATCCGCATTATTATTAATAGCACCAAAACTAGAAAATGGATTAGAGTTAACTTTAGAGGGAGAAATAACATCAGTTCCTTATATTAAAATGACACTTACCTTATTGGAAGAACTAGGTATAAAAACGATTTTTGAAGGAAATAAAATTACTGTTTTTCCTAAGAAAACAGTAGAAAATAGAAATATGGTAGTAGAGTCCGATTGGAGTTCAGCTTCCTATTTTTACAGTATTGTAGCATTGTCAAATACGGGAATGATCACATTGTCCAGCTATAAACAAAACAGTCTACAAGGCGATAGTGCTTTGGTCGAATTATATAAAGAATTAGGAGTGGCTACCACATTCAACAGCAATCAAATTACGTTGACTAAAGTGGCTGGAACAGGACAATCCGTGAATTTTGAATTGAATAATACACCCGATATAGCACAAACAATTGCGGTAACCTGCTTTGGATTAGGAATAGGATGCCATCTTACGGGATTGCATACTTTAAAAATCAAAGAAACAGACCGACTAGAAGCGTTATACACAGAATTGACAAAATTAGGAGCTGTTATTACAGTTACGAATGATAGTTTAACAATGGAACCGTCTAATATTATTCATTCAAATGTAAGTATTCCAACATACAAAGATCACAGAATGGCAATGGCGTTTGCTCCATTAGCTTTAAAAGTGCCACTTATTATTGAAGAATCAGATGTCGTTTCAAAATCATACCCAGATTTTTGGGAAGATATGAAAACACTGGGATTTGATGTGAGTCCAAGCTAGGGTATACTTGACGTATAGTTTTAAATACGCAACAGTGTGATTTTAGAACTATTATAAAAGAAATACTGTAAAACACTTGACAACGCCTATCTCACAGTCGTATATTTGCACCCTAAATAAAATTTACATGAAATTATCACACTTCCAGTTTAATTTACCAAAAGAATTACTTGCTGAGTACCCTGCTGAAAACAGAGATGAAGCAAGATTAATGGTAGTAGATCGTAAGAAACAAACCATAGAACACAAAATGTTCAAAGACGTTATTGATTATTTTGATGAAGGAGATGTGATGGTATTGAATAATACCAAAGTTTTCCCAGCACGTTTATATGGAAATAAAGAAAAAACGGGAGCAAGAATTGAAGTTTTTTTGTTAAGAGAATTAAATTCAGAACAAAGATTATGGGATGTATTAGTAGATCCAGCTAGAAAAATCAGAATCGGAAATAAATTATATTTTGGAGATGACGATTCATTAGTTGCTGAAGTTATCGACAATACAACATCACGTGGTAGAACATTACGTTTTCTATACGATGGATCTTATGAAGAGTTCAGAAATAAATTGACAGAACTTGGAGAAACTCCAATCCCAAAATACATCAATAGAGAAGTAACTCCAGAAGATGCAGAAAGATACCAAACAATCTATGCTAAAGAAGAAGGTGCAGTAGCAGCTCCAACAGCAGGATTACACTTTTCAAAACATTTATTGAAAAGACTTGAAATCAAAGGAATTGATTTTGCTGAAGTAACATTACACGTTGGTTTAGGAACATTCAATCCAGTTGAGGTTGAAGATTTATCAAAACACAAAATGGATTCTGAGGAATTAAAAGTAACTCAGGAAGCATGTGATATCGTTAATAATGCTAAAGCAAAAAAGAAACGTATCTGTGCAGTAGGAACAACATCAATGCGTGCATTAGAAAGTTCAGTTTCTTCACAAAAAACATTAAACCCATTTGAAGGATGGACAAATAAATTTATCTTTCCTCCACATGATTTTAGTATCGCAGATTGTATGATTACAAACTTCCATACACCAAAGTCTACTTTATTAATGATGATTTCTGCTTTTACAGGACATGATTTAATGAAGAAAGCCTACGAAGAAGCAATCAAAGAAGGATATAAATTCTATTCTTACGGAGACGCGATGTTAATCATCTAATCCAATAGAACAAGAAATAAAAAAAGTCCCGATTTTGTCGGGACTTTTTTATTAAAACTAATTCACTTGATAGATTAATTTTACTGTGATATTTGCCGTTTTCTTTTTGGCCTGTGTATTAAAGGAACCACCCCAAGAATAATCTTCAGATGAGTTTTGGGCAATAATTTGGAAAACACCCATTTCTGATTTTTTCAATTTACCTAAAGAAGCATTTGCATTTTCAGCAATACTTTTTGCTCTGGAATTAGCATCCTTTGTAGCCTCTGCAATCATTTCAATTTTAAGTGCAGCTAGTTTTGTATAATAATACTCAGGAGCATTAGAATAAAATTCTACTCCAGAATTAATTAATTCAGTTACTTCACGAGATATATTTTCAATTTTGTCTACCTCTTTAGATTCTATTTGAACATTTTGAGTTAAAGTAAAACCAGTGAAAGTTTGATTTTTAATACTACCATTATCGGTATAAGAATATTCGAATTCTTTAGTAATACTAACAGCGGAGAAAACCATTTCATTCTCTTTGACACCTTTTGAAATTAAATAATTTTTAATAGTAGTTCTATCATTTTCAAGAGCAGCATAAGCCTCTTTCAAGGTAAAACTTTTCTTGGTAAACGATCCACTCCAAACGATAAAGTCAGAAACAAAGTCTTTTTTCCCTAAACCAGTTACACTAATTGTATCATTACTTTGGTTCCTGTTTTTGAAAGCATGAGAGAATAAAAAAGCAGAGACGATTATAGCAATACCAATAAGTAACGCACTAAGATGATTTTTCATGTAATAATATTAAATTAATGTATACTCAAAGATAACGTTTATTCTATTGAAATTATTTTGAGTGGCATTAATTCAGAATGCGCTTTAAAATTGTCTTTTTTTCTTATTTTTACGGCAAACCAAAACTATAACGATGACTTTTCAGAATACAAGAACTTTTGCTCAGGAATTAGATGCCCAAGACAAATTAAGTAAATACAGAGATGAGTTTTTATTTCCACAAGTAAATGGAAAACAAGTAATTTATTTTACAGGAAACTCACTTGGATTACAACCAAAAAGAACGAAGAAGTATGTAGATGAAGTAATGGACGATTGGGCAAAATTAGCAGTAGAAGGACACTTTTATGCAGAAAAACCATGGTGGGATTATCAAGAACGATTTGCAGCACCATTAAGTAAAATAGTAGGAGCCAAATTAAGCGAGGTAACAGTAATGAATACATTGACTGTGAACCTTCATTTGATGATGGTGTCATTTTACAGACCAACGGCAAAGAAGTTTAAAATTTTATGTGAATCAAAAGCCTTTCCAAGCGATCAATACATGATCCAAAGTCAAGTGCATTTTCATGGATTAGACCCAAAGGAAGCAATTGTTGAGATTGAGAGAAGAGAAGGAGAACACAATATCCGACTAGAAGATGTATTAGCTAAAATCAATGAAATTGGAGATGAATTAGCTTTAGTACTCATGGGAGGAGTGAATTATTACACAGGTCAGGTTTTTGATATGAAAACGATTACCAAAGCGGGACATGATGTAGGAGCCTATGTAGGATGGGATTTAGCCCATGCGGCAGGAAATATAAAATTGGAATTACACAACTGGGGAGTAGACTTTGCAGCATGGTGTAGTTATAAATATATGAATTCAGGACCCGGAAATGCATCAGGAGCATTTGTACATGAAATGCACCATAATGATACTGAATTACCAAGATTTGCAGGATGGTGGGGACACAATAAAGAACGTCGTTTTTTAATGGAACCTAAATTTAATCCGGTACGTGGAGCAGAAGGATGGCAAATTAGCAATTTACCAATACTATCATTAGCCCCTTACTTAGCATCAGTAGAAATGTTTGATGAAGTAGGTATGGATGCTTTAATTGCAAAACGCGATAAAATCACAGCTTACTTAGAATTTATTTTACATGAAATAGACAAAGAAGTAAGCAGTACGTTTGAAATTATTACACCATCAAATCCAGAAGAAAGAGCATGCCAGTTATCAGTCTTCTTACATGGAGAAGGAAGAAGTCTATTTGAATACCTAATGAAAAATGGTGTAATTACAGATTGGAGAGAACCAAATGTAATTCGTTTAGCACCAGTACCATTATACTGTTCTTTTGAAGATATGTATGAATTTGGACAAATCCTTAAAAAAGGAATTACAAAAGAGAATTAATTAAACAACAATACCATTAAAATGACCAAACAAGAGAAAATAGCTGGATTTGATCCGAGTCAACCAGGACTGGCAGATCAAAGTATTTTTGGTTTACCTTTTACGGCGGAAGAAAGTGAAATTATTATTATTCCAGTGCCATGGGAAGTAACAGTAAGCTATGGAGCAGGAGCTTCAGAAGGACCTGAAGCAATATTAGAAGCTTCTTTTCAGGTGGATTTACACCACCAGGAATTTCCTGAACTTTGGAAGTTAGGAATGTATTTGGATTTGAATGAAGAAACAGACCAATGGGCAAAGGACAGTGCGAAATACAAAGCAATGGCGCAGCCTATAATTGAAGCTTTAGAAAACGGACAACAAATCGATCAAGATTTAGTATTAAAAAGAGATTTAGATACAATTAATGAAGCTTGTGAAGAATTGAAAGAAGCCGTGAAAGCAAAAGCTTTATACTGGATGAATCAAGGTAAAAAAGTTGTTTTATTAGGAGGTGATCATAGTACACCACTGGGATATTATGAAGCTTTGGCAACAAAACATGAGGATTTTGGAATACTACATTTAGATGCACATATGGATTTAAGAATCGCCTATGAAGGATTCACGTATTCACATGCTTCGATTATGTACAATGCTTTGAAAATTCCACAAATTAGTAAATTAGTTCAAGTTGGAATTCGTGATTTCTGTGAGCAAGAAGTAGATACAGCATTAGCAGAAGGAAATAGAGTTCATGTACATACAGATATCGATTTAAAAGCACAAACGTTCCATGGATTTACTTGGGCGCAACAATGTGAAGCAATCATCTCTGCGTTACCGCAAAAAGTAGCCGTAAGTTTTGATATAGATGGAATGTATTCATGGTACTGTCCCAATACAGGAACACCAGTTCCAGGAGGATTTTCATTCGAGCAAGCAGCCTATTTACTAAGTAAATTAGCCGATAGCGGGAAAGAAATCATTGGATTTGATTTAGTTGAAGTAGCACCAGGAGACGATGATTGGGATGGGAATGTAGGGGCAAGAATGCTTTTTCACATGTGTGGAATGCTAGCTAAAAACAATAAGATGGAAGTTGGAAAAAAGATACAATTCTGTAAAAACGAATGTAAATAATAAGAATCCCCGGTTAGGGGATTTTTTTTGTCAAAAAAAGAGCACATTTAGGGTTTTGTTAAAATATTTTCAATGAAATTAAGTGCATGCCTTAAAAGCTTTAAATAAATCTTAATATAAAAGGCTATCTCCTAATTATTATTTAAATTTACGCTTCGTACAATAAGAAACATTTCATGCAAAAGCAGCTTAAGATTGCCGTAGTTGGTTCAGGATTAGTAGGGTCATTATTGGCCATATATTTAAAAAAAGCAGGACACAACGTTCATGTATACGATAGAAGTCCAGATATAAGAAATATTGAATTTTCGGGGCGTTCCATTAATTTGGCAATGTCAGATCGAGGATGGAAAGCATTAGATGGAGCTGGAATTGGAGAACGAGTTAGGGAAATCTCAATCCCTATGGAAAAAAGAGCCATTCACTTGGTCGATAAACCTTTGAATTTCCAATATTATGGACAAGATGGGGAAAGCATATATTCTATTTCTAGAGGAACATTAAACAGAAAGATGATTACGCTGGCAGAAGAAGTTGGAGTAGAATTTTTCTTTGAACAAAAAATCTGGGATGTAAGTTTAGCAGAAGCGATAATTCATATTGGCGAAACAGAAAAAGGAGCATGGGAACCACTAAAATATGATATGGTTTTTGGAGCAGATGGAGCATTCTCAAGAGTACGACATAGAATGCAGCGCCAAAGCATGTTTAATTATTGTCAAGAATTTTTAAATACTGGATATAAAGAATTAAATATTCCAGCCAATGCAGATGGAACACATAAATTAGATAAGTATTCCTTTCATATATGGCCAAGAGGAGATTATATGTTGATTGCCTTGCCTAATTTAGATGGTAGTTTTACCTGCTCTTTATTCATGCCTTTTGAAGGAGAGAACTCTTTTGATTCATTGCAAACCAACGAAGAAGTAGCTGCGTTTTTTAATAAAAATTTCCCTGATACAATGGAAATTATGCCATTGCTTGTAGAAGAGTTTTTTAGAAATCCAACCAGCACATTGGTAACAATGAAATGCTACCCGTGGACCTTTGAAGATAAAGTAGCAATAATAGGAGATGCAGCCCATGCCATTGTTCCATTCTATGGACAAGGAATGAATGCTGGTTTTGAGGATATTACGGTGTTACATGAATTAATGGAAGAATACGGAGATGATTGGAAAATGATTTTTTCTGAATATCAAACTTCAAGAAAGCCAAATGCAGACGCTATAGCAGAATTATCATACCGTAATTTTATGGAAATGAGTTCTAAAACAGCAGATGATAAATTCTTACTTCGTAAAAAAATAGAAAAAACATTTACAGATAAATATCCAGATAAATGGTTACCACTATACAGTAGAGTAACTTTTTCACACAGACCCTATTCAGAAGCATTAGCTATAGGAGATCTTCAAAAAGAAATTATGGATGAAGTAATGAGCCTGCCAGATATTGAAAACATTTGGGAAAGCGAGAAAGTAGAAAAGATGATATTAGATCGATTGAAATAAAAAAAGGGTGTTTTAAACACCCTTTTTTTATTACTCTTTCTTTTCTTTTTCTTTCGATTCGGGTACTATTAATACCCGTAAAGTTGAATCGTTATTGAAATAGCTCATCATCCAATTGATGAAAATTGAAAGTTTATTTTTTACACTTAAAATAAGCATGAGGTGAATAAACATCCAGAAAAACCATGCAATTCTACCTTGGAAACTAAACTTAGGTAAATCAACAATAGCTTTTCGTTTTCCAACAGTAGCCATAGAACCTTTGTTGTGATATTCAAATGGGATTAGGTCTTTATTCTTAAGCAATAACTTAAAGTTTTTGCCCAGTAACTTTGCTTGATTTAAGGCTACATTTGCTAATTGTGGATGACCATTTGGGTATTTTGGTGTAACCATATAAGCAATATCTCCTAAAGCATAAACATCAGGTAAGCCTTCCACCTCACTAAAACGATTTACAATCATTCTATTTCCTCTCGTGATTGATTCTTTTGGGATTCCAGATAATGAATTTCCAGTAACACCTGCAGCCCAAATTAAATTTTTAGAAACGATTTTCCCACCACCCTTTAAAAGAACAGTTTGTCCATCATAATCTTCAACAATCGTATTGGTCATTACAACAACACCTAAGTCCTCAAGATATTTTTGAGACATCTTTTTTGCTGTATCACTCATTACACTCAACGTATTTGGTGAGCCTTCTAGTAAATAGATGGTAAGCTTTGAGAAGTCCTTGTCAGGATAATCTTTTGGTAATACATTTTTCTTCATTTCGGCTAATGCACCTGATAATTCAACACCAGTTGGGCCACCACCTACAACGACGAAATTCATGATTGATTCTAGTTTTTCAGGAGAAGCCATTAATGCATCCTCAAAACTTTGTAATATTCTATTGCGAAGTTGGATCGCTTCAGGAACTGATTTCATTGGGAAAGCATACTTTTCTAACGCCTTATTCCCAAAATAATTACTAGTACAACCTAATGCGACTACGAGGTAGTCATAGTTGAAATCAGCAATTGAAGTTTTTACAATTTTATTTTGTGTATCAACATTCAGTACATCCGCAATTCGAATACGAACATTTTTAGAGTATTGAAAAACCTTTCGTAAAGGAAAAGATATACTTGTAGGCTCTAGTCGCGCAGTGGCAACTTGATACATCAAAGGTTGAAATTGATGATAATTGTGTTTGTCTATTAGAAGCACTTCATAGGCAGAGTCTTTTAGCTCTTGCGCTAATCGTAATCCGGCAAATCCAGCGCCGATTATTACGATTCGTTTTTGGGTGTTCATAGTGGTGATTTTAATTAAAATATTGGGTGATTGAAAAGAATGTTATTCTTCTCGGTTTACTTTATCAATAGAAAAAGCAGGTCTGCATACTGAAAGATATTCACAAGCCTCATCAAAAGGATTAGAATATTGTACACGCGTATTTTTTTCTATTTTAATGGATTGCCCTGCTTCCAATATAACGGTATTTTCTTCAATAATAAATTGCTTCTTACCTTTGATTATAAAAGTATATTCATCAAATTCTGGAGTCTGAAAAGGTTCACTCCAATGCGGAGGAGCAATCATATGAGCAACACTAACCTCTGGGTCATGAGTAGTGGCTAATCCATGATATTCTTTAATGATTTTACCATCAGTCGTAGGGACGATAAATGGGTTTTTCTGTACAATATATTTTTTCATGAGTATATCAAATTATTATTTTTTGAATATGAAATAAACAGCAAGAATTAAAAACATAAAACCAACGGCATGATTCCATCGAAAAGTTTCATTCTTAAAAAATAGCAATGAAAATATGGTAAATATGACCAATGTTATAACTTCCTGAATAACCTTAAGTTGCATCAACGTAAAAGGGCCTCCATTTTCTTTAAACCCAATTTTATTGGCAGGAACTTGAAAGAAATACTCAAATAAAGCCAAGCCCCAACTAATCAGGATAATCGAAATTAATCCCAGATTTTCAAACCACTTTAAATCCTTAAATTTTAAATGTCCATACCAAGCCAACGTCATGAATATATTGGAAAGTATGAGTAATCCAATGGTGATAAAACCTTTCATCGAATCTATTTATTTTTTAAATAACTTAGTTAGTATTCCCATTGCACCTCTAATAAATGTAGCGCTAGTGAAAACTTTTATAACTGCTTTCTGAACAGTATCACCACCACCGCTTCTCGAGGTTGATTTTGAAGCTTTTTCTTCTGCTTTTTTAGTTTCCTCTATTGTTTTATTTTGTTGTATTTCTTCAATCTTTTTATTCAGAAGCTCATAAGCACTTTCGCGATCAATAACTTCACTATATTTTTTCACCAATTTTGAATTGGCATTTATAGCATCAATTTCTGAATCATTCAAAATGTCCATTCGACTCATTGGTGCTCTCATCATAGTAGCAGCAAGAGGTGTTGGAATTCCTTTTTCATTTAAGGCCGTGACAAAAGCTTCCCCAGTACCAAGCTGAGTTAAGACTTCATCAGTTTTATAAAATTCCGAAATAGGATAATTCTCAGCAGTCATCTTAATTGCCTTTCTATCGTTAGCCGTGAAAGCTCTTAAAGCATGTTGGATTTTTAATCCCAATTGACTCAATACCCCATTCGGTACATCAGTAGGATTTTGAGTTACAAAGAAAATACCCACACCTTTAGAACGAATTAATTTTACAATAGTTTCAATCTGATCCAACAAGGTTTTACTAGCCTGATTGAATATTAAGTGCGCTTCATCTATGAAAATCACTAATTCTGGACGATCAGCATCCCCTTTTTCAGGAAGTATACTATATATTTCAGCTAATAAACTCAACATGAAAGTTGAGAAGAGCTTTGGTTTATCTTGAATATCAGTTAAACGAACAATATTAATATAACCGTTACCATTTCGGTCGATACGCATCAAATCATCAATGTCAAATGACATCTCTCCAAAGAATAATTCAGCACCTTGTTGTTCCAATTCAATGATTTTTCGAAGAATTGAACCCGTTGAAGCAGTAGAAATCCGGCCATATTCTCTTTCTATTTCCTCTTTTCCTTCCTCTGTAATATATTGGATAACCTTTTTGATATCTTTTAAATCCAATAAAGCCATCTTTTTATCATCACAATACTTGAAGATCACAGCAATAACACCCGATTGAGTATCATTTAAATCAAGTATTCTAGAAAATAAGACAGGACCAAACTCAGAAACAGTAGCTCTAAGTCGTACACCATCTTGTTGAGAAAGTGAAAGTAATTCTACAGGAAACCCTTTGATAGAGTAAGGTAGGTTTATTTTTTGCTGACGTTCCGTAATAAAAGGAAGTTCCACGCCAGGTTGAGCAATACCACTTAAATCACCTTTAATATCCATCATTAATACAGGAATTCCATTTTCAGAAAGATTCTCTGCTAGTACCTGTAAGGTTTTTGTTTTGCCAGTACCTGTTGCTCCAGCAATTAATCCATGACGATTTAATGTTTTTAATGGGATTTTGACATGAGCATCAGCGATTGTTTCACCATTTAGCATTGCTGCTCCTAATATGATAGAATCCCCCTTGGTTTCATATCCTTTTGTTATATGATCTAAAAAAATATCCTTGTTTTGCATAGTTTACGAAAAGTTAATTAGTTCGCTTTCAGATGAAATAAAGCTAAACAAAAATAGCGCAGAATTATTTAGGATTGATATAAATAGTACTTAAAATTCCGAAATTATATCGTTAAAGTCTTGTGTGATTAATATTTTTTAGAATAAAAATCGTACATTTATTTAATAACAGGATATTTAGATAAATTTTGCTAAAATTAGAAGAGTCGCAATTTTTTAAAGGTTTAAAATAGGCTAACTTTTTGATTATTAAAAAAATAATAGTGTGTTATGTCTGATTCCTATTATGTTTTTAATTGTTTTTGGGTTAACATAATTGTAATATATTGTTAATAAACAATAAAATGTATTTTTTTATTTTTTTATATCCACTAAAAATATAAATTTGTCGTTCTTATAGATATAAGAGAGATCTATTAAGTAATGCAACTTTTAAAAATTTAAAAAACTAAAATTAAAAAAAAAATGACAAACGCATCAAACGCATCAATAGCGAAGAAAGAGAGTACTGGAGGGAATAGTGTATTTGCAGGTTTTGCTATCGCAATTTGTATCATCCTTGGAATTTTGATCTGGAAATTTATTATGGGTCATGGTTCTAATTTTGAAAATGGAGACAATACTTTACACCCACTACCTGGAAACTATTTAGGAATGGTTTACAAAGGAGGAGTAATCGTACCAGTATTAATGGGATTATTTTTAATGGTAGTAGTGTTTTCAATCGAACGTTTTTTTGTAATCACTAAAGCTTCAGGAAAAGGAAATGTTGACGCTTTTGTTAAAAAAGTACAAGTTGATATTGCTAAAGGAAATATCGATGCAGCTATTGGAGAATGTGACAACCAAAAAGGTTCTGTTGCAAACGTAATTAAATCAGCATTGATTAAATACCAAGAAGTTAAATTAGAAGGATTAGATAGCGAAAAAGCTACTGAAACAATCCAAAAAGAAATCGAAGAGGCTACTTCATTAGAAATGCCAATGTTAGAGAAAAACTTAACAATCATTTCTACTTTAGTATCTATCGGTACATTAGCAGGTTTGTTAGGAACGGTTATGGGGATGATTACTGCGTTTGGTGCATTAGCAACAGCAGGTACTCCAGATCAAGCTCAATTAGCAAATGGTATCTCTGAGGCGTTAATTAACACGGCTACAGGTATCTCAACATCTACACTTGCTATTATTTCTTACAACTTCTTCACATCTAAAATTGATAAATTAACTTACTCAATTGATGAAGCAGGTTTTACTATCGCTCAAACGTACAGACGTTTCAGAGGTGCAGTAAAAAGTAGTGAGAAAACAGTATAATAATAATTTTTGTAGTGACTTGTAAGTCTCTATAATTTATAGAGACTGCAGTCGCCTTTAAAAATTTAATATAAAAAATTAATGGCTAAAGTAAAAATGGCAAAAAAGAGTACGGCAATTGACATGACCGCAATGTGCGATGTATCATTTCTTTTGTTGACATTCTTTATCTTAACGGCTACGGCTAGACAGCCAGAACCATTGCCGGTTGATACACCAGCTTCTACAGTTAAAGTTAAATTGCCAGATAGTGATTTAGCAACAGTAACAATAGGAGATCAAGGTAAAGTGTTTTTTGGCGTAACGGGACAAGAAGTTAGAAAGCGTACGCTTGAGCGTATTGCAGAAAAATATAAAGTCGAGTTTACTCCAGAAGAATATGAAAGATTTTCATTGATTGAAGGTTTTGGGGTTCCATTGAACCAATTGAAAGGCTTAATCGCAATGAAAAATGCAGATAGAAATGTAGCAGGTGTACAGTCTGGAATTCCAAAAGACTCTACTGATAATCAATTGAAAGAATGGATTATGGCTGCCCGTTTTGCAACAAAAGAAATTGCTGATAAACCATTGAATGTCGCTATTAAAGGTGATGCTCAAGAACAGTATCCTCAGATTAAAGAAATTATTGATGTATTGCAAGATCAAGGTATCAATAAATTTAATTTGGTTACAGGTTTAAGAACAGAAGATTTTTAACAAAATACAAAAAGTGTAATAAATGGCACAATTAGATACTGGCGGAGGAGATAAAGGCAAAGGCGGTAAAGTAAGAAGTAAAAAACAATCTACAAGCGTCGATTTAACGGCAATGGTGGATTTGGCATTCTTATTGATTACTTTCTTTATGCTTACGACTTCTTTGTCGAAACCACAATCGATGGATTTGGCTATGCCTGCCAAAGAGAAAGATAAGACTAAAATAGAAGAAATGAATGTTGCGGACAACCGTACTCTGACAATTCTTCTAGGAGCAGACAATCAAGTAAAATGGTACATGGGGCAATTTGCAACTCCGCTTGCAGGACCTACGGATACATCTTATGGGAAGGACGGGATTCGTAAAGAATTATTGGCACGTGTGACATCTGTAGTAGCAGAAACGAGAAATCCTGAGAAAGGATTGATAGTAATTATCAAACCAAGTAAAGAATCAAATTACAGAAACTTGGTAGATATACTTGATGAGATGGCGATCACAAAAGTACCTTCTTATGCGATAGTTGATATTAGCCCAGAAGAGTTACAATTGTTAGAAGGTTCAACAGGAGCAAATTAATTTGCTTTTTCTTACTAGATAACTCAAAAAAAAGAAATTATGAAATTAGACATATTTAAAAAACAGTGGATAGATTTGGTTTTTGAGGGTCGTAATAAAAGCTACGGAGCTTATGAATTACGTACAGAAAATCCTAAAACTACAGTGAAAGCTTTGATTATTGGAGCTTTAATTTTCTCTGGAGCTTTAAGTGCACCTCTTATCTCAAAATATATATCTACTTCAGGGGATATGGTAAAAAATGTTGAAGCACCAGTAATGAGTACTTTAATTGAATTACCACCACCACCGGTAGATGATAAACCACTTCCACCGCCACCACCACCGCCACCAGCTGAGGCAACAAAATCGATTAACGATGTTAAGAAATTTGTGAAACCAGTAGTAGTGAAAAAAGAGCAGGTGACGGAAGAAATTGCAAAGATTGAAGACCTTAAAACTGCTGATGTTGGTAAAAAAGATATCAAAGGAGATAAGTTATTAGGTGAAATCAAAATTGATGAACCTATTGGTCTTGCAGATAAAGGTAAAGGAGTTACAGATGATAACGAAATCCATAGTATGGGTAGCGGATTAGAAGTAAAACCTGACTTCCCTGGAGGAATGGCAAAATTCTATGCGTATGTTGCTAAAAACTTTAGAACACCAGAAGTGTCTTCAGATCTTAAAGGACGTGTTATCGTAAACTTCGTAGTTGAAAAAGACGGAAGTTTATCAGATATCAAAGTAGTAAGAGATTTAGGTTTTGGTACAGGTAAAGAAGCAATACGCTTATTAAAAGCTTCTCCAAAATGGAGCCCTGGAATTCAAAATGGACGTCCGGTAAGAGTATTGTACTCTTTACCAATTGTTGTGGATGTAAAATCATAATATTTGCATAATAGCTATTATATGAGATAAATCCAGATAATGGATTGTAATGATTATCAAACCAAGTAAAGAGTCAAATCCTAACTTGGTTTGCTAATTATAGGAGATGGTAATCGCAAAAGTTTCTTCTTATTTATTGCATTGGATTATAAGAAATACAATTGTTGAAGGTACACTAGGGACAATTTATTTGTTCTATCACTTTACTCTAAAACTCAAAAAAATAGAAATTATGAAATTTGATATTAACAAAAAACAATGGATTGACCTAGTTTTTGAAGGACGTAATAAAAGCTATGGTGCTTATGAATTACGTACTGAAAACCCTAAAACTACAGTAAAGGCTTTAATTATTGGAGCATTAGTTTTTACAGGAGTATTAAGCTTACCGCTTATTTCTAATTTTATTAATGAAACTCCTGAAGTTATAATAGTAGAGAATATACCTCTCGAAATGCCAACTGTGGTTAATTTACCACCTGTGGAGAGAAAAGAAGAAAAATCAACTCCCCTTTTACCATCAAAATCAGAAAAAGTAGCATCTGTTAAGGATGTTAAAAGATTTGTGAAACCAGTTGTTGTGAATGCTGAAGATGCAACAGATGAAGTAGCTGAAAATAAAGATTTTAAAGATTCTGACATTGGTCTGAAAAACAGTAAAGGCAGTGATGTAGGTACTGTAATAATTGATTTGCCTACAGGAAATGAAACAAATGGGACTGATGGTCCATCTACTGAGGGTGATGTTTATAATATGAGTGGTTTGGAAGTAAAACCTGATTTCCCTGGAGGTATGGCAAAATTCTATGCGTATGTTGCTAAGAACTTTAAAACACCAGAAGTGTCTTCAGATCTTAAGGGACGTGTTATCGTAAACTTTGTAGTTGAAAAAGATGGAAGTTTATCAGATATTAATGTTATAAGAGATTTAGGTTTTGGTACAGGTAAAGAAGCCATTCGTATATTAAAAGCCTCTCCAAAGTGGAATCCTGGAATTCAAAATGGAAGGCCGGTAAGAGTATTATACTCTTTACCAATCGTTGTAAATGTCAAATCATAATACAACTCAATAGATATACACATGACACATGAGAATGACCCTCATAAAAGAATACAGAAATCGCCTAAAGAGCGATTTCTGCTCGTTATAGGAATCCTGTTTTTTTTAATTTATTTCGTGTTAGGGCTTATTGTAATTTTCTGGAAAAAGTTTCCATTAGATATGCCCCAGAATTATAGAATATTGTTTGGAATCGTATTAATAGTTTATGCTTTTCTTCGATTCATAAGATTATTACAAAATAAATAAAATGACTATTATGACCGTAAAATTAAATGCAACAATTTTAAAAGTAACATTAGGTATTTGTACCTTGTTCATCTTTTCTTGTAATTCAAAAGAAGATAAAAAATTACAAACTCTTACACAAGGCCAAGCAAGCATTTTGGTAGATGAAAGTTTTGAGCCTGTTATGCAAGCTCAATTGGAAGTTTTCCAAAATCAATATACTGCTAAAATCACTTTGGTAAATAAACCAGAAAGTGAAGCGATTAAACTATTATTAAGTGATTCTATAAATATTGCAATTCTATCTAGAGAACTTAATGCAGATGAAACAAAAGCATTAGCACATAGAAATATTGTACCAAAAATTACTCCTTTTGCTACAGATGCAATTGCATTAATTACGGATACTACATCAAAAGATACTTTGGTTGACTTACAAGAAGTAATCAACTTTATACAAGGGAAACCTTCAAAAGTAAAACGCTTAGTTTTTGATAACCCAGGTTCAAGCACCGTTCGTTATATGAAAGAATTAGCGAAAGTTGATAATTTGCCAACAAAAGAAGTTTATTCATTAAAGTCAAATGACGAAGTGATTAAATATGTAGCAGAAAACCCTGGTGCAATTGGGGTAATTGGAGTGAATTGGGTGTTGCAGCCTTCCACAACAATGCAACAATATGTAGAAAAGGTGAAAATTATGGGTGTGAAAAATGTTAAAGGACAAGTAGGAGATAATGAATACAATAAGCCAACTCAGTCTAGCATTGGTGGGGGATTATACCCATTAACACGTCAATTGTATGTGTTAAATTATCAAGGAGGGTCTGGTTTAGGCATGGGATTTGCCTCTTTTGTAGCTGGGGAAATAGGACAACGTATCATTTTGAAATCAGGACTATTACCTGTACGTTTACCGAGTAGACAAATTAAGATCCAAAAATAAATTAGTACTAAATTTTAAACTTAAATAATGAAGATGAAAAAAATTATGATTTTGAGTCTTACTTTTTTAGCTCTTGGAACCGTAACATACGGACAAGATTTAGAACAAGCTAAAAAAGCAATCGATGGAGAACAATATGAAAAGGCTAAAACAATTTTAAAATCGTTAGTCGCTTCTAAAGCTGACGAAGGTAAAAATTATTTCTTTTTAGGAAATGTTTATTTGACTTTGAATCAAGCTGATTCTGCAAATGCAGTTTTCCAAAAAGGTATTGCAGTAAAAAATAATGCAAATTTTAATTATATTGGTTTAGGTCAACTAGATCTTGATAAGGATAATAAAACTGGAGCCCAAACAAATTTTGCTACAGCAACAAAAGATCTTAGAAAAAAAGATTTTGAAGAATACTTATATGTAGGTCGTGCTTACATGAATTCTAAAAAACCAGATTACAAAAACGCTTTAGTAAGTTTGAATAAAGCAAAAAGTGTTCAACCACAAGATGCACAAGTGCTTTTAGCATTAGGAGATGCATATTATGGAGATAACAATAACAATGAAGCTTATAGCAATTACCGTAGTGCATTAACAGCTGATAGTTCTATTCTAAGAGCTAAAATTCAAATGGGTGTAATTACAAAAAGAGCAAAAGCCTTTCCTGAGGCAGTAAAAGCTTTCGAAGATGTATTGGCAACAAACCCTAATTACGGACCAGCTTATAGAGAATTAGCTGAGACCTATTATTTCTGGGCAAACAATGCTAAAGATGAAGCGAGCTATAATGCAAATATCAAAAAAGCTTTAGGATATTATGAGAAATATATGACACTTACAGATTACTCTTTAGATTCTCGTATGCGTCATGCAGATTTCTTAATCTTGACAAAAGAATATAAAGCATTAGAAGATGAAGCAAACAAAATGAAACAAATCGATAATGTAAACCCTAGAATTTTACGTTATTTAGGTTATGCTGCATACGAAAACAATAATGCTGATGGAAGTGTAAAAGCTTTACAAGATTTTATTACTAAATCTCCAGCAGATCGTGTAATCGGAAGAGATTATTTATACTTAGGGCTAGCTAAATTAAAACAAGCAGTTAAAGATTCAGATACAATTGTTTCAAATAAAGAAATATTTGCAAGTGCAATTGCAGATATGAAAAAAGGGGTAGAAGTTGATCCTGCAATGTCAGAGGAAATTAGCCCAATAGCTTTGAAATTATTCAAACAAAAATTATACGGACCAGCTGCCGAAATGTATCAAGTTGCGGTATTGAATACTAAGTCTCAAAACTTCTTATACGATAATTTCTACTTAGGATATGCACTTTATTTCGAATATGCTAGCCAAGATAAACCAGAAGAAGCATTATTACACAAAGCAGATATTGCTTTTGGAAACGTAATTACTGCATCTCCAACAACACAAGATGCTCATTTATATAGAGCACGTGTAAACAGATTGTTAGAAGCTGAAGCAGCACAATTATTAATGGTTACACATTACGAAGAATATATTAAGCTTGTGACTGAAAAAGGAGAAGCAGAAACTTCTAAAGCTGCTATTAAAGCAAACTTAGTGGAAGCATATTCTACAATTGGAGCATTTTACGTAAGTAAAGACAAAGCAAAAGCTATTCAGAATTTTGAAAAAGCATTATTGATTAACCCTGCAGATGAGGCATCAGTTAAAGCTATTAAAAGTTTACGTAAATAATTTACGAAACAATAGATAATATTAAGAGGCTGTTCGAAACGAACAGTCTCTTTTTTTTTTGGAATAAAAAGGAATTAAAGAAATTATAAAAATCAATTTCTATTTTTTGAATCTAAAATGATTTTATGAAGTATCTTTGCCCACTTAAAATTTAGAGAAGATTATGAAGGAAGATGTTGCAGCATTAGTTCAAAAAGGAGATATGTTACCTTTGATGGAAGAATTCTATACCATTCAAGGAGAAGGATTCCATACAGGAACTGCTGCTTATTTTATTAGAATCGGAGGGTGCGATGTTGGATGTCATTGGTGTGACGTAAAAGAAAGCTGGAATGCAGAACTTCACCCGCCAACACTTACAGATACTATTGTAGATCATGCAAAAAAATATGCTGATACTGTCGTTGTAACTGGGGGTGAACCTTTAATGTGGGACATGACTATCCTAACACAAAAATTGAAAGAGCGAAACCTTAGAGTACATATCGAAACTTCTGGAGCCTATACACTTTCTGGAACATGGGATTGGATTTGTCTATCCCCTAAAAAGAATAAATTACCAACACAGATTGTGTATGATAATGCTAACGAACTAAAGGTAATAGTGTATAATAAACATGATTTTATTTTTGCTGAAGAACAAGCAAGTAAAGTCAATGATAAAGCAATACTGTTTTTACAACCCGAATGGAGTAAGCGAGAAGAGATGACTCCCCTTATTGTAGAATACGTGATGAATAATCCAAAATGGAGAGTGTCGTTACAAACACATAAATATTTGAATATCCCTTAAATTATTTTAATTTAGCAGTCTAATCAAACAAATCCAAACTATGAAAAAATTATTGTTGTCTTTAGTGGTTATATGTGTTGCCCAAGTGAGCTTTGCTCAAGATGCGGCATTCAAAGCAGATGTATTAAAATACCTAGATGTGAGTGGAGCTAGTTCAAATATTAGTATGATCACAAAACAATATGTGAAAAATGTACCTGCCGATAAACAAGGTGAATTTGTGAAAGATCTTGATGGAGCAATAAAAGAATTGATGAGTAAAACGGCTGATATGTATATGACAGAGTTTACACACGATGATGTAAAAGCAATCTTAAAATTCTATGAATCTCCAGTAGGGAAAAAATTATCTAGTAAAACAGAAGTTTTGGCTGAAAAAGGACAAAAAGTAGGTGAAGCTTGGGGACCAACTTTCCAAGCGGTTATCAGTAAATACTTGAAATAACAGTAGTACATATAAAGAATAAAAAACGGGCATTGAAATTATAATTTCAATACCCGTTTTTTTATTTGTCACAATCACACTATATAGATAATTGAGCAAGATAATCATAATGCTCTCCTTCCAGAATTAATTTTGATTTAAACCCATTCGTATGCGCAGCATTCTGTAAAGTATTATAATCAACATATAACCAGTCGAAAGGCTCTTCCGCTTCATTTTTATAAGAAACATTAAAAACCAACTCACCATAATATTCATTTTCTGTTGGAATCCATTTACCACCATCTTCATCCTCGTCAAACATATATATTAAATCAGAAGAATCAACTAGAATTTGACCGCCAGGATTTAATAGTGATTTGAGCTGTAGTAAAAAAGGGCTGATGTTTTTTAGTCGACCACACATTCCAGCGCCATTCATCATTAATAAAATAGTATCATATTGCTGACCCTTAAGTTGCATAACATCTTGAACTTTGGCATCCTTTAAACCACGAAGCGTACAAGCTTGGATTGCATTTTCAGAAATATCAATAGCAGTAACATCCAGATGACGCTCATTTTGTAAATACAAACTATGACTTCCAGCACCACAACCTACATCGAGTACTTTTCCTTTGGCTAATTGTAAAGCCTTTTGCTCAATCTTTGGCATTTCAGCATAAGAGCGAAATAAATAGGCTACAGACATTTCATCAGCTTCAGAAATAGATGTTTCGGTAATTAAATCCTCAGGATTATTTCCAGTTTGATAATCCAATATAGCTTTTCCAAAAAGGTCTTTCATGATTTTAAATATAATAAGTGATAAGAAATTAGGCTGAAAAATTATTTTATATTCTTTTGTTGTAATTTTGCCGTTGCGATTAACGCATTAATGATGGATAGAATAATACAGCAGTTGCCTAAACAGGCCAAAGATAAGCATAATGAAAATAAGAAGTATTTTGATAAGCTAAAAAAGAAAGCTCCAAAAAATATTGATTATATCATGCAGGACATACATGATTCAGAATTTAAAAAAACAGACTGCCTAAAATGTGCAAATTGCTGTAAGACGACAGGGCCATTATTTACAAGTGCAGATATTGAACGTATCGCTAAATCTTTTAGACAAAAGCCACAACAATTCATTGATCAATATTTACGTATAGATGAAGATAAAGATTATGTATTAAAAGAAGTACCCTGTACATTTTTAGATTCAGAAAATTACTGTATGATTTATGAAGTAAGGCCGAAAGCATGTCGAGAATTTCCACATACAGACCGCAAGAAGTTCCAGCAAATTTCAAATTTAACACTAAAGAATGTAGAGATTTGTCCAGCTGCATTCAATATTGTCGAAGAAATGAAAAAGAGAATGCCGCTTTAAGGAAGAATAAATTAAAAGAGGAGTTTAAGAGACAATACAATTTAGTAAAAAGTAAACCGTTAGAGCCATATCAAATTGAGAAGTTATGAAACATAAAAGAAATCTGTTTATTATACTATTACTTTCAATAGTATTATCAGTAATCGTTTTTTTCTTGAGTAGTGATTTAATTGTATCCAGTACATCAGCTAAGATTTTCGAAATCCTATTTACGGTAGTGATATGGTTTATCATATTAACGATACTTTACATCATAAAGAATATACTTCATATAACCTTTAAGAAAGCAACGACAAAGATGTCACAAAAAAAGCCCTCTGTATAAGAAGGGCTTTTTTTTATTAAACTTCGATAAGATCCTGTTTTAAATCACTGATAAAATCAGAAATATATTCGATGACATCTTGTATGTAATTTACAGCATTTTCAATACCAGTTTTTAGACGCTGAATGAAAAATATGATTTGATCAATGAAATCCATAATAGCATCAACATATTCCATTATTTTTTTATTGTAATTCATAGTTCAAGTATGTTGTTTGGTTAATATAATTTAGGGAACATATGCACTACTCAAATATAAAAAACTTTAATCGGATAAAAATACCCTTTAAGATAAATCTAACGATTTGTAAATAAATTCTTCTTAGATCTACGATTGACTATAAGCCCTATTCTGCATACAATAAATAAGGCTTTCTCATTTTTTTGAAATCAGTTAAACCTGTTTTCCAAGTAGCTCTAATATCATCTTCACTCATTCCGCTTACGATCTGTTGCTGTAGTTTAGAAGTACCTGCCAGTTTAAGGAAGTAATTATTAAAGAATTTTGATGGATCACTAGTAGTTTTGTAAGCATGAAGTAACCATTTTAATTCCAATTGATGCAATCTTTTTGATTGAGATAAATCTTCGCCATAACAAACCTTACCATTATAAGTAGGATCCTTAGCGCCAACGTTTGGTTTAGGAGTAAAACTAAAATCAGATTTAGGTAAATAAGGAGAACCATAAATCTGGAATTGTAAATCAGTACCACGTCCCATACTTACATTTGTTCCTTCAAATAAACATAAGCTAGCATATAAATTGATGGATTGATCATTCGGTAAATTAGGAGAAGGCTTTACAGGTAAGCTATAAGGCATATCCCTTTTGTAATTAGAACAAGGAATTACCTGAAGTTTACATTGAATACCATTTTTCAACCATTTTTCACCATTAATCATTTGAGCATATTCACCAATAGTCATTCCATGTAACATTGGAATAGGGTGCATACCTACAAAACTTGTATTTTCTTTTTCAAGAACTGGACCGTCAATAATATTTCCATTAGGATTTGGGCGATCAAGAACAAGAACAGGAATGTTATTTTCAGCACAAGCTTCCATTACATAATGCAAAGAAGAAATATAAGTGTAAAAACGTGCCCCTACATCTTGTAAATCAAAAACCATAATATCAATCCCGGTTAATTGATCTGCCTTTGGTTTTTTGTTATTACCATACATAGAAATAATAGGCAAACCCGTTTTGGTATCCTTGCCATTTTTAATAAGTTCACCTGCATCTGCAATTCCGCGAAAGCCATGCTCAGGAGCATATATAGAAGTAACATTAACTTTATTCTCTAATAAATAATCAACAAGATGCATTTGTGTAGCCTTGCCATTAGCACTATATTCAACAATGCTAGTTGGGTTTGTTACAACGCCCACTTTCTTACCCTTTAATAAAGGAAGATATTGGGAAGCATTATCTGCACCAGTTAAAATCTTTTCAGCAGAGATTGTTGCCGTATTAGAAGTTTCAGGATTAGATTGAATTGCTGTATTTTTTACCTTCTGCGCATTTCCACAGGAAATAGCAAACAAAACAGAGAATAAAAATGTATTTTTGAACACACTAATTGAGACCATATAAAATTGAATTTAGAATACTTTATAGCTAAAAGACTTGTTACTACTAAAAACAATAAAAGTAGTATTTCTGCACCAATTATAAAAATTGCTATTGCTGCAATTGCTATTGGAATGGTGATGATGATTATTTCGGTAGCTACTGGAATAGGACTGCAGAAAAAGATTAGAGAAAAAGTCTCCGCTTTCAACGGACAAATTATAATTTCGAACTTTGATAATAACAAATCTGAAGTAAGCCAGGTACCTATTTCAACCAAACAAGATTTTTATCCCAAGTTCAATACAGTGAAGGGAATTAGTAGTATAAGAGCTGTAGCGACAAAAGCAGGTATTATACGAACAGAGAAATCATTTGAAGGAATAATCTTTAAAGGAATAGGAAAGGACTTTCAGTGGGAGAAGATAGAAGAATACATTATAGAAGGAAGAAAACCAGATTTATCAAATAAGCTGAATAACGAAATCTTAATTTCAAGGTATTTAGCCAACCGGTTAGATTTTAAATTAGGAGACAAGTTCAATACCTTCTTTATGAAAGAAGATGGGAATCAAATGCCAAATTTGAGAAACTTCTTGATAACCGGTATTTACGATTCAGGATTCCAGGAATTTGACGCTACCTATATATTAGGAGATATTCGACACATTCAACGCATCAATAAATGGAGGTCAGACGAAGTGGGGTCTTTTGAAGTTTTTGTCGATGATTTTAGTAAGATGGAAGAGAAGAATAAAGAAGTATATGAAGCAATACCCTCTACAATGGATACAGAAACCATTGAAGCAAAATTCTACTACATCTTTGATTGGTTACACCTATTCGATTTTAATATAATAGTTATACTAGTAATCATGATTATTGTGGCGACTATTAATATGGTAGTAGCATTATTAGTACTGATTTTAGAACGCACACAAATGATAGGAATCCTAAAAGCATTAGGAGCTCCAAATTGGACCGTGAGAAAGATTTTTTTATACAATGCATTCTACCTAATAATACGAGGACTATTTTGGGGTAACCTAATTGGTGTTGGAATGATATTGATTCAACAGACCTTTGGGATCATACAATTAGATCCGGCAAACTATTATGTACATCAAGCCCCAGTCTATTTAAGTTGGGGATATATAGTTGCCCTTAATATAGGAACAATCATAATTTGCTTAGTAGTGTTATTAATCCCGTCCTATATTATAACGAAGATATCACCAGTCAAAGCAATTCGATTTGAATAGAACATGTTAGACTATACCTAATATATAGATAAAGCTCGGATTTGATTTTTCAGATTCGAGCTTTATCTTTTATACTATATAGTAGGGCGTGACTCTTTAGGTTATTTTGGGAATAACCTAAAGAGTCGGGCTCTCTGTTTCAAGTCCGCACTCCGTTTACGGGCTTTTCACTTCGATCCCTCACGCAGATTCTACTCTATAATATAGTAGAGTAATTAAAATGAATCGAAATGATACTATATATAGGAGTTTAAAATCAAAAAAGAAATAGAGTATAGTCTACTGAAGCAGTAAAACAACCTATAAATCCTTTCCAATTCTATTTTAAAAATACCTGAAGCCCTCAAAAGGGGATGTTATCGCCTATTTCAAGTAAAAACAAGAGTGGAAAATCAATCGATATTTGCAATAAGAGTACCCTTTGTAATGAGCTAGCAGCAGAAAAGGTTGATAAACTGGTTCGATTTGCGATAATATGGTAAAAAAAGATTGATTACAATACGGTGTAATTCAGTTGATTGAGATTAAAAGTTAAGAAAAGGTAAAAATAACTTTAAAAAAGTATTGTTTAAGTCTAAAAAGGTTGTAGTTTTGCACCCGCAACAGCGCACAAGTTCATCAGAAATACA
>NZ_JARQWR010000012.1 GCF_030766725.1 Flavobacterium aerium | reverse complement strand
TTCTTACCATACTGGAGGAAAACAATTATTACCCTTTTGGATTAAAGCATACCAATTATAATAATACGTTGATCCTGTGGCAAAGTAATGCCAACAATATGCCGGCATTGCTTCCGGTCGCCTTTAATAGCCTTGTTCCTTCTCTGTATAATTATAAATACAACGGCAAGGAACTCCAAGACGAGCTGGGGCTTAACTTTTACGACTATGGAGCACGTAATTATGACCCTGCACTTGGTAGATGGATGAACATTGACCCAAAATCGGAAACATCAAGACGTTGGTCACCTTATACATATTGTTATGACAACCCAATGCGATTTATTGACCCCGATGGTATGCAGGCTGATGATTGGAGAAAAATGGTGAATGGTAAGTCGGAACAAGTTTATGACCCAAAAGCAAACGGAGGTAAAGGAGCATATACAAAGTTTGCGAATAATAACGATAAAAGAGTGGGAAATTCTTTGCAGTCTACTGAAAAAGGTAGGGAGCAATTCGGTAAATTAGTTAACTCTGAAGCTCCCATAACTTTAGACGTTGATTTATCCTCTAAAGCTTCTAAGGGGAAAGATGGGAGTTATACGTTAGGAGTTACAACTAATAATTATGATGCAGCTTCTGACCCATTTACAGGAAAAGTAGAAGAAGTAGTTGTAACTAGTGCGGACATTACTATTAAAGTTGCAAACATTGAAGGTTTAATGAGTGAACTATCATCTGGAACCATGAAAGACGATGCTTTAAAAGGCTTAAATTTTGATGAGATGCTTGGTGTAGTGGTAGGACATGAAATTGACCATACAACTGCCGAAAATGCAAAAGTAATGGAAGAAAAGGGAGATAAGGAAAAAGTCCCAACCGCAACAGGTTATCAGATTGCAAAAGAATTGAAAGAATTAAAAAAATAATAAAATGAAAGAAATCACTATAGTATTTATAATGTTTTTCAGCCAATTATGTTTTTCACAAATGGTTGACAAACCCGAAGTAGTTGAGCGAATTAATAAGGACTCAAAAGAATATTTGTTGTCGAAAGGTGAAATTGATATTAAAAATAACAATGAAAAATTTTTCATTCATGAGATAGTTGAAGATAAAATATTGGGTTATACCCACAAAGGAATTTATAGATTATATACCAACAAGAGTCCCTCTTTCACGTATATAATTTTGAAGAAAGGGAAGAATTTCAAAATAATAGATTTGAAAAAATTTTCAAAATCACTCAAAGAAATTTCAAAATTTTTATCATCTGGGTTTAGTGATAAAGTTGTCGCAAAGTATTTAGAAGAAATTTTAAAAGTTTATAACTATAATCATTATGATGAGAAAATAAGAATGTAAATTTACTATCATTAGTAAATTTTTCGGATTTACAATTTCGTTAATGTAGCAATTCTGTAGTTTTTGTTCTTCGAAACTAAAAGAGATTGATAATCAGTAATTACTATTAAATAAAATTAACTTTATAGGGATGAGTATTGAACTCATCCCTTTTATTTTTAGCTTTTTAATTTTCTGATGAATCTTATGGACAAAAATCTACTTGAGAAACTAATCAAGGAAAAAACTTAAATGGTGTTTAGAAGTTATTTCGGTATTTTATGACAATAGGTATTTTGAAAATTAACTGTTAATCTTTGCAAACATGATTACAAATCTGCTATTTGGATAAGATTATTTACGAACCAAATTAAAGGAAAATAAGTAATTTAGTTTTAAAAATAATATTTCTAACGCTGATAGAAATCAATTCCTTAATTTTATGGTTGCTATAAACTGGTTACCAGCAAGCGTAGGAAAAACCATAGAAAACCACAAAAGATGGATGACCCTTTTTACATAAATGAAGAATTTAAGACGCAATGGAAATATGCTGTTGAACAAGCAAAAACTGACAGAGAAAGGTATTTTAATTGGATTAAAGATGAAATAAATTTAGCAATTTTACTAATAAATAAATATGATAAAATTTATGTCTTAGGAGGATTGGGCTCAAAACTTATTTCAGCTAGTCCAAACCTTCACAATCAAATCATGGAAGGATATAATGGTCCAGATATGGAACATGCTGAAAAAGAAAAAATAGTTGAAGATGATGAGATTGAAGTCATACTTGAATATGCATTAAATATTGCATCAGCAAGTCCAAATATAAATTTTGGAGTAATTCCAACTGAAGAAAATATCCTTGAAATAAAAAACCAGTTATCCAAAATAAAAATTAATATTGGCTTTTATGAAATGTCCGCAGAAAATCCAAAAGGCGGTAGCGAATTTGATCATTGGTTAAAAATTGCTGTAATGGAAGATGCCATGCATGTTCGTGGTGACGGTTACCAATCCCATGTATCCGAAATTTTTGAAGAAACATTCTCTTATCATAATGATTTTTTACAGCAATACTATGGTTTTGATTCTGCTGATATCTTTAATACAATCAGGAAGTTAGATTCATTAGTTGCTTCTAAAATTGGAAATGCTTTTGGAAGTTATTTAGCACATCAAAGATTTGTAGAATGGAGTGATGAAAAAGGTGAAGAAGCAGTAATGCAAGAAATGATGTCATCAGGAAAGCATTTTATGCAACAATTCGTCTCTGATAATTTAGATTTATATGATGACGGGCATCCAGAAGGGCCTTCACTACTTCCTCTAGATTATATTGAAGGATATAATCGATTATTTTGGGTTGTTCCCAAAACCGAAAAAGAAAAAAAGCTTTTTAATCTACTATCTCACAGTTTTGGTGACAATTCTGAATTCTTAAAAGGCAAGTTTGGTGGTTTTATTTTAGGTGATTCTGTAAGCCAAACAAAACCATTAATTAAAGTTGAAGATAAATTTTATTGCTTTTCATTAAGTCTTCCATTTAGAAATATTTTTAATATTACTGCAAACCTTTTACAGGTAGCTGACCCTGTTTATTATGAACATTCATTTAAAGGAAACTCTTTTGCAAATTCACGTGATAATTACATTGAAAGAAAAACAAAATTACTTTTTGAAAAATTTCTTCCAAGTGTTGAGTTTTATCATTCTCTAAAATACAATATTGTCGAAGATGGTTTAGCGAAAGAGCCAGAATTAGATATTTTAGGCATTGGCGAAGATACAATTTACATAATTGAAGTTAAAGCTGGGGAACTAAACAAAAAACATCGTAGAGGAGCAATTTTAGGATTAAAAGACAGATTAACAGACACTGTAAATGAAGGTTCATATCAATGTTATAGGGCTGAAAAGTTTATAGAAGATAATGAAACTCCTGAATTTAGGTATAATGCAAACAACAAGCAGAACAAATTGGTAATTGATAAATCTAAAAAATATAAGATTATTAAAATTTCTGTAATGTATGAACATTTGTCAACTGTATCTGTTAACTTGAAATATTTAATCGAGTCTGGTGTATTAAGTTCTGTTTATAAATGGACATGGATTGTTTCACTGTATGATTTAATGATTTTTTCTGATTTAATAGAAAATGAAAATGACTTTAAGACATATATAGATAATCGATTAAGTTTATATGAAAGAAATGATGTTGAATTTCAAGATGAAATAGATATTTTAGGTTTCTTTTTTGAAAATAAATTCCCTTTAGGTGTCGAAAAAGAAAATGAAAAAATATTCATTCATTCATATCGAGACGAAATTGAGGACTATTACACAAAAAAAGATGTTGGAATGTCTGGAATTGTAAAACCGGTTAAAAAAAATAAGGCCAGCTAGGACAGTGAAATGTTAGCAGTAATTAAAATTACAGAACAAGTGAATATCTCGATAATTTAGACGATAGCCTTTCAATTCCAAAAAATATGCTAGAAGATTATTGGCTAAATATGTCTGACATGTTCACTAATAAGGTTAGTGAACTGACCGAAAAATATGGGCTAAGTTTGAGAGAGCTGACATCCAGAATATCTTCTGTTGATTGATAAATTGATGTTCCCAAAAATATTAGCCTTTAAAACAGAACTTAGAATGAGTGAATCAATATTTGTAACAACATCAGAAAGTGATGTGAAATTTGAAAACAGAACCTTTTTAGAGTTTGTTGATGAAAGAAGTTTTGAAACAAAAGGAAATATTTCATTTTCTAATTGTATTTTCAAGAATCCTCTAATACTCGAAAATATTATTGCTAGAGAAATAAGTTTCTTTGATTGTCATTTTGAAAAACAATTTTACCTAGGTAAATCAACCTTTCATTTTATATCATTTTTTGGGTGTAATTCACAAGATATAGATGTTGTTTCTAATACTGCAGATTTTTTATCTATTAGAGGTCTAAAAGGAAAACACTTAGAACTAAATGGTGATTATCGAGAATTACAAATAATATCATCAAATGTAGAAAACGTTCTTATTAATGATGTTAATAGTAATTATTCTCATCGAGAATCAAAAGTTGAGTTTCTTGTAGAAAATCAATTTAAAGAGTTGAAATTAAAATGCTCTAACGTTTTCTCTGAGATTATATTTAAAGGAAGTAGTTATGATAATGTATTCTTCGAAGGGGAATTCAAAAAAAGGATTGAATTTGGCAAAGCAGTAAGCATTTCAAATCTTTATTTTGAATCTTCAATCTTTCAGAGCCGAATCGATTTCGAAGATGGAGCCTTTGAATATGTAAGTTTTTATAGAAGTTCTTTTCATGGTATAATTTATATAAATGACCTAAGTATTGTTGAAACAAAACCAAGAGATATTAAAATTAAAAGCCTAACATTCCATTCTTCCAATTTTGAAAAAGATGTTACTGTAAACATTTCAGAAATAGAAATGTTTAATACTTCAAACTGTAATTATAAAGAAGTGCTAAACTTAAACAATTACAAAAATAATAAGGATAATGCAGAATTAACCATGTTAAGTATAGACGGAATAAATCAGGGTAGTATAGTGATAGAACGATTATATGCAGATATTACATTGAGTGGAATTAACTTTGGGAATATTTTTTTTAAAGACATCGATATTAACACCCTATATTTAAATGATTATCAAAATAATGGAATACTATCATTTTCAAATATAAGGACAGGTAATTATTTTGTTATTCAAAATACTACTTCTGGAAAAATGAGCTTTCTAAATTCTGATGTGAATCTTTTTAGTGAAATTATCATTGCTGATAGTAATATTGACGGAGCAAATTTTTATAAATATCCGAATAAGATATTAGCGAGAAGTAAAAATCCAATAGCAGGCTATGGAATTAAAGAAAGGTCGTTAAGAATATTAAATTTAAAGAACGTTTATAATCAATTAAAAAAGATTGCCAAAACAAAAGGAGATATTGATATAGCAAGTAAATTTGAATCATTAGAACATAGACAATTACTTTTAAGTAAAAGGTTTGGATTTGACAGCATTCTTTTACTTTTAAATTATTTATCCAATAACAATGGTAATAGTTGGTTTCGCGGAGTTGTTTTTACATTGACAACCGGCCTTTTATTTTTTATTCTCTACGTAAGAACTCTAAATATGCAATTTTGTTTTGATGAAGATTATAAAGATTATGTAATTTTTATTAGCTCTTTTCCAAAATTAGAACTAGAAAAATATTCTACTTTAAATAATGAATGGAAAATTCAACTTGTACTTTGGTTATCACGTATATTTATTAGTTATGGAATATATCAAACAATTGCAGCATTCCGAAAATATGGTAAGGGATAACAAATACTGTGTAGTTATTATAAATAAAATACTTTATAAAATAGCGGGAGCTGCAAGACATAAAAGACAAAATCCGAAATCCTTAAAAATTTCGTTTTAAAATAAACGAGATATTGACCAAAATACTGAATGAAAATCTGACCGAATGTTTTTGAGAAATAATTCTCTACGTTGACCACACATTCTAATTTTAATTAGGTAGTGCCTCACTTGCACAGCTAGTGAAATACTACTACCTTTTTATTTGGCTTGCTTTTCTATATATACTTTCCAAAATGTGTCTACTTTTGCTTTTAATTCAGCTAAACTTTCCATTGAATATTCTATTGTCCTTGATGGTGATATTGAGTTTCCTTGCCAATCTTTATCCAACTCTTGTTTCCTTGCCATTTCTGATAGTTTAAAACAATAATGACGTAAATTTTCTGCAACTTTATTTACTTCACTTGCAATTTCTCCTAAATAGTCTTGGGAATAACTTTTTAGAGTTAAAGGGTTCTCAATTGATAATTCGAAATCGTGTAAAACGTTATTAAGGAATAATTCCAATTTGTTTATAATATCATAACCAGCCATTATATTTTTACCTTCAATGATATTACGAATATAAGAATCTGATACCCCACTTTTACGAGCGAATTGAACCGACTCTCGGTATCCTACAATTTTTGAAAGTCCATTTTTGATTCTAAGAGTCTTTGCTGTCCTGTCTTCCTGTATTGCAAGATATATTCTATTTACTTCAATATCACTTGGAATTGAGTACATGTAGGTGTCCCATTGTTCTAATGCAATACCAACTCTGTAAGCTAATAATTGCCTTTCATTAATTTGTTTTTTGATATCAGTCCAACGTGTTTTAATTTGTTTTGTAGTGAGATTATCCATTTTAGAAATTTTATTAAGGTAATGTGTTTAAAATTATGTTTTAGCAACCATTGAAATTATATACAGTGCCTCTTTTTCAGCATCTTCTAGTAGATTAAAGTTCTTTCTTAAAAAATAGAATAAAGCAATCTTACAAGTTGGAAAACTCACAAATACATATTCATTTGGTTTGGTAAAAAAATTAAGATGAGGATGTAAAGTGTCAAAAATAATAAGTGAATTGAGTCTATTGTTTTTATTTTTAACAGTAATACGTCGTTGAGCACTTCGAATATACGTGTGAACTTTAAATGGATTCATATCGATAAAATGCCGCATCATTGCAACAGGAAATATTCCCCAATCTTTATCATATTCTGATTTGCCATATTTAAAATATTTTCTACGACAGTCGTAGACTTGTGCCTTATAATCAATTATCTCTAACCACCGAATGCTATTGGATAAATCGTCTTCATCATAAATTTCACAAAATTGTAATCTTTCAACCGATTTTATCATATGATTTTCAATATATCCAAGAATTGAATTATTGCATTCTGAACAAGTTGGAATTACCGATTTGTTATATGTTTGGGATTGTCGATTTACACTGGAAATAAATTCGGACGTAGTACTTTTCTGAAATACCCATCTTGGCAGAACATGCTCTTTAGTAAGTTGAGAAGTCGAATTACAGAAAATACAAATTTCTTTTTTACCTCTAATTGTTGAGGGATGAAATCTTCGAAATACATCTTCACAAATATCTGCCCCTTCTTTTCGTAAATTTATCCTTATTGATTTAAATTTCGAATTAATTTCCTGCATTTTTAATTTATTTCTGGTGAGAGGTTAAAATCAACTTTTTTTAAATTATTTTTTATGTACATAAATATTTGTTTAATCAATTATAAACTAAAAACTTATTTGACAGTTAGTCTTTGTGTAGTTTTAAAATTATCAAGAAGTTCTACTGCATGTCAAAATTTATCACTTACTTTTTCATTATTAATGGATGGAACTCTTCCCAATTTCATCTATTCTTAAAGTAAATATTCCGGCAGTATTTTGCCAATATGCTTCCAAAATTGATTGTGAAAGAACAGAAGTATAAGTTTCTTTATCAAAATAGATTTTGGGTTGTTTCATCTCTCTAAATTGATAATATATAATTAATTATGTTTTCCCAAAATTGGTTTCAATTCTTTTGCGAGCTTATGCTCTAAAACTCCCATATAGTCAGCCATTTCCTGCTCAAATTCAAATATATTCATTCTCAAAGAAACATTTGTTCCTTTTGTCCAATAGAAAAGTTGGAGTCCTTGTGTTCCCTGAACTTTATAATAGCCTAAGTGCTGAACTAGTCTTCCCCAAATTCCTTTTTTGACTTTGCCAACATAGAGAACTCTACTATGTGGAAAATTCTTTTTGATAGCAGGTACGGCTTTTGAATTTTGGGTCAATTTGTATTCTGTGACTCTATTTACTATTTCTTCGGGAGTATGACCCGATACAATTTCAAAATAGTATACACAAGGTCCAACGATTTTTGTAACCACATCAAAAATATGTGAAAAATCACTTTCTTTTAAAACATTTACATAGTTGTAATCTTTCATTTCAAAACAATCAATGTCAAATTGGTAAATCTGCGTTGCTCCTTTTTCTGAAACGTTTAGTAAAGGTGCTATTGCATTTAAACTAAACTCTTTAATCTTTTCGTTCATTTTTTATTAGCCATTTCTATTAAATTGGATTTTTTTTTAACTTTCTACGAAAGCTGTATTTTAAAAGTAGCATTTTCCTGTCTTATTTAGATATGGAAGGGAGATGTTGGATATTATCAAGACTCTTTAATCTTAAGATTTGGATTTCCATATAAGTGCAAACAACCCCAAGCTGCTGGAGTAGGATATTGAGCATATACTTTTCTGTTAGCATTAAACATTGCTTGAGATGTGGTTAGACCTCGATCAAGGGATTCTAAAAATTCAGGCAACCAGTATCTTGGAATCGTAACATCCAAAGCCCAATAAGGAGCAATAACAGACTCGTACCCCTGAGCAATAAATCTCTTAACCATTGAGGTAATATTGTTTCTAAAAAATTCTGTTTTCATTGATCCTGAATAACACACAAAAAAAATCAGAATTTTACCTTCTCCTATAATAGAATTAAGATCATAGGTAGCAGTGTTTTCTTGGAACACTATTTGAGTTTCCGAAATATCTTTAGCGCCATGGGAGCAAACAATATTAATATCGGATGAAAGAGGTTTGGTGAGTTCAACTTCTTTAAACACTTTGAACGAATTGTCTTGCAAAGTTTTTTCAATATTACTGAACAAATAGCTTAGAGGATAATCGCCACTTTCAATTGGAATCCAAATAGACTTACTAAAATATGCCGGTAATGGCAGAAAACCATTCGTTTGAAGTAACCATTCAGTTGAAAGTACATTTGTTATTGGAATATTCTTCGCTATAAAATCACCCTTTTCATTCAGTAACAAGTTGTGAGGATAGCTAGATAGTTCCATGTCCTTCACTATATAAACTTCTTCGGCATGTTCATCAACTTGAATTTTGCCTATACTTAGTTTTTTGGCCATATTTTTTTCTTCCTCATCAAACTCTTCAGGTGAAATCTGTCTTACACCACCTTTATCTTTTATTGTATCATCGAAGCTAAGATCAACGAAAAAATTGCTGTTAAGTAATTCTTTATATTCATCATGATTCCAATCATATAAAGAAGAAAATTTGTATTCATTATTGAATAGCTGAAGCTGGTATAATTTACCTTCTGAAAAACCAATCCAGTTCATTGATTTGCTTATCTTGACTGGAAACGCTTGCAAAAAGGAATCCTTATTTTCATAAAGTGATTCTAAACTATCAACGTTTATTTCAGGCAGTATTAGTGGAGCAAGTTTTTTCGATTCTTTTTGTTTGAATAAGATACTATAGTCTGACTTTAACATCATTGACAAAAGAAATGCCGGTGCATCTTCATTTTTTTTACTATATTCAATCAAGCGATTTGAAATCCTGATTGCAATTTCATTATCATATACAAAGTCAGTGGTGTTTCTAGTTTCATTTAGCTTAACCAGTGATTCCTTGAGATGCTTTTTAAGCTCTTCTGAAACTCCTTCAATAATATCTTTATATTTTTTAATTGTCTCAGAAGGAACAATTAATTCAAAAATGCTAAGAAAGAACCCAAAACCAGTTACGCTGAAATCAGCATTAGGATAAAGTCTTCTTACATTGTATAGTGTCAATAGCCAAGGTAATGCTTCATTTATTCCGCCACTAATTATTTTCTCCCTCTCTTTATGCATATAGTCTAGCAACTTTGGCGGTAGAGATGGCTCCAACATCATTAGTAATAACATGAAGTAACTGTGATCAAGAGATCTTCTTTCATGGCCAGTATAAATTAACTCAACAGGGATTTCACTATATATTTTTGCTGCCCATGGATAAAGTTTTACATTTCTGAAGAATTTAATTCCCTGCCAAATGATTTCCTTTATATACTTTTCAGAATATGGAGCGGGCTTATTCAGTATGCATGTGATACTAAGGTTAGCATATAATAAGGCAGAGTGTATGCTGCCAACATTTGAGTATAAGCGAAATGAATTAAAATAACCTAGTTCAGGCATACCATCTTTGTAGGATGAAATTATTATCTCTTCTGCAATATCCCGTCCAGCTTGATAGTACTCCGAAGATGTCAACCTGTCAATAAATAATCCGACTGCATGGTAGAATAATTCACTATTATGAAGTGAACCCAATATTTGCCGTAAAAAAGTTAACTGCATCATGGTGTCATCTACCATTTCACGGGTCCAATTCAATTGTTTGGAATCATTTTGAAGTTTATGAATGATAAGTGCCGACATTTCTTTTTTATCTACGGCAGTTAATGTTGAGATGTCAAAGTTTTCTTCAGACAATCTTTGCTGATTATTCTTTGAAAGAGATGCTTCAAAAATTGGTTTCACTTTTGCAATTGTTTTTTTATCCGCTTCATAATCCATTATAGCTAAGTCGAAGGGACTGAATTGCTTTGTGCTCAATAACCGCTCATATAATTCAAAAAATTGTAATAATGAGTAAGAAATTGAGTGCGGATTGTTGGCTTCTAAGCTTGACAAAAAATTTGGTACATGCTTGGTATATTCTGAATAGTCAGCTGACATATCAGATATGATTTCTCGATATATCCTTTTTAATTCAGGTTCATGAGCATGGTGATTGTTAAGTCGCTCATCTGTCATCTTTTGATGAAAGTCGTTTACTGTTTTATTGTCCATTGATAAAGATTTCAATTAGTTGGTTTGTCAGGGCACATTGTAGTAAGGAGGTTCCTTATATTGCAATATATCAAACGTACAAAATACTTACAATTATGTGTTACGGTTTTCCGTATAAAAAAATAAGATGCTGAAAGCATCTTATTTTTTTATGTGGTATTTGAATAATCTGGTAGAACTATTCTTTATCTAAATTAACATCAAAATCAAACAACTCTTTAGGTTGTATTTTCAATCCATGCAACAAATTAAGTATCGTTTCTAAAGTGATATTTTCTGTTCCTTTTTCAATCTTACTAATAAAGCTTGCATCTAGATCACAATTCTTTGCAATTTTTCTAAAGCTCAGCCCTTTCTCTTTTTTAATTTCTGCTAGTCGTTTACCGAATTGTAATATAAACTCACTTTTTGTATCTTCACTAATCATAGCCTAAGTTTTAGGCAATTTGATTAAATTTAATCAAATTAACGTGGCAATATATTACCACGTTAATCCTTTTTGTTATATTTGTTTTACATTACGATAAAGTAATGTACTTTTGCGATTCTTCATAAAAATATTTGAAGCATTCGCTTTGAATCTCGTACTAGAAAATTGGCCTTTTCAAATTACCACGAGATGATAAGTAAGATGCTCACGTCAAACGGCGTGGGCTCACTTATTTGTGGTAAGGTATGGCCAATACCTCTAGTGCAATAAGCTGAGTTCCGCGCCTCTTTTTTTGGCCTCAATTCATTACTTCAGCTTCATTCTTAGCGTTTACTTCCATATTGCATGTCTCGCAACAGTTATTCTTTAACCGTTAAATCCAGCATGCCTATGAGTAAAAAAAATTAGCTACACACAATGCCTGGGCTATATTGTCTTTGTTGAGTTAGTCATAGGCAGGCTCAGGCTATTTCTATTAAGTAACAATAATGGGCTTTAGAAATTCAGCAAGCATGTAATTCTAGGTAAATCATTTCTGAATCTTTAGCCCTTGGTCATTCCTCAAGCCCAAATAAACATTTAGATTTTTAAAGTTACTCAGATCAAACCCAATACCAAAATAATTACCAAGAAAAAGCCTTCTATCTCGCGTCGAAACTAGCATAGAAGGCTGGGAAAAACAAACTCTCGTTTCATTTAACCTTTTTAAAATTATGAAAAATCTTTCATTAAACAAGGGCAGGCCTTCCTGTCTTTGCATTTTTATTTTCGCAATGCTGCTTTCCAATCCAATTTACGCAACTGAACTAACGTTTGGAAGCTACGCGAAGCAGTCACAACAGCAGATTACAGGTGCCGTTACCGATGCCGCTGGACCACTTCCAAGCGTCACAGTCATAGTTAAAGGAACTACCAATTCAGCCGTAACAGATGAAAAAGGCAATTTTTCAATTACCGCTAATTCAACAGACGTACTCGTCTTTTCAATTATAGGTTATGCCACGCAGGAAATTATCGTTGGAAACCAAACTTCAATAAAGATAATATTGTCCGAAGATAGCACTCAGCTTAAGGAAGTAACTATCAATGCTGGGTATTATAAAGTTAGGGACAAGGAACGCACGGGCAGTATTGCTAAAATAACTTCAAAAGATATAGAAAATCAATCGGTAAGCAATCCGCTTGCTGCGATGCAGGGGCGTATGTCGGGAGTAAACATTACACAAAGCACAGGGCTTCCCGGTGGGGCTTTTGATATTCAGATTCGCGGCCGCAACAGCATACGCACTGAGGGAAACGCCCCGCTTTACATTATTGATGGTGTCCCATATTCTTCGCAGTCGGTAATGACAACAGGTCTTTCCGGTGGAATCATGCCGGGAACAACAAGTCCTCTTAATAGCATTAACCCGTCAGATATAGAAGGTATCGAAGTATTAAAAGATGCAGATGCTACCGCAATCTATGGTTCCCGAGGAGCAAACGGTGTGGTGCTTATTACAACCAAGAAAGGAAAAGCCGGCGCAACACGATTTACAGTCGGCAGCGCCACCACATTCGGGGTAGTCGCAAGGAAAGTAAACCTGATGAACACACAGCAATATATCGCCATGCGGGATGAAGCTTTTGCAAATGACGGCATAACTGAATATCCTGACTGGGAATATGATGTAAATGGTACTTGGGATCGTAACCGCTATACCGATTGGCAAGATAAGCTGATCGGCGGCACAGCCCAGATAAACACATTGCAGGGTTCAGTCTCAGGAGGCACAGTGAAGACACAATTTCTTTTGAGCGGAACATTCCGTGATGAAACGACTGTCATTCCGGGCAGTTCAAAGTACAAGAAGGGTTCTGTTCATAGCAGCATTACACACCGTTCTGATAATGAAAAATTCAGTCTGATATTTTCGGCTGATTATGTTTCCGATAATAATGCACTGCCCGGTATTGATCTGACTTCCGAGGCATACATGCTGCCACCCAATGCACCTGCCCTGTATGATAATGAAGGGAAATTAAATTGGGAAAATGGGACATTCAATAATCCATTGGGCTATCTGGAAGCCAAATTTTCTGCTAAAACACAGAACCTGATTTCAAATGCAATACTGGCTTATAAGTTTAATTCAGCTTGGGAATTACGAACAAGCGTTGGGTATAATGACAGCCGTATATCCGAAATACGGACTGCACCATCGACAATGTACAATCCTTCCTATGGGCTTACAAGTGCTAATTCATCACTAGCGGTAAGTACTGGCTCACGTCGTTCGTGGATCATCGAACCGCAATTTAACTGGAACAGGAAATGGGATAATCTGAAGTTAAGCGCTCTTATCGGTGCGACGTTTCAGGAGCAAAATGGGGAACAGCTTTCACAATCGGGTTCCGGCTTCGTGAGCAACAGCCTGATCAATAATTTGGCGGCCGCTACCAACCGAGCCGTCCAAAGCCATATCTTGTCGGAGTACCGTTATAATGCTTTTTTTGCCCGCCTCAACGCAGTCTGGGCGGACAAGTACATTGTCAATGTTACGGGCAGGCGCGATGGCTCCAGTAGGTTCGGTCCGGGAAATCGCTTTGCAAACTTTGGGGCAATCGGCAGCGCATGGATTTTCTCAAATGAGCAATTCCTAAAGGATAACTTTACATTTCTTAGTTTCGGAAAACTAAGGGCTAGTTACGGTATAACGGGCAATGACCAGATCGGCGATTACCAGTTCCTCGATACCTATTCCGTTTCGACAAATAATTATAACGGCATTATTGGAATGGTGCCCACACGCCTTTATAATCCGCAGTTTGGCTGGGAATCCAATAGGAAATTCGAGGCCGCTATCGACCTTGGTTTTCTTCACGATAATGTGTCTTTCTCCGCGGCTTATTTTAAGAACCGTTCATCAAATCAGCTGGTCGGTATTCCATTGCCGGGCACTACAGGATTTCCATCAATACTGGCAAATCTTGATGCAGCCGTAGAAAACACTGGTGTAGAGCTAGAACTGCGAACAGTCAACCTCAAAGCAAAGGATTTTAACTGGACAACAACGGTAAACCTTTCGGTTTCTAAAAACAAACTGGTTTCATTCCCCGGACTTGAAGGTTCTACCTATGCGAATTCATTGGTAGTAGGCGAATCATTGGGCATTGCCAAAGTGTACCATTACACGGGTATCGATCCCCAAACGGGTATTTACACTTTTGAGGATTACAATGGTGATGGTATAATCAATGCAAGCGACCGCCAATATATTGCAGATACCGCTCCTGAATACTTCGGTGGATTGGGAAACAAAATCAATTACAAAAGTTGGGAACTGGATTTCCTGTTTCAATTTGTAAAACAGCAAGGCAGGAACTTTGCCTATACGGCACTGGCTCCGGGATTAATGGTAAATCAGGCTGCAGAAGTTGCAAGCCATTGGCCACAGGATGGAACGGGCGCGTATAGCCAAATGTATACGAGCGGGCTAAATGATGATGCGATTAATGCAGCGGACATGTTCAGCAATAGCAGTGCATCCATAAGTGATGCATCATTCGTAAGATTAAAGAGCATCAGCCTTTCGTGGCAGATTCCCGAAAACTGGAGCAAGGCATTCACCGGGAAATTATACCTGCAGGGTCAAAACCTGCTAACCTTTACAAATTACAAAGGTGCCGATCCTGAGAACCGTTCCGGATTATACCTGCCGCCGCTTCGTCAATTCACAATTGGATTTCAAATTGGTTTCTAATCTAAAAGCTATACACAATGAAAACATATAATTCTATAAAGATAATATTGATTCTAACGCTGGCGGCTTGGTTTTCGGCCTGCGAAAGTTTTACCGAGGTAGATTTACCTCAATCGCAGCTCACGGGTGAAGCGGTTTATAATGATGCCGCGACGGCGACGGCAGCATTGTCAGATATCTATGCACGAATGCGCGAAAGTGGTCTTGTTTCCGCGAATGGTCAGGGACTTTCTGCTTTGATGGCATCTTATTCAGACGAACTGGTTGTTTATAGCAGCAGTTCTGCAGCCGCGCCTTATTATAACCATACGGTCAGCGCAACAAACTCATCTGTTGCAAACTTTTGGAACACGGGCTATGGTCAGATATATGCGGCAAATGCGCTGATTGAAGGGTTAGAAAACTCTGAAACAATAGAGACTGCCGACAAGGAAAAACTAAAAGGTGAAGCGTTGTTCATTCGTGCGTTGCTGCATTTTCACCTAATGAATGTTTTCGGCAAAATTCCATATATAACTACAACAGATTATCATGTTAACGCAATGGTTTCAAGGCAATCCATACCTGAAGTATATGAGGCAGTAATTGCCGATTTATTGCAGGCGAAAATGTTACTGCCAGATGAATATGCTGTTTCTTTTAGGGTGAGGCCAAACAAAGCAGCTGCTTCGGCATTGCTTGCGCGTATATACCTGTACAACGAAAATTGGGATTTGGCTGCTGCCGAGGCCAGCACAGTAATCGGCAATACTTTATACGTAATAGTACAGGATCCGGCAGCTGTCTTTTTAAAAGAAAGCAGCGAAGCGATATGGTCGCTTCACGCAGGACTCGCAGGCGCTAACACGATTGATGCACGGACATTTGTATTTACTGCAACACCGCCGCCTTTTTTCGCCCTCGATAATTCACTTGTAAACGCATTCAGTGCAGGAGATTTTCGCCGCGCAAACTGGATAGGAAGTGCCACAAATGGAACCAATACGTGGTACTATCCATTCAAATACAAGCAAATAATTAATACCGGTACGTCTAAGGAATTTACGATAATGCTGCGATTGTCCGAACAATATTTGATACGGGCTGAAGCACTGGCGCACCTTGGTGATATAGATGGCGCGCGTTCGGACTTGAATGTAATTCGTCATAGGGCTGGACTTTCTGACAATGTTTCCACAAACCCTGCGGATTTACTCGATGCTATTATGGCAGAAAGACGTTTGGAACTTTTTACCGAACAGGGACACCGATGGTTTGACCTAGTACGAACAAATAAAGCGGCAATGGTCATTGGAGCAATCAAACCCTCATGGGATGCTACGCACCTTCTGTTTCCGTTACCAGAAACAGAAATCCTTTTGAACAGCAACCTATACCAAAACCCCGGTTACTAAAACATGTTAAGTAAAAATAGTTACGCGATTATAGTAATGCTGTTTTCGCTCGGTGCAATTTACGGTCAGGCTTCGAAGAGAAAAATGCTTTGGTCTGACGCAGACAAATGGAATACATTGACAAGCGAGCAAATTTCTCCTGATGCCAAATGGATAAGTTATATTCTTGATTATGATACCGGTATTGACACGCTCTTTATACAAAATGTAAAGACGGGTATAAAGATTGCATATCCTGATTGCATTGATGCTTGTTTTAGTGGAGATGGTAAATGGGTCAAGCTTTGCGCGCCTGGACGCGGCCTGCTTTTACACAACCTCAATACCGGCATTACCAAATCATTCAATGATATTGACAAGGCAGAATTTTTCAGCAAGGGAAAATTCTTGGTCGCATTGGAAAGCAATAATGAAAAGGGATTGCGAATATTGAGCCTTAATAATAGTAGTGAGCATTTTTACGCGGGAGTACTGTCTTTTAGCATTCATGAGGGAACCGGTATTGTAGGTATTACTTCCGATAGTATATTGTTATTACAGCCACAGCATGGCGGAAAATTTGAGCCAATAGCCATTGCGAAAGGCTCTGATTTTAGTAATGTCGTTTGGTCTGCAAATGGAAATACATTTGCTTTCATGGCGAAAAACGGAGGTACTTACAATATTGGCTATTGCCAAAACGTCCAGACTGTACCTGTTTTAGAAATGTTAGATCGTGAAAAATTTCCCGAATTGAAGGATAGATACATTGATAGGCCTCTTGGCTCTACAGCATTAGATATAAGTGATGACGGCAATAAAGTTGTCTTTCATTGCGCAAAGTTAAAACCTGCAGATTTCTCTGTAATCCCCGAGGTGTGGGATTCCGAAACAGTCTGGGAATACCCGCGAGAAAAAATCTATGGAAACTATGAATATGCACCGATGGTGACGGTATGGATTCCAAAGCAGGAGAAGGTGGTGCAGGTCGCAACGCAGGGACGTCCTGTCGGAACTTTTGCACCGGACTACAGGTGTTTTGTGGGTTACCATCCGCAGGACTATGAGCCCCAATACGATGTTTATGGCTATGCTGATTTTTATATTACAAATGTAGAAACGGGCGCAACAACGTTGCTGGCCACAAAACAAAACCGCAAGCTATTGACCATGGGAGCATCCCCGGACGGTCGATACATCAGCTACTTTGATCTCAAGAATTGGTGGGTATATGACACAAGAACAATGAAACATACCTGCCTGACGGGTACCATGACTACACCTCTGACAGATGTTGAAAATGACCGGCCATCGCCATCTCATCCCTACGGAAGTCCCGATTGGACTTCCGATGGCAGGGTCATTATTTATGACCGCTATGATATCTGGCTGATGTCACCCGATGGCAAAAACAGGCAGCGAATCACCGATGGTTTTAAACGAGGTACTACCTATCGGCTATCGGCTGTCAACAAACTGCAATCGAAAGTAAACAGTTTCAATTTTGTAAGCGACTGCTACGACACTAACAATGGGCTGGTTCTGGAATCACAAGGAGACGATAAAGCAACTGGATATTATTATTGGAATAAAAGTAAACTGCAAAAGTTATTTTACACAGCTGCAAAAAATTCCCGTTTAAAAAAGGCACATAATAGGAACGCCTATATTTTTATAAACGAAACTGCTGTAACCGCTCCAAAGCTAATGTTTCTCGCAAAGGGCAAATCGGAAGTTTTGGTACGAAGCAATGTGCATGAAGATAATTTCGAAAAAGCAACAGTCCGGCTCATTTCATACACGGATGCGCACGGGAATAAATTGCAGGGGAAATTATATTACCCGCCTGATTTTAGACTCGGAAAGACATACCCGTTGATTGTTTCTATATATGAAAAGCAGTCTTACTTATTCCATTCTTATGCTAAGCCTACCCAATACGATACATTAGGGTTTAGTCCGCTAAATTATGCTTCTGAGGGTTACTTGGTACTGTACCCGGATATCACCTACGAAATTGGCGAGCCGGGCAGATCGGCAGTTGATTGTGTGGAAGGTGCGGTAAAGGCAGTTATAAAACTTGGGATTGCAGAGGAAAATCATATAGGATTGATCGGACATTCCTTTGGCGGCTATGAAACTTCGTTTATAGTGACACAGTCAAAGCTGTTTGCAGCAGCGGTTGCAGGAGCTGGTGTAACGGATATGATAAGTGGCACACTGGATATTCGCAGCAGACAGGTGCAAAATTCTAGATATGAGAATGGACAGTATAGAATGGGCAGATCATTATATGTGGACTTTGACGGTTATATCGAAAATTCTCCCGTAGGACAGGCAGCAAATATCACCACACCATTGTTGAGTTGGCATGGTAAACAAGATTCCTCTGTTAAGTGGGAGCAAAGTCTGGAATTACATTTAGCATTACGTAGATTAGGCAAAAAGCATACAATGCTTATTTATCCGGGAGAAGGCCATGCTTTGGCAGCACCCGAAGCTTGTAAAGATCTCTGTGATAAGATTCTCTGTTGGTTTGACTACTACCTCAAAGGAATTGGTACTATGCCATAAGGAAATTAAAACAATGCCGGAACATCTGTCCCGGCATTGAACTTTAAGGGTTAAACAAACTACTGCGGTATTTTGTGCAATGGTTGTGCACAGCCGCTGCCGTCCCACTCATATAGAGTGGTAGTGCCGCTTTTACATAATGGGCCTACATCTTCAGTTTGACACTGGATGTTGGTGTCAGCACAGCTAACTGGCATTCTGCCAAAAACAATTGCTAATGAAGCATCTTTTGCGGGTGCCTGGCTAAAGGCGAATGCACCGAATGCTGCGATTAGAATGGCTGCAATTTGCAGCCCCGGTTTGAAAAATCTATTTTTCATGGTTTCTAATATTAAATTACGGTTTACTCTGTTACAGGTTTTCAACCTTCCCCTGCTGCTGATCAGTAGTTCTTTATATTGTTAGTAGCGAAGCTTATATATAACGATATCTTCACCAAAAAAGGCAACAAGCCGTCCACTGTTGATCCTGAATTGTCTTACCTTTTTATCTCCTTTATTATAGATGTAAAAACTGGAAATGTATGTAGCGGTTTCAATATCATAGACGTCAATAATAGACGCTTTTTTCCACATGGAGCTGCGCTCAAACTTTCCCATTAGGCCTGCATTTATATAGAGGTACTTGCCATCGGTCGCTGCATCGTTATTTACAATCAGGGGCGGGCCCGATAACTGGCTCTGTTTTTCTTTGGAATGAAAGGCAACCTTAATTTTTGCGATCGTGTTGGTGTCTATCGTTTTTCCACGGTACTTCAAGTTGAGATCTTTATCTGCAACGATATATTGATTCCGGTAGTAGTAAGGATAGAGCAGCTCTTGTTTTTGTGCATTATAGAGCAGCATTCCATCGGTATCAAACACCCCGTCAATCTGCTTCTGCAGTAATTTGTCAGACAGTCTCAGGTTTGAACCCTGATGGGCAGATACAATACCCAAAATATTTTCTTTTGACTTGGTATCAATGCCCCTAAAAGCAACGGTTATAGAATCAATAGGCTCAAAATTCGTAAAGAATGCCTTTTTATTTGGCCACAACTGGGCCTTCCAGTTTGATGTTCTGCCACTAAAAAGACAGGGAACCGAACCGTCAAAAACATAGAAATATGGAGGGCGGACGGCAACTTTGATGGATTTGAAATTTAACTGGGTATCGGAAAGAGAAATCATATAGCGCTCCTGCTTGTGCAGCAGGGTATCCAGAATAGTTACGGTAAGGGGAGCCGTGATATTGCCCAGATAGATTTTACCATTACCAAATCCAGCCAGATAATAACTGTTGAAATCAAGTTTCTTTTCAAAAATCGGGCTGGCCAATCCGGGAGGAAAACGACGGACAAAATTATTTCGGTGATGGATTATATCTTCTGATACCATAAACAGCAAGGCAACAATACCGATGCTGAAAAATATTGTCATAGAAAAGGCACTGGCCAGTGCAGCAGGTTTTGAAATAAAGTGTGCCTTTGGCACACCCCGGCGCAGTATCAGGATACCTGCTGCGGCCAGCATCATGAAAACAAAATTAAAAATGAAATGTTCCTCCCATCCCATCTTCTGCAGAATTCCTCCACAGGAACAAGGGACAAATGGGCTGTAGTTTAAAATAATGAATATATAAGCGGTAAACATGACCATTAAGCTGAATGCTGTCCATAGTCCCCAGAACCGCATTGATGGAAATAACAATAATGCTACAATCAGCAGTTCAATTATCGGTACTGTCCATGACACAACTCCTGCAAACGAACTTAACAGCGGCGACTGCGCTAATTGTATACGGAAGTTCTCAAAGTCGAGCAATTTGCTTACTGCCGCGTAAACAAAAAGCAGTATATAAAGCAGGCAGATTATGTCTGCTGTAGTATTTTTAAAGGATATTGATGTTTTCATGTCATTGCTTTTAACGTTTACAGTATTCCAGTATAATCTCACTTGAGGGCATACCAAACCACCCTCACATATGTAGCTTTTTTTTGTAAAAATCACGGGGGTAAATATTTTATACAGCTAAATTAAAGCATAACTGTCAAAGGATTGTTGACAAAAACGATCCAAAAAATGTAAAAAACGATCCATTTTACTTATAACGTTGGCTAAATTTTATTATAATTGATAACTATATTGTAAAATTCTTTAAAATAAATAATTAACCCTTATCCATTCAGGATTATCTCATATCAAAACGGGAGAGAAAAGGCCGTTTGTGACTTAAAGTTGAATAACAAAATTCAAATTCTAATATTTTGCTTATATCAGTCTATGCAAATAGCAGAATACAAAGCCAGCAGATTATATCGACTATAGTATTTTTAAAAGAGACTTCCATTTTCATGTTTTCTCTTCACCTCTCTGTGAATCATATTTTATATGAGATTCGCACATACCAATTCAGCCCAGCTTATACTGCTAAAATTAGCTAGTAATCACATCTTTAGTGTTTTGTAAAGCTAAATTAAAACAATATTCTGGAAGGATTGTTACGAAAAACGAGCCAAAATTTGCAAAAAACGAGCCATTTTACTGGCCTACTAAAAAAGCTAAAACACATAAAAAGGCTAGCAAATACAGGCCTTATGGACAAAAAGCAATAGTTTTTTCCTTTGATACCTAAAAATAACCTTAGAAATATGGGTATAAAAAACGTCGTAAACCTGAAAGGATGTTTAATATGATATCGATACTAAAAAAATCAGGTGAACTTATTAAGGAAGGAAGCTAACACTGAAAACATTCGATACAACTAATTAAAAAACGACTTCGGAGTTTTTTTACTGCCCCTGCAAGGGCAAGTGGTTTTGAGCTGCGGAAAGTATTTCAAGCAGCTCAGAACACAACTTGCTCCTTTCTGGCGAAAGGAAAACCCGCCCTTTCAGGCGGATTAAAGTTAGCAGGAAAAAACAGCTTTAGGCTGTTTCCTTTTGAATGGATAGTCCTATTCTTTTTGTCTAAATCCGATAACAAAAAAAATACTTTACAGAATAAATCCCTCTCCCACAAAACAATGTGCTCCACTATTGCGCCAAACAGTGCCTTTGAAAGCCTATATGTGCCATACATCCACAGGCAGACCAATCAATCGCTTTATTTGCCTTATGGTTTTAATGCAGGCAGTAAAAAAGGCAGTCCAACAAGGAAATAAAATGGGTCTATATACAGACAGTCTGCAATAAAAGTACAAAGTTTTAAAAACAGTAAAGCGTTTTGCTTTTTGTAAGGCTTTCCGCTTGCTAAAGTATATCCTTTACAAGGCAAAAATAAATGCAGACGACTCTACATAAAAATGCCCAAAAGGCTATGCAGGAATATCGGGATAAGGGAAAATCCAGATGCACAAATATTCATTCCTGCAAAACAGATAAAAAAAGCAACAATAAATTTTTAAATAATGGAAACAACAAAGAAAACTTTAAAAATCAGCTTCTCCACCCAAAAAGGAGGTGTTGGAAAATCAACGATGACCACTTTGCTGGCAAGTGTGCTTCACTACCGTTTAGGATTTAATGTACTGGTGATGGACTGCGACTTTCCGCAATACAGCCTGAGCAATATGAGGGAACGGGATATGAAAACCGTAATGCAGAATGACTACCACAAAAAGGCGGCAATGAAACAATATCAATCCATTAACAAAAAGGCGTATCCGATTATCAGGTGCAAGGCTGAAAATGCTCTGCAGAGTGCTTCGCAATATGTAAGTGAGTTGGCAATTGTTCCGGACGTTATTTTCTTTGACCTGCCAGGAACAGCCAATACCAAAGGAGTATTGACCACATTAAAAGCAATGGATTTTATTTTCTCGCCCATTACCGCCGACCGTTTGGTCGTGGAAAGCACATTGAGCTTTACCAAGGCATTTCTTGGGCTTCCGCAGACCGATGACGGCAACAAGGAACAAGTTATACGGCTGTTTTGGAATCAGGTGGACGGCAGGGAAAAAACGGGCCTGTATGATGCCTATCAAAGTGTCATTAAGGAACTGGGACTGTCTATTATGGAAACAAGGATAATGGACAGCAAGCGTTTCCGCAAGGAAACGGACGACACAGGCAGTTATATATTCAGGTCAAGCTTACTGCCAGCCGAACCCCAACTGCTCAAAGCCGTCAGGATGGATTTGTTTGTCGAGGAATTTTTAAAAATAGTTCATATATAAAAAGATTAAACATGGATTCAGATAACAAAAACAACGATTTTGAAAAACCCAATGTTGATGAGGACTACCTTATGAACGTAATCAGCGGTGATAAGCCTGCTTCCCCGCTCGGCAATACTATACAGCAGGAAGCAGCGCTACAAGTGCCACAGGAAACCAAGTCTAGGGAAAAAGCCCGAAGCGTTTCTTCAAAGAAAGCGGACTATGAGGAAACATTTCTGGTCAATCGGTTTCCTTCAGGCAGAAGCGGAAAGGTAGTCTATATACGTCCCGAATATCACGAAAGGCTGCTCCGTATTGTCCAATTGACAAAAGAAGAAAAGACAACGCTCTATTCCTACATTGACAACATCCTTGAACACCACTTCAGGGAGTTCGGGGATGATGTAACCAATTATTTTAACGAACGTTTTAAGCCCATCTTGTAATGGCAGGCAATTACGGACTTAATATATCATTTTATCGTGTGTCTAAAAACTAGATATTTTCAAAAGAAAACAGAAAAACCGAAAAAAAGAAAAAGAAAGCATTTTAAAAGGACGGGCTGTGGGCAGGCCAAAAGGAAACGGAATAAGTCCCGCAAGGGTGGATTGTGAGGCACGAACAAGACATTATGCCGTAAGCTTTTGGTTAGCCAAAACCGCCCGTGCTACCTTCGTTTTCTTTTTATTGTTTCTTGTTTAGAAGAATAAATCAGTACCATACCAGCAGTATTAAAAGTTATGGAAAACAACAGCAAAACCAGTCCTCATAAAGGTGGCAGGCATCCTAAAAATGATCCCGCTGTCCACCGCTATTCTATCAGCCTTACCGCTGAAGAGAATGCCAGCTTCCTGTCCTTATTTGAACAGTCCGGCATGAATGTAAAGGCGCACTTTATTACAGCTTGTATTTTCCAAAAAGTTATCAAAACAATAAAGGTCGACAAGGCAGCAATGGAATATTACGTGCGCCTTACTGCCTTATTCGGACAGTTCAGAGCTGTGGGGGTAAATTATAATCAAGTTGTGAAGATCTTGTACCACAATTTTTCCGAAAAGAAAGCTGCAGCGTACCTATATAAGCTTGAAAAGCAGACAGCAGAATTTGCTGTTTTATCCCAAAAGATAATACAGCTTACAGTGGAATTCGAAATAAACTACCTTAAAAAATAGCATCAGAAATGGTAGCAATAATTAACAGGGGTGAAAATTTAATTGGTGCGCTTTCCTATAACCAGCTTAAAGTTGATAAGGAAAGCGGACAGGTTTTATCTACCCAGAAGATAATTGAAGCACCTGATGGCAGCTATTCTATAGCACAGCTATCCCGTTCTTTTGAATTATATTTATTAGCCAACCGCAGGACTGAAAAGCCAGTACTTCATATTTCATTAAACCCTGACCCGAGAGATAAGGTAAGCGATAATGATTTTAGGACTATCGCAGAGGACTATATGCAGGAGATGGGTTACGGGGAACAGCCATTTGTAGTATTCAAGCATACTGATATTGAGCGTGCCCATATCCATATCGTATCGGTCTGCGTGGATGAGGAAGGCAGGAAAATATCTGATAAGTTTGAGAAAATGCGTTCGATGGGCGTTTGCCGGGCATTGGAAAAAAAATATAGCTTAATAGTGGCCACCGAGCACAAACAGAGCCCACGGAGCCATGCATTCAGACCAATAAATTACAAAGCAGGCGATGTAAAGAGCCAGATGGCTTCTGTACTGCGCCACTTACCCAACTACTATCAATTCCAAAGTTTTGGGGCATATAATGCCCTGCTTTCTCTATTTAATGTTACGGCAGAAGAAGTCAAAGGGGAATATAACGGAATCCCCAAACAGGGAATTGTATATTTTGCATTAAACGAGCAGGGAGACAAAGCCAGTAATCCCTTCAAGGCTTCGCTCTTTGGCAAGACAGCTGGCTACGCAGAGTTGCAATCCCACTACGGGCAAAACAGGATAAAACTAAAAGATAATCCTTCAAAGGCATCAGTCAAAGACAAAATTGAGCTGGCAATGCGGACTACTGAAAACGAAACAGAATTTAAGAAACAGCTAATGGAACAGGGTATCAATACCGTTGTGCGCCGAAATGGTGAAGGACGTATCTACGGCATGACCTTTATCGATCATGAATCCCATTCTGTATGGAACGGTTCCGAGTTAGGCAAGAACCTTTCGGCCAATGTATTCAACGATTGGTGGAATAACGGTAATAAAATAGAACTGCCTCTGCATAAAATTAACGATTCAAAAAATGATGTTACTGAAAAAATAGAAATAAACCTACCACATACTCTTTTTGACTTTTCGGGCAAGGACGATACGCCTTATAGCCATCACGGAAACAATCTTATGGAAGCATTTGGAGGATTATTGCCCAGTACTCAAGGGGAAGATCATGAAGAAGAGGCATTTTCCAACCGGATGAAACGAAAGGATAAACGCAGAAAATTTTAGGTTAATAGAAACTTTATACACCTAGCAAAAAAACAGACTGCCCTTTAAGTAGTCTATGTATGGTAAAAACTACTATTTACAATTTATTTGAGAAGATTCAAATAGATTATTTTTTTCTTTCTGCTTCTAACAAACGCTCATAAAGTTTTCTGTTTTCTTCATATGCTTCTACCAATTTATCTAAAGGATTAAAAGTGCAATGATTTCCAGTATATATGGGGCCTTTATTATCAGTAAAACTATTAAAATAATTAATAACACCCTCCTCAGAAAAATTCTTTATAGCCTCTATACTAACACCAAGAGCTTTCGCTACTTCAGTTAGTTTTTCGTCTTCAATTGTTTCACTGTTCTCCATAATAGATATTGCCTGTTGGGTGGTTCCCAGAGCCTGCGCCAGCGCATCCTGCTTCATATCGCGAAGTTCACGGATACGGCTGATTTTGCGGCCTATATGATTTGGTTTTGCTATCGTAGTCATAAATTCAAAGGTAAAGGTTAGTTGTTATAATCCCTGCAATGTAAAAAACAAGAGTTACAATGTATCGTATATAAAAAATGGATATGATACATCTTTATGTTTCTTTTACTTGCCGGTCATTACAAAAATACAATTTTTATTTATGTACCACTGCAAATCTTTAATTTATCCCATAAGGGCTCCACCCAAAAATTTCCCATACTTAAGGATTCATAAAGCTTGCTGCCATGTCTCAAACGGATAGCTATTTTCAAGTTTTATTGAATTATTATCGCCTTCTGAAAACAAAATGTCTTAAACATAACGCCATTAGAAGACAAATGGCGCCAGCAACACCACTGTTTGGATAACTTCAAAAATGCATTTTTATATTTGTCAGAAGATAAATAAACGGATTAAAAAGACCATCTAAAAATGGGCTTTCGCTGTTTAGAGGGCTGGTGAAGAAAGAAGAATGATCTCCCGAATATTGGAATTGCTATTAATTAAGTTTTGATAACCGTGATACAGATTGTCAGGTTTCTACTCAAATTATTCCCTTTATCCATTCCCTAAAACAGCATACAGTCCCGCAGCGGCTACGGGTCACCTTACGGCCTGAAAATAATGGAAAACCATTAATATTTATGAAAAATTTAGAAGGCCTTTTCCGGTCATTTGAAACAGGAATCCGAAGTGCCAAGGCTCTAAAGCCCAATGCGTACCTCAGGGGTATCGGATTGGATTATTCTGAACTCAGGATTGGCTTTAACTCCGGGCAGTTCCATCACCGTAAGCCGCAAAAGGTGAAAGATGAGTTTGAAAGCCTGGGTCTGCTTACCAAAAGTTACGCCCCGGTCAGATGGGAGACCGAAATGACCTCCTATACCGTTTTTGGACGTTACGGGCTTATTTTTCCACTGCTGGACAAAGAAAATACCATCGTCAATTTTTTTGCCCTTCGGTTTGACTTGGACTCGCCAAAAGAAGAATTCCTGAATGATAAAGGCATTTATCCCGCCTACCCGCATCCGCTGACCAAGCGGCTTTATATCGTCTGGTCAGTTATCGAATGTGCCACCCTGCTTCAAAGCAAAATCCTTGACCAAAGGGAAGCGGTTATATCGCTGCACGATGGGGAACTATTGCCACAACATCAGGAAGCTATCAAAGCATTACATGAATTAGAAGCAATAATAATGATAAAGCGGTAAGACTATGGAGAAGATCAGATTACAAATGCAGCAGCTAAGACCCGATGTGCCCCTGTCCATTGTGGAATTGCCAGAGGGACACAGTCTAAATGACATGTGGGTCAATTATGGAACGGACGGAATACTGAAACTTTTTAAAAATGCGGAGACTGAAAAAGGAGGTGTCGCCTTGCAGGTGCACAATGATTACAAAATCAGTTACAAGGGAACAACAGGGACATTTTATGTTGTGGGCAACCTGCCTATGGACTTAGGAAATCTGAGGGTATCGCTTCAAATTGTGGAGGCCAGCACGCAGAAGAAGCACCGCCTTAAAGTAGACCTGTTTGATTTTGGGAACGTACAGAACCAGTGCACGGAACTCTCCGAGAAACAAGGCTTTGATTACGAGGAATTGGAAGCGGATTTTGTACAGCTCACGGACTTATTGGAACAGCATCGCGATTTGCTTTTTGAAGCAGAAATAAATCCCGTGACGGATAAGTATTCCCAAAAGGAACTTACACCGCAGGCCCATGAAAAAGCAATTGCTTTCCTCTCCAAACCCAATCTCTTGGAAAATATCACTGCCCTTTTGGAACAGAACGGGATTGTCGGAGAAGAGGAAAACAGGCTGTTGCTTTTTGTACTGGCTTCAAGCTATAAAATGCCATACCTCATGCACGGGCTGGTTCAGGGATCAAGCGGTGAGGGAAAAAGCCACCTGATTAACGGGATTGCCCAGTGCATGCCGCAGGAAGATGTAATGAACATGACCCGCATTACCAGCAAGTCGCTTTACCATTACAGGGATAAGGAGCTAATCAATAAACTGATAGTAATTCAGGATTTTGACGGGCTGGACGAAGAGGCGCAGTATGCCTTTCGGGAAATGCAGTCCGCCAAATTTTTAACCAGTTCCACAGTGGTCAAGGATGTCTTTGGTAATAACCGAGGAAGGATGAAACAGGTACAGGCACACTTTGCGAGCCTTACCACAACGACCAAAGCTGAGGTGTATTATGACAATATGAGCCGTTCGGTGATTTTGGGCGTGGATGAAAGCCAGGCACAGACGATGCGGATTATAGAGATTCAAAATAAGAAAATAGCGGGGAAAAGCAGTATTGAGAATCAGCAGCAGGCAACACAGCTGCTTCGAAATTCCATACGGGTTCTGAAATCCTACGAAGTAATAAATCCTTTTGCAGATAAACTAATGCTTCCCCTCGAAGCCAAGATGCTCAGACGGCTTAACAGCCAATTCCAGAATTTTGTATCACAGATTGCCATCCTGCATCAGTACCAGCGAAAAACCGATGCGCAAGGCAGGCTAATTGCCACCAAAGACGATGTTCGCTTTGCTGTGGACATATTCTTCAATTCCATTATCATCAAAGTAGACGAACTGGATAAGAGCACAAGGCAGTTTTTTGAAAACCTCAAAGGCTACGTAAAGAGCCAAAAAAATGGATCGACACACCGTTTTACTATCAGGGAAATTCGCCATAAGCTTAATATCAGCAAGACATCGGCATTCCGTTACATGCAGCTCCTGCAGGAACTCGAATACATTCAGGCAATTGAAGGTTCTGTAAACAGGGGCTTTAAATACGTAGTCGGTTATTGGGATAATATGGAAAAACTAAAGGATAGGATAAAGAAAGATTTAAACAAGCAGCTCGAAGAGTTTTAAAAACAAGGAAAAAGCCAAAATGGAACACCCCGGAACGCCAGCGGAACACCTGAGCCCTTGCAAATACTGGCAATACGATACTGGCGTTCCGCGTTCCACGGAGTGCGCAAGCGAGGCTTCAAAACAAAATAATTCATTAACACTAAAAAACAATGAAAAAGACTATACAAACCCCTGATTTTCAAAAGCTTGCCAAGAGTTTTGACAGTTTTGTAAAAGTCCGGAATTACAAATCAGGAAAAGGGCGCATGTATCAAAATGCCCTCACGGAATTTTTGGCATGGCTGGAAGAGACAGGGATTACTAAAATTAGAGAGGTGACTTCTAAAGAATCAATAAGGTATTTTGAATATCTCATTGCAAGACCAAAGTTACGAGGCGAAGGAACACTGTCACAGCAAAGCATCAAGTTCCATCTTTTTGTACAGGGACTCTTCCTTTTGAACCTTATGGAAAACAAGGAAATTGAAAACGGTTATTATATCCCAGCCTATAGCGGAGGGATTCAAAAGCCTAGAAATATCCTGAGCGTAGAAGAGATAAAAATCGTGTACCAGTACTGCGAGAATGACATGGAAAAAGCTTTACTGTCCGTTGCCTATGGGTGCGGGCTTCGCCGTTCAGAAATAAGCGTACTGAATTTAAGGGACATACAGTTAAACACCGGAATGCTCATCGTTAAAAGCGGAAAAGGGAGCAAAAGACGGGAAGTCCCTATGAGCGATACGGTTATTAGATACCTGAAAAACTATATACAGAACGAACGCAATTTAAAACTGGTAGGAAAAAGCCAAATGGAAGAGGCTTTTTTTATCAACAGTAAGGGAAAGCGTGCCAGTGGAGAGAACCTGAATGAGATACTAAAAAAAATGATCGAGCAGACCCAAAAATACGAACTGATACAAAAGGATATTACCCTGCATTGCCTGCGCCACAGTATTGCCTATCATCTGGCTGAGAATAACGCTGGGATTGATTTTATAAGAAATTTTCTAGGACATTCCGATATAAATACAACCTATATCTATGCCATCAAGAACAAGAAACGAAAACTGATAACCTTTTAAATAATGGGCTCATGGCAAAACAGACACTAGAGCAGTTCCTGCTCCAAAATTATAGTAAACAGACAGTATCAAGCTATTTGTTTGCCATCAATCACTTTCTAAAATTAAATCCCAAGGCCAAGCGATACAAATACCAGAATGTTGTCAAGTATATGGATGAAATCAGCCTGCAGCAGGCCAACAGTAAATACCGGGTTGTCATTTTATCAGCAATTAAAAAGTATTATGATTATCTGGTTATGAGCGGCTATAGAAATGACCATCCATGCAAACGCCTGAATATTAAAGTGAACAGCAACCAGGCGATACAGGTTCAGGACTTGTTCAGCAGTTCGGAGCTGCAGCTCCTTATGCAGCGTGAAAACCGTTACAAGCATTTGGATGTCAGAAACAATGTCATACTATCGCTGCTGATTTATCAGGGACTTACCAGCGATGAGATTATAAGGCTTACTGTAAAGGATATTGACTTGGAAAACGGGACAGTTTATATCAAGGCTTCCACCAATCTGAACAAACGGACAATGCATCTGGTACCTAAACAGATGATTTTATTTTTCAACTATATAAATGAAACGCGAATAGAAATGCTAAGGTGTAAAACTGAAAAATTCATTATCACAAAACTTGGCAAGCCTATTTCTGTAGACAGTATTAATGCCATGATTGACCCGCTCAGGTCATTGTTTCCTGATCGGAAACTCAATCCGCAGTCAATCCGCATGAGCGTGATCTGCAACTGGCTTAATGAAAAAAAGATTCCTTTGGAACAAGCTCAGGAACTAGCAGGACATAAATGGCCAGGAACGACTGAAAAATATATTAAAGTAAATAGTTCACAGCAGAGAGAATTGATTAATCGATATTTTCCCATTTAAAAAAAATATGTAATTGTAGTTATAAAATAAATTCTATATTAGCTATCGAATTAAATCAAAATACTACTTTTAAAGATGTAAATTTGCATCATTCTAAAAATAAAATGTCAGAGAACAAAGCAAGGCAATATAAACCAACTACTGTCAGACGACTTGATACGTTATCAGGAAATGAGTGCGCAGAACCTACTTGTTCAAAAAAGCTTATCGCTGAAGATGGTGAGTCAATTATAAGTAAAATATGTCATATTGAAGCGGCAAGTGCGAATGGTCCGCGATGGAATAAGGATAGTACTGATGATGAAAGAAGGGATTTTGGGAATTTAATTTTGCTTTGTGATGAGCATCATGTAATTATTGATAATAAAAATAATGAGGCTAAGTTTCCTGTGCATCTTCTTAAAAAATGGAAAACAGATCATGAAGCTAAAATTCTTAAATTAATTTCTGGAAATAACGTTCTTATCAAAAATCCATCTGCTTTAAATGTTGTTATAAGTTTTGTTGGAAATAGAATATTTGAAAATGTTTTAATAACCGAGACAATAAACGCTCCATCTACAGAAGATAAGATTTTATATAATAATGTTATTCGTTTTAAGCCTATTATTGAAGAATATGCTGTTTATCAAGGTAAATTAAATAAACTGTACGAAGAAATAGAAAAACAAGGTTCAACAAAGAAAGAATTTGTTCTACAGAACATTAAAACTATTTATTTAAAAGAAAAAGGTAAATATGATGGGATTGAAGATATAAGATTACATGCCGACACTATAATTGAAAATGTTGAAAATGAACTTTGGAAAAATATAGAAAACTCAAGTAATAGGGTTTTAGATTTACCAATCGAAGCAGTAAAATTAAGTTTATTAATTATAATGGTTGATGCGTTTATGCGTTGTAATATTTTAGAAGAACCACCTAAATTATGATAATAAATAAAAACATAAATCCGGAAAGAGATCTGTATTATTTAGGAGGGAAAGTAATAGAAAAACTCAGTTCATTTGATGAAAATGAAATTGACTATTTTGAATTGTTTGTTTCAGTAAATAAATCAAATAAAATATCGTTGAACTTATATTCATTAGTTCTAGATTGGTTATTTATATTAGGAGTTGTTAAAAAGGGTAGTAATGGATTAATAGTAAAATGTTTTTAAAGCAACTTATCATACAAAATAAAGACACGATAATTAGAGATATTCACTTTCATAAGGGAATAAATTTAATTGTTGATGAAACTACTATAGATAGTTCACAACAAACTACAGGTAATAATGTTGGTAAAACTACTGTATTAAGATTAGTAGATTATTGTTTTGGTGCAGATGGGAAAAATATTTATCAAGATACAGAGTTTAAAAAGCAACCAAATACTGTAATCGAAAATTTTTTAAAAAGCAATGAAATTATAATTACTGTTATTTTGGTTGATACTCTTGAAGCTACAGTAAATAATGAGGTTGCCATTAGAAAAAACTTTTTAGCGAGAAGTAAGAAATTACAGGAAATAAACGGACAGAATATTACCAATGACAAAGAATTTGATAAAAAATTAAAAGAATTAATTTTTAAATCGGAAGTTGATAAACCGACATTTAAACAAATTATTTCTAAAAATATTAGAGATGAGAAAAACAAGATGATGAATATCGTTAAAGTTTTAAATTCATTTACTCGAATTGAAGAATACGAAGCTCTTTATCTATTCTGGCTTGGAATTAATACAGACAGTCATAATGAAAAAGAGTTATTGTCAAAGGAAAAAACTAGGGAAGAGAATTTTCAAAAAAGATTAAAAAAAGATGGTGAGTTATCTTTAATAGAACAACAACTTGCATTTTTGAATGGAAAGATTAATGAACTAAATGAAAGAAAAAGCAAATTTAACCTGAACGAAAATTATAGTTCAGATGTTGACAAATTAAATGAAATCAAATCAAAATTAAATAGAACAGCAACTGAGTTAAGCAGATTAGAAATTAGAAAAGATTTAATTAATGAGAGCAAAGAAGATTTAGAACAAGAGTATACAAATATAGATACTAGTAAAATAAAATCTCTTTATGAAAAAGCCCAATCCTTAATCTCGAATATCCAGGTCTCTTTTGAAGACACAGTCAAATTTCATAATGATTTAATTTCAGAAAAATTACAATACATAACAAAAGAACTTCCTGAAATAGAAGTACAAATTCGAAAAGCAAAGTCTGAGATTGCTATACTTCGTAAAGAAGAAGACTCGCTAACGCTAATATTAAATAAATCTGCTTTAGTAGAAGATTTTGAAGTAACTATATTAGAATTAAATAAACAGTTTGAGAAAAAAGGTAATTTAGAAGAGCAAAAAAGATTATGGTTATATTCTCAAGAAAAATTAAGTCAAATAGATGAAGATTTAGATAAGATAAATCTTGGCATTTCATCAAAGGATAGTCAAATTCAAAATAGAGTTACGGAGTTTAATAAATATTTTTCGGTAATGTCTGACAGACTATATGGAGAGCCTTATTTATTAAGCGCACCGAAGAATGAAAAAGGATACGAACTTGTAGTAACTAATCTTGAAGGAAATCCAAGTACAGGAAAGAAAAAAGGTCAAATTGCTGCGTTTGATTTCGCTTATATCGAATTTGCAGACAAGATGGATATCGAATGCTTACATTTTATTATGCACGACCAGCTTGAAACTATTCATGATAATCAATTAAATACAATTGTCGAAGTTGCTAATAGTATTAATGGACAATATATAGTTCCAATCTTAAGAGATAAAATACCTGCAAATATAAATATAAGTGAATTTGAAGTAGTTTCTTTATCACAAGAAGACAAGCTTTTCAAAATTTAATATTTGAGATACGTGCTCCGATAGGAGTTCGAATAAGAAACTGAAAAAGAGGCTATTTCACAATTTGTGCGACAGCCTCTTTTTTATTAATATTGATAGCACTAATTATAATTATAGATGATTATGACCAAACTTTAAACTCAATCATATGGCTAAAAAAAGAATTGAAGAAGAGATTCGAAAAAAACTTGTACAAAATTTAGATTTTATTGAAGCTGGGTTAACTCTTATTGATGATGAATATCATGTAAAAAATCCAAATGGAGCTGGAGGTTTTATAGATATTTATGCAAAAGATTTAAAAGGCAATTTGGTTATAATAGAATTAAAAAGGTCGAATGCTGCTTCAAGAGAAGCTATTACTGAGCTATCAAAATATATTTCATTAATAAGAAGGATTAAAAATGTTAAAAATAGTGAAGTCAGATTAATCATAATTTCAACTGAGTGGAATGAGCTACTTGTCCCTTTTTCTGAGTATTATAATGCGACAAATTATCAACTTGAAGGTTATATTCTAGATGTTGATAACGCAAATAATCCCATAAAAATTAGTAAAGTAACGCCTTTGCCATTGATAGAAGGGCGAAATGTTTGTAGAAGACATTTTGCCAGGTATTATAAAAGTGAAGATGATCTAAAAAAAGCACAAGAAAGTATTGTTTCTCAAGCAATAAACTTAAAGATGCATGACTTCATCATTGCAAATTTTGATCTTAATTTTAAAGATAAATTTTATGGAGCTACAAAAGTTTTGTATTGGGCACAGCAATTAAAATCAAAAGAATTTTATATTGGAGAACTTAAAAAAAATATTGATATTGACTTGTTTGAGGAATTATTGGAAAATATTTCAGACTGCGAAGATGATGATCAATTAAACGAGTTAGCTGAGAAGTTAGAAGATTTAATTGATGTAAAATGCGAAACTTGTGAAATTGGCTATCCTGAAAAACTAGTACAAAAACTGGAGAATAAAACTTGGTTACTATCAAGTATTTCTAAATATGGAGTTTTTGAAGCTGATGAAAGGTTAACTGATGAGCTATTATTGATGGATCTTAAAGGTGATACCGGTTCTTCTTTGATTCATTACTTTGCATCGACAAAATCAGAAAATCGCTCAAAAATTAAAGAAATTTCGAAAAAAATGGAAGTTTGTCTTTTTCATAATGAAGAATGGAGACATAAAATTTCAGATATTTTAAATTATGCTTCAAATAAAAATGATTGCAACATTACTTTGTACATTTATAATACTGATGACTTATTAGAAACTTTGTGGCTAGCAGGTAATGATGATCCTTTACGTTGGGTACCTAGCTTCGTTATGATTCTTGATCCTGAAAGTAATGATGAAAATGCTGAGATTTTTTTGGGGAATATAAGATGTAATAAAAATGATATAGACATTGAAGAAGCAATAAGTTATTCTTTTGAAACTTTTGATAGTTATCTTTTGTCTAAAAGTTTTGGTGATTATAAAGCTGAAAATTCAATTTTAATGAATCATTTAGGGTTTGAATATCAAACAGATGTGCTAATAATTAGTGAAGAAAATGAAATTTATAAAAAGAACATATCTATAAAAGGGAAAAATATAGTAGAAAAAAAAATATCTTCAAATGAAACTATTTATGATTTTATAAATAGCAGAACAGATATTATTGAAAAAATAACTAAGTTGTTTACTGAACGACATTTTGGTAATAATTTTTTCCGGCTTTAAATTGTGATGAAGTTTAATAAAAATCTAGTAAACTAGTAGATTAGATTTTTTTTATCTTTTACTTTGCGCTTACGTTCTTATATTGAGATTTTCGCAAGGGGCTATTTTATATAAAAAAGGTTTGCAGAACCTTATAAGTATAAGTTCAATGGACAAGAGCGTCAAGACGAGTTGGGGCTTAACTGGGACAGCTTTAAATATCGTAATTATGACTACGCTATAGGTCGTTTTATGAGTATTGACCCATTAGCAGAAAAATATCAACATCAGTCACCCTATGCATTTTGTGAGAACAGTCCAATTGCGTATAGAGAGCTGGAAGGATTGGAAGGAGTATTAGCTATCTTCTACCATGGAGGGCCAACTGGAGGTGGTCAACCAACTACAGTTAAGGAAGCAGGTACTACGGGAGATTATTTTGTAAGCACTCAAACAACTGCTGGTCAAAATGGTCAAGATTTTGCAGGAACTATTATAGCACCTGGATGGACTTCATCTTCAGGTGTTCAAACAGGAATGGATTTTTTCAATGCAAATTACCAAGATGGAGACTCTGTAATAATTTATGGTTATAGTTATGGAGTTGATGTTGCAGTTGATTTAACGGAAGCACTCAAAGCTCAAAACTGTAATGTAGAGCTACTGGTTACTGTTGATGGTTCTGACGGTCCTTTGATGAATTCTACAGTTAATACGACCATTCCGAGTAACGTAGAGAAGAATGTAAATGTGTATCAAACTGAAAATTCTGGTGCCTCAAGTTCATCTCGTTCAACAGGTTCATCTTCTGGTGCTACAAGTAGCAGTAGTGGGAGTAATAGCAGTGGAAGCAGTAATAAAAGTAAAAGTGGAACAAGTAATTCTCCGGGGTCTAATGGTGGCCCTAATCGAGCGGCAAACTCTAAGAAAACAACAGTTGTTAACAAGAATGTTACCGCTCCAGGAACTAATCATGGAAACATCCAACAGAAAGCAAAAGATATAATCGAACCTGCATTAAATAGAGCAGCTGCAAATTAAAAAACTATGAAACACAGTAAATACTATTTTATCCTATTAGCATTTTTTTTAATGTCATGTTATCAAGATATCGATGATGTAAATATTACAGGTATAATAACAGACAGTATTACACAGAGACCACTCGAAGATGTAAAAGTGTCAATAATTTGTTGGAGATACGGCAATACGCCAGACGGAAGTTATACTGGGCAAGACTCAATAACCGTAAATACCGACAGAGAGGGAAAGTACAGTCATAATTTTAACAAGGGAGCTTTCATTGAAATTAAAACGGCAATTTCTGGTTATCAAAGCAGACATGAATCAACTGATGTTACAACGAAAAGTAACATTATGGATTTAAAATTAAAAAGGAACGACAAATAAATATGATACCAACAGTTGAAGATTTAAAAGAATCATGAATACTTCACAAGCGTAAACCTAAAGATTAATTATATGTAGAAGTTTAAGAGACAGCCTTAGTGCTGTCTTTTTTGGCGATAAACCTAATAATCTGAAATTATTTAATCGTTTTACGGAAAACCGTAAATAAGCGAATTGGTAAAGCATTAGATTTGTTTTGGTGCTGAATAAAGAGAGACTTTATTTCTTCATCATTAACCAATTAATACAAGTTTTATGGAAACAATTGAAGCAATTAAACCAGGTCCGAAACCAGACAAAAAAGATGGAACTCCCGATGAAAGAAGGCGAGTTACTCCTCCTAACAAGGAAAAGCATCCTGATTTAAAACCTCACAAACATAAGCCTAAAGATTAAGTTAGATGTAGTAGTTTAAGAGACAGCCTTGGTGCTGTCTTTTTTAATATTTCAATTAAAAAAATCATTGAAAATATACAGAATTAACAGAGATAATCTTGTTGATAATCCAGATGTGTAGTTGCGCCATTATTTCACAAGATAAACGTCCTATTTATGGATGTTTTTCATTTGGAGTTGCTACATTTACTGGGACATAAATTTTAAGACTGTTTAAATAAAAATAAATATCTTAGAATTATGAAAAAACGAGTTTACAGTGCTGAGTTTAAATCCTCAGCAGTACGATTAAGTTACGAGCGGGAAAACATCAAAGAATTAGCAGATGAACTAGGTATCCAGGTAGCGCGTATTTATAAATGGAGATCCTCTGAAAAAACATTTATTAATCCAAAACCAATTATTTCTAAAAAAATAGAAACAGATTCTTTAGAAGTCAAACAACTTCGAAAAGCTCTTAAGGAAAAAGAATTAGAGCTTGAGATATTAAAAAAGGCCGTTCACATCTTTTCCAAGAGCGATGGGAAATCTACCAATTCATAGTGAGCTATAAACATTTATATCCTATTGAAAAGATGTGCAGCGTTTTAAAAGTAAGCCGAAGCAGTTATTATAGATGGTTTAGCGGCGGGCCTTCTAATAGATCTATAGAAAATAGTCTGTTTACAGATTTAATAAAAGAAGTTTTTGATCTAAGCAGTCAAACTTACGGAAGTCCCAGAATAGCGGAACAGCTAAAAAGAAAAGGATATAAAATATCCAAAAGGAAAGTTGCTAAATTGATGCTTCTGAATGGCTGGAGAAGTAAACTTAAAAGACGTTTTAAAGTGACCACGGATTCTAATCATCGATATCCGGTGTGCAGTAATCATCTCAATAGAAATTTTACACCAAAATCACTTAATGAGGTCTGGGTGTCTGATATAACTTATATAAGAACAGCTGCCGGCTGGTTATATCTTACTACTATTATTGATTTATATGACAGGCAGGTTATAGGATGGTCATTAAGCACACGAATGTATACCGATCAAACGATTATTCCAGCTTGGAAGATGGCAGTATCAAAAAGAGAAATAACAGAACCTTTACTTTTTCATTCAGATAGAGGAATACAATATGCTTCGATAGAATTCAGAAAATTGATTAATAAAAATACTTTAATCATCCAAAGTATGAGTAGAAAAGCTAATTGCTGGGATAATGCTGTAGCTGAAAGTTTTTTCAAGACCCTTAAAGCAGAACTTATCTATCAGCATAAATTCACAACCATTGAAGAAGCTAAATTAGCAGTCTTTGAATATATAGAAGTATGGTATAATAGAAAACGTCTGCATTCTTCTTTAGGATATAAAACGCCTAAAGAAATGGAACTGGAATTTTATAAAATTAAAAGTGTAGCATAGGTCTTAGAAAATTTGTCCCACTTTTTGTTGCAAGTCCAAACCCTTACTTCTCCTTTTTGAGGCACAGGAATTACAGTTTCCTCCATTACTAAATCATCTAAACTTTTTGCATTCTTTTTAAGGATCCATCTTCGCATATCAATCTTATTTAAATTATTTATTTTCTACCAACATTATATTACTTAAACATATCGTTTATTAATTCCTCACAGCGCATTAAACTACTAACGGTATATTCCCAATCGGGAATAACGAGATGGTCATTTAACGGCTTATGCTCTACACAAGCTCCTATCAGTTGAATTTGATTGGCTAAATCCGGTAAAGATTTCATCCCGCCTATATAAAAATTCGAAACTCGTTCTAGTCCATCATTAAAAATTATTCCTTTTGCTTTTCTATTTTCTAATTGACTAAGCGTGGGAATTGTATCAAAAACACCGTCGTAAAATTCAATTATTGGCGCCACATTTGGGCTATAAAGACTGTGTATATAGGCCGCATAGAATTTATCTTTTATTTGAATGGAAATCACATCTTTTGCTCTATAAAATGTAATACTCTCTGGCGAAGAAGGCTTGCGTTTTAAAGGTTCTGGAGTAGAAAGAAGTAACTTTTTTATTTCATCAGATTTTCTGAAAAAATCATCACTCAATGCTACACTTTTATTCAACGAATCAATTGCTTTTAGCGCTTTATCTGTTATGGCTTTATCTGCAAAACCATATTTATGCAACAACACTGCCAACGCCAAAACTGTTTTCTGCTTGTAATTACTCGATACTTCTTTTCCTGCATTTAAAACACAATTCCAACGTACTAATAATTTTGGAAGAACATAGGACAATGGGTTAATCCCTTCATTCTTTTCTCTAATCATCGCTGTGATTGTCAATTCTGCTAAATCATCATCAATGGACGCTACCAAATGCTTGGCGGCAAGTTTATCTACTATTTGCTGGTGTGTCATATTTAATATACTTGGGATTTTTTAAGGAATCTAAGATAAAAATAATCTTGTGAATTCTTGACTCACATTTTCCAAAAAGCACAAAAGCCTTCATATCCTAAGACTGGAGGCTTTTATAACAACTATTATTAAAATTATTAAACTGTGCTTAGAGCATCTTGTAAAATAGTAAATGATTTCAGCTTGGTTTCACGATCAAATATATAGCTCGCCACCATTAATTCGTCAATACCCGTTTCCTCTATAAACTCAGAAAGATTTGTTCGTAATGTTTCTTTACTCCCCGTAAAAGTACACGACAACATTCCATTCACTGCCGATTTTACTTCGGGTATATTATATGTAGACGGTAATTCTCCTGGTGGTTGTAGTGGACTACGTGTATTTGTTATAATTCCTAGAAATAAACGAAGTAAACTAGTCAATAACAAACTCGCTTCTTGATCTGTATCGGCTGCAATAACATTAACACAAGCCATGACATAGGGTTGCTGTAACTGTTGAGAGGGCTGAAAATTTTTACGATAAATATCAATCGCTGTGCGAAATTGTGCAGGAGCAAAATGAGCCGCAAAAGCATACGGCAATCCCATTTGCGCAGCCAAGTAAGCACTATCAGTGCTTGATCCTAGTATCCATAGTGGAATATCTAGTCCTTCTCCCGGAAATGCACGAACCTTGGAATTGCAGTTATCACTACTAAAATAGGTTTGTAATTGTTTCACATCCGTTGGGAAATTATACGATGAATCCATACTATTACGTCGTAATGCCATCGCCGTAAGTTGATCGGTTCCTGGGGCTCTGCCTAAACCTAAATCAATGCGATTAGGATATAGATTTTCAAGTGTTCCAAATTGTTCTGCAATTACTAATGGACTGTGATTAGGAAGCATAATTCCTCCCGATCCTACACGGATCGTATTTGTTTTTCCAGCTACATGTCCTATTAATACTGACGTTGCAGAACTGGCTATATGTTCCATATTATGGTGTTCTGCCATCCAAATGCGTTTGTAGCCCAAAGATTCGGCATGCTGAGCAACTTCAACAGTATTTTGCATTGCGGTCGCGTGATTTCCTCCTTGAGTAACTGTCGCTAATTCTAATACAGATAAGGGTATTTTGGTCATTTTAATTATAGATTAAATCCTTTTATAAGGAAAAGGGAATAGTCATATAAAAGTAAAACAAATGGAAGTCTAATAAAAGCTATTTGGCTTTTAAAGGCAGTAACATAGAGGTTACTATCTATTGTATACTACAAAACACTTCGTCTAGTTAGGGTGCCAGAATACTCTATCATTTTAGCCAAACCTGCAATAAAATCTTTATATTCGAATGTATTTATTATCCCTACGATTTTATGACTTTTGAGAAATTTATAATTCCCAGTATAGTACTATTTTGCATCGCAATAATATACTTTGCATTTTCTTCCTATACAGTCTTTGAAAAATGATAAAATGCTGTGTATTGGGCTATTCAATATTCTGAAAAATAAATTAATTTAATCTAATGAAACAAACAGCCTACATCCTATTATTACTTTGTTGCATCTCTTGTTCTTCTACAAAAAAGCTGAACGTTGGTTTGAAAAATAAACTCGATGCCATTTCCTATAAAGATCAGACTTTACGGGCTCTTTTTAATAATCCTACAGCAGAACGAAAAGCTGCAATACTGAATGAATTTGGAATTTCTCAACAAGAATTTGAAACAAAAAGTTGGAATATTGTATCCGAACAAGACAGTATAAATATCGGTGAGATTGAGAAAATAATCCGTCAATATGGTTATCCAGGAAAAACATTAGTAGGAGAACCGGCTAATAAAAGTGCTTGGTATGTTATCCAACATTCTACAAAGATTGAAACTTATTTTCCCTTAATAAAAGCCGCCGGAGCAAAAAAGGAAATCCCAAATACTTTGGTTGCTATGATGGAAGATCGATTACTTATGTATAGAGGTGTTGAACAAATTTATGGAACTCAAGTCATGGGTAGTAATTATAAAAATCCAACTACTGGAAAAACAGAATGGATCAATTATGTATGGCCCATTAAGGATATTAATACTGTAAATGAACGTCGAAAAAAGATTGGTTTTACTGATACAGTAGAACAAAGTGCAGAAGGAATGGGTGTAACTTATAAAATCTATACTTTGGCAGAAGCAAAAGAGATGAAAAAAAATAAATAATTATTTGTCCCGATATCAATCATTCATTTGTCATTATCCTATAAACCAATAAAAAATACATCATGAAAGAATTTCTAATGCTTATTCGAGAAAATACTGACTACGGGACAATGACTCCGGAAGAAATGCAAGTTGACATTGAAAAACATATGGAATGGGTTGAGCAGCTTGTCAACAATGGAAATTTCAAAAATGGAAATCCATTAGACGCTATGGGAACTCATATTACAGGAAAAAACAAAATTGTTACCGATGGACCTTATATAGAAAGTAAGGAATGTGTGAGTGGCTATTATATTCTATTAGCTCAATCTCTACAGGAAGCCACAGCACTGGCTAAAGGATGTCCATCCTTAAACTCAGGTGGATCTGTAGAAATCCGTGAAATCATTGATCCCGAAGATGAATTCAGCGCATAACGAACATACCATTAATCAACTAGCAGCTCATCTTTTCCGTGAAAATTCGGGAAAGATGATTGCTGTATTATCCCATAAATTTGGCATTAATCAAATAGATGCGATATTAGATGTTGTTCAAGATACTTTTGAAACTGCCTTAACGCAATGGCGATTCTCCAGTATTCCGGATAATCCTTCTGCATGGTTAATGGCCGTTGCAAAGAACAAGGCAATTAATACCTTCACTCGAAATAATAAAACACAGGAATTCTCTCCTTCCTTACACAAACTCACTACTGATTATACTGCTTTAAATCAACAACCTGAAGTACTATTGTCCGATCAGGAAGTTCAAGACAGTCAGCTTCGCCTATTATTTACTTGTTGTCAACCGGATTTTTCTACAAAGAACCAGGTTATACTCACACTCCATATTCTATGTGGTTTTGGTATTCCAGAAATAGCAAATGCATTGTTCATGCAAAAGGAATCTGTAAAAAAAGCTTTAACTCGGTCCAAAGCCATACTTCGTAATCTTGCCCCTTTTTTTCAATCCCAACAGTCTGATAAAAGTATAGAACTAACGAATACCATTCTTTATTTAATGTTCAATGAAGGATATAAAACTACGCGTAATAAGGAAGGAATTAATAATGATTTATGTTATGAATCGATTCGGCTTGCTAAACTTTTAGTCCGCATAAATGAATCTGCTATCTATGAAACAAAAGCATTATTAGCACTTCAATTTTTCAATTTATCCCGATTTCCAGCCCGAATAACTGAACATGGTGAATGGCTCACGCTAGAAGAACAAGACAGAACTCTTTGGAATAAAAGTTATATTGAAGAAGGATTTTATTACTTAACGCTTGCCACACAATCCAATGTTTTAAGTCGTTATCATCTTGAAGCTATTATATCTTCTTTACATTGTATTGCTTTAAATTTTGCAGATACAAATTGGACAAAAATCATTTATCTGTACCAACAATTGGAAATACTTGAACCTGATTCTCCATTTATCATCTTAAACCGAATAATTGCTGAAAGCTACATTCGTAATCCTCTTGAATCAATTGCTAAAATTAACCTCTTAGAAGCAGAATATAAACTACAAGAAAACTTTTTAATAGTAGTAACAAAAGCTTCTTTATACCAAAAAATTGGTGAAATTGACCATGCAAAAGAGACCTATATGCTTGCATGGAATCTGACTAATTCGCCTATTGACAAAAAATTTATCGACCGAAAAATTCTGGAATGTCAACACTAATTTTTAAAGAGTAATTTACTTTAACTGAACAGATGCTGAAATTTCTCTAATAGAAAAATCATCAAAATCATAATCGGATTAATCGGTAATGACCACTTTTCAGTCCAATTGAAATAAAGTATTATTAATACATCAACGTCATGTATGAAAACAATAAATTTATTTTAATTAGTGCATCAGACGAATCAACATTCATTCGATTTTATTAACGAATACCGAAATAATTCTTTGTAAAACAAAAAGTTATACCATTTAATCTAAGATTAGTTTAACTTTACTTCACAAGAAAAAATAGAAACTGAAATGGATCAAAATGATAAAGCTATTCGCGTAATTATTACAGGCACTACTGGAATGGTAGGTGAAGGAGTATTACACGAATGTTTAAAGCATCCTCTGGTTGAAAAAGTATTAATTATCAATCGAAAACCTTTAGGCGTAACCCATCCGAAGCTAACCGAAATTATTCATACCGATTTCTATAACCTTACTGCAATCGAATCACAGCTCAGCGGTTATAATGCCTGTTTCTTTTGCTTGGGAATTACCTCCATCGGGATTAGTGCAGAAGACTATTACAAAATCACCTATACACTCACAATGAATGTAGCTACAGTACTGAGCAAACTAAATTCAGATATGACATTTTGTTATGTATCAGGAGGAGGAACAGATAGTAGTGAGAAAGGCCGAAGTCAATGGGCTAGAGTAAAAGGAAAAACAGAAAATGATTTAATGAAATTACCTTTTCGTCAGGTTTATGCCTATCGTCCAGGATTCATAAAAGCAATCAAAGGATTATCCAATACTCATAAATTCTACAATTATGTAGGCTGGTTATACCCTATTGGTCGTGCTCTTTACCCTAATGGATTCAATACCTTACAAGAAGTTGCTTTATCGATGATTAACATTGTAAATCATGGCTATGAAAAACAAATAATACACGGAAAAGACATTATCAAATTAGCGCAATTAAAATAACCTTATCTAGACCCGAAAAGATGAAACTACATTACCTTTTGCTCCCATTATTATTTGTTCTAAAAACGAATGGACAAATCATAACCATTAAAAAAGCAACCTTAACCATTAAGGATACCAATTCATATAACAACCGTAAAGAAGGATGGATTGAAATCAGTTATGAAGTAACGAATAATACCAAGGAGATATTCTATTTTATGCCGAGTCCTAACTCAGATGTTTTAGCTTCCTATCCTGTAAAAATCATCCAAAAACAAGATGACAATGGAAATTGTAAAACCAAATTTGAGGTATTGCCTACATTAGAAAATGGAACAGAATTTAGTGAACGACATCTTATTGCTATAAAACCGAATGCTACTATGCCATTTCAAATTCGAGAACAACCTGATATGTATTTATGTGCCGATCGAACACTAAAAACAACAGCACAATTAAAATACGTCTTGAATATAAAAGACATTGCTAAATTTCAAAAAGAAAACGAAGAAATAGCACAACGTATCAAAACAACAAAAGAAGCTGACCCCAATAGTGACGTCAAAAATCTTGAATACGATATTTTTTATAATAATAGGATTATAAAAGGTCTTCAAATATTCGAAAAGTTTAAAATCACTCCGTTAGAAATAAAAAGTAATACCGTTACTTTACAAGTAAAATAAGGTCTTTTTGTAAAAAAATAATTCAAAATCTTTTGTGAAAGAAATTTTATAATATCTTTGTTCCCGAAATTATCTAGAAATTATGATTGTATTAGCTGCTTTCAACTAAGAAAAGCAAAAACTTCGCTATAAACATTTATAAGGCAGTGTACTCAAAAACACTGCAAGTTTTTATATACAAATATTTTATTTATGACACAATCACAACCAAACCTAGGTGGGCTTTCTGGTATATTTTCAATTATCAAACAATCATTACGCGGCGGAGAAGTCGACTATACACAAGGAAGCATTCGCCTGAGTGTAATGTTGCTTGCGATTCCCATGATGCTAGAAATGGCTATGGAATCTATATTCGCATTAGTCGATCTTTACTTTGTAGGACATCTAGAGCATAGTAGTTATGCTATACAAACTGTAGGACTTACGGAATCTGTTCTAGCTATTATATATTCCTTAGCCATCGGGATTAGTATGGCAACCACAGCAATAGTAGCACGACGTATTGGGGAAAAAGATCCTGTTGCTGCAGCAAAAGCAGGTATGCAAGCCATACTTATTGCAATATCGATTACTGTAGTCATTAGTATCTTCGGATTCACCTATGCTACAGAAATTCTGGAAATGATGGGTGCTACGCACGATGCCGCATTACACGGAACGTCATTCATGCGTATTATGATGGGAGGAAGTACAATCATCATGTTATTATTCTTAATCAATGGTATTTTTCGAGGAGCTGGAAGTGCTGCAATAGCCATGAAAAGTTTATGGATTGCAAATATTTGCAACATTATTCTATGCCCTATTCTAATTAATGGTTTAGGCCCTATTCCAGCCTTTGGCCTTCCGGGTGCAGCTATTGCAACAACAATAGGAAGAGGGATTGGAGTGAGCTACCAATTGTATTGTTTGTTCAATGGCAAAGGTATTCTAAAGATGTCCCTTGCTTATATCACACCCGATTTCAAGCAAATAAGAGCAATTATCAAAGTCGCTTCACCGGCAGTATTACAATTCATGATTGCCTCATGCAGTTGGATTTTTCTAGCGCAATTAGTAGCTACAACTGGTGGAGACCACGGTTCTGCAGGATACCAAACCGCTTTACGATTAATGATCTTTTTCATGCTACCAGCTTGGGGATTAAGTGGAGCAGCAGCAACTTTAGTCGGTCAAAATTTAGGTGCAAAACAAGTACAACGTGCTGAAGAATCCGTTTTAAAAACAGCCAAATACAATGTATTGTACATGTTTACAGTAAGCTTAATTTCATTTTTTGGAGCCGAATTACTAGCCTCCTTTTTCACAAATGATCCAGAAGTAATGGTCGTTGCTATTCGTGCGGTACGTATTATGGCCTGTGGCTATGTATTCTACGGTATTGGAATGGTAGTAATCAATGCATTTAATGGAGCTGGAGATACCTTAACACCAACATGGGTTAACTTCTTTGGGTTTTGGTTATTCCAAATCCCACTAGCCTATCTATTAGCAAAATATTTCCAAATGGGACCAGATGGCGTTTTCTTTGCCATTCCAATCTCCGAAATTGCTATTACAATTGCTGGGGTTATTCTCTTCAAGAAAGGCCGTTGGAAAACAATCAAAGTATAAATCAATTCAGTATATCTGTTCCTATCCAATAAATAGGAACAGGTTTATCTGCCATACTATTTCAAACTAAAAATGAAAAACAAATACAAATTTCTTTCTTTATTAAAGGAAGAAAATAAGATTGATTCAGATAACCAACATGAATTGTTTTTTTAAATGTTTTCTCTTGTTCAAAAGGGTGTGGTAAAATTCTCTACCACATCCATTGATAAGCTTGACGAGAATCTTCCAGAAGGTATATATTATATTGCTCATAAACTTGTGACAAACAAAGGGAAATTACTTATCCTAAAAGGCGATATCGTTATTTCAAGAAAGGAAAACATCATCCTATTTTTAAAAGAATCTATAGCCTATGAGGACTTGAGAAATTTCTTGATATACCCTACCCACGATAATCAACAACCATTTGTTATCGACGTGAGTGAAGATGCTTTATTCAATATTTACAGGTAAAATCAAGTTATACCCGCACTAATATTCAATAACCTGTTCATCGTTTTGAACAGGTTATTTGTTTTTTAGAAGCTTATCCCGCTATTGGCTTTATCTCTTCACTATCGTTACGAGGATACCGCCGCTATCGGGGCTAAAATTAAATTCGTTTAGAAAACATAATTCCTTATTTTTACTTTTTATTAAACGCCTTTCCCATGAATGATGTATTGCCTATTTTACTTGTTTTTATTGTAGCCCTTGCTATTGGTGCTTATATTGGTAAATTAATTTTTACCGGACGTTCCGTTGCCGAAAAGAAAGTGATTGAAGAACGCCTGATTAGTGCCACTACTCAAATTGATCAACTGAAACATCAATCTTTATCAGACAAAACTATTGCCGAAAAACAATCGTTACAGATTCAAGCCGAACGGGAAGAAATTCGTCGCGAAAAAGATGCACTAGCCTTACAGCTTACCAAAAAAGAAGTCGATTTTGAAAACCTATGGGAACGCAATCTGGAGCAAAAACAAGAAGTAGAAAAACTTCAGGAGAAATTCACCAAAGAATTTGAAAATTTAGCCAACAAAATACTGGAAGAAAAATCCAATAAATTCACGGAACAAAATCGTGAAAACATGAAAAACATTCTGTTACCCTTACAGGATAAAATTCATTTGTTTGAGAAAAAAGTAGAAGATACGCATAAAGAAAGTATTGACTACCATGCTGCATTACGTCAGCAAATTCTAGGCTTACGTGAAATGAATGAGCAAATGTCTAAGGAAACTGTTAACTTAACCAAAGCCTTAAAGGGAGATTCTAAAATGCAAGGGAACTGGGGCGAATTAGTCCTAGAACGAGTATTAGAAAAATCAGGATTGGAAAAAGGCCGTGAATATGATGTACAACAAAGCCATGTTACAGAAGAAGGTAATCGTGTATTACCCGATGTAGTCATTAATTTACCCGATGGTAAAAAGATGATTATTGACTCCAAAGTATCCTTAGTTGCTTATGAGAAATATGTCAATGAAGAAGAAGAAGGTTTGAAAAATGCTTTCCTACGAGATCATATCAACTCTATTAAACGTCACGTAGAACAATTGGGTGAAAAAAACTATCAAGACTTATACAAAATGGAAAGTCCCGATTTTGTATTATTATTCATCCCCATCGAACCCGCTTTTGCATTAGCATTAAATTTTGATAGCACTTTATACAATAAGGCTTTTGAGAAAAACATTGTAATTGTTACTCCATCCACGTTATTAGCGACCTTACGTACTATTGACAGCATGTGGGCGAATCAAAAACAACAACAAAATGCCTATGAAATTGCCCGTCAGGCAGGTGCATTATATGACAAATTTGAAGGTTTTGTGATGGACTTAGTCAAAATTGGCAAGAAAATGGATGAAGCCAAAGGCGAATACAGTAATGCCATGAATAAGCTAGTCGATGGAAAAGGGAACTTAATTACTAGTGTTGAAAAATTGAAAAAAATGGGAGCTAAAGCTAAAAAAGCACTTCCAGAAAACATTCTAAAAAGAGCCGAAAACGATCTGGAAGATCTCGCTATTGAAGAAGAAAATAACAGCTGATTAAAATCTTAAATTTATGAAACGATTCCTAACCATTGCCCTATTTTCATGCGTAGCTTTTTTTATTATTTTCTACGCCATTGTTTATTATGCCACTTATAGTGAAGGAATTCGTTCCGGTGAATTAATTAAAATCAGTACCAAAGGTGTTCTTTTCAAAACTTGGGAAGGGGAACTCAGTCAAGGAATTTCTGGCGCTCAGATATTTCAATTTTCGGTGACGGATAGAGCTGTCATTGAAGACTTACAACGTTTGCAAGGAGACTATGTGAAATTGACCTATGTAGAACGTTATATGAGTTTCTTCTGGTTAGGCGACAGTCATTACTTTGTAACCAAAGTGGAACCCGAAAACTCACCACATTACAATAATTCCAAACAATAAATTAATGGATAAATCATTCAAATCAGTACGCGCATCCCGCATCACCATTTCGGAATTAATGCTTCCTTCTCATTCGAATTTCAGTGGAAAAATTCATGGTGGATATATTTTATCTTTAATGGATCAAATTGCTTTTGCTTGTGCTTCAAAATACTCCGGAACCTATTGTGTTACGGCTTCAGTGGATACTGTAGATTTTCTAAATCCTATTGAAATAGGAGAATTGGTAACATTAAAAGCATCCATCAATTATGTCGGGAATACCTCTATGGTAGTAGGAATACGAGTAGAATCGGAAAATATTCAAACAGGAAAAGTAAAGCATTGTAACTCTTCTTATTTCACTATGGTTGCCAAAGACAATGATGGAAAGAATGTTACAGTACCATTATTGGTATTGTCCAATTTTGAAGATATCCGTCGTTTTTACAATTGTATCAAACGTATTACACTCAAAAAAGAGAAAAACCACCACGAAGAAACCTTCGATCACACATCAGAAGAAGCCATCAAAGGGCTTGCTGCTTATAAGGTAAAAGTAGAATTGAAGTCTTCTCCAAAATAAAAAAACAGAACCCGTATCTCTTTTCAGATTTACGGGTTTTTTATATCCAGATCAACAGCAATAATATCATCCAATTGATCGATGTGTAATACTGTTTTTGTATTCTTCTCATTGCGTTCATACATTGGGGCAAACTTCGCTCCATATTTAATTTCTTTAAATGTATAAGAACTTCGGGCGGCTACAGTGTTACTAAACATATCGTCAAAAGTTTTCAGGAAAACCAAAATTTCACCGCGTATATTCGTGAAATCATCTGCTGTAAAATTATAAATCGGACTGTCCTCCGTAATCGGATGTACTAAGGTCCAACTCAGTGATAAGGCATTTATCTTAGCTAATTCCAAATTCAACTGATAGAAATTGTTGGTTACTTTTCCATTCTCCTCAAGACTCATTCCTAAAGTAATTTTAACCTCAGCATCGGTAAGTGTTGTATTTTTATAAGGAACAATACGGATCATCAAGGCTGTACCTTCTTTATAGGGTGCAATAACGGCATGATGTGAAAACTTCACATACGCCACTGGTCTACTAAATCGTCCATAAAATAAACCTGTTGCAATGGCAAATGACAATAACCCTGTCAATGCTTCTGCAGCGGACACAGCACTTGCCAAAAAACCTACAGGACTTATATGTCCATATCCTACAGTTGTAAAGGTTTGTGCACTAAAAAAATAAGCACCTCCAAATTTCGCCCATATCGTATTGGCTGTATTTATTCCATCCAGATATTCTATTCCTATGGCATAATAAATACACGCAAAAATGAAATTTACTAAAATATAAAAAGTAAAAATCAATCCTAAAAACTTCCATGTCGGTAATTCTAGCATAGTATGGTACCAACTGATTCGATTTAGAAATGCTCCACCTCTTTTCTCAATATTCGATTTACCATCTTTATTGACAAAACGACCTCCATAATTTGATGCATTAACTCCAAAACCAGTATCCAGTTCTTTTTTTGCTCTTAAATTTATTTTGCGTAATAATGCCATGTACAGTAGATTAGTATACTGCAAATTAAGCAAAATAATCTTTGAAAAATAAAGCCCATTTTTAAGTTGTGAAGAATAATAAATTAATATTATTCTTTTAAATTTTCTGATGATTTCAATTTTTCATTATATTTAAAGAACATACTTTTCTTTAATATCAGTATTTAAAAAAAACACAACATAGCACTAAAATTCAATTATTTATAAAAAACAACATCACCTTATCAATGAGCACATATTTTAAAGATTTCGACTTTTCAGAATTTTGGGATGACAATAGTTATGCTTTAAATGAATATCTTGAAGAAGCACCCACTGATGAAATGATTGCTTCCATCGAAAAAGAACTGGGTTATAAACTTCCAGCATCTTATATCGAATTGATGAAAATGCACAATGGCGGTATACCTGTTAGTACCTCTTTCCCTACCGAGGAATCCACTTCATGGGCAGAAGATCATATTGCCATCTGTGGAATTTCAGGAATAGGTAAAACAAAGACTTATTCATTAGGTGGTGTACATGGTAGCCGATTCTGGATTGAGCAATGGGAATATCCAGACTATGGGGTTTATATTTGTGATTGTCCTTCGGCTGGACATGATATGATATTACTTGATTATAGAAAATATGGAAAGAATGGTGAGCCACAAGTAGTTCACGTAGACCAGGAGAATGATTACAAAATTACTTTTCTTGCCGAAAATTTTGAAGCTTTCATTCGTGGTCTTATTCCAGAAGATGATTTTGATACGGCTGATGAGGATTACGAATTAGCTCAACAAATAGTGCTTTATAGTTCCTTCACACCTTTAGTAGAATCACTTTGTGAACAATACACAGAGCATCCTAAAATGGAACGCATCATCCGAAATTTATGCTCAGAAATACTGATTAAAAAAGGATATTTTGCCCTTTATTCGGATAAACGTTCTGTCTTGTTATACGATTTACATTTCTTGCTGTACACCAATATGTATCCGATCCCAAAAATTGAAGATTATTTAGAAATTCAGAATAGAATATACGATTCGGCCCCAATTGTTTCTGGGGAATTTTTTGCTCCAGAATTCAGTCAAGCTTGGTTCAATAAAAGAATCGAAAAGAAACAAATTATCCCCACTGAAAACAGTTTTGCTTTCACAGAAGAGTTTAAATTGAAGGTTCTAAAAAAAATAAAACCTTTTCAATAATTCTACAAAACAAAAAAGACTGCTATAAAGCAGTCTTTTTTTATATAAGTATTGAGATTATTTACTCAAGTACATTTTTCTTCTAGAATATAATTCGTAGAACTGATCATCTTTCAAGTCATCAATGAACAAGATACTTTCTCCAGTACTCTTCATCTCTGGTCCAAGTTTTTTATTCACATTTGGGAATTTATTGAAAGAGAAAACGGGTTGCTTGATTGCAAATCCTTTTAACTGTGGATTAAAAGTAAAGTCGGTTACTTTGTTGTGTCCTAACATTACTTTTGTCGCATAGTTCACATAAGGTTCACCGTATGCTTTTGCAATAAATGGTACCGTACGGGAAGCTCTAGGATTCGCTTCAATGATGTACACTGTATCATCTTTGATCGCAAACTGAATGTTGATTAATCCAACGGTTCTCAAAGCCAAAGCAATTTTATGCGTATGATCTTTGATTTGTTGCATTACAAATTCTCCTAAGTTAAACGGAGGTAATGTCGCATTACTATCACCAGAGTGTACTCCACAAGGCTCAATATGCTCCATGATTCCGATGATGTATACATTTTCACCATCACAGATTGCATCTGCTTCTGCTTCAATGGCCCCATCAAGGTAATGATCCAGTAATAATTTATTATTTGGAATCTTACGTAATAAATCTACTACGTGTTCTTCTAATTCTTGCTTATTGATGACAATTTTCATCCCTTGACCTCCTAATACATAGGATGGTCTTACTAATAATGGGAAATCTAATTTATCTGCTAAAGCCGAAGCTTCATCGGCAGTTTCAGCAATTCCGAATTGTGGGAAAGGAATTTTTAACTCTGTTAATAAATCCGAAAATCTTCCTCTATCTTCTGCTAAATCTAATGCATCAAAACTTGTTCCGATGATTTTTATCCCGTAACGTTCTAGTTTTTCTGCTAATTTTAAAGCTGTTTGTCCTCCTAATTGAACAATTACACCTTCTGGTTTCTCATGTTGGATAATATCGTAGATATGCTCCCAGAAAACAGGTTCAAAGTATAATTTATCAGCGGTATCAAAATCGGTAGAAACAGTTTCAGGATTACAGTTAATCATGATGGTTTCATATCCACATTCTGCTGCTGCCAATACACCGTGTACACAAGAATAATCAAACTCGATTCCTTGTCCAATTCGGTTTGGCCCAGAACCTAGTACAACGATTTTCTTTTTATCGGTTACAACACTTTCATTATCTACATAACGTTCTCCATTTGCTTTTTCAATTTCAGCTTCAAAAGTTGAGTAGTAGTATGGTGTTTTTGCTTTAAATTCGGCAGCACAAGTATCAACTAATTTATAAACACGTTTGATTTTTAATTCTTCACGTCTGTTATATACTTGGCTCTCCAAACAACCTACCATGTGTGCAATTTGTCTGTCGGCAAAACCTTTTTGTTTTGCTTCCAAAAGAATTTCACGTGGTAAAGTATCTATTTTATAAGTAGAGATTTCTTTGTCTAAAGCATATAATTCTTCGTATTGCTTTAAAAACCACATATCAATTTTTGTAATTTCATGGATACGGCTCAATGGAATTCCCATTTGAATTGCATCGTAAATCACAAATACACGATCCCAACTTGCATACGTTAGTTTTTCAATGATTTGCTCATAGTTTGAATATCCTTTTCCATCAGCTCCTAAACCATTACGTTTAATCTCTAATGATTGAGTTGCTTTGTGTAAAGCTTCTTGGAAAGAACGTCCAATTCCCATCACCTCACCTACTGATTTCATTTGTAAACCTAAAGTTCTGTCTGAACCTTCGAATTTATCAAAATTCCAACGTGGTATTTTTACAATTACATAGTCTAATGTTGGCTCAAATAAAGCTGACGTAGATTTTGTAATTTGATTTTGTAATTCATCTAAAGTATATCCTAATGCTAACTTAGAAGCAATTTTTGCAATTGGATAACCTGTTGCTTTTGACGCTAAGGCAGAAGAACGAGATACACGAGGATTGATTTCAATCGCTACGATATCTTCTTTATCATCTGGACTTACAGCAAACTGTACGTTACATCCACCGGAAAAGTTTCCGATGCTACGCATCATCAAGATTGCCATATCACGCATTTTTTGGAATGTCGTGTCGGATAGAGTCATTGCTGGTGCTACTGTAATAGAATCTCCGGTATGGATTCCCATTGGGTCCATATTTTCAATAGAACAGATAATAACTACGTTATCGTTCTTATCTCTCAGTAATTCTAATTCGTATTCTTTCCAACCTAATAGAGCTTTGTCAATTAAAACTTCATGTATTGGTGAAGCTTCAAGACCACGCGTTAATAAATCGTCGAAATCTTCTTTTTTATGAACAAATGCTGCTCCTGTACCTCCAAGGGTAAAAGAAGGACGTATTACCAACGGAAAACCGAACTCTTGTGCAATTTCTTTTCCTTTTAGAAATGAAGTTGCTGTTTTTGCCGGTGCTGCTGGAATACCAATTTTTTCAAGAAGTTGTTTAAACTGCTCTCTATCTTCGGTGATATTAATAGCATTAATATCCACTCCAATTAATCGTACATTGAAATCTGCCCAAATCCCTTTTTCATCTGCTTCCAAACATAAATTTAAAGCTGTTTGTCCTCCCATTGTAGGTAGTACAGCATCAATATTTGGATGTTGTTTTAAGATCTCAATTATAGATTTAGTGGTAAGCGGTTTTAAATAAACATGGTCAGCCATTGAAGGATCCGTCATAATCGTTGCAGGATTTGAATTGATCAAAATCACTTCAATTCCTTCTTCTCTTAGCGAGCGAGCGGATTGTGAACCTGCATAATCAAATTCACAAGCTTGTCCGATAACGATTGGTCCTGAGCCTATTATTAAAACCGATTTAATTGAATTGTCTTTTGGCATTGTTGTAGTATTGTAGTTAAATTATATTATTCTAAAAAAGATATAAAAAAAGGCGTTACTAAAATAAGTAACACCTCTTTTTATGCTTAATAAAAAACATTATTTTTTATGTCTTGGTTCACAAGATACAGTCAATTTGTGTCTTCCTTTAGCTCTTCTACGAGCAAGCACTTTTCTGCCATTAGCTGAAGCCATTCTGTCCATGAAACCGTGCTTATTTCTTCTTTTTCTCTTTGATGGTTGAAACGTTCTTTTCATTTTATTTATCTTTTATCGCTGTAACTGAATTAATTTTGCACATCATATAGGTTTCTAAAAGTGCGGTGCAAATATACAAAGACTTTTTTCTCTTACAAACGGTTTTATAAAAATATTTTTATTTGATTTTATTATCTTTGCAAATTCATATAAAAAACTAACTATGTATCATAGAAATATTAAGCTCATTTTAGCGGGATTGATTATCATTACAGGTATTTGGCAATTCACAGAAGGAAATATTGGAAATGGAATTTTCTTATTACTTTTTTCTACAGTATTCATTTTTCTTTACTTTAAAAACGAATTTATACTACTTGCGTTCTTAAAATTAAGAAAACAGGACTTTCCTGGCGCTCAAAAATGGTTAAGTTTCATCAAAAATCCTGAAACTGCTTTAGTACGTAAACAACAAGGTTATTTTAATTACCTACACGGTTTAATGATTTCTCAAACTAATTTAACGCAAGCTGAAAAATATTTCAAGAAAGCAATTGAATTAGGCTTAAATATGGATCAGGACTTAGCCTTAGCAAAATTAAACCTTGCGGGTATAGCAATGACCCGAAGAAGAAAGATGGAGGCTACAACGCTCTTAAATGAAGCGAAGAAGCTGGACAAACAAAATATGTTGAAAGAACAGATTCAACAAATGAAACAACAGATGAAAAAAATCTAAGTTGTTTTCTATTCTATAGTAAAAAAGGCTGTCTAAAATTTAGACAGCCTTTTTTGTTTATTCACTTCATACTTCTAGTATCCTTTCAATGGGATATCTAAGATATATTTCTTCTTCAATGGATTTGTTAGTTTTTTATCACGCAACCAAGGGTTATGGATTTTTAATATTTTATAATTAATCCCTTGATCTTTTGCAAAACTTGCCCAATCGGTTACTGTTGAATCAACTTCTACTTTCTTAACCGGTAAATTTTCATACAATTCGTCTGGCGTCAAATTATACCCATAAACTGTTGGGTTTTTCATGATTTCTTTTACAGCTAAAATTCTGAATACATAACGTGATGTTTCTTCTGTCAATAACAAATCGTAGTAATTATCTACTTTCTGAATATCAATTTGTTTGTTTACGCCACCCATACCACCATTGTATGATGCTGCTGCGAGAGTCCATGATCCAAATTTATTTTTGGCTGCCAATAAATATTTACAAGCCGCTTCTGTAGATTTCTCCAAGTGGTAACGTTCGTCAACCTCATCATTTACTTCCATTCCTTTTTCTTTGGCAGTATCGGGCATAAATTGCCATACTCCTTTTGCACCTGCAGAAGAAACCACATTTACAAGTCCGCTTTCAATCACTGCCAAATATTTGAAATCATCTGGCACACCGTATCTTTTCAAAATAGGTTCAATAACAGGAAAAGCTCTGTTTGCTCTTTTTAACGTTAGAATTGTATTGGAATGCCAATTTGCATTTACCAATAGTTCTCTATCAAATCGTTCTTTCACATCTGAAATTTCCAAAGGTGCTTTCTCTCCTGCAAAATCAACTGACTTTGGGAAATAATTCATTGTTGTACCTTTATTTTCATTCAGATTACCACTAGATGTCGCATGAATTAAAACTCCACTCACAACCACTACGGACAATACTACTCCTGTTTTCTTAATCCAATTCATACGTTATACTCTTAATTTTTCTTTTTTAAAGCTACAAAAAATCAAAAAACAATTACTGTTCTTCTAAAATAATTTGTGGCAAATTTTTATTTATCCACTTATACTTATTCAAAATCATAACATGTGTTCCTCCTTTTACTGTTACACAGCTCTTTATGTACTTTATTGGGAACACATCGTCAAGGTCTCCATGAATGTGAATCACTCTTTCATCTGCAACTGTTCGATCCCACAAAATTACTTGTTCTATCGCCCAATCCAAATATTTTTTATTGCGTACAGAAAGGTACAATTCATATAATTTTAACCGTTGTGTAATCTTATTATCTCCAAAAGCATATTTCCCTAACTTTTCAATATCTTGCATCAATCCTGTTGGAACTAACTTATAGGCCTTGGTTGTTTTTGCAATTTTCATTCGGCGTGGAAACTCCAAATTGGTTTTAACACTGGATATAATTATCAATTTCCTTACCAAAATTATTTTAGCAATCTCCTGCACTAGTATTCCACCAAAAGAAACACCAACCAATACAGGGTTTTCGTGTTTTATATTTTTGACCATGCGAGCAGCATATTCTGGGAGTGTTTCATGGTCCAAAGGAACGGCCCATTCTAATAAAAATATCTCGAAAGTGTCTTCGGGCAGTTGTATTCTTTCAAATATCAAAGGACTAGCGGCTAATCCTGGCATAAAGTAAACCGGTATTTTACTCATCTATTTCTTTATTAAAGCGGCTGAAAAAAAATTTCAAAATCATTATTTATGATTTTCTGTATAAAATTAGAATTATTATCCAAGTTTCATTCTTTGCTGATTTTAAATTAACGATAAATTATAATTTCCAAAATTGATTTCTCCATTGCTCTACCCTATAAAATCTCATATTATATTGAACAAGTATCATAAAATTCCCTTTACTTCATAAGATATACCCTAAAACCGTTTGATATTGACACTCAATTCAATACCTTTGTAATTAAATTACACCCTATAACCAAACCTTGGAACATATTCTAAATGGTGTTATAGTCGTTTCCAAAAAAAATTCAGCATTTTCAGAAAAAGAGTCTTTTTATTACAATGCTATCGTTATTACCACAAGCATTGATCTTTCCTTTGAAAATATCTGTTTCTAAGGTAACTCGACTTTAGCAGCGATTAGTAGTATTTCCAAATACCCAACTGATAATACCACAACAGACTATTCACAATTATGGAAATTAAAGACAATGAATTCTCAAGACAATTTGAAATTTTAGTTGAAGGCCAACTAATCACCATTGAATATTCTTTTCAGGAAAGAAAAATATTTTTAACCCGAATTAATCTTCCTGATCATTTTGAAAATGATGAAATAATCAATGAGTTTCTAAAAAACATTATGATTATCGCTGAAGAGCGCAAATTAAAGGTAGTTCCTATTCACCCGAAAATTGCACAGTTTTTCAGAAAAAACCCAGTATATAGAGATTTATTACCTCCTGGTATTCGAATCTAATAACCGTTTTGCTTTTATGTTTTAAGCAGATTAAATTTTATTAAAAACACATTTATGGAATCATTACAAGGGAAAAATGCCCTTATTACTGGTGCTGGAAAAGGTATCGGTAAGGCTGTTGCAATTGCATTAGCCCAAGAAGGTGTAAACGTGGCATTATTAGCCCGCACCACCGCAGATTTAGAGAAATTAGCGCAAGAGATTAAAGCTTTCAATGTAAAAACATTAGTTGTTACAGCGGACATCTCTGATATCGACTCTGTGAACGCAGCTGTTGCAAAAGTAGAAACTGAATTCAAAACTATTGATATCTTAATTAATAGTGCGGGAATTGCTTCTTTTGGTAAATTTCTTGAATTAGAGCCGAAGGACTGGGAACGTATTATTCAAGTAAATGTTATGGGTGTATATTATGCTACTCGTGCCGTTTTACCAAATATGATTGCTAGAGAAACAGGTGATATCATCAATATTTCTTCTACAGCAGGATTAAAAGGAAATGCTTTAACCAGTGCTTATAGTGCTAGTAAATTTGCTGTATTAGGTTTAACAGAGTCTTTAATGCAGGAAGTTCGCAAGCATAACATTCGTGTGACTGCTTTAACACCAAGCACTGTAGCTACGGATATGGCTAAGGATTTGAAATTGACGGATGGTAATCCGGATAAAGTAATGCAAGCAGAAGATGTTGCCGAACTTATTATCGCACAATTAAAACTAAACCGTAGAGTGTTTATTAAAGATAGTGGCATTTGGTCTACGAATCCTTAATTCGGAATCTATTGTATATAAAAAACGCCCTAATCTATCGATCAGGGCGTTTTTATATTATAGGTAACTGATTAGGCTGTTACAACATTAAATTCCATTCGGACTGTACCATCTTCATCAATTTTTGTTAAGTGTATATCGTGAAGTGTATTCACTAATTCTGGATTCCATGGTGTTTTTACTTTCACATAGTTCTCTGTGAACCCATGAATGTATCCTTCTTTGTTTTCACTTTCAAAAAGGACTGTTTTATTTTTCCCTATTTGGCTTTCATAAAATGCACGACGTTTTTTCACGGATAATCCACGTAACATTTTACTGCGTTTACTACGTACATTCAACGGTACTCCTCCACCCATTACAGCCGCTTCCGTATTGTCACGTTCTGAATAAGTAAAGACATGTAAATAGGAAATATCTAAATCGTTTAAGAAATGGTATGTTTCTAAAAAGTGTTCTTCAGTCTCTCCTGGAAAACCAACAATAACATCAACTCCAATACAGGCATCGGGCATTACTTCTCTAATCTTTGCCACACGTTCTATGTACAATTCACGCATGTATCGACGTTTCATTAATCGTAAAATAGCATTGCTTCCTGATTGCAATGGAATATGGAAATGTGGTACAAAAGTTCGGCTTTTTGAGACAAACTCTATCGTTTCATTTTTCAGTAGATTGGGTTCAATCGATGAAATACGTAGACGTTCAATTCCTTCTACTTTATCCAAAGCTGTTACTAGTTCATAGAAGGTATGTTCGTGCTTTTTGTTTCCAAATTCTCCCTTACCATAATCTCCTATATTAACACCAGTTAATACAATTTCTTTAATGTTTTGCTCTGATATTTCTTTTGCATTTTTCAATACATTATCCATCGTATCACTACGTGAAATTCCCCTTGCTAGTGGAATTGTACAATAAGTACATTTGTAATCACATCCATCCTGTACTTTTAGGAATGCACGGGTACGATCGCCAATAGAATAACTTCCTACATAGAAATCGGCTTCTGAAATTTCACAAGAGTGCACTTCTCCAAAATCGTTCTTCGATAAATCATTGATATAATCGGTAATCTTGAATTTCTCTGTGGCTCCCAATACTAAATCTACTCCATCTACCGAAGCTAATTCTTCTGGTTTCAACTGGGCATAGCAGCCTACAGCAGCTACAAAGGCTTTATCGTTATTCTTTAAGGCTTTCTTTACAACCTGCTTAAATTGTTTATCGGCATTCTCCGTTACGGAACAGGTATTGATTACATAAATATCGGCTACGTCTTCAAATTCTACATGGTCGAAACCTTCGTCTTTGAAATTACGTGCAATCGTTGATGTTTCTGAAAAATTCAGTTTACATCCTAAAGTATAAAAGGCAACTCTTTTTTTATTTTCCATAAAATCCATTCATTTCTTCGAGTCTAGTCCCGTTGTATTCCTGCGGTTTTACTATTCAATATAGCCATTAAATTTATCTATATTTACATTACTCAAATGAGAGTGCAAATTTACACACAAAAATTGGTTAAATGAAATCATTAATTTATTTTATATCAGCGTTTTGCATTACAACAATTTTACTTTCCTGCTCAAAAACACGAGAAGAAAACCGCGATCAATTCGTTTTTCGTTATAATGAAAGTGCAAATGTAACCTCATTGGATCCGGTTTTTGCTAAAACACAATCGAATATTTGGGTGTGTAACCAAATTTTTAACGGTTTAGTTCAATTGGATGATAGTCTTCATATTCAACCGGATCTAGCTTCTTCCTGGACTCTTTCTGAAGATGGAAAAACATATACTTTTCTTTTAAAGAAAAACATTAATTTTCAAAAACACATTGCTTTTGGTCAAGATAGTACTCGCACCGTAATAGCTAAAGATTTTGAATATAGCTTCAACCGTTTATTGGATGATCAAATTGCTTCACCTGGTCGTTGGGTATTGCAAAATGTTTCTGAATTCAAGGCCATTAATGATTCTATATTTCAAATTCAATTATCGAAACCTTTCCCTGCATTTCTAGGTTTATTGTCTATGAAATATGCTTCTGTTGTTCCAAAAGAGGTTATTGAGGATAAAAACAATGATTTTCGTTCCCACCCTATTGGTACCGGCCCTTTCCAATTCAAACTTTGGGAAGAGAATGTGAAATTGGTTTTACGTAGAAACCCAATATATTTTGAAAAAGATAAGCAAGGCATTCAACTTCCTTATCTTGAAGCAGTAGCAATTACTTTTTTACCGGATAAACAAAGTGGTTTTTTACAATTTATTCAAGGAAAATTAGACTTTGTATCTGGACTAGATCCCTCTTATAAAGATGAGATACTAACTCAAAAAGGAGAATTGGCACCAAAATACAGAAACACCGTCAATATGATTACTGGTCCCTATCTAAATACCGAATATCTAGGATTTAGAATGGATGGTAGTGATAAAGCGGTGCTTGATGTACGTATTCGTCAGGCGATGAACTATGGTTTTGACCGACAAAAGTTAATTACTTATCTTAGGAATAACATGGGAACACCTGCCACCAACGGAATAATTCCAAATGGCTTACCCAGCTTCAATAATTTGAAAGGATATGATTATGAGCCTGAAAAAGCGAAAGCTTTAATTAAAAGTTATTTGAATGATACGCACCAAGTGAAACCCAAAATCACATTAAGTACTAACGGCTCGTATGTAGATATTGCAGAGTTCTTACAACGGGAATGGCAAAAAATAGGATTGGATGTTCAAGTCGATGTAAATCCTCCTTCTACTTTGCGCCAAGCAATTGCAACTGGGAAAGTATCTTTCTTCAGAGCAAGTTGGATTGCTGATTACCCTGATGCTGAGAATTATTTATCATTGTTTTATAGTAAAAACTTCACCCCTAATGGTCCAAATTATACTCATTTTAAAAATGCACAATTTGATCAATGGTATGAACAAGCCTTTCTAGAAACCGACAATGAAAAGCGTTATGCTTTATATCAAAAAATGGATGTCTTAGTAATGAAAGAAGCACCCATTATTCCACTTTTCTATGATAAAGTAGCTCGTTTTTCCAGAAAAAACATTGAGGGTCTTAGTATTAATCCTTTGAATTTATTAAATTTAAAAAGGGTTAAAAAAACAAAATCAGAAGAGTTTTAATTCCTAAATGTTTCCAATATTGTATTGGATCTTAGCCAACATTTATAATTTTAATAGCCACTTCAAAATGAAAATATTAATCATTGAGGACGAACCTGGATTACAACAAGTGATGCAACAATCACTTGAAAAAGAAAAATATATTGTTGAAACTGCTTCAAATTACTTTACTGGTTTAGATAAAATTGTAGCCTTTGAATATGATTGCATCTTGATTGACATTATGCTTCCAGATGGAAATGGTCTAGATTTACTTCGTGAAATAAAAACAATTAAAAAGAAAGCAGCACTCATTATTATTTCCGCCAAAGACTCTGTAGATGATAAAGTAAAAGGTCTTGATCTTGGCGCAGATGACTACTTAACAAAACCTTTTCATTTAGCTGAATTACATGCTCGTATTAAATCTTCTATTCGGAGAAAAAACCATGATGGAGACACTGTAATTACATGGAATAATATTATTCTTTCTCCAGAATTAAGAACGGTTGTTGTGGATGATAAACCATTACTGCTCAATCGAAAAGAATTTGATTTATTGTATTATTTCATCATTAATCCAAATCGACTAATTAATAAAACTGCTATTGCTGAATTTGTTTGGGGAGATCATACGGATCAAGCAGATAACTTAGATTTTGTTTATTCCCAAATAAAAAATTTACGAAAAAAACTAAAAGACATCAATGCTATTATAGAAATACAGGCTGTATATGGAATTGGTTATAAAATGACATCATAATGAAATTACAATATTATACTCTTCGTTATCTGGTAATTGCATTACTCGCAGTAATTGCATTATGGGCTAGTTTATTCTATCTCGTAATATTGGATGAAGTATATGATAATATTAATGATGGTTTGAAAAATTCTAAAATCATTATTATCCGTGAAACATTTAAAAACCCTAAGCTCCTCGATACTCCAGAATACGGTGCCAACCAATACATCATTACTCCCTTACCTAAAGGAAACTATTCCTATAAAGATGAACTCATCAGCACCATGCATTTCATGGAATATGATGATGATTACCAACCGGTACGCATCCTTAAAACAGTTTTCAATGATGCCAAAGGGCAACCTCATCTTTTACAAATCCGAGCCTCAATCGTCGAAGAAGATGAATTAATGGAAGATTTATTAATTGCTTTAATTGCTTTATACGGAATGCTTGTTATTAGTATTCTTGCTGTAAATCATTGGGTTTTAAAACGAGTATGGAAATCATTTCATCTTTTACTCTTAAAATTACAGGATTTCAAATTGGGTACTGGACATCATTTTCAAGCACCTCCGTCTCCTGTCAATGAGTTTAAAGAACTTGGAGCCGCAATTGAAAAAATGTTGCAGCGTAATGAAATTATTTATTCCAGTCAAAAACAATTCATAGAAAATGCAGCACATGAATTACAAACTCCATTAGCCATTACCATTAATAAGCTTGAACTTTTTGCCGAAAATAATGCCATAACCGAAGAACAGATGGTTGAAATTGGTCAGATTAGCGAAACAATTAGCCGGTTAATTCGATTAAACAAATCTTTATTGATGTTGTCCCGAATTGAAAACCAGCAATTCACAGACGAAGAGGTTGTTAATTTCAATACACTGACACATGATTTAGTTGAAGATTTTTCCGATTTATCTGCTTATAAAAAAGTAACCATTTCTATTGCTGAAATAGGTTTGCTAAATTTCAAAATGAATAAAGGGCTTGCTTCTACCCTAATTAGCAATTTATTAAAAAATGCATTAAATCATAATTATCCTGAAGGATTCATTGAAATTACTATTTCGAATACTAGTTTTAAAATAAAAAATAGTAGTCCAAATATGCCCCTAAATCCAGAATATATCTATAATCGTTTTTATCGCCATACTACTCATGCTCAATCTACAGGATTAGGCTTAGCTATTGTTCGTTCCATTATTGTTAGCTATAGCTTAGTTATACTATACAACTATAATAATGGGCATGAATTTGAGATTACATTTCCAATCTAATAATTTTTCAAAAAAAAACGAGATCTAATATGTAGACCTCGTTTTAAAATTTAATTATTCAAATTACATATTAGGTGTACCGGGTACAATTCCTAATTTTTGTAAATTTTGTCTAATCCCATCTCTTATTTTCATCATTTCTGGGTCATTATAGAAAAGAAGTATTTTTTTACTCTTCCCATCTACATCTTCCGGTTTATCATTTAATAACACAAAATGGGTAAATGTCTCCGCTCCATCTTCATCCATTGAAGAACAAGCATAAGCACTTACAAACTCTCCTGGTAAAGCATTAAAAATCTTACTGGGATTCATAGACATCAATATCTCATTGGGTAGTTCTGAAACTTTTTTCCAAGAAATAACTGTCATTTGTTTAATAAATGAACCCTCTTTATATATTCCTCCATAGCTATCGTTTTGAGGAAAATAATTCAAATACTCCTGTGTTTTATTTTTTGTTATATAATGTCCAAATTCATGAATCATAGCATAGGTTGTCATATCGTAACCTAATGTATTGTGCTTATAATCTGGCGCTGAAAAGGAAGGGATTTGTGTTTTACCTCTCTCTACATCATAGGCAAGTCCTAAAGAAAATTGACTTAAAGAACTCTTTTTTCGGGCACCAATATAAGCATATACATTGGATCCTTCTTCTGGATAGAAAACAGTAAGTTGTGTTATTTCCTTTCGATATTCTGCAGGAATAATGTCTGTAAATAATTTAAATCTTTTCTTATGTTCTTTAATTGCTTTTTGTTCTTTCTCCCAGATTTCTTTTTTCATATACTCTGGTGCATTACTTGGCATTGGAAAAGTTTTATTCAGATAAACATCATCGTTGAATATGTTATACGCTATAATAGTATTGCGAACTTCCTTATCATCATTGTCATCTGGAAAAATAATTTCTTTTTGATTATGAACAGTCTCTTTGGTACAAGACTCGAAAAATGATACAGTAGATATTGTTATTATTAAAAATAATCCCAATTTCAGTAAATTGTTTTGATTGGACATAGTGTATGAATTTTATTAATAAAATAATACTTCGCAAAACAAACATCATGCCAACAAAAACATAATTCACTATGTATAAAGGCAATACAATATTACTCTTACTTAGAAAGCAGAGATTTCATTAATTAAGCAAACAAATATTTTCATTCCTAATTGTTTCCTAAATCAGGTTTTAGCTTTGTCAAGAAATTAATAATCAATACCTCAAAAAACAATTGAAGAACATAAAAAAGAAGTCAATTAATCTTAACTTAAAAGGAGTTTAAGCTGGAATTTTAGCCTATTTTCCTTATCTTAATTGACTCAAATCTTATTAAACATTTTTTTTAACCTTAAATATAATTACTATGAAAACATCATTTATTAGCCGAGTAGCAACTGCATTATTAGTACTTGCTAGTTTTACAATGTCTGCTCAAGATGATCAACCTATTCAAAATTCTGAACTTCCTAAAGCTGCCACTGAATTTTTAAAACTTCATTTCAAGGACAACGCCATTCATCATGCAACAAAAGATGTAGATACATTTAAAACATCTTATGAGGTCATGTTAGCGGATGGTACAAAAGTAGAATTCACTAAAAAAGGGGAATGGAAAGAAGTGGATGGTAAACATAAAGCAATTCCAACTGCTTTTATTCCTAAAGCAATATTGACTTACGTAAAAACAAATTATCCTACGGAGACTATCACAAAAATAGACCGAGGATTCCGTGATATCGATGTAGATTTAAGCAACGGAATAGATTTAGAATTTGATTTAAAAGGAAATTTTATTAAGATTGACCGATAATCCATCTTGTAAATAGAAAACCCCCGACTATTGAGTACAGTCGGGGGTTTATATTTTTATTTTAAAAAGCTACGCAATACATATTGTAGAATACCTCCATTTTGATAATATTCAATTTCAATCTCAGCATCTAGTCGAGCTTTTGCAAAAAACTTGATTGCTCCTCCCGAAGCTTTTTGTGCTACTACTTCCATCATTTTAAATGGAGTAAGATGATCTGCAATTCCAGTAATAGAATAAGTTTCTTCACCTGTTAAGCCTAATGATTCTGCTGTTTGCCCTACTGGAAATTCCAAAGGTAAAATTCCCATCTGAACTAAATTACTACGGTGAATACGTTCAAAGCTTTCTGCAATTACTGCTTTGACCCCTAATAGGTTTGTTCCTTTTGCGGCCCAGTCCCTAGAAGATCCACTTCCATATTCTTTTCCAGCCAAAACAATTAGCGGTGTTTTATCTTCTGCATATTTCATTGCCGTTTCATATACAGTTAAGGTTTCATTGGTTGGTAAATAACGAGAGAAACCACCTACTTTATCCGTAATTTTATTTTTAATTCGCACATTTGCAAAGGTTCCGCGCATCATGACTTCATGATTTCCACGACGAGAGCCGTATGAGTTAAAATCTTTTTTCTCTACACCGTGATGGATTAAGTAATCTCCCGCAGCCGTTGCTTCTCCAAAAGAACCCGCCGGCGAAATATGATCGGTAGTTACAGAATCTCCTAAGAATAGCAATACTCGTGCATTATTAATATCACCATTTTTCTGTGGCACTAAATCCAATCCTTGAAAGAATGGCGCTTCCTGAATATAAGTAGAATGATTATCCCATGCATATTGCGTTCCTGTAGGTGCTACAAGCCCTTTCCAAGCATCATCGCCATCAAAAATGACACTGTATACATTTTCAAAATCTTCTCGCTTTACGCATTCTTTAATAACATCATTGATTTCTTCTTGTGTAGGCCAAATATCTTTTAAATATACGGGTTCTCCATTTGGATCATAATCCAGAGGATCGTGCATCAAATCAATATCTACTCGACCTACTAATGCGAATGCTACGACTAACATTGGTGACATTAAGAAATTCATTTTTACCTGAGGATGAACTCGGGCTTCAAAATTTCTATTTCCAGAAAGTACTGAAGCAACAACCATTTCGCTTTTATCAATGGCTTCTGCAATATGCGGTGGCAATGGCCCACTATTCCCAATACAAGAAGTACAGCCGTATCCTACGGTATGGAATCGCAATGCTTCTAAGTCTTCTGATAATCCCGAACGTTCTAAATAATTGGTTACGACCTTTGATCCTGGTGCTAAACTGGTTTTAACCCATGATTTTGTACGTAATCCTCTTTCAATTGCTTTACGAGCCACTAAACCTGCTCCCACCATAACAGCAGGATTCGAAGTATTGGTACAACTGGTAATCGCTGCAATAGCAATACTACCATCGCTCAATATGTATTCTTTATTTTTTATTTTTATGCGTACTGATTTCAGATTGTTTTGTCTCTCAACGATTGTCTCAGTAGGTCCTTCATTTGTACGGTATAAAAATTCCGTCCCAGAACCACCTTCACTTAGCCAAGCATGTTCCTGACGGTTATTGAAAGTAACATAATCTCTTAAAAATTCTTTTTTCAGTACTTCTGTAAACTTTGGACTTAAATCTTTCAATAGAATTTTGTCTTGTGGGCGTTTCGGCCCTGAAACAGTAGGTTCCAAAGTATTTAAGTCTAATTCTAAAATATGAGAGTATTCTATTTCTTCATGCCCAGTACGCCACAATAAATTTTCCTGACAATAGCTTTTCACTAAATCAATCTGTTTTTGTGAACGTGCAGTTTGTTTCATATAACTCAATGTCTGGTCATCGATTGGGAAATAGGTTACCGTGCATCCAAACTCTGGAGACATATTTGAAATTGTAGCTCGGTCAGTTACCGTCAAATGATCTAAACCATTCCCAAAAACCTCTACAAATTTACCGACCACTCCATAGTCTCTCAATAGTTTCGTAATAGTCAAAACCATATCTGTTGCCGTACATCCTTGCGGAATCTTCCCTGTTAACTTTAGCCCTACTACTTGTGGACAAGAAAAATATATTGGCTGTCCAAGCATTGCTGCTTCAGCCTCTATACCTCCAACACCCCATCCTAATACTCCAATACCATTGACCATTGGTGTATGGGAATCCGTACCTACTAAACTATCTGGAAAAACCCATCCATCACGTTCAACAACACCTTTTGCCAAATATTCTAAATTCACCTGATGGCAAATTCCCATTCCCGGTGGTACTACAGTAAAGTTATCTAATTCTTTTTGTGCCCATTTTAAAAGCTTATACCGCTCTGCATTACGTTCGTATTCTAAATCAACATTATTCTTATATGAATAATCTGTTCCAAAATAATCTACTTGAACCGAGTGGTCTATCACTAAATCTACTGGAATAGCAGGATTAATTTTTGATCCATCACCTCCTTTTCGAATCATTTCTGAACGAAGGGAAGCAATATCTACTACAGCTGGTACGCCTGTAAAATCTTGCATTAATACACGGGCTGGTTTAAATGGGATTTCATCATCAGAACCAGCAGCATTCCAATCTGTTAATGTTTCTAAATGTTTGTCTGTAATTGCAAAACCATCATGATTACGAAGTACATTTTCTAATAAAATTCGAATTGAAAAAGGAAGTCGATGAATGTTTTTACCAGATTCTTGAAGTTTTTCTAGAGAAGCTATTTTATTGCTCATAACATAAAAAGTTTAAATTTTTAATGTTCGTTGAATTTACGCAATATCTAAGACTTTTTTCTTAAATATAAACTAAATTACTGATGCTCTAGCCCTTGTATTTACTAGGAAAGGCTTATTTATAATCATTAAAAATACGAAGGGCGCAATTTTATATTTAAAATTGCACCCTTCAAACAAATTGTTATGAATTTATTCTTTTCTCCATTTTTTAGATTCCTCAAAAACATGCTCTAAAATTGCTGCATCTTGTTCGGTGAAATCAATATTTCTACGGCTCATTACTATTTTTGCCGTCTCAAAAGCTTTCTTTGTTAGATAGGTTGTAAACCCAGATGCTCCACCCCAAGAAAAACTTGGCACAAAATTTCTCGGCAATCCACTTCCAAAAATGTTAGTACTTACTCCAATTACTGTTCCTGTATTAAACATAGTATTAATTCCACATTTACTATGATCTCCCATCATTAATCCACAAAACTGCAATCCAGTTTTAGCAAAATTTTCTGTCTCATAGCTCCATAATTTTACTTCTTCGTAATTGTTCTTAAGATTGGAATTGTTTGTATCTGCTCCTAGATTGCACCATTCTCCTAATACAGAATTTCCTAAAAATCCATCGTGCCCTTTATTTGAATAAGAGAACATTACAGAATTACTTACTTCTCCACCTACTCTACATTGTGGTCCTACCGTAGTAGCTCCATATATTTTCGCACCCATTTTCACTACAGCTCCATCACATAATGCAAAGGGTCCACGGATAATACTTCCTTCCATGATTTCTGTGTCTTTACCAATGTAAATAGGACCTGTAGAAGCATTTAGTGTTACAAATTCTAATTTTGCACCTTCTTCAATAAAAATATTTTCTGCTCCTATAACATTAATACTTTTAGGTATCGGTTGTGATTTACGGTCTTCTGTAATTAATTCAAAGTCTTCTCGCAAAGCAGCATCATTTTTGGCAAAAATATCCCAAGTATGTTCAATTCTGATACAGTCTTCAGTATATTCAATTACTTCATAGGTATCAAAATCCACTTCTTCCTGAGTATCTTGTGTATAAAAAGCAATTACTTCTTCTTTATAGAATATCGCTTGGTTTGGTTCTAATCCACTTACTAATTCTGACAATACATTGTTTGGTAAAAAAGAGGCATTAATCATAATATTCTCTTCCATTTCTACCATTGGAAATTTATCCATTAGATATTCTTCCGTTAAAGTAGTGGTGGTGGTACCTAAATGTTTTTCCCATTTTTCACGAATTGTCAAAATTCCTACTCGAATATCAGCAACTGGTCGGGTAAATGTAAAAGGTAACAATGCATTACGCACTGTTCCATCAAAAAGTATATAATTCATGATTTATGATTCAAAAGGTTCACTGCTTAAATGTACTTAAAAAATAATACACCCCAACATTAGAACAAAGATACAAAGTTTACTTAACGTTGAGAAATGCCCATAAAAAAAAGCCTCCCAAATGGAAGGCTTTTTATATATAATAACACTAAATTATTTTGTGAATTTAGAGTATTTGTTTTTGAATTTATCAATACGTCCTGCAGTATCGATTAATTTAGATTTACCAGTGTAAAAAGGGTGAGATGTTCTAGAAATCTCCATTTTGATTACTGGGTACTCAACACCGTCAACAACGATAGTTTCTTTAGTGTCTGCTGTAGATTTAGTAATGAATACATCTTCATTTGACATATCTTTGAATGCTACTAATCTGTAATTCTCTGGGTGAATTCCTTTTTTCATCTGTACTTTTTTTATTTGTCCATTACAATTTGCTTTGAAGCTTTTTCTTTAATGAAAAAGGTGTAAACACATTATAACTTCTTAGTTTATTTTTAATATTAATTTTCAGTTTGCAAATGTACAATTATTTTTGAATAAACAAATCAAACTATATATTTTTTTGAATCACATCAAAAAATGATTTTTATCGTACGATATATAGGGATTTCTTATCTTTGTTGATTAATTAACCAATAATAAAGTATGAAAGAAACTATCTCCCCGTCAAAATCCGCCTTGCAGTTAGGCATCTTATTTGGTGTCATCATGGTACTAGAGTTTGTAATTTCTTATGTATTACATTTAACTCCTACTGATAATCCTTCAGCAGGAATGATAATGAGCATCCTAAACTACTTTGTATTACCAGTCGTATTTATTACTATAGGTTGTATCAATTACAAGAAAAATTTCAACGGTGGATTTATCTCTTTTGGACAATGTTTAAAAATTGGTGTTTCCATTACTGTATTGGCTGCCTTAATTTATTCTATTTTCTATATTATTTTCATTCAAATCTTTCCTGATTTCTTAGATTCTTCTATGGCAGATGTTAAGACTGTGATGTTGAAAAATAATCCAGAAATGACAAAGGATCAGATTGAAACGGCTATATCGGTAACTCGAAAATTCATGAGTCCATGGATTCTTGCTCCATCAACGATGGCTATTTACGCTTTTATTGGGTTAATCTTTTCTCTAATCGTAGGTGCATTTGTTAAAAATGACAAACCTACTGGCTATTAATACATGAATCTATCAATCATCATACCTCTTCTTAACGAAGAAGAATCGCTTAAAGAATTACATCAATGGATTGCAAAGGTTATGCAAGACCATAATTTCAGTTATGAAATACTTTTTATTGATGATGGTAGTACAGACAGCTCTTGGTCGATTATTGAGCATCTTGCGGAACAACATCCTGAGGTAAAAGGAATTCGTTTTTTAAAAAATTACGGCAAATCACAAGCATTACACGCCGGTTTTGCAAAAGCAGAGGCTGATGTTATTATTACAATGGATGCCGATTTACAGGATAATCCAGAGGAAATACCTGAATTGTACAATATGATTATAAATCAAGGGTATGATTTGGTTTCTGGATGGAAGAAGAAACGTTATGATTCTGTTCTTTCTAAAAATTTACCATCCAAATTATTCAACTATGCTGCTCGTAAAACATCGGGTGTGCAATTGAATGATTTTAATTGCGGATTAAAGGCTTACAAAAATACTGTTGTAAAAAACATTGAAGTATCTGGTGAAATGCATCGTTATATTCCTGTTTTAGCAAAAAATGCTGGCTTTGGAAAAATTGGCGAAAAGGTTGTAAAACATCAGGCCAGAAAATATGGTTCTACTAAATTTGGTATGGATCGTTTTGTAAATGGTTTTCTAGATTTAATCACCATCTGGTTTTTATCTCGTTTTGGTAAAAGACCGATGCATCTATTTGGAGCACTTGGCTCTGTTATGTTTGTAATCGGATTTTTAGCCGCTGGTTACATTGGTATTAATAAACTTTACAGATTATATCATGGATTGCGTACTGTACTAGTAACAGAGAATCCTTGGTTTTATATTTCATTGACAACCATGATTATTGGTACCCAACTATTTTTAGCTGGATTCTTAGGTGAAATTATTCTACGAACAAAAAATAATAATGATCGTTACAAAGTATCAAATACGATAGAGTAATTTAATGATCCTTGTTACACTTTTAAATTTTTGAAAAAGAAATGAAAATTGAACAAAATATATTAGACAAAGTAAATGAATGGTTAACGCCTACATTTGACAATACAACGCAAGAGGCTATTAAAAAAATGATGACTTCTTCTCCTGCTGAACTAAATGAAAGTTTTTACAAAAATCTTGAATTTGGAACAGGTGGAATGCGTGGTATTATGGGACCGGGAACTAATCGTATCAATAAATATACCTTAGGTAAAAACACTCAAGGCCTTTCTGATTATTTACATCAGTCTTTTCCTGGAGAAAAAATAAAAGTAGCCATTGCATATGATTGCCGCCATAACAGTGATACCTTGGCAAAAACGGTTGCTGATGTTTTCTCTGCTAATGGTATTGAAGTTTACTTATTCTCTGAAATGAGACCTACTCCAGAATTATCTTTTGCAGTAAAGTACTTGAACTGTCATGCAGGTATTGTACTTACAGCCTCTCATAATCCACCAGAATATAATGGATATAAAGCATATTGGCAAGATGGAGGACAATTAGTTCCACCTCAGGATGCTGAGATTATCCAAGTGATTGAGCAATTAAATTACGATCAAATCAAATTTGAAGCAAATAGTAAATTGATTCATTTTGTCGATAAAAAAATAGATGAAGCTTTTATAAAATCTTCAATCAAAAATGCAAGTTTTAATACGCCTGCGAAAGCGAAGGAAGATTTAAAAATTGTTTTTACTTCTTTACATGGAACTTCAATTAAATTAATTCCTGATACATTAGAACAAGCTGGATATAGTGATTTACATATTGTACCTGAACAGGCTATCCCGAATGGAGATTTCCCAACAGTAAAGTCCCCCAATCCTGAAGAACCAGAAGCTTTGACAATGGCTCTAGCTTTAGCTAATAAAATTAATGCTGATATTGTTGTTGGTACAGATCCAGACTCTGATCGTTTGGGTGTTGCCGTACGCAATACCGCTCATGAAATGATTTTGTTAAATGGTAACCAAACTATGGTTCTAATGACGCATTTCTTATTAGAACAATGGAAAAAGGAAAACAAAATAAAAGGTAAAGAATTTATTGGTTCAACAATAGTTTCTACTCCAATGATGATGGAATTGGCTACAGCCTACAATGTAGAATGTAAAATCGGTTTAACAGGATTCAAATGGATTGCTAAAATGATCCATGATTTTCCTGAATTAAAATTCATTGGTGGCGGAGAAGAAAGTTTTGGCTTCATGGTTGGTGATGCCGTTCGTGATAAAGATGCCGTTGCTGCTACTTTATTAGTTTGTGAAATTGCTGCTCAGGCAAAAGCAAAAGGAAGTTCTTTATACCAAGAATTATTAAAACTATATGTAGAATTTGGTTTTTACAAAGAATATCTAGTGGCTTTAGTTCGTAAAGGTATTGAAGGAGCGAATGAGATTAAACAGACTATGATTGACCTCCGTGAAAATCCATTAACAACAATTAGCGGTTTACGTGTTGTTATGGTGGAAGATTACCAATCTTCTATTGCTAAAAATATGTTTACCAATGAGGAAGAAACGTTACACATCCCAAAATCGAATGTTTTAATCTACTATCTTGAAGATGGAACTAAAATTGCTGCCCGCCCTAGCGGAACAGAACCAAAGATTAAATTCTATGTTAGTGTCAATGATCGTTTAGATCGTATTGAAGATGCTGAAGCGGTAGAGAAAAAATTAGACCAAAAAATACAAAATATCATTGCTGATCTCAAAATAAACTAATGAGTAATTTTAAAAAAATATTTCCTTTTATAATACCTTATAAAAGATATGCTTACCTAAACATTTTCTTTAATGTTCTGTATGCTTTATTCAGTACACTTTCTTTCATTGCATTGATTCCGATGATTCAAGTTTTATTTGATCAAACGAAAAGAAATACGGTTAAGCCAGTGTATGAAGGAATAACGCATATTAAAGAATATGCTGAAAATTACCTTAGTTATTACATTACTCAGACAACGGATAGTCACAGTCATAGCTATACCTTATCCATAATGGTTGCCGTAATTATTTCAATATTCTTATTGAAAAATTTAGCCGATTATTTTGCTATGTTCTTTATTACATTTTTGAGAAATGGAGTTTTAAGAGACATGCGAAATGCAATGTATAAAAAGACACTTGAATTGCCTTTATCCTTTTTCTCTGAAAAAAGAAAAGGAGATGTTATTGCTCGTATTTCGGGAGATGTGAATGAGGTGCAGAATTCTTTTCTAGCAATTTTGGAACTTATTGTTAAAGAGCCTTTAACGATCGTTTTCACCATTACTACCATGTTTATTATTAGTGTAAAACTAACGCTCTTTGTATTTATTTTCATCCCTATTTCTGGATACATTATCTCTTTAATAGGAAAGCAATTGAAAAAACAATCTACAAAAGCTCAAGAAGAACAAGGAATATTCCTCTCGACTATAGAAGAAACGTTAGGTGGATTGAAAGTCGTAAAAGGGTATAATTCTGAAAATTATTTCAATACTGTTTTCCAGAATTCTACAAAACGCTTTTTCTCATTGTCAAACAGTATTGGTAACCGACAAAATTTAGCTTCTCCAGCAAGTGAATTTATGGGTATCATGGTCATTGCTATACTTTTATGGTATGGAGGACAAATGGTATTGGATGGACATACATTGACTGGTGCAGCTTTTATTGCCTACATGGGATTGGCTTACAACATCCTTACTCCTGCAAAAGCAATATCAAAAGCATCTTATGGTGTAAAAAGAGGTAACGCAGCTGCAGAAAGAGTACTAGAAATTCTAGATCAGGAAAATACAATTACCAATAAAATTGATGCAATTTATAAAGATCAATTTGAAGATAAAATCACGATAGAAAACATCAATTTCCGTTATGAAGACGAAAATGTCTTAAAAGATTTCTCTTTAGAAGTTAAAAAAGGACAAACGGTTGCCTTAGTAGGACAATCTGGAAGTGGAAAAAGTACCATTGCAAATTTACTAACGCGTTTTTATGATGTTCAAGAAGGTAATATTTGCATTGATGGGATTAATATCAAAGATTTAGATATTCACTCATTACGAAGCTTAATGGGCTTAGTAACACAGGACTCTATCTTATTTAATGATACTATTCGAAATAATATTTCTTTAGGAAAAGAAAATGCAACAGAAGCGGAAATTATGGAAGCTTTAAAAATTGCAAATGCTTATGAGTTCGTAAAAGACTTACCTTTAGGAATCGATACGAACATTGGTGATAGTGGTAATAAATTATCTGGTGGACAAAAACAACGTTTGAGTATTGCTCGTGCTGTACTAAAGAATCCACCAATCATGATTTTAGATGAGGCTACTTCTGCATTGGATACGGAAAGTGAAAGATTAGTACAGATTGCTTTAGAGAATATGATGCAAAACAGAACGTCTATCGTGATTGCACACCGTCTTTCTACAATTCAGAAAGCAGATGTAATTGTAGTAATGCAAAAAGGAAAAATTGTAGAACAAGGCAGTCACGCTGAACTTATCAATAAGCAAGGTGTTTACAGTAAACTAATATCAATGCAATCATTTGAGTAATGTATGTAACCAATAAACAAATCAATATTCCAGAGGATCCAAATACAATCGTTTGGAAATATCTTGATTTGTCTAAATTTTTGGATTTACTATTACACAAAAAACTATTCATGTCTCGATCGGATAAATTTGAAGATCAGTATGAAGGTACATTTAGCGAGCCAACATTTGAAGAGATTAAAAAAATATCAGAGAACAATCCTGATTTCCTCGATTTTTATAAAATGCAACGCAAGAATGTTGTCATCAGTAGTTGGCACATTAATGAGTATGAATCTTTTGCCATGTGGCAAATATTCACTCAAAATAACGAAGGGCTCGCTATACAATCTACTTTAGGTCGTATACAAAAGGCTTTACATTTAGAGCGACAATACGAACAACACATTGGAGAGGTAAACTATATTGACTACAAAAAAGAGCTCATTCCATTTGAAAATGCCTTTTTCCCGTTTTTATTCAAACGTAAAAGCTTTCAATACGAAAGAGAAATGAGAATCATCACCGATGTCACTTCACAAGGTATAACAATTAATGAGGGCTTGAAAATTCAAGTAGACATTAATCAATTAATTGAGAAAATATACATTCATCCAAAATCAGAGAATTGGTATAAGATTTTGGTTATTGAATTAATGAAGCGACTCGACTTAAACTTCACTATTGAAAAGTCCGATTTGGAAAGCGATATACTAATTTAAACTACGCTTGTGTTAAAGTTTTCCTATGGAATGAAAAAACACCACCAATCAAATAAAAATAATGAATTATTATTATAATTTTGATTCGTGAATGGAATTATTCGCACTCGTTTTTCCAAAAAACAAAAACAATCAACTTGTAGCCCAATAAAAACTGATTTTAACCTTGAAAAAAATTACCCAAAAGATGTTTAAAAAACAGAATTACAAGTATTTAGTTTTACTACTACTTCTTTTAGTTACTAGTACTGCTCTAATTTATAGTTTCAATGAAGACTATAACCTTACATTTTATGTAGATAACGTAAAAGTGATTTACAACATTGGTTTGAAAAGCGTCCTTTTTAAAGGAATTAATTTCTAAAATTAGCTTTACAAATCTCAAAATAATAAAGCTCTAATAGGCTTTACTCAACTTAGCAACTTTAATAAACAGTATAAAAAAAAGCATTATCAAATTGATAATGCTTTTTTTTATATTTTATATCTACAAGAAGAATTACTCTACATTCTCCAATGGATCGTATTTTTCAATCTTCCATTGTTTATCTCCTAAATCTACATAGTGATAATGAACTAAATCATTCTTATCAAATTCACCATTTTTATTCGTATCCTCAATTGTACGGAAATACAATCTATTGGTTGCTTCAATAACGTTCCAGTCAATTAACTCATGGTATTCTGGTGACAGTTTAGTGAATTTCAATCCGCTAATATCACTAATATAAAGTGACTTCACATCGTTTGCATTCAATTTACCGTCGCGATTAGTATCTTTATCAACAATAGAATATACTAATATCTGACGTTTACTTTTATCAGAGATTGTATTTAAGAATGTCGCAGTCTGAATTAAGATTGGCAATTCATTTGAAAGTGATCTGATTTTAGTAGAATCAACATGCTGAAACTTTAAATCATGTAAAAATCCAGTAAGTTCAAAACGATTGTAATTTGAAATAGAAAAACTCACAGGTGCATTATAATCTGATGAGGATCCGAATACTTTTTTTGATCTCCCTTCATACAACCTTACATCTCCAATAGGATAAATCAAATATTTCGTCCCTTCCATATTAATTGGAAGATCCGCTATCTTAATTTGAGAAGAATCAATTTTCACATTATTTACAGCCGTAATAGTCTTAGTACTATCTTCATAAATCACTTTTGGCTTTTCCTGATCTTTCTTACAGCTCGTAAGTGACAGAACCGAAATAGCAATACAGAGTATATTTATTTTTTTCATTTCTAACAATGTTGTTTCTTTTTTAAACTAAATAGCAATTCAAATATATGAAAATTTGAGTTAGCCCTTTTGATAGCGCTCAATATTTGCAAAAGTTTATCTTTTTGAACCTTGTATAAGTTTACTATTATAGCTTTGCAATCAATTTTACACTTAGAACTCTTGTCGTTAAATAATTCGGTATTCCGTATTGATTTTTGGTATATACATCACGTACCCAAGTATTCGTAATTGCGTTTTGATTATTAAAAAGATTGAAAATTTCAATTCCTAATGACAAATCTTTAAATGGTTTTAGCCAGTGTCCTTGTTCAAATTTCTTCTTACCATCTGTAAACACATAGGAAAGACCCAAATCTGCACGACGGTAGTCACGCAAACGACTTTGATACACATATGGATCAGCATAGGATGGTGAACCACCTGGCAATCCTGAATTATAAACTAAATTAAGGTACATTTTTAAACTTGGAATATTAGGTACATAATCCTGGAATAAGATTCCTACTTTCACACGCTGATCTGTTGGCCTTGCAATAAAACCTTGATGTTTAATATTCTCTTCGGTTTTCATGATTCCCAAACTGAACCAAGATTCTGTACCAGGAACAAACTCTCCGTTTAATCTCATATCAAATCCTGCCGCATAGGCCGTTGCATCGTTTGTTGCTCTATATCGAATTCTAACGTTTTCTAAGGTATAGGGATTCACATCGCTCATGTTTTTATAATAGGCCTCTGTAACCAGTTTAAATGGTCGTCCCCACATCTTAAAACTATAGTCATTACTCAACACCACATGAATAGATCGTTGTGCTTTAACATCCGGACGAACCATTCCTAATGAATCTCTCAATTCACGATAAGAAGGTGGCTGATAATAAAAACCTCCAGAAAGCCTAAACACCATATCTTCATCCCAATCTGGTTTGATTGCAAACTGCGCTCTTGGACTTACTGTAACTTGGCTTTTTCCATCAATATTATCACCGTCAACCTGCCATTGATGTACACGTACTCCAGCATTATACCATACTTCATGATTCCCCCAATTGCTTCTCTTGTTCCATTGAGCATATCCTGACAACCTATTGATTGTGGTAAAATTTTTAGCTCTAACATTCTGATAAGGAACTAATGGCCCCATATAAGGATTGTAAGGTTGATCATGTGGAATATCAATAATTGGCGGAGTAATTGAAAATCCTGACGAATCTATCACTTCCCACTCTACTACTCTATCACGAATGTCTTCTCTTGTATATTTTGCGCCCCATTCAATTTGATTTCCATCAAATTTGTGGAATCCTTTTACTTCAGCATTTACAATTAATGCATCTAGATTGTTACGGGCATGATTAAGCTGTGACCCAATTCCTCTAGAATAGGTAACATCACCAAAGGTTTCAGATCCAATATTACTATCTACTTCTCCTAAACGATATTGTGCTAGTATATCAAAATATTCTTGTTCTGTAGCATGGTAAGCCGATCCGATAAATTTCAAGGTGAAATTATCGTTTACCTCATAAGAAGATTTAATTGCTCCAAAAAAAGTATCATATTGATCTTTCTCTTGTCCTTCATAAAAAACCTGTAAAGCTATAGGCTCATCGATTGTTCCAAAATTAGTCTGACGTGTTAATGGTTGGAATTTATATCGGTTTGCAGAAATATTCCCTAAGAAACTCCATTGCCATTTCGAAGAAGCATTATAGGTAATATAGGTTTGAATATCTGCAAATGTAGGTCTGAAATTTGATTGTGTTTCCTGACTGTTTACTAGCAAACTATTGTCACGGTATCTTGCTCCAACTATAGCAGTCCATTTCTGATCTTTAGAAACACCTTCTACAGAAAGGCTTCCTCCAAGAAAGCTTGCTTCTAGTGATGCTCCAAATTTTGTTGGACGTCTATAAGTAATATCTAAAACAGAGGAAAGTTTATCCCCATATTTTGCCTGGAATCCTCCTGCAGAAAAATCTACATTTTGTACTAAATCTGTATTTGTAAAACTTAATCCTTCTTGTTGTCCTGAACGAATTAAAAAAGGCCTGTATATTTCTATTTCGTTTACATATACTAAGTTTTCATCATAGTTTCCTCCGCGTACTGCATACTGTGTACTCAACTCATTATTAGAATAAACTCCAGGTAATGTTTTAAGAATATTCTCTACTCCAGCATTAGCTCCTGGAATTAATCGAATCGTTTGTGGTTCTATCGACACTACACCTTCTACCCTTTTTCTATTATTTGCTGTAACTAAGATTTCTCCTATTTGCTCAACATTCTGATTTAATACAATATTAAACTCATAATCTTCATTGGTTTTCAATTCCAATGTAACCGATGATTTTTTATGGGCAACATGCGAAAAGATCAATGTTACTTTTTCATTCGCTGGAATGGTTAACGAGTAGAATCCATTCTCATTTGTTGTTGTTCCTAGTTTTTTATAGCTAACGCTCACACCTTCTACGGCTTGATTGTTCTCATTTAAAATAATTCCTTTAATCCTTGCTGTTTGTGCAAAAGCAGACAAACTCATTAAAAAAATTATAACCGTAAATAAATTGTATTTAGTCTTCAAATGCTTAATTATTATTGGGTTGGTGCTGTTCTAAAAAAATGCGTTTCAAAGGTAGTAGAATTCCCCACATTATCTGTTACGATAACTTTTAATTCATTTTTACCATCGGTAACTATATTATCTGCAAAATCATGAACTATTCTTTTTGTTTTATAATCATATTCGAACAATATCCATTTACCGTTTAAATATCCATTATAATCTCCTATTCCAGTCAATGAATCGCTAATTTCTAAAATTATATTCTTCTGATTACTCAGCCATTTTCCTTCACTAAAATTCACTGCTGATATTTTTGGAGCAATCGTATCTTTTGCTAATTTGAAATCTCCTAAATTTCTTGTTCTAGTAGACAACATATTCCCTTTTCTTGAAGTTGAATTATACCCTATTTTTTTCCCTTGTACCGAAGCAATAAACGTTTTTAAACGTTCCGATTCTGGCAAACTTGGTTCATCAAAAGATATAGTCAACATACTATGAACTGCTGTATTAGTATCCTGAAGATGCAAAACACCATCATTAACATCAAAATCCAAGTATAAATCTTCATAAAATGTATTAGCGGGTAAGAATACGGAAACGTTATCTTTTTTATAATTATGATCGTTTTTAGCCTTTACAAAATAAGGAGTTGTCTTTTGCTCTTTTCTTGCAGCTACCTCTTGTTGTTCATATTGAATCGGTACATTAACTATGGTTTTATTTCCATTAAAATCAGAAACCTCGATTCGGTAATTCATCGTTAAATTTGGTTCAACGTTAATAATTCCATTTTCTGCTTTAGTTTTTATCGCACTAAAATTATAAGGCGTTTTCATAAAAAGCTTTTGAAATCTTTGATCCATCTTTTTATAACGAGGGTAATCTATTAGAGCATTTATATATCGACCTTCGTCAAAAGCAAACTTTTCAAATTGGTATTCAAAATAAGAATTTCCATTTAGAAAGGTTTCTACTTTATAAACACCATTCTTATTGAAACTTCCATTGGACATATCGTATGCATTAATCCCAAAACCAATTTTACCCATGGCCACAACTTTTGAGGCTAAATAAGATCCATCTTTTTGCAATGACAAACTTACCATGGAAGGGTTTGATAATTGATTCACCACAGCACTATCTCCAACTGGATAAGCTATCAATCCTGTTATTGTAGGTTTTTTAGTGTCGGCAATCTCCGCATCGAAGCCAAAAAACAATGGATTAATTATTTTTTCTGTTTTAGTATCTCTAAATTCAAAATGTAGATGAGGAGCACCTGAACCACCTGAATTACCACTAAAAGCAATAATATCTCCTTTTTTAATTACGAATTCTTTTGCAGTAGGAAACATTTCTACTTCAAAAGACTTTTGAGCATATTGTTTTTTCTTGATGTATTCTTCAATTGCAGGTGAAGCTTTTTGCAAATGACCATATACCGTTGTATAACCATTTGGGTGGGTTATATAAATCGCTTTACCGTATCCCCAAGTTGATATTTTAATTCTTGAAACGTAACCATCTGCCGCCGCATATACGTTTAATCCCTCACGTTGTTGTGTTTTAAAATCTAATCCGGAATGAAAGTGATTACTTCTAAGCTCCCCAAAGGAACCCGAAACTTGTAACGGAATATCGAGAGGAGAACGAAAATAGTCTCTAGGATATTGATTTTGAGAGAAAAGAGCTGTGGAAAACAGTAGTAAAAAGGTAAACAACTTCATAATTAAGATTTGTGCTAATTTAAAAAAAATTAAATTAAATGGTAATAAATCTGCTAATCTTATAACTTGCTATTAAACAAAATATTACAATATCGCACAATATAAAGCATAAAATTTAATGAAAAGTATTGCAATAGTTAAATAGTAATATTAACTTTGTAAAGTTAAGTAATGAATGTTGAAAACAATGAGTGAAATAACAGATATAGTTGATTCTCTTGAAAATAAAATTCAAAAACTTTTCCAGAAAATGGAAGGTTTGGAAAAAAGTAATCAAGAATTACAATCAGAATTGACAAAATCTCTTACTGTCATACGCAATCAGTCGGAACAGATTGAGCAAATGAAACAGCAGTATGACACTCTAAAAATAGCCAACTCATTACTCGGTAGTGACGACAACAAACGAGATACAAAACTCAAGATAAATTCATTAATTCGTGAAATTGATTACTGTATAGCACAACTTTCTGATTAGAAAGAATTATGGATGATAAGCTTAAAATAAAAATATCGATTGCAGACAGAGTTTACCCACTAAACGTGGATTTTTCTCAGGAAGAAGGGCTACGTAGCGCTTCAAAGAAAATAGATATTATGATTAAGCAATTTGAAGAAAATTATGCTGTACGTGACAAGCAGGATGTATTGGCAATGTGTGCCTTACAGTTCGCCTCACAATTAGAACAGAAACAGATTGATAATTCGACCATTAGTCAAGAAACGACTGATCGGCTTAAAAAAATTAATGATCTATTAGTTCAATATCTCAATAAATAAAACGTTCTTTACATAGACTAAAACACTGCCTACATTAGTTCATTTTTGGTAAACTCAACACTAACAAATTAAAGTGAGTGAATCTTCGCTTCTAAAGCATGCTGCCTCGAGCAGAAACTTGATAAAGTGAGTTAGCTCAAAACTTGTCTTTACGAGTTTATACAATATCTCTAATGTAGGCTTTTTTATATATAAACTCAAACAAACATGGACAGTACATTAATAATAATTATTGCTAGTATCGCGGGGATACTCATCGGTTTTATAATTGCAAAAATCATTGAAAAAAGCAATGTTTCTAATTTAATAAAAAACGCTAAAAAAGAAGCCGCATCAATTTTAAAAGACGCAAAATCAGAAGCTGAAACAGCAAAAAAAGATAAAATACTACAAGCTAAAGAAAAGTTCATTGAATTAAAATCTGAACACGAACAAGTAATACTTTCAAGAGATAAAAAAATTGCTGAAGCAGAAAAAAGAACACGTGATAAAGAATCACAAATTTCGAGTGAATTAGCAAAAGCTAAAAAGATAAATGACGAAGTTGAAACTAAAATCACGGACTATAATACACGTTTAGAAGTATTAGAGAAAAAAACCGTTGAAATTGAAAAGCTACATAAAAGTCAAGTAGAGCAATTAGAAGTTATCTCTGGTTTATCTGCAGATGAAGCAAAAAATCAATTAGTGGATAGCCTTAAAGCTGAAGCGAAGAGTAATGCTATGTCTTATATTCAAGATACTCTTGAAGAGGCTAAGTTAACAGCGCAACAAGAAGCTAAAAAAATCATCATTAACACAATCCAACGTGTTGGTACGGAAGAAGCTGTTGAAAACTGTGTATCAGTATTCAATATTGAATCTGACGATGTAAAAGGAAGAATCATTGGTAGAGAAGGTAGAAACATTAGAGCTATTGAAGCTGCAACAGGAGTTGAAATCATTGTTGATGATACCCCAGAAGCTATTATCTTATCTTGTTTTGACCCTGTAAGAAGAGAAATTGCAAGACTTGCATTACACAAATTAGTTACTGATGGTCGTATTCACCCTGCAAGAATTGAAGAAGTTGTAGCAAAAACAGCTAAACAAATTGATGATGAAATCATTGAAGTTGGTAAACGTACAGTAATCGACTTAGGTATTCACGGTTTACACCCAGAATTAATCAAAGTTGTAGGTAGAATGAAATACCGTTCATCTTACGGACAAAACTTATTACAACACTCTAGAGAGGTTGCTAAGCTTTGTGGTATTATGGCTGCTGAATTAGGACTAAACGTTAAATTAGCGAAAAGAGCTGGTTTATTACATGATATTGGTAAAGTACCAGATACTGAAAGTGATCTACCACACGCTATCCTAGGAATGCAATGGGCAGAAAAATATGGTGAGAAAGAAGAAGTTTGTAATGCTATTGGAGCACACCACGATGAAATTGAAATGAAATCATTACTTTCTCCTATTGTTCAAGTATGTGATGCTATTTCTGGAGCAAGACCAGGAGCAAGAAGGCAAGTATTGGATTCTTATATCCAACGTTTGAAAGACCTTGAAGAAATCGCATTTGGATTCACAGGTGTTAAAAATGCTTATGCTATTCAAGCAGGTAGAGAATTACGTGTAATTGTAGAAAGCGAAAAAGTAAGTGATGAATTAGCAGCAAGCTTATCATTTGACATCTCTCAAAAGATTCAAACTGAAATGACTTACCCAGGACAAGTAAAAGTAACTGTAATCAGAGAAACAAGAGCTGTAAATATTGCCAAATAATATACAGCGAAACATATCATATACAAAAAAAGCTTCCATTTTCATGGAAGCTTTTTTTTATTTTAGTTCAAAAAGATTTTAGATAAATCTTCAAGAGAAACTGGCTTTAGAAAATAATCTTTCACCTCATCTGGAAACTCTTTTGCTTTATTCATATCTAATACATTATTAGAAGAACTCACAAGATATATTATTGTTTCCTTATGTAATGCCTTTTTAATTTTCTGAAACTCGGTCAAAAATTGCCACCCATTCATAATAGGCATATTTATGTCTAGCAAAATCAAATCTGGCAAGCTTTGATTTTGATTACTTTCTTTTAATTTCTCCAAAGCATCTAGTCCATTTTCGAAAAAATAAGAATTAACTTCTATATTATTCTTATGCAATAACTTTTTCAAAATGTAATGATAAATTTTATCATCATCAACCACAAAGACATCATTAAACTTCTTCATCAAAATAAATTTTAAAGGTAGTTCCTTCCCCTACTTTACTTAATACTTCTACTCGTCCACCCATGGACTCAATTTGATTTTTTGTAATAAACAATCCAATTCCTCTAGAGTTTGGATGCTTATGAAACGTCTTATACATACCAAAAATTGTTTCGCTATGTTTTTCTAGGTCAATACCTAAACCATTATCAATAATTTCTAAACAAAATGTTTCTTTATTGAATCGATAAATAATTTTTGGGATTCTGTCCGGGTGAGAATATTTAATTGCATTTGTAGTGAAATTCAACAAAATACTTTCCAAATAAGCAGGATTATAATTTATAATCGTGTTCTCTGGTATTTCATTTGAAATCAAAACACCATGTTTATTTAATTCCTCCCCTAAGATATTCAGTACCTTATGCAGGTATTGATGTAAATTTAATTTCTCTTTTACTGATTTTAAATCCGAATGAATACTAACCAGTTCTTTCAAGTGCTCTATCGTTTCAGATAATTCATTTGAAATTGTTCTTAAATGCACAAGGGTTTCTTCTTTTTCCTGATTACTTTCTGCAGTTTCTATCAAGTCGAGTAGCATTCTAAAATTACCCGCATGAGATCGTAAATTATGGGATACTATATGGGCAAAATTCAATAATCTACTATTCTGCTCACTCACAATATTCAAGGTTATCATCATTTCATCTTCTTTCTCCTTCTGAGCCGTAATATCCTGATGCGTACCAATTACACGACTTGGGTTTCCCTCTTCATCGTATTCCATAACTTTGCCTTTACTCAAAATCCATTTGTATTGACCATTCTTGTTCAATACTCTCTGAACATTTTGATAAAAAGGTGTTTTATTATCCAAGTGTTGTTGTATATCTCTAAGATATCCTAACTTATCATCTGGATGTATTAAATCGTCCCATTTTTCCAATGTATCAATAACATCATCATATTCAAAATCAAGGATTTTCATGGATTGAGCAGAATAAAAAACGGTTTTTGCTTTTATATCCCAATCCCAAATCCCCTCCGATGTTGCATCTAATGCAAACTGAAATCGTTCTTCAGATAATTTGAGTTTTAATTCCTGTTCCTTCATCTCGGTAACATCTGTAATTCTTCCGTAAAAGATTACTGAGCCATCCGATTTTTTTTCTGGCTTCGCGTTACCTTTAAACCAACGTAATCCTTTAGTAGGCAATAAAGCTCTAAATTCATTTGTCCAAGGCTTTAACTCTACCTTAGATTTTAATATAGAAACGATAAATGCACTATAATCTTCTTTTAGTATTCTTTGTTCTAAAACTAACGATGCATCTTTATGCACTTCATCCACATCAAATTCATATACCTCTTTAATAGACTGGCTAATAAAAAGAAAAGAAAATGAGCCGTCCTCAGCAATTTTTAATTGAAAAATAAAATCTGGGACTTCATTTAACAACTTTTCATAAAAATGATTCAATTCTTCATTATTTGATAAATTCGAATTACTCCCTTCAAGCATTGTGGTTATTATTAATTTAAAGGCAAAGGTAATCCACACAAATGCAAAAGCTTTGAAATAGATCGAGATTTCGATTAACGGTTATTTTCTTGGATGAAATGCGTCTATCACCTTAGATAGGTGCGTTCTATCGACATGCATATAGATTTCTGTAGTGGTAATTGATTCATGTCCCAGCATTAATTGAATGGATCTTAGGTCTGCTCCATTTTCTAATAAGTGGGTAGCAAACGAATGCCTGAAGGTATGTGGACTGATCGTCTTATTCAAATTAATTTTAACTGCTAGATTTTTCACTAAAGTAAAAATCATAGCTCGGGTAAGCTGCTTTCCTCTTCTATTTAGAAATAAGGTGTCTTCAAATCCTTTTTGGATCACTTGATGCACTCGAACTTCATTTCGATATATATTAATATATCGTTGCGTAGTTTCCCCAATAGGAACAAATCGTTGTTTATTTCCTTTTCCTGTAACTTTTACAAAACCTTCTTCAAAAAATAGATCTGAAATTTTTAATTCAATCAATTCTGAAACTCGAACACCACAACCATATAAGGTTTCTAGCATTGCTCTATTTCGTTCCCCTTCTGCTAAACTCAAATCAATTGCATCAATAAGCTGATCTATTTCTACAATAGAAAGCGTATCGGGTAATTTCCTGCCTATTCTTGGGATTTCAACTAATTCAAGTGGATTATCTTTTCGATAATCTTCAAATATCATATAATTAAAAAAGCTTTTCAAACCTGAAATAATACGGGCTTGGGAACGTGCATTCATATCTTTTGCGATATGATATACAAATTGTAGTACTATGTCATCTTTTATTAAAACCGGACTTATGTCAATAATATTCTCTTCTAAGAACTGACACAGCTTTTCCACATCATAAATATAATTATCTACAGAATTCTGTGATAATCCTCTTTCTATCTTTAAATAAGACTGATAGCTTTTTATATAGCTTTTCCAACCACCCATTTTATGTTAAAATTTTCTAAAAAGCAATAAAAGTAGTACAAATTGGCACGCTTTGTGTCCATGTATAGCAAATAAACAAAAAAACATTTTAATTATGAAACTATTAAAAATTTTCACCGTAAGTGCATTATTACTTTCAGCTGTAACAGTATCTCACGCTCAAGAAACACCAAAGAGTAAAGTAGGTATTTTCAACTCTACAAGTTTTGGGGTTAAGGCTGGAGCGAATTTCTCTACTGTAACTGGAGGAAGTTTTAATGAAAGTCCTGATTACAAAACAGGTTTCCATGCAGGTCTTGTAGCTGAAATTCCAATTGCAGATAATATTTTCTCTATTCAACCAGAGGTATTATATTCTACACAGGGTTTCAAATCTAACGATGCACTATTAGGTAAATCTGAATACAAATTAGACTATATTACTGTACCAGTATTAGCTAAATTGTATGTCGTAAAAGGTTTAAGTTTTGAGGTAGGACCTCAAATGGGTTTCAAAGTGAACGAGAAAATCGATCTTAAAGGAGCTGATGCACAAGTTGAAACAAACAGTGCAAAAGATTTCGAAGTTGGTGTTGCAGGTGGTTTAACCTTCAAAACTGATATGGGTCTATTTGCTACAGGTCGTTATACTTATGGTTTAACTGACACGTTCAAAAATGACAGTGCTAAAAACTCAGTATTCCAAGTTGGTTTAGGATTTATGTTCTAATCAATAACAGAATCTATTTATTAAAAAAGACCCGCCATTGGCGGGTCTTTTTATTTTATATAAAACCGTATTGATTATTTACTCAATAGTAAATTTCATACTTCTTATTTGATTCGATGTATCTCTATAAGTCAGCAAGTAAATTCCTTTAGCATATCTAGATATATCCAAGACCAACTCTTCCCCATCCTTCTCTTTCTGATTTGTATTCAAATCATTTGACACTAACTTCCCTTGAAAATCAATAATCGAAATTATTTCACAATTATTCAGTATAACATGCAAACTCTCTTTAGCAGGAACAGGATATAAAATAGGCTTATCTCCTACTTTTAACCCATCTTGTTTAAACAAAATATTATCTACATTCTTTATTCTTCCTGTATTAGAAATTCTATTATTTCTATACGTATTACTTGTACAAAATGTAGTTAGTTCTTCTGTTGTTACAGGTAAAAATTTATTACCTGGTGTTGCAGGGTTGAAACCTACTTGAGCAGCATAATTTTGTGCATCGGCTATATAGTCTGACCCACTCATATTATATCCAGCTGGAGCTGGTTTTAAATCTACTGGATACGTTACAACATACAGTATGTTCTGCGCATTAGGATTGTCAGTTCTCTTTAAATTCAAAACTAATTTTAACTTAAATCCTTTTACTCTTGGCGCTAAAAATTCTGGTAATGGTGTCAATAAAGATGGGAATTTAGACCCTAGTGATTTACTTGAAAAATGATTCTTTTTTAAAAAATAAACATCCTGATAAACTGGCTGTGATTGCTCGTATGCAAAAGGGATCACATAACCACTAGGAGTCCAACTACACCTATTCATACAACTAAATTGTGGCCCCATATAATGGGCATTGGGATCATACTTTAATTCTTTCTCCTCGTTAAAATAGCTTCCTTCTATGTAATATAAATATGAAAAAGAATAATCATTTTTATAATTATTTGACCCAATAGGCTTATATACATTTTGAAATCTATTATTTTGTATATCAACTGCTGGCCCCATATCTGTACCTATAATAGGTAGTCCATTATCTACATTAGTATCAATAATTATGGTTGCTGGCACTGGAAGATCCTTCGCATATTGCAAACCAGGCTTCTCATATTCAACTACTAACATAACTTCTGCATCTTCTAAGACTAATCCACTAGCTGGATTAATTGCATACTTCAAAGTCTCACCCGATAATTTATAATTTCTATTAACAAAATTAAATTTATTCTTATATTCATAATATTTACTTACATCAAATAAACGTGTTACTTCTTCTCTATTAATAAATTCTTTTAGCACTACTGTTTCCGTATAATACATTACTGGTGTATTAATTAATGAAAAGACCCCTAAGGCTTCATTATATAAAGGTTGACCTCCATTAACCCCAATTAATATGTTTTGTTTCTGGGAGCCTGGCAATCCAATCGTTTGATTATGCATTGGGTCTTGAGTTGCAATTGTTCCTTTTAAACTTACATCAAGATTAACACTCAATGGGGCAAGTTCTATCGGACCTGTTCCGCTTGCTCCTCCACCAAGTAAACTACTCAAAAACTTCACTCCTGTACTTACATATGGTACTGCTTTTAATCCTGCTTTCAAAAATTGGTTATTTTTCATAAAATTACCAATGGAATTTATTGCATTAATAGTAACCCCACCATCAGAAAGATTTTTATATATTTTCTCATAATCTTTAGTAAAAGATTGAATTCCGCCATGCACTTTCATCATTTTATTATTCACATTGTTCGCTGTCTTCCAAAAGTTCCCTTCTGATGAAGCAGTACCTTGACCTTGAGAAACTGATGTAATCATTCCTGTCATCTTACCGGTAAGCTCTATTGACGAATTACTGATTAACTCTGTATATAGGGCTAACCTTGAAGGTTCATTAAAACTACAAGTACAGGGATCATAATTCAATTTAAAATCAGCATAAGACCATGAATTGTTATCATTATAAAATTTTAACGTCGTACTAAATGATGGATTTTGCACATGCAATACATCCAAAGCCTTTTCATTATGTGCCATATCTAAAAGATTAGTTTGAAAACCAGGCGCAAACTTTAAGGTTAACATAGCTCCATTGTAATTTGTATTTCTACACCATTTTACTAAAACTCTTAAAATTCCTGTATGCTTATTATACAACATTAAATAAGTATGCTCTGGTCTACTTTGTAAAGCATTATTATCATTATCATATCCTAAATTATATGCAACTGCTTCCCATCCATCCTCAGGTTTCATATCCTTATTTAGAGATAGAAATAATAATTCAGACTGATTTGACTCAAAAGGATTTGGAGTAAATGAGTTTGGATTACAGTATGAATTAATTCCATAAGATGAATTTCCAGACGCCCAATTGAAATGATTCAAATAAGATGGTTGTAATGTATTAACTGGATTTAACGGATTTGTTGATACTCCATTAGGTGGACAATAACCTTGTGCCTTAACAATTGAGGCTACTAAAAAAAATATTATTGTAATTTTCAATTTCATAAATATATTATTTTTCTTGTTAATTTTTTATTTTAACTTATAAAAAAACCTCTATAAACTAGAGGTTTTTTTTATTTTAAGTATAGATTAGAATTTGTAAACTAATCCTAATTTAATATCTGACATTTTTAAACCAATATCAAATTTATTAGTTGATTCAGCACCGTCAACATCTGGCTTAGAACTGTTATAACTTAATACCCCAAATGTAGCTTCTAAAGCAAAGTTTTTAGCGATAAAGTAGTTAACTCCAGGAGCGAAACCTACGTTAAAACCATTGTTTTTAGATTCTGTAGATAAAGAACCAAGTGGAGTAGAAGTAATATCTTTTATTTTTGTATTACCAAAACCAACTGCTAATTCCCCAAATAAAGAGAATTTAGATGCTGGGCTCATGTAATATCTACCAAACACCTCAGCAGAAAACACAGTAGTTTTTCTTTCATCAATTCCAGCAAATGGTCTATCTGTTTTACTTGTTGTAATACCTAAACCAACACCTACAGCAATGTTTTCAGTTACGAAGTATCCTACTTTAGGAGTGAATGTAAATCCATTAGTTTTCAAATCCCCTGTTTTTTGAGAATTAAACCCTACTGAACCAGTTACAAAAGTATCGCTTTTAGAGAAACCTGCGTTATCCTCTTGAGCGTTAGCAAATCCGAATGCAAATACAGCGATTGCTGTTAATAAAACTTTTTTCATAATTATTATTTTATGTTAAATTTATGAGGCAAATTTATCAATTAAACCATATCATACAACACCTTATCTATTAATTTTAGTAATTCTTTTCTTAACGTTAATTTTACACAAAATATACTCGATCTGTGATATAAATATTACAGATAGTGAAATAAATAACTGATTTCTTTAACATATTCTCTTCAAAGGAAAACCTTTTTTGATCTTCATTTCTATTAGCTGCCCTATTAAACTTGCTTTTTCAAGAAAATAACGGCTTAATATAGGTTTTATAAACACAATTATAAGATGCAACAAATCGTTAATTATTTCTTAAAAAAAAGTAGACTGCAAATTATTTTAAGACAAGATTAACAATTGTGCATTTATTTATTAAAATAAGAATAAATTTTTAACAAATTATTTCTCTCAACAGCTATTTTATTTAAATTTGCTATGATATCAATCAAATTAAAATGTATTAACTATGAAAAAATTATTTTTATTAGCCGTATTGGTTATTGCAGGTACTACTAGTATGAATGCACAATTTCTTAAAGCTGGTATTAAAGCCGGAGCTAACTTTGCGAACTACTCAGGTGGTCTAGATGGAATTGATTATAAAAACAGAACTGACTTCCACGTGGGTGCTGTAGCTGAACTTAAAATTTCAGAAAATTTTTCAATTCAACCAGAGTTATTATACACAGCTCAGGGTACAAAAATAAAAACAGCTATTAAAGATTTTGAAGACAAAACTGCTTATATCTCAGTTCCTGTCTTAGCAAAATATTACATCTTATCGAATAGATTGAGTGTTGAAGTAGGTCCGCAATTTGCATTTTTAGTAAGTAATAAAGACAAAGTAAACTTAAGTGACCAGAAATCATTTGATTTCTCTTTAGCGGGTGGTATTGGTCTTAACATTACTGAAAACTTAAGAGCGCATGCTCGTTATACGATTGGTTTAACAGAAGTATCTAAAGATGCCGATGTTAAAAATGCTGTATTTCAAGTTGGTTTAGGCTATATGTTATTCTAATCAATAGAAAATCAAAAATAACAAAGCCGTTCAGTTTGAACGGCTTTTTTTATAGTAATACTTTATTACTGGAAGTAAATACTTAATTTTACTAAAAATATACGCATGAACATCATTATCATTAATGGCCCAAACCTTAATCTACTTGGCAAAAGAGAACCTGAAATATACGGTAATCAAACTTTTGAAGATTATTTTCAACTATTACAAGAACAGTTTCCTACTATAAATCTATCCTATTATCAAAGTAATATTGAAGGTGAGATTATTGATAAACTTCAAGAAATAGGGTTTGATTATGATGGAATTATTTTAAATGCTGGGGCTTACACACACACCTCTATTGGAATTGGAGATTGCATTAAAGCCATAACAACACCTGTTATAGAAGTACATATATCCAATACATTTTCTCGAGAAGAGTTTAGACATCAGTCATATATTTCTCCCGTTGCAAAAGGTGTCATATTAGGATTTGGAATGAAAAGCTATCCATTAGCTATTGAGGCTTTTTTACAGCAGTAAAAAACTGCAATCCATTCTTATTTAAACATAAAAAATCCCTAAACAATCATATTCAGAAAGTTTAGGGATTTTTTCATAATTGTTTATTGTTTATTCTCTAATAATTCGGGCTCCAATAGCTCTTAATCGCTCGTCTATTCTTTCATAGCCTCTATCAATTTGCTCAATATTTTGAATAACACTAGTTCCTTTTGCAGAAAGCGCAGCAATCAATAATGAGATACCCGCTCTAATATCAGGAGATGACATCACGGTTGCTTTCAATTGAGATTTGTAATCATGTCCAATTACTGTAGCACGATGTGGATCACATAGAATAATTTTCGCCCCCATATCGATTAATTTATCCACGAAGAACAAACGGCTTTCAAACATTTTTTGATGTACTAAAAGACTTCCTCTTGCTTGTGTAGCAACAACCAACACAATACTCAATAAATCAGGTGTGAAACCTGGCCATGGAGCATCAGCAATTGTCAAAATAGAGCCATCAATATAATTTTGGATTTCAAATCCATCGGTATGAGCAGGAATATAAATATCGTCTCCTCTTTTCTCTAATGTGATTCCTAATTTTCTAAATGTATTTGGAATGACTCCTAGGTTTTCCCAACTTACATCTTTAATTGTAATTTCACTTTTTGTCATCGCAGCCAGACCAATCCAGCTACCGATTTCAATCATATCTGGTAAAATTCTATGGTCACATCCTTTTAATGAGTCTACACCTTCTATCGTTAATAAATTTGATCCGACTCCAGAAATTTTTGCTCCCATTAAATTCAGCATTTTACACAATTGCTGTAAATATGGTTCACATGCTGCATTATAAATTGAAGTTATTCCCTCTGCTAATACGGCAGCCATAACAATATTTGCAGTACCAGTTACTGAAGCCTCATCCAATAACATGTGTGCTCCTTTTAATCGGTCTGCTTCTACACCATAAAAATGATCTTCTTTATTGTATCTAAATTTTGCACCTAGATTAATGAATCCTTCAAAATGAGTATCCAATCTTCTTCTACCGATTTTATCTCCTCCTGGTTTAGGTATATACCCTCTTCCAAAACGAGCTAATAAAGGTCCAACAATCATAATCGAACCTCTTAAAGAAGCCCCTTCTTTTTTAAATGCTTCAGATTCTAGGTATTTTAAATCTACTTCATCTGCTTGAAAAGTATAGGTATTCTGAGCATCTTTAGTGATTTTTACACCTAAATTTTTCAACAATGCAATCAATTTATTGACATCAATAATATCAGGTATATTGCTAATTGTTACTTTTTCAGGAGTTAAAAGCACAGCACAAAGAATTTGTAATGCTTCGTTTTTTGCTCCTTGTGGTGTTATTTCGCCTTTTAAAGGAATTCCACCTTCAATTTTAAAAGTTGCCATATTGATTATGAAGAATTAAGGTTTTCTAGTTTTATTATTGTTATTATTATTGTTGGGTTTACCACTCTTTACAATTTTTGCTCGTTGTGGTCCCGCTTGAATCTTATTTGACTGACGTTTGTTGGTACGCATCAAGTCACTAGAATTTGATAATTCTTCAGAAGATTTTAATAAATTGATTCTTCCACCTGAGAGTTCAAAAAGGTGCTCAAATATCACATCATCTTTCACAGTATCTTTATTCCAACTCAGGTATGATTTTTTCATGTGGTTTGCAATCACAATCACTAAAGCATTCTTCAATTCTCCATCTTCCCATTTGTTGGCAACATCAATCATAAACTTGATGTTATTTCCATAAAAACGGTATTTCGGAAAGTTTTGTGGGTACTTTAATCGTTCTGGTCTTTGTTGTAATAACTCACGTGAAGGTATTGGGTAAGGGGAATCTACATCTAATTTAAAATCAGACATAATGAATATCTGATCCCACAACTTATGTTGAAAATCAGGAACGTCACGTAAATGAGGGTTTAAATTCCCCATCACAGAAATAATATATTTTGCTGCTTTATTACGTTCTACTCGATCTTCTATTGCTGTTGCTTGATCAATTAATTTTTGCAAATGGCGACCATATTCAGGAATAATTAAATGAGGTCTTTCTGCATTGTATTCAAGATATTGAATAACATCATGTGGGTTTTGTTGCATAATCAGGAGTTGATTAATATATTTTTATAGAGAGACTACGCCTTCAATCTGAGACATCTCAATGTATTTTTCAATGATACTTTCGGCACTATCCATTCTAACATTAATTGAAACACCTGTATATTTACCTGTTTTTGATTGTTTGGTTTCAATTACAGCTCCCATATCATTGAAAGCATTTTCAACCTTATCAATATTACCTTTGTCAGTAGGTACAATAAACTTAAATAAATATTCCGAAGGCCATACATTACTGCTATTCAACTCTTCTTTTAATCTCGTATAAAACTCTTCTGTCTTCTTATCCATAGTAATAAAATATCAGCAAATATACGTTATACAAATCTTTTTATAATAGTTAGCGTCTGAATTTTTCACACCGAAGGATACAAGGTAATAAAACTACCCATAAAAAGCAATTCTTCTTTTAAGAGAACGTTATTTTTAATGAATTAAATGAAAAATATAGCCTCCAAAACCCTTTTTTATGACAAAATAAAAAGAATATTGGACCTCTACGGATATTTTATGTAAACTCCTGCTTCGAATTTCAAAATGTTTGAGTAAATTTGCGCCTTATTTCAAAAAAGTGAGCAAAGAGATTATAGTTATCATTGGAGGTCCTGGAACGGGCAAAACCACGATCATCGACGGTTTATTAGAAAAAGGATATTGTTGTTATCCTGAGATTTCTCGCGAAGTGACGTTGGAAGCCAGAAAAAAAGGTTCTGAACAATTGTTTCTAGAAAGACCTTTACTATTTAGTGAAATGTTATTAGAAGGACGGAAAAGACAATATGCGGATGCCTTGAATGAGGAGAGCGATATTGTTTTTCTTGATCGAGGAATTCCAGATGTATTGGCCTACATGCATTACATTGGGGATACTTATCCTGAGTTTTTTGACACGGCTTGTCGTGAAAATGTTTACACAAAAATTTTCATTCTTCCACCTTGGGAAGAAATTTACACGAGTGATGATGCTCGTTATGAAAATTATGAGCAAGCTCAATCTTTATATATCCATCTAAAAGACACCTATCAAAATTACGGATATCAGTTAATTGAAGTACCAAAAGATACGGTAGATAATAGAATTCTTTATATCTTAGGGCATATTTCTTAAAAGCAATATGCAGGAACCCCTTCAGATTCTTCAAAAATATTGGGGATACGACAGTTTTAGACCTTCACAAGAAGCCATAATCCAATCGGTTTTAAATGGCCAGGATAGTTTTGCATTAATGCCAACGGGCGGAGGAAAATCAATATGTTTCCAGGTTCCTGCATTAGCAAAAGAAGGAATTTGTCTTGTTATCTCCCCTTTGATAGCTTTAATGCGTGATCAAGTTCAAAACTTACAGAAACGAAACATTAAAGCTATAGCTTTAACAGGTGGAATACAATCGGATGAAATTATTGATTTATTGGATAATTGTCAGTTTGGCAATTATAAATTTCTATACTTATCTCCTGAGCGTTTACAATCAGAATGGATATTAGACCGAATCAAAGGATTACCCATTAATCTTATTGCTATTGATGAAGCGCATTGTGTCTCGCAATGGGGACATGATTTTCGTCCTGCTTATCTCAAAATAATAGCCCTTAAAAGTCTATTCCCTAAAATTCCTTTTTTAGCGCTTACGGCTTCTGCTACGCAAACAGTACAACAGGATATAATTACCCAACTTGGATTAATCAATCCACAATTATTTAAAGAATCTTTTGCTCGTCCTAACATTGCCTATATGGTATTTGAAGTTGAGGATAAACTCTATCGCTTAGAGCAAATTTTGAAGAAAAACCCAGAACCTTCTATTGTATATGTACGCAATCGAAAAGCTTGTCATGATACTAGTCGTGAACTACAATCATTAGGATTTAAAGCTACTTATTACCACGGTGGACTTTCCTCCAAAGAGAAGGATAAAAATATGCAAGCTTGGTTAACTGAAAAGGTACAAGTTATTGTTGCTACAAATGCTTTTGGTATGGGAATCGACAAACCCAACGTAAAAACGGTTATACATATTAACCTTCCTGAAAATATTGAAAATTATTATCAAGAAGCAGGAAGAGCAGGAAGAAATGGAGCTAAATCTTTTGCTGTATTACTAACAAGTTCTTCAGATATTGAGCAAACAAAAAATCAGTTTCTATCTGTATTACCGGATAAGACCTTTTTAAAAGAAGTTTTCATAAAACTTTGCAACTACTTTCAAATAGCTTACGGAGAAGGTATGGATCAACAGTTTTCATTCAAATTGAATCATTTTTGCGCTCAATATAAATTCAATGTTTTAAAAACATACAATGCTTTACAGTTTTTAGATCGACAATCGATTATTAGTTTATCACAGGAATTTTCAGAAAAAATAACGGCACAGTTTATTATCCCAAGCAAAGAAGTAATTCGTTATATGAGTTTAAACTCTACCAGCGAACCTATCATGATGGCTATATTACGTACTTACCCTGGAATACATGATATGCCTACTCCATTGAATCTTCCATTATTGGCTAAAAAAGCAAAAACTTCTGAAAATGCGATTCAAGGAGTATTAGCCGATTTGAAAAACAAAATGATCATTGAATATCAGGAACAAAACAATGATGCTCTTATTACTTTTAATGAAGTGCGAGAAGATGACAGAACCATTAATCGGGTTTCTAAATTTTTAGAGAATCAAAATAAACTAAAGAAAGAACAGCTAATTTCAGTATTCCATTACATCAATACGAAAGATCAATGTAAAAGCAAATTGATTCTTTCCTATTTTGGAGAACTTGAATCAGCCGATTGTGGTATTTGTTCTTACTGTATTGCAAAAGAAGATAAACCGGTGAGTAAAATGGAAATTGCTAAAGCCATCTTGGATTTGCTTTCCACAAAAGAACTTACTTCCAGAGAAATTCAAATTAACACTAATTATAAAGATGCTGATATTATCTTTGTACTTCAACAATTGTTAGAGCACAATGCAATTCTAATCAATGCAACTAATCAATATTATATTCAAAAATAATGGAATCATTACGTATTATATTTATGGGAACTCCAGATTTTGCTGTTGGCATTCTCGATACCATAATCAAAAACAATTACAATGTTGTAGGAGTAATTACCGCTGCAGACAAACCTGCTGGTAGAGGACAAAAGATTAAATATTCGGCAGTAAAAGAGTATGCTTTAGAACACAATCTAAATTTATTGCAACCTACAAATCTTAAAGATGAAACTTTCTTAGCTACCCTAAAAAGCTTAGAAGCCAACTTACAAGTCGTTGTAGCCTTCAGAATGCTTCCAGAAGTTGTTTGGAAAATGCCAAAATTAGGAACATTCAATCTACATGCTTCTTTACTTCCTAATTATCGAGGAGCTGCTCCAATTAACTGGGCAATTATCAACGGGGAAACAAAAAGTGGTGTTACGACTTTCTTTATTGATGATAAAATTGATACGGGTGCCATGATTCTTTCTAAGGAAATAGGCATTAGTCCTAATGAAAGTGCGGGAGAACTACATGATCGCTTAATGCTATTAGGATCTGAAGCTGTTGTTGAAACCTTAGCTTTAATCAGTACAAACAATGCAACAACAACGATACAGCAAGATACTCAAGAAATAAAAACCGCCTATAAGCTCAATAAGGACAATTGTAAAATTGACTGGTCGAAAAGCACACAAGAAATCCACAATCTAATTCGTGGGTTAAGCCCCTACCCAGCGGCATGGTGTCTTTTCCATGATAAAGGGCAAGACTGGAATGTAAAAATATACGAAGCTTCTATTATCCTTGAACAACCTATTGAAGCAGTAGGAACAATTGTTTCGACGAAAAAAGAATTAAAAATTGCAACAAAAGATGGATACATTAATATTGTAAGCTTACAATTTCCTGGAAAGAAAAAAGTGAACACAAATGAATTCCTAAATGGATTTACTTTTTCCGAAAATGCAACTGTGTCCTAAAGGCGCATGAACACTGATATCCTTGAGATTTTCAAAAAAACAAGTAAGTTTATTAACAAATAATTGAAGTTATCAACAAATAGTGCAAAAACTTCGCTTCCCCCTTGCACGGTTGGGAAATCCGCTTAAATTTGTATTACTAGTAACAGAATGTTTAACCAACTATTAATAATTATTTATTATGAACAAATCAGAATTAATCGATGCTATTGCAGCAGACGCAGGTATTTCTAAAGCAGCTGCAAAAAAAGCTTTAGAGTCGTTTTTAGGTAATGTTGAAGGTACTTTGAAAAAAGGTGGAAGAGTTTCTCTTGTAGGATTCAGATCTTGGTCAGTTTCTAACAGAGCTGCTAGAGATGGTAGAAACCCACAAACTGGAAAAACTATCAAAATTGCTGCTAAAAATGTAGTTAAATTTAAAGCTGGTGCTGAATTAGAAGGTTCAGTAAACACGAAATAATTTGTATCTATATACATCTAAAGCCTTCCATACGGGAGGCTTTTTTTGTACATTTTATTCAAAACTTTTTGATTTTTTATTTTTTTTTAATTAAATTTAATAAAAATTGTAAGAATTATGATATCAATAAAGCCCAAAAAAGGTCATTTGCTTATTGCAGAGCCTTCTCTTACTGGTGACATATCATTCAATAGATCTGTAGTTTTATTGGCCGATTATAATAATGATGGTTCCGTAGGCTTCATTTTAAATAAACCTCTCGGATATACGATTCATGATCTTGTTCCCGAAATCAATTCTTCTTTTAAAATATATAATGGAGGTCCTGTAGAACAAGATAACCTGTATTTCATCCACAATATACCCGAATTAATCCCAAATAGTATTGAGATTTCAAATGGCATCTATTGGGGGGGTGATTTTGAATCGACGAAGGAGTTAATTAACGAAGGAAAAATAAATAAAAATAATATTCGTTTTTTTCTGGGTTACACAGGTTGGGAAGCACATCAATTGGATGATGAGTTACAATCCAATTCTTGGATTATTTCCGAAAATAGTTATAAAAACAAAATTATTGCCAAACCCACTATTCATTTCTGGAAAGAAAAGATTAGAGAATTAGGCGGTGAATACTTACTGTGGTCTAATGCCCCAGAAGATCCAAATCTCAACTAGTATAAACTGTAAAATAGGTTTATCCAAATCGTACGAAGGCATTCAATCGCACTACTAAATCTTTAGACAGCTGCGTTTGATATTCCTTTTTACGATATTTTGTGATAGGCTGAATTCCTTTGATTACATTCGTAATAAATAATTCATCTGCTTTTTGAAGATCAAAAGGAGAAATTGGCTCTTCTACTACTTCTATCGTTTCAATCTTTTTAGCCAAAGCTAAAATTTGTTTACGCATTACACCATTCAAGCATCCTTCTGACACTGGCGGCGTAATTAATTTATTTCCCAATAACATGAATAGGTTGCCTTGTAAGGCCTCAATTACATTCTTATCATCATTAACCAATAAACAATTATCCAGTCCATTTTCGTGGGCAAAAATGCTTCCTGTAACGTTAATGATTTTATTCGTTGATTTTATTGTGGAGAGTAATTGTTTTGAAACATAGAAATCTTTGTATAAATCGACCTCGTATGTAGGTTGTTCAATTTCATACATTTTCTTATCCAGTGGACTTATTGTAATACTGAATTCCACATTATTATCTGTTGGTAAATAATATCCACCCTCTTTGCGATATACGGAGATTCTTGCGCGAGAGGAATCTATCATACCGCTCATCTCTTTGGCTAGATTTAATACTTGTTCTTCAAGATATTCCATTGTAAAATTCATAGGTATTTCCATACGAATAATACGCATTGAAGACATCAATCTGAAATAATGATCCTCAAAAAATAGAATTTTACCATCTAAAACCTTTACAGTTTCAAAAACTGCATCTCCATATAGGAACGCACGATTTGTAAATAAAGAACTGTCTTGTAGTGGGATAATATTCCCATTAAAATTAATCATAAAAAAAGCCTTGAAATTCAAGGCAAATATAAGTTTTAATCTACAGAATTACTATACTGAACCGATAACATGTTTTAAATCGGAAATTTGATTCTCCCACAATTGTTTTGCTTCTTCTACTTCATCTTCGTAAGCAAAATCTAATACTACTAGTGATACATCCTTTGTAATCTCATCTACTTGAATTCTCAATTCAAAAAAATACTCTGTATCTTGATCCGAATCGTCAATCCAACGGAATTTTACTTTTTCTCCTGTTTTTTTAGATGATAATCTTGCTTTCTCCTCCGAGTCATCCCAAATGAAAGTAAAAAACTCTCCTCTAGAATTTACATTATCAGCAAACCATTCAGACATTCCTGAAGGTGTAGAAATATATTGATACAATAACTGTGGTGAAGAATTTATAGGAAACTCTAGTTCGTATTTAATTTTAACATCCATATTCAATTATATTTTTTTGGAAATATATAGATTATTATATTCATAAAAAAGCCTTTTCAAAAATAAAAAAAAATTATCACTTTATGTTTGCGTGCTTTAAATTTAGTGTTATATTTGCACCCGCAATGAAGGAATAACCTTATTGAAGTCTTGGCGAGGTAGCTCAGTCGGTTAGAGCGCAGGATTCATAACCCTGAGGTCACGGGTTCAACTCCCGTCCTCGCTACAAAGCGGAATCTATTACATAATAGTATTCCGCTTTTTTTATGTCTTTTTTTTACTTTTTATGGCACTATAGCTTTTTCAAAATTACTTCATAATTCAGAACACTTTGACCCTTAAAGTCCTCCAATAAATTGGGTTATAAAAAATTTTAACTTTTACACAAAAGGCAAAATCACAGAAAATCATACGACTTTTAGTGTTAATTATTGAATGTGATTTAGAACATTTTTCAAATTTAAAAATTTAAACCCTCCACAGAATACTTTTAAATTTTGTGTTTATCGGGTGGTAATTTGTATTTTACGGGCTAATTTATAGCGTTACGGGAAAGCTTAGTCAATTATTATTTCTATTTTTGTTTTGGTTCAATAAATAACTAAAAGATACATATTATGACTACCGACGCTATACCTTTCAAGAAAAATCATCATGGTCGAAACATACGACGTTTGCGTGAAATGCTCGGTGTGAAACAAGAGGCTATTGCGATAGAACTTGAAATGACTCAACAAAACTTTTCTGTATTAGAACAAAAGGAAGAAATTGATGATGTAGTTTTGGACAAAATAGCACTTGCCCTAAAAGTTCCTGTGAATGCAATTAAGAATATGAATGAAGAGTCAACAATTAACTTTATCAATACTTTTAATGATAATAGTAGTGGAATTCAAGGTTCATATTTAGATAACACTAACAACCCTACTTTCAATTTTAATCCTCTTGATAAGATTGTGGATCTTTATGAGCGCTTGGTAAAGGAGAAAGAGGATCAGGTGGCTTTTCTAGAACAATTTATAAAGGATAAAAAATAGGTAAAACAGCCTTAGAAAGGCTGATGTCCCTATAATAATCCGAGATCCTGAGAACCTAATCGTTATGATTGCGCAGGAAAATTGTCTATATGAGATCCTCAAAGATTGAAGAGAATACTATAAAAAATTTCAATTAACGGTTTAAAACCAATTCAGCCGTTTAGAAAAAAACGGCTGATGTAACAATGGTTGCAAACTCATTATTTAAACTTGCGAGTGCAGTTTCGTGCATGAGCTCGGCGATGTAGTTTTGTCCATTTAGACCTGTTTTATTGAAGGTTGCCGTAGCATCCGACACCACAAAAGTATCGTATCCATAATTCCCTGCCATTCTTGCCGTTGCAGACACACAATGGTCTGTCGTTAATCCTACAATAACTAGTTTTGTAATTCCTTCTTGATTGAGTTGTTCTTTAAGATTGGTTCCTATAAATACACTATTGACCTTCTTTTTTATTACACTTTCTGTTTCTAATGGCTTTACGATCTCTTTGAATTCATTTCCTTCCTTGCTTTCATTCAATAATGATTTGAGGCTCAAAGCGCAGTGTTTGACATGAAAAACAGGCAGTTTTTTCTCTCTCCAAAGTTTTAGGAGTTTCTCTGCTTTTTTTTCAGCATCTTTATTATTTCGTTGTCCTCCCCAATATTCCAGATTATCAAAAGCTTTTTGAAAATCGATTAGGATTAATGCAGGATTTTCTGTTTTTATAGTATTCATTCGGATTCTTTTTTTCGGGAAAATTATTTATTACAGCTTTACTGCAGTTACTGTAATCGTTGCTTCTGTAGCCTTTGGATTCACTGTTACGGTGATTTCTTTCCTTGTACTTGCTGTATTTTCACAAGTATTATCTCCGGATACGGCAACATAATACGTGGTTGTCACGGTTGGGTTTACATTATAGTTTGATCCCGTTGCCATTGCGGTCGTGGACACAGCATTACTATACCAGTTGAATACTGGATTACTCAAAGCAGTTGTAGCTGTCAAATGAGCAGTATCTCCATGGCAAATTGTAACATTCGAAGCTGTAATATCTGTTGCGACCGCACTTCTTTTCACCACTAAACTTACCTTTTTCATCTTTGAAATGGCCATCTCATTTTCACATTTTTCATCACCACTTACGGATACATAGTAAACAACTTCTCCTACTCCTGAATAATCGGATGCCTGCGGTGTAAAAGTAGGTCCTGTAGCCAGTTCTGTAAAGGTTGTAGCGCCAGTTGAACGGTACCATTTGAATACCGGATTTGTAACTGTTGTACTAGTCGCAGTAAACGTTGCTGATTCCCCGACACAAACATTCATTGAATTGACCAAGATATCTGTAGCTGTGGCTTTTGGTCTTACTGTTACAGTTACTGGTGTTCGATCGGCTTCATAGGTCTCACAAAAACCTCCTCCGCTTATACCTACGTAATAGGTTGTGGTCACATCTGGAGTCACTGTTATATCTCCATTTCCAACTTGACTACTACCTACAATATTTCCAGAATACCATTTAGTAGTACTAGGCAGAGGAATGGATGAAGTTGATCTTAATCTCACAGACTCTCCAGCGCAAATAGTTGCGCCCATCGCTGTAATTGCACCGGCAGGTGCTCTTGGCGCTACCGTAACAGTAAAGGCTTTTGCTGTTCCCGGGAGGTTTTCACAAAAATTATCCGACTGCATTGTGATATAATAAGTAGCCGCTACTGAACTATTTACAACAAATACTGCTCCAGTTCCCAATAGATTTGTTAAAGCAGCATCACTGTACCAATTAAATATTAAATTCTTTTCTCCCATATCTATCGGACGAGCAATATATGAAGCCCCTGTACCTATGCAAACCTCATAATCATTTGGTCCTAAAATATTTGCTGCAGTTGCTCTTGGTTTTACTTTTACGGTTACAGATTGCGTAAAAGTACATCCCGATGCAGATAATACTTCCACTTTGTACACTCCACTATGAGCCGGTGTTAAATTGTCAATATGCAATGGAGTACCACTTACAACTGAATTGTCTGGCAAGGTCCATGAAACAGTTGTTATAGAACCTAAAGACAACAACGAAAGGTTTAATGATTCACCTGAACAGAAATTAGTATCTCCCTCAATAATTGAACTCGCTGAAGATAGCAATTGTAGTGTAAAGGGCTGAATTACCTCATAACAAGCTGTTTTGACTTTTACAACATAATTCCCCGGAGGCAAATTCAAAAATTGATTGCTGGCTTGTCCTACAGCAGGAAAATTCGCATCGGTATCTTTTTTTATGAAATAAGTAACTGCACCAGTAGTGTTATCTACTTTTACGCTTAAAGTTCCAGTGGTATTCCCAGCACAAATAACTCCTCCTGATTTTATTAAATCAAATACAGGGTAATTAGGCAATACATTTAAAGGAATCACTGCCGAAGTAGGTGCAACTTCAGATAATGGAATAAAAGAATTGGGATCATACTTTTGAGTCAATGCTACTTCATACTTTCCAGCTACATCTTCCTCAAAAGAAAAAGGTATTACAGCATTGCCTTCTATCTCAAAACCAGCTAAAATTCTATATTTGCTTAGCGTTAATGGCCCTGATACTAACCCAACGTATACTTTTGGATAGCCATAAATGAAACGCAATTCTCGTTCTGCCGATTTCCCTACCGCTGTTACTCTTATATTTCCACTTTTTATATACCGATCACACACAGTAGTACTTGGTGTATCAATTACGTTTTCTAATGTAACACTTATGATATAACTTTCTACTATCACATCGTATACTTCATCAAAACAGCCCTCATCGGTAATTCTTATTTTATAAGTTCCTTGTGCTAAATTATCACCCAAGCCTATTTCTTTATAAGAGCCTGAATTTGCTGGAATAAGATTTGCTGCAACAGTCTTATTTATAGTAGTAGGGCCACTAACACTATTAAAGTGTAATGATCCTGTAAAATTCAATATTTTATTAATCCCTCTTACCATCAATGCCGATTTCCCGAAGTTTTTTGTATCTGGTCCTTCAATGAATGTTATTTGATCTCTAATTATTGCATTGGGTGTAAAATATACGGGGTTAATGTCCAGATTTGTCAGATTTGATTGTAGTGGTTTACTGGAAGTAGAACTTGTCTTATTATAAAAAAAACACCCCATGGCCAATTCCCCTTCAGCATCTTTAATAACTACAGTATATTTTTTACCAATGTCTAACAAAAAACCTGCATAACGATTTGTGCTTTTATCAAGGATACTACCTTGTTGTGTATTGGTTGTTCCTCGCTCGGTGACTGCAATCGAGATGGGGTAACAACCCAAAAAGGTACTATTATCAAAACGCGCTAGTACCTTTCCTGTTTTAGTACAAATAGTATTAGCAGGGTCATCAAAAATAAATGTTGACAAGGTACCTAGCGGTTTCTTTTTAAAACCCGCATAGGAAGATAAATCCCTTTGATTAGTTCTGGTAATTCCACATATTGTCGCTGATAATTTTACTCCTGCCCATTTCGATTGGTCTAGAGGGAGGGCAAAATTACCATTATTAACAGCATTTTGATCTAAATTATCGTAAACATCCCATGCTCCTGTTTCGTTTTGCACCTCTAATTTATAAACTGGCGATTTTGTTCCATAAAATTTTGGTTTGTCTTGTGTACCAAAAGGCGTATCGGTACCGTCAATAATTTCCCCACTCAATAAAAATCGACCTTTATTAATTGCTGCAGTCTTAATTCCCGAACATATATCATCTGGCGTATTATATACTACATCAAAATAAGTGTCGCTTACACTTCCTAGGGCTGCTAAACTAAAATCATATGGAACATTTGGCTTAAGTACGATACTAGTAGGCGCCGTTACAATGGTACCACAGGCATCGGTCGCCCTTAGTCGATATTCTCCCGCAGGCACTCCGTAAAAAACAAAAATCCACTCCGTAAAATTTGATTTTTCTTGAATAGCACTGCCACTTGTATTTAATAATTCTATCTTGAATGGCTTATTCCCCCCAGAAATTATTCCAGAAATAGTTCCCAAAGGATCCACAGCTCCACAATACGCATAATACTTCGCTGAATAACTTTGAAATGTAGGCGAAATAGCCGAATATGTATTTTCTACTTTAACTGTTGCAGTAGATTTTACAAATGTGCTCCCACTATAATAACCATAGTAGTAATCTCCTGGTTCAAGCATTGTAAACTCAGCTGTAGTATTACTTATTACATTTGTAGGATTAAAAGGGACTTTGGCAATACCATAAGTCACCAAGCTGGGAAGTCCCGTGGCTGTAATTTTTATTGAACCTGTATTCAAACAATTTGAGGGGCTAGCAAGGGCATTAATCGTAACCTGTGCCTTTACTGTACTAGGTAAAAAACCTATTAACAGTAACATGAGTAGTAGTTTTTTTGTCATCATAGCTAAAATAAAATTTGTTGCAAAATTACTCCGACCCGTCTCTATGAATAGCCCACATAAAGCCATAAAAAAAGCAGAATAAGTCATTTATAACTCAATCGATTATGTTTTTTTTCATAAAAAACCGGCATCACTATAGCACAAGTAGTACCTCAAGGTAGCACCTTGATATAAAAAATATTTATGTACATATTTCAGAAAATGGTTTTGTAGAAGGAATAATAAGCCTAGTTATTCCAGAAGAAGGAACTCCTATTTTAATTCCATAAGGGTGTTACCATACACCCTTTATGGAAATTAAACAACTAATAGCGTGCAACTATGATTTTTACCACTAAAAATCAGGTGCAAGATTACGTGAATTTCGTTTTTCAAGCTATCAAAATAAGCCTAAAAAATAACGACAAAGGACATATTTCACTTTCCTCATAGTCTTTAAAATGTCTTATTCTGCTTTTTTTATGGCTTATACTTCTATTTGAACGATATATCAAGAAATATTTTTGCGTAAAATAAAGGTTAGCGCCTTTATTCATAATCATTAATAAATTAAGTAAGAAAAATGAATTGGTATTTAAAAGTTTTAAAACAGTATTTAGACTTCAAAGGAAGAGCTAGAAGAAAAGAATTTTGGATGTTTATGTTAATCAATACCATCATTAGCTTTGTTATTGGTGTTATCGCTGGATTAATCAAATTACCAATAATAGGAAGTATTTATTCTTTACTGGTATTCATTCCATCAATTGCAGTAGGTATACGAAGAATGCACGATATTGGTAGAAGTGGATGGTTTATCCTTATTCCTATTTACAATATAATTTTATGGTGTGAAGACAGTTTTAAAGGACTTAACGAATATGGTCCAAATCCAAAAAGTGAAGAGGGTATGATTGAATAAAACTACCTTAATTTCAAAAAAGCCCTGATCTAGATCAGGGCTTTTTTTATTGTTTATTACACTATCCTTGGTATATTATTATCCATTAAATACGCCAAAGCTTCTTTAATCGTTTCTTCAGTTCCTTTAGGATTGAATCCTAATTCAGTTCGGGCTTTTACAATATCAAAGTTTTGTTGCAGTCCCGAAAACATCGCTATATCTTTTATCGTCAAGACGGGTGCTTCATCATTCAACTTTGCTTTCCACTGCATCATTCCTGCAATAACATAAAGCAATAATTTTGGAATTGCTTTGGGTATTTTAATTCCCAGTTGCGGATACATTTGCTGTGCAATTTTTGTGGTCTTGGTAATTGATGTACATTGTTCATGGGCTAAAATATAGCGTTCACCATCCCTCCCTTTGGTTGCTGCGAGATAGCATCCTTCTGCCACATCTTTCACATCAATCCAATTTAATGTAATTTTTGTATCTACTGGTATTTCTTTGTTCAGTATCAATTTCAAGATCGTATAGGAAACACTTAAAGGAACAAAGGCTTCACTCCCAATCATCGCAGCAGGTAAGACTGCTACCAACTCTATGTTGTGTTCTCGGGCCAACTGGAAGGCTAGCTTTTCTCCATCATTCTTAGAATTATAGTACTGATCTCTCCGATCTGGATTATACCCATTACTTTCTTTTGTTGGTAGATTTGTATAATCTAATGCTGCAATCGAACTTACATACACAATGCGTTTTACCTTTGCCTCTACTGCTGCTTCAATACAATTCCGCGTTCCCAATATATTGACATCGTAAATTTCTTTTTGAGGATTTTTTGCCCACAGCTTAAAAGCTGCCCCCACCGCATAGAATGTTTCTACTCCTTGTAATGCTTTTACAAAAGATGCTTTGTCTGTAATATTGGCTTGAACAACTTCACAGTCTAATCCCCGAAACGGATCTTGGTTATTTATATTTCGCACTGTGGCTCGTACTGGAATACCTTTACGAATGAGTAATCGCACTAGATTATTTCCCAAATGTCCATTGGCTCCAGAAACTAATGCTAAATTTTTAGGTGTCATAATATTACTATTTTAAATGATGACACAAAATTCCAAAACGATTATTAGTCTATAGCTAACATTTGTTAGTTAATGATTTTTCGGCGTATCCGACTCAAACTTTCGGGTTTCATTCCTAGAAATGAGGCGATATATTGAATCGGTACATTTTGTAAAATATCGGGATAATTTTCTATTAATCTTCTGTAACGTTCTTCTCCAGTAAGAGAGGCTAATTCTTGAGAACGATTTTCGTTATAGCGTATTGATTCTTGGAAAACTGAAATACTGAAATCTTTCATTGCTATACTTTCTTTTATAAAAAGATCTAGGTTTTCTTTTGTAATTCGAAGCAACTCACAATCAGTAATGCATGCTACATTTTCATTTGATTTTGTTTGCTGAATAAAGTGCGTATAGGAAGTAAAAAAACCAGGAGGACAGTTAATATGTGTCGTCAATTCCTCTCCTATTTCATTGTAATGAAACAAGCGCAAATATCCGGATACTATATAATATAAATACCGTGGAACTTGTCCTTCTTCTTCAATTATTGTGTTTTTAGGAAATAAAACTGGTTCAAAATATTTTTTGCAGAGCGCTTCTTCCTGTATCGAAAGTTCTACTCGCGTTCCAATAAAGTCTATTATTTTTTGTTGCATTTCCCAAAATCATTTATACATTTTGTCTTCTAAAATTCTATTTCAAAAAACAAAAAAAGTCCTTCACTTTGGAAAGACTTTTTGTTTTATTTATAGCTTATATTCTATTTGCCTACACAATTAACCATCCATTGAACACCAAATTTATCGGTACAACTTCCAAAATAGGCACCCCAAAACATTTCTTGTAATTCCATTGTAATTGTACCTCCTTCCGCTAATCCATCAAATAATTTCTTTGTTTCAGCTTTAGTATCTGGCTCAAGATTGATGTTAATATTGTTTCCAAAATTCACTTTGAATCCCATAGATTCTGGCGCATCGGTTCCCATTAGGATATGTCCTCCTACAATTGGCAATTCAATATGCATGATTAGATTTTTATCTGCTTCGGGTAATGGTGGCATATCTTCTGAAGGTGGTATATCTCCAAATCGGGCGATTCCACAATCTCCGAATTCTCCTCCAAATACTGATTTATAAAAATTGAATGCTTCCTCTGTATTTCGAGAAAAATTTAAATAGGTGCTTACTCTTGCCATGTTATTATAATTTAGTTTGGTTGATTTATTACATTATAATCAAATATTATGGCAATAATCGCTAACTAATAACACAAAACACCTCCCTCTCTAGCGCTCCTTGCTTTGATAAATATAGTAATTATTTAATTCTCTAACAAAAAGTAGTTCTTTATTTTAAAACACTCTATTTCAAATTGTTATCAATTAAATTATCTTTCTATTTTTGGGTATTTTTTTTATTTATTAAATAATATTCTTCTGGACTTAATCCTGTTATTTTTTCATAAAGTAATTGGTATTTTTCAACCGACATTTTTGCTTCTGAAGCCAATGTTTCAAGGGAAGGAAAAGATTCATTAATTGCTGATAAAATCCTCATTTGTGACATAATAATTTGGCTTAGTTCATCGTCGCTTACTTTGCCTATCATTATTTTCTTGGATATTACATCTTCCAAATAATCTCCCAATAAGCCATATACTGTGCTTTTCAAAATTAAATCAAATAAGACATTTGTTGTAGAAATTTCACGAAGTTCATTAATCCTGTATAGACTTTCTGGACGTACATTGGCAAAACGGGCAATTGTGTTTTTTTCTGTATTAAAGGCAATTTCAATAAGGTCATTATATTTTGGAATTTTACGAAGGTATTCCTTCAATAAATTCTTTTTTACCAAAATATACAATACATTATGATGGCTTCCTTTAGGAATAATATAACTGGATGACAAGACACTGTCAATCAGGGATAAACTATATTGCCATACCGGGACAGGTTGAGATTTGCTGTCGACCACCAGTTCAAAGTTTTGTTCTAAAAAATTATAATAAAATACGACAAAGCTATCATCATTATTTTTTAATTGAAACTGAATTGATTCAGTATATTTACAGTCCACAAAAACAACCGAAATATCGGGTGTTATAGACAAAAAATACTGTGTTCCTTCATATTCTTCATTTGGAATCTTGAGTAGATTATGATCAACATAACCTCCTAGGGCTTTTGCATATTCTTCCACCCAATCCAACTCCACATTTAAATGATAATTTACTGTCAACATATAATCATAATTTTATAGCTTGCTTTAATTCTACAATTTTATACTCACAAATATACTTTCTATTTTTATACGATTTCAATAACCATAGATTTAACCCGTATAAATTACAAGAAACTGCTAAGAAACTAAGCTTTATTAATAAATTACATCTCTCTCTTTTTCATTTTTGGTTATTGATTAATACTTGGTTTCTCCATATTCTTTTATAAAATTCACACTTGGCAGAACACCATAGCAGTTTTTATAGTTCAATGAAAAATAGGTTGGATCTACATATCCCAGCTCATATGCCACTGCACTTACCGTCTTGAAACGGCCACTTTCCAACAATTCTTTTGCTAATTTTAGTTTTTCGTTTTTAAAAAAAATACCTGGAGAAGTTTTATATATGCTCTTATACATTCGTTTATATTTTGATACCGACATTCCCGCAATGCCTGCTAGGACATCAATACCAGGAAACACTGATGAAAGATCCGACAATAAATGCTTTTGACTTTTCAGCATCTTCTCTATGTCTTTGTCTAAATGTTTTGTTGTTATTGGAACAAAGGAAGTCATACGACTTACCAAACATCCCAATAAATTTAATGTTGTACTTTTCAATAAGAACTCATAATAAGGTTCTTCAATTTTTCTTTGTTTCAATTGATACAATAGCACTTTACTACGGCTATCTATATGGCCATAAAAGAACATTTTATTCTCTCTATTATTGAATATACTATTGAACAAGGCTTCACAGCAGATATCTGGGAAAAAAGATTTAAGTAATGATTTTCGGATAAAAATCCGCAAAGAATACATTCGTTCATCCACCTTTGCTAAATAAGAACTACTTACCCCACAATCAACAATTCCAAATCCTAGTTTTGTTTGATACCCCACCTTATATGAATAATTGTCAACAATATGATCACAACATTCATCACTCAAATCATAGTATATAATCCAATAATCCTCATCGACACTTTCACGCGTGAAACTAATCGACTTTTTTAATGTTTGATCAATAATTAATACAGACAGATCATTGGGCAATACTTCCAAAAAGCAGGAGGATCCTACTCCTAGTTCTTCTGGTAGGTATAAAAATTTATTATCTTTTAATGTGCACCCTAGCCCTTCTACTAATTGGTGCTGCCAGTCTGGTTTTAATGAAAAAACATGACTGAAATTAAATACTATATCTTTCATACAACATTTATTATATCATTGGGGAAAGAGATATTCAATACAAGCATCTTGCTCCTTGTTAATCAAGAAGAAGATTTCATATTCAATTACCTCACATTGTTGTGTTTGTTCTTTTTCAAATTCAATCAATACTGAGTAGGGTTCTATGTATTTATTTGAAAAAGAATTATACCGATTTTAGCAAATTTTTCTTACTCTGTTTTTGTTCATACTTATTGGTTATCAGAAGAAAATAAGACTCTAGGTTGTTACTATAATTAAGTGAATTCTTGCACTTTTATTTTCTTTATTGCATTCGGTTGGGTACTTCATCTAATTATGTTCTTGATTTTTAAAATCTAAAAGAGCAATTATGCTCTTCTAGATTTCGTTTAGATCTATTAATCTTTACTCTCTTAAAAATCAATGCGCAAATTTACCTTCGAAAGGCAGTTATGGACGCCCACAAAAAGCCATTAAAACAGTAAAATAAGTCTTCTTATTTCACTAAACAGCACCAAAAAAAAGACCACAAAACACTCATATACCACCAGTTACAACTACACGAAAAGAGTTATTGTACTTCTTTTTATAAAAAAGCAAAAAGCCGGTTATTTAATTTTTAATTACCTTTGCATAATTATTTCCTATCAAGAAATTTCCTAATATTGTTTTTGACACATCACTATTTCAGTGTTATTATCACTGTTAAAACAGATACTATTCTATGAGTGTTCCCAAAAAGGTTTTTGCCCGACAACATGAGATTACTGCCGATTATTTAAAAGAATTGGATAAGCATTTATTGGATCTCTTAGAAGGTCGAGTGGAGATAATGCTGGAGATTCGGGATTTTGCAGCAATACTACATATTCATCCTACTCATCTCACTAATACTGTAAAACATGCTACAGGACAACATCCTTGCACTTTTTACCAAGATAAAATTATAGCTATTTCAAAATCATTATTGGAGGAAAACAAAATATCAATTAGTGGTATTGCTACCCTACTAACTTATGATCCTTCTAATTTCACTAAGTTTTTCAAAAAATTCGTTCAGATGACTCCAAAACAGTATCGTGAAACCTTTTTAATCCGTAACTTCACGAATACTGAACTTGTCACCAAATAAACTGAAACCCTCACCATTTTTTAAGACGATTGCTCTCCTAACTTTGTATTAACTAATTATAATATTTGTAATAAAATGGCACATACAACTAAAATTGCTCTAGTTACTGGCGGTAGCCGTGGTTTAGGAAAAGATATGGTATTGAATATTGCTCAAAAAGGACTTGATGTACTTTTTACATACAATAGCAAAAAAGAAGAAGCACAGGCTGTTGTCAAAGAAGTTGAAGCTCTAGGACGTAAGGCTTTTGCTTTACAACTTAATGTTGCTGATATAGCAAGTTTTGATGCTTTTTATAAAGAAGTGAAAAACACTTTACAGACCACATTCAATGCAGAGCATTTTGATTTCTTAGTCAATAATGCCGGAATAGGTATTCATGCTCTTTTCAGTGAAACAACGGAAGATCAATTTGATACTTTATTGAACATACAATTTAAAGGTCCTTTCTTTCTTACTCAAAAAGCATTACCATTGATAGCAAATGGTGGAGGTATCGTAAATATATCTACTGGATTAGCTCGTTTTGCTTTCCCTGGATATGCTGCTTATGCTGCTATGAAAGGCGCAATGCAAACGTTGACTATTTATCAGGCTAAAGAATTGGGAGAGCGTAATATTCGAGTAAATATTGTAGCGCCAGGTGCCATAGAAACTGATTTTGGCGGAGGTATGGTGCGTGACAATGCTCAAGTGAATGCACAAATAGCATCGGTTACTGCTTTAGGCCGTGTGGGTCGCCCAGATGATATAGGAAGTGTTGTTGCTTTTTTATGTACTGATGATGCAAAATGGGTTAATGCTCAACGCATTGAAGTTTCTGGAGGAATGATGCTATAATTATAGCATAAAAAAAGAGTATCCGAGTTATAAACCCTGATACTCTTTTTTTATTTCATTAGTCCATCTATGATAAATTATTCAGATAATCTTTTGGAAGTATGCCATAAGTATCTTTAAATAATTTAGCCAAATAAGATACACTTGTATAATTTAGTTGCTCCACTACTTCACTAATAGAATGGTTTCCAGATTCTAATAATTCTTTTGCCAGCTCCATTTTATTTTTCAAATAAAACTCATTGGGGTTTAATCCGGTTACTTTTTTATATAGTTTTTTATATTTTGTTGCAGACATACAGGCTTCGGTTGCCAAATATTCTATCCCTGGAAATGCATCTTTTATATGATCTAAAAGGATTGCTTGTGAAGCAATAATAAGCTTTAAATCTTCATAACGCATTTTCCCAATTATAAACTTATCAACGGTAATTCCTTCTAAATAATGTCCGATGAGACCAAACACTACGCTTTTAAATGCGATATTGAAAGTCGAATGTTCATAGGGTAATTTTCTAAGATTATTAATTAGAATTCTACTCTCATTACTCATCCTATCAAATCGTATAATGGTATTTTTAGTAGAATCGAATATGTGATCTAAATTCACTTTATACTCTAAAGTTTCTTCTAAATATTTCTTTAGTAAAGCTTTTTTGATGAAAATACAAATAAAATAAAGGCGGCATCCTTTCTCAATACGATAATCCAAGTCTAAAGAACTATCTATAATAGACATATTATAATCCCATTTTCCGAACGATTGTATCTTATCTTTCAAAAGAACATTTATATCTCCTTCTGTAATATAATGGTACATCTGAACGAAACTATTATCATAATTCTTTTCTTTCAGCATAACAGATTCCGCATAGGTCAAGTCTGTCAACACGGCAGATATTCCCGAATCTATCTGAGAAAAATACTGAATTCCTGAACGAATTGGAGAGGTGCTTTCTATAAAATTGCCTTTTATATTTCCACCCGTAACTTTCGCAAATTCATCAACCCAATCTAATTCAACATTGTACCGATAAGTAAGTGTTTTCATATATTAATATCTTTCATAGCACCCTGAAAATTACGTAAACAATTCAGAAAATAAAAAATAGTACTTAAATTTAACATTCCAAATAGCGTATTTTTTTTAAATTATTAGGTTATTATGAAATTCTCATCCAGTTATAATAATATTATCAAAATATTTTATTGCATTTACAACTTTAATAAACAGAGTATATTCTTACTATACATGAATCGCTCATTCATTAAAATTAGCAAGAAATTTCGATTATTTCAGTGTTAATTCTTCGATTTTTTGTTAAGAAAAAAATCATCTGTCTATTTACTTCGATAAAACAACTTTAATTCAACAAACAAAATTCTATTTTAACATCATGATAAGGCTGAATATTGGGTTGTAGAAAAAAATGGTGGTAATTCGAATGTGATGTTTACTATAAGTTGGGACACTACAACGATCTATGCAAGTTTGTTTGTCCATCAAAATTTTTGGAAAAGCGGATTAAATCAAATTTATTTCAACTAGATTCTTTTATATCCCATAAACTCCTGTAAATTTGCTTTGACTGTAGAATCATACATAATCCGCCATTCAAATATGAAAAACATATATATTTTTGTCTTATTACTTTTTTGTTTTGCTTGTTCTAGTGAAAGTGAAGAAGATCGATGTGAAGTAAAAAAAAGAGAAATTAATCGTGAATATGACCAAAAAGTCAATGAGGTATTACTTAATCCTGGTCCAGAAGGTGTTTATGATTTATTACTAAAAATTAATACCGAGCGAAATAAAAAACTAGCCGAAGTATGTCCTTAATATAGTTTGGGATCTTCTGTATTAAACTTTCTCTGATTTTAATATTCTTCGGGCACAGTCGGATACAATTACTAAGGCTCCAGCAAACATTATTACATCTTTTATAACCAATCTACCCGCTCCTGACAAATACGGAAATCCAAAATCTGGCCCACCTAAATTCCCAACAAAGGTTTCTGGTGTGGTAATTAAAAAAGATACTGTAACCAATGCCATTCCCGCAGTTAAAATACCTCCAATCAATCCTATTTTCGGATTAAAAATCCCGAATAAGACCAAAGTCCCGATTAGCACAATCGCTGTTCCTAATCCATACGAAAATAAATAGGTGCCATTCTCTTGATGCCAAGCCACATTCTCTGGTTTATACTCTCCCTCTTTATTCATGTGTTGTTTATATTCAGGGGCTTGTTTATGGTAAAAAAAACTCATTAGTGGACTATTTGCCACAAAAGGAACAATCCCATCGGCTTCGTATTGAAAAGCTTTCAAACCTCCGATCCAAACCATTACAATAAAAATTGATATTCTAAGTACGTTCACCATACCCTGTTGTGTATTGGCAAAAAAATGCAGCATTCGATTCATTTTATTCTCTTTTAATTTATACAAAACAAAATTAGAAGATTACAAAATCGACCTCAATGGATAAAAAGGGTTATTGCATGGACAAATCTGCTACGATGGAGATTCCTGCTGAGTTTCGGAATTTTTGAGGAGAAATACCTGTTATCTTTTTAAAAAAACGACTAAAATAATGTTCATCTTGAAACTGTAACTCAAATGCAATTTCTTTAATACTCAATCGGGTAAGGTGTATTTTTTTCTTTGCTTCAATAATAATACGCTCTTGGATGAGCTGAGTGGGTGTTTTTCTAAAATAGAGTTTGCATCGTTTAGACAATACATTTGGTGTGATGTGTAGTAAATTAGCATAGTCTGATGGTTTATGCAATGCTAAAAAATGTTGTTCCAATAGAATTTTAAATCGTTCCATAATCTCATCGACCATTATTGATGGTGCCAAATCTTCTGTTAAAACTGCCCTTTTAATTTTACTCGATTTTGCTAAAAATAACTGAAGATAGGACGTTAACACGATTTCATTCAATTCTTCATCTTGTTCTACCTCTTTCACAATCTACTCATATAAAGAATTAAAATCCTCTATTTCACTGTCCGATAAAGTCAGCACGGGCGATATATAAGCGTTATTAAATAATAGTCCATTACAGGCTACTTCTTTTTTATGGTATTCAATACAATAAAAATCTCCATGAAATTGCATGATTTTAAGTTCCTCAATTCCTTGACCATCTAGTTCTATTTTCTGAAAAGGAGTAGCAAATACAATTGCTGGGGCAGTAAATTCATACGTCCCAAAATCAACCTTACAACTTCCCGTCCCTTTTGTGAGTATAATAATAGTATATAAAGATGACTGTAAAAAAACATTGGAAGTAAATGTTCTGTTTGAAACTTGTAGTAATATTTGTCCGTCTTCTGAAACAACCTTATGGTCTAATTTTTTCATCAATTAATAGGATTGGAGTCTTGATTTAGAATTTATAAATGTAAAAAAAACAGATTAATTAACGCTCTCTACTTCCTTTTATTAATAATCATCCTAAGAATTACCTTTTCTATCGCATCGAATTTATCCCCTCAAGAGAATGAGCAATTTTTTTATTAAAATTTAACTTTAAAATAAATATTTGTTAATTTTTTATTAATTTATTTAAATATAAAATGTTAAATTTACTAAATCATTCAGCCCCCTGAATCTATCACATACAATAATTATCCTTAAAATACATAAACATGAGACCCATCCTACTATTTCTCGCTTTTATCCTTTTTGGGATTACGCTCTATGAAGTATTAATCAAATTAATCCGTATAGATAGAGACTTCGACCTACTTTATTTTTCTTTAGAAGTACTATTATTAATCATTAGTGGTATAATTATTTTCACATTATTCTATTCGAAGAAAATCCAATCGAAGAAAGAATCACATCTATGGTCAAAAAAAGATCATACACTAGATATGAAATCAAATAATAATTAACTGCTAAAAAAGCCGTTAATAAGTATAGTCAAGATTATTTAAAAAGTATTACTATCTTTAATTCTTGTATATAGTTTCATTATTTATCCATTTAATTTATCTCTATGCCATACAAACAGTACTCAATAAAAGATTCTATGAGCAACTTAAAAAAGCTGTTTTAATCTAATGAGCTCAGTTCCTATCACTAAACTACTTGAGGATTATAACATCCTTGATGCTCTTCCAGAAAAGTCATTTAATGATATTATGGAAATTGCTTCAGCTACGTGTGGGAAACCTATTGCATTGGTATCGTTATTACATTCAAAAACTCAATGGTTCTACACCAAGAACAATGAGAATGCTTTGGAATGCATCATTTGCAAACACGCTTCTACTTTATCGCTAGATAAGACATTGGTTATTCATGATATCCTATTGGATGAACGTTTTAAAGATATTCTTCCATCAACCGAAAATCCTTCTATTCGATTCTATACCGGTGTTCCTTTGATTACTTCTCAAGAAGAAGTTTTAGGAACCTTGTGCATTATGGATTATGAACCCAGTACAATCAATGATGAGCAACTACGAATACTCAAAATACTAGCTTTACGTATTGTAAAGGAATTAGAACTGCGAAAAAAAGAGTTTAGAATTCGAAAAAAACTAAGTGAAACGAGTTTGAAACTAAAGAATCTAAAACTAGCGTTTAATGAAGCGCAGCAATCTGCAGATTTTGCCAATTGGACTGTCGATCTTCAAACAAAAGAAATAGAATATTCTCCCAATTTACTACGATTGTATTATTTCCAACCGGGAACAATCGTAACACGGGAAGCCATACGAGAACGCGTTCATCCAGAAGATTTAGAAATCATTGATCGTGAGGTTAAAACGATAATACTAAACAAAGAATCCCGAACGATGGAATACCGTATTCAGGACTTTGAAAATAATTATGTCTGGCGATTAGTCGAAATTGAGCCCCTATTAGATTCAAATGGAGAAGTCACAAAGCTTCAAGGTATTATCCTCAATATCTCCGAAAAAAAAGAATACATTACTGCATTAGAAGAAATTCTATTTTCAATCTCTCATGTGATGAGAAGACCCGTTGCTACTATGCTTGGACTAGCAGAATCTCTAAACTACACCACTCTTACAGAAGAAACTTTACAGGAATACGCTGGCTATTTTAAAACAGTGGCTACAGAAATGGATACGTATATTAAAAAAATGAATGATGTATTCTACAAGAAGAAAATAAAGGTGATTGCAAAGAAAAAGGATTTTTGATTTTATTGATTCTGGCTTCTATTCGATATTTAGTACCAATTAAGCATAATTCTCCTACTTTTTTAATATAAAAAAAGGCTTATTATACACTTGAACCACTATCTTTTTTCTTATATTGCCTATTAATTGTTTTTCAAGAGTACATGAAATATCATGTTATTTCAGAATATAACAAATATAATACAGAAAATTAGAAATAAAAAATAATTAATACGAAAATATATAAATATTTTGAAATATGAATAGCAAAGAATCTATTAACGAACGCTTTAAGGAGGCTATATACCATATCATCGCTACTGAAAAAGATGAGAATAAATCGGCTATCGCTTCAAAATTAAAAATTGGCAAAAGCAAACTTTCTGAAATTCTGAATAAACGCATGAACATCGGTGTAGATTTAGTAGCGGACCTAAGCGATATCTACAGTATTGATTCCGAATGGATCTTGACGGGTAGAGGAACCATGAAAGGCGGATATGTTTCTGACCAAGACAACAACCACAAAGTAAATGAGATTTTTGAAAATGACTTAGAACGCATCATCCGGGCTAAGTATGAAATGATTGAAACTTTGAAATCTCAAATTGAAGATCTAAAAAGAGACAAAGAAGTCTTACTTAGTTTATTAAACAATTTTATCGACCGGAAAGAATTGTAATGCCATCAGCACTGCATTATATCTATAAAAAAAGCCTTTAAAAATAATTTTTAAAGGCTTTTTACTTTTTTATCCTATTTCAGAAATTTAGAATTCGATCTCTTTCAGCATTTCAACTAATTGATTGAACCCGACTAACTCTTGTTCACCCGATTTTAAATTTTTGATTTTATATTGATTTTGCTCTATTTCTTCTACTCCTACTAACACTGCGAATGGAATTCCTCTTTTATCTGCATATTGGAATTGTTTATTCATTTTTGCAGCATCAGGATATAATTCTACTTTAATATTTTCTGCTCTTAGCTTTTTAATCGTTTCCAAAGCATACAATGATTCTGCATTTCCAAAATTCAAAAATATTGCACTAGATGTAGCTGTAACCGTCTGAGGAAATAAACCAAGCTCTTCTAATACTAAATAGATACGGTCTAATCCAAACGATATTCCAACACCACTCATATTTTTTAATCCAAAAATACTCGTCAAATCATCGTAACGACCTCCACCACCTATAGAACCCATCTTCACAGTTTGCGGTGGTGCAACTTCAAAAATAGCTCCTGTGTAATAGTTTAATCCACGAGCTAAAGTCACATCCAAATCCAAGATCGAAGTCTCTAATCCTAAATGAACTATATTATCACAAATGAATTGTAACTCTTCTACTCCTTTCATTCCTTCTTCTGAGGATTGTAACAAAGTAGAAAGTTTACTAATCTTATCATTGATACTTCCTGTAAAATTAAACAATGGTTGTACCTTATCGATTGCTTCAGCAGCAATACCTTTTTCCATCATTTCTTTCTTCACACCATCTTCACCTATCTTGTCCAGCTTATCCAATGCTACAGTAAAATCAATCAACTTATCTTTTGCTCCAATCACTTCTGCAATTCCAGATAAAATTTTTCGGTTGTTGATTTTTATCGTTACTCCTTCTAATCCTAAACTAGAAAAAACAGCATCATACAGTTGAACTAACTCTACTTCCTGCCATAATGAAGTAGATCCTACTACATCGGCATCACATTGATAGAATTCTCTAAAACGTCCTTTTTGAGGATTATCTGCACGCCAAACGGGTTGAACCTGGTATCGTTTGAATGGAAATTCAATTTCATTTTGGTGTTGTACCACGTAACGAGCAAACGGAACGGTCAAATCATAACGTAATGCTTTCTCAGATAATGAACTTGAAAAACGCGCCAAATTATTTTCTTCGAGTGCTTTCAAATCGGCTTTTTTCACTTTATCTCCAGAGTTCAGAATTTTAAAAATCAAACGATCTCCTTCTTCTCCATATTTACCCATCAATGTTTCTGAATTTTCAAACGATGGTGTTTCAATCGGTTGAAATCCATATTTTTCAAAATTATGCTTGATAATTTGGATAATATACTGACGTTTTGCTACTTCTATTGGAGAGAAATCTCTGGTTCCTTTTGGAATACTCGGTTTTTGTGCCATTTTTTTCTAATTCAAATAAGACTACAAATATCTTACTTTTTTGAGGGAAATCAACATTTCAAAGCATTAAAAAACCTGAAATCTAAATTTGGAAACTTTAGAGCAAAATTGCTTACATTAGAGCCATAAAATTGGATTTATGTTTAAACTGTTTAAAGAAAATACCCGAATCGCTTTGGGTTCCATTAGAAGTCAGCTATTACGCACTACTTTAACAGTATTAATCATTGGTATTGGAATTACCGCACTAGTAGGTATCCTGACCGTCGTATCTGCCCTAGAGCATACATTATCCTCCGATTTTGCCTCGATGGGATCCAATACTTTTAGTATCAATCAATATGAATTACAAACGCAGACACAAGGCGGTAATGATCGAAAAATAATCAATCCAATCATTAGTTACCCCGACGCAAAAAGCTTCAAGGAAAGCTACACCTACCCTTTCACGAATACTTCCGTTTCTTTTACAGCTACTACAAAAGCGGAAGTAAAATACGAATCGACCAAAACTGATCCTGAGATCTCTGTAGTAGGAGTAGACGAATATTTTCTGCCAAATTCCGGACTTCAAACTGAAGCAGGAAGAAACTTCACTAATTTCGATATTGACAACAATAGTTATGTATGTATTGTAGGTTCCGATTTTGGAAAGGGCTTATTAAAAGATGTAAATCCAATTAACAAAGTCATTTCTATTCGTGGCGCAAAATTCAAAGTAATAGGCATCCTAAAAGAAAAAGGATCTACTTTTGGCAACAGCCAAGATTTACGTGTTTTGATTCCTATTCAAGTCGCACGATCTTTATTTTCGGCACCCAAAATAAACTACACTATAAGTATCATGGTTTCTAAAAAAGAATTGCTAGATGCTGCTGTAGACCATGCCACACTCACTATGCGTAGAGTACGAAAACTAAATCCCGTATCGGAAAGTAATTTTGGTATCATTCGAAGCGACGATTTAATCAACCGAATTTTATCCATTACACAATACTTAAGTATGGCAGCTTGGATTATTGGAGTAATTACCATATTTGGTTCTTCCATTGCTCTAATGAATATCATGATTGTATCGGTAACAGAACGTACCAAAGAAATAGGCGTACGAAAAGCATTGGGTGCGAAGCGCTCCACTATTGCATTTCAGTTTTTCACCGAAACAATTGTTATTGGCCAACTAGGAGGTCTCGTCGGAATTGTGTTGGGAATTGCAATAGGATACATCATTTCATTAGCACTCAGCTTTAGCTTTGCTATTCCATGGGTCGCTATCATAGCAGCAGTAATAACTACCTTATTAGTAGCTATCTTCTCTGGATTATATCCTGCAATAAAAGCCGCTTACCTTGATCCAATAGAAGCCTTGCGTTACGAATAAAGCGTTACAAGCTTCCTTTCATCATACGCTCGTTACCATAGATATCCTGAATCAACTCAACATTCTGGAACCCTTTTTCTTGCATTAAACTTTTCATTTCTACTCCCAAATACTGATTGATCTCAAAGTATAAAGTTCCTTTTGACTGCAAATTTTCTATTGCCAATTCACTAATTTTTCGGTAAAAAATCAACGGATCTGCATCAGACACAAACAAGGCTAAGTGTGGTTCATTTTCCAGTACATTGTTTTTAATCTCCACTTTCTCTAATTCTCTGATATAAGGAGGATTTGACACAATAACATCATATTGGTCTGGTAAAATATTGGCAGCCAAGATATCTTGCAAAACAAAATTCACAGCAACACCATTACGTTGTGCATTTCGTTGTGCTGTTTCAATTGCCTTAGACGAAACATCAATCGCTGATACTTTCGCATCGGGCAATTCCTTTGCCAATGTGATTGCAATACATCCGCTTCCTGTTCCAATATCTAATATTCTTACAGGTCCTTTAGTCGCATTTTCGCGCACTATCCATTCTACCAATTCCTCTGTTTCAGGTCTCGGAATTAGCACATTTTCATTCACTTCAAACTCCAACCCATAAAAGGAAGTTGTTCCTAAAATATATTGAATAGGCTTTTCGGCTTTTAATAATTCAAGAATTTGATTCCATTGCACAACTTCTTCCTCTGTGAATTTAGCTTCTGGATTCAGAGCTAAATCTACACGTCGCATTTGCTTCAATTGTTCTAAAATTAGATAGAAAAAACTTTCGGCTTCACCGGCATCATAGGTTGCTGTTAAGGACTGAATAAAATCGGAACGGTATTCTTTAATGTACATTTTATAATTTTTAGATTTTGTCTGGAAAATACCCAAATAAGGATTTTCGTTAAGCTGTACCTACTTTCGGCACATTCAATTCAATCCATACTTTCCGAATTACTACTACAATTACTGCATTGTCAAATTTCTCAATTTCTCTTACGATAATGTTATTCATTCTTGCAATAAAATCTTTATTTTTGTTTGGTGAAGATACAAGAAAAATACATAAAACGCTGCATTCAACTGGCCAAAAACGGCCTAGGAACAACCTATACTAACCCATTAGTTGGCAGTGTAATAGTACACAACAATATTATAATAGGAGAAGGTTGGCACCAAAAAGCAGGGGAAGCTCATGCAGAAGTAAATGCAGTAAACAGCGTTGTCAATAAGGATTTACTAAAAGAATCTACTATTTATGTAAGCCTTGAACCTTGTAGTCATTTTGGAAAAACACCACCCTGTTGTGATCTAATTATTCAACAGCAAATTCCAAACATTGTCGTCGGAACAATCGATACTTTTGCAAAAGTTGCTGGCAATGGCATTAAGCGATTAAAAGAAGCAGGACGAAATGTTACGGTAGGAATTCTTGAAGAGGAATGTCGTGCCCTAAACCAGAGATTCTTTACCTTTCACCAAGAAAAAAGACCTTTTATTATTTTGAAATGGGCAGAAAGCAAAGATGGATTCATTGGCCCTGCTCACAAAGATGAAAAAAGACCAGTATGGATTACAAATCCATATTCTCGACAATTAGTTCATAAATGGCGAAGTGAAGAACAAGCCATAGTAGTAGGCACCAATACTGTAATTGACGACAATCCTATTTTGAATGTGCGAGACTGGACAGGTAACAATCCGATTCGCATAGTTATCGACCGTCATTTGAGAATTCCAAAAGATCACGCCGTATATAATGGAGTCATAAAAACGATATTTATTACCGCACAAAAAACAGCTTCTAACAATCCTTTATTACAATATGAAGTGATTGACTTTGACAAAAACATAGCACAACAAATAGTTACGATTTTATACGAAAATGAAATTCAATCGGTTATTATTGAAGGAGGTAAGCAAACTTTGCAGACCTTTATTGATCAGAATTTATGGGATGAGGCTCGGATTTTCAAGGGAACTAATCTTTTACACAATGGTACTTTAGCACCTATTTTAAAAGGTATTCCAGTTGAAAAAATGGCCATCATTAATGATGAACTTTTAATTTACAAAAATCATGATAAACACAATTATTTTTGATTTCGGAAATATCTTTATCAATATTGATGCAGAAATATCTTTACGTGCATTACAAAAATTAGGCCTTCCAGCCTGGAGCAATGAACTTGATGAATTGAATCATCGCTTCGAGAAAGGCAAAATGAACAGTGAACAATTTCTAATTGCCTTGCAAAAACATATACCCGATGCTTCTATCGACACCATAAAGTCGGCATGGAATCAATGTGTTTTGGAATTCCCACTGGCTCGTCTAGAATTTTTACAAAAAATTGCCTCCCAATACCGTTTATTCTTATTGACCAATACCGATTCTATTCATATCGAAGCTTTTGAAAATCAAGTGGGTCCTTCTTTCTATAGTGATTTCTATCAATGTTTTGAAAAAGTGTATTATTCTTTTGAAATTCGTGCACGCAAGCCAGAACCTGAAGCTTTTAATTTCATCATTCAAAAACATGAATTATCACCCAAACGTACTTTGTTCGTTGATGATACTAAGAAAAACACTGATGTTGCCCAATCTTTAGGATTGCATGTTTGGAATTTAAATCCTGCTACAGATGATGTCACTGAACTTTTTGAAAAAAAGATTATCATCATATAATACATTCCAAATATTATATTGAATATAGCTTTCGTCCTTTTTTCTTTTTCATTAATTTTGTCGGCCTAAATTTTTGTTAACCAAATCTGGTCAACAAAAATTTAGCATACCTATAGCGCGGTTATCCGCATCATCATGAGTTCAGAAATAAAAGATACATACAAAACTTTAAGTGTTGTTTCCGAAGAAGTACTATTCAAAGAAAAGAATAGTAAATTCTTTGGATATGCCTATCCTATACAAACTGAAGATGATGTTAAAGCAATAATTGAAGATTTAAAAAAAATGCATCATAGTGCCCGACATTGGTGTTACGCTTATCAAACGGGAACTGATAAAATCTATTTTAGAGCCAATGATGATGGAGAGCCTAGTAATAGCGCAGGAATGCCTATATATGGTCAAATACAATCCTTTGAAGTCACTAACATACTTGTTGTGGTTGTTCGTTACTTTGGTGGAGTAAAGCTTGGTGTAGGTGGTTTAATCAGTGCTTATCGCACTACAGCACAAATGGCACTTGAAGCAGCCGATATTATTGAGAAGACAATTGACATTCATTATATTATTCAATTTGATTACAAAAATATGAATAAAGTAATGCGGGTAATAAAAGAGAAAAACTTAGATCTTATTTCCCAAAAAATGGAAATGACTTGTGAAATTGAAATTGCTACACGCAAAAAAAATGCCGAAATGATTTTCGACATTTTCACAAATCTATATGAAGTTGTGATTAAAATAAAGGAATAATAACGGATTTCATCCACCTCTTAAAATGATGATTTCGCAATCTTTAAAGAGGAAAAAAATCGATTCCTAACTATTCTTTATCTTCCTTAAGCAAATTCATTTAATTTTTCATTAATATAACCCGGAGGGAGAATTGGGCGACGTGTTTTCATATCCACAAAAACAAGAATTGAACTACCGGTTGTTAATAACTCATTTTTTTGATTATAGATTTCATATTCAAATTCTATCTTAACAGAATGCTGACTTTTAAAAATAGTTTTTACTGTTAACTCATCATCATAGAGTGCTGGTTTTTTATAATTCATCGTTAGCGAAACCACTGGTAGCATAATTCCATTCTCTTCCATCCATTTATACGAAACCCCAAGGTTTCTAAGCCATTCAACGCGGCCCATTTCAAAATACTGCGCATAATTACCATGATAAACGACTCCCATTTGATCCGTTTCTGCATAACGAACTCGAACTTGAAACTGATGTTCTTTCATTTAATTCTGTGTTAATTTTTTTTATATTAAAAAAAGTATTACTTACAATTTTATTTTTTCAAAATCAATCCTTTTTAGATTTTTTTTTAACGAAATTTGTCACATATTTGTTCTCCCGAATATCACTAGAAGTTTACTCGCTTCTTTTGTAAGACAACACTTTAATAAACAAGATAATATACGTTAATTTATGAACAAAACTGCGCAATCAGTATGGGAAAACTGTCTGTCTTTTATAAAAGACAACATTCAGGACCAAGCTTACAAGACTTGGTTCGAGCCGATCAAATCAGTTGAACTCACCGATAACGCGTTATATATTCAAGTACCTAGTAAATTTTTCTACGAATGGCTAGAAGAACACTACGTAAAATTATTAAAGGTGGCACTAACCAAAGAACTTGGGAAAAATGCAAAGTTACTGTATAAAATCAAGATGGAAAACACTTATGGTAATAAACAGCCCTTCACAGAGCAGTTACCAAGTGCAAATCGCGCGCCTGTAAAACCACAGGATGTTGATGTTCCATTACAAAATAAAAATCCTGAATTAAAGAATCCATTTATTATTCCTGGAATACGAAATTTAAAAATTGAATCGCAATTAAATGCGAATTATAGTTTTGACAATTTCTTAGAAGGTGATTCTAACCGTTTAGCACGTTCTGCTGGTATGGCAGTAGCAAACAAACCGGGAGGAACCTCATTTAATCCACTTTTAATTTTTGGAGGTGTTGGTCTTGGTAAAACACACTTAGCACATGCTATTGGTGTAGAAATCAAAGACAAATATCCTGAAAAAACAGTTTTATATATTTCTGCTGAAATCTTCACGCAACAATATATTGACTCTGTAAAGAGAAATACGAGAAATGATTTTATTCATTTCTATCAATTAATCGATGTATTGATTATTGATGATGTTCAATTCCTTTCTGGTAAAACCGGAACACAGGATGTCTTTTTCCATATTTTCAATTACTTACACCAAAACGGAAAACAAGTTATTTTAACTTCTGACAAAGCTCCGGTTGACATGCAGGATATCGAACAACGTTTGTTATCTCGTTTCAAATGGGGTCTTTCTGCTGAGTTACACCAACCTGATTACGAAACTAGAGTTTCTATCTTAAAGAATATTCTGTATCGTGATGGTGTTGAAATGCCAGAAGAAATTATTGAATATGTTGCTCGTAACATTAAATCTAATGTAAGAGAACTTGAAGGTGCTATTATATCATTAATCGCTCAGTCTTCATTCAATAAAAAAGAAGTAACGCTTGACCTTGCAAAACAAGTGGTTGAGAAGTTTGTGAAAAACGTGAAACGTGAAATATCTATTGATTATATTCAAAAGGTTGTTTCTGACTATTTCCAACTTGACATCGACACTTTGCAATCTAAAACAAGAAAACGTCACGTGGTACAAGCAAGACAATTGGCTATGTTTTTTGCAAAAAAATTCACCAAAGCGTCTTTAGCAAATATCGGTTCACAAATTGGGGATCGTGATCATGCTACTGTACTACATGCTTGTAAGACGGTTGACAATTTAGTTTCTACCGATAAACAATTCAAGAAATTTGTTGATGATATCAACAAAAAACTATCGTTATAATGCCAACAAAAATCTTAATGGTATGTTTGGGTAATATTTGCAGGTCACCTTTGGCTGAAGAAATATTACGTTCTAAACTACCTGAAGATTTATTTTTGGTTGATTCTGCTGGTACTGGATCTTGGCATATTGGACAACAACCCGACCTGCGTTCTATAGAAATTGCAGAAAAATTCGGTCTTGATATCTCCCACCAACGCGGACGACAATTTAACCTAGACGACTTCAAAACTTTTGATTACATCTATGTAATGGATCATAATAACTATAATGATATTATCGATTTAGCTCCTGATCAAAAAGCAAAGAATAAAGTCAACATGATTCTTAACGAATTATTCCCCGATCAAGACATGGATGTTCCAGATCCCTATTTTGGCCTTCATGATGGCTTCAAAAAAGTATACCTTATGCTTGATGAAAGCTGTGACATTATTGCCGAAAAATTAAAAAAAGCACACATTTAAATTCTCTCCTTTCTTTTATCTTTACTATTATTTTTAATAAAAATAATTTAACCTTTGCGGCACTTATTAATCACCTTATTATCTTTTAGTGTTAATAATCTTTGATTTTAATAATTTCAAGGCATTATTTTAACAAAATCACCTAGAGTACTCAACTACTCATTATCACTCTTTAAATCGCTTAAAAACGAATCTAAAGCAGTTCTTTTTATAGCATTAAACAGAATATGTCTTATTCAACCATCAAAATAACTTATTGCTTCCCCAATTATCTTGCAAAAAATATAAATTGCTCTATAGTATTTAACACTTCAGTTACACAGATTACCTTGAAGTTTTAACACATTACTTAAGCTTTGAATTCCAATTATTATTCCCAATACAAAGCTTAGCATAATTCAATGATTTAAACAATTTTAAAGATGCACTTAAACAAAGGAAAAATTCGTTTGATGAGAAAAAAAAATAATATTTCTCAAGAACAGATGGCAGAACTATTAAATCTCTCACAATCCCAATATTCAAGAATAGAAAACGGCAAGAGTATTATTGATCTCAAGAAAGTAAGAAAGATAGCAGATGTATTAAAAACAAATCCTTTATCTATTTTATATGTTGAGAAAAGAAAATCTTTACCTTATTCCCCAAGAATATCATCACATATACACAGTGAAAGAAATAATGATTTCAGCACCGAAATCAATCTTCTCAAAAAAGAGATTCAATATTTAAAAAAAGAGAATAACGTTTTAAAAAAACTATCCTTAATGACTTTAAAAAATAAAATGTAATTATTCAACAACCTTTATTCTTCAGTCCTGTATTTAAATTCAAAGCTGTATTTAAATACGCCTATTCGAAAGAAAAGCCCAATGTACCTCACATTGGGCTTTTTGATTCATCTCTTTATCGAACTGTTTCAATTTTTACTACAACTCCTCCTTTGATTAAGCCTTAAATTGATTAAAAAATATTTATTTTTGCACTCTAAACATTATACTGATGACATCTACTCCACCAAAAGGAAAACTCTATTTAATTCCCATTACTTTAGGCGATACCGATCCTATGGATGTATTACCACAAACTGTAAAAAGAGCCATTGATTTCATTGATGACTATATTGTTGAAAATGAAAAGACTGCTCGTAAGTTTATTAAGAGCATACATCCTGAGAAACCACAACCTTCTTTACGTCTAAGCACCTTAAACAAACATACTGAAGTTGCAGAACACGAGCAAATGATCAAAGCTTGTCTGGAAGGAAAAAATGTAGGGTTGATGTCCGAAGCTGGATGTCCTGGCGTAGCCGACCCTGGAGCTGTAATTGTCAAAATCGCTCACGAAAGAGGAATACAAGTAGTTCCATTAGTAGGTCCTTCTTCTATTTTAATGGCCATGATGGGCTCTGGAATGAATGGACAAAGTTTTGCCTTCAACGGTTATTTACCAATTGACAAATCGGAAAAGAAGCAGGCTTTGAAAAATTTTGAGAAATTATCACAGGATAAAAATCAATCGCAACTTTTCATCGAAACTCCGTACCGTAACAATAAGCTTGTGGAAGATTTATTGCAAACGCTACATCCAAACACTCATTTATGTATCGCTTGTGATATCACTTTACCAACGGAATATATTAAAACACTTCGCGTAGCGGATTGGAAAAGAACCAAAATCGATTTACACAATCGTCCAACTATTTTTGTGATTCACAAAATGTAAAATATACATAGCATATAAACGCAAAAAAGGGTCGATTTTCATCGACCCTTTTTTATATCATTACAAAATGTAAATTAATTCATTTTTACTTTTGCAGCTGGATTCGCTACGATACTTGAAGTATCATATCCTCCAAATTTTTCCATGTAACTGATGATTGATGTTCCAAAACCATCTTTGAATTTTCTTTTACCTTTACTTTTCAAAAAACTTTTGACAGAACCAGCACCTCCCAAATGGGCTGCAGCTAAGATTCCAGACTCTGTTATTTTTACTCCGTTGATAACTGAACCTTCAAATTTTTGAATTTCATCTTTCAGTTCCCACTTATTACGGGACAATAAGGCTTTAAATGCTTTTTCTTGCATCTTTGGACTATTAAGGAAGGCTGTAGAGTTATAAATCCCTACGGCTCTTAAAGCACCCATACCAAATTGATATTTACCCATGTACCCAAACGGATTTACTAATTTGTATTTTCCTTGGGATTCTTTGTAGGCTACAGCTTGTTTAAAACCTGTATACGATTTCCCTGTAAACGGGAAATCAAAATAAACATAATCCGTTTGCTCTTCAGTTGGAACGGTGCTTTTTAATGCCTCGTCATCACCTACGTGAAACCAATCATATTTTTCTAATTCAAATGATTTAAAACTATAGCAAATGAATGCAATTAGTACGATTAAACCTGAATAATAAGACCATTTTTTTATCATAAATTTCGATTTCTTATACCGGTACTCTGGTATAAAATTTCAGCAGGCAAATATACGACAAAAATTATAAATCTGAAAATCAACCTGTTAAAGTTTCCCTAACGGTCTTTTCTCATCAAATTTTACTTCAGCATAACCTTTTGTTTACCCTTGATTTTTAGGGAGGTATGCTAGCATATTAATTTTAAATGGGGTTGAAAAAAAATTTGAAAAAATTTAGTTTCTGATTGTTTTTTAAATCAATTTAGGCTTAAATTTTAACATTTAAATGTCAAAATTTAAGCCTAAAACGTCAGAAATCGACCTCTTTTTTGAAGGTGTTATAGCATTAAAATGTTATCTATTTATTCCTTGTGCACTAATCCATTTTACATATTTATCTCTATTCACATTGTGTTGTGCTAAAGTTGATGCAAATTCATGGTATCCAAAATTTGTAACGCTTGCACAGAAATAAATATAATCATGGTGTTCTGGATTCAATACAGCATCGATTGCAGTAATATCAGGCATTGCAATTGGTCCTGGAGGTAATCCAGCATACATATAGGTATTGTATGGTGAATTAATCTCTAAGTCTTTAAAAAAGACTCTTTTGATTACTGTATCAAAATTCCCTGATTGTCTCTTAATCGCATAAATCACCGTTGGATCTGCGTCTAGCTTCATTCCAGATTTCAATCGATTCAAATAAACTCCCGCAACGCGAGGTCTTTCATCTCTTTTTACTGTTTCCTTATGTACAATTGAGGCTAATGCACTCACTTGTAATGGTGTTAAATTAAGTGCTTTTGCTTTTTCTAGTCTTTCTTCTGTCCAAAATTTTCTATACTCCTTCGCCATTTTATCTCTAAATTGTCGCACAGAGGTATTCCAAAAGAATTCATAGGTATTTGGAATAAACATACTCAATATATTATCTTCTGTAAAACCGTTTTCTTTTAAAAAGGTTTCATCTTTAAAAGCATTCAACAGACTTAAACTATCAGCTTCAATTTGACTGCCTACACGTCCTACAAAACGCTCTAGAGTTTCTTGATTATTAAAGGCTAGTTTTACGGGTATATTTTGGCGTAATGCTGTAATAATCTCATTACTGTTCATTCCTTTTTTCAAAAGGAATCGTCCTGATTTTATATTAGTTGTGTAACTTCTTTTATCCGCCACCATTTTAAAGCGTTCAATATCTTTCACGTAAGGTGTCATAATCTCTTCTACTTCTGAAAATGTTGCATCAGTAGGGATATGAACATAGGTTTTGGCTTCTGAAAATTTTGTGTTTTCAGAGAAAATATCTCTGTAAATCATATAACCGTATACAGATGCAGCGGTTACTAATAGCACTAAAAAAATAATAATAATTTTCTTGAGTTTCAAAGTTCTGGTGGTATTAATTGTTATTGATTAATTGAAAAATTGCCTCATCATAATAAACGCCATTAATCAAATTCCATTGTTTCTTAACGCCTATTTTTTCGAATCCAAAATTAGTAAAAAGCTTTTCACTTGTTTTATTTTCGGTGCCAATATTTGCATACAATTGGTTTAAATTTAACTGTTTGAATGCGTAATCTATCAAAAGCCCAAGCGCTTGCGCTCCCAGCCCTTGATTTCGTTGGTCTTCTTGTTGAATAACGATACCAATTCCCGCACGATTATTCTTCGGATCGAACTCAAAAAGATCGATTAAACCTATTGCTTTGAAGTTTTCATTCTTACAAATAGCCAATCGAAGTTGTTTTGCTTCATAAATATCCTGTTGTGCATTTTCTAAATACTGTTTAATGAGAAAGCGACTATAGGGCGTTTGTGTATTGCTTACAGCCCAAATCTTTTCATCATTTTCTACTGCATAGACAAATTCCAGATCCTCTGGTTCTAGTGCGCGTAAATAAATAGTATCTCCTTGTAATGTTAGCATTCGATCATTCCTATAAAAACAAATGTAGCAGGTCCTTTCAAAAAGATATTGAAATATCTTCCTTCGAAACAATCAAAAGAAACTTCTAATCGTCCTCCTTCTGTATCTAATTTAATTTGGTGTGAATCTGTTTTCCCAATGGCATTCATTGCAATCGCTACCGCAGTTACTCCTGTTCCACAAGATAGTGTTTCATCTTCTACACCTCTTTCGTACGTACGTACTGCAAAATTGTCGCTTCCTATTTGTTCCACGAAATTCACATTACTACCTGTTGCTCCATATAATTCTCCGTATCGTATAGTAGCGCCTTCATTTTTGACGTCGAAGTTTTCCAAATTTTTCACCAATTCTATATGGTGTGGAGATCCAGTATCCAAGAATACATATTCTGGAAGTTGTTTAATTTTCTCTACATTTTTCATTTGTAAAGACACTACTCCATCCTCATTGATTGAAGCATAATGTAATCCATCAATAGCCAGAAAGGTAGTTTCTGTTTCTATGATTCCCAATGCTTTTGCAAAAGCAACCAAGCATCTCCCACCATTTCCACACATGGTACTTTCTTTTCCGTCGGCATTATAGTAGACCATCTTAAAGTCATACTCATGGTGATTTTCTAATAGAATTAATCCATCGGCACCTACTCCATATTTACGGTCACAAATCTTTGCAATCCATTTAGTATTATTTTTAGAAAATACTTTTTCACGATTATCAATCATGACGAAATCATTTCCTGTGCCTTGGTATTTATAAAATGTTATGTTCATAGTATTTAGATCTGAAGTAACAAAAGTACGAATATTAATGAAAAGTTAATCATTGTTAACCGAGCGTTAAACCTATTTTGACACACCAAAATTACTTATAATTTTACTGTTAAATAACTAAATCACTATCAAACTATGAAAACATTTTCAAGCTTATTCCTAGTATCTCTGTTAAGTGGCGTGATAACTTTAGGTGCGTACAAACTCTTAACAGAGCATAATTTACTTTCAAAATCCAATAACGCAATCATCACAACCACTCCTGCTAATTTCATTAGACCCGTAGGCCTTTCTCCCGAAACATTAGACTTTACTGAAGCTGCAGATAAAGCCGTACATTCTGTCGTTCACGTCAAAAATGTCACCTACACTATGGCTCCATCCAATCCAATGGCTGAATTTTTCTATGGTTATAAAGGAGGACAGCAACAAGCTCAAATAGGGACTGGTTCGGGTGTAATTATATCAGAAGATGGTTATATCGTTACCAACAACCATGTTATTAAAGATGCTTCTGAAATTGAAGTGACTTTAAACAATAACAAATCTTATAAAGCGCGATTAATAGGAACTGATTCTAAAATGGATGTTGCTTTATTAAAAGTGGATGCTTCCGAAAAACTTCCTTATGCAACTTTTGGTAACTCTGATAATATCAAGGTTGGGGAATGGGTTTTAGCTGTTGGTAATCCCTACAACTTAACTTCTACCGTTACAGCAGGTATTGTTTCGGCAAAAGCCCGAAATTTAGGTACGGGTGCAAAAAGTGATATTCAATCTTTTATACAAACTGATGCTGCTGTAAATCCCGGTAATAGTGGTGGTGCATTAGTAAATACGCGTGGAGAACTCATTGGAATCAACACTATGATTTCATCCATGACCGGTTCTTATGTGGGTTATTCTTTTGCAGTACCTTCTAATATTACTCGAAAGATCATTGAAGACCTCATGGAATTTGGCAATGTACAGCGTGGTATATTAGGTATTGAAGGCGGCGAATTGAATAGTACAGCTTCGAAAGAATTAGGCATTAATGAAACACAGGGTTTCTATGTGAATCGAGTAACGCCAAAATCGGGTGCTGAAAAAGCAGGTCTTAAAAAAGGAGATATTGTTATCCAATTGGACAATACTAAAATTTCATCGTATGCTGAGTTATCTGGATTCATTAATACTAAGCGCCCAAATGACGTCGTAAATGTTACGATCCTTAGAGATAATAAAACCGTTTCTATTCCTGTAACCTTGAGTAAAAATGAATTATCCAGTTATGAATACAATGGTTTGCAAATAGAAAACATTAGTGATGTTGACAAAAAGAAATTCAATATTAATTATGGTGTTAAAATTAAAGGAGTTAGCGATGAGAGCTTTGGAGAACTAACAGGCAAAATTATTTTATCGGTCAATAATCAAAAGGTCACCGATGTTGCTGCTTTTTCTAAAATATTAAATAACAGAAACCCAAATGCCTTAACGAAAATCGATTTCCTTAATGAGAATGGGCAATTGGAGCGCTATCTCTTAAAATTATAATAGGGCTACGCCAAAATCTTATAAATATGAAAGCCAACTTCGAAAGGTTGGCTTTTGTTTTTTGTTCAAATTATTTCATAAAACGCTTTACGAAAACGTTTGAAATTGATACTTTTGCGGAAATTAAAAAAACAACAACACAATCTAAATTATTCCATTACCTCATGAGCAATAACGTTTTGTACGAAAAAGAGCTATCCTTTCAAGCTGACCGAAGAAAAGCAGGAGTTGAATTCATCAAAATTATTAGTGATTTATGGTTCGACAAATCAATTGAATTAGTACTTTTCAGAAACCAATTGATTGATCGCAATGTTAGCGATATCATTAATTTACATGAATACGCTGGAGAGTTTGTTCAAAAACCAATTTCAGTTTTTGATTCAGTTGAAATTGCAAGAGCTATTCTATCTCTAGATTTACCACCATCAAAATTAGATATCGGAAAATTAACTTATGAATTTCACTTAGAAGATGACAAATACAATGATGCTACGGCTTTTGTAATTGACAAATTGAAAAACGCTAAGGATTTCAAAAACTTCGCTCCTAAGGATGTTGTTTTATACGGATTCGGAAGAATTGGTCGTCTATTAGCTCGTGAATTAATGTCAAAAATGGGAACGGGTAATCAAATGCGTTTAAGAGCAATTGTTACACGTGATAAAAATGATGCTACTAATCTTGAAAAAAGAGCTTCATTACTGCGTTATGATTCTGTACATGGTGATTTTCAAGGTTCTGTAACTGCAGATCCAGAAAATGATGCTTTGTTAATCAATGGAACTACGGTTCATATGATTACAGCAAATAGCCCTGAAGATATAGATTATACTGCTTACGGAATTGAAGATGCTTTAATCATTGACAATACTGGTGCTTTTACAAATGAAGAGGCTTTAAGAAGACATTTATCTTCTAAAGGTGCTGGAAAAGTTTTATTGACTGCTCCAGGAAAAGGGGTTCCAAATATTGTATATGGTGTAAATCATAATGAATATAATCCTGATGAGACTGATATTTTCTCTGCAGCTTCTTGTACAACAAATGCAATCACTCCTATCTTAAAGGCAGTAGAAGATACATTGGGCGTTGTAAAAGGGCACTTAGAAACAATTCATGCTTATACTAATGACCAAAATTTAGTAGACAACATGCACAAAAAATACCGTCGTGGTAGAGCTGCTGCATTAAACATGGTTATTACTGAAACTGGTGCTGGTAGCGCCGTTGCTAAAGCATTACCTTCATTGGCAGGAAAATTAACTTCAAATGCAATCCGAGTTCCTGTCCCAAATGGTTCTTTGGTGGTATTGAATTTAGAAGTTAACAAAACAACGAGTTTAGCAGAAATAAACTCTATCATGAAGAAATATGCATTAGAAGGTGAATTGGTTGAGCAAATCAAATATTCATTAAATAATGAATTAGTATCTTCTGATATTGTGGGCACTTCTGCTCCTTCAATTTATGACAGTAACGCTACTATTGTATCGGCTGATGGTAAAAATATTGTATTATACATCTGGTATGATAATGAATATGGTTACAGTCACCAAGTAATTCGTCTTGCAAAATATATTGCTAAAGTAAGACGTTATACCTACTACTAGTAGATATTCAACATATAAAAAAAGCGGTTATACATGTATAACCGCTTTTTTTTATTCTAATAATTGATTGAGTTCTTTTCTAAAATCTTCACTATTCCAATCTGCTGATCCCGTTTTATCAACTACAATATTACCTTCTTTATCTATTAAATAGGTAACTGGAATACTAGTCGCATTTAAATCACCTGGAACGGATGAATTGTATTGGTATATTGGTAAATCATAGTTATTCTTCTTCATAAAGGCTGTTACCTTATCCCGATCATCATTGGTCACAAAAAGAAAAACTACTTTATCTTTATAGTCTGTATATAGTTTTTGCATACTAGGCATTTCTGCAATACAAGGAGGACACCATGTCGCCCAAAAATTAATCAGAATGACTTTTCCTTTATGGTCTGCCAAAGTGCTTTGTTCCCCTTCCAAATTGACTAACTGCCAATTATAATCATTCAATTTCTTTTGTTCTTTCTTTTCAATAACAGAAGGGCTAAAAGCAAATATTCTATTGACCCAAACTTTAAGTGTTGTTCCTACTGGTGTAAATAGAATCACAACAAACACCAAGATCCAAATAAGATTGGACCACTTTGTTTTTGATTTATCTTTTGATTTTAATTTTTCCATTTATTAATGCATATCACAAATTGTATTTTTACCATAGTATGGTTCTATATGAATATGTACATTCATTACTTGTGGTACTTGTTCCAGAACTGCATCTTTAACCATATGTGAAATTTCATGTCCTTTTTCCACACTTAAATCTTTATCTACCCAGATGTGCATATCAACTTGATAAGCTGTTCCCATTTTTCTAAACTGGGCTTTCTCCACTACTTCTACTCCTATTACTTTTCCTGCAATAATCTTGATATCTTCTAATAATTCAGGCTCTAAAGCTTCATCTAATAATTCTCCAATAGCTGGTCGAGCAATAATATAAGCATTGTATACAATTAATACTGCAGCAAAAAGTGCAGCATAGTCATCTGCCACTTCGTATCCTTTCCCTCCTATAATACCAATTGTTATCCCAATAAATGCCGCTGCAGAAGTTATAGCATCACTTCGATGATGAAAAGCATCTGCTTTCACTGCATTACTTTTCATTTCTTCTCCCGTTTTTAGGACATAACGGTATAGTATTTCTTTAGTCAAAATTACTCCTACCAGAATTAGTAGTGTATATGGTGCTGGTGCTTCATGAGGTACCATAATATTATGAATACTATCGTGTGTGATTACAAAAGCAGCTAATACCATTGCCAATGCAATTCCTAAAGCGACTAATGCTTCTACTTTTCCATGACCATAAGGATGGTCTTCATCTGCCGGTTTTAAAGACCATTTTAACCCGAACCAGAGCATTGTTGATGTCAACACATCAGCTCCAGACTCAATGGCGTCGGCAATTAAAGCATATGAATTCCCAAAAATTCCTCCTAAGGCTTTTATAACCGCTAGAATAGCGCTTACTATTATTCCAATCAATGTTGTACGAAGTCCTTTATTTACTTCTACAACTGTATTCTTTTCTTTCATTATATTGATTTCTGCTAAAAATAATATTTTGCTTAGTGCTTTGCTTTTCTTAAAGAATCATCAAAGGTAGTTTTTATACTAAGGTGTTCCCAATACTCAAAGACGAAACTTATCAACTTTCTTCATTTCTCTTTTTTGAATGTATAAAAAAACGCCCAAGTTACCTTGGGCGTTTTTAATTTATTTACATTTTCATGTTAAGCTTTTCCAGCTGCAATCAAGTTCAATGCTGAACCTGCAACGAACCAACCAATTTGTCCTTCGTTGTATGTATGGTTTGCCATGATAATATCTTTAGATCCATCAGCGTGAACGAATTCTAAAGTTAATGGTTTACCTGGTGCAAATTCTGTTAAGTCAATGAAATTGATTGTATCATTTTCTTGGATTTTATCGTAATCTGCTTCATTTGCAAAAATCAACGCTAACATACCTTGTTTTTTCAAGTTCGTTTCGTGGATACGAGCAAAAGATTTTACTAATACTGCTTTCACTCCTAAGAAACGTGGCTCCATAGCTGCGTGCTCACGAGAAGATCCTTCACCATAGTTATGATCACCTACTACAATTGTAGGTACTCCAGCCGCTTTGTATGCACGTTGAACTGCAGGAACTTCTGCGTATTCACCAGTTAATTGATTTTTAACATTGTTTGTTTTTTGGTTGAATGCATTCACTGCTCCAATCAACATATTGTTAGAAATATTATCTAAGTGACCTCTAAAACGTAACCATGGTCCCGCCATAGAGATATGATCTGTAGTACATTTTCCGAAAGCTTTAATTAATAATTTAGCTCCCATAATGTCTTTACCATCCCATGGAGTAAATGGCGCTAATAACTGAAGTCTTTCAGACTCAGGATTAACAGCTACTATTACACCAGATCCATCTAATGATGGTGCTTGGAATCCAGCATCTTCTGCTTCGAAACCTTTTGGAGGTAATTCATTTCCTGTTGGTTCGTCTAATCTTACTTCTACACCATCTTCGTTGATTAAAGTATCCGTTAATGGATTGAAACTTAAATCACCTGCAATTGCTAAAGCAGTAACTAATTCTGGAGATCCAACAAATGCTAATGTATTTGGGTTACCATCTGCACGCTTAGAGAAGTTTCTGTTGAAAGAGTGAACGATTGTATTGCGTTCTTCTTTTTCTGCACCTTCTCTGTCCCACATACCGATACATGGTCCACAAGCATTTGCAAAAACAGTCGCTCCAATTTTATCGAATGTATCGATGAATCCATCACGTTCGATAGTATATCGTACTAATTCTGAACCTGGAGTGATTGTAAATTTAGATTTTGTTTTTAAGTTCTTATCCGCAACTTGTTTTGCTAACGAAGCTGCTCTAGCAATATCTTCATAAGAAGAGTTTGTACAAGAACCGATTAAACCTACATCAATTTTTAATGGCCAGTTATTTTTTAATGCTTCCTCTTTCATTTTAGAAATTGGCGTAGCTAAATCCGGAGTAAAAGGACCGTTTAAGTATGGTTCTAATTCTGTAAGATTAATTTCAATTACTTGGTCAAAATATTGTTCTGGGTTAGCGTATACTTCATCATCTGCTGTTAAGTATTTTGCTACAGTGTTTGCTGCATCAGCTACATCAGCTCTATCAGTAGAACGTAAGTAACGGTCCATCGATTCATCGTAACCAAACGTAGATGTTGTAGCTCCGATTTCAGCTCCCATATTACAGATTGTACCTTTACCAGTACAAGACATTGCTTTCGCTCCTTCTCCAAAATATTCAACAATAGCTCCAGTACCACCTTTTACAGTAAGTATTCCAGCTACTTTTAAGATTACATCTTTTGGTGCTGTCCATCCACTAAGTTTCCCTGTTAATTTTACACCAATTAATTTTGGGAATTTTAATTCCCATGCCATTCCTGACATTACATCTACTGCATCAGCTCCACCTACTCCAATCGCGATCATTCCTAATCCACCTGCATTTACAGTATGTGAATCTGTTCCAATCATCATTCCACCTGGGAAAGCATAGTTCTCCAAAACTACTTGGTGAATAATACCTGCTCCTGGTTTCCAGAAACCAATTCCATATTTATCTGAAACAGAAGAAAGGAAATCAAAAACTTCATTACTTTGTGTTTTTGCTCTAGCTAAATCGGTTACAGCATCAACTTTTGCTTGAATTAAGTGATCACAATGTACGGTTGTTGGTACAGCTACTTTACTTTTTCCAGCATGCATAAATTGCAATAAAGCCATTTGTGCAGTTGCATCTTGACATGCAACACGGTCTGGAGCGAAATCCACATAATCTTTACCTCTTGTGAAGGCTTGAGTTGGATTTCCTTCCCAAAGATGTGAATACAAAATCTTTTCTGAAAGTGTTAGCGGACGACCTACAAGTTCACGTGCTTTATCCACACGTTCAGCCATCGTTGCATACACCTTTTTAATCATATCAATATCAAAAGCCATAATATAAATTAGTTACGTTATTTGTTTTGTAAATTTTATTCAGGCACAAAATTACGCATTAATACTGATATTTTAAAAATTTTCATCAAAAGTGCCCTTTCAGAACATTATTATTCCTAAAACGGCATTTAAACTGAATTTTATCGAAAGAAATGTGATATTTTATCAAAAATGATGAATTATAATTATTTTAAAAACCTTTTATTGATAAATTCGAAATATGCACTGAAACGAAAAAAGGTTCTTAGTATCTATTTATACTAAGAACCTTTCTAAATAAGGGTCTATAGAGGTATTACATCAATTTTTGAATGATTTTTTCTTCCGAAATACCTTCTGCATCTGCTTTATAATTTTTAATAATTCTGTGTCTTAAAATTCCAATTGCTACCGCTTGTACATCTTCTATATCTGGTGAGAATTTTCCTTGAAATGCGGCATGTGCTTTCGCTGCCAAAATTAAATTTTGTGAAGCTCTTGGCCCTGCTCCCCAGTCTAAATAATTCTTCACTAATTCATTGGATAATGGATTATCTGGACGTGTTTTACTGACTAAGGTTACGGCGTATTCGATTACATTATCTGCCACTGGAATTCTTCTTATTAATTGTTGAAAATCAATAATTTCCTGCGCTGTGAATAACGGATTAACCTGAACTTTCACATCAGACGTGGTGCTTTTCACCACTTGAACTTCTTCTGCAAAAGAGGGATAATCTAATTTTATGGCAAACATAAAACGATCTAATTGTGCTTCTGGCAATGGATAGGTTCCTTCTTGCTCAATTGGGTTTTGTGTTGCTAATACGAAATATGGTAAATCTAATTTATAGTGATGTCCCGCAATCGTCACTGCTCTCTCTTGCATCGCTTCTAATAAAGCTGCTTGAGTTTTTGGTGGTGTTCTATTAATCTCATCTGCTAGGATAATATTAGAGAATATTGGTCCCTTAATGAATTTAAATTGGCGATTTTCATCTAATATCTCACTTCCTAAAATATCCGAAGGCATTAAATCGGGAGTGAATTGAATACGTTTAAAGTCTAATCCTAGCGCCTGTGCAATTGTATTTACCATTAAAGTTTTTGCCAAACCTGGCACTCCTACTAATAAGGAATGTCCTCCTGAAAAAATACTCAGCAGAATTTGATCAACAACAGTATCTTGACCTACAATGATTTTAGCAATTTCTTGTTTTAGTTCTTTTTGTTTTTGAACTAGACGTTGTATAGCGGTTACATCAGACATTTAATAATTGTATTGAGGAATTAATATTGGATTTTTTGGCTATGAACTATTTTTATGGATTCTTTACTATGGTAATAATTCCAAAAATAAGATTATTAATTTAGTTTTTAATATCCTTTCTCGCTATAAGTATTGTATTTTTCAAATGGGATTTCACCAAAATCTTTAATTGTCTTAAGCTTATCTTGATCCTTAACTAACGCTTCTTTATTATTCGGATCTGTACCCGGGTTCATAATATAGTTGATGTAATGGTCTTTAAATAGAAACCAATTGTTTTTGGTTTTATCGTATTTAAATGTCGTTACCTTCTCCCAATGAACTCCTCCTGATACTCCGTGCTCAATGGAGAAATATCCTTCTTTGATTGTTATCCCAGTAAAAGGATCACCAAACATCCCTCCACAATCAATACATTCCACTGCATTATCATTTTTATAAACTAGTTGAAATGCCCCATCTTTTTGCCCTAACAAAACAAGTAAAGATCTTTTATCTGGTTTGTTTTCAGCATTGTTTGATGTTGTTTCTTCAGTAGTTTTGCGTAAAACTAAAATAGCATCTTTAGATCCATCCAAATTAAGATTACCATACGTTACATTAATTGCATCATATCCTGTAGGAATAAATGATTTTAATTTCTCCTCTACATTCTCAACTGTTTCATTAAAAGTATCGTGTGGTTGAACACTATCTTTTACCGTTTTTTCAACGTCAACAGATTTGATTGTATCTACAGCTTTCTTGTTCTCATTTTCTTTTGAAATCTGATTGCAAGATGATAGCATCACTATGAATAACAATAGGCAACTCGCTTTTTTCATGGTCTGGATTTTTATTTTTTCAACCAGTTATTTGTAAACTTACAATTTCTGTATTCACCATTAATTTTAATGTAAGTTTCTTTGATTTTTTCATCAGACCATTTTCCAATTTCTTTGATTTGTTTTTCTTTCAAAGCCAAATCTTTAATTTTAATATAGTCTTTTGCGTAATCTGCTTTATGCTCATCAAAACGATTGGTCACCGTCATTAATTTATATTTTCTTCTTCCTAATTGGTCAGAATCAATAATTGGTAATGATACTTCACCATCTTTCAATCCAGATACTTGATTGTAGATACTTGGATCCATTTTTGTCAATTCAAAACGTGTTTCCATCGTTTTAGGATTCAACAATACACCACCATTATTTCTTGTTTCTTTTTCATCAGATGAAGTACGTGCTGCTTCTGCAAAAGTTATTTCGCCTGCAACAATTCTTTTTCTGATTAAATCAATTTTTTCTTTTGCTTCTTTTAAAGCTTCATCTGATACTTTAGGAATCAATAGGATATGTCTTAGATCGATTTCTTGCCCTCTGATTTTCTCAATATAAATGATATGGAATCCGTATTCAGTTTCTACTGGTGCAGAAATTTCTCCTTCTGCCAAACTAAATGCTGTTTCTTTAAATTCTTTTACTAATGGTGATTTTCTAGTAACGCGCATAAATCCTCCATTTGATCTTGTTCCTGAATCATCTGAATACAGTACTGCTTTACTGAAGAAACTCGCTCCGTTTTGTTGAATGTCTTTTTTGAAGTCATTCAATTTATCAATTACTTTTTGCTTTTCTTCTGCCGTTACTTTAGGGTCTATCACAATTTGTGCAACTTCCATTTCCGCTCCAAAAATTGGTAATTGATCTGCTGGAATTTTTTTATAGAATGTTCTTACTTCTTCTGGTGTAATTTGAACTTCATCAATAATTTTCTTTTGCATATCCATCGCCAACTTATTCATTTTGATAATTTCAAAAAGTTGCGCTTTCAATTCTTCTTCAGTGCTTTTCTTAAAGTATTTCACTACTTTATCTGCAGATCCTAATTGCTCTACCATGTAGTTGTATTGCTCATCCAATCTTGAATTCACTTCGGCATCACTTACTACAATACTATCTTGAATAGCTTGGTGTGCATATAATTTATCTTCAAGTAATTTCCCTAGCATCTCACATCTAGTAATATCGGCTACAGATCCTCCTTGGCTTGTAATTTCTAAATATGTTTTATCGATATCTGAATCTAAAATAACATACTCTCCCACCACTGCAATTACACCATCTATCTTTGGCTTTGGACTGTTTTTTGTCGGAACCACCACCACTGACTCTTTTTCTTTAATAACTTCTTGTGCATTCATCATTCCTGATGAAAGTAAAGAAATACCCAAGATGAGGCCAAGTTTATTAATTATAGATTTCATATTTGTTATTTTTAATCGCATCATCGGTAATATCTTTTTCAAATTTTTTAATTAATTCTAACTTCCTTTTATTCAAAATTACTTGTTCTAAAGTAGGCTTTATATATTCAAATGGGCTTACTTCATTTTTATCTAATACATTATTAATTTTCACCAAATATACGTTTAATGAATCTGGTGATTGGATTATTTTTCCTCTTAATATGTATTGTTCTCTATTATCGGGTGTTATAAATGGTAGTTTTTGATAGATTTGATTCATCTCTACCCATACGGAATCATTTAAAGCAAAACTTTTAAATTGTATAGAATAGCTATTCAGAAGTTTCCTATCTTCTTTTTTATTTTCTAAAAATTTACTTTTTATCGTTTCAAACTTAGGATGATCTTTTGGTAGATTGATGTATCTAAGTTTTACTAACGTTCCATTTGTCTTAAAGTTCTCTTTATTTTCATTGTAATATTTCACAAGCTCAGCTTGCGTAATTACAGTATCAACAGTAGTTTTCACTACTTCTTCGATATATCCTTTTGTATATAAATCGATTTTATACTGCTTTATTAATTTATCGTATTCTAATTGCTTCTCTGGGCTCAAATTTAATTCTGCCGCATCAATCAATAGCTTTTGTGTCGCCCAACGATCTATGTAATTTTTCACGATAATTAAACTATCTTTTTTGGATGTTCCTGCTGGAACTAGATCTTTAATTTCGTCATAATATAGATAAGAATCGTTTGCTCTAGCTATAGCTTCAGGCTTAGCTTCCTTCTTGAAATAATTACAAGAGGACACTAAAGTAAGCAATACGATACCGTACAGAATTCTATGCATTTATTTTTTGATTTGTTTTTTCACTTTCTCAAAAGCTGCCTTATCAACAGCAACTTTAAATTCATTCTTCAAATCACTAACCCATTTTTCTTCTAAATATTGTTGATAGTCGTTTATCACTCTACCTTTTGTTTCATCTAAAAGTTTTGGCCCTGCTGGCAACACCTTATTTACCTTTGTTATATAATAGTAATCTCCTTCTTTAATCACTTTTGATGTCCCTTCTTTCATAACCGTACTTTTAGGGAGTGCTTCACTTCCTTCTTCAAATACACCTGCATTCACCATCACATCTACAATTCCATTCGTATTTAATTTCTCCTTAATGAAATCTGTTGATTTACCTTGCTTCAAATATTTCAATGCTTGATTTATTGCTTCCGATTTAGTTGATGAAATTACAACTGCATCTACTCTATTATTCCATTGATATTTTTTGGTATTCAATTCATAATAGTTTTTCAATCCTATTGTATCTGTTTTTGCTTTTTCCCAGATTTCTTTCTCCATTAAATCAAACAAAAGTAGTCCATCACGGTATTCTTCCATTACTAATCCAAATTCAGGATAATCTGCTTCTAAATTCTCACTTGCGTAATAGTTCAATTGCTCGTCAATAAATTTCTGATATAAATCATCTACTAATTTTCCGATTGGCTTAATTGTATTTGTTCCTCGTTGTTGAGAATATAAATAGCCTAAAAAGGTCGCTCCTGCAATAGATTTATTATTTACTGTTAATAAGCCTTTATCAAATTCTTTCAAATTTTCTGGCATTACCCATTCGTTATTGTAAAATTTATCATTGACTAGTTTTACAATTTTAGCATACATTTTAGCATCTGTTTTAACGCTGTATTTTTGTCTCAATTTATGGTTTTGAGCTACAGTAATCAATCTAGAGCGTTCATCTTTTCTAATCTTACCATCAATCTCATTCTCCATCTCTTCCATTGTTTTCACTGGATGCTTTTCGATTAACTTTACGATGTGCCATCCAAACTGGCTTTCAAATGGTGCAGAATATTCTCCGGGTTTTGTTAATGAGAAAGCTACATTTTCAAATTCTTCGGAACTTAATTGTCCTGATGCGAAACGGCTCAATGTTCCTCCTTTTGAAGAGGATGATTTATCTTCTGAAAATTGTCTTGCTAACGTAGCAAAATCTTCTCCTTGTTTTAATTTTTGATAGATTTCTTGGATGGTATTTTTTGCTTTCTCCATTCCGTTATCCATATTATTGGTTGGTTTTAAAACCATAATATGAGCTGCCGTTACTTCTCCTCTGTTATCTCTAACGTCTTGCACTTTAATTAAGTGGTATCCAAATCTTGTTCTTATTGGTTTTGAAATTTCTCCTTTTGGAGTACTATACGCTGCATTTTCAAATGGGTAAACCATTCTAAACACAGAGAAATAACCTAAATCTCCTTTATTTTCTTTTACGGATGGATCTTGTGAATATTGTGTTGCCACTGTAGCGAAATCTTCCCCATTTATAATTCTCTTACGCAAGTTCATTGCTTCATTATAAATCTTCAAAGTATCTGCTGGTGTAGCATTTTCATTGACTAATAATAAAATATGGGATGCTCTAATTTCTTTTAATGATCGCTTATAAGCCTCTTCGATTAGCTCTTTTGTAACCTTAGCATCTGTAATGTAGTTCTTTGATAATTGATTTCGGTAGGACTTTAATTCATTAATGTATTGTGCGTTATTTTGTAGCCCTAACTGATTTGCTTTATTTATTTTTAACTTGTATCCGATAAATAATTCTAAATATTGGTCTAAATCTTTCTGTGAATCGTCTTTTACCAAATCTAGATTTTTATTATAGACCCTCGTAAATTCGTCGGTATAATATGGTTTATTATCTATTTTAAACAAAACTTCCTTCGTGCTTTCTTGTGCGTAACTCACTATATTTAAGGAAATTAATAACCCAACGAATAACTGTTTTATTTTCATTATTATTTTTTCAAATTATGTTAAGTGGTATCTTTATTTGTCTTTTTTATAAAATTGGCAATATATCTCCAAAATTACAATCATTTTTTATTAATAGCAATCAACAAAAATAACAATTCAATCGCATTATACAAGTATCGTAGATACTATTAACAAAAAATTATACAGACACTGATGACAAGCTTTTTATCTCTTCTATTACCTCTTCTATTTCACAACAAAAGCAACCCTAATGGATTGCTTTTATCTTTACATAATTCTATTTTCCCAAGTCTAAATTTCCGTAATAATAAACTCACTTCTTCTATTGGCTTGATGTTCTTCTTCTGAACAAGGAACACCATCACTACATTTGTTGACTAATTGTGACTCTCCATATCCTTTGGCGGTGAGTCTGCTTTTATCAATTCCATTTTTAATCATGTACTCCATTGTCGATTTAGCTCTTCTACTGGAGAGTTTCTCATTGTAAGAAGCTGTTGCTCTACTATCGGTATGCGAACGAATATCAATCTTCATCTTTGGATATTCTT
>NZ_JARQWR010000011.1 GCF_030766725.1 Flavobacterium aerium | reverse complement strand
ATACTATCACAATTATTGATGAGAATGGATGTCAGCCAACGATAATTAAAGCTATGGCAATCAATTATCCACATTATTTTACACCAAATGCAGACGGTTATCACGATACTTGGAATATTATAGGATTAGGTGCACAACCTAACGCAAAAATTTATATATTTGACCGATATGGTAAATTAATAAAACAAATAAGTCCAGCAGGAGAGGGATGGGATGGAACCTATAATGGGCAGCCAATTACATCAACAGACTACTGGTTTACTGTTACATTCGAAGAAGACGGAACCACAAAAGAGTTTAAAGCACATTTCTCATTAAAACGTTAATCCCAATGAATTTTAAAAAGAGGTATTTAGTATTATTATTGTTTTTATCACAAATATCATTTTCACAAGAAGGAATCGCAGTATATTCAGATTATTTATCTGACAATTATTACCTAATCCATCCTTCAATGGCTGGTGCAGCGAATTGTGCAAAAATAAGATTGACTGCGCGTCAGCAGTGGTTTGGCCAAACAGATGCGCCACAAATGCAAACGATAAGTTTCAATACAAGTGTAGGAGAACAATCAGGTGTAGGGGTTATTTTATTTAATGACAAAAATGGTTATCATTCTCAAAAGGGAGCGAAGCTTACTTACGCACACCATATTCGTTTTTCAAGAGGAGATTATGATTTAAATCAATTATCATTCGGTATGAGTGCTGGTTTAATTCAGAGTCAATTGGATGAAACAAGTTTTACGGAGTTCGATCCAACAATTGGAGGAACTGTTCAGAAAGATTCTTACTTCAATGTTGATATTGGAGCATCTTATAACTATTTAGATTTTTATGCGCATTTTACAGTGAAAAATGCAATTGAAACAAGAAGAGATATCTATACAGATTTTGAATCTGATAATCTTAGAAAATATATCTTAAGTGCAGGTTATGTTTTTGGATATGGAAAAAGCTTACAATGGGAGCCTTCTGTAATGTTCCAATTAACAGATCAGACAAAAGAGAAAGCAATTGATGTCAATTTAAAAGTATATAAAGAAGTAGATTTCGGTAAAATCTGGGGTGGACTTTCTTATAGAAGAAGTTTTGATGGAGCTCAATTTGTTGATGGTAACAGTGTATCAGATCAAAAGCTTCAATACATTACACCAATTGTAGGTGTGAATTACAAAAACTTTATGGTAGCTTATACTTATTCTTATTTAACAGGAGATGTTAAGTTTGATAAAGGCGGTTTTCACCAAATCACTTTAGGGATGAATTTATTCTGTAAACGTGAGAAATACGATTGTAATTGTCCTGCAGTAAATTAATTTTTATAAGGTTATATATTAATTCCGTCCGCCCTTGTGGCGGACACTTTTTTTTAAAACGATGCTAATAAAATCTATTAAAGGTAAAAGTCCTATAATTCCAGAAGACTGTTATGTTGCTGAGAACGCTACTATTATTGGAGATGTTGTTTTTGGTGAGAATTGTAGTGTATGGTTTAATGCCGTAATTCGTGGAGATGTGCATTATATCAAGATTGGTAACAAAGTAAATATTCAGGATGGAGCAGTAATACACTGTACCTATCAGAAGCATCCTACAGTGATTGGGAATAACGTTTCAATAGGGCATAATGCCATTGTTCATGGTTGTACTATACAAGACAATGTTTTGATTGGTATGGGTGCTATAGTAATGGATAATTGTGTTGTTGAAAGTAATTCAATTGTTGCTGCTGGCGCTGTTGTTACTCAAAATACAGTAGTTGAATCGGGGACAATTTATGCGGGAGTTCCAGCTAAAAAAGTGAAAGATATTAATGCTTCTGCTTTCTCTGGAGAAATTGAAAGAATATCAAATAATTATATAATGTATTCCAGTTGGCTTAAAGAAGAAGAATAGAATACAGAGAGCACTATAATATTATAGAAAAGACTTTTAGACTTTAAGTAAGTTTAAAAGTCTTTTTCTATTACATCATATTGGTTTTCTAAAATTGAAGTAAGCACAGCTTTATTAGAGTTCACATAGAAGGTTTGTGTGCTATTAAGATTAGTGTTTAAAGCATTATGTTGTTGTAATATGAATTGAGTCTGTTTGGCTACAGCATCCCCTGAATCAATTATTTTAACGTGAGCAGGTATTATCTTTTTGATTTGTGGTACCAAATAGGGGTAATGACTACAGCCTAATACAAGATAATCTATATTCGCTTTAATCATGGGGGTTAAGTAGGTATGAAGCAACTCAGTCATTTCAGGCGAGTTGATATCTCCGTTTTCTATGAGTTGAACTAATCCAAAGCCTATTTGCTCGATGATCGTTACCTCATTGTAATGAGCAACCGCTTTATTGAATAAGTCACTGCTAAGAGTTCCTTTGGTGGCAAGCACACCTATAATTTGTGTTTTGCTGTTGTTTGCAGCAGGTTTGATGGCAGGTTCAATTCCAATGAATGGAACGTCATATTTAGCCCTTAATTCTTTAATGGCATTGGTGGTAGCTGTATTACAGGCCACAACAATTAATTTGGAATTTTGTTCTAGTAAGAATTCAGTGTTTTTAAAACTTAAAGCAATAATTTCATCTTTAGTTTTCTGACCATAAGGAGCATTTTTACTATCGGCTAAATATATGGTGTCTTCGTGGGGAAGTAATTTATGTATTTCTTTCCAGATGGATGTACCTCCAATTCCTGAATCAAATAATCCTATAGGTTGTATTGCTGTCATATAAAACAAATATAAAAAAAAACTGCTCATAATCTATGAGCAGTTTTTAGAAATATTTTTTAGAAAAAGATATTAGAAACCTAATTCTTTTTTTACGTCAGCAAGTAAGTTTGGTCCGTCAGCTAAGATAACACCACCACCATTTGAAGCATCAAGAACATATTGGTATCCTTTAGCTTTAGCAACTTTTTGGATAGCAGTTCTAGCTTTTTCCATTACTGGTTTAACTAGGTCAAGTTCTTTTTGTTGTAATTCTTTTGTTGCAGTATCTCTATAGTCAACAATTCTTTTTTGTAAATCTTGAACTTCTTTAGAACGATCATCATTTACTTTTTCTGTTACAGTAGCTGCTTCTTGATCGTATTTTTTCAATTTATTTTGATACTCTTCTACCATTGTTCTGTATTCAGCATCGTAGGTTTTGCTTAATTTTTCTAACTGACCTTGAGCCGTTTTCATTTCTGGCATTGTCGCCATTAATTCACTAATATCAATGTGAGCAACTTTTGCCTGTGCATTAATAGCTTGGTTTGCACCAAAAAACATAACAGCTGCGATTAATAAAGTTTTCAATTGTTTCATCATTTTAAAGTATTAAATAATTAATTTTCGTTTTTGTTTTCTTCTTTATTGTCTTGTTTCTCTTTAATCTTCTTTTCTCTTTCTAGCTTAGCAGCTTCTCTTTGCTCAAGAATTTTTTGTCTTTTTTCTTCAATAGCTTTTTTACGCTCTTCTAGTATTCTGTTCTTTTCTTCTAAAGCTTTTTTCTTTACTTCTGCAGCTTCAGCTTGTTTTTCTGTTGGAGCAGCTACGGTTGTACTAGGTTCACTCGTAGTATTTTTTTCTCCTTCAGGTTTTTTCTCGTCTTTCTTTTCCTCAGATTTTGGAGCTACGGTTGTTCCGTTTTTCTTAGCTTCTCTTTCTTCGATTATTTTTTGTTTACGTTCTTCGTATACTCTTTTCTTTTCCTCTTGTATTTTCTTTCTTTCTTCTAGAAGACGCTCTCTTTCTGCTTTACGATCATCCAATTTCTTTTGTCTTTCGGCAAGAGCTGGATTATCATCAACCATATCTTCTTTGTATTCTTTCTCTTCCATTTCTTTCAGCTCTTTTTTATTCAGCTGACTTCTTTTGGATGAACGAGTTAAAGCTCTTACAACTTGATCGCTAATGTCATGTCTCTTTGCGGCAAAAAGCATTGTTAAGTCTGAAGATTTATCAAAGATAAAATCATATTTTTTATTTTCAGAAATATCTTGAACAGCCGTGAAAATTTGATCTTGAATTGGTTTTACTAAAACTGCTTTTTGAATGATCAAATCACCATTAGGACCAAATCTTTTTTGTTGATAATCTAATAATTCATTTTCTAGAAAAGTAATTTCTTCTTCTCTTTCTTCAATTAATTCTTTAGTTAATAAAACTCGCTCTGTTTTTAAAGCTTCTTTGAGTTTTGTAACCTCATTTTTTTTAACCTCTATTTCTTGCTTCCATTTTTGAGCTTTTTGCTCCAATTGGTTTTTAGCTTCGGTATAATCTGGAACTTTTTGTAAAATGTATTCCATGTCAATATAACCAATTCTAATGCCCCTGGTTTGTGCATGAACTGTACCAGTAAATACAGTTAATAATATCAGTAATAAAAAATGTCTTTTCATATAGTTATATGTTTTATTAGAAAATACCGTGCCAAATTTTAAAATTGTTGACCAATGATGAAATGCGTCTCCCATCCATTTTTCTGCGTTTGTCCAGGTAAAGCATCAAATCCATGACCGAAGTCAATACCTAATAAACCAAACGCTGGCATGAATACTCTTAAACCTACACCCGCAGATCTTTTTAACTGAAATGGGTTATATGCTTTAAAGTTATCATAAGATGCTCCTGCTTCTAAGAATGTCAATGCATAGATTGAAGCGGCAGCTTTTAATGTAATTGGATAACGTAACTCTAATGAGAACTTATTGTAGATTGTTCCACCATCTGTAGAAGATAATGCCTGATTTGGATATCCTCTTAATTGTATAATCTCTCTACCATCTAAAGCATAGTTAGCTAATCCATCTCCACCTACAAAGAATCTTTCAAAAGGAACTAAGCCTCTATCTTGATTATAAGCACCTAGGAAACCAAACTCACCCAATGAACGCAATACTAATTTACCATAAATTGTGGTATACCAATCAGCTTTGAATTTAACTTTATAGTATTCTAACCAATTAAATTTCTTTTGATCAATTTTTGATTGATCCGGAGCAGCATCTTGATAATTAGTAACTCTGTTTCCTGTTTCGTTGATATAATCTCCAGTTGATACAAGGTTACCTGCACCATCAACGTAACTAGCTCCTTTATTTTTTAATTTATATTCTTGTTGATTTTTTAAATCAGCGTAATCTACATTATTTAATAGAGAGTAAGGTAAGGTAAATTTCGCAGATACACTAAATTCTGAACCATAAGTTGGGAAAACAGGGTTTACACCTTTACTGTTTCTACTTAACCCAATTGTGTATGCTAAGTTTTTTGAGCTACCATCACCAAATGTAAATAGACCTGTATTATAATTATTTAAATCATAGTATTGGAAACTTACAGCCTGTGATAGTACAAAGAAATCATCTGGTACATTTAATCTTTTTGCTAAACCAACCGATAATGTTGTAATGTTGAAACTTCTGTTACGGTCTACATCACGACTTTGATAGTTGTATAAGAACTGCTTACTGTGTGAAATAGAAGTAGAGAATTGTACTGGTTTTTTACCACCAAACCATGGTTCAGAAAACGAAACACTATACGTTTGGAAATAAGTACTTCCTTGTAATCTTAAAGATAGTTTTTGACCATCTCCCATTGGCAAAGGTTTGTAAGCATCTTTATTAAAAATATTTTTTAAGGAGAAGTTATTAAACGATAAACCTAATGTACCAATGAAACCACCTCCACCGTAACCACCTTGAAGCTCTACTTGACTTGCTCCTTTTTCAACTAAGTGGTATTCGATATCTACTGTTCCAGCAGCTGCATCAACATTTTTGAAGTCCGGTTTGATTGATTCAGGATCGAAGAAACCTAATTGACCAATTTCACGAATCGTTCTTACTAATTCTTCTTTACTGTATTTTTGACCTGGTTTTGTTCTTAACTCTCTGTAAATAACTTTATCATTTGTTCTGTCATTTCCTACTACAGATATTTTATTGAAATAAGCCATTGGACCTTCAACAATACGTACTTCAAAATCAATTGTATCATTGGCAGTTTTTACCTCTACAGCATTGATGTTTGAGAATAAATAACCATTGTTTTGGTATAAATTCGTTAAATCTTCACCATCTGGTTTAGTATTATCTGCAATCCTTTTTTGAAGTAATACTCCATTGTATACATCACCTTTTTTAACACCTAAAATACGTCTTAAAAGTTGGTCTGTATATACTGTATTTCCTAAGAATTTAATGTCTCCAACATAGTACTTTTTACCTTCTTCAAGGTCAATACTAATTGCAAGAGTGTTTTTCTCTTTATTATAGGTCATCGTATCTGATACAATTCGAGCATCACGATATCCTTTTTCTTTATATTTATTGACAATGTTATCTAAATCCTCTTTGTATTTACTCTTGATGAATTTAGAAGGTTTGAAAATACGCAATGGATTAAAAGGGCTCTTTGTTTTTGTGTTTTTCATGGCACCTTTTAACTTTCCTTCAGTTAATTGTTGGTTACCCTTGAAAGTAATAGATTCCACTTTAACTTTGCTGCCTTTATCAATATTGATAAGCATGTTTACCTCATTACCACTAGTGGTATCAGGAACAGTATTGATTACAACTTTAGTGCTGTAAAAACCATCTTTTTTATATTTATTTTCGATGTAGTTTCGAGTAGTAGTAATTAAATTGTCATTTACAACTTTACCTTTCGTAAGACTATTGTCTTTTATTAAGCCTTCTACTTTATTCTTTTTTACACCTTGAATTTTTACCTCTTTTAATTTAGGTAATTCATTGATGTTTAATTCTAAATAGATACTATCGCCTTCAACTTTATTGATATAAAAGTTAATATCATTGAAAAGACCAAGCTTCCATAATTTTTTAATAGCATTACTAATCTCTTCACCAGGAACAGTTATTTTTTGGCCTTTAGCCAAACCAGCAAATGTTACAATAGTTTGCTCGTTATAGCTTACTTTACCAGTTACTTCAACATTAGCTAAAATATATTGTTCTCCTTTATCGAAGGCTAAACTTTCTTGGGCATTGGCTTGAAAAATGCTCCCTAAAACTATAACCGTTAAGAATAGTTTAATACTCTTTTCTAACATTAAAAAATTATTTAATTTGTTCACTTGTTTTTCCAAATCTACGTTCTCTTTTTTGATAACTGATGATAGCTTCATATAAATTGTCTTCTCTAAAGTCGGGCCATAATACATCCGTAAAATATAACTCCGCATAAGCAATTTGCCATAGCAAAAAGTTACTAATGCGGTGTTCCCCACTCGTCCTAATTAATAAATCTACATCAGGTAGATTATGCGTGTAAAGATGCTGATTAATAATTGATTCGTCAATAGTGTCTATTGAAATTATATTATTTTTAACTTTACAACTAATATTTTTTATTGCACTGAGTAATTCCTCTCTAGCCCCGTAACTTAGGGCTAAAGTAAGCGTCATGCGTGTGTTGTCTTTTGTCTTATTTATGACTTCAAGAAGTTCTTTTTGTGCTGATTTTGGTAGTTTGTCAAGATTACCAATAGTATTCAAGCGAATATTATTGTCCTGAAGTGTTTTTAGTTCATTTTTAAGGGAACTAATCAGGAGCTTCATTAAAGTCTCAACTTCAAGTTTTGGACGGTTCCAATTCTCCGTTGAAAAAGCATAAAGCGTTAGATTTTCAATACCTAATTTTGCTGAAGTTTCTACGACTACTCGAACAGCTTTTGTTCCATTTTCATGGCCAAATGCTCTAAGAAAGCCTTTTTGTTTTGCCCAACGTCCATTTCCATCCATGATAATGGCCAAATGCTTGGGTAAATTGTCTTTATTTATCGTATCTATTAAACTCATTTTTTATTCTGCGCAATAGCAAGGTTTATTCCCAAAAGTATATGTAAGTGTAAACCCGCTAAATACATACCAATCATTACTATTTAAATTTCCAAATCGTAGACTTTTATACTTATCATCTTTAGGATAACTTCCATCTAGATTATCTGTAAAGGTATATCGTGCACTTACCTCAAATCCTAAAACAAATTGATCTGCTATCCTAGCTTTAATACCCACTGTCATTGGGATAGCTAATGATTTGTCATGATCATCTTCTCTTGTCTTTCCATTCAATACATATAATGTATTATAACTGAAATAACTAAGTCCAGTATATACATAAGGCGTCATTATGAAGCCAGGTTCGTGCAAATTAAAGTCAAAAAAATTGAATTCAAGGCCTAAAGATAATTCTTTTATATTATTTTCAAACGCATAGCCCCTTTGTTTTCTAGCTGGAGAGTCAGAATTGAGGTCATTTGATGAGATTTTCGACTGTGTGTATGAGATTCTATAAGAGTGTCTCGGGCTTTTATTCCACTTGTATAAAACACCTAAAGCTAGGTGATCTGGTGATATATAGGACGTTGGACCTACTTCACCGATGTAGTTACTACCTCCTAGAAATACACCTACTTCGTGTATTTGGGCGGTTGCAAACGTAAGTGTGAAAAAACAAAAAAATGTTAGTAATTTCCGATTCATTAATTCTATAAAATTGGGTGCAAATATAATAATTATCGATACGAAACAATCTACTAATGTCTAAATCTAATTTTTTTTATCAAAAGACATCATAATATTCTACAATTTGTAGATTGTGATTTCAATAAGAGTAAACGGAATTTATAACATATAAGTATGTATGTAGTCTTAAAAAATGAAGTTTAATTTCTTTTATCTTCTCCCCAAAGTAGTTTTTTTCGAATTGTTTTTAAGAAACCTTCCTCTGGAAATTCAATCATATTAATTTTAAAAGGAGTTTTCTTTATAGTCAATATAGTTTCGTTATTCATCGAAATAATGGTAGAATCTAATGAGACTAAATGTTGTGATTCTCGCCCTGATACCTTTAGTTTTATTTCAGTATTGTCAGGGATAACTAGAGGTCTGGCATTTAGATTATGAGGGGCAATAGGAGTAATGACTAAACTTTTTACATCTGGGGTTAAAAGAGGGCCTCCACAACTTAGTGAGTAACCTGTTGATCCAGTAGGTGTAGAAATAATCAGTCCATCTGCCCAATAAGAATTTAGATATTCCCCATTTAAATAAGTTTCTACAGTAATCATTGAAGTGGTATCTTTTCGATTGACTGTAATTTCGTTCATCGCAAAATTAATATTCTCTACAGCAGCATTTTTTGGAGAACACTTTAGGCTTAATAAAGTTCTTGGTGAAATAAGATATTTCTTTTGAAGTACTAAATCTAAGAATAACGCAATATTTTCCTGTTGAATATTTGCTAAGAAACCCAATCTTCCTGCGTTTATACCTAAAATTGGTACACCTGTATTTCGAATAAATGTAGCAGCTCTTAATATTGTACCATCTCCACCAATACTGATAAGCATTGCGTAGCTTTTGTTTAAATCTTTGTAGCTATTAAAAGTTTTGTACTCTTGTTTTATGATTTGATGTTCCGATAACATTTCACTGTACCGCTGCTCAATAACAATTTCAACTTTGTTTTGGTTTAAAAAATGAAGAATTTCACTGACAATTGGTTCAGTGTTACTTTGGTAATATTGTCCGTAGAGCGCAACTTTCATGGTAGGGAATTATATGTTCAAGTATTTATCTAAATAATCAGATCTTTCTTTTAGGTTTTGGATATAAATATCTTCCTGATGTTCTGAAATTATCTCATAATCGTAGCGTCTAAATGTTTGGATTATTTCATTGATTGCACCCAAACTTATTTTTACAGTAACTTGTATGCTTTCAGTAGTGGAACTAGAAATGAATAAGCCCAATAGTTTTCCGTTGTTGCTTTCTACAATTTGTGCAATTTCACTCATAGAATATTCAGAGATGCCTTTTTCTACAATAATAATTCCTCCTTGTTCGCGTAAGAATGGAGTTTCATGAAAAAATTTAATTACATCCAAAACATCATAATAGCCTAAATATGTATTGTGTTCATCCAATACAGGCATTATGTTTGTTTGGTTTCGAGCAAAATTTTCTAAAACATCTAACCAAATGGTATTGTTTCGAACCAAAAAACCTTCTAGGGCAAAGCGATAATCAGCGACTTTTTTGTCACTATCAAAAGTTTCAACATCTTCTGCTGCAATACTACCAATGTATATGCCTTCTTCAATGATAGGGAAATGTGAAAAAGGAACTTCTGCAAAAAAATCTTGAACAACTTCAATAGTTTCTTGACAGTCGATCGGTTTTATGTCGTTATTAATGTAGTCAGTAATAGCTGTCATAAGGTATAGGTCAAATATGGACTGCAAAATAATCAAAATTTAGGACAATAAGCCTTGTTTAACTTTGTATTTTTGTTGAAATTATAGTTGAACTTTATCTTTAAAATTGAAATATACAATACGATGACAAAATTAAGTGTAAATATCAATAAAATAGCCACACTCCGTAACTCAAGAGGAGGTGATGTTCCTAATTTGATTAAAGTAGCAAAAGATATTCAAATGTTCGGAGGGGAAGGTATTACGATTCATCCACGTCCAGATGAAAGACATATTCGATATCAAGATGCCCGCGATTTAAAACCTGTAGTGTATACAGAATATAATATTGAAGGAAATCCAGCGAAGAAATTTATTGATCTTGTTTTAGAAGTTAGACCAACGCAGGTAACTTTGGTTCCAGATGCCGATGATGCAATCACTTCAAATGCGGGATGGGATACGATTAAACATAGTGCCTTTCTGAAAGAAGTAATTCAAGAATTTCAGAGAAATGGAATTCGTACTTCGGTCTTTGTTGATCCCGTTTTATCAATGATTGAAGGAGCAAAAGAAATCGGAGCGGATCGAATAGAATTGTATACCGAATCATTTGCGCATGAATATGGTCTAGGAAATACAGATAGTATTAAGCCTTATATTGCTGCTGCAAAATTGTCAAATGAACTAGGGTTAGGAGTGAATGCAGGGCATGATTTAAGTTTGGAAAATATAAAGTTTTTTAAACAAAATATACCCGGCTTATTAGAAGTTTCCATAGGACATGCATTAATTGCTGAATCATTATATTTAGGTTTAGAAAATGTAGTAGCTATGTATTTAGAAAGAATGAAATAAAAATAAGGAAGTATGTTGTATTCAAGAATCGAAGGAGAAGGAAAACCACTATTGATATTGCATGGATTTCTAGGGATGTCAGACAATTGGAAGACATTAGGAAGTCAATATGCACAAGAAGGATATCAGGTGCATTTAATTGATTTGCGTAATCATGGGCGTAGTTTTCATTCCGATGAATTTAGTTATACCGTAATGGTCGAAGATCTTTTGTTGTATTGCGATCAAAATAATTTAAAAGAAATTAATCTTTTAGGCCATTCAATGGGTGGTAAAGTAGCGATGTTTTTTGCAACAACCTATCCAGAGAGAGTAGAGCGATTAATTATTGCTGACATTGGGCCAAAATACTACCGTCCACATCATCAGGATATTTTAGCTGGATTGTCTGCGGTTGATTTTTCTTTAAAACCAGATCGAGCTACCGTTGAAGAAATATTAAAAGGATATATTACAGATGTTGGGACACGTCAGTTTTTAATGAAGAACTTGTATTGGGAATCTGAAGGACAATTAGCTTTCCGGTTCAATTTACCTGTTTTTACAAAGGATACTGAGATTATTGGTCAAGCATTATCCGAAGACGCACGCTTTGGGAAGCCAACTTTGTTTTTAAAAGGAGATAAATCAAATTATATTCTTGCAGAAGATACTCAGACAATATTAAAGCATTTTCCAGATTCTAAAATTGTAACAATTGCTAATGCAGGACATTGGTTGCATGCTGAAAATCCAAAAGATTTTTTGATTGAAACAATTGGATTCTTAAAGCAAAGTTAATTTTTTTACTATATAGGTCTTTTTCATTGTAGAATTTAACATTTAACAAGGCCTAAAAAACAATCTTATACGGGATTATCATTTTTATTGCAATAAAAATGATAATCCCGTAATTTTTATAATGCTATTTTTAAGCCATTTTTATTATGTATGCATAATAAAATGAAATAAAATAGTATGAGTGCATAATAAAATGGTTAAAATTATTGTAAAATTCATATTTTGTTATAAATTTGAATATCGATTCTTTTTCGATTCTAACAAACAAACAAATTTTAACATTATGAGAAAACTGTTATCGTTAACTTTAATGACTTTTGCAACGTCAGTTGCAATTGCAGGAGGATATCGTGTAGCTCTTCAGGGTCAAAAACAATTGGCAATGGGGCATACGGGTGTTGCTGTGGTGAATAATGCCGAGGTTTTATTCTTTAATCCTGCGGGGATATCTTTTTTGGAAGATCGGTTTAACTTTTCTGTTGGAGGTAATGCTTTAGTTGCCAAGACAAAATTTCAGAATGAAACATACAATTGGAAAGCACATACAACAAACGTTGGGACACCTTTTAGTTTTTATGCAACATACAGAGCAACAGATTGGTTATCATTCGGTTTAGCAGTTTATACTCCTTATGGAAGTAGTGTTGAATGGGATCAAGATTGGCAAGGTTCTCATCTTGTAAATAATATTGATTTAAAAGCAATTTATGTACAGCCAACAATTGCTATTAAAGTAAACGAGAAGTTTAGTATTGGTGGTGGACCTATCTATGTAAATGGAGGGGTAAACTTTAATAGAAACTTGTCAAGAAGTTTAACAGATGAAACTGGTAATCGTTCAGATGTAACTATTGATGCACAAAGCGTATCGGCTTGGGGATATACAGTAGGTTTTATGTTTAATCCAACCGATAAATTGAGATTAGGATTTAACTACCGTTCAAAAATTACAATGGAAGCTCGTAATGGTGATGCTACATTCAATCACATTCCAGCGTATGCTCAAGGAACATTTACAAATACAACTTTTGATGCTGATCTACCTTTACCAGCAGAAATTACAGCAGGTTTGTCTTACCAGATTACAGATAAATGGTTAGTGGCTTTTGATTATAATAGAGCACAATGGGCAGCTTACAAAGCTTTAGTGGTAGATTTCCATAATAATGTACCAACATCAGTTAATCCAAGAAACTACAAAGATTCAAACACATACAGAATTGGTACACAGTATAAAGCAAGTGATAAATTTACATTTAGAGCAGGATGGTACAAAGATGAAAGTCCAGTACAAGACGGTTATTTTGCACCAGAAACGCCAAGAAATGACTCTATGGGGTATACAGGTGGTCTAACGTATCAAATTAATAAAAAATTTGGAGTTGACTTCTCATTCTTGTACTTACACTTTGATGAAACAAATAATTCTTATGATCATTTTGTTGAAGACGGACACGAAGTTTCTTTTGGAGGAACTTATAAATCAACAGTATTCTCTCCAGGTATCGGTGTATCGTACAGTTTCTAATTCTAAATAATAGTAAAAAATGAAAAATAAATATATATTTTTAGCACTTTTAGCGGCAGGATTCACAGCATGTACGCCAGAATTCGATAATCCTGTAGAGGATGGTAATTACAGTGCTGGTGAGGCTAATTTTACCTCATACGTAGCAGTTGGAAACTCATTAACAGCAGGTTATATGGATGGTACGGTTTCTAGATCTAGTCAATCGTATTCTTTTCCAAGTATATTGGCACAGCAGTTTGCAGTAGTTGGAGGAGGAGAGTTTACACAACCTTCTTATGCAGATGATGTGAATAATTTAGGAGGTTTAACATTAGGAGGGACTATTCTTGCTGGAACAAGATTAGTAATCGACGTTTCTGCTGGAGGTCCTGAAAACTTAGTAGGTACACCAACTATTGATATTTCACATTTACAAGCAAAAGCATTTAATAACATGGGAGTTCCAGGAGCGAAATCATTCCATTTATTAGCGCCTGGCTATGGTAGTTTAGCAGGAGTACAAACGGGTCAAGCAAATCCATATTTCGTGAGACACGCAACATCTGCAACAGCTACAGTTTTAGGAGATGCCATGACTAAAAATCCAACTTTCTTTACGAACTGGATTGGAAACAATGATATCTTAGCGTTTGCTACTTCTGGAGGAACTGGAGTAGATCAAACAGGAAATTTAAACCCTGCAACTTATGGGGCAAATGATATTACAGATCCAAATGTTTTCGCTAGTGCATACAGCACAATTGTAAATACTTTAACTTCAAATGGAGCTAAAGGAGTGGTAGCAACAATTCCAAATGTTACAACAATTCCTTTCTTTACAACAGTGCCTTATAATCCTTTAACAACTACAGTGTTAGGAGAAGGAAATCCTGCAACTGGAGTAGCTACAGTTCAAGCATTAAATGCACAGTTATACGGTCCTTTAAAACAAATATTGACGGCTTTAGGACAAGGAAATAGAATCAATTTATTGTCTACTACTGCACCAAACCCATTGTTGATTAAAGATGAGAACTTAACAAATTTAAGCGCTCAAATTACAGCAGTAGCTTCTACTATTCCACAATTAGCACCGTTAGCTACAGTTCTAGGACAAGTGTACGGCCAAGCAAGACAAGCAACAGCTTCAGATTTAGTATTGTTAACAACAAGAACAGCTATTGGAACAGCTCCTACAGCTCCAGTTCCGGCTCCGTTGAATAAATATGGAATTACATATCCATTAGAGGATAAACACATTCTGACTTCTGCTGAGATTACGTTAGTAAATACAGCTATGACAAGTTATAATAATACAATTAAATCAATCGCACTCTCTAAAAATTTAGCGGTAGCAGATATGAATGCCATCATGACACAACTAGTAAGTGGTTTAAGAACAGATGACGGTCAGATCTATACAAGCAATTATTTTGCAGGTACAGCGACATTAAGCACAGTATTATTCTCATTGGATGGTGTACATCCAAATGCAAGAGGATATGCAGTAATTTCTAATGAAATACTAAAAGTGATTAATGCACATTATAAATCAAAATTACCATTAGTAAGTGCAGCGGGTTATCCTGGGCCAACATTAGTACCAACTAATTAATGGATAAAAGAATATTTATTGGAAAAAGCACCGAGTAATCGGTGCTTTTTTTTTAAATTTATTAAAACATATAAAAATCTGAATTATGAAACTATTAATTAGAGTACTGTTAACAGCTGTTTTGGTCTATTTTATTGCAAATTTTCTTCCGGGAGTAACGGTAGATAGCTTTACTACGTCTATAATTGTAGCTGTAGTTTTGGGGTTATTAAATTTGTTTATCAAACCATTATTGGTGTTGTTTACATTGCCAGTGACTATTGTAACGTTTGGGTTGTTTCTATTAGTAATCAATGCAATTGTTATTATGCTGTGCGATAAGATTGTTGGGGGCTTTGGAGTAAGCTCATTTTGGACGGCTTTATGGTTCAGTATTTTGCTATCCGTTTTCCAGTCGATTATCTTCTCATTGATGAAAGAAAATCAATAATATGAATTAATATTTCAATTAAATTAAAGACTTAAATAGTTAATTGAAATTCAATAGATTAAAAAGTTGGTTGGGTTGTAAAAATATTATAATTTTGCAACCCAATTTTATAGTATAAAAAAAGTAGAAATGAATATCACAAGAGAACAACTAGATGCATTAAATGCGGTTGTAACTATAGCGGTTACTAAAGAAGATTATTCTAATCAAGTAGAGAAGGTTTTACTAGACTATCGTAAAAATGCAAGCATCCCTGGATTCAGAAAAGGTGCGGTGCCAATGAGTTTGATTCAAAAACAATATGGTAAAGCTGTACTTCTTGATGAAGTAAATAAAATATTACAAGACTCTTTAAATAATTATTTAAGAGAAGAAAAAATAGAAGTTTTAGGGAATCCATTACCAAAAATTAAAGAAGATTTTGATTGGGACGCGGATGATTATTCTTTTGAATTTGAATTAGGATTAGTTCCGGAATTTGAAGTTGATTTAGGTGCAAAAAATAAAATTGTAAAATATACAATTACTGCAGATGAAGATATGATCAACGAACAAGTTGTACGTATTCAAAAACAATATGGAAAAATGATCTCTAAAGATACTGTGGAAGCAGAAGATGATATTAGAGGTGTTTTTACAAATGAAGAAAAAGAAATCAACAGTGAAGCAACTTTCACATTAGATATTTTCAAAGATAAAAAAACAATCAAGAAATTTATTGGTAAAAAAGTTGGTGACGTTGTAACAATCGGAACAAAAGGACTTTTTGCTGATGATCACGATTTAATGAAATACTTGAATGTATCTCATGATGACGTTCATGGATTAGATGTTGACGTTAATTTCACAATTGAAGAAATTACGACAAGTGAGTTAGCTGAAATGAACCAAGAATTATTAGACAAATTATTCGGAGAAGGAAAAGTAACTTCTGTTGAAGAAGTAAAAGAAAAAATTAAAGAAGATGCTGAAAAGCAATTTGCTACTCAAGCAGATCAAAAATTCTTAAATGATGTAACAGAATCATTATTAGAGAATACAAAATTTGAGTTGCCAGCAACATTCTTGAAAAAATGGATTCAAACTGTAGGAGAGACTCCATTAACACCAGAACAAGCAGAAGAAGAATATGCAAAATCTGAAAACGGATTACGCTACCAATTGATCGAAGGAAAAATTATTACAGAGAATAACTTACAAATTACTTTTGATGATTTGAAAGCATATACTTCTGAAGTAATCAAAAAACAAATGGCTCAATTTGGTCAAATGAACCCAACAGATGCTGACGTTGAAAACATCGTTGCTAGAGTTTTATCTAACCAAGAAGAGGTGAAAAGACTTTCTGAGCAAGTGATGAGCGAAAAAATGGTAAGCCTTTTCAAAGAGAAAGTAAAAGTAAAAACCAAAGAGGTTACATACCAAAACTTTATTAAAGAATCTTACGGAGAATAAATTTTGTAAAAAATCAGTATATTTAGGGCGTCAAACTTTTTTAAGTAAGACGCTCTTTTCTGTTTAATATAAAACAAAAAAATACTATGAACTACGGTAAAGAATTTAAAAAATATGCTACTAAGCATCACGGAATAAACAACATGTATTACGATAAAATCGTAAGCCAAGTGACACCAGTAGGGATGACACCTTACATTATGGAAGAACGTCAAATGAATGTGGCACAATTAGATGTATTCTCTCGTTTAATGATGGACAGAATTATCTTTTTAGGAACAGGTATTGACGATCAAATTGCAAATATTGTACAAGCACAATTACTATTCTTAGAGAGTACAGATGCTTCAAAAGATATTCAAATCTACATTAACTCACCAGGAGGTGGAGTATATGCAGGTTTAGGTATTTATGATACAATGCAGTACATCAAACCAGATGTTGCTACAATTTGTACAGGTATTGCCGCTTCAATGGGAGCAGTATTATTATGTGCTGGAGCAGACGGAAAACGTTCGGCTTTACCACATTCAAGAGTTATGATTCACCAACCATTAGGTGGAGCACAAGGACAAGCATCTGACATCGAAATCACAACACGTGAGATTTTGAAATTGAAAGATGAATTGTATGAAATCATTGCCAAACACTCAAAACAAACGATTGAAAAAGTACACCATGACAGTGATCGTGATTACTGGATGAAAGCAGATGAAGCGAAAGTTTACGGAATGATTGATGAAGTATTAGTAAGAGGATAATTGTTTGTTGAGTTTAAAATAAAATTATGGCTAAAGAAGTATTAGAGTGTTCATTTTGTGGAAGGAAAAAGCCAGAAACTAGTTTATTGATTGCTGGAATCAATGCACATATTTGTGATAAGTGTATCGAGCAGGCACATGGAATTGTTTTAGAAGAATTAAAACAGACAAATAACTCTAGTTTGTTGACTGATCTAGTATTGAAAAAGCCAAAAGAAATTAGAGCTTTTCTAGATCAATATGTAATTGGGCAGGATCAAACCAAAAAAGTGATGTCAGTTGCTGTTTATAATCACTATAAACGTTTAATGCAACAACAGGAGGATGATGAAGTTGAAATAGAAAAAAGTAATATTCTGATGGTAGGTCAGACTGGTACAGGAAAAACATTGGTTGCGAAAACAATTGCAAAAATGTTGAATGTTCCATTGACTATTGTAGATGCTACAGTTTTGACAGAAGCAGGTTATGTAGGGGAAGATGTTGAAAGTATCTTAACGCGATTGTTGCAAGTGGCAGATTATGATGTTGAGAAAGCTGAAAGAGGAATTGTTTTTATTGATGAAATTGATAAAATTGCCCGTAAGAGCGATAATCCATCCATAACAAGAGATGTCTCTGGTGAAGGTGTACAACAAGCTTTATTGAAATTACTAGAAGGAACCGTTGTTAATGTACCGCCAAAAGGAGGTAGAAAACACCCAGACCAAAAGTTTATTGAAGTAAATACACAAAACATTTTATTCATTGCTGGTGGTGCTTTTGATGGAATTGAACGCGTAATTTCAAAACGTTTAAATCGTCAGGCAGTTGGATATAGTGCTTCAAAGAATGTAGATAATATTGATAAGGAAAACCTATTACAATACATCATACCAAAAGATATTAAAGATTTCGGATTGATTCCGGAGATCATCGGTAGATTACCTGTACTGACTCATATGGATCCTTTGGATAGAGCAACTTTAAGAGCAATCTTGACTGAACCTAAAAATGCTTTAATTAAACAATATACAAAGCTATTTGCAATGGATGATGTTGACTTTGAAATTACAGATGAAGCATTGGATTTTATTGTGGATAAAGCCTTAGAATACAAACTTGGAGCAAGAGGATTACGTTCATTGTGCGAAGCAATTTTAACCGATGCAATGTATGAACTACCAAGTTCGGAACATAAAAAATTAAGTATCGACCGCGATTATGCTGAAGATGCTGTAAATAAAAATATGTTACAACGTATGAAAGCAGTTTCATAAGGATTAAAAATAAAAAGCCCCGATACTTATCGGGGCTTTTTTTATGCAATTCACAGTCATTTAAACATTGGATAAATCCATGGCTTTTAACTGTTCCAAATAATTACGTTGATTCGATAACCTTGGGATTTTATGTTGACCACCTAGTTTATCATTATCTTTTAGCCAGTCATAAAATAAATTAGTTCGAGCAATATTGATAACCGGAGGGTTCAATGTCATATTGTTATAACGTTTGGCTTCATAATCAGAATTTAGAGATTGTAAGGTCTTATCTAATATCTGATTAAAGGCAAATTGATCTTTAGGAGATTTTCGGAATTCTATAATCCATTCGTGCGCACCCTTTTCTCTTCCTTCCATAAAAACGGGAGCAACAGTATAATCAGATACTTCGGCTTCTGTCTCATGACAAGCTTTGGCAATAGCCTGATCTGTGTTTTCGATGATTAATTCTTCCCCGAATACATTGATGTGATGTTTTGTTCTCCCAGTAATTTTTATACGATAAGGGTTCAGCGATGTGAAACGTACGGTATCACCAATTTGATAGCGCCATAGGCCAGCATTCGTTGTGATAACAATCGCATAATTCTTAAATAACTCTACTTCAGATAAACGTACTATCTTTTGATCAGGAGTTCCATACGTATCCATAGGAATGAATTCATAGAAGATACCATAATCAAGCATCAGTAATAATTCGGAAGAATTATTCAAATCTTGAATCGCAAAGAAACCTTCCGAAGCATTGTAAATTTCATAATAGTTGAAAGATGTGCTTGGGATTATTTTTTTGTATTGTTCACGATAAGGATCAAAACTGACACCGCCATGGAAATAGACTTCCAGATTTGGCCATATTTCTAATAAGTTTCCTTTGCCAGTTTCTTCCAATGTTTTGTTTAGTAAAACAAGCATCCACGATGGTACACCGGCAAAACTGGTTACGTTTTCCTGAATAGTTTCTCTAACGATAGCAGAGAGTTTGGTTTCCCATTCGCTCATCAAGGAAACCTTATTACTTGGTGTACTACTAAATTCAGCCCAAATAGGCATGTTTTCAATAAGTATAGCCGATAAATCACCGAAGAAACTATTGTTATCCTCATAGAGTTGCTTGCTACCACCTAAACGAAGGCTTTTCCCAGTGAATAATTGCGATTCTTCATTATTGTTGAGGTATAAGCACAATAAATCTTTTGCAGCCTTGTAATGGCAGTTTTCAAGAGCTTCATTGCTTACAGGAATGAATTTGCTTTTTGCATTAGTTGTACCACTCGATTTTGCAAACCATTTAATTGGCGTTGGCCAAAAAACATTTTGTTCCCCTTTACGGGTAAGTTCAATAGAAGGCTCTAAATCCTCATAAGTAGATACAGGAAGTCGCTCGGTAAAAGTCTGATAAGATTTAATCGATTCAAAGTCATACTGTTTGCCAATTACAGTGCTTTCGGCAGTGCGAATTAAACTCAATAATAGTTCTTCTTGTACCTCATTTGGATATTTGATAAATAATTCGATTTGGTGAATTCGTTTTTTTAGTATCCAAGATGCAATTGAATTGATTATTGGTAATGCCATATTTCTCTTATCTTTATGCCATAAAAATAACAAATTTTATTCATGCAATACGAAGGAGTACTCACAAAAATGCAAACTGAGTTTGGAAATCCTATTCAATACTACTTAGTTTTTGAAAATAGCTTTTTGAATGTCAATCAATTATTAAATAAAGAGATTGAGATTAACTTTCTGAAATATCAATGTTTGAATTGTGGGAAGACAAAAAAGATTTTCAGACAAGGATTTTGTTACGATTGTTACAATAGTAGTGCACAAGTAGGAGACTGGATTTTTAGACCTGAATTAAGCACTGCGCACTTAGGAATCGAAGATCGAGATTTGGCTTATGAGGAAAAAGTACAATTACAACCTCATATTGTTTATTTAGCTTCCTCTAGTGAAGTGAAAGTAGGAGTGACTAGGAAAACACAGATTCCAACACGATGGATTGATCAAGGGGCAACAGAAGCAATTGCTATTGTAGAAGTTCCAAATCGCTATTTGGCAGGAATATCTGAAATTGCATTAAAAGATCATTTTGTTGATAAAACCAATTGGCGCAAGATGCTACAAAATGATATTGTAAAAGCGGACTTGTATGCAGAACGATTGAAGCTAGTGGAATTTTTACCAGAAGAAGTCAGAGGTTATTTTAATCCAAATTTCATTGACCATTTTGAGTTTCAGTATCCCGTATTACAATATCCAAAAAAGATCAACAGTTTGAATTTAGACAAGACACCATATTTTAAAGGCAAGCTGATGGGGGTGAAAGGACAATATTTGCTTTTTGAAGATGGAACCGTATTTAATATTCGAAATTCAGAAGGATACGTGGTTAGTATCGCGGTATAATATGAGCCACTTATAAACATAAAAAACCTACAGAACAAATGTGCTCTGTAGGTTTTATGATTTAAAATACGTGTATTTATTCTTTCTTCTTCTTGCTAAAGAGTCCTTTAAGAGCGTCAGAAGCTTTTGTTTTTATATCCTCATTAGGAGCAGTTTTAGTGGTGTCAGCTGGTTTTTTACCACCCAATAAATTACCCAAAGCATTCGTTCCTTGATTAATCAACTTGTCTTTTTGCTTACTAACCAATTGTGTGGTCACATTAGTTACAGCCTTAGTAAGATCTGTGTTCACTTTTGGACTTTTGAAATTACCGGTCAGATTTGCTGTAATCGGTACGCTAATTTTATCAGCTTCATTAGGATTTAATGAACCCAATAATTTAGTAACATCACTACCCAAGTATTTTGCAGGTACATCAAATTTGATATCATAATTCATGTTTTGATCAAAACCATGTTGTCCGCCAATGTTTACTTTGATATCCTGATATTTAATATCGAAAGGTTTTACATTTACCTTTCCATCACTAAACGTAAGGTGTGTTTTCAGATCATTTAAATTTACTTTTTTCAAATCAATAAATTTTAAATTAGAACCCAATGCATTTAAAACATTAGAATTATTTGCATTTATTGTTGTGGAAAGTAATTGCGCTAACATATCTCCTGAAATTGTTTTTAAATCAGGTGTCATTTCTTTGCTGTCCAATTTACCAGATAATTTAATCGTAGAGTTCATTTTACCATTAATCACATTGGCAATTGGAGCAATTGATTTTAGCATATCAAGCTGGGTGAATGATTGTGCAATATCAAAAGAATTAATACCTAAATCCATATTAAACGTAGGCGTTGCTTCTTTTGTAGAAACTGATCCATTTACGGCGACCTGTCCTCCAAATATTGAACTTTTTAAGTTTTCCAACTTCACAGCTTCATCTTTAATGATCATTTTTCCTGAAACATCTTTCAATGTTAAGTTATCATAGAGTACCGTATTGGCTGTGGCAGTTAAAGTGCAATTTAAGAATTTTGGGATTTTTACAGCATCTTTGGAAGCAGTAGCTTTTGTTCCTGTTTTTTCTGTATCACCCTTCTCCGTTGTTTTTGCAGGCTCGGCTTTGGTCATGAAATCAGCCACTGCAAATTGATTGGATTTTAAATCAAAATTACCTTTCAACTCTTGTTTTTTGAATAAGAAACCATAGAAGTTGTCCAGTACTCCTGTTACCTTTAAATCGGTCTTCCCAGTGGTAGCATCCAATTGTTGTAAATTGATGCGAGAAGGCGTGAATTGAACTGTAGCTTGATTGATGTTGATTGCTTTATTAGTATCATCCACATATTTGAATTGTGATAAATTCATTGTACCCGAATTTTGAATATTCTGATACTGATTCGTTTCAACAGATTTCATGTCAAATTTGGTCACCACATCCGCTTTCAAAATACCAGTCAATGGTTTGTCTAATTTGATTGGGTAAGCTTTAGATAGGTTGGCAAGATTAATAACACCATTTAACGAGGCATCTACTAAAGCATTTTCGCTTAGATTTCGAATGTTTGCTTTGGCATTAAATATATCTTGATCAATTTTGAAAGATAATTTATTCAAGTTGACATACGTATCATTCATTTTCCCAGTTTCGTTAATGATTTTTGTATCGATAATGATATTCGTTACAGATTTTGGTAAATCAGGATATTTGAAAGAAGCATTGTTTGAAGCAATAGCAACATTAAATTTTGGGACAGTAGTGTCACTTAATAAACCATTTGCTTTTCCTGCAATCGTAAAATCTCCAGTCGTTTGAACCTTGTCTAAATTTCCTGCATAAGCAGAAGGAATAACGCCTAAGAAATTTTTGAAAGATGAGGTAGGTGTTTTGAAAGTCAAATTGTATTCTTGACCTGCTTCTACCATTTGAATAGAACCATCAAATTCTAAAGGCAATTGGTTAATTAAAGCTTTGTTTTCTTTAAATGTATAAAGACTTTTATCCAAGTCAATCCCTAGAATAGCGTCCAATGTAATTGGAATATTTTTCATGAAATTGGTTTGATCCATATCCAATGAAACGGTTGCTGTGGTTTGTGTTGTTAAATCCAATTTGGAAGCGGCAAAGTCACCCTTTCCTTTATGGTTTAATTGATCGATAACCATTTTTATTTTAGAAGTCTCATCGTAGTATTTGATTTTGAAATTCTCAATGGCATAATCCTGTATATTTAAAGCTAGTGGATCATCACTTTTCCCATCGTCTTTTCCTTCCTCTTTTTTGATTGCGATATCGTAGTTCGCAACACCATCTTTGTTGACATGAATATTAACCAACCCATTTTTAGAATGAACAGACTTGATATTCATTGCTTCGGTTTTACTTTTCCATAGCTCTTTAACCGACATCTTTAAGTTTAACTCGTCAAAGTATACCAAGGTATCGCCTTTAAAAGGTGCTTTATTGATGATACTTAAATGATCAATAGTTACATTGGCTTGAGGAAAACTTTTAAGTAAACTCAAATCTACCGCATCAAAAGCCACAGTAGCATCTACATTTTTGTTGATCGATTCAACAATCATTTCTTTGATCTTGTCCTTGAAGAGAAAAGGAATTGAGGCTAATGCAATGATGCTTACCAATAGAAAGATGCCTACTCCAATTAGAATTTTCTTTAACATAGGTTTAGTTTTAGTCAATTTATAATAATAAAAAATGGGTTGAAAAGACTCCAACCCATTTAGTTATGCAAAAATCTTGCCTTTTGTTAAAATTAGTGTTTTTAATTGATATTTATCTCAAAAGGCATTAAAGTTTGTAATCCTTTTTGACTGCTTAAACGTCTCATTTGTTGAATTACAAGATAATTCTCTTCACCAATTTCTTCTTTGATGAATTCTTCCTTTGTTTTAGAAAAAGGAGAACCACTAAGATTACTTAAGATTCCTTGGAAATCTTTCTCGTATTCTGGGAAATTGATTGTTTTGTATTCTTTGATTTTGGCCATAGTTGCAGCTTCTTTAATAGCAGCATCCAATCCTCCAATTTTATCGATTAATCCAATTTTGATTGCATCGGCACCAGTCCAAACTCGACCTTGCGCAATAGCATCTACTTGATCAAATGTCATATTACGACCTTTAGCAACACGGTTTACAAAAGTAGTATAGATGTTCTCAATACTTTCTTGAACAACCTCTTTGTAATTTTCATCTAAAGGTTTGAAAATGCTGTATCCTGCAGAATTCTCATGTGTTTTTACTACTTCGGTATGGATACCAAGCTTATCCGTTAATCCAGTTACATTTGGGAGAGTTCCAAAAACACCAATTGATCCCGTGATTGTATTCGGTTCTGCAAAAATCTTATTGGCATTACAAGCAATATAATACCCTCCAGACGCTGCTAAGTTCCCCATAGATACGATAACTGGTTTTGTCTTTTTTGCCAATTCTATTTCTCTCCAGATTAATTCTGAAGTTAAAGCACTTCCTCCTGGAGAATCGATACGCAATACAATCGCTTTAATATCTTTGTCTTTGCTGGCTTCTTGTAATGATCTTCTCATAGATCCTTCTCCAATAACATTTACATCACCCTCGCCGCCAAGAATAACACCTTGTGCATAAATAATAGCAATGTTACCATCTTTTCCACTTTCACCTTTAGAAGTTAAAGCAATATCGGAGACATAATCTAAAATGTCAATTACATTATAGTCGTCTTTTTGATCCACTTTTAATGCCTTTTTAATTCCAGCATGGTATTCATCTTCATATCCAATTTTATCAATTAGATGTTTTGATTTTGCCATTTCCGGTGTGCGGGCAGATAAATGATCAGCATATGAATTTAAGCTATCCAAAGATATTTTTCTACTGATAGAAATATCCTGAGCCATAGAATTCCAAACCGATTTCAGTAATACCGAAATTTGTTCTCTATTCTCTGGACTCATTTCGTTAGCCAAGTATGGTTCAACAGCACTTTTGTATTTTCCATGGCGAATCACTTCCATTTTTAAACCTGATTTATCCTGGAAATCTTTGTAGTACATCATCTCCGAAGACAATCCTTTAAAGTCTAATTCTCCAATTGGATTCAGGTATACGGTATCGGCAATAGAATTTAAATAATACTCTTTCTGTGAATAAGCATTCGAATAAGAAACTACGAATTTTCCTGATTTTTTAAAATCAATTAATTGATCACGCAGTGCTTTACTCTGTGCCATTCCTAGCATTGTTGAGGTATTTAATAAAGAGATACCTTTAATTTTTTTATCTGTTTTTGCTATTGCAATGGCGTTAATGACATCAGATAAACCATTAGTTTCCTCTGAGTTCAGAAAGCTGTAGTCTTCATAGATGAATTTTCCAGCATAATCGTTGGTAACTTTATCAAGATTTAATTCAATAACAGAATTGTCTTTTACAATGACCGATTTTGAACTTCCTCCAAAAATGGCACCGATGATAATAATTCCAAAAAACAATAACATTAAAAAAATGAACAGCCCTATTATTGTGGCTAATACGTTTCCTAAAAATTTCATACGCTTTTTTATTTATAAGTAGTGTAATGTCTATAAAAGTTACAATAATGTTTTTTAAATATTCCTTAAAAGAGAAAAAAAATTAAAAACAGAATAAAAAAATTTATCAACAGTCCTTGCAAATATACCGTTTTTCTAATTTTCTTTTAGTTAATTTGCCCTTAATATGAAGGAGCAAAATAGAGTAGTTTTATCAATAGGAAGCAATCAAGGGGATCGACTAAACGTTATAGAACAATGTATTAAATTGATTCAGAGGGAAGTCGGTACAGTTGTCGACGTGTCCAGAATATATGAAACTCCAGCTTGGGGTTTTGAAAGCGAGCCTTTTTTGAATTGCGCTATACTTCTTCATTCCTACAAATCGGCTCAAAATATTTTAGAGGATGTGCTGAATGTTGAAAAACAATTAGGACGAATCCGAAAAATTTCACCAGAATACCAAGCCAGAATTATTGATGTTGATGTAATCACTTTTAATGAAGATGTTATTATTACAGATACATTAATTGTGCCACATCCACACATGCAAAACAGACTTTTTGTTTTGTTACCGATGCAAGATTTGAAAATGGATTGGACCCATCCGAAATTGCAAAAAACAGTTACTCAGTTAGTCGTAGAGTCGAATGATGCAAGTGAATGTAAAGTATTTAAAGTAGTAAAAAAACCACTTGAGGAATATCAATTTGTACACTACAATTATATTGCAATAGAAGGGAATATTGGGGCAGGAAAAACGACTTTGGTCAATAAAATAGCCGATGACTTTAATGCAAAAACAGTTTTGGAACGTTTTGCAGATAATCCTTTTCTGCCGAAATTCTATAAAGATCAGAATCGCTATGCTTTCTCCTTGGAAATGTCTTTTCTCGCAGATCGATACCAACAGTTATCAGACGATTTAGCGCAATTCGATTTATTTAAAGATTTTATCGTAGCAGATTACCACATTTTTAAATCACTGATTTTTGCTAAAGTAACATTGACAGAAGATGAATACCGACTGTACAGAAAATTATTTGATATCATCTATAAAGAAATGCCAAAACCAGATTTGTATGTCTACTTGTACCAAAATACAGATCGTTTGCTGCAAAATATAAAAACAAGAGGTAGAGAATACGAAAAAGATATTGCACCCGATTACTTAGAGCGTATTAATCAAGGATATTTAGACTACATCAAATCTCAAACAAATTTGAACGTTTTGATTATCGATATGTCTGAAAAAGACTTTGTTGAAAACCACGAAGATTATCTTTTTGTTCTCGATGCTATTCAGAATAAAATAAAAGACAGTTAATTCGAATTAGAAACGCATCTTTTGGAATAAATCCCATACAACAATCCCCGCGCTTACTGAAATATTCAAGGAGTGTTTTGTTCCTAATTGTGGAATTTCAATAGAACCGTCACAAAGTGCCACTGCTTCTTGAGAAACTCCTTTTACCTCATTCCCAAAAACAAGCGCGTACTTTTGATTTTCAGCAGGAACAAAGTTTTGTAAAAATACAGCACTCTCTACTTGTTCAATAGCTAATACTATTACCTTTTCTTGCTGTAATTGAGCAATTACGTCTAATACATTTTCAGAATATTCCCAAGCCACAGTATCTGTAGCGCCTAAGGCCGTCTTGTGAATTTCTTTGTTTGGAGGAGTTGCAGTAATACCACACAGATAGATTTTTTCCAATAGAAAAGCATCAGCAGTTCTAAAAACTGAACCAATATTGTGAAGACTACGGATATCATCCAATATGATTGTGATTGGAGTTTTGTCAGCATTTTTAAACTCTTCAATGTTTTTTCGATCCAGTTCGGCGTTCTCTAATTTTCTCATGGTGCAAAGATAAGAAACGAAAATAGCTGAAGAAACTCCAAGATAAATTTTATTGAGACTTCGAAAAGAAATAATCAATTTGAACAGTATGAATAATTGGTCATGATTACCAACTTATGGAACTTTTTAACAAGAAATAGAGGAGTAAATTTGTAATAATAAGATTTAAGAATGTTTAAGTAATAGATTAAAAGAATCGTGTTGTCATGTTTACAAAATTGATTTTCAGTGAAAAAACAATCTTAATAATAGTTTAGAAGTAATATGCAGATTGAAGGTTGAAAATTCCATTCTTATATAGATTATTTGTGGGGAATCTCGGGGGAGTTAGCAGATTTTCGAAATAAAGAAGGAGTTATACCACAGTTTTTCTTAAAGAAGCGACTGAAGTGTGTAATATCATTAAAGTTCAGTAAATATGAAATTTCCTTTATGGTTTTTGAGGTATATTTCAATTGATACCGAGCCTCTTGAATAACACGAAAATGAATCATGGATAACGCAGTTTGACCTGTTTCAGTTTTCACAATTTCGCTCAAGTATTTAGGACTAATTGTTAAAAGATCTGCATATTCTTTTACAGTTTTGGAAGTGCGAAAATGTTTATCGATAAGTTCTTGGTATTGACGAATCAATTGTTCACCTCTTGGAAGTGAAGATTCGAGGGGAAAAGGATCTTCAATACACAATCTGTTAATTCGATATAACAATTCGATAAGCATATTGATTAGAATATTACGGCTAAAGAATTGATCAAGGTTGTATTCGTCATTAATGCGGCCATACAAATCATACATAGTGTCGAAGCTATTCTCATCCAATTGAAAATAAGGAGGATATTTTGGGCTTAACAGTAAAAGTTGCTCAATTATGTCAGAAGAAATAGGAGTGTCAATGAAAAAAGAAGGTAAGAATGTGATGACTAAACAATGAATATCAGTACTCACATCAAAAAATACCTGCTGTTGATTAGGTCTTGTAATGTGGATGGAATGCGGTGTGATATTAAAGGTATGTGGTCCTGAAGTTTTGGTGTAGCTACCCTTAATGCATAAAATGATAGAGTAGGATTCCGTTTTGAAAGGAATATTTTCTTTGATATTGTTTTTTATTTCAAACAGTAATAAATCGTTATTATAATTTGAAATTGGATTTTTTTGTCCAAAGGAAGAATCGGTAGTGTTATTTTCTATGAATAGTGCATGAGCCTCTTCCGTATTTAAAATGTGCTTTTTTTTCGCATTCATCGCGTTCAGTTTGGTTATAAATATGGGGGGAGAGAACTTCTTTTTATCAAAATATATACCACAAATGTTAAATGTTTGAAATTAAGTATAAAAATAAGACTAGTATTCAGGTTTTAGTGCTGAATATAATATGATATTGATGCAACTTTGTTTTTAATTGTTTTTTATCTAAACCAACAAAAGTGATTTTTTTGTTGGTTTTTTTTATGAATTAACCTCCAAGAGAAATATACTTTTAAAGTCTTTAGCCAGATAAGACTACTGATTTCCCGCATTTTTTTTTAACTTCGCAACATATACTAATGCGTTAAAAATACACGTTGTGGCTAAGAAATCTACTTCCAATACGGACAAAGCACCCAAAGAAACACCATTAATGAAACAATACAACACGATAAAGGCGAAATACCCTGATGCGTGTTTATTATTTAGAGTAGGGGATTTTTATGAAACCTTTGGAGAAGATGCGATACGTGCTTCCAAAATTTTAGGAATCGTTTTAACGAAAAGAGGAGCAGGGTCGGAAACTGAAACGGCACTGGCAGGTTTTCCTCACCACTCCTTAAATACCTACTTACCAAAATTGGTAAAGGCGGGACTTCGTGTGGCGATATGTGATCAGTTGGAAGATCCAAAAATGACTAAAACGATTGTGAAGCGTGGTGTGACAGAATTGGTTACCCCTGGAGTTTCGATGAATGATGAGGTGTTACAATCAAAGTCAAATAACTTCTTAGCATCCGTTTATTTTGGAAAGAAAACAGTAGGGATCTCTTTTCTAGATGTTTCTACAGGAGAGTTTCTTACGGCACAAGGAAATGAAGAGTATATTGATAAATTATTGCAAAATTTTGGGCCTAGTGAAGTATTAGTACCAAAACAAAATAAGAATGATTTTAAAACGCATTTTGGCGAAAACCATCATACCTTTTACTTGGAAGATTGGATTTATAAGCAAGATTATGCTTTTGAAACGCTAACAAATCATTTTCAAACCAATTCTTTAAAGGGGTTTGGAATAGAGGAATTGGCTGAAGGAATCATTGCCTCTGGAGCGATTTTATATTATCTATCCGAAACACAACATAATAAGTTACAACACATCAGTACTATTAATCGTATAGCTGAAGATGCTTACGTTTGGATGGATCGTTTTACTATTCGTAATCTAGAGTTGTATTACAGTACAGCGCAAAATGCTGTCACGCTTTTGGATGTAATTGACAGGACACTATCCCCTATGGGAGGTCGATTGTTAAAACGCTGGTTAGCCTTACCATTGAAGGATATTCATAAAATTAGAGATCGCCATCAAGTGGTAACCTATTTTAAAGATAATCCAGAAGTATTACAAAAAATTCAATATCAGATTAAGCAGATTTCAGATTTAGAACGTCTAATTTCTAAAATTGCTGCGGGCAAAGTAAGTCCTAGAGAAGTAGTTTATCTGAAAGACTCTTTGGATGCAATTATTCCCATAAAAACACTAGCCTTAGAAAGTCCAAATCCATCAGTAAAAGCGATTGGAGATAAGTTGGAAAGCTGTGAATTGCTGCGTGAAAAAATAAAAACAACACTAAATCAGGATGCGCCGGTAGCTATTGCAAAAGGAAATGCTATTGCAACAGGAATTAATCAAGAGTTAGATGAATTGCGTAGTATTGCTTTTTCTGGAAAAGAATATTTGGAAGGAATAGAAGTTAGAGAATCACAGAGAACAGGTATTACTTCGTTGAAAATATCATTTAATAATGTTTTTGGATACTATATAGAAGTTCGAAACACACACAAAGATAAAGTTCCGCCAGAATGGATTAGAAAACAAACGCTAGTAAATGCAGAACGATATATCACGGAGGAACTGAAAGAATACGAAACAAAAATACTAGGTGCCGAAGATAAAATTCATCAATTAGAAGGACAGTTGTTTGAGCAATTGGTCGGATGGATTACAGGATATATTAAACAAGTTCAGTTGAATGCTAGTTTAGTAGCGCAGTTAGACTGTTTGACTTCGTTTACGCAGTTGGCAATAGAGAACAAATATGTTTGCCCAACGTTGGAAGAAAGCTTCGAATTGGATATCAAAAATGGAAGACATCCTGTTATTGAAAAACAATTACCAGTTGGAGTTCCCTATATTGCAAATGATGTATACTTAGATAATGTAACTCAGCAATTAATCATGATTACGGGGCCTAACATGTCTGGTAAGTCGGCGATATTACGTCAAACGGCTTTAATAGTACTGTTGGCTCAGATGGGGTCTTTTGTGCCGGCAGAAAGTGTTAGAATGGGTGTGATCGATAAAATTTTCACACGTGTTGGTGCTTCAGATAATATTTCGATGGGTGAATCTACCTTTATGGTTGAAATGAACGAAACGGCTTCCATTCTAAATAACTTATCCGATCGCAGTTTGGTTTTATTGGATGAGATAGGAAGAGGAACCAGTACCTATGATGGAATATCTATAGCATGGGCTATTGCAGAGTTTTTACATGAACATTCTGGAAGACCAAGAACACTATTTGCAACACACTATCATGAATTAAATGAAATGTCGGATATTCTGGAACGTATTCAGAATTACAATGTAGCGGTAAAAGAATTGAAAGACACCGTTCTGTTTGTTCGAAAATTAGTCAAAGGAGGAAGTGAGCATAGTTTTGGTATTCATGTGGCTAAAATGGCAGGAATGCCTCAAACCGTAATTCAGAAAGCGCAAAAACTTTTGAAGAAACTAGAAAAAGACCATTCAGGAGAAGCATTAAATGGAATTAAGTCGGAAAAAGAAGAAATGCAATTGAGTATTTTTAATATGGATGATCCATTGTTGGAAGAAATAAAAGAAGAAATACTAAGTTTAGACATCAATACCTTAACACCAGTAGAGGCTTTAATGAAGCTGAATGAGATAAAAAGGATGCTTACGAAGAAATAAATTAATATTTCAGAAAAAATATTTGGGTTTAATATTAACGTTATCAGAAAGTTATATTTTTAGGTAAATTTTTTTTCAAAAAAGGCTTGTGTAATTGAATAAATGTACTAAATTTGCAACCGCAATACAGAACAAGTAATGCGGTTCATTTGAAAAATTGATAACGCGAAAATAGCTCAGTTGGTAGAGCGCGACCTTGCCAAGGTCGAGGTCGCGGGTTCGAATCCCGTTTTTCGCTCGGCTACTTATAATGCTTGGATGGTGGAATTGGTAGACACGCTGGACTTAAAATCCAGTGAACAGTAATGTTCGTGCGGGTTCAAGTCCCGCTCTGAGTACTCAGAAAGCCCGTATTTATACGGGCTTTTTCTATTTATACCCATTACGTATTTATAGATTTAAATTAGATAAAAAAAAGCTCCTAAGAAATTAGGAGCTTTTTTTTATGGCCATTTTTTATTGAAAAATTCTATAAAATAATTTAATTGGGTGATTGCGGCATTGGACCAATAGGCTGCAGTATGTCCTCCGGGACGCTCGATATACTCGTGTGGAATCTTATTATTTAGCAAAGATTGATGAAATTGCCGATTTTGATCAATCAATGGGTCTTCCGTTCCGCAATCAATAATAATTTTTTGCTGTGTATTTTTGAAAAAGGAAATACGATTAGCAATAACATATTGTTCCCAGACAAAACCATCTTGACCTAGCACTTTGTCTACTTGATAATCCTTGATAAAAGGTCTGAAATCTAAGGCGCCACACATACTCCCGATAATGCCAAAGGTATTTTGATATTCGCTTCCAATTAACAATGTACCATAGCCACCCATACTCCATCCTAGTAATCCTCTTTTGTTTTTATCATTATGAGTTGGGAAGTGATTGTCGATGTAGTCTACCAATTCTTGTCCAATAAAAGTCTCGTATTGGGAAGAAGATTCAATAGGGCTATTTACATACCAGCTGCTAAAGTTACCATCGGGAAGAATAAAAATGGTATGATCAATATCAGCGCGTTTCGATAACGTTGGAATGTCCTGTTCTAAAGTGCGGGTTGGGTTGCCGCTATACCCATGAAGGATGTATACGCTGTTTAATTTTTGGTTTTTAGTATAATCGGGTGTAATTACTATAACAGGAATACTTTTGTTCATAGCGGTGCTAAAAACGCTTATAGTTTTTGTGTTTGCCGATTGACAGAAGGTGCTGATGCATAAAAATAAAATAACCCAAGTATGTGGAATGTGTTTCATGATTTTGGAATTAAGATTATTTACTTTTTTTGTAGGCGATAGCATCAACTTCGATTTGCATGCCGTCAATAGCCAAACGGGGAACTGGAATAAGTGTGCTTGCGGGAAAATTTTTCGGTTCCCATACCTTGTTCATTTCTTCCGACCAGATTTTTAATTTCTCAGGAGAATGATCTACGATTAAGATTGTGATTTTTGTAGTGTTTTGTGGTTTGAGTCCATGAGAATCCAGTACGATAACAAGATTTTTTAAAGCAACTTGAACCTGCGTTCTAAAATCAGAACTTAAGATGTGGGATTTTCCTTGGCCTCCACTTTGTCCAGAGATGAAAATTAATTCGCCTTGCAAAGGAACTGAGACGGAGTGATTGAATCCGTAAGGAGTCGGATCGAATAATTCTGCTGGATTTTTGAAATTTTGAGCCTGACTAAAGTACCCACAAAATAATAATCCTAAGGATAATATGCGTTTCATAATTTTAATGTTTAAATTTTATAGGACAAAATTCTGACATTAAAAAATGGAAAACATTTACATATGTTGATGTTTTAAGATAAATCTAAATCCTTGCGAATTCGACTTAATTGAGTAGGAGTAATGCCTAGAAAAGAAGCAATATGATGTTGTTTAAGACGATGTTCTATAGTGTGGTAATCCTGTTGAAATTGAAGATACCGTTTTTTGGCAGTTTCGTATTTTAATGTAATTTCTGAATTTTCTTTGGCTACAATCCAGTTCTTTTCAATATATCGGATGTGGTACAGCGCTAGGTCATGATGTACTTCAAGTAATCGTCTAAATTCAGAAGCGCTAAATTGTATGACTTCAGAATCTTCTAAAGCATAAATAGAGAATAAACTCGGCTGTTGTTGTATAAGTGCTGAGGTTGATGCGACAAAAGAATTTTCTGCAAAAAAGATTTTGATGACCATATCACCATTTTCTGCAAGATAATAATAGGAAAATAGTCCTTTATTAACGAAGTAATACTCTTTAGGAATCTCTCCTGCTTTCAGTAAAAAATCACCTTTTGAGATGTTTCTTTTGATGAAAGATGTTGCGAGATCTTTTTTGCAAGCCTCGGAAAGAGGATAGTAAGAATCCATTTGTTCGAAAATAGTTTTCATAGTGGCGTTCTCAGGGTAGATAGATTAGACTTTTTTAAGTACTAGGGGTTTGTGTTTATGTTCGAAAATCATTTTTGTAAGATTTTGTGCTGTGGAACAAACAGTAGAATGCTTTTTCAGATAGATTTTAAGCTTATGTTGGCTTTTAATTGGCTCGATGCGGTTAGTGGTTATAGGTATTTGGAATAATGGCTTAGAAGTCAAATTTAAGGAAAAATACGAAATGGATGGATTGATTTTTTAAATTTTAAAACAATAGGAAGCTGTGATCGATGTTGAAAATTATGATAAACTTAAGAGGTTAAGGCTGTGTGTTTTCCCTTTTTGTGCGTTATAAACTTTATAAGCATGTTTTTAATTTGTAAAATTTGTAAGTATTTTTGTAAAAATCGACTATATTGTGAGGTGTGTCGATAGAGTGTAATTTGAATGATATTAGTTATGGGAGCGTTTGTTATAAGCAAAAGAGAAAATGGGGAATATAAGTTTGTTTATACCAATAGAAGAGGAAATACAACTTTAACCAGTGCAAAGTATGCTACGAAGGTAGAATGCGAAGAAGATATTGAAACGATTAAAGCAAATACAGAATATTGTTATTATGTACGCTTTAAGGCATCAAACGGTAAATTCTTTTTCAGGATAATATTAAACGGACAGGTTTTGGCAACCAGCAGAAAATTTAATACTGAATTGAGAATAGCAAAAGGGATTGATGAAATTAAATTATATGCCTCAAAAGCAGAGACTTTAGATTTTTCTGAAAATGATTTCTTCTTTACAGAGGAAGAGCAGGAAGAGAAAGTGGCTTAGGGCTTTGTGATGATTAAGATATATAAGGTTTGACTTTTTGAAGTTGAACCTTTTTTTTATGGAATAAGCTAGCGAAAGAATAGGTTTTGAAAAGTATATAAAATAAAAAAGCCACGCTAGGCGTGGCTTTAAATGCTTTGACTAATTAAATATTAGTGAGCAGCTTTAACTTCTTCTACAGCTTTGTCAGCAGCAGCTTTAGTAGCATCTACAGCTTGAGTAGCAGCAGAATCAACAGCTTGAGTAGCCTCAACTGCAGTTTGTTCAACTGTTTCAACAGCCTCAACAGCTGGAGTTTCTTCTACTGGAGCTTCTGTAGCAGCATCTTTACAAGAAACTACTGTCATCATAGCAACTAATGCTAAGCTTAATACAACTTTTTTCATCTTACTAAATTATAAAGGTTAATTATTAATTCGAGGCAAAGATATAAATTTTTTAATACGATAAAATAATTCTAATAAAATTTTTTTAAAGTTTTTGAAAATAAATAAATATGCTGTTTTTCAATGCTTTAACGCCGATTTTGAGGTGTTTTTTTTAAGAATTTGACAAAAATATCGTTGAAAATTAGTTATTCTCAGTTAAAATACATTCGGATTAATTCTTACAACACCTTTTTTAATTATTTTCGACCTATTTTTTCTTTGGGTGAACGAGTTTCATTTCGTCAATTAAGTGCTTTGCACCCGCATATTTATCAATAATAAATAAGACATATCTCATGTCTACCATAATGTTTCTACAAATTGCAGGATCATAATAGATATCACTCATGGTTCCTTCCCATACACGGTCAAAATTTAAACCAATTAAATTTCCTGAAGCATCAATTGCTGGGCTACCAGAATTACCTCCAGTAGTATGATTTGTTCCAATAAAGTTTACAGGCATTTTCCCATTTACACCATATTGACCAAAATCTTTTGCGTTGTAGAGTTGAATTAATTTCTCTGGAACATTAAATTCATAATCTCCTGGAATATATTTTTCCATTACACCTTCTAAATACGTTACAGGTTCGTAGTGTACCGCATCTTTAGGCTCATATCCATCAACTTTACCATAGGTTACTCTTAAAGTACTATTTGCATCAGGGAAAATACGAGAATTTGTATTCAACTCTAATAATGCTTTCATATAGGTACGTTGTAAAGCTGTAATTTTTAAGTTGATCTCATCATATTTAGGGCTAACGTTTTTAAAGTAATTATCCGCTAATGATTTTACGAATAAAAAGCCTTTGTCTTTATTTATTTTTTTGATCACTTCTTTTGCGTCTCCTTTTAATAGATTCTGGAATCCATTGTAGTCCGTCAATTGAGATTTACCATATATTTCAGCCGTTAATTTTTTGTAATTAGCATTCTGCAAAGTAGCTGGTAAAAATTGTTTAGGTGATTTTGTTCCGTATAATTGAACCAATTGTTCAAAAACTTTTTCATCTACATTTTTATTGAAATCCTTATAGAATTCCTCTTGTCCCTTAATTAGGTTTGCTTTACGATCATTAAAAGATTGTTCTCCTTTATTAAGGTAAACTTGCTCTAATTGATAAAGTTTAAATCCAGCGCTTAAAAGCTCAGTATTACGCAATACAACTTCAGTAAAGTAATCTCTACTTAAGGCATAAGGAGCAATCTCTTTATAGTTTGTTTCAAAATCAGCTAACAGAGTACCATATTCAGACTCTTTACCCGCTTTAGTTACTTTTTGTTGGAATTCTTTTTCAGCAGTTCTTTTTATTGCAATTGCATTCGATTTTTTAATTCCTTGTGTTTCTCCAATCCATTTTTTCCAATAGTTTGCAATGCTAGCATATTTTGAAGCATATTGAATTTTGATAGCATTGTCTTTTCGCATGAAACCATCTGCTATTTTTAAAGCCGCATCACGCACTTCAATTTTTGCAGGGTTTAACTCATTTACGATTTGCTCAATAGCGATAGAAGGTAAATACTCTGTTGTTCTACCTGGATATCCAAATACTAAAGTGAAATCATCTTCTTCGATACCATCTAAAGAAATTGGTAAGAAATGTTTTGGTGTATAAGGTACATTGTCTTTAGAATAAGAAGCTGGACGATTGTTTTTGTCAGCATATATTCTGAATAGACTAAAATCCCCTGTATGTCTTGGCCATACCCAGTTGTCTGTATCAGATCCGAATTTTCCAATAGAGGAAGGTGGAGCACCTACTAAACGAACATCTTTGAATGTTTCAGTAACAAATAATAAGTACTGATTGCCTTCATAGAACGTACGGATTTTATTTTCCTGCCAAGCTTCTTTTTTGAATGAAGCTGTAACTTTAGCAATGTTTTCTTGAATTTTTTGTTGTTTTTCCTGTTCAGTAGGCAATAACAAGACACCGCTCAATACTTGTGAAGTTACATCTTCAATCTTAACGATAAAAGTAGCTACTAAATCTGGATTTGGTAATTCATCCTCTTGTTTCATTGCCCAAAAACCATCTGTAAGATAATCATGGTCAATTGTAGAGTGCGATTGAATTTCTCCAAAACCACAGTGGTGATTCGTTAATAATAAACCTTTTGGAGAGATAACTTCAGAGGTACAACCACCATTAAAGTGTGGTACAGCATCTTTTAAGCTAGAATTGTTTGTGTCATAAATATCTGAAGCAGACATTTTCATACCTAAACTTTTCATTTCTGTTTCATTCATCCCTTTTAATAAAGAGGGAATCCACATTCCACCTTGCTGCGAATAAATTGGCAGAGCAATCAGTAGAACAAATAATTTTAAAAATCTCATAGTTAAAAATTTAATTGGGTGTGTTTACAATGGCAATGTTTAACGAACAATGTATTTCATTAAATCTCTATTGTGCATTGTGAAATCGTTGGCAATATACAATTTTTGGGCGTTTTTGTTGTGGTTTTCTACTTCTAAATAGACTATTTTTAGTGATAGTTTAAGAAATTCTTCTCGTAAGAAAGTCATTGCCTTTTTTCCGGCACCTTTACCTCTGGCAGTCTCGGCTAAATATAATTCATCCAAGAAAGCAATGCGGCCATTGTATTCGAAGCTAAAAACAAACGTGATAATACTATATCCAATAGGAGTGTTGTTATCAAGGATTAACCAACCTCTCCCTAAGTTTTCATTACTGATGAATTCATGAAGTAATTTTTTGGAATTTTCCTTTTCAATTGGATAATTGTCAATGGCATAAAAATCCTGCATCATATCGGCTAAGATATCGATGTCTGAATGGTCGATAGCCTTAAATTCGATTTCCGTTTTCATTTAAAATTTGTTTTAAAATAATTGTTGTAGCGTTTTTATTCATTTGCACAAATGTGCTGCAAATGTGTCCTTTTTCATATCGTACGTCAATATTGAAAATTAAATCTTCAAAAGTGTCTTTTAATTCTTCCCGGGTTTGAATTGAAATGCAACCTCCCATATTAACCAAAGCAGTAGCTTCCGCAAAGTGAGAATAATTTGGACCAATGATTATTGGGATTCCAAAAGCAGCAGGTTCTAATATGTTATGCACACCAGGGTTACCAAATCCACCACCTATATAAGCGATGTCAGCATAACTGTATATTTTAGTCAAAATACCAATTGTATCAATGATAAAAACGTCGTAATCGGCTAGGTTTTTTCCTTCTTTTTCAGAAAATAAAATTACCTTTTTCGATAGGCTATTTTTCAATTGAGCAATTTGATCCGGTTTTATATTATGTGGCGCAATAATAAATTTAGTATCCCAACTATTATTATTGATTAATTCGATGAGTAGATTCTCATCTTTTGGCCAAGAACTCCCCACGACAACGGTAGTAATATCATTTTTAAATTCACGGATAAACTCAAGAGAATTATCTTTTTCCATGATTTCAGCCACACGATCAAATCGAGTGTCTCCACTTACGGTAACATTGGTTTTTCCCAAGCGATTTAATAATTCTTTTGAGGTTCCATTCTGTACAAAAAAATGATTAAATGTGTTTAATGCATTGCGATAAAATCCGCCATACCATTTGAAAAACATCTGATTTTCTCTGAAAATCCCTGATATAAGATAAGTAGGGATTTCTTTATTCTTTAATTCTTTCAAATAGTTAGGCCAATACTCATATTTGATAAAAAACACCATTTCTGGATGAATCGCGGTAATGAATTTTTTAGCATTCGAAGGAGTGTCCAAAGGAAGATAACAAATTACATCAGCAACAGTAGCATTTTTTCGGACTTCATAGCCAGAAGGAGAGAAAAATGTAATGACAATTTTATGCTGTGGAAAATGCTTTTTGATTTGTTCTATTACAGGAAGACCTTGTTCATACTCACCTAAAGAAGCAGCGTGAAACCAAATAGTCTTATCTGTGGGATTTATTTTTTGATTTAAAGTAGGGAAAACTGTTTTCCGACCATCCACAAAAAGTTTTATTTTGGGGTTAAAAAGAGCAATCAATTGAAGTAATTGTTGCGCTACATAGGTCAGTAAATTGTAGATTATAAACATAAGCGATATATTGTGTGGCTAAATTACATCACTTTGCATTAATTTCATTGGTAGGCAGTCATTAAATTAGTAATTTTGCTTGTTTTAAATTTTATTTTAGATGAAAAAAATTCAAATGGTTGATCTTAAAGGTCAATATGAAAATATTAAAGAAAAAGTAAATAACTCAATTCAAGAGGTTTTAGATACTAATGCTTATATCAACGGACCTCAGGTTCACCAATTCCAAAAAGACTTAGAGCAATATTTAGAAGCAAAGCATGTCATTCCTTGTGCGAATGGTACTGATGCATTGCAAATTGCTATGATGGCTTTGGACTTAAAGCCAGGAGATGAAGTTATTACAGCCGATTTTACATTTGCTGCAACAGTAGAGGTAATTGCTTTATTGCAATTAACACCGGTATTAGTAGATGTTGAAATGGATACTTATAATATTTCCGTTGAAGCGATAGAAAAAGCAATTACGCCAAAAACAAAAGCAATTGTTCCTGTGCATTTATTTGGACAAACGGCTAATATGGAAGCTATCATGGCTTCGGCAAAAAAACATAATCTATATGTTATTGAAGATAATGCTCAAGCTATTGGAGCAAATTATAAGTTTGCAGATGGAACGAAGAAAAAAGCAGGTGTCATTGGACATGTAGCTTCTACTTCATTTTTCCCATCAAAAAACTTAGGTTGTTATGGTGACGGTGGAGCAATTTTTACGAATGATGATGCATTAGCACATCAGTTGAGAGGAATTGTAAACCATGGAATGTATGTACGTTATCACCATGATGTGGTAGGAGTGAATTCTAGATTAGATTCAATTCAAGCGGCAGTATTGAATGCAAAATTGCCAAATCTTGATACCTATAATGAAGCAAGAATAGCCGCTGCAACAAAATATAGCAAAGCATTAGCAAACCATAAAAATATTGTAACACCAGTGGTTACAGGTGATGCGGATTCTCATGTATTTCACCAATATACGTTAAGAATTGTAAACTCTAATCGTGATGGTTTAATGCAACATTTATTAGACAAAGGAATTCCATGTGCAATCTATTATCCAATTCCATTACACAGTCAAAAAGCATATTTAGATTCTCGTTATAAAGAAGAAGACTTCCCCGTTACAAATCAGTTAGTACAAGAAGTTATTGCATTACCAATGCATACTGAATTAGAAGATGATCAAATTAAATTTATTACGGATTCAATTTTAGAATTTTTAAATAAATAATAAAAAAAAATTAAATGAAAATTCTTGTAACTGGAGGTTTAGGATTTATTGGCTCGCATACAGTAGTTGAATTACAGAATGAAGGCTATGAAGTTGTAATTATTGATAATCTTTCGAATGCTTCAGAAGAGGTTTTGGATGGGATTACTAGAATCACAGGAAAATCTCCAATTTTTGAAAAATTAGATTTACGTAATAAATCAGAAGTTCAGGAGTTTTTCAAGAAATATGAAGATATTTCTAATGTCATTCATTTTGCAGCATCAAAAGCTGTTGGAGAAAGTGTTCAAAATCCTTTGATGTATTATGAAAATAATATTAATTCATTAGTTTACCTTTTACAAGAATTACAAAATAGAAAAGAGGCTAAATTTATTTTTAGTTCTTCATGCACCGTATATGGGCAGGTAGATGTAATGCCAATTACTGAAAATGCACCGATTCAACCCGCTTCGTCACCTTATGGTAATACAAAGCAAATTGCAGAAGAAATAATTGAAGATGTTGCTAAAATTTCAGATTTCACGGCAATTCTTCTTCGTTATTTCAATCCAATTGGAGCACACTCTTCAGCAGAAATTGGAGAATTACCAATTGGTGTTCCGCAGAATTTAGTGCCGTTTATCACACAAACAGGAATAGGTTTACGCAAAGAATTATCTGTTTTCGGGTCGGATTACCCAACGATTGACGGAACTTGTATCCGAGATTATATCCATGTAGTTGATTTGGCAAAAGCCCATGTTGTGGCGCTGCAAAGATTAATTGGCAATAAAAACGATACAAAAGTCGAAACGTTCAATATTGGTACCGGAGCAGGAAGCACTGTTTTACAAGTTATAGAATCTTTTGAGCAAGTTAGCGGACAAAAAATCCCTTATAAGTTTGTGGACAGGAGAGCAGGTGATATTGTTGAAGCCTATGCGGATACGCAAAAAGCAAATACAGTTTTAGGATGGAAAGCAAAACAATCACTAAACGAAGCCTTAGAAAGTGCTTGGAAATGGGAACAAAAAATTAGAAAATAATTGTTTTTACAATAAATAAAAAGCCCGATATGAATTTCATATCGGGCTTTTTTGATGTTTAATGATAATAGTTACGCAGAAGCGACTTCTGCATTTTTATCAATTTTTTTGATCAAACCTTGTAATACATTTCCAGGACCAACCTCAGTAAATAGTGTAGCGCCATCTGCAATCATTTGTTGTACAGATTGTGTCCAACGTACTGGAGCGGTTAATTGGATGATTAGGTTTTTCTTGATTTCGTTTGGATCAGATACCGCACTTGCCGTTACATTTTGATATACTGGACAAATAGGTTGAGAGAAAATAGTGTTTTCAATTGCTGCTGCAAGTTCTTCCCTAGCAGGCTCCATCATTGGAGAGTGGAAAGCACCACCTACAGGTAGTAATAAAGCACGTTTTGCACCTCTTTCTTTCATCACTTCACAAGCCTTATTAACGGCTTCAATTTCTCCAGAGATCACTAATTGACCTGGACAGTTATAATTTGCAGCGACTACAATGCCATCAATACTAGCACATACTTCTTCTACGATAGAATCTTCTAATCCTAATACAGCTGCCATTGTTGAAGGTGTTATTTCGCATGCTTTTTGCATGGCTAAAGCACGTTGAGAAACTAAACGTAACCCATCTTCAAAAGATAATGTACCATTTGTTACTAGAGCAGAAAACTCTCCTAAAGAGTGACCTGCCACCATTTCTGGCTTGAAGCTATCCCCTAATGTTTTGGCTAAAATTACAGAATGTAAAAAAACAGCTGGTTGTGTAACCTTAGTTTCTTTAAGCTCTTCGGCAGTACCTTCAAACATAATGTCTGTGATTCTAAAACCTAAAATTTCATTTGCTTTTTCAAAAAGCTCTTTGGCTAGTGGCGATTGCTCATATAAGTCTTTTCCCATTCCTGTAAATTGGGCACCTTGACCAGGAAATACATATGCTTTCATGTGTTACATTTAAAATTTAGAGATTGAATAATACAATTCAATCCGAAGGCAAAAATAATCTTTTTTTTAGGAGAATCAACTTTTCATCGATTCAGATGAAAGTTAATTTTTTCTGGATATAAAAAAATGCCCAAGATAATCCTTGAGCATTTTGATGAAAAATAATTTTTAAAGCTAGCTTTTTAAGATTGCTGTAATAACATGGGTACTTCCATTAATAAAAATTCAGCATCCGATTGTGCCGTGATGTCCAAAGTTTCAAAATCCCAAATTCCAAAACCATCACGAGTATTCAATAGTTGGTCACCTACTTGGATGTCTCCTTTCAATACAAAAACATAAAGACCATTTCCTTTTTTATTAATTGTATAAGTCTCTTTGTGATTTGCAGTGAATGAACTTAAATGAAACCAAGCATCTTGATGAATCCATACACCACTTCCTTCTGGATTTGGAGATACAATTTGTTGTAATTTATTATGACGATCCTCACTGTTTAATGTAATTTGATCATATCGAGGAGTTACATTTCGTTTATTAGGGATTACCCATATTTGAAGAAATTTTACTTCTTCGTCTTTGTTTTTATTGTATTCACTATGCTTTACGCCAGTACCAGCACTCATGATTTGAATATCTCCTTTTCTGATAACAGTGGTGTTTCCCATACTGTCTTGGTGTTCTAAATCTCCTTCCAATGGAATACTAATGATTTCCATATTTTCATGAGGATGTGTGCCAAATCCCATACCTTGTGATACTGTATCATCGTTTAATACACGTAACACACCAAAATTCATTCGTTCAGGATTATGATAATTAGCGAAACTAAAAGTGTGAAAACTTTTTAACCAACCATGATTTGCTAGGCCACGGGTATCTGCTTTGTGTAAAACTGAATTTTCCATAATTTGATTTTTTATTATTATACTGTAATAATCGGTTACTAACTTAATTATGATACAAATTTACAACTCTTAAGAAAGAAGAACACTTGACCTAGATTAAGAAATGAATAGCTCTTAAAATGAAAATACCGGATTGAATTTTTTACAATTACAATCAGGTAGTATGGGATAGAAATAAATTATTTGTTTTTAAGCATTTTGGTTCGCATTCGACTAAAAAACTCTGGTGTGACACCAATGTAGGATGCAATTTGTTTTTGAGGAAGATTGAGAATAAGTTCGGGGTATTTTGTACAGAATTTATCATATCGTGCTTCCGCTGTAAGACTAAGATTGTCCATGATTCTTTGCTGATTACTCACTAAAGCATTCTCTGTAATGATTCGAAAGAAACGTTCAAATTGAGGAATATCAATGTATAGTTGTTCCTGTTTGATCTTGGAAAGCAACAATACATCTGCGTCATCATTTACTTCAATAGTTAAGGTGCCTGGTTGCTGAGATAGTAAACTATACATGTCGGCAATCCACCAATTATTACAAGCAAAACTCATTACATGTTCAGAACAATTGGTGTCTATGGTATAACTGCGTAATATTCCTTTAGAAACAAAATAGGAGTATTCACAAATGTCCCCACTATGGAGTACTATCGTTTTTGCTTTATAGTTTTTTTGCTCTAATAAAGAAAGAAAATGTTTTTCTTCTGTGGAGCTTAATTGAATATATCGCGCTATATTTTGTAATATCAATTCCAAACGATTCGGTATTATGCTTTCACTTCTACTAATGCAGCAGCAACTTTTGCTTTTTCTATTAATGTTTCAATAGGAGTTTCTAAAGTGTCATTAACTAATGCAACCCCCATTCTGCGATACGGTCTTGAAGTTGGTTTTCCAAAGATTCTGAAATCAGTTTTTGGTAAAGCAGCAATTTTTTCTAGACCCATATAGCTAGGAGAAATACTGTCAAATTGTGCAGCAATAACAGCGCTAGCGCCAGTTTTTTCTAATGTTATTTCATGAATAGGCAAGCTTAATATTGCTCTCAAATGCAATTCAAATTCATTGAAATTTTGAGTATTGGCCAATGTGACCATACCTGTATCATGTGGGCGAGGGGATAATTCGGAAAAATAAACACCTTCGTCTGTAAGGAAAAATTCTACTCCAAAAAGCCCTGCACCACCTAAAGCTTCAGTAACTTTTTCTGCCATGTCCTGTGCTTCAAATAATGGAGCATCAGATATTTTTGCAGGTTGCCAACTTTCTTGGTAATCACCTCTTTCTTGACGATGACCAATCGGGGCACAAAATAGCGTAGGATTATTGTTTTGAGTAACGGTTAATAACGTGATTTCTGAATTGAACTTTACAAAAGCTTCAACAATAACTTCAACAACATCACCGCGAGAGCCTTCAACAGCATACTGCCAAGCTTTCTCAATATCCGATTCTGTTTTAATTGTTGATTGACCTTTACCCGAAGAAGACATTAATGGTTTAACAACACAAGGTATACCTACTTCCAATACACCTTTACGAAGTTCTTCGGACGATGTTGCATATCGATAATTTGCCGTACGAAGTCCAAGGTCTTTTGCTGCAAGATCACGAATGGCTTTTCTGTTCATGGTGAAATTTGCTGCCTTTGCAGAAGGAACAACCGTGAATCCCTGTTTTTCATAATCATAAAAACGTTCTGTACGAATAGCTTCTATTTCAGGTACAATAAAGTCAGGTTGATGTTTGGCTACAATTGCATCCAACGCATCTCCGTCGAGCATATTGATGACTTCAAATCCATTTGCAACTTGCATAGCTGGGGCATTTTCATAATTATCAACTGCAATTACAGTTTGCCCGATGCGTTGTGCAGCAATCACAAATTCTTTACCTAATTCTCCTGATCCTAAAAGTAATATTTTTGACATGATAGAGTAATATAATAAGGGTCTATAGTTTTTTTAGCAATAAAAAAGCCCCATAAAAATGGGGCAGGATATTATGATACAGCTTCTTTAATACGTCTGAGCGCTTCAGTTAATAAAGTCTCACTTGTTGCATACGAAAAGCGAATACAGTTAGGGTTTCCAAAAGCATCCCCTGTTACTGTAGCAACATTAGCTTCAGAAAGTAGATACATAGAAAAATCATCTGCATTATTAATTTTGGTTCCTTTTAATGTTTTTCCAAAGAAAGAAGAAACATCTGGGAATACATAGAAAGCTCCTTCGGGAACATTAATCTTCATTCCAGGAATATCTTTGATTAGGCCTACAACTAAATCCCTTCTTTTGTGGAATTCAGTAACCATGAATTTAATTTTGTCTGGAGAAGCATCTAAGGCTGCAATAGTAGCACGTTGCGCAATACTATTTGCTCCACTCGTAATTTGGCCTTGCATTTTAGTACAAGCTTTTGCAATAAATTCTGGAGCACCGATATAACCAATTCTCCATCCTGTCATTGCGAATGCCTTTGATACGCCATTTACCGTGATTGTACGCTCATACATTCCAGGAATAGTTGCAATACTGCAAAAGTTCCCTGTGAAATTGATGTGCTCGTAGATTTCATCTGAAACGATAAATATGTTTGGGTATTTTTCCAATACTTTAGCAATCGCTGTTAACTCAGTAACATTATATACAGAACCACTTGGATTACAAGGAGAGCTGAACATAATCATTTTTGTTTTTGGTGTAATAGCTGCTTCTAGTTGTTCTGGAGTGATTTTGAAATCACTTTCGATAGAAGTAGGAACTTCTACTGGAACACCTTCAGACATTTTAATGATCTCAGCGTAACTTACCCAAAACGGTGCAGGTAATATACATTCGTCTCCTGGATTGATTAATACTTGCGCTACATTGAACAAAGATTGTTTTGCTCCTGTAGATACTACAATTTGTGATGGAGTATAATCAAGATTATTGTCTCTTTTGAATTTTCGGCATACTGCTTCTTTCAAATCAACATAACCATCAACGGGTGTGTATGTGCTGTAATTGTCGTGAATCGCTTGGATTGCAGCTTCTTTAATAAAGTCAGGAGTGTTAAAATCAGGTTCACCTAAACTTAAACTGATGATGTCTTTTCCTTGTAATTTTAATTCTCTAGCTTTTGCGGCCATTGCCAAAGTTTGAGAAGTAGATAATTTATTAATTCTATCTGAAAGCTGATTCATTTTATAGGTCTTATTGTGATTAGTTGTTTGTGTTGTTAGATTGTCATTGCAGGTTTCATTCCTAATTCTTTCAAATGCTTGAAATGTGCAATAATTGCTTCTCTCGTTGTCTTGAATTCGTGGTATGGTAAATCATGCTCTTGAGCAGTCTGCTTTACAATTTTTGAAATTTTACCATAGTGAACATGGCTAATGTTTGGGAAAATATGGTGTTCAATTTGATGATTTAAACCACCTGTAAACCAATTAATAATCCAATTTTTACGAGCAAAATTTGCAGTAGTGTACAATTGATGAATTGCCCATGTATTTTCCATTTCTCCTAATTCATTTGGAGAAGGATTATCTGTCTCATCAACAACGTGAGCCAATTGGAATACAATACTTAGGATTAAACCAGCAGTATAATGCATTACAGAAAAACCAATTAATACTTTCCACCAAGTAATTCCTAGAACGATAGGAACGACGATCCAAATGGAGATGTATATGATTTTAGTGATAACCAATACAGTCCAAAGACGTACTGGATTTGGGAATTCTCCATAAGATAATTTTCGTTTTACATAGCTTCTCATCTGTTTGAAATCGGTTGTAATCGCCCAGTTGAAAGTTAATAAACCATATAAGAAAAGAGAGTAATAATGTTGAAATCTATGGAAGCTATGCCATTCTGCATTTTTAGTAAAACGGATAATTCGACCTGCTTCTAAATCTTCGTCATGACCCGGGATATTCGTATAAGTGTGGTGTAGAACATTGTGTTGTACTTGCCAGTTGTATACATTTCCAGCTAATATATAAATGCTGGATCCCATGATTTTGTTTAGCCAAGGCTTAGAAGAATAAGAACCGTGATTACCATCATGCATTACATTCATACCGACACCTGCCATACCAATACCAATAACTATAGTTAATAGTAATTGAATCCATGCGGACATGTCTAAAGTTAAGAGTAAAAAGTAAGGGGTAAGGAAAATTGAAAACATAATAATCGTTTTCAAATGTAATTTCCAGTTTCCTGTTTTTTTTATGTTATTATCCTTAAAGTAGTCATTTACACGCTTGTTCAGTGTTTTAAAAAACTTTAAAGAATCATGTCTTGAAAAAGTTGGAGCGTTACTCATATTATAATCATTCTAAATAAATAATAGTTTCAAAGGTAATTATTATAATGTTTTTTGTATGTAAAAAACAGTTAAAAATTTCAGCATGAAAATCATTACTTTTGTGAAAAATTTTTAGAATGGAAGAAATTATCAAATATTTCCCTGATTTAACTGATGTTCAGAAAGAGCAGTTTCAAATGTTGGAAAGTTTATACCAAGATTGGAATTCGAAAATAAATGTAATTTCTCGTAAAGATATTGACGAATTATATACGAAACATGTTTTGCATTCTCTTGGGATTGCTAAAATACAGGGTTTTAAGGCGGGAACAAAAATTTTAGATGTTGGTACAGGAGGAGGCTTTCCGGGAATTCCATTAGCGATTCTATTTCCTGAAACACATTTTTATTTAATTGATGTTATTGCAAAGAAAATAAAAGTTGTTCAGGCAGTGGCTGATGCTTTAGGATTGAAAAATGTAAAAGCAGAACAAATTCGCGCAGAATTAGTAAAAGGTGAATTTGATTTTGTGGTGAGTAGAGCAGTAACTAATATGCCAGATTTTGTGCTTTGGATAAAGAACAAAATTAAAAAACAACAAAAGCACGAATTGAAAAATGGAATCCTTTATTTAAAAGGGGGAGATTTGACAGAAGAACTTCAGGATTTTCCAAAGGCCACACAATATGAATTGGCTTCAATTTTTGAAAATGAATTTTTTGAAACAAAAAAAGTAGTTCATTTACCGATAAAATTTAAAGTATAAAAAAAGCCCATTTCAATTGAAATGGGCTTTTTTTATTTATATATCAAATTAGATTATCCTAAAAATGGATATCTGTAATTTGTAGGAGTTACGAATGTCTCTTTGATTGTTCTAGGAGAAACCCAACGCAATAAGTTCAAGATAGAACCAGCTTTGTCATTTGTTCCAGATCCTCTAGCACCACCAAATGGTTGTTGACCTACAACAGCTCCAGTTGGTTTGTCATTGATATAGAAGTTACCAGCACTATTTACTAATATTTTAGTAGCTTGTTCGATAGCATAACGATCTTGACTGAAAACAGCACCCGTTAACGCGTACTCTGAAGTTTCATCTACTAAGTGTAGTGTTTCTTCCCATTTAGCATCTTCATAAACATAAATAGTCAATACAGGACCGAATAACTCAGTACTCATTGTTTCATATTTTGGGTTGGTTGTTACAATAACTGTAGGCTCAATAAAGTATCCTTTTGTTTTGTCGTAATTACCACCTACAATGATTTCAGCATCAGAATCTTTTTTCGCCTGATCGATGAATTTTGCTAATTTATCAAATGAACTCTCACTAATAACAGCAGATACGAAGTTTGATGTATCTTCTGGAGAACCCATTTTCATGCTTTTCAAATCTCCAACCAATTGTTCTTTAATAGCTGGCCAGATAGAACTTGGTAAATAAGCTCTAGATGCCGCAGAACATTTTTGTCCTTGATATTCAAAAGCACCTCTTGATAATGCTGTAGCAACTTGTGCTGGGTGTGAAGAAGGGTGAGCAATCACGAAATCTTTTCCACCAGTTTCTCCAACGATTCTTGGGTATGTTTTGTATTTATGAATGTTACTTCCAATTTTTGCCCAGATATCATTGAAAACACCTGTTGATCCTGTAAAATGGATTCCAGCAAAATGTGGGTTTTCTAAAAGAGTATCACTAATCATGCTTGAATTTCCGTAAACCACGTTGATTACACCGTCTGGTAATCCCGCTTCTTTGAAAACTTCAACGATTACAGCAGCAGAATAAATCTGAGTAGCACTAGGTTTCCATACTACTACATTCCCCATTAATGCTGGAGAAGCAGGAAGGTTACCAGCAATAGCTGTAAAGTTAAAAGGAGTAATTGCATAAACAAAACCTTCTAGAGGTCTGTGTTCCATGCGATTCCATATTCCTTCAGAAGAAATTGGTTGTTCATGATAAATTTGAGTCATGAATTGTACGTTGAAACGTAAAAAGTCAATGAATTCGCAAGCAGAATCAATTTCTGCTTGGTGAACAGTTTTTGCTTGAGCAATCATTGTTGCAGCATTGATTTTTGCACGGTATGGTCCCGCTAATAATTCTGCAGCTTTTAAGAAAATTGAAGCTCTGTGTTCCCAAGATAAATTAGCCCATTTTTTACGTGCTTCCAAAGCCGTTTCGATCGCTTGTTCAATATGGATTTTATCTGCCTGATGATATTTACCAACAACGTGTTGGTGATCAAAAGGAGGGTTTATATTTTTTGTATTACCGGTTCTAATTTCTTTACCTCCAATGTATAATGGAATATCCACTGTTGAATTGTACATTTTTTTGAAAGTAGCAAGTACTTCTTCTCTTTCTGGTGAACCAGGAGCGTATGATTTTACAGTTTCATTGATCGCTTTAGGTACATTAAAAATTCCTTTTGGCATGGCAACTAAGATTTTTATGAATAATTAATTATTTGCAACACAAAGATACGAAATGATATTTTTAAAATATCAAAATACTAGAAATTGGGAATTATTAACAATATCTTATTCTGAAGCTTTTAGGAGATTCAATTTATTCTTCCAAAAAGGAGTAAAATAGAATGATTATCCTCGATGAAATTTAAAGAGTAAGAAGGAAATGTAATTTTTAAATTAGTTTAAAGCAAAAGGTGTGCTTAAACGAAATGTAGGAATGATAACGCGAAACATTTTGGTAGAGGTGAAATTCACCATGCTAAAATATCCTCTCATCGCACCAAACGGAGAAGAAAGTAAACAACCAGAACTATAGGTGTGCTTTTCTCCTGGTTTTAAAACAGGTTTTTTTCCTATTACACCTTCGCCATCTACAATTTCAATGTCATTAAGGGAATCGTAAATTTCCCAGTGGCGTGAAGTTAATTGGACAGAATCTTTACTTTGATTTTCAATAGTAACCTCATAACTAAAGGCAAAATGAATTTTGTAGTTCTTGAAGTATGTACCTTCAAAACTAGTCAAAACTGAAATTTTTATACCTCTTGTAATCTGAGAAACCATAGGGTTGTAAATATTTTCTGAAAGATTCTTTAAAAATGTTGTGTAAAGATAAAAAAAATATTAGATCTCTAGAAAAGCAAGGGATTAAGTTTAGTTAAATTATCTTTAAAATTAATTCGTAATGTTCTGTGAACTTGCTACTCCTTTACCAATTACACGATCATATCGTTCTCCATTTTCACGGTAATATACAACAACGAAATATTCGTTTTCAGTTTGATAATAATTACCATCAATAGCATTTTCATCGTCTACTTTTTTACCGTCAGAAATTACATATTTGAAATTCGTGAAACCTTGTTTAATCATAATTGCTTTTTCATAAAGCCCTTTTTCTTGATTATACTTCATTTTGTTTTCATCAGTCAATAAATAATTATTGAACATTCCAGAAACATAAATATCTTTTTTACCAAAGTATTCAGGAGCACTTAAACTAAAATATACCCAAGCATAATCAGCTTCGACTTCGTTATTTGCAGCATTCATATTACGCAATACAAAGTTACCGTTAATATCAGGGTAGTACGTATAGATTTTGTTAGCACGTGCTTCGTTAGTGTATAAGTGACTGTTGTAAATGTCTTTTGCATCTACATATAAAACAGTATTATTCACCGTTCGAATTTCTTTATTATCAAAATTTAAAAATTCATTTCCACCCCAAAATTGAGTTTCAGTATTGTATTTATAAATCAAATCATTCCCAATGGTGTATTGTGGTTTGATATTGTAAATGGCATTGTTCCATTGACCATTTTGCATCAATAATACTTTTACATTTTGCAAAGGACTTTGGAATAATAAATTAGGTGATTTTATAGCAAAATCTAAATTCTGTTTCTGTTCGATAGTACTTAAGTCACGAGATCTTTTCATCTGCAAAGGCACGCTTACTAAATCATCATACAAGACAAATTTTCTTGAAAAAACAATGTTTTGATCTTCATTAAGGATATTGATGATATAGTTTCCAGTCACTCTTAGATTCGTCTGAACGTTTGGAATCGATAATCGATAGTGTGAATAAATTTGTAAGGTATTGAATGAATTCTCATAATCACGGATTCTTTGATTATCAAAGCCCTCTAAGTATTCGCTCTTCGCTAATTGTGAAGGCGTCCAGTCGTAATTACAATGTGTGATAGTATAATAATAGTTGGACTCATCACCAAACAAATCGTCAAATTGAAGTTGAAAAGTATCTCCTTTTCGGAATATAGGAATCATGTTTTGTTGGTTTTGAACAAAACTGACTGTTTTTATGTTATAGGGAGGCGCTACTTCATTTTGTACCTGTGCAAAACTGATCATTACATTCGTAAGAAGTAACCAACAAAGAAAATAATTAAACTTTTTCAAAACCATCTTTCGAGCGTCTAAATTATACGTATAAAATGTAAATATAGTAATTCTCACCGATTGCATGGGTTTAAAAACTTGAATTAGAAGAAGTTTTCTCCGAAAAGGACCAAAGAATGGTATTTTTATAATAATCGAGTATTAATGTGTAATTGTTTAATATTGTGTGAGATAAAGTTAATATATTCATGTGATTTAGTTAAAATTAGTATAATTGAATTTCTTGAATAGCATTATGTAACTAGTTTTACCTGCAACTATAACTAAATAACATATAATTTTATGAAGCAATTGAACGTATTGTTATTCCTCCTGATGACCGTTCCAGGATTTATTTTTGCGCAGGAATTTAAATCGGATTCGCCAATTCCATTTGATGCAACCGTTAAAAAAGGAAAATTAAAAAATGGATTAACATATTACATTAAGAAAAACTCAAAACCAGAAAATAAGGTTGATTTAAGATTAGTAGTGAATGCAGGTTCTATTTTGGAAGACGATGATCAACGCGGATTAGCGCATTTTATGGAACATATGTGTTTTAATGGAACCAAACGTTTTCCTAAAAATCAATTAGTAGATTATCTTCAAAGTATTGGAGTGAAATTTGGACAGCATTTAAATGCCTATACCAGTTTTGATGAAACAGCATATTTCCTACCAATACCATCTGACGACCCGGAAAAGTTAGAGAAAGGATTTCAGATTATAGAAGATTGGGCTTTTAATACCGTTTTGACACCAGAGGAAATTGATAAAGAAAGAGGAGTAGTCTTAGAAGAATATCGTTTAGGATTAGGTGCTGATAAAAGAATGTTAGGAAAGTATATTTCTAAAATGTTATATAAATCGCATTATGCAGATCGTTTGCCAATTGGTAAAAAAGAGATTTTAGAAAAGTTCAAGCATGAAGCATTAATTCGATTCTATAAAGATTGGTATAGACCTAATCTGATGAGTGTAATTGTGGTTGGTGATATAGATCCAGTAGCGATGGAGAAGAAAATTATAGAACATTTTTCAGGCTATAAAAATCCAAAAAATGAACGACCAAGAAAGACTTACGATGTGCCGAATCACAAAGAAACTTTTGTAGCTGTAGAATCAGATAAAGAAGCTTCTTTTACGAGAGTAAATCTTGTTTATAAAGATTACGATGCTCCAAAAACCACTGTGACTGTAAATGATTATAGAAATGATCTTTTAAAAGGATTATTCTCAAGCATGTTGAATAATAGATTAGATGAATTAGTAAATACTGCTAATCCGCCATTTAACTATGCTTATGCATACTATGGAAGTACATGGGCAAGAACCAAAGATGCTTATCAAGCATCTGCAATGACACAAGAAGATAAATCTTTACAAGGATTGAAAGTTGTTGTTGAAGAAAATGAGAGGGTACGTAAATTTGGATTTACTCAAAATGAATTAGAGCGAGCAAAAGCAGAGTATTTAGCTAGTTATGAAAAAACATACAATGATCGTGATAAAACAAATTCTGTCAATTTTGTGGGAGAGTACCAAGGTAATTTCTTGAAAAATGAACCTGTTCCTGGTATTGCTTGGGAATATGAAACGATAAAAAACTTATTTCCTACAATAAAGGTGGAGGAAGTGAATAAATTGATTACTAATTACATCAAGGAGGATAATCGAGTTGTGGTTATTACTGGACCAGAAAAAGAAGGACTGAAAAAAGTAACTGAAAAAGAAGTTTTGGAAGTTTTGAAAGTGAATTCAGCGGCATTAACAGCGTACCAAGATTCAGAAATGGTACAAAGTTTATTGCGTAAAGAAGTGAAGCCAGGTAAAGTTATAAAGAAGGAAACAAATGATAAAATCGGTACAACGACATTGACACTTTCAAATGGTGCGAAGGTTGTTTACAAAAAAACAGATTTTAAGAATGATGAAGTTTTGATGGATGCTGTAAGCTTTGGCGGAACAAACTTGTATTCTAATGAAGAAATGAACAAGACACAATGGGCAAACAATGGTTTGACAGAGGCAGGTGTTTCAGGACTAAAAATAAACGATATCAATAAATTCATGACGGGTAAAATAGCAAAAGCTTCTCCTTATATATCTGCAATTACAGAAGGAGTCCGTGGTAGTTCAACACCAAAAGATTTAGAATATTTGTTTCAAATGACCCATGCTTATTTTACAGATTTAAATCAAGATGATGAGGCATTTGCAGGTTATAAACAAAAACAGACCGCTGTGTTTAAAAATCTATTGTCAACACCAAGTTATTACTTTCAAGATCAATTCTACAGATATATCTATGCTGAGAATCCAAGGTTCACAGGGATCTTTCCAGACGAAAAAGCATTGGAAGTTGCGGATTATGATTTAGCCTATAAGAAGTATAAAGAACGTTTTGCTAATGCAGGAGATTTTGTTTTCTATTTTGTAGGGAATATTGACGATGCAGCCATGGAGAAATATTCAGAACAATATCTTGCTTCGTTACCCTCAACTATGGAAAGAGAGAAGATGATAGATTTGGGATACCGTTATATCAAAGGAGATCATAAAAAAGTAGTCAATAAAGGAACAGACCCTAAAAGTTCTGTGACAATTATGTATCAGGGAGATTGTAAATATGATCCAAAAGAAGATATGGCTATGCAAGCTTTAGGGGAAGTGCTGTCTATTAAGTTAGTAGAGGAATTAAGAGAAAATGAAAGTGGAGTTTATGGTGTTGGAGCGAGAGGATCTTTGAATAAAGTACCTTATGGATCGTACAGTTTTTCGATTAGTTTTCCATGCGGACCAGAAAATGCAGAAAAATTAACTGCTTCGGCATTGCGCGAATTGCAAAAAATAGTGGACAATGGGCCAGATCAAAAAGATGTAGTGAAATATAAAGAAGGGGAAATTTTAGATTATAAGAAGGATTTGAAAGAAAACAGATTCTGGTTAGGATCATTAAAGTCGGCCTATGTTGATGGAACAGATGTAAACGATGTTGTAGGGTATGAGCAGAAAGTAAATGCTGTAACGGCAAAAGAAATTCAAGCTGTTGCTAAAAAGTATTTAACAAAGGATAAAATTATCGGAATGCTGATGCCAGAAATGAACTAAGAGCTAAGAGTATTGACATACAATGAAAAACCCCTGTGAGTAATTCTTACAGGGGTTTTATTTTTTATAACAAATAGGAATGATTTCTCCTTTTGCCAAACAATAACGTTCGACTAATTCAGGTCCTATTTTGGTAGTATAATCTTCTTCTACAACGGTGAATCCAATGGATCTAAGTTTGTTAAAATAATCACGACCATACACGCGAACATGATCATATTGACCAAATATTTCAGCGCGTTTTTTGGGATCAGTAATACTATTATCTTCAAAAGTTGTAGCGCGATTCAAATCCTGTGGAATCTGGAAAATTCCCATACCTCCAGGTTTCAGAATGCGGTATAATTCTTCCATTGCTTTAGTATCATCCGGAATATGCTCCAAGACATGATTACAAAGAATAAGGTCAAAACTATTGTCTTGAAATGGTAGATTACAAATATCTGCTTTTACATCCGCCAAAGGAGAATATAAATCAGTTGTAGTATACTCTAAGTTTTTTTGTTTTCTGAAACGCTTGTAAAAAGCCTGCTCAGGTGCAAAATGTAAAATCTTTTTGGGTTGGGTGAAAAAATTAGTTTCATTTTTCAGATACAACCACAATAAGCGGTGTCTTTCTAGTGAAAGAGTGCTTGGGGATAAGACATTATTACGTTGAGTACCATAACCATAAGGAAGGAAATTTTTAAAACTTTTTCCGTCAATAGGATCCGTATAAGTATCACCCTTTAAAAATAAGGCCAATACAGGTCTGGCAACATAACTCAATCGAATTAATAGAGGCCTTGGTATAGTATTCAGAATAAATTTAAACGCCTTTTTCATTAAGAAATAACCAAAGGTTTTTGTCTGAATTCATCTTCCTCATTCGATACAATACCTAAAGCTTTATAGATATAAGCAAATGTGGATAACAATTCTGGTTTACCATCTACAATAGCTACATCATGTTCAAAGTGAGCACTAGGTTTACCATCTGCAGTTACAATTGTCCAACCATCTTTTAATTGTTTGATGTTTTTAGACTTCATGTTAATCATAGGCTCGATTGCAACAACCATTCCTTCTACAAAAAGTTTACCTCTACCACGTTTACCGTAGTTAGGCATTTCAGGATCCTCGTGCATTTTTTTACCTAAACCATGACCTACAAGCTCTCTTACAACACCATAACCATGTGCTTCAGTATAACGCTGAATAGCATTTCCTACATCTTCTACGCGATTACCTAAACGTAATTCACGGATACCAACGTAAAGTGATTCTTTGGTAATTTGTAATAATTTTTTAGTTTCTGGTTTCACATCACCTACTTCAAAAGTATAGGCATGATCACCATAATATTCATTTTTGATTGTACCACAATCTATAGAAACGATATCACCTTCTTCAATAGGTCTATTCGTTGGTAAACCATGAACAATTTGCTCATTTACACTGGTTAATAATGTAGAAGGGCAACCATATAATCCTAAGAATCCAGGTACAGCACCATGATCTCTAATGTAAGTTTCTGCTAATTTATCAAGTTGAAGAGTCGTTACACCAGGTTTAATCTCTGTAGCGAGCATTCCTAATGTTTTGGACACGATTAATGCACTTTCACGCATTAATTCAATTTCTTCACGAGTTTTAATAATAATCATAACACTAATTTTAAAGGTGCAAAAGTACAACATTTCGTTGATTAATTTTTTATTTGAAATTAATACATGAGGTTTATCATTTTTTCGTAATTTAAAGGGATGTATTTTTGAATAAAATTATCAGGTATGAGTCAATATATTTCGGCAGCAGATGCTGTCAAAGTTGTAAAATCGAATGATAGGGTATATGTACAGGCAGCAGCAGCAACGCCTACAGTATTAACGAAAGCCTTGGCAGAAAGAGCATCTGAATTAAGAAACGTAGAAGTTTGCCATTTGCATACCGAAGGAGAAGCGCCTTATGCTGATCCAGCTTTGCATGAAAGCTTCCATGTAAACTCCTTTTTTATTGGTAAAAATGTAAGACATACATTAAAAGAAGGAAATGGCTCTTACACCCCAGTTTTTCTCAGTGAATTACCTTTATTATTTCGCAAAAAAGTAGTGCCACTAGATGTTGTTTTTGTACAAGTTTCCCCTCCAGACAGACATGGATATTGTTCATTAGGTGTTTCGGTTGAAGCTTCCTTGGCAGCGATTGAAAATTCGAAAGTAGTAATAGCACAAGTAAATCCTCGAATGCCTCGAACATTTGGTGATGGATTATTGCATGTTTCCGAAATAGATTATTTAGTTGAGGTTGATGTTCCAATGGCATGTCACGAAATGGCTTCTATTTCGGAACAAGAAGCAACAATTGGGCGATATGTAGCCTCATTAATTGAAGATGAGAGCACCTTACAAATGGGAATTGGATCCATACCCAATGCAGTTCTGACACAATTAACCAATCATAAAAACTTAGGATTGCATACCGAAATGTTTTCCGATGGTGTGATCGATTTGATTGAAAAAGACATCATTAATTGCAATTATAAAGGAGTAAACAGAGGAAGAGCATTAGCTACTTTTCTGATAGGATCCCAGAGATTATATGATTTTGTAGATGATAACCCATTTATTGAAATGCGAGAGTCATCCTATGTGAACGATACATCAGTAATTCGACGTAATCCTAAAATGATTGCGATAAACTCGGCAATCGAGGTTGATATTACGGGGCAAGTTTGTGCAGATTCCATTGGTGGGAAAATGTATTCAGGTGTAGGTGGACAAATGGATTTCATAAGAGGAGCATCCCTAAGCAATGGAGGAAAAGCAATTATTGCATTGCCTTCTGTAACGAAAAGAGGAGAGAGTAGGATTGTGCCTTATTTGAAACAAGGAGCAGGAGTTGTTACAACACGTTCACATGTACAGTATATTGTAACCGAATATGGGATTGCGAATATGTATGCAAAGACTTTGAAAGAACGGGCAAAAGAAATGATTAAAATTGCGCATCCAGATCATCAGGAGCAAATAGAAAAGGCTTACTTTGATATGATCAGTAAGCTATAAATAAAAAAGAGGTACTTCATTTGAAATACCTCTTTTTTTATTGAATTCAGAAACCAATTATAGTAAAGAATGACGCGTCATTACTGCAGGTTTTTCAATTCCCATTAATTTTAAAATAGTAGGAGCGATGTCACCTAATACGCCATCGTGAATTGTTTTTAGCTCTTTGTCTACAAGGATAATTGGAACAGGGTTCGTGGTGTGAGCCGTATTTGGACTACCATCAGGATTAATCATTGTTTCACAGTTTCCGTGATCAGCAATCACTATAGTTGTGTAATCATTAGCTAAAGCCGTTTCAATAACTTCTTTCACACAAATATCAACCGCTTCACAAGCTTTAATAGCAGCAGACATAACACCTGTATGTCCCACCATATCGCCATTGGCAAAATTTAAACAAACGAAATCTACATCCCTCTTGTTTAACTCGGGAATCAATGCATCTTTTAAGTCATAAGCACTCATTTCTGGTTTTAAGTCATAAGTTGCTACTTTTGGGGAAGGACATAAAAGTCTACTTTCACCCTCAAAAGGAATTTCTCTACCACCAGAAAAGAAAAAGGTAACATGAGGATATTTTTCTGTTTCCGCGATACGAATCTGTTTCTTGTGATTTTTCTCTAAAACTTCACCCAATGTTTCAGTGATGTTGTCCTTGTCATAAACGACATGAATACCCTTGAAAGAGTCATCATAATTAGTCAACGTGACAAAGTATAAATTCATTTTATGCATATTCTCTTCATGGCAATCCACCTGAGTTAATACCTCTGTTAATTGACGTCCACGATCAGTTCTGAAATTGAAAAAGATTACAACATCATCTTCTTTTATTGTAGCGATAGGTTTATCATTTGCATCGACCATCACGATAGGATTAATAAACTCATCGGTAATGGATTTATCATAATCCTCCTGAATACTTTGCTTTGCATTTTTAGAATGCGTTCCTATTCCATTAACGATAAGGTCGTAAGCAAGCTTGATTCGTTCCCAACGGCGGTCACGATCCATTGCATAATAACGACCAATGATTGACGCTAATTTTACAGTCGTGTTTTTGATATAATGGTCCAAATCTGTGATAAAAGATTTACCTGATTTTGGATCAACATCTCGGCCATCTGTAAAAGCATGAATGAATACATTGTCTAGACCATATTCTTGTGTGGCATCTACTAAGCCTTTTAAATGATCAATGTGAGAATGAACACCTCCATTTGATACTAATCCTAAGAAGTGTACATTTTTATGATTTTCTTTTGCGTATTTGAAAGCATCCAAAAGCGTTTTCTCTTGGTTTAATGTCTTGTTCTGTACAGCTAAATTTATTTTTGCTAAATCTTGGTAAATAATTCGACCCGCTCCTAAATTCATGTGGCCCACTTCGCTATTTCCCATTTGACCCTCAGGTAAACCTACATTTAATCCATCGGTACGCAATGATGCATTAGGGTATTTTGTGTACAAACTATCAATAAAAGGAGTGTTGGCATTGTCAATTGCAGAAACTTTTGGATTTGGAGATTTTCCCCAACCATCAAGAATCATTAAGATTACTTTTTTATGCATTGTATGGAAGTTTTATAGTATTTATTCAGTAACAAAGGATGGAATGACTGGGAGTATCCCTAGTATTTGATTTTTTAAATCCGATGTGTCTAGCAAAAATAATCATAAAAAAAATAATTTTTATAGTAAATGTGACAATATTATATAAAGTGTTACGTTTTTGTAAAACAAAGACTAGCAGGGAGTTAAATGTTAAAATGCTGTTTTGTTAAAAAACAACTAATTGTTATGGCTAAGTTTTGTTTATAACAATATTTTTATATTTTTGGCAACCTGATTACTAATTGCAACACAAACATTTACAATGATTTATAAGATTATGCCGGTGGTGATGTTTTTTTTCATGTCGTTTTCCTCGAATGTGACAAAAACAAATAGAGAGAGTGCTAAAATAGTCTCAACAACAAAAACAAACAGTTTCACATTAAAAGTTGAAACAATATATAATAATTTACAAGCCAATAGTTTTGCCTTACCAAAATTAGAAAGCTTTTCAAAAGCCCTTCAAGGTTTCTATATATTAAAAGATAAAGGACTAATTCAAAAAGATATTTTGACTTTAGTAGATTTTAGTTTATCGGCTAATAAGAAAAGACTGTGGGTTATTGATTTAACAACAAATACAATATTATATCAATCGCTTGTTGCTCACGGAAAAAATACGGGAGACGAGTTTGCGAATGCTTTTTCAAACAGTCCTAATTCATTCAAAAGTAGTTTAGGATTCTATTCTACAGGAGATACTTATTTAGGAAAACATGGATTGTCTTTACAATTAGATGGTCTTGAAAAAGGAATCAATGATAAAGCAAGAGAAAGAGCTATTGTAATGCATGGTGCTGACTATGCGAATGAAAATTTCATCAGACACAATGGTAGACTAGGAAGAAGCCTAGGTTGTCCAGCAATTCCAATGGAATTAAGAGATGAAATCATTGAAGCAATAAAAGGAAAATCATGTCTTTTTATTTATCACCCATCAAAAAGCTACGAATCAAAAACTAAATTGATTTAATTTCTCAATTTTTGATATAAGCCTGCATCAAATTTATAGATGTCATCACGGAACTGTAATTCATTACCGTCCATCCATGCTGTCCAATATAATTGGTGAATGTAGATATTGTCTTTAATATTTACGTTTTTGGTTTTCTTAGTTGCCAAAGTTTCGTTGATTTTATCTTTGGTCCAGTTTTTAGAATCATCTAATAAATATTCTGATAAATCCATCGGATTTTCCACTCGAATACATCCAGAGCTTAACGCACGGAAAGAATTATTGAAAAGAGATCTATTGTTTGTGTCATGTAGATATACCAAATAAGGATTAGGGAAAATAATTTTCATACGACCTAATGAATTGTAATCTCCAGGACTTTGTACATATCGGTAAGCTTTAGCATCCTGTGATTTCCAGTTTCTTTCGTCAACGACATTATTGTTTTTGTCATAAACCGTTATGTTTTTAGAATCAAGGTAACCGAAGTTTCTAGAAGTCGCTGGGATAACATCTTCTTTCAAGATAGTAGGAGGAACTGTCCAAGTAGGATTATATACAATATAATTTAGCTTTGACGATAAGATAGGCGTTCTTCTTTTTTCTTTTCCTACAATAACACGATGCGTTTTTACGGTGTCATTATCTTTTACTACAGACAACATATAATCGGGAATATTGATAATTAAATAACTTTTCCCCATGTTTTTTGGATACCATTTCCAACGTTCTAAATTGGCGATAATCTGCTCTTTTCTTTTAGCTTTCGATATGTTTAGAGCTGCAACAGTACCTGCGCCAATTACACCATCGGCCTGTAAACCATGTCTTTTTTGGAATTTCTTAACCGCTTTTTGTGTATCCTCATCATAAACTGTAGTCAAGCTGTCTTTTGCTTTTAAATCCTTCCAATACATTAATTTTTTCTTGATATTGATAACTGATTGATTCGTATCATTCAATACAATCTTTTTTTCTTTGAGTTGAATTGTTGGAGGGCTATCTTTTGGGTATTGATCAATAGCTGCAAGTGCATCTTTTAGTTTTAAATAAACAATATGATGTGGCTTGTTATCCTCAATCATCTTTTCAATTTCATTCTCTTTTAGTGCGGTTACTAATGGTTTGTTGATATTGACTTTATTGGTTTTTAAATCCCAATCATTATATAGTTTTTTGGAATTGAGCTTACCATTAGCCAATTCGTTGATGAATTTATAGTAACTTGTCGTTAATAAGATGTCATATTGAATAATATCATCGTCGGATAAGGATTTGATTTTATTCTCATAAGATTGAATTTTTGTTAAGGGATAATCATTAGGATTCATTCCTTCTTTCCCTGAATTTTTAATTTCTTTGATTAAAGCATCTCGATTTTCTTTTTCATTCCAAACGGTTTCATTCTTTTCTAATTTATAAAAAGCAATGATGGAATCATTTTTAGTTTCGGATAAATGAACACTATCAAGCGAAACTTTTTTCAAAGTAGTGCTATTAGTAGGTGTTATGGCTTCAATTACTTTTTCAACTTTTTTGACTGCACTATTTTCTTTTTTACAACCAACAAAAAGGGTTGCTATGAATAGGATGTAAAATAATTTCATAAATAACAGTTTTATAGTAATGATATAGGTTTAGATACGATAAACTTATGGTTATAGTTTTTTATACATTACATAATGTATGCCAATATCTTCAATATTAAAAGGACTACCGATAACTTCATAGCCTAATTTTTTATAAAACCCTACGGCAACTTCCCTAGCATTGAACCAAATCAAGGCCTCAGGGATGTTTTTTGTTTCTTGCTCAATATGCTGAAGTAAAGCTTCGCCAAGCCCTTTTTTTTGATGAGAATCTAAAATAGCCATCCCACGCAATTGAAACTGGTTATTCTGATCGAGGTATTTCGTGTTATTTTTAAATAAAGAAGCAACACCTACAAGTACATTATCTATAAAAATACCGTAATGTTTAGTAGTGGTTAATGTATCGCCATCAAAACGACAACTTTCAATAGGTTTATTGTTTCTTAATACAAGATGACGGACAACGAATGTTTCCGCAGCAGATATTTCTTTAATAATTGGACTCATGATAGGGGCTTATTTTTTAAAGTTACATATTTTTTCCTTTAGTTGAAAAAAAACTCGTGTTAAAAAAATCCTTAACCGTTTATAAACCTTTAATTGTAAATAAGTTAACCTTTCGTTGCAGGTGGTTGAGGAAATAAGGAGTAAAAAAAATATTTTTTTTTCAAAAAAAGCTTGGATATAAATAAGCATATTCTTTATATTTGCACCACAGTAAATGCGAGAGTAGCTCAGTTGGTAGAGCTCCAGCCTTCCAAGCTGGTTGTCGCGAGTTCGAGCCTCGTCTCTCGCTCAGAGAAGAAAATCCGAAATGAAAATTTCGGATTTTTCGTTTTTATAGAGGAAGGTATTAATGTAAAAATTGACCCTGATTCTTTTAGAAAATAAAATTTGCATCATATTGGTTTTATTTTTTATATTTGCACCACATTAAATGCGAGAGTAGCTCAGTTGGTAGAGCTCCAGCCTTCCAAGCTGGTTGTCGCGAGTTCGAGCCTCGTCTCTCGCTCAGAGAAGAAAAATCCGAAACGAAAGTTTCGGATTTTTTTGTTTTAAGAAGTTTGTATAAAAAAACCTTATCAGAGTATGATAAGGTTTTGAATAGTTTAAAGTTGACCTAGAAAACTTAGGTCACTTCCTGTTTCTAATTCTTCAGGAGTTTCATGCACTCTGAAAAGACGAGCAGATAAGTTTCCTTTTAGTGTTATTGTGTTTCCTTTTACATCAAGCCAACTACCTTCGCGTAGTCCTAGGACAGGAACAGTGTTGAATTGGTGAAATTCTTTAATTCGGGTTTCTCTAGTTTCTCCCATGTGTTTTGAACTTGGATCTGGATCTAAGTAATGTGGGTTTAGATTAAATGGAATATATCCTAATGTTTTGAAACTAGGCGGGTAAATAATTGGCATATCATTAGTCGTTTGCATCGTAAGACCACAAATGTTGCTGCCAGCACTCGTTCCAAGGTATGGTGTTCCCTCTTTTACCGCTTCTTCTAATGCATCCATTAGTTTGAATTTATAAAGTTGAGTGACCAGTAAGAAAGTATTTCCTCCGCCGGTGAAGATTCCCTCTGCGTTGAGTATGGCTTCTTCTGGGTTTTCATATTCATGCAATCCTGTTACATTAATATGTATTGCCGCGAAAGCCGATTTTACTTTATGAGTATATTCATCATGAGAAATACCACCAGGACGGGCAAAGGGTATAAAGAGTAGGTTTTTTACATGTTTAAAATGATCGGCTAATGTTGGTAAAAGATACTCAAGATAAGCACCATCATGTAGTGTTGAGGTACTAGCAATAATAAGATTTTTCATTTTATTCCATTTAGATAGAACAAAGTTATAAAGTTTGAACGGGAATAAACTTTAAATTGATTTAAACTTTTGGAGAAAGGGTATTAACATAAATTTACCAAGTCATTAATACTATATTTAGAACAAGTACTGATACTTTTACAAAGACATCCAAAAAATAATTATTTGTTAGTATATGAATAGTTTTTTAGGATTAAATGTATCAAAATAGCAGAATAGTTTAATAAAATAAATTGTTTAGCACTTTTAATTTTTATTTATGCAAAGAACTTTAACAGCTTCCTTATTGATTTTTTTATGTTATTTTACATCCTGGTCTCAGGAGCCTTTACGTAAAAACCTTAAAGGTAAAATAACAAGTGATTATTCAAATCTAGAGGGGATTTATGTTATTAATCTAAGCACGGAAAAAAGTATCGTTACTGAAAAAGGAGGTTATTTTTCAATCTCAGCAAAAGCGAATGATACCTTAATGTTTTCAGGTGTACAGTTTAAAGGGAGGAATATTGTATTAAAAAAAGAAGACTTCAATGAAGATTTGCTTTTAGTACGATTAGAAGCACAAATTACTTTTTTGGATGAAGTGTATGTAAGAAAGTATAATAATATTAATGCCGTTTCACTAGGGATTGTTCCTAAGGGACAAAAATCATATACAAAAGCAGAAAGAAATTTGAAATCTGGTACAGAATCTGGAACAAAGCTGGGATTTGATGCAGCAACATTACAGCCTATGATAGGATTATCGTTAGATCCATTGTTTAATATGTTCTCTGGACGATCAAAAATTCTTAAAAAAGAATACGAAGTAGAGAAAAAAGAAGGAACGCTCAAGTTTATTGAAGATTTATATGAAGATGAATTTTATGTCAATGATTTGAAAATACCGCAAGATCATATTCGAGGATTTCAATATTATCTTATAGAAAATGAACGTTTAGTACGCGCCGTTAAAACAAAAAATAAAACAATGATTAAATTTGTTATTGGAGAACTGGCAGTAGAATATAATTCAAAAAGGTGGGATGAAAAGAAGTAGTATTATTGTTTTTTTTATTTTTTTAAGTCATTTTGTTTTTGGTCAAGGTGCAAAATATCAAGTCTTAAACGGTAAGATTATCACAGATAATAGTACTAAACAAGGTATTATTGTAATGAACACAACGAATAATGCTGGAACACAATCCGATCAGGATGGATATTTCAAAATTGAAGCCAAGCCAGGTGATGTTCTGATGTTTTCAGCGGTACAACTCATCGGAAGAAGCGTTCAGCTATCACAATACGATTTTGAGAAAGAATATTTCTTTATCAAATTGGAAGAAATGGTGAATCAGTTGGATGAAGTTGAGATTGTAGACAACCGTCGGATTAATGCCAAAGCATTAGGGATCATTCCTCAAAATCAAAAAGAATACACCGCAGCAGAACGTAAAGTCTATACAGCAACCAACGGAACGGATGCCCTTATAAACGCTATTTCGGGCCGAACAAAAATCATGAAAAAACAAGTGGTTATTGAAGGTAAGGAACGGTCTTTGGAAATACTAGACCTTTTGTATGAAGATAATTTTTACATCAATCAATTGAAAATCCCAGCCGAGTATATTAAGGGATTCCAATACTTTGCAGTAGAAGATGTAGAATTGGCAAGAGCTTTAAAAACGAAGAATAAATCATTAGTTACCTTTTTATTAAGTGGGTTGTCGTTGAAATTTAACGCCATTCGACTTTATGGGAAATAATACTATCTATCTTTTTTCTATTTTTGGGAAATGAGAAAATCATTACTTTTTATTCTAGCCAGTTTATTTCTTGTTGTATTCACTTCAATGGGGATTCATAAATTTTATGTTTCAGTATACCAAGTGAATTATAATCAAGAAAAAAAAGCATTACAAATTACCTCCCGAATTTTTATTGATGACCTAGACAATGCTTTAGAAAAAAAATATGGTAAAAAACTGTATTTGGGAACGTCAAAAGAACTTCCAGAAGCCGAAACACTGGTGAAAAAATATTTGCTAGAGAAATTCTCAATCAAAGTAAATGGAAAAACAAAAGCCATTAATTATTTAGGAAAAGAAATAGAAGAAGATGTTTTGATATGCTATTACAATGTTCAAGAAGTAGGTAAAATAAGCACTTTAGATGTATATAATACATTATTGATCGACTATATTTCAGAACAACAGAATATTATTCATACCAATATATCCGGAGTAAAGAAGAGTTTATTACTGACAGAAAATAACATTAACGGCACATTAAATTTCTGATTTCTATAATAATTTCATAAAAAAGTATTAATTTCATCGCTCATTAAACGATTCAGATGAAAAAAAGTACTTCATTTTTTACCGCAATTTCATTTTTAGCAGTCTCAACCTTGTGTGCACAAGAAGCTAAAAAAGAGCCTGGACATACGGAAAATAATAAGTTTAGGCAGATGTATCAAGAATTTGCTACACCCAATATGTTTAGAACTGCTTCTGGGGCACCAGGACCAGCTTATTATCAGCAACAAGCCGATTATAAAATGAACATTGAATTGGATGATAAAAATGCTAAAATATCAGGAGAAGAAGTAATTACCTATTACAATAATTCCAAAGATAATTTAGAGTACCTATGGGTACAGCTCGATCAAAATCAGATAGGGCCTACATCAAAATCACCATTGGTTGACAAACAAAAGATTGATCCTGCAATCCGACCAAATGACTTCACAAAAGAATATTTAAAGCCAACTTTAGAACGTGGATTCAATATAGAATTTGTAAAAGATTCGAAAGGAAAAGCATTGAAGTATACCATCAATCAAACGATGATGCGCATTGATTTGCCAAAACCATTAATGGGAGGGGAGAAAATGTCTTTTTCAATAAAATGGTGGTATAATATCAATAACCATGTACTTGAAGGAGGGCGTTCAGGCTATGAACATTTTGATAAAGACGGTAATAATCTATATGTTATTGCGCAGTTTTATCCTAGAATGGCCGTGTATAATGATGTACAGGGATGGCAAAATATGCAATTTTGGGGAAGTGGAGAATTTGCTTTACCATTTGGTAATTTTGATGTAAATATTACAGTTCCTGCCGATCATATTATGGAGGCAACAGGTTTCTTAATGAATCGAAAAGAAGTCTTTACCAGAGAACAAATACGACGCTATGAATTAGCTGAAAAAACATACGATAAGCCCATTAAAATTGTAACTCAAATGGATGCTGAGATTGCTGAGAAAACAGTTTCAGATAAAAAGAAAACATGGAAATTTAGCGCTCAGAACGTAAGAGATTTTGCTTTTGCAACTTCAAGAAAATTCATTTACGATGCAATGGCAGTCAAACTGAACGACAAATCGGTAATGGCAATTTCATTATATCCAAAAGAAGGAAATCCGTTATGGGAGGAATATTCCACGCGAGTAGTGGCGAGTACCTTAAAATCATATTCCAGCCGAACATTTGATTATCCATACCACAAAGCAATATCCGTAAATTCAGACAGACAGGGGATGGAATACCCTATGATTTGTTTCAATTTTGGACGCCCAGACGAAAAAGGATTTGTTAGCGAACGATTGAAGAATGGATTAATCAGTGTTGTAATCCATGAAGTAGGACATAACTGGTTTCCTATGATTGTGAACAGTGATGAACGCCAATGGACTTGGATGGATGAAGGTTTAAATACATTTATGCAATATCTAGCAGAGCAAGATTATATGCCGAATTATCCTTCAGCTCGTGGTCCGGCAGCGAAGATTGTACCGTATATGAATGGCGATCAAAATTTCTTAGAACCTATTATGTCAAATTCCGAGAATATCGCGCAATTTGGTAGTAATGCCTATGCAAAACCAGCAACAGGATTAAACATACTACGCCAAACCATTATGGGGCCTGAGCTTTTCGATTATGCCTTTAAAACCTATGCAAATAGATGGAAGTTTAAACACCCTACACCAGAGGACTTTTTTAGAACAATGGAAGATGCCTCTGCGGTCGATTTAGATTGGTTTTGGAGAGGATGGTTTTATACAACAGATTATAATGACATAGGAATAAAAGAGGTAAAACGCTATGTTGTAGCAAATGAACCAAATAAAGAAACTAAAGTACTTATCACTAAAAAAGAAAAAGCTAAAAAAGGAAAAGTAACTAAAGTTGAAGAAGTTAAAAAAGAAGAAGCGCCAAAACAACCTATGGTTTATATGATTGCAGAAGATGCCAAATCTGGAGGCAAACAAGATAAATCATTCAAGTTAAAAGATATAAAAACGCTGAGCGAGTATGTACAGAAGAAATTAAGTGCAGAAGAAATTGCAAAATTAAAAGAACCAAAATACTTCTATGAGGTAACCTTCAATAAGCCAGGAGGATTGGTAATGCCAATTCTTGTAGAAGTAACCTACGATGATAATTCCACAGAGAATTTTGTTTTTCCAGCGCAAATCTGGAGAAAAAATGACCTTGAGGTGACGAGAGTATTTGCGGTAGAAAAAACAATTAAAAAGATTGTAATCGATCCAAAATTAGAAACAGCAGATGTTGATTTAAGTAATAATACTTGGCCAAAAGGAGAAGTGAAATCGAAGTTTGATAAGTTCGAAAGGAAGTAATAAAATACTGTAATGAGTCATCTTTCGTAGGTCTTACCTATAATTTAACTTATTTTTTAAAGCTTAAATGGATTCTAAGAAAAACATTTTGGCTACCTTTGTTTTGGAAAAAAATATAAAAGTTTTTTGTTTATGGGAGGTTCAGAGATAATTTTTATTTTGTTTGTTGTCGTGATGCTATTTGGAGCTGATAAAGTTCCGGAGATCGCACGTATGCTAGGAAAGGGAATGAGACAGTTGAAAGATGCTACAAATGAAATTAAAAGTGAAATTCAGAAGAGTGCAGAGCAAAACGGAATTGATACTACAATAGGAAAAGATATTACAAGTGATATCACAGGTGAGATTAATAAAATGAAAGAAGATTTAGAGGACGCAACAGGTCCAATAAAACGTCAAATGTAATATGATTGAAAAATTAGTAGCTTTAGATCAAAAAGTCTTTGTTTACCTTAATGGATTAGGTTCTGAACAATATGATGCCCTTTGGAGTTTTATTACCAAACAAATCAATTGGATTCCTGTATTTCTTCTAATCTTTTATATAATTTTCAAAAAATTAGGATGGAGACATACCCTAATGGTGGTATTAGTTGTATCCGTATTAATTGCACTGACAGATCAAACTACAAACCTAATTAAATATAGCGTACAGCGTTTACGTCCTTGTAATGAGCCTGCTATAAAAGACTATATCCGAATCGTAATTTCCAGACAATCATTCAGTTTTGTATCCGGTCATGCCTCAAATTCGATGGCTGCGGCAATATTACTATATTTGATTATGAAGCCCTATGTGCGCTATATGGGATTGATATTCCTATGGCCATTAATATTCGCTTATAGCCGAATATACTTAGGATTACATTATCCATTAGATATTCTTTGTGGCTTTGCATTAGGAACATTAACGGCATTCATAGTATATCAATTATATAAATACCTAAGAAAGAAATACTTTCCTGAAAGTTTATTCAATTAAAGTATTCTACTTACCGTTAATCCATCACGAATAGGCAACAAAACCGTTTCTACTCTAGGATCCTCTTTCAATAGTAAATTGTATTCTTTAAGTACCTTAGTACTAAGGTCATTAGGTTTTAATTCATCCAATACTTTACCGCTCCACAATACATTATCAGAAAGGATGATTCCGCCTTTATTCATGATAGGAACAATCTGATTGAAGTAAGTAACATAATTATCTTTATCAGCATCAATAAATATCAAGTCAAATTTGGTGTCAAGAGTTGGGATAATTTCTGTTGCATTTCCTAAATGCTGAACAATCTGATCTTTCCAAGGTGATAAATCAAAATACTTCTTTTGAAAATCAGCAAGCTCTTCATTAATATCGATGGTATGAAGTACACCCTCTTTTTGCATACCTTCTGCCAAACATAAAGTGGCATAACCGGTATAGGTGCCTATTTCTAAAATATTCTTTGGATTAATGATTTTGGATAACATGCTAAGAACACGACCCTGAAAATGACCACTCAACATACGAGGTTGCATTATTTTTTGATGCGTTTCTTTATTGAGATCTTCTAATAATTTAGGTTCATTTTCAGAATGGAAAGCCACATAGTCTTCTAATTCCTGTGAGATAAAATGCATAATATTTTTTTACAAATTTATTGAAAATTTGAAAGAATCAAATGATTTCAAAGGGATTTAAAAATACACAAAACATAAGAATTTCCGAATTTTTGCCCCAGATTACCAACTTCTCAATACTAATATCTAAATTTGCACCATGCAAACGACAAAAAAAGACATAAGAGCATTAAGCAAAGATCAATTGCGGGATTTTTTTATAGCGAATGGAGATCAAGCTTTTCGTGGTAATCAAGTATATGAGTGGCTTTGGAGTAAAAGTGCCCATAGCTTTGAGGACATGACTAATGTGGCTAAGAAAACACGTCAGATGCTAGAGGAAAACTTTGTGATTAATCATATTAAAGTGGACCAAATGCAACGCAGTAGCGATGGTACAGTAAAAAATGCTGTACGATTACACGATGGTTTGGTGGTAGAATCTGTTTTGATTCCAACCAATACCCGTACTACGGCCTGTGTTTCCAGTCAAGTAGGATGCAGCTTAGATTGTAATTTTTGTGCAACAGCACGTTTAAAAAGAATGCGAAATCTGAATCCAGATGAAATCTATGATCAGGTAGTAGCCATCGATAATGAAAGCCGTTTGTATTACAATCATCCGCTATCAAATATTGTATTCATGGGAATGGGAGAGCCATTGATGAATTACAACAATGTATTGAAAGCAATTGAAATGATTATTTCTCCAGAAGGATTAGGAATGTCACCAAAACGAATTACAGTTTCTACTTCCGGTGTGCCAAAAATGATTAAAAAATTAGCCGATGATGAAGTGAAATTCAAATTGGCAGTATCATTACATTCAGCCATTGATGAAGTACGTGCTAAGATTATGCCTTTCAGTGAAAACTTCCCATTAGCTGATTTAAGAGCGTCTTTGGAGTATTGGTATGCAAAAACAAAAAGTAAGATTACTTACGAATATGTAGTTTGGAATGGAATCAACGATACCAAAGAAGCCATTGATGCCTTAGTAAAATTCTGTAAATACGTACCCTGTAAAGTCAATTTGATTGAATACAATCCGATCGACGATGGCGAATTTCAACAAGCCTCGCCTGAAGCAATAGATGCTTATATCAGAGCATTAGATGCAAATGGTATTGTGGCAAAAGTACGCCGTAGTCGAGGAAAAGATATTGATGCAGCCTGCGGACAGTTAGCAAATAAGAATGAATCAGTAGAATAATGAGCTATTGAAATAAATAGAATTCTATTATTTCTTGTGCTATAGTTTGTCCAAATTTAGCGACAAAATTATTTCTGTATTTTAGTAGCAAAATGCTATCTTTGAATCCGTAATGAAAATAGTAGAACAAATAAAGCAACCCATATTTCAGGAGATGGAACTTTTTGAAAAGAAGTTTCATGAATCCATGTCTTCTAAAATTGTTTTATTAAATCGAATTACCTACTATATAGTCAACCGAAAGGGAAAACAAATGCGTCCGATGTTTGTTTTTTTGACAGCCAAAATGATTTCCGAAGGCGCTGTGAACGAACGTACGTATAGAGGAGCATCTGTTATAGAATTAATTCATACCGCTACCTTGGTACACGATGATGTTGTTGATGATAGTAATCGACGACGCGGATTCTTTTCCATCAATGCCCTTTGGAAAAATAAAATTGCCGTTTTAGTAGGTGACTATCTATTGTCAAAAGGATTATTGTTATCGATCGATAATGGTGATTTCGACCTCCTTAAAATTATTTCTGTTGCCGTTCGTGAAATGAGCGAAGGCGAATTACTTCAAATAGAAAAAGCAAGACGTCTTGATATTACAGAAGATGTTTACTACGAAATTATCCGTCAAAAAACAGCGACACTTATTGCAGCCTGTTGTGCATTAGGCGCTCGATCTGTAGTTTCTGATGAAACGCAAGTAGAGAATATGCGAAAATTTGGAGAGCTAATCGGGATGGCCTTCCAGATTAAAGACGATTTGTTTGATTATACTGATGATGCCATAGGAAAACCTACCGGTATTGATATTAAAGAACAAAAAATGACACTCCCTCTTATTTATGCATTGAATAACTGTACCGATAAAGAAAAGAGATGGGTCATTAACTCTGTCAAAAACCATAACAAAGACAAAAACAGAGTCAAAGAAGTTATTGCATTTGTAAAAAATAAAAATGGATTACAATACGCAGAACAAAAAATGATGCAATTTCAACACGATGCATTACAACTATTGGAAACCTATCCAACATCACCCTATAAAGATGCTCTAATCTTGATGGTCAATTACGTAATAGAGCGAAAAAAATAAAAAATATTTTATTTATTATGTATTTGATACATAGTGTTTTATTTTTATAGCAATAAAAATTTCAAAAAAAAATACAACCCCATACAACCATTTCGATTCCATTCTCGTCTATGTCAATAGAAGTCAATTAGTAAATTGAATAACGAATCATTAAACTTTGAAAGTAATAGTATTACATCAAGAACAAACCGAATTGATCACACTGGCAATCGAGAACAATCGACAAGCACAGCAAAAGATCTATAGTTTGTACGCACCGAAGATGTTGAGTGTTTGCCGGCAATATATAAAAGACCTACACCATGCGGAAGATTTAATGCTTACAGCTTTTATGAAAGTATTTGTGAATCTAAAAACTTTTCAAAACAAAGGTAGTTTTGAAGGATGGATTAGAAGAATCATGGTAAACGAATGTATTTCATACATAAGAGTACACAAAAAGATGGTCTTTCTGGAAGAAGAAATCGCAGAAGAACAAAGCCTAAATACAACTGAAAGTCTATTTAATGTAGAAGACATTCAGTTTTTAATCGATGGATTACCAGAAGGCTGTAAGATGGTTTTTAACTTATACGCAATAGAAGGATTCAAACACAAAGAAATTGCAGACCTATTAAAAATTAATGAAGGGACTTCGAAATCACAACTATCCCATGCACGTAAAATGTTGCAGGAGCAAATTAATAAGTTAAAAAACTTTCAAAATGGAACCGAATAAAGTAGAAAACCAATTTAGGGAAGAGCTCAGTAAACGAGAGATTGAACCTTCGTCTCAAGCATGGGATCGATTGGACTCGATGTTGACGGTTGCTGAGAATAAGAAAAGTAAACCCAACAGAAATTGGATGTTTATAGCGGCAAGTATAATTGCCTTAATCACTTTGACAACGGTATTTTATTTTCAAAACACAGTCAAGGAAAAACAAGATGAAATTATTGTAGAAAAGGAAATAGAAAAAATTACGCCACAAAAACAAATTGAAGAACAAGGATTAGAACTGAATAATAATAATAATCCCAGTAATAATCTATTGAAGTCCGAAACAGCTATAGCCAAAGTAGAAAAGATTCAAGGTAAGAATAAGAATCAAAATCAGGTTGAAAAAGTGAAACACCATTCTGTGCAAAGTCCAATTGAAGAAATCAAAATTCCTGACAATGCAGTGGCGTTAGAAACACCAAAAGAAGAGATTAAAAAATCGAAATATGTTAGTGTTGATGACCTTTTAGCTTCGGTACAAAAGCCAATAGTAAAACAACCTCAAAATGGAGTAAAAATTAGTCCAGATCAAATGTTAAGTACAGTAGAAAAAGAACTCAATCAAACCTTTCGTGAAAGAGTAATTAATACCGTAGAGAAAAATTACAATTCCGTAAAAACAGCATTATCCAGTAGAAATCAAGAATAATTCAGATTAAATAACACCCCTAACATTTTAAAATTTTAACCATGAGAAATTATATAATTTACTTAACGGTATCGTTGTGCCTATTTTTAACGAAAGCTGTAGCGCAGAATAGCTTTGAAGATCGAGCCAAAACGATTGCCGAAAAGATTGAAGAGATTACAAAACAAGAAAAGAAAGCATTAAAAGAAGAGGTAGAAGCAATCAATGTAGAGTTGGATAATAAGACGATTACTTTTCAGGAATCCGAAAACAAGAAGGTAGAAGCTGCTCAAAAAAGAGCTACAAACATAGAAACCAGAGTAGCAATAGAAGAAGAAGGATTGAGAGAGTTAATCAAAGATAAAATTGATGGAAAAATTGATTCAACACAATCAAAATTCAGAATATCATTCATTACAATTGGTCGAGATGGTAAAAGAGCACCAAGAAGATTTGTAGACAGAGGGTTAAAAAGAACCACCTCACAACTTGTCTTTGCATTAGGAGTAAACAATCTAGTAACAGATGGTTCCATAGAAGATTCTGATTACAGATATTTAGGGTCCCATTTCTATGAATTAGGAATTACATACAATACCCGACTATTAAAAGATAATAATTTGCTACATGCCAAATACGGTCTGTCCATAATGTATAATAATTTACGCCCTACAGATCATCGTTTCTTTGCGACAAATGGCAACCAAACTGATTTAGTAAGTAATGCTCCAAACCAAGTAGCAAATAATGGAAACATCAAAGACTCTCGTTTTAGAAATGTCTATTTAGTAGTACCCGTACACCTTGAATTTGATTTTACAAAGAAAAAAGTAACCGATGATAAAACGTATTTCAGATCACAAGAAAGTTTTAAAATAGGTATTGGGGGATATGCAGGAGTAAATTTAAAATCAAAACAAGTTTTGAAGTACGATGATAATGGAAGCACAATCAGACAAAGAACCAAAGCCGATTTTAATACCAGTGATTTTATATATGGATTAAGTGCTTATGTAGGATATGGATCCACCAGTTTATACGTTAAGTATGACTTAAATCCATTATTTAAAAATAATACAGTAGATCAAAACAATGTATCCCTAGGCTTGCGATTTGATTTGAACTAATAGAAACACTTAAATTATTTTTTTTATGATTAGTTATGACCAAAGTGTTCCAGGAGTGGAACACTTTTTTATTTTAAATGTATTGAGAACGAGCTCGTAAAATCAGAATAAGACAAAGGCTTAAAATTACTTTTCAGACCACGTCTTTTTTGTTTGGAATTGCGTAATTTTACAAGCTACAAATTTGAAGACATTGATTACCAAAAGCACGATAGATACTGTATTTGAAACGGCCCGCGTAGAGGAAGTAATTGGCGATTTTGTTCAATTAAAACGCGCTGGAAGTAACTTTAAGGGATTAAGTCCATTCTCGGACGAACGCTCTCCGTCGTTTATGGTGTCGCCAGTAAAACAAATTTGGAAAGACTTTAGTTCTGGAAAAGGAGGTAACGCAGTAGCCTTTTTAATGGAACATGAACATTTCACCTATCCAGAGGCGATTCGTTATTTAGCCAAAAAGTACAATATTGAAATTGAAGAGACAGAACAGTCCAATGAAGAAAAAGCACAAACGAATGAACGAGAAAGTATGTATCTCGTTTCCGAATATGCTCAGAAATATTTCAATAATGTCTTACTAAATACAGAAGAAGGAAAAGCAATTGGATATTCGTACTTCAAAGAACGAGGATTCAGTAGTGAAACCATCTATAAATTTGGGCTAGGATACTCGCCAGAAACCTGGGGTGCTTTTACAAAAGACGCACTAGGGAAAGGATATAAGCTAGAATATTTAGATAAAACAGGACTAACAATCGTTAAAGAGGACAAGCAATTTGACCGATTTAAAGGACGTGTTATGTTTCCTATTCACAGTATGTCAGGACGCGTTCTAGGATTTGGAGGAAGAATACTCACCAATGATAAGAAAGCAGCAAAATACCTGAATTCCCCAGAAAGTGATATTTACCATAAGAGTAAAGTATTGTATGGAATTTACCATGCAAAACAATCCATAGCAAAATTAGATAACTGTTATTTAGTAGAAGGATATACTGATGTGATTCAATTTCATCAAGCAGGAATTGAAAACGTGGTCGCTTCATCAGGTACAGCACTGACACCCGATCAAATACGGTTGGTAAATCGACTTACGAAAAATATTACCGTGCTATTTGATGGAGATGCAGCCGGATTAAGAGCGTCCATTCGTGGAATCGATTTAATTCTGGAAGAAGGGATGAATGTGAAAGTATGTACATTCCCAGACGGAGAAGATCCAGACAGTTTTGCTAAAAATAATTCTCACGATGCTTTAGTAGCCTACTTAGAAGCCAACTCAAAAGATTTTATACAATTCAAAGCATCCCTATTAATGGATGAAGCGAAGAATGATCCAGTGAAAAAAGCAGGATTAATTCGAGATATGGTGACCAGTATTTCTAAGATACCAGACCGTATCCAACGCGAAATATACTTGCAAGAATGCGCTCGAATCATGGATATCTCGGAGCAAGTATTATTCAATACACTAGCCCAGCTGATTCAGAAAGATATTGTAGACTCTGGTAAAAAAACAAAGCAAGATCAAAAAGCTTTTGAAGTCATAAAAGATGAAGAGCAGCAACCACAAAGACCTAAAATAAATATTCTATACCAACTGGAAAGAAAGATTATTGAGATCTTATTGCTTTATGGAACATTCGAAGAAGAATTTGAAGATGTTCTGATGAAAATGAATGACGAAGGAGAACCGATAGAATATACAGAAACTAAAAACTATCGTGTATATCAACGCATCTATTTAAGTCTTCAGGAAGATGAAGTAGAACTGGCAAACAATCTGTTTAGAGACATCTATAACGATATGGTAAATTACTACCACCAGAACGAAACTTTCAACATGGAGCAGTATATGATGCAGCTCAATCCAGACTTAGCGCAGGAAGTGACAGATATTCTAATGGAAGATGAAAAACTATCCTTGCATAACTGGGAAGGACAGCAGATTATTGTAAAACAAAAAGACCAAACAATTGGTCAATACGTATCTGAGACCATACTTACATTAAGATGGTATCTAGTAGATAGAATCATTGAAGAGTTAAAAAGTAGTATAACTCCAGATCCAGCAGCGGATAATTCCGAAATTTTGATGATGGCACAAGACTATCAAAAATTGATTAACTCCTTTTCAAAAAAATTAGGACGAGTAATGTCGCGTTATCATTAAACGATTTCAAGCGTTTTAGCCTTGTTTACTAAATCAACCAAATTGGTGACATGTAATTTCGTTAATAAACGCAATTTATAAGTACTGACCGTTTTTTCGTTAAGATCTAAAATTTTTGCAATCTCCTTATTCTTCTTACCATCACTTAAATAGCGAAGTACTTCAATTTCACGAGTAGAAAGTTTTCTATATAAACGGTTGTTTTTGTTACGTTTTCCAATTAGTGCTAGATTCTTCTTCACAGTATCACTAAAGATAATTTCACCTTCAGATACTTTTACAATCGCATTATACAGGGTATCCAGTTTTTCAGTTTTATGAATAAATGCAGAAACTCCGGCTTTTAATGCATTAGGTGCATAAATTTGTTCAGATTGATTCGTGTAAATTGCAATCTTAGTGTTTGGATGCTCCTTTAGAAGAGACTTAACAAGATTAATACTAGTTAGTCCTTCCAAGTCAAGATCAAGTACAAGAACATCTACAATTCTCTTCTTTAAGATCTCTACCAGAATATCATAACTACTTGCAAAACTTACAATGTTAATATCTGAATTTTCTTTAAAATAAGATTTCACACCATATTCTACTACAGGATGATTATCAGCTAAACAAACTTTGATCATAGTGATTCGTTTTAATTAATTTGTTTTCCAAAATTTAATTTCGTATTGTAAAGTTAATCAATAAAATGTAAAAGACTGTTAATCAATGAAAGGAATTTACTTCATTTCATTTGGGATTAAACAGACCGGTATAGGGTTCATTTTGTGTTGATTAATGGTATTTAACCTTTTGTAGATAGAAAAAACTTCTCTTTCTCTACCAGTGAAATTTTCCTCCGTACTCCCTGCCTCATAGGCTAACATAGCCCATTCTAGCTCATCATAACTAGCCCCTAATTGATCTTCATCCGAACGATCATCACCAAACAAACCATCGGTAGGAGCAGCTTGACGAATGCTTGTAGGAACACCTAAATATTCGGCTAATGCATAAACATCAGATTTCATTAAGTCCGCAATTGGGCTCAAATCGACACCACCATCACCATATTTGGTGTAAAAACCTACGCCAAAATCCTCTACTTTATTCCCCGTTCCAGCAACCAAAAGACTATGAATTCCGGCAAAATAATATAAAGTAGTCATACGCAAGCGAGCACGAGTATTAGCCAAAGATAAATTTAGTTTCGCTTCATCAGTAGAATGAGGGACCTCATTTTTAAAAGTATCAAAAACAGCCGTCAAGTCAGCAACAACCGTTGTAACATGACTATACTTTTCTTGTAATAAACGAATATGCTCCTTCCCACGACTCACTTGGCTCTCCGCCTGATGAATAGGCATTTCTACACAAAGTGTAGGTAAACCAGTCTGTGCACAAAGAATTGAAGTCACAGCCGAATCAATTCCACCAGAAATACCAATTACAAAACCTTTGACTTTTGCATTCACTGCATAATCCTTAAGCCAGTTGACAATATGAAGATTTACTTTTTCCGTTTGAATCGTACTTTTTTTAGGCATAGTATTTTTGATAATTTAAAAAACAGCAATGTATATTTGCAAAATAAATAGATTACGATAAAATTATAAAAACAATCTGAATTTAGGAATATTTCCTATTAATGTTTACAAAATAAAAAAATCCTGTATGAAGAATTATCTTGTATTGTTTGCTTTCATTTTGCTACTCGCTTCATGTGATAAAAAAGCAGAAGTTGAAAATGAAATTGAAGCTATTCCTGTGACGGTTCAAATTGAGCGATTTGACAAAATATTTTTTGAGTCCAATGAAGCAGATTTACCGAAGATTAAACAACAATTCCCATACTTTTTTCCAGCAGGAAATGAAGATACGATATGGTTTAATAAAATGAAAGACCCATTAATTAGAGAATTATATCAGGAAGTACAAAAGAAATTCTCAAATATTGAACCGTTAAAAGGAGAATTGAAATCACTATTTCAACACGTTCAGTATTATTTTCCAGAAGAAAAAACACCTAAAGTAGTAACACTAATTTCTGAAGTAGACTATCAGAGTAAAGCCTTTTATACCGATAGTATCGTATTAATTTCGTTAGATATGTACTTAGGGAAAGACCATAAGTTCTATGAATTTCCAGATTATCAAAAGCTAACCTTTGAACCATCTCAAATCACATCCGATTTAGTGGCAGACTTCTCTAGAGGAAAAATTGCCACACCAAAAGATCGTAGTCTGCTTTCGCAAATGATTTATGTAGGACGTTCCTTATACCTAAAAGATGTATTGCTGCCGAAAGTTTCAGATGCGGATAAAATAGGCTATACACCAGAGCAAATAATTTGGTGTGATGCAAACCAAGAAGAAATGTGGCGCTATATAATAGATGAGAAAATCTTGTATGATGCAGATCCAAAATTGGCAATGCGATTCATCAATCCCGCGCCATTTTCAAGATTCTATTTGGATATCGACAACCAGTCTCCAGGTCGTGTAGGAACATGGATTGGATGGCAAATTGTCCGTTCTTATATGAAAAATAATAATGTATCTTTGCAAGAATTATTGCAGTTAGATGCAAAAGAAATATTTGAAAAGTCAAAATACAAACCGAAGAAGTAATGTCAAAAAAGATAACATCTGAAATAAAATTCCTAGTAGAATTAGATGAAAACCGCGTTCCAGAAAAATTATTCTGGACTGCTCAAGATGGTGGAGTAACTAAAGATGAGGCAAAAGCAATGATGCTTTCAATTTGGGATAGCGCAGCTCAGGAATCATTAAGAATTGATTTATGGACGAAAGATATGCCCGTTGATGAAATGAAAGTTTTCTTTCACCAAACGTTAGTAGCAATGTCCGATACTTTTGAACGCGCAACTGGAGATGAGAAAATGTCTGCAACAATGAAAGATTTCTGTGAGTATTTTGCAGAAAAATTAGAATTGAAAAAATAAGATTCAACTCTTTTATACTACAATAGTAAGCCTAACAAAATAAAATTTGTTAGGCTTTTTTTTGCCATTAAATAATTAACTAAAAATTATTTAAAGAAATAAATAATAGTATTTATATTTGAGTAACTAATTACGTAACTATATTTAAAATGGAATTTTTTAATCAAACTGGAAAAATGGCATTGGGGAGTAGATTAAGACTACTAACGGATAAAATAACGGAAGACGGATTACACATATATGGTTTGTATGGGATCGATATGCAACCGAAATGGTTCCCTGTTTTTTATGTCCTTTCAAAAGGGGAAGCCAAATCAATTATGGCAATCGCAAAGGAAATAGGACATTCTCATCCATCGGTGAGTAAAATTGTGCGCGAAATGGTGAAAGCAAATTATATTATAGAAAGTAAAGATGCATCCGACGGTCGTAGGAATGTAGTAGAACTTTCTCCGAAAGGATTGCAAATAGCACTGACAATTGAAGACCTCTATTTAGATCTGAGTAATGCTGTAGATGAAGTATCATCACAAGCGACAAATGATTTATGGAAAGCCATTGAAGAATGGGAATTTTTATTAGAACAAAAGAAGCTATTGCGTAGAGTACAAGAACAGAAAAAAGTGAGAGAAAGCAATAAAGTTCAAATAGTAGAGTATATCCCAGACTATAAAACTGTTTTCAGAGAATTAAATGTAGAATGGATTTCAGCCTACTTTAAAATGGAACAATCAGATTATAATGCATTGGATAATCCAGAAGGATATATTTTAAATAAAGGAGGACATATTCTAGTTGCTCTATACGAAGGTGAGCCATTAGGGGTTTGCGCCTTAATAAAAATGGAAGATGATGAATACGATTATGAATTAGCAAAAATGGCGGTTTCACCTAAAGCGCAAGGGAAAAATATTGGATTCCTGCTAGGAGAAGCAATTGTACAAAAAGCGAAATCACTAGGTGCATCAAAAATTTATTTGGAGAGTAATACCATATTGAAACCTGCTATAAACTTATACCATAAGTTAGGCTTTCAAAAAATAGCTGGACGAGTTACACCTTATGAACGTTGTAATATCCAAATGGAATTAATGATAGAGTAAAAAAAATCCCTTTCAAGATAAACTTGAAAGGGATTTTTTTATTTATTTAATTGTTCGGAGTGTCTTTTTAATTTTAAAATGCAAAGCAATATAAGCAGTAAAGCCACAAACCAGACCAATGATTATCATAGCCCATATAGAATCACTTACCTGAGAAAGGGAACCTCCTTCTACTACCAATACGCGGAATATTTTTAAGAAGTGTGTGAGTGGAATGCAATCAGCAATTGTTTGAATCCAACCCGGCATCTGGCTCAAAGGCCAAGTAAATCCACTGATGATAAAACTAGGCGTGGCAATTACCATGAGCACCTCTGTGGCTTTAAGTTGATTGGGAATCAAAATACTTACTACAATACCAATGCAACTAACGGCTAGAACAAATATGCCAGCGACTAAGGTTAGATCCCACATATGAGTATTGAGCGGAACTCTAAACCACCATGCAAAAAGGGCATACAGAAGCCAGATACCGAAACTCATAATCATATAAGGAATAATCTTGACCGCAATAAGTTTAAAGGTGGATGGTGCTTTTTGAACCAAATCTTTAAAGGTATTGTTTTCATATTCTGAAGCAAACGATAAGGCTAGCGCTAACAAAAGAACCTGTTGTAAAATTGTAGCCAGAACACCAGGCCATAAGAAATACATATAGTTGGTACTACGATTGTATTTCTTGATAAAGCTCATACGAAAAGGCTCATACTGTGTGGCAGCAATACTTTCTGGGACACCTTGCTTTTTTAAAGTTTCGATTTCAATTCCTGCCCGTAATGTACCTAAACAAAGCTGTATGGCACTTGAGGCATAATTAGCCGTTAAGATATTAGAAGTATTGACAAAAATGGTTACTTCAGGGTACTTTTTGAGCAGAATATCCGCTTCAAAATTTTTAGGAATCATAACGACACAAGCAGCCCCATCTTCAATAGTAGCATCTGTTACCTTTAAGGGATCATACTTGATTTGTGAAACATTGATGACCTCATTGTCATCAAACATCTGGATGGCTTTGTTACTCATATTAGAATGATCCTCATCGACCACGATAATAGAAAGATCCGTTACTTTTCCTTTTTCATAAACGTAACCTAAAAGAATACCATACATAATGGGAGCTCCAATGAATAGCAATCGTAAAATCTTATTGCTCCAAAAGAACGAAAATTCCCTTTTCATTAAAAAGATAAAATTTTTCATACTTACAGCGATAAAGTTACGGTTGTCTTAGTGTACACATCTGCGACCTTTTTAAGATCAGTTGGATTGATTTTTACTTCATACAAAGCTTCTTGGTATTCGTAATCAGGATAAGCAGTAGCAATATTAGCATAGGCGCTTAATTGCTTAATAGAGCTTACAGTGCCTTCTATAGTTACATCCTTATATAAGACTTTCACGGTTACTTTTTGATCCGTTTTTATTTTGTTTAATTTACTCTCAGGGAAGGTGAAACGAAAATAAGTAGAGTCCAGTAAATAACCGTTAAATAAGGTATAGCCTGGCAAAGCAAGTTCCCCAATTTTTAAAGTAATGTTTTCAATAGTCATATCCTGAGGAGCAATAATATAACGTTCCTTATCAGCAGTTTCAGCTTCTTGTAACGCACCCAAAGCTCTATTTTGTTGCCCTAGAGCCATTGTTTGTTGTTCTGGACGAGCACCTCTTTTTGCTTCGCTTAATTCAGCTTGTACAGCGGTATATTGAGATTTGGCTCCTTGATACTTGGCAAAAGTCTCATCATATGTCTGTTGTGAAATTAAAGAATCCTTAAGCATGTTGCGCAATCTGTTTACCGATTTTTCTGCAAATAGAAATTGTTCTCTTAAAGCATCATGCTTAGCTTGTAACTGGATCAATTGTTCATTAGTTGCTCCTTTTACAGCCATGTTATATTGGGCTTTCGCTGAGGTTACTGCGCCCTTTGCCTGCAATACTTTTGCATCGACTTCTGGAATATCAAGAATAGCAAGTGTATCTCCTTTTTTGACAAAAGAACCTTCTTTTACTTTAATTTGATGAATTCTTCCAGGAACTTTACTGACTACACTAATCATGTCACGTTCAGTTTTTCCCTGAATAATAGTATCGTTTGGAGTTTTACAACCAATCATTGTTAGTAAAACGAAAAGGAAGAGTATATTGTTTTTCATGATATTAATTTTTTATAGCGTAGTTAGCAAGTTGTCCAGTAGTTTGAATGGTTTCGATAGCAGCCTGTCTTTGTTCAATAAGATTACTGATGTAGTTTAGAGCAGCTTTGTAATTATCATTTTCTGCTTCCAATCTTTCAGAGATATTAATCAATCCCTCTTTATACTGTTTTACAGCCAAAGTCAAATTGTTCTCGGTAACTTTTTTCTGTTGCTGCCCTACTTCAATTTTTTGATTCAAAGTATAATAATCAACTTTGTTTTTCTCAAGCAGTAATTCTAATTTTTCTCGAGCATCGCTCAGTTGATTGGCATTGGACTCAATATTTATTTTGGCTTCAGTTGTTTTATGTTCTCTTTCAAACCCACTGAAAATTTCCCATTTCAGTCCTACACCCAATATCCAATTTGGTGCTATAGTAGCCTCGTTTAAAGATAATCGGGTTGGCGAATTTATAATAGGAAGCTGCGGTGTTGTAATCGTAGAATTAAAAAGACTAGTATACGTATATCCACCAAATGCTGCTACTTTTGGGAGATAGGAACCTTTCTCCTTCTTTAATAAGTATTCATATGCCTTACCAAAAGCTTCTAATGCTTTTAATTCCGATTTTTGTTCAGTAGTGAGTGTCTCGGGATTGAGTATAGTATAAGGTTCTAATGGAGCTTGAACTTGTGTGGTTTGTTCTTTGGTATATCCCGTTAGATAAGTGATTTTTTTATAAACCAATTGTCTTTTTCCGTGGAGTTCAATTTTTTTTGATTGTAATTCTAAGGAAGCTAATTTTATTTTATCCCGATCATAAGGAACAGCAAGCCCTTGTTCAATAGCTTTGTTAATTCGAAGGGATTCTACGTCAAGTCTTTTTTCGCTATCGAGAATTAATTTTTCTACCTGATCGAGTAATGACAATTGATCAAAAGTAGTAATGACCTCTTTGATGATATCATCTTTATTGGCTTCCATTAAATAATTCGAACCAATTATTTTTTGTTCTAAAGCTTTAGCAGCGTTTGGAATTTGTAGACCACTAAAAAGAACAGATTTTGCAAGAATACTAGCGTTGAACAGATTTCCATTACTTTCAAAAGTCCGTTTTCCATCAAACAACTGAAGATTCAGGAACGGAATAGTAGTGGTGGGGACATCTACTGTTATTTCATTATCGAAATAAACATATGAAGCACTCGCTTCAATCCGGGGAATGTAGGTGTTCCAAACCCCTTTCTTTTGTAAATTGATTTTGTCAATGTCCAATTTTTTATTCTTCAGGGTGTAGCTCTTCTCGATAGCTTTTTGGATAGCATCATGCAAAGAGGGGGTTATTTCTACTTGAGCAAAAGATTCTGTACCAAGAGAAATAATTAAAATCAAAGATAAAAGTTGTTTTCTCATGTCATTGTCAATGTTGGGGATTAATGTAGGTTTTCAAATATTCGTTCTAATGTATCTTTCATGATTAATACATTTTCAGGCTCTATATTTTGTAAGGCTTGGTCTATTGTTTTACAGACTGTTTCTTTTACTTCTGCTTCCATCTTTTTACTTTTAGTAGTCAGATAGATAAGATTAGTTCTGCGATCGGTATAATCTGGAATTCGAACAATTAGTTGTTCTTTTTCCATGTTGTCTAGTAAACGTGTAATACTGGGTTTGTCACGATAAGTCTCATCAGCAAGATATTGTTGTGAACAACCATCTTTTTTCCATAATACAGCAAGTATAGACCATTGTTCTTTGGTTAACTTAAAATGATTCTGATTTAAGTTATGCTGCAACTTACGATTCATTGCAGTCGTTGTCCTGTTGATTAGTAAATGATAAAGATCCTGATCCGTTAGATAAGTTTGCATGGTAATAGTTGTTTAAACAACTCAAATATAACGATTTTTTTCTTATTGTAAGAATCTGTTTACTAATAAACTATAAGAAATGAGGTGGAAAGTAATGTAAAAGAGAAAAGTCATTACTATATAGGTAGTAATGACTTCTTATTCATTTAAAAAGGATGTTTTTGATTTAGATTTGAAACCCGCCTCCGTTTTTAAAAACTTCGGCATTCACTTCTTCGATATAATCCAATACAATTTCTTTTCCAGTTCCTTCTGTAGATGAAGTTACAAAATATTGAGGCATCTCTGCCCAATTGTTAGCATACATCTGTTTTTTATAAGCAGCAATATGAGAATCAATTTTCACCTTACTGATTTTATCTGCTTTGGTGAAGATGATACAAAATGGAATTTCGCTTTCGCCTAAGTAATTTAAAAATTCAAGATCGATTTTCTGAGCCTCATGACGGATGTCGATCAAAACAAAAGCACAAACTAATTGTTCTCTTTTTTCAAAATAGTCCGTAATGAATTGTTGGAATATAGATTTAGTTTTCTTAGAAACCTTTGCGTAACCATACCCAGGTAAATCGACAAGAAACCAGTTATTGTTGATTTTGAAGTGATTGATTAATTGCGTTTTTCCAGGTCTTCCAGAAGTTTTCGCTAAATTCTTGTGATTAGTAAGCATGTTAATCAATGAGGACTTCCCTACATTGGATCGGCCAATAAAAGCATATTCTGGTAAGAAGTCTTTTGGACATTTACTTACTTCAGAGTTACTAATTATAAATTCAGCAGTATTAATTTTCATAGCATTGATCGTTAGAAAAGCAATACAATCATTTTAAAAATGAACGTATTGTTTTTAAAGATTTCTCATTTGCAACCATTCTAGGAGCAAAGCGTTAAATTCGTCTGGATGTTCCATCATGGCCGCATGACCACATTTGTCAATCCAGTATAAGTCAGAGTTCGGTAATAATTCATTGAATTCTACAGCAACCTCTGGTGGTGTTACTTTATCATTTTTACCCCAAATGATACAAGTAGGTGTATGCATTTTAGGTAAATCTTTTGCCATATTGTGACGAATAGCACTTTTGGCAATAGTTAAGGTTTTAATTAATTTAATTCGATCGTTAACAGTGTTGAATACATCGTCAACGATTTCTTTAGTCGCTACAGCAGGATCATAAAATACATCTTCAGCTTTCTTTTTGATGTATTCGTAATCACCTCTTTTAGGATAACTTTCACCCATAGCACTCTCGTATAATCCAGAACTACCAGTAATTACTAAACCAGCCACTTTTTCAGGATACATTTTTGCATGATAAAGTGCAATATGTCCTCCTAAAGAATTACCTAATAAAATAACTTTCTCGTATCCTTTAAAATTAACGAAATCCTTTACGTACTTAGAAAAACTCTTAACGTTTGTTTTTAATATGTTCTGTGTATAAAGTGGTAATTCGGGGATGACCACTTTGTACCCTTTTTCAGGAAAAAAATCTGCTACACCATCAAAATTGCTCAATCCGCCCATCAATCCGTGTAAGATGATAATTGGTGTGCCTTCTCCAGCTTCAAAATATTGATATTTACCCTCTTTTTTCAAGTAATGCGCCATGTATGAATATACAGTTTCAAATTCCCACAAATATATGATTTTATAGATTAAAATGGGGGGTTGCTTTTTTTTTTTAAGAAAATCAATATTAATTAATTGTAAATCAACTCAGGTTGAATTTTCTGCCAAAAATATTTTGTCATAATGGTTTTATAAACAACTCATTATGAATTTGCTTTCAGTTTGGCTTTTAAAGTCAGCATTTGCTTTATATTTTAAATATGTTAGAAAAAAAGTTAATTTCTGTATATATTTTGAAGAATCCTTTAACGAATTAAAGTAATCCTAAATATTCATTAATGATTTATAAAGTATTGATGAGCTTGTGATTAAGTTTTTTTTATGGCAGTGGTAAAACTTATCAACAAAGTGGGGTTTTGTGGTAAATTGTGGTAAAATATTCTTTATATTTGCTGTAAATCAATCAAAAACGTAACTGCTTGAATGCCATTGTAGGAACATATGAATGTAAGGTCGATTCTAAAGGAAGGTTAATGCTACCTGCTCCTTTGAAGAAGCAATTGACGGCATCATTGGAAGATGGTTTCGTTCTAAAGCGTTCTGTGTTTCAACCTTGTTTGGAGTTGTATCCAATGGCAGAGTGGAATTTGATGATGCAGAAAATCAATAAGTTGAATCGTTTTGTGAAGAAAAACAATGATTTCATCCGAAGATTTACGGCAGGAGTAAAAGTGGTAGAGATTGATGCGACAGGAAGATTACTAGTTCCAAAAGATTTGGTGGTTTTTGCAAGTATCTCGAAAGACTTAGTTCTGTCTTCAGCGGTGAATATTGTGGAGATTTGGGATAAAGATTTATATGAAAAATCAATTGACGATGCGGTGGTTGATTTTGCTGATTTAGCGGAAGATGTAATGGGAAATTTAAATGATGACGACAATGGAATATCATAATCCAGTTTTGCTGAAAGAATCAGTAGACGGTTTAAATATTAAACCGGATGGAGTGTATGTAGATGTGACTTTCGGTGGTGGTGGACATTCAAAAGAAATTTTAAGCCGATTGGGTCCTGATGGGAAATTGTTTGCTTTTGATCAGGATGAAGATGCATTAGCAAATGCATTACCAGATGATCGATTTGTATTGATTAATGAGAATTTCAGATATATAAAACGCTTCTTGAGATTCAATGGAGTGAAACAAGTAGATGGTATTTTGGGTGATTTAGGTGTTTCATCTCATCAATTTGATGTAGCAGAAAGAGGGTTTTCAACTCGTTTCGACGCTGGATTGGATATGAGAATGAGTCAAAAAAACAGCTTAAATGCATTTACGGTGGTAAATGAATACGATGAAGCAGACTTGAAAAGAGTTTTTTATGATTATGGAGAACTAAAAAATGCACCAGCAATTGCAAGTGTGATTGTAGCGGCAAGAAGTGGAAATCCAATTAAGAATACAGAACAGTTAAAACTTGTCTTAAGTCGATTTTTACCAGCACATAAAAGCCACAAGATATTAGCACAGATTTATCAAGCAATCCGTATTGAAGTAAATCAAGAAATGGATGTTTTGAAAGAGTTTTTAGAGCAGTCATTAGAAGTGTTATATCCAGGAGGAAGATTAAGTGTGATATCCTATCATTCATTAGAAGATCGATTAGTGAAGCGCTATATAAAGAATGGAATGTTTGAAGGAGAGCCAGAGCGTGATTTCTATGGTAATTTCTCCGTGCCATTTAAAACGATAGGAAAACTAATTGTTCCAGATAATAATGAGATTAAGATAAATAATAGAGCACGAAGTGCAAAATTGAGAATAGCGGAAAAGATATAAGGAGATGAAAGATGGTATTTATGGCATATTAAAAGCAAAATTTCTAATCGATGATGATGCGTTCAAAAACTGGCGTTTCATTGTTTTTTTGATTTCACTAGCTATTATTATGATTGCAAATACACACCGCTTTGAACAAAAGATATTTAGAATAAGTGAATTGACTAACGAGACAAAAGAATTAAGATCTGAATTTGTAGATAATCGCTCTGCATTAATGAAACTTAAAATGGAGTCTACGATATCTACTCAAATGGAAGAAAAAGGAATTTTTCCTTCTTCAGTTCCACCAACGAAAATTAAGGTGAAAAAAGAGAAAACTCGTTTGGAAAAATTATGGCAGTAGAGGATAAAAATATTAACTACAGAGTCTATCTGGTTGCTTTCGCTATTATAATTATGGCGATAGGAATCATTGTGAAACTTACTAATATACAGTGGGTGGAAGGTGATTACTATAGAAAGCTAGCCAAAGATCGTACCGTTAGAAATTTTGTAATTCCAGCAAACAAAGGAAATGTGTATTCGGCAGACGGAAGTTTGTTGGCTACATCTATACCTAATTATAAGATACGATTTGATGCAGTTGCACCTAAGAAAGAAGATTTTGATAAAAATGTAAAAGCATTATCGGATTCATTGTCGGTAATGTTTGGAAAATCAAGTGGATTTTATCAATCAGAATTAGGAAAAGCCCGCGCTCATAAAAATAGATACTATTTAGTTGCTCGTGATTTGAGTTATACCGAATACATCCGAATCAAAAGCTTTCCATTATTCAATTTAGGAGCTTATAAAGGAGGGATTATTACAGAGCAAAAAACGATTCGTGAACATCCTATTGGGAAGATTGCAGAAAGAACAATTGGGTATGACCGTAAAAATGATGATGGAACATTTGCTGCACCTGTAGGTATTGAAGGCGCATTTCGTGATTACCTAAATGGTAAAGACGGAAAAGTACTTAAACAAAAAATTGCTAAAAGTCAATGGAAACCGATTAATGATAATAATGAGATTGAGCCACAAGATGGTTATGATATTATTTCTACGATCGATGTTTACATTCAGGATATTGCACACCATGCCTTATTGAAACAATTAGAAATCCATGAAGCAGAACACGGATGTGTAGTGGTAATGGAAACCAAGACAGGTGAGGTGAAAGCGATTTCAAATTTAGGAAGAGCTTCAGATGGATCCTATTATGAGACGATAAACTATGCAATAGCAGAATCGCATGAGCCAGGTTCTACTTTCAAATTAATGGGATTAGTTGCCTTATTAGAAGATCGATTAGTAGATACTAGTAAAGTGTACGATACACATGGAGGAGAAGTAGCCTACTATAATAGGAGAGTTAGAGATTCTAAAAGAGGAGGATACGGAAAAGTAAGCTTGGCAAGAGGATTTGAATTATCATCCAATACTGTGATTGCTCAAGCAATAAACGATAGCTATAAGAATAATCCAAAACTATTGATTGATCATTTGAATAGTTACGGTTTAAATAAAAAATTAGGATTACCATTTATTGGAGAAGGAAAACCTTTTATTCCACAACCGGGTAAAAAAGGATGGTCGGGAATTACATTGCCATGGTTAGCACATGGATACGGAGTTTCAATCACACCATTACAAACACTTACTTTTTATAATGCAATTGCAAATGATGGAGTAATGGTAAAACCATTATTCGTGAAAGAAATAAAAGAATGGAACAAAACCATTAAAAAATTTGATACAGAAATTATCAACCCAAAAGTATGTTCACAAGAAACAGTTTTGCAAGTGCAAAAAATTTTAGAGAACGTAGTGAAAAAAGGAACCGGTAAGAAACTGTATTCAAAAGACTTTTCAATGGCTGGGAAAACAGGAACAGCACAAGTAAACTATGGTAAAGGAAAAACGAAAGAACACGGGATGTATTACGCATCATCTTTTGTGGGTTATTTTCCAGCAGATCAACCAAAGTATTCTTGTATTGTAATTGTGCATAATCCAAAAAATGGATATTACGGAGCCGATGTATCAGGGCCAGTTTTTAAAAGAATTGCTCAAAAAATATTTACAGATTCTCCATCGACCAATGAGATTGAGAAATTGAATAAAAAAATTCCAATTCAGGAAAAAAACTTTGAAGACTATTATGTCCAAGCGCAGCAAAAAGGGAATTTAATTCCAAATGTACAAGGAATGTCCGGTATGGATGCTGTAGCGTTATTAGGAAATTTAGGAATAAAAGTAAAAGTAAACGGAGTAGGGAAAGTAAAAAGACAATCCTTGAATCCAGGAGAACCATTAGATAAAAACAAAACCATAATATTAGAATTATCGTGATTATTCTAAAAGACATATTATATAAAGTTGCTATCGAAGCCGTAAAAGGAACGACCGATATAACAATTAATAACATTGAGTTTGATTCAAGAAAAGTGGAATCAAATGACGTTTTTGTAGCCATAAGAGGAACAATATCCGATGGTCACGATTATATAGAAAAAGCAATCAGTTTAGGAGCGAAAGCAATTATTTGTGAAACGTTTCCAGAACAAATTGTAGAAGGAGTAACCTATGTGCAAGTATTAGATGCCAATAGTGCTCTTGCTTTTATTGCGGCAAATTTCTACGGAAATCCATCGCACAATTTAAAATTGGTGGGTATCACTGGGACAAATGGTAAAACAACCGTTGCCTCATTATTATATCAATTATTTAAAAAAGCAGGCTATAAAGTAGGATTATTATCTACGGTAAAAATACTGGTAGACGAAACAGAATACAAAGCGACACATACAACACCAGATTCATTGACGATAAATAAATATTTAAAAGCAATGAATGATGAAGGAGTAGAATATTGTTTTATGGAAGTGAGTTCACATGGAATTCATCAAAAGAGAACAGAAGCATTATTGTTTGCAGGGGGAGTATTTACAAATCTTTCACACGATCATTTAGATTATCACCCAACGTTTGCAGAGTACAGAGAAGTGAAAAAATCGTTCTTTGACAATTTGCCAAAAACAGCTTTTGCATTATCTAATATAGATGATAAAAATGGTACGGTAATGTTGCAAAATACAAAAGCACAAAAACTAACGTATGCCTTAAAAACATACGCAGACTATAAAGCCAATATATTGGAGAACCAATTAAGTGGACTGCTTTTAAAAATCAACGACCAAGAGTTGTGGGTACGATTAATTGGGGTGTTCAATGCTTATAATTTGTTAGCTATATACGGTGTATCAGTACAATTAGGATTAGATAAATTGGAAGTTTTAAGACTTTTAAGTGAGTTGGAAAGTGTATCAGGAAGATTCCAGTTTATAATCTCAAAAGAGTTGAAAATTACGGCAATTGTAGATTATGCACATACACCAGACGCGTTAGAAAATGTATTAAAAACCATCAATGACATTCGTACAAAAAACGAACAATTGATTACCGTTGTGGGTTGTGGTGGAGACCGTGATAAAACAAAACGTCCGATTATGGCAAACATAGCATCGACGTTAAGTGATAAAGTGATATTGACATCAGATAATCCAAGAACAGAAGATCCAGAAACGATAATTCGTGAAATGGAACAAGGAGTAGAGCCTCAGAATTATAAGAAAACGGTTTCTATCACCGATAGAAAACAAGCCATAAAAACAGCTTGCCAATTAGCACAGGGTAATGATATTATTCTAATTGCAGGCAAGGGACATGAGACCTATCAAGAGATTCATGGTGTACGTCATGATTTTGATGATATGAAAATAGTAAAAGAAATTTTAGACCAATTAGATAAATAGAGACCTATGCTATATTATTTATTCGAATACTTCGACAAAACATTAGATATACCAGGGACTGGTGTTTTCCAGTACATTACATTCAGGTCGGGATTGGCTATTATACTTTCTTTACTGATCTCTACTGTATTTGGAAAAAGAATTATCAATTTTCTGAGAAGACAACAAATTGGAGAAACTGTTCGTGAGTTAGGTCTGGAAGGACAAAAAGAAAAAGCTGGAACACCTACTATGGGAGGATTGATCATCATCATCTCTACGTTGGTACCCGTTATATTATTAGCCAAACTGCATAATATTTATATTATGCTATTGATTGTTACCACCCTTTGGATGGGGACAATTGGTTTTATTGATGACTATATCAAAATTTTCAAAAAAGACAAAGAAGGATTAAAAGGAGTATTTAAAGTAATAGGACAAGTAGGTTTAGGTCTGATTGTAGGCTTTGTACTGTATTTCCATCCTGGAGTAACAGTAAGACAAGATACCTCTAAGGTAGATATTTTCAAAGCACCAACAGAGAACACAATCTCTTCGGCAGTATTAGAAGAGAAGTCAACAGCAACAACAATTCCGTTCTTTAAAAATAATGAATTTGACTATGCCGAATTATTAGCATGGACTGGAGATAACTATAGAGACTATGCATGGTTAATTTTCATACCAATTGTAATATTCATTATTACAGCAGTATCAAATGGAGCCAATCTTACAGACGGTATCGATGGACTGGCAGCAGGAACATCAGCCATATCCGTAATAGCACTCGGGATATTTACATTCGTATCAGGGAATATTATATTCTCGAATTACCTCAATATAATGTACATCCCCAATTCGGGAGAAATGACCGTATTCATTTCGGCATTTGTGGGAGCGCTCATTGGATTTCTATGGTATAACACTTATCCAGCGACAGTCTTCATGGGAGATACAGGAAGTTTGACTATTGGAGGTGTAATTGCAGTATTAGCCATTGCGGTACGAAAAGAAATGTTGATACCAGTATTATGTGGAATTTTCTTAGCAGAAAATTTATCAGTGGTATTACAAGTAAGCTATTTTAAATATACAAAAAAGAGATACGGAGAAGGGCGAAGAATATTTTTGATGTCACCATTACATCATCACTATCAGAAGAAAGGATATCATGAGAGTAAAATCGTAACACGTTTTTGGATTGTAGGAATACTGTTAGCTATTTTTTCAATCGTGACCTTAAAACTTCGATAGTATGAGATTAGTAATATTAGGCGGAGGTGAAAGCGGTGTAGGTACCGCAATTCTAGGGAAGAAATTAGGATACGAAGTATTTGTATCCGATTTCGGAAAAATAAAGAATCACTATAAAGAAGTTCTTGCTATTAATGATATTGTTTGGGAAGAAGAAACACATACTGAAAGGCTGATTTTAAATGCCGATGTAGTGATGAAAAGCCCAGGGATTCCAGAGAAATCTCCAATAGTAAAAAAACTATTTGAAGCAAAAATACCCGTACTATCGGAAATTGAATTTGCATACAAATTTACAAAAGCGATAACGGTAGGAATAACAGGAAGCAATGGGAAAACAACAACAACACTGTTAACCCATCATTTGCTGAAAACAGGAGGATTAAATGTTGGATTAGCTGGAAATGTAGGAAAGAGTTTTGCATGGCAAGTAGCCGATAATGTTTATGATTCCTATGTTTTAGAATTAAGTAGTTTCCAGTTGGATGGGATTGTGGAATATAAACCCCATATCGCTGTAATTACGAATTTAAGTCCAGACCATTTAGATCGATATAATTATGATTACAGTCAGTATATCGATTCGAAGTTCAGGATTACGATGAATCAAACAGAAGAAGATTATCTGATTTATGATGCAGACGATATTGCGATAGTGCACTGGCTTGAGAATCACACTGTGAAAGCACAATTAATCCCTTTTTCATTGACAAAGACATTAGAAAAAGGAGCTTATATAAAAGAAAATAATATTATAACCAACATCAATAACGAAGAATTTGTTATGCCAATAGACCACCTAGCTTTAGAAGGAAAACACAACGTGAAAAACGCAATGGCTGCAACAACAGTTGCCCAATTAATGCGTATCAGAAAGTCAACGATTAGAGAAAGTCTTTCCGATTTTCAAGCAGTCGAGCACCGATTAGAAAAAGTGTTGAAAATTCAAAATGTACAATACATTAACGATTCCAAAGCTACCAATGTCAATGCTACATTCTATGCATTAGACAGTATGAATACACCTACAGTATGGATTGTAGGAGGTGTTGATAAAGGAAATGACTATACAGAATTAATGGCTTTGGTTAGAGAAAAAGTAAAAGCAATCGTTTGTTTAGGAGTAGATAATAAAAAAATTATCGATGCTTTTGCAAATGTTGTAGATGTAATGGTAGAAGCAAATACGATGGTAGATGCAGTGAAAATTGCACAAAGATTATCAGAAAAAGGAGATACAGTTTTGTTATCCCCATGTTGCGCAAGTTTTGATTTGTTTGAAAGCTATGAAGATAGAGGAAGACAATTCAAACAAGCAGTACAAAATTTATAATAGTAATACGAAGTGAAAATGAAAGAAATGTTAAACAATCTTAAGGGAGACAGAGTAATATGGTCGTTCGTGGCTTTATTAGCTTTGATATCTTTTATGCCTGTTTACAGCGCTAGTAGTAACCTTGCATACAGTGGAAACGGTACAGGGAATACAATTAGTTTCCTGTTGAGACATTTCTCACATGTGGCTATTGGTTTCTTTATTATCTATATGATACATAAAATCCCGTACCACTATTTTAAAGCCATTTCAATCATTGCCATGCCTGTAGTTGCAATTCTATTGCTCTACACAATTGTGCAAGGAAAAACAATTGGAGGAGCAAATGCCAGTCGATGGATTCAGGTGCCCTTTACAGGAATAACATTTCAAACGTCCACAGTAGCATTTATTGTTTTACTTGTATATGTGGCGCGGTATTTGTCTAAGATTAACGAGAAAGAAATCACGTTTAAATCTTCTGTAATTGAACTTTGGATTCCCGTTTTTATTATCATAATGCTTATTCTTCCTGCCAACTTTTCTACGGCAGCGTTGATTTTTGCTATGGTTGTAATGCTAGTATTTGTGGGGAAATATCCATTGAAATATTTAGGAATAGTCATTGGAGCAGGAATATTAAGTTTGGCATTTTTTGTACTCGTTGCAAAAGCATTTCCAAACGCATTCCCTAATCGTGTAGATACGTGGATTAGTCGTGTAGAAAACTTTACAAGCAATAAACCAGGAGAAGACGATTACCAGATTGAAAAAGCAAAAATTGCAATTGCTTCTGGAGGAATATACGGATTAGGACCAGGGAAAAGTGTACAGAAAAATTTCTTACCACAATCCTCATCCGATTTTATTTTTGCAATCATTGTAGAAGAATATGGATTGATAGGAGGAGTAGGAATATTGATTTTATATATGATGCTCTTCATCCGATTTTTAGTAGCAGCACATAAATCACCAACACTGTTTGGGAAACTATTAGTCATAGGACTAGGATTTCCAATTGTGTTTCAGGCACTAATCAATATGGCCGTTGCTGTCGAGTTATTACCCGTTACGGGACAAACATTACCACTGATTAGTAGTGGGGGAAGTTCGATTTGGATGACCTGCGTTGGCTTGGGGATTATCCTAAGTGTAACCCGTAAAGAAGAAGAGATTGCAGCAGAAATCGCAGAACAAAAATTAAAAGCAGAACAGTACAATATAGAAGATTTGTCGGATCGTTCACAAGAAGAAATTGAAGAGGAAGAAGAGAACCCGATGAATGCAGTAAAAGGAAAAGTTATAGCACATGAAGGATAATTTAAAATTCATATTAAGCGGAGGCGGAACAGGAGGACACATATATCCTGCAATTGCAATTGCCAATGAATTAAAATTGCGATTTCCGAAATCGGAAATCCTCTTCGTGGGAGCGAAAGATAAAATGGAAATGCAAAAAGTACCACAAGCTGGATATCCAATTAAAGGATTATGGATTGCGGGATTGCAAAGAAGACTAACATTAGACAACTCATTATTCCCAGTGAAATTAATGGATAGTTTATGGAAGTCGACAAAAATTGTGAGAGAGTTCAAACCCGACGTGGTTATTGGAACAGGAGGATTTGCCAGTGGACCGTTATTAAAAGTAGCCTCCAGTTTTGGAATTCCAACAGTGATACAAGAACAAAATTCATATCCGGGAATAACAAATAAATTATTGAGCAAAAAGGCCAATAAAATTTGTGTAGCCTACGATAATTTAGAGCGCTTTTTTCCAAAGAACAAAATGGTTCTTACAGGAAATCCAGTTCGACAAGATTTGTTGGATATAGATACCAAAAGAAAAGAAGCTATTGAATATTTCAAACTAGATCCTACTAAGAAAACATTATTAGTGCTAGGAGGAAGTTTGGGAGCGAGAAGAATAAACCAGCTAATTGCAAAAGAGCTGTTTAATTTCACCGCAAAAGAAGTACAGGTTATTTGGCAATGTGGGAAGTTTTATTTTGAAGAATATAAAACATACGGAGAGAAGCCAGATGTTCAGGTAGTGTCGTTTATTGATCGAATGGATTTAGTATATGCTGCAGCAGATATCGTTATATCAAGAGCAGGAGCATCATCAGTTTCGGAATTAAGTATTGTAGGGAAACCAGTCATATTTATTCCTTCACCAAATGTAGCAGAAGATCATCAAACAAAAAATGCTCAGGCTATTGTGAATGAACAAGCAGCATTAATGATTAGAGAAGTAGAGTTGGATACACAATTCAATACCCTTTTTTCAAATCTGCTAGCAAGTCAAGAAATGCAGAAGTCGATGAGTGAGAATTTAAGAAAATTAGCAAAGGTAAATGCAACAAGTGATATTGTTGATGAGATCGTAAAATTGATAAAATAAGAATGAATTTAAATCAGATACATAACGTCTATTTCATTGGTATCGGAGGCATCGGAATGAGCGCCCTAGCCCGCTATTTTAAAAATATGGGGAAACAGGTTGCGGGATACGATAAAACGCCAACAACCCTTACTAGAGAATTGACGGAATCAGGAATAACAATACATTACGAGGATAACATAGATTTGATTCCTGCTGATTTTTATATTGAAAATACATTAGTAATTATTACACCTGCTGTTCCAAAAGCCCATGCAGAATGGAACTACTTTATTGAAAGAGATTTTGAAATAAAAAAGAGAGCAGAAGTTTTAGGAATAATTACAAAAGATACGTTCTGCTTTGCAGTAGCAGGAACCCACGGAAAAACAACAACCTCTAGTATTCTAGGGCATATATTGTATGAAAGTGGTGTGGATGTAACTGCCTTTATGGGAGGAATTGTAGAAAATTACAATTCGAACCTCATTGGAGATGGAAAAACAGTAACTGTGGTGGAAGCCGATGAGTTTGATCGTTCATTCTTACACTTACATCCCAATATTGCTTGTATCACTTCTATGGATGCAGATCACTTGGATATCTATGGCGATCGCGCTACAATAGAAGCATCATTTGTAGAATTTGCAGATAAGATTGAGGATAAGAAAAATTTGTTTATTACAAATCACTTGCCACTAGAAGGAGTTACTGTAGCGGTAAGCGAAGAAGCATCGTTTAAAGCTGTGAATGTTCGAATTGAAAATTCAGCCTATGTTTTTGATATTGTGACCCCATCAGAAACAATAGAAAATGTACGATTCAATTTGCCAGGAAAACACAATCTGACGAATGCAATGTTGGCTTTTGCAATGGCAAAAACATACGGAGTGGCCAATGAATCAATCATCAATGCTTTATGGTCTTTTAGAGGAGTGAAAAGAAGATTTTCATACCAAATAAAAACAGAAGATTTAGTTTATATTGATGATTATGCACACCATCCAACGGAAATAAATGCAGTGCATCAAGCCGTTTCAGAATTGTATCCAAATGAAAAAGTGTTGGCGATTTTTCAACCACACTTATTCAGTAGAACAAGAGATTTTATTGATGATTTTGCAAAAAGCTTATCAGCATTTGGATCCGTATTGTTATTGGATATTTACCCAGCGAGAGAATTACCTATTGAAGGAGTAACCTCACAATGGTTGTTAGATAAAATTGAGAATAAGAATAAAAAATTAGTCACAAAAGACGATTTGGTTGCCAATATTCTTTCCAGTGGAGCAAAAGTAATTGTGACAATTGGAGCAGGAGATATAGGCGAATTAGTGAAACCCATAAAAGAAGCTTTAGATGAAAAGATTCAATTGGATTAACGTAAAATTGATAGTGATGTTTGCACTAGTGATTTTCTTATATTCATTTACTTCTCGAAGAAATGAACAAAGAAAAGTACTTCCGCCAGTGGTGGAATTTCTAGATGGAGACAACCTTTTTGTGACGCGTGAAGCGGTTAATAAATTGTTAATACAAAATTCTGATAGCCCGTTAAGTATTGCTAAAGATAAATTAGATTTGAATAAATTAGAGCATACTCTCGAAAGTCAGGATATGATTCAGCATGCGGAAGTCTTCATCGGTATAGATGGAGCGCTAAAAGCCGTAGTGAAACAAAAGACCCCAGTAGCAAGGGTTTTTGAAGGAGGAGACTCTTTTTATGTTGATTATGAGGGAGGTAGAATGCCGCTTTCGGAATATTATACAGCAAGAGTTCCGCTAGTTTCTGGTGAAATTAATGAGAAGAATAATGTAGGGTTGAACAAGTTATTTAAGTTTATTTATGAAGATGAATTTTTACAAAAAAACATCATTGGCATACAAGTTTTGCCGAATGGTGGCGTAAAAATGATGAATAGAAATTATAATTACGAAATTGATTTTGGGAAAACGGTTAATATCGAACGAAAATTCGACAACTATAAGGCCTTTTTTCAGAAAGCCGTTCAGGACAGTTCGATTAATAATTACAAGAAAGTGAATTTGAAGTTTACGCAACAAGTAGTGTGTACCAAAAATTAGATTATGGAAAAAGAAAGCATTGCAGTAGGACTAGACATTGGAACAACAAAAATTGTTGCGATGATAGGCAAGAAAAATGAGTACGGAAAGTTAGAAATCTTAGGCATAGGTAAATCTAAAAGTTTAGGTGTGGCTAGAGGTGTAGTAAATAATATTACTCAGACAATTCAGTCCATACAACAAGCTATACAAGAAGCAGAAAATAACTCAGGATATAAAATCAAAGATGTTGTTGTCGGTATTGCTGGTCAACACATCAGAAGTATTCAACACAGTGATTACATCAGTAGAAGTAATCCAGAAGAGGTAATAGGTGATAATGATATTGATTTATTAATCAATCAAGTTCACAAATTAGCCATGTTGCCAGGAGAAGAAATTATTCATGTTTTACCACAGGAATTTAAAATTGACGGACAGTCAGAAATCAACGAACCTATCGGGATGTATGGTGGACGATTAGAGTCAAATTTTCATGTTGTAGTAGGACAAGCTTCTTCGATTAGAAATGTGGGAAGATGTATTAAAAGTTCAGGACTTGATTTATCAGGATTGACTTTAGAACCTTTGGCATCTGCTGACGCTGTATTGAGTCAGGAAGAGAAAGAGGCAGGAGTTGCATTAATCGATATTGGAGGTGGTACGACAGATTTGGCTATTTTTAAAGATGGTATAATCAGACATACTGCGGTAATCCCATTTGGAGGAAATGTAATTACAGAAGACATTAAAGAAGGATGCTCTATTATTGAGAAACAAGCTGAATTATTAAAGGTGAAATTCGGATCAGCTTGGCCAGGAGAAAATAAAGACAACGAAATTGTTTCTATTCCTGGATTAAGAGGTAGAGAGCCAAAAGAGATTTCATTAAAGAATCTATCGAAAATTATTCACGCAAGAGTAGTGGAAATTATCGAGCAGGTTTTTTCTGAGATTAAAGCGTACGGTCATGAAGACCCACGCAAAAAATTGATTGCTGGAATTGTTTTAACAGGAGGAGGAGCACAATTAAAACACATTAAGCAACTTGTAGAATACATTACAGGAATGGATACCAGAATTGGATATCCAAATGAGCATTTAGCCGGTAATTCGGGAGATGAAATCTCAAGCCCAATGTATGCAACAGCAGTTGGATTAGTAATGAATAGTATTAGAAATAATTCTAGAAGTGCGGTGCCTATTAAAGAAATAGAACAAGAAAAAGTAGCGTATCAAAAACCATACGAAAGCCCCGCCCCCGTACTTGAACAAGAAATTGTGCAAGTTGAAGTGAAAAAAGAAGAACACGAATCGACTGAAAAGAAAGTTCGCAAATCCTTTTTTGACAAGTATATAGATAAGATTAAAGATTTTTTAGATAACGCAGAATAAAACCCATAGTTATGATAAGCAACTCAGAATTTGGAAGTATCGCATTTGATTTACCAAAGAATCAATCCAATGTGATAAAAGTTATTGGTGTAGGTGGCGGCGGAAGCAATGCCATAAATCACATGTTTAAACAAGGTATTAAAGGAGTAGACTTTATTGTTTGTAATACAGACTCTCAAGCACTTCAAAGCAGTGCTGTGCCTAATAAAATCCAGTTGGGTGTAAGCCTGACGGAAGGATTAGGAGCAGGAGCAAACCCAGAAGTGGGTCAGCAATCAGCTTTGGAAAGTATTGAGGAAATAGAGAAAATGTTAGACACTAATACCAAGATGATTTTCATCACTGCTGGTATGGGTGGAGGAACAGGTACTGGTGCTGCGCCGGTAATTGCTCAATTAGCCAAAGAAAGAGAAATATTAACGGTTGGTATCGTAACAATTCCATTCCAGTTTGAAGGAAAGGTACGTTCGGAGCAAGCGTTATTAGGAGTAGAAAGACTAAGAAAACAAGTAGATTCTTTAATTGTTATCAACAATAACAAATTAAGAGAAGTATACGGAAATCTTGGTTTCAAAGCAGGATTCTCTAAAGCGGATGAAGTTTTAGCTACAGCTTCAAGAGGTATTGCAGAAGTAATTACGCATCACTATACACAAAATATAGATTTAAAAGATGCAAAAACTGTTTTGTCAAACAGTGGAACGGCTATCATGGGTTCAGCAGTTTCAACAGGCGAAAACAGAGCAAAAGAAGCTATTGTTAGCGCATTAGATTCTCCGTTATTGAATGATAATAAAATTTCAGGTGCTAAAAACGTATTGTTGCTTATCGTTTCTGGAACGAATGAAATTACGATTGATGAAATCGGAGAAATCAATGATCATATCCAGAATGAAGCAGGCCATAATGCTAATATCATTATGGGAGTTGGTGAAGATGAAACATTAGGTGAAGCTATTGCGGTAACTATTATTGCAACGGGATTTAACATCGAGCAACAAAACGAAATTGTAAATACTGAGCCAAAAAAAATCATCCACTCTTTAGAAGATGAGCAAAAAATTGTGCACGATTTATCAAAGAAAAACGTATTGCCAGCTTTTGATTTTGCAACACCAGTTGAAGAACCACAGCCAGAAGCAAAAATCGTTTTTGATTTAGAGGAAGCAGAAGAAGTAGCAATACCACAACCGCAACAACCTCGTTTTGATATTGACTTAGTACCTACGTCTGAATTCATTAAAAATTTAGATGTAACCTTCGAAATTGTATCTCCATCTCCTCCAGTAGCTGAGCAAGATTTTTTGATCACTACACCGGAAGTAAGAGAAATTGAAGTAGTACAACCTCTATACGCTGTGCAAGAAGAAGAACAAATTACGTTCTCTTTTGATTTACCAATCAGAAAACAAGAGCCAGTATATCAAGAAGAAAGAGCAGTTTTCGAATTAACACAGGAAACAAAACAAATAAAAGTTAATGAGCCTGTACAAGTAGTTCCAATGACGGAATTAAATGAAACAGGAATCATTAAATATTCTCTAGAAGAATATATGGAAATTGAAAATGAATTATCATTCTCAAAACCAGCTGCAAAAATTGTGGAAGAACCAGTAAATGAAGAGCTGAATTTAACGATGAAAAAAGTTGAATTACCACAACCATCACAAGACCACTTTGAAGAAATTTCACCATTAGAAATGACTATCGAAGACACCTTGAGAATGCGTGCAGATGAACGTAGAAGAAAGATGAAAGAATTCAATTATAAATTCCATAACAACGCTTCAAAAGTAGACGAGTTCGAAAAAGAACCTGCATACAAAAGAATGGGAATAGATATTACAAGCAGACAAAACGACGCGAGTAAATCACGTATGTCATTAGGAACTGATAGTAATGACGATTTGCAATTGCGTTCAAACAATTCATACCTACATGACAATGTAGACTAGGAAGTATTGAATCAATCCATTACAACCCGAAAATTTCATTGAGATTTTCGGGTTTATTTTTTTATCTTCGCAAATAAATAAAATCATTTAGTATGAGTTTACAAAGTCAAATCATGGATGCAATGAAAACAGCCATGAAAGCCAAAGACACTGTTAGTCTAGAATCATTAAGAGCCATTAAATCCGCTATACTACTTGCACAAACTGAAACAGGAGCAAGAGAAGAAATCTCAAAAGAAGACGAAATAAAACTATTACAACGTCTTGTAAAACAAAGAAAAGACAGTGCAGCTATCTACATTGAACAAGGAAGACCAGATCTTGCTGAGCCAGAAGTAGCACAAGCAGCTGTAATAGAACAATTCTTACCAGCACAATTATCAGAAGCAGAAGTAGAAACAATAGTTGCAAAAACAATTGCAGATACCAATGCAGAAGGAATGAAAGACATGGGTAAAGTAATGGGATTAGTTTCTGCGGTATTAGCAGGAAAAGCAGATGGAAAAACAATTTCAAACATTGTAAAGAAATTATTAACCTAAATAAAACTACCAGAAAATCAATGGAAAATAAAATCAACACGATTTTGTTTTTCTGAAATTCTGGATTTTTGACCTCGTAGTTCAACTGGATAGAATATCAGATTTCGGCTCTGAGGGTTGGGGGTTCGAACCCCTCCGGGGTCACAAAAAATCAAAAGCCTGTAAAATATAATTTTACAGGCTTTTTTGTTTGACAAATTATACTTTATAAGCCCCAAAATAGAGGCAGCACGCCCCATATCTTTATGCCATAAAGAATACAAAAGACTGATAGCCTAGTTATACATGTAGTCCGTTTCGAATAGAAATCCGTTTATATGCAGTCCTTTAGAAAATGAATTTTCTTATTATACCTATATCTCCAGTGTCATATTAAATATAATAGAGATTATAAGCACAGAGAAAAATCAAAAATATTTGTGGATTATTTAACGAGTGTTTTAACACAGTTTAACATCTTAAATATCAAATTGTTCTATGTTTACTCCAAATTAAAAATCGAACATATGGACCAAAACTATTTGGCAACTATAAACCTAGTTTTATCTTTTTGATGTAAAAGTTTAAAATGAAACGAGTGTGAACATAGTGCTTTTAAAATGATTAATATATTAAAATTTGATTTACGTAACACTTATAAATATTGCAATTTTTCAAGGAGTGATTTTAGGCTTAATTATCTTGAGATCCCCTTTTTTTAATAGTTCTTCAAATAAGTATTTGGCATATATGCTATTTACACTTTCTATACTTTTATTGAATCTTGTTCTTGAAATTGAACAAGCATACGATTCCATGCCATATTTGCGCTTTATTGATGATATGGAATGGGCATTTCTTTTGCCCGTTTTTATTTTTCTCTTTATTAAAAACAAAGTAACGGCCCCTGTCGAAAATAAAAATAAAAGATGGTGGTTATTTATTCCTTTTGGTTTCTCTGCCCTTATGGGTATTATATGCGATCTTGATACCGTTGCTGGGGTATATACTATTCCAAATTTCGGTTTAGAGTTAATTGATATACTGAGACAAATTGAACTTTTATTGGCCCTGATATTTATCCCTTTGGTATTGTTTTATGCTTATAGCTTTATAAAATATTCCAAAAATATAAATGAAAAAAAATGGATAGTCATATTATGGGCTATTATTTCTACTTTATTATTTAGTTGGGTAATCGCGGTTTTAGTTGGGCTATTTTATCCATATGACTTCACCTATATCATGAGGAGTATTGCATTATTTGGAACATTCTTAATTCATTGGGTAGCTTATATCGGAATCTATAAATATAAACTAGCGAAAAATAGAGATAAAATAGAGCAGTTTTTAAACCCTGAATTGGGAGCCACAAGCAATATTCTACTAATTAACAGTGCGGATAAAGAAGTAGAATGTAAAGAATTCATTACCGCAGATAATTTATATTTTCAAAAACTGGAGATTCTTTGTAAGGAGCATCATATTTATACAGACTGTACATTGAGCAGAGAAAAAGTAGCGAAAGAGTTAGGTATAAGTGCGGGTTATTTTTCCCAAATTGTAAATACAATAACGGGAGATAATTTTGCAAATTATATAAATAACTATCGTGTAGAAGCCGTTAAGAAAATGATTTTAGACTCGGAATATAAAAATTACAACCTCTTAGCAATGGGATTAGAATCTGGTTTTACTTCAAAGACCACATTTCATAACGCATTCAAAAAAGCTACTGGAATGACACCAAATACCTATCGTAATAATAATAAATAAGTACGGATTTCTTCAGTTGTTAAGATATTGAAACTTTATCTTTTTTTAATTCATCTAGTTTTGGCCAATGATAATTAACTCAATCATCTCAAATCTATATGAAATTAAATCGATTTCTGTTCATCACTGTAAGTACTTTATGTGTTGCAACTCTCCAATCACAAACCATTCAAAAAAAGAACCAATTAGAATTTTCCGTAGGAAGTAATTCGGGCTTTTTAAAAAATCTTGAATTTGCTCCGGTAGTAATGTATAAGTATGAGAGCCCAGTATATAAATTAGGCTACACTCACATTAGTAAAAATCAAAACATATTTCAAGTGAAGTTGGACTATCTTAAAACCGAATTAAAAACCGATGTATTATCCAACCTAAATAATGATTATTTTAAAGTAGGCGTGAGTGTCGCCTATCTCAAACAACTTTATAACAAAAATGGACTTGCCATACATTTAGGACTACAATCACAAAGCAATACATCGATCTATTCTAATGAGAATCCTTATTATAACGTAGGGGATTATTTTACCTTCCATCAGGAATTTGGAATCACAAGTAGATTTAGTTATCAATTAAATGAAAAACAATATTTATCATCAAAACTAAGCCTTCCTGTGGCATTATTTAGAGCGACCTCTGCAGAAGGCAAATTCCACTCTTTAGGCAAGTATCAAAGTGTCTTATGGGATTTCGAATATGGCTACAAACTTTCAGATCATATTGATATAAAGGCAACTTATAACTTTAATTATGCGAGACTCCAAGTGCCTAGCACTTATAGAGAATTACAACATCAACTAAATCTTGGTATTAACTATAAATTTTAATCATGAAACGTATCAAATCTATAGGTTACATTTTCACTTTCGCTTTTATTTTAGCAACAACTTCTTGCGCAGATACTCTAATAGGCGATCAAGGCAAATATGATGAAGACATCTATTTAAATTATCAGACAAAAACAGTATTGGAATTGCCCTTTGACGAGGACTGGTACATAGTTGCAGGAGGAAAATCATTAGAACAAAATCATCATTTTGCTCCCAATCGTCACCAAAGGTATGCAATGGATATTGTGAAAGTAGTAAACCGTTATGCCTATTCTGGAGATGGAACCAAAAATGAAGATCATTATTGTTTTGGAAAACGCCTAAATGCCCCAGGTGATGGAATAATAGTAGCCGTTGAGAATGCTATTGAGGACAATGTCCCTGGAGTTCTAAATACAAAACAAGGATTAGGGAATTACATTGTAATCGACCATTTGAATGGAGAATATTCCTTTATGTTGCATTTTAAAAAGAATTCGATAATAGTAGCATTAGGAGATCATGTAATTAGAGGTCAGAAGGTAGGTCAGGCTGGGAATAGTGGTAATTCTACTGGACCACATCTACACTACCATTTGCAAACAACTACTGCTCTTTCAACAGGTGTTGGTCTCCCAGTACAATTTTTAAACTACTATGCTAATAATGAGCTTAAAGAAAGAGGCGAACTTCTTACGGGTCAAATAGTACGAAAAAACTAGAGTCGAACTAGAAAATTTTCAAGCAAAAGATTCAAATTCTATATGAAGAAGTTCATACAATAAATAAAAAGCCTCTGAAGTGTTTACTTACAGAGGCTTTTTTTGGTTATTTTTTTTTTAATTGATTATATTTAATGATATAAATAAAAAAAGTCCTACCGAAGCAGGACTAAAGATTTTCATCTACGGCATATAGCCTTATTGTGATAAGATTAAAGATTAGAAGTTTTAATCAGTTACAAATATATAGAAAAAATATTTGATTTAGAAAAAGGAAAACCGTAATGTGACCAATTGTTTTTTATTTATCTTTCAAAGTTGTTTTAAAAAATTGAATTATTATGGCAAAAATATTAGGATTAGATTTAGGAACAAATAGTATTGGGTGGGCGATTGTAGATAAGGATGAGAATGAGTTTTCTCTTATTGATAAAGGAGTTAGAATATTCTCTGAAGGAGTGAAATCTGAAAAAGGAATTGAAAGTTCTCGAGCAAGTGAACGGACTAATTATAGAAGTGCAAGAAAAATAAAATACCGTCGTAAATTAAGAAAGTATGAAACTTTAAAAGTACTGGTAATAAATGGAATGTGTCCTTTAGCAATAGAAGAGGTAGAAGAATGGAAAAAATCTGGATTTAACAAATATCCACTTAATCCTGAATTCTTGAAATGGCTACGAACGAAAGAAGATGAAAATGTAAATCCTTATGTTTTTAGAGATAGAGCTAGTAAAGGAAAAGTAACATTATTTGAATTAGGAAGAGCATTGTATCATATTGCGCAAAGACGAGGATTTTTAAGTAATAGATTAGATCAATCAGCAGAGGGAATATTAGAGGAGCATTCCCCGATTATTCAGGCAACTATTGAAGATTTAAACTCTACTCAGGAAATGATGTCTGAGTTAAAAGATTATTTTTTTAATGTAGGAATTATTGATGAAAGTATAAGAGGTGGATTTAAAAAAGATTTAGATGAAGGAGAAGCTAAACTGAAAATATTGTATACTTCTATAATCGCAAAAATGAATTGTACAAAAATTTAAAATGAATTGTACATGTTTTTCGGGAATCGAAAAATTTTAAATACCATTTAAACAGTGGTTAATCTAACAACCAAATATATTTAAGCAAAACACCAATAAAATAACACTAAAAAAGTACATTTTATTGGTGTAAAACACAATCCTTTCATGTCATATAGCATAGCGTTATCCTTTCGGCGTGTTGATGTTTTATGAGATTGCTTCCTAAAGCAAATATATTAAATTTTGTTCTTAAAGAATCATAAAAAGGGGTTACTCATAGGCGTTTTAGTTCCCATTTTTGCAAATTTTTATACCTCTCCATTACAAATATATTTTTAGACTACCAAACGGAAACCCGCAAAAGAACTTTTATGATTGTAAACTATCTTTGTTTAAGCTTGATTTAATAGAGATAGTTTGCAAAAATTCAAAAAACACAAACAATTGTAAAATATTTTACTATTTTTAACTATCAAGTAATTAATAACTAAAACCTAATATTATGAAAGTTAAATTATTTACAGTAGTTACTACAATTTGCGCAGTTTTGATGTTTTCATCATGTGAAAATAACAATGATGATAATAGAACTGAAATATTATCAAAAAAGTTAAGCGCAGAGCTTAAAGAATTTAATCAAAATTATCAATATCAACCGGGTCAAATATATACTGAAAGAAGAAGTTGGTGGAATACAATTGGCCAAGTATGTGCCATCGCTTTAGGTGACGGATCAGGTGCGGCAGCAGGTGTTGCGGGTGTACAGCTTGTAGCAGGTGTTGTAGGAGCCGCTACCGCTGGAACAGGGTATGCTGTTGTAGCTACCATCGGTGGGATTGTAGGTGGTATCGGTGGGTCTTATGGTGCATATTGCGGGACAGGAGGAAATTGCCGTCAAGGAAATTTCAACACTGTTAATCCAACTGGTACATCTGTAGTTTATAATTTACCAAATGGATTTGAGTACATTAATAACTTCGGAGAACTTCATAATAATGGACTACAAAACATCCATTTTCTAGGTGATGCATCCATAACGGAACTTGAATGGATTTCTAATAACATAAACAATTTGGAAAGTACAGATTATAAAAAACTCTACAATTCATCTGAATTTAAAAATTTAATTACTGATATTAAAACAGTAAATTATAATTATAAAAACAATAATTATGATGTGAAATTACTTCTGAGTGATTATAAATCTAAAGGGCTTATGAATGAAACTGTATCATCAGTATTTTCAAATTATTCAGATGCAATATCAAAAGCAGAAGGGTTTAATGATGTTAGAGATATTACTGATTTTTATGTAACTAAGATTTCAGAATCATCTTTAAACACAAAGGATAAAGAAGCTATTCTTGCTGGTTTAGCAGTTTCCATCCAAAGCTTTTATTTTTGGTTAAATTTTGAAATTGAATAAAATTATGATACTAACAAAAAAAATAATATACAAATTGGCATTTGCTTATTTTATATTAGTTTATTTTCCTCCATACGAAGAAGAAAATGTATATAAAGCAATACCAACGATAATACTTTTAATACTAATCAACATAGATCTTTGGACTACTCTGTTCCGTTTTTATAAAAATATTTATAAAAAACCATCAACTCAACAAGAAGTCTAATTCAAATAAGGGTTAGTCTTTAAAGGACTTCTAAAAAAAGTTAACTTAATAAAAAAGCCTCCAAACGGAGGCTTTTTTATTAAACTAGATCATATTTATAAATCATTATATCAGTGTAACTAGCGGTACTAGTAATTGTTGTTTGGATATCTGTCCTCAAAGAATTGTTAAACGGATTACTCATTGGAGTTTTAGTCTCAATCCATTCACAAAGTTCAATAATATTTGATTTGTTAGACGTAAAATAAAAATACTTTGTACCATCCAATACATTTAAAACATCTAAATAATCTTTCAACTTCCAATAGGTTTTATAAGTTCCTACCTCTGTTGATAGATAAGGCGGATCAACTAGAAAGACAATGTTTTCATTATTTTTAAATTCTTCAAATAATACTTTATAGTCCTTTGTAACCGATTCAACGCCTTTTAAATATCCAACGGCATTATACTCTGACTTTCTGACGCAATTATAAAGCGATTGAGCGCATAATTCATCATAAGTGGACACGTAGTTCATACTAAATAAAATAGAACTGGATAACGTAATATAATCAACAAATCCTTTTTCTTGCTTGATTCTATTTAACACCAATTCTCTATGATCATTTTTGATCATCTTATCCTTTGGATAGTCCTTTAAAATTTCTCTTAGATCAGTTAATATTCTGTTTGTATTATCAATGTTCTTTAATCTTTCCGTGTAATTATCAAAATCATTATATATTACTCTTGCTTCCGCAAATTGTTGTTTTATGGTATGACTTAACAATCCACTGCCTCCAAATAAATCAATGTAAGTTGCATCCTTTGGGTAATCATTTAAAGCTGCTTTAAACGCCTTTAAAAATCGTCGTTTTTGCCCCATAAATGGTAATGGTGCAGTTGTGTAATTCTTTGTGTTTTCTTTCTTTATCATAATTTTAATTTTTTTATATTTGCAACCTCTCACATTTTAAAAATAAAAACACATCCAAGACCATCAGAAGACTTTTGTCCTCCGACGACCTTGGATGTGTCAATTTAATAAGATGTGAGAGTTTTTTTAAATGTCGGAGGGCTTTTTATTCCATACCTCCATTGGAATACTTATTTTACCCGCGCTGGATTAAGAACCATCTAGTTCCATTACAATAAAATTGCCAAGGCGCAGTGGTACCCGTAACAGAACTAAACAATTCACCTTCTTCCACAATGTGTGCAGAGCCATTAAATGTTGTAACTGTTACACCTGCAACACCATCACAAAGTATATACGCAGTTTTATGTTTATTGTTTATTGGGTTTCGCAAAGTGCAGGTTACATGTCCTGAATTTGTTAAAATAATATGTGAGTGTAAAGAATCTGTGGCTACATCTACTGCAGCCGTTGAATAAGTATTATCTCCTTGAACTTGGCCGAAATTCACGGCATGATCATCCGTTGTAGCGTTTTGAACAAGCAAAGGGTCTAATGCCCTAATTTGACCTCCATCAATTGAATTTCTAATATTCAAGTATGTTCCATCGTGCTCTAAATATCCAATTTGGACTCCGTCCAATGTTTGAAAACTATAAAATGGAGCATTACCTAATGAACTTATCCCATTATTTGAAGATAGCCCGTGTGTCTTCACATTACCAAAAAAATCAACCGAACCATCCGGTTTCCAATTTTGGTACAAAACAGTTCCTGCTTTATTATAAAGACCGATCGAATCAGAATTCAAAGGCATTGCGAATTGAACGCCCCCAGTACCTCTAATAAATTTCAGAGCTGTACCATCAGGTGCATCTTTTACAGTTATAGCCCCTGAATCAACAATTTGAGACCCATTATAAGTATTTCCCCCTGAAAGATTAGCTTTATTGTTTAATGCGTTTTGTAAACCTTCTACATTATTTATTGTGATTGTTACAACTGACAACACGTTTCCTTCTGTGTCTTTAAGTTGTAAAGTACTTGGGGTTGTTCCATTAAAACTTATCGTCTTTGGAAGATTGGCTACAAAGGCTGAAACTGGCACAGTTGATAAAACTTCACCGGCGTCATTTTTAAGTTCTAAGTTACCCGTTACCTCGTTGTAAAAAAAAGTTGTACCCTCATTATTAAGGAAAGCAACATTTAAAGTGGCCAAAGTAGTACCTGTGCCATCTTTCAAATAAACCTCACTTGTAGCTTGATTTGCTTCTAAAGTAATGCCCTCAATAATTTGCAGGCGGTCTACTACTTGTGTTAATCCTGTGATTTCGGACATTAAATGTGTATGACCTAGATTACTTTTTTGAGCAAGTCGTTCGTTTAAGTTATGTCCATTGGAATCGTTTATATGCCCTTGTAATTGGGTTCGTTCTGCTTTTGAACTTAAAACACTTGTAAGACCATTGATATTTGATTGAGGGATTTGTTCGTTTTTATGCCAAAATGATGTCCATGATTGCCAAAACTGGTCTTGTGTAGGTTTTTTGCCGGTTCTGAACCAGTCTAAAATTTGATTAATTGGTGTACTCATAATTATTTTTTTTAGCCTATAAATTCAATAAAAACTACTATTCTATATGGATTAAGGAAATTTATATCTTGTGTAATATTTGGAGAATCTATTGCTTTACTTAAGGATTCTAAAGTTTCTCCTACCTCTTTTAACCCTGTTGATACAATTAAGTTACCTGCAAAACCTTCAGAGGTACTCCCGGAAAAGGGGTAAGGTTTTACAGGTATTTTAAAGTTTAAGGTCTGTTTTTTATTACCTCCATTTTTACCTACAGCATCAAATTCAATTTGTTCTGTATCCAAACCCATTGGCATACGACCACGCCAGTCTACAACTTCTGCCCAACCAGTTGGAATTTGATTTAAAGGTTTTTGAAATAATACCATTCCATGCCCTGTAGTAAAAACAGCTAGTTTCTTTTCAATTAACGCTAAACGAGTATTTAGATCATTCGGAATTAAATTGGTGGGTAATGGACGTATAAAACTGGACCAGGGATAAAATACTTCGGCTGTTCCAAATGTGGCATAACGTTTAAAATGCACCTCTTTAATGCTTCCATCCTCAAACTCTTCTGTGGAGGATTCGGAAATAATGATCACATCTGGAGATAAAAAACCACCTTGAAATGAAAGTAATTCCCCATCAATGTACACAAACCCATTTGAGACAGAACTTCCAGTAATATAACAGCCGCTAATAATTGAGTAATTGCCTGCAATAGCCCCAAGGGAATTAAAGATTGAATAGGATTCTTGTATATTATCCAAAACCTCTGTTTCTAATGGAAAGCCCCCTGTTTGGTTGAAATTTTGTTGATTCATAACTTATATATTTTCGATTGAATATCTTTTAGGGTAAAGTCTGTAAAAATCAATAAGAGCCTTTAATGCATCATAATGGATATTGACTAATTCAGTAGGAACAAACACTTTAAAATCTAACCCGGTAGATTGGTAATCTTCTGCTTGACGGATGTATATTTTGCCTAAATATTTGGGTTTATTTTCTCCTTTTGTATAAATATATTGACGTCGGAAATTTTGGCCATTGCCTATATATATTCTTCTTTGTATTGGATCAAATTTATCATTCAATGCTTTTTGCATGGAGCAAACTTGACCTGTATGTTCTATTTTATAAATGTTTTCTTCTCTATAAATACGCCAGGAATAATAAAGTGTATCGATCGGTTTAATTAATGCCTGGCAATAACTCACTATTACATTATTTCTTAAAAATGTAGGTAACCTTTCAATGGTCAATTTTCCGATGCTTAGATTAAACCACATAACTAATAGTATCAAAATTTTGAACCTCAAAATAACCACTCACTGGGATAGTTTTAACATCAATGGGTTGGGGTTGTCCATATCCTCCTGTATCCGGATTTATCCATGAACTCGATGCTGCATCAATTGACGGAATCAATACACCCGGCACAGTTTTAAGTTTAGTCGCTAGACTATCCAATACTAGTTCCCCATCAAATGGTAATTCTTTCATAAATTCCCTTATGGCTATTTCAACAGGAAAATTACCATCAAGAATACTCATCCCATTACCATTTAAAACTAGTGGATCACGAAAAATCCTAATGGATAATATTAGTCGATCCGGTAAATAGTTTATTACCCTGAAAGGAACTCCTGCAAACCCGACACGTTCCATATATGCATGAAATGATTCCTGTTGATCTTCTGTAATTGGCGATAAAACTCCGGAAGTTTCCCCGGCAATTTTAATAATTAATAAACTACTTCCAATCACTGGAGTAACCGCACAATATTTAATAATCTTTGAAGCTTCAATTTCCTCTTCAGTAGCTGTTCCGTTATCAAAATAATCATGATCATAAACCAATGAAAAACCCCATTGAAATTTTTCAGCCATACCTTTCCACCAAGGGGCACGGCCTACCTTTTGCGTAAGGATTTTGCCATCTATTTCCTTTTTATGAGTATCAAAAAGTACTTCAAGAGTCCATATTACATAGGCTACTGAGTAAACAAAATTTTTAAATATTGAAGCATTACTTACAGAGTTTAACCCCTGTAAATAACTGTTTTGAGCAATATCGTTTAGTATTTCTTCTTGTATTACAGTTTTACTTCTAGCCATTTTAACTTACTATAAAATTATCTTCTATTATCATACTTCCAATTCCCGTTGGTATTGTGAAATCATTTTTAAAACCTGTAGCGGGTTGAATATTACGGGCTTTTAAATACTGTAAAGCTTTACTTGATATCTCTATATTATCCGGTATCAAAATGGATTCTCCGACAATTAAATCATTACTCATAGAGCGATTATTTGCCATTGCTATTTCAAATGCATTATAAGAGTTGCCAGTGTATTGAATTGATAAATCAGTCCAGTTTTGAAGCATTAATACAGTTACAGTCATTATTTATCATTTTATGGGTAATAAGCATCTACTTGTATTTCTAAATTCTTTTTGATTTCAATTTTATTAATGATCATACCATCAGCAATAAATTCTAATCTTAATTCTCGGGCAAGTTCATCCGGTGACGAAGTTTCTAAATATCTCTTTGCACCAACCCCACGCATCGGGTTTTCTTTCCATTCGCCTTTATCGCCTATAATCAATAATTTTTGATTTTGATACGTGCTTTCGGATATAACAAAATCGCCATTGACAATTTCCAAATCCATGAATTCATTAAGGGTTAAGTCTGTCGGCATAATTATGTTATGTTTCCTGTTCCGGTTCCTGTCTGTGCATTGGCCGTTCCAGTGGTTTCTACATTTACATTTACGGTACCTGATTTTACATATAATTCGATTGCAGCTGCCATACCTTTAGCAATACGTTCCACCGATGCGTTAGGATCAGTTTCTTGTGTTTGTTCATGGGTAAACACGGCTATAAAAGCATCAATTAATGCCGAATTGTTTAAACTCATTTTAAAAGGGTATTAAATTTCATTTTTAAAGCTTCAAATTCCGGTGCATTAATCAATTTGATTGTTACACCTGTATTTGTTGTAAATGCCATATTTGAAATGGCACTAAATAATTGATCCATTAAATCGGCCATTGATTCTCCACCGCTTTCAATATGAACTTTGTCTGATAATTCAAAAACTGATGTTTCAGTGTACCATACCACTTTTTCTATTTCATCGCAAGCAATAACCATCCAGTCCTCGTCGTCTTCAATTCTAATGGCTAAAACATAACTGCCTGTTTTTGGAACTTGTAAAAAGCTTTTATTCCCCGTTAACACAGGACGTAATCTTACATCAAATATCTCCTGTCCGTCCTCATCTTCTAAAACACAAACTCCCTTTGTTTCATCTACGGATTGAACAACGGCAATATTACTAACTGGTGGTGCTGAACCTTTTGCCATGTCTTTTAAGCCTTGTCTTATTTGATTGTCTTGTGTCATTTTATATTTTTCTTAAAAATCCTAATTCAATGGTTTGACGACCTCCGCTACTTCCAAATTCTCCGGCAACACTTTCAACAAAAAATAACCCAGACTTTTCAGGATATCTATATCCGTCTATTTCCGCAGTCATACCTTTATTTACACTTGGCTCTAAAAAAACAGTGATATTACCTTCATATCCGTTGTAGTTGCTTTTATCTTGTAAACGGTTAGCAATCTGTTTTAATAATTCGGATGGAATTCCGGCTTTGATCTTTACAGTCTTTTCATTACTGTATTTATTCACATCAGATTTAGTCTTTTTTACCTTACCTGTATCGGCTTTTTCTTTGATGACAATCTTTACGTTTTTATCAACTAATTTTAATTTGAAATCATCTTCCTTGACAGTGTTCCATCCTAAACGAAATTTAACTTTGTCTTGTTTTTTGCCAAATAGAGTCCCTACATACAACTCATCAAAATTGAAATAAACAGCTAGTTTACATTCGTTATTCAACCATTCTAAAACTTGTATTCCAGTAGCATTTTTAAAGCGGACATTTTTTAAAGGGATGTGCGGCATATCTGCTGCTAATATGATTTCAGTACCTTTACACAAATCAGTCAATAACTCTTTGACAGTCACACTGGCATAACTTTTATTTAAAATAATGTCATACAAAAGCCAACTATAACCTTCACATTCCACCTTTACCGGAATAGACATATTTACTCTTTTTACAAAGCCCTTAAATCGTCTAACATTATTACGATCATATCCCAATAGTACATCAACTGGATCACCCTCTTTAATATCATATTCTAACCTGTTATTCTGATCCTTTATATCTTCGGTTACAGCCTTACTATTTTTCATGTAAGTGATCCTGGGTAAATCAATGGTACAGGTATCAGTGTAACTATTCACATCCGTTTTCCAGACGACCTTTGCAGGCTTTACATTGGAATATTTACCAATGGTTATAGTAGAAGTTAGATAAAACATTATTGAATAATTATATCAGTTATAAAGTCAGATTCACACGTGAAATTGAATGGTCTAATCCAATAGGCTTTACCTTGCACATCTGGAAACTCCAGATTATCAATAACCACTCTACAGGATTCATCTAAGAACAATTCAGGATATCCGCCATATAATAATATTGGATCACTACTTTCGTAAAAGTCTTTTAAAAGAGATATTTCTTTCTCCGGTATGGTTTGATTCTTACCAACCAAAAACCCTTTAATTGTGAACTTATAATCATCAATTGCGAACTGTTCTTTAACAGTTCCTTTTCGCTCACTTACCGCTGTTTTCACGATGGTTTTTTGTCCATTTATTCTAATGGTACAAATATCAATATCAATAAATTCTGTACCTGATTTCCAAAGTTGTACTGGGTGCCAAATATCCTGACCGATTAAACCGGTTTTATTGAATGATATTTGCTTTGAACTGTATTGAATGGCTCCGCTTTCGGTTTCTCGTTTTTCAAGGCTGTAAGCAATTTTTTGAGAAATTGCCTTATCATCTGCAGAGGGTAAAACGTGATATTTTGCCACACCATAGTATTGTTTATACAATTCGTATATGTCAAATATATTTGCCATTTAAACCGTTTTTGAGCCGTTATAAACAACTCGCGTTAAACATTCTAAAACCATATTTTCCAATTCTTGGGAGGTTTCTTGATTATTAAGGGTTGTAAACTGTATGTTATCGAAAAACTTCCCAATGGTGATATTAACCACTTTGGGTCCTCCACCCACAACCGATTCCCCTGCAGCTTTGCCAGAACTACTATTACTCTGCATCATTGAGGCTCCACTTCCTAATGGTGAAGGATCATCATCTTTAGGTTTTGGCACCACCAGTTTTTTAGTGGTTTTTATCTCTACATCATCAACCCCTTTAATCCATTTATAAGCCCTGTCAATCGCCTCTAAAATCGGTTTAACTACATTTTCCCACATCCATACAATAAGGTCTAAAATCTTACTTATAGCGCTCCAAACCGTTAGGATAGCCGTTGATATGTATGAAAAGATATCTTTCAAGATTTCAGAGTTTTTTACAAACTCCACAATACTTGAAACAAAGCCCCATAGTGTTATTCCAATATGTTGAACGATTGCTTTAAATACCATAAAGTGATCCCGGATTCTTTGAACCCATCCGCTCCATTCACTAGAACCGGAATTGATATCTTGTATAAAATCCACAATGCCATTAATAACAGTAGCAATTCCATCGATAAAGGGTTTTGCTCTCTCGAGCATTGCCGGAACATTGTCCGCAAAAGAGATAGCCAAATCAAGTAAACGATGAAAAACAGGATCAAAGGCATCCCCAATGTCCGAAGCAGCATTACTAAATTTATCTTTTACAGTACTCCATTTCCCGAATTTTGTTTGGGATTGAGCCGCCATTGCCCCCTCATAAATACCTCCTTTGCTATTGGCCATTGCTAAGGTTTTGGATAAATCTTCATAGGTTACATCCATTTCTTTAACTTGATCAATACTTTTACCAGTACTTCTTGATAACATTGCATAGATATTAATACCGGCCATACCAAACTGCTTAATATCCATTGCCGTAGCTTTTCCAACGGTTTTTACCTGCTGCATATTGGCAGCCATTCTACTCAGTATATCATTACCACCACCTACTGCAGAAACGGCATTGGCTAAATTCAAAGTATCAGTTCGGGCATCTTTAGCATTTGCACCAGCTGAAATCAAAGAACGATTTACCATCAATAAAGATTCCGTATCAAAGGGTGTTACATCGGCATCTTGACGGATATTTTTATATGCTTCTTGTGCGCCTTGCTTACCTAAAAAGGTAGTTAATCCTGTGATGGCCTGTTCTTTTTCCATCGATTTAGTGATCATTGTACTAACGCCTGAACCAACAGCGCTAACTATTGCATTTCCTGCTTGCATTGCATAACCTCCCAACATTGAACCTAAAGCAATATCACTTATACCACCTGTGGAGGCTGCTCTTGGAGTTCGGGAAGAACCACCACCGCCAATATTGCCCGGATGATTTAAAGTCTGACGTTGCAATGCTGCTAATTCACGGCGTGCAGCACTAATTTGAGAGGGTATTGTAGAGTTTTTGATTTTATCCTCAACTTCTTTGATTTTTATGGTCAACTCTTTAAAACTCATTGATAATATGTGGTTGCGACTAGTGGCACCATCCGCTGATTTACTCATACGCCCAAAAGCAGTAGCAGAGGTAGAACTTAATCGACCTAGTCCGCTACTCATTAAGTCACGCATTTTTACAATAAATTCAACTGTATTATTATTCATTTTATAGTTTACGTTTTAATCCCTTTTTCCCAAAGTTCGAGGGCTATTCCAGTGCGATAAAAAAACACATCATCACCCCAATCTCTTAATGCTGATGCCCCAAATTGCATAGAGCCAAATACGATCAGAAAATCTATTCCCGCTTTTTTGTCTTTACAGTCTTGTTTGCCTTTATTACTAAAAGCGAAAAAAGTCGGCTTTCTTCCCTTCCAAGATTTGATTTATTTGAAGGAATACAGCGATAAACTTATCCTCATTATCAATTAATGAAATATCCCCATCAAGCCATAATTCTTCCATAATCATAGACACCGCTTTGCTTAAAGAAGAGGTACCGATTGTGGTCATGTAATCCCCTAAATCGTCTGCCGTAGGAGGCCTTAAAACGGCAAGATCATCACCAACTCCCAACATTATTAATTCACGCCCTGAAAATTGTTTTTTCCACTGATCAATGGTGTCTTGGCCAAAGCGTTTGTAAAAAGCATCGATGCTTAATTTACTTGTTATTACTGGGGTAACTTTTTCGGCCTCTTTTACTTTTCGTGCTGCAAAGGCTGTTTTTATATCTTTTGACATTTGTATTTGTTTTAATAATTAATAATTTAGAAATCGATTTTCATAGCGAGAAACGGCAAAGTGATTTCTCTATATTTTGCGTTTTGCTCCATATCTACACTATTTTCGCTAAAGGCTACACCTGTAGCCACGTAAGTGGAAATAGGATCAGTGGTGCGGCGTTTAAAGCTGCATGTTATTACAATCATATCGTGGGGTACTTCTGTAATATCAGAGTATCCCGAAGTTTTAGCAGCTTTGTTCATGGCATCGGCTTCAAAACCTAAAACCTTAATACTTCCCTCATACGTTATGTTCCCTCTTGTAATATCAATAGGAGCATTACCTGAACCAAACAAATGTTCGGTTTCAACGGTTTTTTTAAAGCCAAATGCTCTTAATCCTTTAATCACACGGTTTAAAACTTTGATTTCAAAATGAGCCCATGAACATTCCGCACTAGTAATATTTAATTCATTCATAGCTTATAAATTAGTGGTTAATCCCATTGTGATATTTATCCAGGTTAAATATCCTAATGGTTGTACTTTGATTTGCATTTCTAAAGTGGATGTATTGATAATGTCCTGTTCTGTTGGTACAATTACATCAACGCCACTAATTTGACCGTTAGTTCTGGCTGTGATTTGGCTACGTACCAAGTCCTCCAAGTATTTAGCATCCGTATCATTAATTGATCCCTCAGCCGTTACCCGAATTGAAGTTTCAATAAAAGGGGTACAGGTTGCTGTTGCGATACGTTGACATTTATCGATAATTCGGCCATGAACTAGGATATGAAAATCATCATCACCAGCCATATTGTCAACCCCGAAATAATACCCAGCTGCTCCCTCTCTGTGGTACATTATAATGTAACCGGAGTCGCTAAAAACGTCTAATTCTTCCATGAAGAATTCCTCTAGTGGTTTTGCACCAATGAACACCTTATCGATAGTTAAGGCTCCATTTTGACCAGAACCAATTTTCTCATGTGCCCCAAATTTCACTGCTCTTGCAAGTGCAATTGCACCACTGGCGGATTTATCTGGTAAATTACTTCCCAACACAACCCCTACATAACTATTACTAGCGGTGTTAGGTTTATACATGTTAATGGCTGTAATATCATTTACACGACCCTCAATGAGTAATCGTATTGGACGATTAATACCTTGCTGATATAGACATAGTGGTTTTGAAGCAATTACAGCCTCTTCAACATCCTTATCCAAAAACCCTGCTCCTGGTGTATAAGTATCATCTGGTTTTCGGCATACATAGGGTAGGTTAACACGACCTTGAGAAACGGATAAAAGTTTCTTTAGTCCATTGGCATTAGTTGCAGATACCATTTCTTTTAATAACATCGTGTCTTCACAACCTAACAACCACAATTCTTGATTACCGCCTAATTCATCGTAAAACTCTTTAATTTGACGATTTAAAAAGGGTTCATCAAGTAGAGTAATACCTTTACTTACGGCATCCTCATAACCAAATACTTGTTTAACAGTACCTATATTAGCTGGTTTATAGGCTGTTCCGACAATTCCTGCAACGCCGTCAATAATTGGTATTTGGCGTTGCAAATTGCCGGAGGTCACCTTTACGTTGACCTTTGGGGTTCCTGTACCTTGTGCCATTACTCTATTAGTTTAGATTGTTCTTCTTTTATTAATTCAAAAATATCCTCCTTTTTTTGGGATGCAGCTTTTAAACCTAATCCATCAATCAAGGCTTTTGCCTCATTGTATTTTGCTGTATCGAGGGAAAAAGTTTTTAAATCTTCCAATGTGTAGAGTTTATCCTTTTTGGTGTTTTGATCAGTTGATTTGTTTACTGAATCTTTTTTAAAGGATTCTACAGTATTGTCCTCTAAAAGTGCTGCGAAACTATCTGCCGATCCTTTTGCATGAAATACACGTCCGTCAGAAGTAATAAAACACTCAAGGTTTAGCTGATGACGTAGGAAATAATCCTGCGCTTTTTCTTGGAATTGTGACATAATTATAATGTTTTTGATTGTTATTTTTTAATTTTCCAACGGATGTATGATAGCGTACATAATCCTAATACAAGTAGTATAAAAAGCCGTCCAAGCCATATTTGAATGGTCAAAAATATACTGTATGGTTTTTCAATATATATTGGAATAGTAGTTTCACTTTCTATGAATTGTTCTCTATTTTCGGATTCCCATTTAGCTCTAAGTTCCTGTTCCCTCGCTTCACAATCCACATACAGAATGTTATCCTTGATTTCTACTTTCGGCTTATTAAGGTGGGTTTTTCCTGCCTTTGAATGTGTGACCTCTTTTATTTTTATCTTACTGTTTTGACAATCCAATAAAGCATGATAAGAACTATTATCTTTTTCAGTTTTGAAAACTGTATCATGCAGTACCTTTGTGATTGTTTCCGTTTTAGTAATTTCAATTCTAGGTGCTAATTTTGGGGTACCACCACATGAAAAGAGTGTTACCATAATCAATAAGCAGAATGCTTTTAAAAGTGTTTTAAACATAGTTTGAATGGTTTTAAATTTTTAAAAATCCCGTGATTTGATAAACTGTTCTAATACGGCGACACACCGCATATCCCTCACGACTTCCGTCTGTATTTGTATTTCCCTCAATAGTCGCTATTCGTCCATCAGGCAGAACATGTTCAACTATTCCGGCATGACCTAAGCCTTTCCCAAAATCAATAATGAATACACATCCCGGAACAGGTGTTTTAATTCTTAATTCTGGTCTTGAGTTCCATTGATCTAATACTCCGGCTGTTTTTTTTAGGGGGTTTGCAGTGTTGGTTAATTTTGAAGCTTCCTGAACTACCCAATAACATAGTGCCATACACCATGCATACCCTTTTTTTAACCCTACACTTTTTAAGTATATTTCTACTTCAGGACCCGCATTGGAACCTCTAGGGATTTCTTGTACACCGATTTGATTTACGGCGACTTCAATTGTTTTTTGTGACAGTGTCATACGTGTTTACCATTAAGCTGTTTGTACTTTCTTAACTCATCTGTTAAATGTTCAATTTCAATGAGTAAATGCTTTATTTTTTCGTCCTGTTCGTTTATTGTTTTTATGGCTAATTCAAGCCTACGCATTGCATCATCGAGTAAATTTTGATAGAAAATTGCCGATTTAACTTCATTATCTATGTCCATTGATTTGACTTCTACACGTTGTTTTTGTCGTGAAAAAAACCACCCAACAAGGGCAGAAAAAAACACTCCAATTGAGGGTAAGATTAATTGCTCCATTTGTTTTTTTTTAAAAGGCTACTACTTAAAGCAGTAGCCTTTATATATCAGTATGTTTTTTACTCAGCTGCTTGCACAATTACTGCAATACCTTTCCAGTCCTCACGGCGACAACGACCACCCATTTTTAAAAGTCCTGAATGGATATCCCCATAGTATAAAGGGTTTCTTAGGTCTTGGAATAATTCAGTAGTTCCCATTGCTTTGGTAACACTTCCTTTATGCCATAAGATTGTTGCAAGGTTGTCAGTAGCTTCCAAAGCCTCTCCAGGAACACGTGCTGTACCTGTTGCACTGAATGCTAAAACGGAACTTCTTTCAAGGATTGTAAATCCTGCATATCGCCCAACAATTCCGTTGGAAACGTCTGCAGCTGCTTGAAAAGCCGCCATTTGATTTGTAGATAATGAGTTTTGAAACTCTTTTAACATGAAAGATTCAAACATGGCGTAACGATTGTCTTTTGGCACACTATCTTTATTAAATTTTGCTTGTGCTAAATCCAATTCCTTGTAGTGAAAACTTTTGCGATTCCCGGTTTGACCGTCTTCGGTATTCACAGCAACCACACTACCTGAGGTAGGAATTCTTCTCCCTGTAGGAATAAATTCTACTGTTACCGCCCCATTTGCTGCGGGTTTTAAACCACGTATCCAAGAGTAGGTTAATTCATCCCCAACAACTTCGGCCAATGTATCAGTATGATCTCCTAAAACGCTATCCGTTTTTTCGTAACTGATTTCTTGTGCCTCAGCATAAGTAATTGCTGTTGGATCAGTTGTAAATACATCGAGCGCATACATTACTGCAGTATCACCACGTTGTACTGCTGTAGCTGCTCCAAAGGCTCTGTTTTTAACCGTATTTGGTTTTGCTCCGGCTTGCGGAAGATAGACCACTGAACCTCCTTTTACATATATACTTTCATCAACACATAAGTTAATATGCGGGTTTGTTCTACGTAGTTTTTCTACGATATATGAACTCCAAAACTCTTGCGGTATTTTTAGATTTGCCATAATTAGTTAATGTTTGGGTATTTTTCTTGTTTTAATTTTTCGTACAGATCAGGGAATTTTTGACGTACCATTTCCAGTTGGTTTGAAGCATATAAATCATCCCACTTTTTCCCTACAAATTCATCTGCTGCAGATAAGTCTTTTAATGTATCTACTACCGATGTTTGAGACGGAATAATATCTAAAAGATCTTTTAATCCTTTCGGATTAGTTGCATAGTCTTCTTTTAGTTTTGTCGCCATTTCATTGGTCACTTTTTTATCGGATTGACCTTTGGCAATTAAGTCCTGTACTTCTTTGGTAGTACTTTCCGATTTTAGGGTTTCAATTTCAGCCGTTTTATCGCTTAAGTTTTTTTCTAAACCGTCCACTTTTGCCGCTTTATCGATTAAATTCTGAATAACGACTGTTACGTCCACATCAGTTGATTTGTCGCTTAGATTTAAAGCCGTAAGCAATGTGCCGGCTAATAATACTCCATTCATGGTTTCTTTATTTATGGGTTTAACAAAATCGTCTAGGTCTAATTCGTTATCATCGATGTCTACTAGATTAGCATTAGTTAATGCATTAAAATTGCCCGGGATATCAACTAGAGAAATCTCTCTTGGGAACCACTTTGTAATTGTCGCACCGGTTTGTCCATTTAATTTTAGTTTAACATCGTCGGAGGCTTCAAGACAAACAATACGGCCGACACTAGCAGCGTTTAAAAATCCATTTTCGATTTGATTCACTATATTTTCCCCATCTGGATGTGATAAATTCACTACCGGTTTTGCAAATAATTTTGAACCCTCGATACGGAAATCTTCCCAACGTACTGCAACCCCTTTATCCCGGTCATGCATATAAAAACCTATCGGATTTTTTTTGAATTCGTCAAGTAGTAACCCACTGGTCAAACAGCGGTATTTATACACATTGACCGAGTCATCGGTTAAGCAGTATTCCTTATCAATTTTTTTAGTTTTATCCATTGGCTATTTCTCCATTGTTGTTGATTGTGACTGCAAACTTCAGGAAGATTGTAACTACCTCAAAATAAGAGCGCAAGGGTTGCGTAGCTTTTTTAAAACCCCTGTTTTTTTAGTCAATTTTGCCCAATAATTAGCTATTTATGGGTATTACTAAAAAGGAAGAAAGGGAATATGCACGTATGCTTTTTGTCAACGAAAGGTTGACCTATAAGGATATTGCAGCACGTGTAAAAGTGACTGAAAAAACGATCGGAAAATGGGCTGTGGATGATGGGTGGGATAAACTCCGAAAAAGCCTCTTGACAACCCGTCAAAACCAATTAGTCTATTGGTATAATCAACTCGATGCAATTAATGATACTATTGAAAAAAGGGATAATGTTCCCACGTTTGAAGAAACCAGTATCATGAGTAAGACCACCGCAAATATTCAAAGATTGGAGATTGAAACCAGTATCGGAGAATACATTGAAGTAGGTAAAAAAGTGCTCGTATTTATCCAGGACGTTAATTTAAACGATGCCAAATTATTCAAAAACTATTTTGACGAATTTATTAATTCACAATTGAAAAAATAATGGCAAAGTTCAAACCTACTGATAAGGAATATTTAGACCAGTGGAAAGAGTTTTGTACCAATATGGACAATGCAACGCCTATTGATATAAGTGAAAGCCACGCTTCAAAATTAAAGCGTATCAAGTTTTTGGAAGCTAATCCGGAAGAATGGTTTAAATATTACTTTCCTAATTACTATACCAGTGAACCGGCATTATTTCATTTAAAGTCTACAAAACGTGTCCTGAATAATCCGGAATGGTACGAGGTTCGAAGTTGGGCACGTGAATTATCAAAGTCAGGGCGTACGATGTTTGAGGTCATGTATTTGGTGCTAACAGGCAAAAAGAAGAATGTCTTATTAGTTTCAAATTCGGTTGATAATGCGGAACGTTTACTCTTACCCTATAAAGGTATTTTAGAATACAACAACCGTATTATAAACGATTATGGTATTCAAAAAAGAAACGGATCTTGGGAATCAAAGGAGTTTAAAACACGTAAAGGGGTTTCATTTAGAGCCATTGGTGCGGGTCAATCGCCAAGGGGTACCCGTAATGATGCTGTAAGACCGGATATCATCCTAATTGACGATATCGATACGGATGATTTTTGCCGTAATCCTGAGTTGGTAAAAGAGCGTATTAAATGGATTGAAGAGGCACTTATCCCAACGCGCTCCCTTTCCAACGGTTTATTACTTATTGCCTGTGGTAACATCATTGCTAAATATTGTTGTATCACGGCAATGGGTGCAAAAGCGGATAAATGGGATATTGTCAATATTAGAGATAAAGACAGAAAGAGTTCTTGGCCATCTAAAAATAGTGAAGAGGCTATCGATAGAGTATTATCTATGATTTCGTTTGAAGCCGGGCAAAAGGAATACTTTAATAATCCAATGGACGGTGGAGATACATTTAAAGAAATCACTTTTTCAGATATGCCACAGCTAAGGCATTGTGATTCTGTGGTTATTTATGCCGATCCTGCTACTAGTAATAAAGACAAAGGAAATGCCAGTTCAAAAGCTGTGGTTATTGTCGCTAGAAAAGGATTGATTTATTATGTATATAAAGCATGGGTTGATCAAATGAGTAATGCCACTTTTTGTGAGTATTTATTTGAAGCATACGCCATTTGTTTACGTTCCGGGGTGGAGCCTATATATGTATACATAGAGAATAATACTTTACAAGATCCATTTTATGAACAGGTTTTATTACCGCATATTTTTCGTATTGGAGAAGAGCAAAAAATTGCTTTACCTATTCGTCCGGATGATCGTAAGAAGCCAGAAAAATATAGTAGGATTGAGGGAACATTAGAGCCTAAAAATAGACTTGGCCAATTACTATTTAATATTAAAGAAAAGTTTAATCCACACATGGAAAGATTGACGGCTCAATTTACCAGTTTTAACCGTAAGGCAAAACTTATGGATGGTCCCGATGCCGTTGAGGGGGGTGTTAAGATTATTGAAATTATGGAGTTCAGTAAGGCAAACGAAAACATTCTTACGATCCCTCGCAAACCTAGTGAACATAGATTCTAAAAAGTATATATATGTTAGTAAAACCCACAGATTTAAAAACAGAATTATATCCCGAAATAATTGATATAATTACGAGAACCTCAGAAGAGGAAGTAATAATTAATATTCAAGCTGCAGAGGATTACGCCAAAGGGTATCTGTTTAAATACGATTTAAAAGCCCTTTTTGGTACTGCTACTTTGGAGCCTACTTTTATTGATCAGTCTTTAAAGAAAACCATAAAAATAATGGCTTCTTATTTCTTACTTAAAAAGGCTAATCCGGGTTTAGTAATAGACCTTTTTAGGGATGATTGGCAATTAATGATAGGTAGTAAAGATGAACCCGGATGGCTTGAAAATATTCGTGCAGGAATGATTAATCCTGAATGGCCTTATAAACCTGATGATCCTACAACACCCGAAGATGAGAGCCAAATAAATGCAGATGTAAGATGGCACTCGAATATTAAACGAATAAACAGTTTTTAAATGAAAACAGAAAAAAACAAAGCGTCAGAGGTTATTATAAACGATTTAACAATCGTTTCTCCTGATAGAGGACGTAAAGATATTGGAGGTCTTAAAAATGCTGTAATACAAGCAGAATCGGTTTACTTTCCGAATCGTGTTTTACTATATGATCTTTACCATGATATATTATCAATGGATGCCTTCTTACGTGGTTTATTGAAAAAACGAATAGATACTGTTTTGAATAAACCGCTTAAATTTATTGATGCCAGTGGTAAAGAAGATAAAGACTTGACAGAACTAATGTCCGGAACAGTTGGTCGTAATTTAATTACTGAATTAATGAATTCTCAATTTTGGGGTATTTCAGGAGTTGAATTTATTGTTGGTCAGGAGTTTTGTTTCAAGAAAATACCTCGTAAACATATAAAACCGGAAAAAGGTCTAATCACTAAAAATCAATATGGAGTAACTGAGGCTGATGGCTTTAGCTACAAAGATTTACCTATGGTTTGGGTAATAGGCGAAGAGGATGATTTAGGGCTATTATTAGCCTGTTCGATGTATGCTATTTACAAACGTGGAAATTTTGGGGATTGGGCTCAATATGTAGAGATATTCGGGCAACCTGTTCGTATCATTTATTATGATGCATACGACACAAAAACTAAAAATGAACTCAATCAGATATTAAATGAAAGTGGTTCATCACTTGCCATGATGATTCCTAAACAAGCCGAGTTTGAAATGATGGACGGGAAAACATCGAATGGCGATGGTAAGTTACAAGAGAGTTTCAAAGATGCCTGTAATTCTGAAATGGCTATATGTATTTTGGGTAACACGGAAACCACATCCAGTAGCAAAAGTAGTGGTTATGCACAAGCCGTTGAACACGCAGACCAACAGGACGAAATATCTGCTTCAGATTTAGTATTTGTTGAGAATAAGCTAAATAGTAAGGAATTTATCCAAATATTAAAGTCCTACGGTTATAAAACGCAAGGTGGTAAGTATTGTTATGATCAGATATTAAATTTAAACAAGTTAAAAACTCGTATGGAAATTGATGTCGTTGTTTCAGGAAAAGTTCCAGTAAGTGACGATTACTGGTACGATACTTATGGACTTCCTAAACCGGATAATTATGATCAGTTAAAAAAGGAACAGTTAGAACTCATTAATAATGCTACTGAAATAAAACCTGTAATTAAAGAGGATAAAAAATCAAGTAAAACAAGTGAATTAACGGATTATTCAAAGAGTAATATCTTAGAGAATCTATTTAAAAACTTATCGGATTTTTTCGACCAAGCCCGTCATTAGTCGGGCAGCTAAAAGCGTTGTATGATACAAAATGTTCGTGTTGTGGAGAAATTAAATTTGTTCCTGATCTAGTTGATGATTCTATTAATTGGGATTCAATATATACCCAAATTGCACAAGATATTTTACAAGGTCAAGCCTCTGATATTAATACTGATTTATATTTCAAAACGGCCGGTAAGTTAATGGATGGTGTTTATAAGGGATTGGGGCAGACTACATTTTCTTATGATGATGAAAGAGCAATTTTAGCGAACTATCTACAGAATAATATTTACACATTTAGCAGTGCTAAAAGCCTCACCCAAATGATTCATTATCGTAATTTAATGATCGGATCAGATGGGAAGTTATTAGACTTTAGCAGTCTCAAAAAAGCGATAATTAACCAGGGCGAAACATTTAATGTAAAGTATCTTCCAGCGGAGTATGAAAATGCTGAATATTCAGCTATTATGGCTCATAAATGGGATAATTTACATAGTGATTATTTAGAATTTTCAACGGTGGGTGATAACCGAGTACGTCCAGAACACAAACTACTGGATAAGTTTACCGCTCCAAAGAGTGACCCGGTTTGGAACAGGATTTACCCACCTTTGGCCTTTGGTTGCCGGTGTACTGTTATTCCGGGTAAGGCTCAAAATGTTGAAAAGAACATGACCAGTATTGAAGCTTCAACACTCATGAAGCCTTATGTAAAAGATACCATCTTTGATAATAACGTGGGTAAAAGCAGAGTGATATTTAAAGATGATCATCCCTATTTTAAAAATGCAAAAGGAGATATTCATGCTTTAAGTTGGGAGCAATACGGACTTAAACCCCTAGAGAAAATTAGAATTAATCCACTCCCGGAATATAATCGTGTAACAAAAGAAATGTATTTGGATTGGTGGAATAAACAGCCTAAACACAAAGGGGATGATATCGTTTTAAAAGATGCTTTAAACCAAGAGATATTACTTGGTAGTGGGCTTGATAAAAAAAACAAAGCCGATACGTATTACAAAGATCATCTTTTAAAAAAAACGAAAGAGAATCGTTTTGAGTATGGCCATGAAACGTATAACATTTTGAAGAACCCGGATGAAATTTGGTACAACAATCAAGGCCGTGTTTATCTGAAATATTACGAGCAGGGTACTTTGAAATTGGTGGTAGATGATACTTTAGAAGCTAAAACGCTTTTTCAATTACACGAAAAGGATAGTGGCGAATTGAAGAAATCTCGAAAAGGAACCCTTTTATATAAAAAATAAAGCGGACTGATTTAGTCCGCTTTAGATAAATGAAGTAAGTACAGCAGTACTGTTTGTTTAGAACGCTTACTGGTTACATTCATTTTGATAGTACAAATATAGTAATTTTTTAATAAATCAATATGACACCTGAAGAATTTGAAACAATGCTTAAACACAAAGCGGCTGTCATTCAAGACTATGCAAGTAATACATTCCCGACAAATGCCGGTAATATTACCTTGCGTTTTATAAATGGGAATTTCCGTGCAGGAGGATTTCAGGGAACTAATTTTCAAAGGTGGAAGAAATCAAATAAAAAGAATGGTACCACGATGGTTAAATCCGGAGCGTTACGAATTGCCACTTATTACACTACTCAAAATGGACAGGTAACTATGAAAAATAATTTGCCGTATGCAAAAATTCATAATGAGGGTGGTGTAATCAACAAGCCATCGCGCAAAGCTTCTTTAAACTTCAAAATTTCCAGTAATGGTAATTCAAGGTTTTCAAAGGCTAAAAAGGCGAATTTTCAACAAGATGTAAAAATCATGGCACACAAAATAACTATCCCCAAACGTCAATTTATGCCTACTAGTGCTAGTGATAGCCCACAGTTAATTAATTCCATCCAAAGGGATGTTGCTCGAGATATTGAAAAACTATTTAAACGTTAATTTATGGATTCTTTTTACGCACAACTTTACCTTGACTTGCAAAACAGAATTGCAACAATGGTACCTGAAATCGTCTTTATTGAACAGAATTTCGGACAGTATCAAAATGAAGATTTTAATATCTTCCCATCAGTACTAATTGATTTTCCATTTACATCCTATTCCGCTTTGCAAGGTTTAAATCAAATAGCTACCCCCACAATTAACCTAATGCTACTATTTGCCGCCTATAGTAACAGTTATAATATTGCCCCTGAAGAAGTGAAAAAAAATGCATTGGAATACTTTGAAATAGAACGTAAATTGGTAAAAGCTATTCACGGGTGGGAAAATGGTTTTTGCAGTCCTCTTATCAGGGTAAATGATAAAAACCACAATCAAAACGATCGTTCGTTACGGGTTAGAGATTTGAATTTTTCTACAGAGTTTGAGGACATGATAGAAGAGGAACCACAACATGATGTAATCTTTAAAATTATAGGTTCCATTGAACCGAAAATCTAAAATAGACTTAGTTGGTCTTTGGATTGCTTTGGAATAGGCAACCCTTTTAAATTCATCCATGTCCTATAGCTTAAATGAATGTTATGTTTTGGAAAGATATGTTTTACTATGAAAGTATCAGGTACATCGTCATGCTTTGCACTCTTATAGATATCTATAATGTGTTGAACACGTTTTAAATAATTATTACGATTGTACGCCATGTTGACAAAATTAAATCGTATTAATAAACGTGTCAAGGCGAATTTCAAATAATAAAAAAAGCCACTATAAAAAGTGGCTTTTCCTTTTTTAAATGTCCAAATTTAAAAAAAAATCATGGGAAGTGATTTTACTATGTACGTAGGTTTAATTCATAAAAACCCCATTGTATTAACAATTGAACCCTCCAAAATGGCCAACGTGTTATATTATCATGTGTGAACTTTATAGAGGTTGGTTGTTTTCCAAATAGTTCATCAATAGGAACAATCTGTTTTCCCTCAATCTCACGGTATTTATATAAATTTTCTAAAGGTTCTAAGGGTACTAATTCAAATTTTTGTGCCATCTTTCTTTTGTTTATGATGTGAGAGCTTTTTGATAATTCAAAGGTATATACAAATAAATGTTTCTCAACTGGGGATATCCGTAAGGTTAATTAAATTTACTTGCTTGGAGAATGAACCTGTTTATTAAGTTAGCTAAACAGGTTCAGTATGACCTCAATATCGTTTGAGTAGAAGATGATATTATAATGATGGGTTGGAAGTGGGTTTGATCTAACTATTTAAAAGTTCTGTGATCACATCAATTAAAAATTTTGATGGGCTTGTAATTCTAATCCAATTTTCTAACCCTGTAGTTTGGGCTATAACAAAATTTCTTTCAATACTTATAATGCGCTCACGGCGTTTGAAAATCAGTTCTTGTTGTGGACTCAATGCTTTGAATACTTTTGTGTTTTCGATTTGTTTTCTCATGATCATAATTTAATATTCATCGTTAAACCTTTTTTGATTGATCCAAGTAACCAAATGGGCTTTGGCTTGGTTAGTTCTCTGCAGGTATTTTTCATAGGCTTTGAGTGATAAAAAACACTTTACCTTGTCGCCATCAGATAATTTTAAGAATACCTTTTCGGCTTTATCTTTATTGACTTTTAGTCCGTATAAATTCCATAGATTTTCAAAATCTAAAATTGGTGCAGCTTTCACAATCTCGAAATTATCCTTTAATTTAGGTATCCATATCTTTTCAATGATGGATTCCTGGACTGGAAAATTTGAGCTCGTAAATAGCCAAATTATCTGTTTTTGTGATAATGTACCGGATAATACTTCAAATCCTTTTAAATCGCCGTTTAAATAGTATTTAAACAACCATACGCTATTACTATTGCGTGATCTACAAGTATAGGTTGTTAAGTGTTCCATCGTTATGCTAGTTTTTGATTTAAACGATCAATTATTAAATTGACTTGTAATCTTGTGTAATGATTATTTGTGTAAGAAAATAATTCCTTTAGAATAATTTCTAACGCCCAAGCTTCATAATATTTTAACGAAAATTTATACTTCTTTTTCACATTAAAAAGCGAAGATTTTTTAATTAATTCTTTTGCTTTACTATCAAACTTATCTGCTAATTCAAAACCAATTGAACGATAAACATTTTCTTGTTTATCGTTTGATTTCTCCATATTATACACATGACTTAACAACTCATTTACTGCTAATATGGAATCGTTTGTAAGGGTTAGTTCTACTTTCATATTATATTATTTTAGTATAACTTTTACACTCACATCTTGGACAAACACTTTTGAAAATTAGATATTTTGGGTCATCCCTTTTCATTACTCTTTCTTCTACTAAATGTTTATTTCTACATCTAGTGCATTTTATACTTGTTTCTGAAGCTGATAAATTTGGACTATATTCTTTTACAGTCATTAGTTTTTCTTTAACTATAGATGTTTTTTTCATTTAAATCGGGATTTAATTATGCCCTCTAAGGCTGATATTATTTTTTCTAGTTCTGTGTTACTCATATCTTTTAAAGGTTTGTTAATAGGACTTCTGGGGCATTTTAACCATTTAGATAACCTTTCTAAGTCAGCTACTTCTCCAAATTTTGGATGTGATACAGTCCATTGGGCTGTACGTAATAGAGAAAGTATTTTTATATGTTTTGAGTTATTTTTATCAAATAAGCCCCAGTTTTGATTTGTGGAGAAAGTTTCATTCATATCAATGTGAATTTGAATTTTTTTTAGTTGCTGTCCGTTTTCAGTATTAATAGTCTGTCAATAATTTCACCTACTGTCATGTCATCCAAATCAACACCTTCTATCTCAAAATTTATACTTGTATAGTTGAATGGATTGATACCACTAGTTAATTTATATATCTCAACAATATTAACTGCAGTTAGATCTTCTGTTAATAATTTGACATCCTTTTTATTAATAGCACCATAAATCTCACTATGCTTTCCTAAGACTTCCCCGAAGTAAACTTCAATTTTACTACTAATCAGTTTATCCACTTGCTTTTTAGTTGCTATGAAAACACCTTCTAAATCGCCACTTCTTCCGCAGTCAATACTAAGTTTGTAAATCGCTTTTTTCATTGTTTTTGTTTTTAAATTTTGTTAATAAAATATCATTGTTAATTTTTTTATTCCCTTTTTCACAATGTTTTTTTTAATGATGTGGTCATCGTCTCTAAATCATTTGATAATGTCATTGCTGTGATTTTAACCTTAGTTAATTGTTGGATAAAACAATCTGCATCGTCAATTAGAAATCCTTTAATGCTGTCATTGTAATCTTTGTGAACAAATTCATCAAAGGTTATCGGTACAGGAATATTAATTCCCATTTCTATTGATACTTCACCGATATACCCAACCTGTTTTTTATTAGCACAAACTATGGTGTATTGCGTTTCTGAGCACAACTTAATTAGCGAGGTCGTTTTACCTGCACGTCTGTTTTTAATTATTATTTCCATGATGAGATTTTTAGTTTAATTTGTTCCCGAGGCAGGATTTGAACCTACAGTGCTTAGTCTTTTCAATCGATAATTGAGGAATCAAACCCCGCCTAAGTCAGCCCTACACAAAGGGCGCATTTACCAATTTCGCCACTCGGGTAACAAATAATATGTTTAGTCCTTTAAAAAGTCAAATTCATATCCTTCAGGAAAGTCTACCGAAGACATAGACAAAGGAATACTTACTTTAGAACGATCATCGTGTACAACATAAGCGTCAATGTACCAACTGGAACGAACAGGCTTATATGCCTTAGAAATGATGTCCACACCATCACGGAACTCCTCATTGTCGATTTCATTTGTGAGTTTTTGAAGTTCTAACACTCTGCTACTTTTTAAATTACCTTTTGCATCTTTTCTTAATAGGCCGAAAACCATATTTACAAGTGCTGCAGTTTCTGCATTTTTTGACAATGATGCGATGTATTTGTTTACTTTTTCAATTCCTGCAGTAACAGTATCATCCCAACCGTCATTAATTCGATAACCGATAGTTATTTCGGCACTTCCAGTACTGAACGTATGAGAACGTTGTTTTTCTTTTAATCCGTAAACCTCCTTTTTAAGGTTTATAATGTTTTCAAAATACTTGAAAGTGTCACGCTTAGCCACTGATAGTATTTCTGCTACATGGCAAAGTTTAAATAAAGCGGTCGGTACCGTTTCAGTAACTAAATCTTTGTAAGCTGCTCTATTTTCTTCTTTAGATTTCTTTTTTGCTGCCAATGCTGCTAATAATTCCGTTTCGGATAACTGGGTTAAATCAATAGTTTTCATACTCTTACTTTTTGTGGTTATTACTTGTGGTTCGTTTACTTGGATATCGTTTAAATTCATCTTTAATAATTTTGTTGTTTAACTTTTGTAAAATCAGTCTGCTTATATAAGGGTGACCAGTTGTAAATAGGAACAAGCCTTTTTATTTGGGCTATCTTTTCCTCAATTACTTCTGATACAGGAGTAACAATCGATTTAGGATAGTCCAACTTGTGAATTAATTGACAGCGTTCTTGGTTTATCATTATTCGTTCACCTCGAGTAAACATTGGTCGGGCTTGGGAGCAAAATTGTAGTGATATATTCAGCTCATACAATCGTGATATTATTTCATCTTTATTCATAGTTCTTTAATTGTTTTTCTAAATTGATTTTATCCATAAGGATTTGCGTATAATTCTCTGAATTTTGATTTTCAGATAACCACTTTTCTAATTCTTTAATTTTTTGAATGATCTTTGACGTTTTCATTTAATTGATGTTTAAAGGATAGTTAATTGGTGATTGATGTTTTCTAAGGTTAGTGATCAATATCTTGGGATAGATATAATTAATCTCTGATGTACAGTAATCATAGCTTTTTTTTAAATCAGTTTTTGTGATTGTTATAGAATCACTATATCGTTTAGTTTTATTTATAAACTCTAATTCAAATTTTGCATATTCTGTTTTGAACCAGTTTAAAATGACTTTATCTAAAAGAATCATTTGCCATTGATCAGGGTGATAACTACACCAGTTAACCCAATTATTGAAAATCATATCCTCGTAATCTTCAATTGATAATTCTAAAATTTCGTGTATCTTTTTCATATTGTTGTTTTAAATTATACTCTTTTAAGGGTTTTGATTTTACAGTATTTTTAATAATAGAATTGTTATCCTTTTTGTAAAATTTTAGACATTCTTTCGTCGTAACCTTGTTGCCAAATAACTTTATTTTCATAAGCTTCAAATCGGTTTTTCTCGACTATGGCATTATAATTATCAACATTTATCACAATATCAGCATCGTAATAAATATCATCTGCAATTTTACCTTTAGGCTTTTTTCCATCTGCTCCACTTATCCAAATAAATGTAGTATCCTTGAATTGGTTGATAAATTCAAAATAATGCTCGCTTCTCATTTTCCTAAAAAAGTATTGAACTGAATCAATTACCACTATTTTAGCTTGGCGTTTTTGGCTTAATCTAGCTGTTAACTCAGGTATGGTTTCCATCTGAAAATTGAAGCCTGAAACTCCTTTCATATTGTTTCTTTTTAGAGCCATTTGAAACCCTTTTTTCATTCCTTCTTCAGATGTGTTGTAGTGTACTTTTTGATTATTTGAACAAATCTGTTTGACGACCTGCAACACATAAGAAGTTTTGCCATGTCCTGAGCCACCATAAACTAACCAATGACTATTTCCTTGTTGCGGTTCTCCTAAATGGTTTTTCCATTCATCAGTTATTTTTATAGTTTTAAACTTTATTTTCTCAACATCTTCATAACTGTAAACTCTTGGTACCTTAATCATCCTAAGTGATATTTTTACGATTTAAAAAATAACTCTCTATGTCCTGTTTTACTCTTCTTAAATCGCCCTCACAATTATTAAATATGATTTCGATTCTTTCAGTATCTGTCAAACCGTTTTCTATACAAATAGCTGATACATCAGAAAGTACTACAGGCTTAAGTTTTAAGAACTTTCTACCTATTCTAGACCACAATTCAAAATATCCTGATCTATCTGCTTTTACTCCTCGCTTAATTCTTTTTTCGAGAGCAGGAACTCCCGAAAGTAAAAAACCACAATGCCCAACTAAATCATTATAGAAATCAATAAAGAAATCCATAGAGCCATCTTTTAGTTTATCCATTTGATCAATAATTACCAAGGGCTTTTCTAGTCCACTCAAATGATCAATAAAACGCTCTACCAAATCTTCTGTAGTTCCGAAATCATCTAACCCACAGGCAGTAACTAATGCTTTAGCATAACTTTTTGATTTCCAAAAGGTCTTACATTCTATATAGATTACGTTGGGTAATGTACTTGCTATTAACTTATAAGTTTGGCTTTTGCCTGCTCCTGCATCATACGAAATCCCAAAACTGATTGATTTTTCTTTTGCCTTTTCTGCATGGCGATAGATGTACTCTAAATTGGTAGTTTGAGCTGTTTTCCAATCCAACTCTATTCGCAGCTTTACTTTGACTTTTCGCCACATTTCATCTTTTATAAGTGCCCAATTATCGTTTATCATTTGGCTTATTGTTGCTGATGATACTCCCGCCTTGGTTGCTACTTTATTTTGTGATGTTAAAGCACATAAATGCTTTATTTCTTTTACGATCTGTTGTTTTTGTTCAGTTGTCATTGGTACTTTTCTTTAGGTTAAAAATCATATTCCTGTTGGGTTGCCTCAGCTATTAACTGCTCTACTTTTGTGGTATTCCCTCCCATTTTTATAAGTAAGTCAGTATCTTCTATTAATACTTCTCGATTAATTCCTGTACGTTGTTCAAGGGCTTTAAGTTCTCTCTGTGTACGTTCAAGTTCTAATTTTCTGACCTGCATATCTGTAAACCATTTCTCTTTATCGCCATCTTTCATTAAAGCAGGTATATTTTGATGTTTTCTTTTCGGTTCGGCATTGGCTACCCAAACATAATTTCCTTTTTCATCTTTGGTATATAGTTGCACATAACCGTCTAGAAAATCAGGATCGTAACGCACTTTGAATTTTTTACCAATGTTTTTATATCTAAAATCAAGGTCGACAGCACCTGTTTTGTCGTAGACTTCAAACTCATAATCAACACCTGCTATGTTTAGGTTCATTCCGTTGGCTTTGTAGGTCACTAATCGTTTAGTTTCTTCAATCCACATCTTATCCATAATATCCCAAAGTGTTAGTGGTTCTTGCATTGGCATTTCATGTTGGTAAACTTCATTTCGAGTAGCCTCAAATTTTGGATGTTTTTTATTATTCCAAATATTTACTGCTGCTAACCATGCTTTTTGCAATTCTTCCACAGTTTTTAAGTGATCTTTATTATCCAGGATAAAATCAACATTCATTTTATTATCATCTCTTCTTACCATTACACCTTGACCATCTGAAAACCAAAACTTGGTAATTACTAGATGTTGGAAACGTGTAAACAACTGTTCAGATGGGTTAGAGTGACCTCGTGCCTTATTAGGGTGATGCATACCACGATCTTCTGCCATAAGCGAATCGTAAAGAGTTTGCATTCTTTCCATTTTATGCCCTCCTTGATGGTCATAAGTGAGGTAATATGGTCGGCATTGTGATTCATTGACTGCCATCTTTATAGTTTTAAAATGCTCAATATGACTTTCGGTAAATGATAAATCCCAACCTATTATTTTCTCTGAATACACATCAAACATCACATCAATTTTGAGTTTTGCACCCATTTTATTGCTAGAATCATCCCAGTAATGGATCCAGTCTAGTTTAGTACCATCTATCGCCCAATAAGCATTTGGAAACCATTCACTTTTATCTCTTGTAATGGTGTGTTTGTACTTTTTGTTGTAAGCAGATAGTCCGTGACGTGCCAAAGTCCAAATACGTTCTTGTTCCGGTTGGTATAAGAAATTGTAAATACCTTGTTCGGTTAAACTTTTCCATCCATATTTTAAAGCTTCCACATCATAACTGGCTAAAACCTCAGGAATAGACATTTTAATAGGTAGACAATATTTTGCAAGCAGGAAATCGGCAATTTCATCCTTAATAATCTGTGCATTCTTTTGTCCTTCCCCTTTATGCAAAAAAACTTCATAACCATTTTTCAAATAGTCCTCAAACTTTGCTTTTAATCTGCGTGGATTTCCGGGTAGTGAAAAAATCCATTTTTTAGGATTAATTCCATTTACCGCAATACTTACTTCGTTCCAAACCATGCTGCTTTTTGTTCCAAAGGCTTTACGTTTTAATTTAGGGTCATTAAATAGCATTTGAATACCGTTTAAAATCATTGCATTGGTTGCTTTTTCTCGTTGATCTTCGTCAGATAATTGTCTCCCATTTGGTTTACGGTGTTCAGCAAAGAATTTAGCAGCTTTCACATCAGGAAGTATATAAGCTTCAAGTTGATTACGTACAACCACATCTTTGGGATGTCCTTCCTTTTCTATACATACTTTTTTGAAATCAATCCCTTTGTGAACTGGTAAATCATGGAAGCTTACAAAAGCTTCATTTCCAGTGCCTCGACCTTCCTTAGTACGGACTAGTTTACCTCTCTTACATAAATTTTGATAATTTATATATGATAGTAATCCCCAGTCTTCGTAAAGCAGTTTAGCAGGAATTGATAGTAAATTGTTGTGGTATTCGTACATAATATATTTATTTTATACTTCTGATTTTTATTTCAGATTTACAATTTCGTTCCCGCCCAGTACTCGAAACTGGGAGTGTGCCACTCGGGAGGTTTTCACTATATTTGAAAAATCTAACTTTTAACTTAATAGTGATATGACAACTGATGAAAAAAACCAAGAATTAGAAATTATTATTGATAATCTCATAGTTCAAAGTGGCTTGTCAATAGCCAAACAAGGTGCAATGATGCAAATGGTATTAGGAATTTATCGGGAAACTTTTGATAAAGAAAAATACAACCTCATTGTTACACAATTCATTAAACTTTGGGAAAAATATTGTCTGGACACTCTTGAAGGACTTGAACAGATGAATGTAAATTCGGATTTGATTTTACGTCAGAAAGAGGATGTAAAGTCCAACATAAGCCTGATGCGAAAAGAACTTTTGAGTTAAGTTCTCTAAAAAAAATTTCTGTTTTCATAATTACTTTTTTTATATTTCTTTAATTAAAACAATTGCTAAAAAATTGGAATTTAATATTTGTTAGTCAACCTTTTGGAGGTCTAACTGATGATAAATCCTTAAACATATTTTCAAAATCTGTTAGGGAAAATTCAATTCGTTTTTGTTTTTTTTCTTCTATCAAAACTTCTCTTATTATTGGTGCAAGAAGTTTTTTTAAATTTGAATAGAGGATTCTCTTTAGTAATCTTTTCATTTTAAAGGGCTCTTAAACGGTTAATAATTCGTCTTTTGATTACTAGACCAAATAGTGTAGTTACTTTTTCGCTATAAGTTATTCGGTCTAGTTTTTCATTTAGATGATGGATAATTCTTGTTCTCATAATAAATTGTTTTTAATGTTTTCTACTGTGACAGCATATTGTTTCACTGCTTCATTGTATTCTTTAATTAATCTATCAGGAATAATACCCGTACGATCTCCTCTTAAACACTTACGGATGTAATTAACCGTTACCCCGTATTTTATTTCTAATACATTAAGGATTTCCGTATTGTAAACTCTTCTATTTTTTGTTTCTTTGCTCATAGTCTATTTTGTCCCTTTGTTAGGTACAAATATAAACGATAATTTTCGTAACAAAAAAATATTTACGATGAAATTCGCAACAACAAAAGAAAGAATCATTCAATTTATTGAAAAAGAAGGTATTGGAACTAAGGAGTTTTTGGAAAAAACTGGAATAAAGAGAGGGTTTTTAGATACTGACAAATTAAAAGCAACTGTTAATGATGTTTTTATAGCGAAAATAATCGCAAAATATGAAAATATTAATCTTGAATGGCTTTTAACTGGTCAAGGTACCATGTTAAAAAACACCGAAGTTGGTATAATAACAGAAAACGTTCCGTCAGTAAGAAAAACTAAAGATAGAGTATATGACTTTCAAAGAGTGCCTTTGTTTAACTTAGAGGCAACGATGGGGCTTGTTCCATTACTTGAAAATAATGATTCAGCAGAAGAAGCCATTATTGATTATTTGAGTATTCCAAACCTTTCGGCATGTGATGGCGCCATTTATGCAACTGGTGATAGTATGTACCCTTTACTTAAATCAGGTGATATCGTTGCTTATAAAAAAATTGAACCACAAAACATCTTTTTTGGGGAGATCTATATAGTATCAATCTATCTTGATAGTACTTCTACCTATAAAACAATCAAATTCATTCAAAAATCAGAACTAGGAGATGATTATATAAAAATGGTTTCTCAAAACCAACATCACCCACCTAAAGATGTTAAAATAGATCAGATTGCTGCTATAGGACTTATCCGGGCATCAATTAGAATACATAACTAATTAAATACATAACTTTTCGACTGAATGATAAACACTAAATTGTTTGATCAAAAACAATAGTTAAATTGATTATTGTTGTTGATTTTCAATAAGTTAAGGTTTTTTTAATAAAAAAAACGTGTCATTTCACACTACTTATAGAGTTCTTTTTAGCATTTATAAGTAGTGTATATGTCGTTTCACACTATTTATAAGCATCATTTTTTAACGTGTTTTGACAACCTAAGTGACAACCTAAGTGATAATCTAATATGTTTTTTACCTAATAATGAGACACAAAAAAACCTCTGATTATGGAGGTTTTTTTAATAGTGTTTAATCTATATTTAATAAGTGTTTAAATGCTCTAAATGCTTTGTTTTTAAGGCATATCACTATATTGGAGCAGTATATTAAGTCTTAATGGTAGTAGCCCTATTAAATGAGATGTGTTCTTTATCGGAAATGGTAGTATAATGGTACTATATTGTACAATTCATTATTTTATACAAAATCCCACTAGATGCCGTAAACCCCTTATTTTATTGGGTTTTTCAACCTTTTTTTATTAGTTCTTATTGTACAATTCATTATTTATTATTTACTTCACTAAATACGATTTTAAAAAAACACGAAAATGATATTGATAAAGCGAAAGAAGAGATCATTACTCGATTAAATAGAAAAGAGGATTTAGGAGCTGTTAAGAGAGAAATTGGTGAAATTTCTCAAGCAATGAAAAATGGGGGATTTTCTACTTTGGGGCAATACTTCTTTAGTCTATACAGTAAAGACAAGATAAGAAATAAGTATACCGCTAGGGAGGAACATTATTTAAAAGAGTTTGAAGTACTTTGTAAAATACAAGAAATTGAAGGGATTAATGAAAAAGAACAATTGCCTGAAAAAAGATATATTGGGCTTGCTAAAAATTTGTACAAAGCAATTTTTTTTCAACGTCCTTTAAAATCACAAAAAGGATTAATTGGGAAATGTTCTTTTGAAAAAAATAAATCCCGTTGCGCCATCTCACATCCTGATTTTGAAGAATACAGAATGTGGACTTATTTGAATACTATTAAATATGGAACACAATCAGAAAAAACTTTACGGTTTCTTTCGAAAGAGGAAAAGTTAAGTTTGATATCTAAATTTTTAAGAAAAAAAGACAACTTCAACTTTGAGGATTTAGCGAAAGAGTTGATTCCAAAAGGAGCAACTTTCGGATTTTATAAATCTTCCAGAAAAGATGAATTCCATTATTGGTTTAATTATAAGTTAACAGATACAGTTTCAGGGTGTCCAGTTTCAGCGTCTTTAAAAAATGCTATTGGAGAAGATTGGAGAAACAAAAAATTCACTTATAAAACCTTAAATTCAAAAGAACAAGAGGCATCAAGAACTGTTGATTATAGAGATTTATGGCACTTGCTGTCTGTTTCCACATCAGATGCTTATCTGTATGAATATGCCAATGCCAAGGATAAACTTGATTTAGGTCCTAAAAATGCAAAAGCGTTTAGTAAAATACGTCTGAAAAAAGATTATGCGAGTTTGAGTTTAAATGCTATTAATAAAATTTTGCCTTATGTAAAAGAAGGTTTGTTGTATTCTCATGCAGTATTTATGGCTAATATAGAAAGTATTGTAGATGAGAGAATATGGAATGATGCAGAGCAAAGAAAATTTATTCAGGATAAAATAGCGGTAATTATAGAAAATCACACTTATGAAAATGGTTTGCTGGAAGCCGTAAATTCTTTGATAAAAGAATGTAAAACAAATGGTTTTTTTTACTCGAAAGAAGCAGAAGTAACCTATAAAAGTGATTTGAATAAAAAATTAGGTGTATTCTTCAAATATAATTCGATTGAAGATAAAGAAGTTGTTTTAGATGAATTATTCCCAATATTTATTCAGCAATTAAAAGCATATGAATTTGTAAAGATTAAACGTTTAGACGAAAAAGTTTTAGAATTTTTAAATGGAGAAAATGAAAATGGAGAAGTATTTTGTTCTGATGAAAAACGCCTAAAAAAACTTTATCATCCATCGGATATTGAGATTTTTAAAAAGAAAATTATCAAAGATGAGTTTGGAAATGAAAAAGTAGTTTTAGGAAGTCCTATAACATCTTCTATAAAAAATCCTATGGCGATGCGGGCTTTGCATCAATTGCGAAAAGTGTTGAATACATTAATTTTTGAAGGACATATTGATGAAAAAACAAAGATTCACATTGAAATGGCTCGCGAGCTAAACGATGCCAACAAAAGAAAAGGAATTCAAGATTATCAAAATGAATTAAAGAAAAAACGAGAAGAAGCTGTCAAAGAAATAAAAAAACTTTACTTAGAAGAATGCAAAAAAGAAATTGAACCAACGGAAGATGATTTATTACGTTATCAACTTTGGTTAGAACAAAATAAAGCAGAAATATATGAAGAAGGCAGAAATATTAGTATTTGCGATATAATTGGGAGTAACTCAAAATATGATATTGAGCATACTATTCCTAGAAGTGTTTCTCAAGACAATTCTCAAATGAATAAGACGCTTTGTAGTCAGAAATTTAATAGGGCTATCAAAGGAAATAAAATACCATTTGAATTATATAATCATCTAGAAATACTCCCAAGAATAAAGCATTGGAAAGTGGAGTCGGATAATTTAAGTAGGGAGATTGAAATAATTACACGTTCGATAAAAGGAGTTGCAACAAAAGAAGCAAAAGATAAAAAAATAAGACGCAGACACTATTTAACGCTTAAGAGAGATTATTTAAAAGGTAAATATGAACGATTTATTTTGGAAGAACCTAGAGTAGGTTTTAAAAATAGTCAAATTCCTGATACAGGGATTATTACTAAATATGCTCAGGCCTATTTAAAATCATATTTCAGGAGAGTTGAAAGCGTAAAAGGTGGGATGGTTGCCGAATTCAGAAAAATTTGGGGAATTCAGGAAAGTTATCAAGAAAACGATAAAAAATATCATTATAAAAAAGATAGAAATAAGCATACACATCATGCCATTGATGCTATTACTATTGCTTGTATGACTAAAGAAAAATATGATATATTGGCAGAAGCCTGGACAAATGAAGATGGGGGGAGACTTACAGAGGCAAGAAAATTATTGGCAGATTCCAAACCTTGGAAAACCTTTAAAGAAGATTTAAAGAAAATAGAAGATGAAATTTTAATTTCACATTATACACCAGATAATGTGAAAAAACAATCAAAAAAAATTATCAGGATTAGAGGTAAGAAGCAATATGTTGCAGAAACGGAAAAAAATGGTAATGGCAAAACTGTTCTAAAAAAAGATTTCAATCAAAAAATAATTTACAAGATAGATAAGGATGGAAATAAAATTCCAAGATTGCAACAAGGAGATACTATTCGTGGCTCTCTGCATCAAGACAGTATTTATGGAGCGATTAAAAACCCATTAAATAATAAAGAAATCCGGTATGTTATTCGAAAAGATTTGGAAAGTATAAAAACCTCTGATGTCGAAAGTATAGTTGATGAGGTTGTAAAAGAAAAAATAAAAGAAGCCATCGAGAACAAGGTCTTACTTATATCTTCTAATCCACAACAAAAGAATAAATTAACAGAGAATAGAAAAGTTTGGATGAATGAGGAAAAGGGAATTGCAATCAATAAAGTCAGATTGTATGCGAATAACGTTAAAAACCCTATAGAAATAAAAGAGCATAGTCAATTGTCAAAATCGAGACATGAACATAAACAAAAAGTATATGGGCAGAATGAAGAGAATTATGCGATGGCTATTTATGAATTAGACGGTAAGAAAGAATTTGAATTAATAAACAATTTTAATTTAGCTAAATTAATAAAAGAAGGCCAAGGCTATTATCCACTAAATAAAGTAAAAGAAGTTAAGAATAAAAAAGTACAGATTCCGATAGCGAAAAGTAATAATAGAGATGTAATTTTAAAAAGAGGTTTACAAGTTGTTTTTTATGATAAAGAAAATGAAAAGCCTAAAGATATTACAGAAATAATTGATTTTACAGGGAGGAAATATATTATTGAAGGATTATCTATTCAGAGAATAGTTAGATCTTCAGGAAAAGTGGATGAATATGGGACAATATCTTTTAGGTATTTTAATGAAGCCAGAAAATCGGATGAAATAAAAAAAGATAATTTTAAACCAGACGGAGTTTTTAAATTAGAAGAAAATAAACCAACGAGAAAAATGAATCACAGTCAGTTTTCAGCATTTATTGAAGGAATAGATTTTAAAGTTTTATCCTCAGGGAAAATAGAAAAGATATAAATTAAAAAAAATCGATAAGTAACTTTTTAAGGGTAGGGATTGTAATTACATTTTGGATTGATTAAAGATTAGAGAATACAACAAGGGATTTAGAACAAGAGTTAGTGAATTAGTAGTTGTGGTTTGATTAAAGATTAGAGAATACAACAAGAGCTCACCATCAATTGAAGGTAAAGTTACTGTTGTGGTTTGATTAAAGATTAGAGAATACAACAAGACTAGAAATTAGTTCTAATCCTCTATTCATGTTGTGGTTTGATTAAAGATTAGAGAATACAACAAGGAGGTTAAAAAACTTAATGCTCAGTTAGATGTTGTGGTTTGATTAAAGATTAGAGAATACAACAAGAATATTGCTTTGTCATTAACTAACTCGTTAGTTGTGGTTTGATTAAAGATTAGAGAATACAACAAGATTCAACTTTAAGAGGTTCTAACCTAACAGTTGTGGTTTGATTAAAGATTAGAGAATACAACAAGATGTATCACGAGTGTTTACTCGGATGGCGGGTTGTGGTTTGATTAAAGATTAGAGAATACAACAAGCAGTAAACACCGCTCATTTATAAACTGGGGTTGTGGTTTGATTAAAGATTAGAGAATACAACAAGGTAAACAATGTAAACAATAATTTCCTTAAGGTTGTGGTTTGATTAAAGATTAGAGAATACAACAAGACTTTTCAAAAACAACCACTGAATCAATTCGTTGTGGTTTGATTAAAGATTAGAGAATACAACAAGTGGAACATATTTGGTGGCTAATGGTGATGCGTTGTGGTTTGATTAAAGATTAGAGAATACAACAAGTGCAAAAGCAGAGCGTATCCAATTACAAGGGTTGTGGTTTGATTAAAGATTAGAGAATACAACAAGAGACAATCTTATTGCTGCTTCTTTACTCAAGTTGTGGTTTGATTAAAGATTAGAGAATACAACAAGGGGAAAGGTCAAGGACACCCCGTTAGAGTCGTTGTGGTTTGATTAAAGATTAGAGAATACAACAAGTACTAAAAGACCTCTTTACTAAGTATGGCAGTTGTGGTTTGATTAAAGATTAGAGAATACAACAAGCACTGAATTTACTAGGATTGGCCAATTCGAGTTGTGGTTTGATTAAAGATTAGAGAATACAACAAGCCTACGCTCGTCAATAAATTAAGTGCGTCAGTTGTGGTTTGATTAAAGATTAGAGAATACAACAAGCGTTGGAAGAGAGCAACTCTCAACAATAGTGTTGTGGTTTGATTAAAGATTAGAGAATACAACAAGGTTGGGCTTCACTGCGTTTTTTGCCCACTCGTTGTGGTTTGATTAAAGATTAGAGAATACAACAAGCGTTTTCGAAGAAGGGATACAAAACACAGGGTTGTGGTTTGATTAAAGATTAGAGAATACAACAAGCGATTATTAACTTTTGGACCTGTTCAGCTAGTTGTGGTTTGATTAAAGATTAGAGAATACAACAAGCATTTGTATACAGGTAATGAAAAACGTTATGTTGTGGTTTGATTAAAGATTAGAGAATACAACAAGCCCCTCTCTGAAAGACTCCAGATAAATGCTGTTGTGGTTTGATTAAAGATTAGAGAATACAACAAGGCTATCTTACGAATTAAACACGGAGGTGACGTTGTGGTTTGATTAAAGATTAGAGAATACAACAAGAACCCTAAATGTTGCTTTTTTAAACAACGAGTTGTGGTTTGATTAAAGATTAGAGAATACAACAAGTCTAGCATCTGATTCTTTACAGTCACATGTGTTGTGGTTTGATTAAAGATTAGAGAATACAACAAGTCTAGCATCTGATTCTTTGCAATCACATGTGTTGTGGTTTGATTAAAGATTAGAGAATACAACAAGTGTACCATACTACTTTAGAAATTAGAGTTGGTTGTGGTTTGATTAAAGATTAGAGAATACAACAAGTTGGATTTTAAAAGAGGTTTGGATGAAAAAGTTGTGGTTTGATTAAAGATTAGAGAATACAACAAGCAATTTATGATAATCCGGATATCGTTTTTGGTTGTGGTTTGATTAAAGATTAGAGAATACAACAAGAAGTGGAACACAAATCACTTCCCTACCAGAGTTGTGGTTTGATTAAAGATTAGAGAATACAACAAGCATCTCTAATTTAGTCATATCAACATAAGTGTTGTGGTTTGATTAAAGATTAGAGAATACAACAAGAGTGATAAATTATTAAGTTGAAAACAATAAGTTGTGGTTTGATTAAAGATTAGAGAATACAACAAGGTAAACAATGTAAACAATAATTTCCCTAAGGTTGTGGTTTGATTAAAGATTAGAGAATACAACAAGATTCGGGAGGGCTTTTACTATTCAAAAATAGTTGTGGTTTGATTAAAGATTAGAGAATACAACAAGAATACTATATTTGTGTACATACTAATGTACGTTGTGGTTTGATTAAAGATTAGAGAATACAACAAGTATCACCAGTTCTTTAATGGGGGTACAGGTGTTGTGGTTTGATTAAAGATTAGAGAATACAACAAGCCAAGATGCCTATTTCGGATCTTTTCACTGGTTGTGGTTTGATTAAAGATTAGAGAATACAACAAGCGTTTTCGAAGAGGGGATACAAAATACGGGGTTGTGGTTTGATTAAAGATTAGAGAATACAACAAGACCTAATTCAAACATCACATTTGGATTTTTGTTGTGGTTTGATTAAAGATTAGAGAATACAACAAGCGTATTTTTGAGTTTGCTGTGAAAATCACGTTGTGGTTTGATTAAAGATTAGAGAATACAACAAGGGGAAAGGTCAAGGACACCCCGTTCGAGTCGTTGTGGTTTGATTAAAGATTAGAGAATACAACAAGGCGTTTAGTAAAGACGAGATACTTATTCTAGTTGTGGTTTGATTAAAGATTAGAGAATACAACAAGGAAAAACAGAAGCGTTTAATAGATCAAGTGTTGTGGTTTGATTAAAGATTAGAGAATACAACAAGTTTACAATTCCTGCACGAACTAAATCTCCAGTTGTGGTTTGATTAAAGATTAGAGAATACAACAAGAGAGATCTTAAATTACTCTCATCACCTCAAGTTGTGGTTTGATTAAAGATTAGAGAATACAACAAGAGTCTGTTTGTTTCCTTCTGATATATAACGGTTTATGAAGGAATATCGTTTAAAAAAATGCTGCTTTTATGGTTTGATAGCCCATAATTGCAGCATTTTTTCTATTCTAGGATAGTGTCAGGTTAAAATTCTTTAGACGAAGTATATCAAAATAATTCTAATTGTGTGGGTTGAGGTGCTGAGGGTAGTTCTGTTTTCCCCCAGAAGTTTTGAATATTACCAAATTGTTTATCAGTAATTCGAAGTACACTTACTTTCCCTAGAGGAGGTAAAAGCTTATAGATGCGTTTCTCATGTACATCAGCACTTTCACTGCTTGCACAATGGCGTATATAAACAGAATATTGCATCATTGAAAATCCATCTTTCAATAAATTAGTTCTAAATCCAGAAGCGTTTCGTCTGTCTTTTTTTGTTTCTGTAGGTAAATCAAAAAAAACAAATAACCACATTATCCTATATCCGTTAAGTTCCATAATGCGGGATATTTAATTTTTTTTCGATTGCCGGTTAAGCATTGTTGTAGAGAACTTGCGGTTTTTTGTAGAGCTATAATTAAAGGACTTTTTTCTTCTTTAAAATAAACAGTTCTTGTTAGTATTTGTAATAATTCAGCTTTAATAACGGTATTTAGTTCTTGTTCATCAAAATGTTGCATAATTTCAAAAACTTTTTCATCTACAATTGGACGAAACGGTTCCATGATATCATCAGCAAGTGCAAAAGCATTGTATTTACTTTTATGATGAATGCCTAATGTATTTAATAAACCACTTCCAGAAAGGGCTCTTGCTGTTGCAGCTCTTAAAATGGCATAGCCATAATTCAAAAAATTATTAGGGTAGTCACCATATCGTTCTCGTTTAATTCCATCCATTTCTAGAGTGGGTTGAGGGAAATACTTCCAATATTGCTGTGCAGCGACCCCTTCCATATTAGATGAATCTCCACTCAAGACCTTACTGGCTAGAAAAACAAAGCTATTTTTTGATTGCGTTAATTTTTCGAGCAGCAGCCCTTGATTTTTAATTTTTTCTATTATTGTTTGCTGCCATAACTGTTTTTTTAGAGGGATAGATGCTTCAATTTGATTTTTAAATATTTCTTGTTGAATGTGATGACTATTTAAGTTTAATAACATTCCATTAGGAAGATGACTCTTTCCGCATATAATGATAGCAGTATTATTTTCAACAAGTAGATTCATAGCAGGAATACTGAGATAGATTTCATTGTGATCCAAAACAAGAAAACCAATATCTTCAATGGGAATAGAGCTTTCTTTTGTCTCAGACTTTAGTACTAACTGGTTGTTTCTTGTTGTTATGGAAAATTTGTTTTCAATTAAAACAGTTCTTTTTAGCATAAATTCAAATTTGAAATTAGAAGTACATTAGTGTGAGTAAGGATTTTTTATTTGTTTGTCTAAAGTTCGATTTTTAAGAAACGTTGTTTTTACGGTTTTCCATAATTGAAATGAAGAATTGGGTTATACTGCTTAGTTCAACTACACCATTAAAAGTAAAAGGCATATATTTTCCTTTAAAAATACTTCCAATTTTAAAATAATTAAACAATTAAAAAATATGCATTAAATGCATGATTTAATACATTATTTTAGTCCCCTTTCCTTCCCGAATAAAGTAAAATAAGCAGTTTTACGATTGAAGTTTGTTTTTAAATAATTGTATGTTATTTGGTTAATTTTATGTATTTAATACATAATTATAAAATAATTTTCATTATTTTTTCTTAATTCACAAATAAATTGATTATTTTTATTCCTCTACAATGTTTGGTTTTAAATAATGATAGACATGAAATATTTTTATCTTTTCCTTTTTCCTATTCTTACTTATGGTCAAGTAAACTTTTCTGGTATGCCACAAACGGTGCTTCCATCCTATGGAAACACAATTCAAATTAATACAGGTTATGATGCAAACAATGAGAATTTAAAACAGCAAAGACAGCATGAAATGATACGGAAGGAAGTAGACCAAAATGAAAAGAATAGAATAGAAAATTTAAAAGAATTATACCGCGACATTAATGAATTAAAATCGGATATTAATTATAACCTTCCCGACCTCTCCCATCTAAAAGGAACATCGTATTACCATACTGTTTTTGATAAGCTACTCCAATTACAGGAAGATACCTATTCGATAAAAGAGATTAATTTCGATATCGAAAATGCCTTTTATGAAAACAAACTTGACAAAGAGGAATTCAATACCGTAATTGCACAAACAAGCCAGTTTTTATTGGCAAAAATGAATGAATTAGGGTATGATGTACAGAGTAATTCAGCTAAGAATTACATGCTATTTCAATTTTTTTCAGAAACTTTAGCGCTCAAGTCAACCAAACAAAAGCACCTGGCTTTTAAATATGACTTTGAAGATTATACTGGAAAAGACAATTACTCCAAGTTGTTTGTCTCGAAGCTTCTGGCAACGGGTACAGGACAATGCCATTCCATGCCGTTGTTGTATCTTATTTTAGCAGAATCCCTGCAAGCAGAAGCTTATCTGGCTCTTTCTCCAAATCACTCTTATATCCGTTTTCCTGACGATGCTGGAAAATGGTTCAATATTGAACTGACAAATGGAATGTTCTCGACAACCTCCTATATCTTACAATCAGGATATATAAAATCCGAAGCCCTCCAAAATAACATCTATATGGAGAACCTTTCAAAGAAGGAACTCTTAGGCCAACACTATACCGATTTAGCCAGTGGTTATATCCACAAATTTGGCTATGATGAATTTGTAGAAAAAATAATTGATAAAGCATTAGAATACTATCCCAACAGCGTAAACGCAAGAATTGTGAAAGCCAATAGTGCAAAAGCACGATTTGAATACGTCATGCAACAATTGGGAATAAATCCGCTCAATCACCAAGAATTACAGAATATTAGAAATTTTCCAAAAGCGGTAACCTTACTCAATGAAGTAAACCAACGCTATGACGCTATTGATAATTTAGGATATGAACCCATGCCAGAAGAAGTCTATCAACAATGGTTGCAATCCATGACGGATGAAAAACAAAAACAGGACAATGAGACACTCTCGAAACAATTAAAAGGAGTATTAAAACAAACGTCTAAAAAAAGTAAAAACTAATGCAGAAATATATACAATTCATCCTCTACTTTTTAGTTACGTTACCAGTGATTGCCCAATCTCAGGAAAAAAGCTATGAGCAAAGCTTTGCCACGCTGAATGAGATGCTAATTGATGAAAACAATTACAGTTTTAAGAAAGCTGTTTTTTCGGTTGAAAATGCCTATTTGAATGGAAAATTAGATACTGTATTTATTAATAATGAAATACAATTTCTTAAAAATTTATGCAACTCCTTAATAGAAAATCGGTTTTTGGCCTATGTAGAAAAGGATAAAAAAGACGTAAATAAATGGGCTTCTGCCTATCAGATTATGTGCGATAGCATTCCAATAATTATTAAAGACGAACAATACAAATATATCCCATTTCAATACGATTTTCAAGATGTATTTGGGAATCAGGAATTGTCAAGCAGATTTGTTTCGAAGCTGTTCTATACCCGAAAAGGAAATTGTCATTCCCTTCCATATTTATACAAGATTCTCTGCGAAGAATTAGGCACCACAGCCCATTTGGCCTTAGCGCCCAATCATGTTTATATAAAACACCAAAACAAAAAGAATGGTTGGTACAATACAGAACTCACCAGTGGTATTTTTCCCAACGATGCCTGGCTTATGGCCTCGGGATTTATTCACATCGAAGCCATTAAAAACGGGGTGTACATGAAAGCATTGAACAACAAAGAAACCATTGCCTTAGTCGTAATGGATTTGGCAAATGCCTATCAAGAAACCTTCCCTCAAAACGATGGTACTTTTCTTTTAAGATGCGCAGAAACAGCAATAAAAGCTTATCCAAACCTAGCGACAGCCTTGATTTTAAAAGCCGAAATTCATAAAAAGAATATAGAAGCAGAAACAGATTCCCAAAAAGCAAGAATCGCCTTTGCAACATTAGAAAAAGAATATGCACACATCCATGCAATAGGCTATCGCTATATGCCAGAGGAAATGTATATAAATTGGCTTATTTCATTAAAGACGGAAAGAGATAAGTATGAAAACAAGAAATTGAATACCTTTAACAAACAATAATGAATTATGAAAAAACTTTATTTTTTAATTTTTTTCTTTTTCATAGTTGGCCTAGTAACTGCACAGGAACAATTATCAAAAGAAGAAATAGCGCGGAGAGAAAAGAACATTGAAGCCGCTAATCCTTTTAAGCAATTTGGATATAAAGCCAAAATAGCGACCTTAAGCAAGGGGAAATACCTAGAAGTACATGATTTGGATAGTATTGTTACTATTGGTTCCATCCGTTTTCATGTAGATCGAAAAGAGATAGTAGGCAATGCTCCACTGGATACTATTAATGGCATCTATGCCCGACCGATAGGCGATGTGCCCAGTCGATGGCTTTCTCCAGATCCTTTGAGTGAGGAGTTTCCAGATTGGACACCGTATAGGTTCGGGTTTAACAATCCTATACGATATAATGATCCAACTGGTATGTTAGAAAATGATGGAGATTATTTCGACAAAAATGGACAATATTTGGGTTCTGATAATATTGATGATAAAAAAATATATATCACAAGTAATTCTAATCCTTTATTTTTAAAGAGTGATTATTCTATTTTTAACACACCAAAAGGATTTTATAATAAGAATGGATCTGTGAATGAAGCTGTAGCGCAAAAGTATTCTAAAGATATAACTGATTCGAGTATTAATAGATCTGATGTTGCTGGAGGTATATTAAATCATTACTATCAAGAAGCGGGTTATAATTTAAAAGAATTAAAATCAGGAAAAATTGATGATACGTCTTCATCTGATCAAGCTTTAGCATCTGCAAGATTGGGTGGGGTTACTGGAAGATCAGGATACTTAGCAGAAGGAGAAAAGGCAATATTAGTTGATTATTCTGCTTTAGGAAGAACAGTAAATAATGGATATGATATTCTTAATTTATTTTCTCATGAAAGAGGGAAACATATTCCAGATTTATTAGAAGGTAAGATATCACTTGGGGCATGGATTTTGGAAAACAGAGCAACACTACATCAATTAAAAAGCCCAACATGGGAAAAGACTTCCCCTGAATTTCAAAAACATATAAAAGTATATCAAGGATATTATTTATATCCTAATGAGTATCAAAAATATTTTAATCAAAAATAAACGTACTATGAAATATGTATTATTAATATTTGTAATTATATCTATAATTTCTTGTGGTAAGAAACAGGTAGAAAAAGAATTATGTTTTATGACGCTAAAGTATAAGACAAATGAAAGTCCCATAGAACCTGCATTAATAAAAGTAAGTGTTATTGATAATCAATCAGTTATTGAAAAAAGTATGAAGAATGAACAGTTTAAGCAAGTTTTATTCTATTCAATAAAAGAAGATCAAAAGATAGGTTTTTATATGAAAAAAAACTCTTATGAGAAAAGAGAGGATACTATAATTCTTTATTTAGGAACAAGCTATTTTAGCGCAAATAAAGATCGGAAATGGGAATCAAAAGAGGTTGAAGATTATTTAACGCAAAAAGGAATAGGATTGGTAATAGGAAAAGATACAATTAGAATGGATAAATGTAATTAGTGTTAAGGATTAATTTTAGTAGATAGAACAATATAATCTTCAATATAATCGCATGAAATATTCATTATTAATATTTGTAATTATATTTACAATTTCTTGTAATAAGAGAGATTCAGAGATTTTTTTTGATAAAAATTTAATATCTAAAATGTCAGAAGAAACCTTTGAACTACCTTCCCAATATAACATGATAATACTTTTTGGAAAGTGTAAAGAAGGTAATGTCAAATTAGTTTATATGAATGAATTAAGAGCAATTTATAAGTTAAGATATAGTAAAATGACTTATTTGGATTACCTGAATGAGGTATTAAACCAAAAGTTAGATATCAGTGATGAGAAAGAAACAGAATGTTTTGATTTAAATAAAGAGATTACAGAAAAGTATAATTCACATTCACTTAGTGATTTTATAAATATCTACTATGACAAACCACAAGAAGATACATTTAGATTAAAGAATGGTTTGTCAAAAGAAGAACAAGAAACAATTTTTTATTATCTCTTTAAGAATAACTATCTAACTGTGTTTGATGATTATATTGGGTTTTATTATGTTATAAAATCCAATTCATTATATCAACCTTGATGATATAAAATTTCATGATGATAAGATTTAAATTAAAAATTGGAGATATATTCACAATACCATTAAGCGAAAAAGAAGTTGGCTTTGGACAAATTGTATGTTTTCCAAATTCAAAAAATGCTTTTATAATGTGTGTATTTGATATTAAACAAAGTAAGGAGACACCTATAGAAATTCAAAAAATATGTAATACGCCATTATTATTTTTGGGTTATTCAACAGATGCTAAATTATATCATAAACATTGGGAAATAATTGGAAATTCAATAAAAAATATTGATTCAATTACAATGCCTTATTTTCGATTAGGAACACCGCCCAAAGATATTTATTTAATTAATTATAAAGGAGATAGGTTAAAGTCAATAAATATAAAAGAGTTTGATATGCTTGATTATGAAACCAATTATGCTCCTATTCGTTATGAAAATGCTTTAAAAGCTCATTTTGGATTTGGGGAGTGGATACCAGAGAACTATAATAATCTTTTATATAAATTCACATTAGATTCGAATGAAATAGCAAAAAGAATATTAAATAAATAATAGGACGAGGGATTGAAGAAGAGATGAAGAAAAAAGATGATACGACTACACTGTATTTAGGAATAAATTATTTTGATAGAGATAAGAATCATAGATGGGAACAAAAAGAGATTGAAGATTTTCTAATAAAAAGTAATATTGGCTTAGTTATAGGTAACGATACTTTAATTGTAAAATTATGTAAGTATTAATGAGGTCATTAATATTTATCTTATTACTAAAAACCATAGTTTTTTTGAAAGGGGAAGAGTACTAAGTAAAGAAGAATAATATTTTAATATACAGAATATAATATATGAAATACAGTATTATAATTGTTGTGGTCTATTTATTTGCATCCTGCAAATCAAGCTCTATAAAAACAACCATCAATGAAAAAGAATATATGGTTCTAAGTATTGATTCCATTAATAGTGTGTATGTAATTCGAGCAAAAAGCGAAAAAAAATATTATAAAATTTTATCTGTAAAAACTACAAAGAAGAATTCTAAATGTGATAAAATTCAAGTAGGTAAAACGTACAATTTCAAATTAAATCCTGGTTTTCTCAGTGATCCTATTTTTCCTATAAATGTTGATGGTTACATGTTTAATAATGAGATTATAACAATTGAGAAAGATTCTATTTATGATATACATGAAGCAAAGAATCTAAAGGGATTATGTTTTAAGAAATAGATCATGAAAAAATCACTAATGTTATTATTCATCATTTTTACTTCCTGCAAATCAAGCTCTGTAAAAACAACCGTTAATGAAAAAGAATATACGGTTCTAAGTATTGATTCGATTAATAATGTATATGTTATTCATGCGAAAAAAGATAGCTTGTATTTTAAAATCTTATCTTTTAAAACAGAAGGGAGATTTTCTAAATGCAATAAAATTCAAACTGGAAAATCGTATGATTTTAAATTAAACCCTGGATTTTTAAGTGATGATAGATTTTCAATTAATCTTGATGGTATTTGGTATCACGGAGAAACGATTAGAATTGAGAGAGATTCAATTTATGATTTACACGAAGCAAAGAATCTAAAGGGATTATGTTTTAAGAAATAGATCATGAAAAAATCACTAATCTTTAGGTAGCAATAGATTTACTACAGAATATAAACCGATAGAAAATGAAAACTAAATTTTTTTTTATATTGTTTTTTGCAATTTTTAGTAGTTGTAAAAATGAAGCTGATATTGATAATTATATCATCAATGATGAAAATAATTATTGGGTATATTATAGTACTTCTCAAACAGGTTATATCTATTTCAAATTTCATAAAGACAAAACGTACGATAAATACATTAGAGATTTACAAGGAAATTTTAAGAGATTCAATAAGGATGGGGATTTGATTGATAGCGATAGAAAATGGTCTGTGAGTAATGACAGTATATTTAGTTGGGGAGCCCATAAGTATGATCTTGTAAACTGTAATGAGAAAGTATTAGTACTATCCTATGAAGATAGAGTGACAAAGCTTCCAAAAAACATTTTTTTGATTAAAGAAGAAAGAGGAGAGTTTAGAAAAAGTCCTTATTTTTTCGAACAAAAAAGGAAAAATAACCCAGCTAAATATCGTAGTCTTTAATTAACATGTTTTAATAATTTATCAAAATATAGTTTTATTGTAAAGAAAAAAATAGAAATACGATAATCAGTAAAAGGTTATCATTAAATCTCTAGTGAAGTTTCAGTAAAAAGAATGGAAGGGTTAAAGAAAAAATATGGTAAATAAAGAAAGAAAAATAAATGAATTTTGGAATTGGTTCTCCGTGAACCAATTAAATTTACAATCTGACAAGATTTCAAATGAAAACATTTCTCAGTTAAATAGAGAAATTATGACAATGGGAGATTTTAATTGGGAAGTTAGAGAGGGTAATAACGCGAAAAATATGCTTATTATATCCCCAGGAGGAGATTTGAACTTGTTAAGTTCCACAAAAAGAATTATTGAATTAGCACCTGAAATTGAAGATTGGGAATTCTACTATTATAAGCCATCCAAAAAATGGAATTATCGGTTAGTTTTAAATGAAGAAATGAATGTCAAAAAGATTTTAGATGTTAAAAATTGGGAATATGTTCTTTATAAATTTTCTGATGGAACATTTGATATAATTTTAAAAACTGATAATTTGAATGAATTAGATGAAAATCAAAAAGCATTGATTGCTGATATAGTTTTAGAAAGTATATTAGGAGAAGAGCAAAGTTTAAAGTTTATAAAAAACGTAGAATTCGTAGATGAATTTAATGATTTAGATAAGTCAAAAAAAAATCCAATAAAATTTTTGCAGGAACATTTTGCAGAATTAATATAGTTCAGAGAATTGGAGAGACAATAACAATTGAGAAAGATTCTATTAATGTTTACCAAAGTAAATACCTAAGTTTAGTTGAAAGCGAAAAATGCTTTAATCGATAATTTTAAATTTATGAAATATATTAGCTTAATTATTATAATTTATTTGTTTACTTCATGCCATTCATCTTCTAAGAAAGAGATATTTTGTATTAAAGATGTGTCATATGATTCTCGTGAAATGGCACTTACTCCAGCCTTAATTAAAATTATAATTAAGGATCATAATGGTATTATTTCTAAAGAGATAAAAGCAAATTTAGTAAAAGATATCATTTTTTACTCAATTGAAAAACAGGATAGATTCTATTTTAAAAAAGGAGATTATTATGAAGAGAAAGATGGAGATAT
>NZ_JARQWR010000010.1 GCF_030766725.1 Flavobacterium aerium | reverse complement strand
AATTGGGACAGATACAATTAAGGCACAGGAATGTAATTAATTTCCATTGAAATTTTAGCAGATATAATATTATAATCTTTAATGAATTATATGAAATATGTATTATTAATATTTGTAATTATATCTATGATTTCTTGTACTAAGAAGTCTACTGATACAGCTTTATGTTTTACTAAATTAACATGTAATGTAAATGAAAATTCATTAGAACCCACTGTGATTAGAATTGATTTTTTAGATAAAGAATCGCTAATACAAAATAGTATACAAAAAGGAAAATTTAAAAAAATATTATTTTATGCTATTGATGAGAAAAATAGAGGTAACTCTTATATGAAAAAAGATTTTTATGAAAAAAAAGATGATACGACTACACTGTATTTAGGAATAAATTATTTTGATAGAGATAAGAATCATAGATGGGAGCAAAAAGAGATTGAAGATTTTCTAATAAAAAGTGATATTGGCTTAGTTATAGGTAACGATACTTTAATTGTGAAATTATGTAAGTATTAATGAGGTCATTAATATTTATCTTATTACTAAAAACCATAGTTTTTTTGAAAGGGGAAGAGTACTAAGTAAAGAAGAATAATATTTTAATATACAGAATATAATATATGAAATACAGTATTATAATTGTTGTAGTCTATTTATTTGCATCCTGTAAATCAAGCTCTATAAAAACAACTATTAATGAAAAAGAATATACGGTTCTAAGTATTGATTCGATTAATAGTGCGTATGTTATTCATGCTAAAAAAGATAGCTTATATTTTAAAATTTTATCTTTTAAAATTGATAAGAAGTATTCGAAATGTGATAAAATTCAAGTAGGTAAAACGTATAATTTCAAACTAAACCCTGGTTTTCTCAGTGATCCAAGGTTTCCAATAAATTTGGATGGCATTGGATATCATGGAGAAACGATTCTAATTGAAAGAGATTCTATTTATGATTTACACGAAGCAAAGAATCTAAAGGGATTATGTTTTAAAAAATAGATGATGAAAAAATATAAAAAGAGGTAAACAATATAGTTGACTATATTTAGCGCAGTAAATTGGTATAGCACCAATACTATTTGTGTTATTTGGGAACAACTTGGTTTTTTACGACTTTATTTCTTACAATAGGAAAGAAGTTAGTCGAATATTATTTATATTTTTGTTTAGGTTCAAAATAATTAAATATAATAAGACTATGACTGCGGAAACAATGCCATTCAAGAAAAATCATCATGGACGTAACGTAAGACGTTTACGCGAAATGCTGGGTGTAAAACAAGAAACTATAGCAATAGCACTTGATATGACGCAACAAAATCTTTCTGCGTTAGAGCAAAAAGAAGAAATTGAAGATAAAGTTTTGGATAGAATTGCTCAAGCATTAAATGTTTCTGTAGCTGCCATCAAAAACATGAATGAAGAAGCGACAATTAATTATATCAATACTTTTAATGATAGTAGTGGTCAAGGATGTTTTGCAAATAGTTCTACATTAACATTTAATCCAATTGATAAAATAGTGGAACTTTATGAGCGTATGCTAAAAGTCGAACAGGAAAAAGTTGCCTTATGGGAATCCTTTAAGAAAGAGGAAAAATAATTTTCTTTGTCGCTATATAAAAATCCTCTGAAGTATCTACTTCAGAGGATTTTCTATTTTAAACATTGTTTCAATTCTACTGTAGATTCATCGATTCTCGATATCTAACAATTACATCACATAGTAGAGTCCAGTATCTTTTTTTGCAGGCACATCCTGTTCACCAATCATTTGCAAAATATTGATTTCAATAGTTTGCGCTAAAGATGTTACAGGTGTATCTACAGGTGTGTTTTCAAATGGATCCTGCATGATAATTGCCGTTTGTTCTATGGTAATAAATAAAAGAGGTATCGATATCGTCAATAGAATTTCAACAACCAGTTGTGAATCATCCAAACCAAAGGGTAAGATGGCCGCAAATACATAGATTAAGGTATGTACTAGCATACTATAAGAACGCGGGAATATAGTGTTTTTCAATCGCTCACATTTACCCATACTATCACAAAGCCTGGCGATGGTTTCATTCAGTTGGATTTGTTTGAAATCTGAAATCACCCCAGTGGCTGCAATTTTTTTTAATTGGAGAGAATGAGCATCCAATAATGCATTAGGAATGTTTGTAGCGTGTATTTGATGCGTGTCAAGATAAGTCTGCACTTTTGGTGAATGTGGCAAACGACGCAATGCTTCACCTAAGGCATAGTTCCAAATAATTTGCCTTTGAGCAAATTCTTTTATGGCTTTTTCATCTCCTTCAGGTAAAAACTGGATTACTTGCCTAATCAATGTTCGGGAATCATTTACTATAGCACCCCAAACGGTACGAGCTTCCCACCACCTTTCATAAGATTGTGAAGTTCGAAATGCCAATAAGAGCGATACAAGTGTACCAACAAGTGCTGGAACACTCAATGGCAACGATATTTTCTTAAATGTAGGGCTCAAGTCCAAAAGTCCTATGGAAATACCAAAAATACAGATCCATAGAATCTGAATTTTACTTGCATTAATAAAATACCAAATGGATATTCGTTTATTTAGTAGCATAAAGTAATAGGTATTAAACGATTAGTTTTAATAAAGACCTTTTTCTTACTACTAATTTATGAAATGATTTTATTTCCTGTATTAAATTACTAAAATACTTATGAATAGTAATGTTGTATTTTATTTGCAAATGCGCTAGAACTAGGACGATTGATGAAAAAATATTTTTTTTAGAAATTTCCAATAAAATAGTAGGTGTTTGGTTTAGAATTAATAAAATTATCGTTTTATTTTATATATTCGTTCGTGAAAAAAAATCCCCCAACTTCCTAATTTTATGGTATAAATACAACCATTTCCACCTGAAAATTATCGAAGAATTATACTTAAAATATGAAAAAAACGAAATTAGCTTCGGCAATTATAATTGCCTTACTGTTATTTACAAACACTACTATTTTTGCACAGATTTCTTCCAAAGAAGTAGATGAATTAGTAGAAAAATCAATCGAAAAATTTAATGTTGCAGGAGTAGCCATAGCCATTGTGAAAGATGGAAAAGTGATTCACAAAAAAGGATATGGTGTAAGTTCTATTACTACAAAACAATTGGTCAATGAGCAGACCAATTTCCAAATAGCATCCAATAGTAAAGCCTTTACCACAGCGGCATTGGCGATCTTAGTAGATGAAGGGAAAATAGCATGGAAAGATAAAGTGAAAACTCATATTCCAGAATTCAAAATGTATAATGACTATGTAACGGAGCATTTTCTAATCGAAGACTTATTATGCCACCGTAGTGGATTAGGTTTGGGAGTTGGAGATTTAATGTTTATTCCAAATGGTGCAGATTTTAAAATAAAAGATGTGTTGAATAGCTTTCAGTATTTTAAACCTGTTTCGGAATTTAGAACCCAATTTGATTACGATAATTTACTGTATTTCGTAGCAGGAGAATTAACAGCAAGAGTAAGTGGAATGAGTTGGGAGGAATTTGTACAAAGTAGAATTTTAGAACCTTTACAGATGACCCACTCACAAACATCAATGAAAGGAATAAAAGATAAAACCAACTTAGCCATGCCACACTCAACCAATGGTGATGAAAGTGGAAAAATAAAAGAGATTGCAGGATTTGAAGAAATGATAAATGGAGCTGCTGGAGGTATTGTCTCAAATGTAGATGATATGTCAAAATGGGTATTACTTCAATTAAACAAAGGGAAGTACGGAAGCAATTTAGATAAACAACTCTTTACAGAAGATAGACAAAGTGAAATGTGGAAACTACATATCGTAGAAGATGCAGATCAAAATCCAAGGTATAACCAACATTTTAGTGGTTATGGTTTAGGATGGAATTTAGCCGATGTACAAGGGAAATTAAGCGTTTCTCATACGGGCGGTTTGCCAGGAATGCTTTCCATTGTTACCATGATTCCAGACTTAAACTTAGGAATTATTATTTTGACCAATACTGAAAATGGAGGAGCAGGAGTTTTCTCTGCGGTAAGTCAAACTATTATTGATCGTTATTTAGGACTCAATGACTTTGGTTGGGTAGATAAGTATGCAGCCTATTTTGCATCACAGAAAAACAATGGAGATGATGTGGTTAAAAAAGTTTGGGAAACAGTCAATAAAGCAAAAAAGACCAAGATTAAAAATGAAGACTTCATTGGTCAGTACGAAGATAATTGGTTCGGGAAAATTGAAGTTTTTGTAAAAGGAAATCAATTATGGTTTAAATCTCTTCGCTCTCCAAAACTAAATGGACCGATGTATTTTTATAATGCCAATACATTTGCTATAAAATGGGAATACCAAGATATGAATTGTGATGCATTTGCCATGTTCAGTTTAGATGAAGAGGGAAAAGCACAAAGTATAAAAATGAAAGGTATTTCACCAAATATGGATTTCAGTTTTGATTTTCACGATTTAGATCTTCACAGAGTAAAAAAATAGATAAGAATAGACTCGCTGCAGTCTAACGGATTCATGTTGCTACTTGTATACGACATGAAAATAAACAAGGCATAACTTAATTAGTTATGCCTTGTTTTTGTTTACTATAGTAATGTAATCGAGTGAACATGCATAAAGCTCATGAATACGATATTACTTTCTTGTTTTTCTTTTTTTAGCGATTTTTTCCTCTACTTTCTTTTGAATCTTTTCTTGTTTCTTCTCCTTAAGATTCTTTGTAGGTTCCTTTAATTCTTTATTTTTCTTAGCCATGATTGTGCTTTTTTGAGATGATGTCCAATCTTCTTTTAAGACTTAATCATTTCATGACGGGCAAATGATTAAGGTAAAAGTAAACTGGACAAACTGATTTTCCAAAATGAAGCATTCCCGCAAACGCTTCGGAAAGTCGGGAAGATGGAAATAGTTTTCTGCGGTAACATACCTTTCAACATGATTAAAAATAGTATTTGTTATATACTAATAGAGCATCAAACTGCATGCCATCATTTGTTAAATATGACTTTGTAGCATTGCACTATAATTGTCAGTTAAAACCGTGCCTTTCTGCCAATAGGTATAGACTTTTAGTCAGTGCTGTTTTTGTATTAGCGTATCAAAACGAGCTAGTTCTTTTTTCAATTTTAAAATGAAGAATGTTAATGTTGTTATAAAACAATTGTATTTTGATTGTGCACAATATAATTTTACACAATCAAAATAATTCATCACATGGAAAATCTAAAACTTGACAACCAACTTTGTTTCCCGGTATATGCTTTATCAAGACAGATAACAGCGTTATACAGGCCTTACCTCGAGAAATTAGGATTAACATATCCACAATATTTGGTAATGTTGGTACTATGGGAAAAAGAAAAAGCAACCGTAAAAGAGTTAGGACAATCCCTCTGGTTAGATAGTGGAACGCTGACACCTTTATTAAAAAGAATGGAAGAGAACGGAATGGTGAGCAGAACCCGATCGGAAATGGATGAACGTGTTGTCAATGTAAATATTACTGCAAAAGGTCAAGCTTTGAAAGCAGAAGCGGCAGCAATACCAGAGAAGATGATGGTACACTTTGGATCCAATGAGCAGGAAATTCTACAATTACGAGAACAATTAAAACTAATATTGGCAGCTACTTCTGCTGAATGTAAACAATAAGTAACAAATTTAATTACTATAAATCAATAAATATGGAAGCATTATATACAGCAGTAGCAACCGCTACAGGAGGAAGAAATGGACACGTGAAAAGTTCAAACGGAGTATTAGATCTTGAAGTACGTATGCCAAAAGGTTTAGGTGGAGCAAATGATGACTATGCAAATCCAGAAATGCTGTTTGCAGCAGGATATTCAGCTTGTTTCGACAGTGCATTAAGTTTGGTGTCAAAAATGAATAAAATTAGTACAGGAGTTACGACAGTGACTGCTGAAGTGACAATTGGGAAAAACAATGAAGGTGGATTTGGCTTAGCAGCAAATTTAGTTGTAAATGTACCTGGAGTAGATCAGGCACAAGCAGAAGATTTGGTTGCAAAAGCACACCAAGTTTGTCCTTATTCTAATGCCACTCGTGGGAACATCGATGTGAAGTTTACGGTGACAAATAATTAATTCGCAAAATAAGTACCGATTATAAAAAAAACCGACAGATTCAATAGAATCTGTCGGTTTTTTTAAATAAGAAAGATAAATTATTTACTAGAGACTAAAGCGGAAATATCTTCCCCAAGGAGACTAAATTTTTTAGCCGCAGATTTTGATACTAATTTTTTATCGACAGATATTTTTACACTAGTTTCATAAAGAGAAACACTATAAGCGGTATCATCACTATCCTCTTTAATCCAACGGATATTTCCTGAAGAGGTAGTCGTCATGTAATTTTGGTCGAGGTTATCGATTAATAATTTTTTTAAGGCTTCATATTTAGATTTATTGAACTCACAACGCAAAGAATATGAATTACCGGATTCATGTATGGAAGTAGAACTACTAGATGAATTATGTTTACCATCATTATTTGTGTTGACAGAAGTTGAGGTAGAACTACTGGTTACTGTAGTTTGAGCTTGTGCAATTAGGACATTTAATATCGTAAAAGCAATGATGAAAATTGTTTTCATAGTGAGATTTTTTAAGAGTTAATGTTGAATTCAAATCCTATTCCGCGAACACTTGGAATAGCAATGGTGGGATCTTCGTTAAAATATTTTCGCAAGCGGCTAATAAAGACATCCATACTTCTGCCAGAAAAATAATCATCATTTCCCCATACAGCCTTCAGGATATCTTCTCTTTTTAGAAGTTTGTTTTTGTTAGTATATAAATGTTGTATTAATAAAGCCTCCTTTTCTGTGATGCGATGAGTTATATTTTCATGAATCAATATGTGATTTTCAATATCAAAAGTATAGTTCCCAATTGCTATTTGTTTCTCAACGATGGTTATAGTTTCGGGAGTTATTCTTTGGGTACGTTTAATGATGTTGGAGATTCTCAAGATTAATTCTTCAACTTCAAATGGCTTTACAATATAATCGTCGGCACCAAGCTTAAGACCTCTAAGTTTATCTTCTTTTAACCCTTTGGCAGTAAGAAAAATAATTGCGGTTTCAGGATAGTCAGATATGATTTTTTCAGTAAGAGTGAAGCCATCCATATTGGGCATCATGACATCAAATACACAAATGTCAGGATTGGTTTCTGGGAAAATACGAAGAGCTTCGATTCCATCTTTTGCCCAAGTTACTTTAAAACCAGAAATTTCGAGATATTGTTTTAAAATTGAGCCATAATCAGCATCATCTTCGGCTAATAAAATATGTTTCATGATTGTGGGATTGAAATTATAAATGATGATCCATTGCCTACTTCACTTTCTACAGTGATGGTTCCTTTGTACGATTCTACAATTTGTCGAATATAAAATAAACCCAATCCAAGACCTTTGGTATTGTGAATGTTTCCTTTTTCGATTCGGTAGAATTTTTCAAAAATAGCAGTTTGCTCTTTTTTAGGAATACCTATGGCATTGTCCTTTACTGTAATGGTATAGTTGTTATTAATTGTATTCAAGTTTACCTCAATCTGATTTGCTCCATATTTTACAGCATTATCCAGGAGATTGATTAAAACAGTATTCAAGTAAAAGGGATCTACTTTTAAGGCAGTTTCCTTTTGTTCAGTATGACATTGAATTTGAATATCAGGGCGTGAGATTTTAAAATCTTCAACAAATTCAATAATTTCTTTAGAACCCACCATTTGTATTTCATTCGGCTTTAAGGGAGCATCTTCTAAAGAAACCTCAGTAACCTGACGGAATAATTTTTGCAATCGATTATTTTGACGTTCAATCAGTGCAATAGTATTGTTAAAATGTTCGGGAGATAACTCAGCATTCTTCCGTTCCAATGTTTTTACGGCAATATCCATCGTGGCTAAAGGAGTTTGAAACTCATGCGTAATGTTATTGATGAAATCCGTTTTAATATCTGCAATTTTCTTTTGTGTGATTAAATTTTTTAAGGATAAATAAAACAGTAATACTACAAAAGCCAGTAAAAGAAAAGAAAAAACAAGTAATGCGACCATTTTTTTCAAGACGATTTCTTTCCAACTAGTAATGCTATAATACCGCTCCGTTTTGATTATAAAACCGTATTTTCCAGAATTATTAAGATCGGATGGATTGTTCTTGTTATTGATATTATGCAACCATTTACCTTCAGATGATAGTATTTCATGATCACTTTTAATACCATTGTTTAAAATTAATTTTTTCCCGCGGTAGATTGTATCGACTTTCCCACTTTCATTAATTACTGTTGAAGTTACATAAATGGAATAGCCCCATTTGTAATCGTTTTCATGCTCCCTTTTTTTTAGATACTGTGCAACTAATCTAGAAAGAGAATCTGTGTCTTTTTCGATAAGTGGAACAAAATCAGCTTTAGTAACAGTATGATTTCTATAATTCTCTATGAATTTTTCATATTTAGATTCCCAGACACTTTCTAATGAACGCCAATCCTCAGTGTCTTCAAATTCTGTAAGTTGATCTTTAATTTCACTATTAACTTCTTTCTCCCTGAGTTTATAGGTATTGTAGATAAAATACCCCTGAATGGTTGTTAAGGCCACTACAGAGATAATACATCCAATAATTAAAGCTATAATTTTTATTTTCATAAGTAAGGTGTTCAAGGAAATGAAACTATTTCAGGGACAAAGCTACTCGATTCTTCAATAGAGTATTCCAAAATGAGAGGGATTAACCCTTCGTTAACCAAGTTTTATTCAGAAATGAATGCTCAATACCTTGATTTTATTGGAAAGTAGTAAGAAGTGTAAATTACGAGATTAACGGATTTAAAATGATGAAAAAAGACATTAACCCATCGTTAACCCACCATTAACCCAGATATAGAAAGGCTTTGCGGAGATTTGCTTCAAATAAAATCATTATGAAAAAATATAGTATACTATTGTTTCTGATTTCTTTTGTGAGTTTTGCGCAAAAGGTAGAGATTACAGGACAGATTAAGGAATCGAGTAAAGAAGCCGTTGGCTACGCTGATATAGCAATATTAAAAGTCTCAGACTCTTTGGTCATTAAAAACGGAATGGCAGACGAAAATGGATCTTTCAAAATAAAGGAGATTGAAATGGGTGATTATATCCTAAAAGTAAGCGCTATAGGTTTTGCCGATTATTATAAAAATATATCCCTACAGCAAAATCAAACTGTAACAGTACTACTAGAACAAACTGTAGAGCTGTTGGATCATGTTGTGGTAACCTCAAAACGACCTGTGATTCAAAGAAAAATAGATCGTTTAGAATTTAATGTAGAAAACTCAATGCTATCCTCTAATAATGCATGGGAAATCCTTACCAAAACACCAGGAGTAAATGCTAGTGGAGAAGGTTCGATTGGCATACGAGGAAGTAAAAATATCTTGATAACAATAAATGATAAGAAAGTATATTTAAGTGGAGAAGAGCTAAAACAGTTACTGGAAAATACAAGTGGGGAAGATATTAAATCGGTTGAGGTGATTACAAATCCTCCAGCAAAATATGAAGCACAAGGAAGTGCAGTATTGAATATCAAGATGAAAAAGAACAATATAAGTGGCTATAAAGGAACGGTGAATACAGCCTATGTTCAATCAATGTATCCAAAAGGAGTAATCTCTACCAGTCAATATTATAAAGGAAAAAAACTAGCGGTATCAGGAGGATATTCATTTGGTACGGGGACATATTATCGCAGCAGTGTAGATGTAGCGCAGTATTCAGATCAAAATGGACAAACAACATCGAAATGGGAAAGTATTTTGAATAGAAAGAATAAATCATTATCTCAGAACAGTTATCGTTATGCAGCAGACTATGAAATTGATAGTTTGAATACAGTATCCTTTGGAAGCAATGGATTCATAGCCCTTAATAATAAAGGAACCTATAATGTGCCAACAACAATTTACAACAACAATAATCAGATTGATTCATCCTATGTTACTCGTAACGATCGCCGTACACCCAGAAGAAATAGTTCCTACAATGCAACGTTTGAACACAAATTCAATGAGAAAGAGAAAATAACCTTAAGCTCAGATTATACAGATTATTTTAGCAATGAAATACAGGATATATCTTCTGCATTTTCTTTACCGGGAAGCGATCCTTATCGAACGATTCGTTTTGTGAGTGATAATACTCAAAAAATAAAACTTTTTTCAGGACAAGTAGACTATAGTCGAGAAGGTAATGGAACAGTGGAAGCAGGAATGAAATTTGGAAAAGTAAAAGCAAATAGTACATTAGATTACAACGATGAAAAGAATGGAGTATTAGTCGTTAATCCAGAGCGTACTAATCAATTTTCATATGACGAGTCTATCTATGCTGGATATTTCAGTTATGGTAAAGAAATTGGGAAATGGAGCTTAAAAGCAGGTTTACGAGCAGAATATACTCAGTTAGAAGGAAATTCAATGACAACTGCTGAAGTCAATGAACAAAAATATTTTAAAGTATTTCCTACGCTCTATGCAATGTATAAACCTTCGGACGATCATACTATTGGTCTTTCATACGGTAAGCGAATCAGTAGGCCACAATACAGCTGGTTAAATCCATTCAAATCCTATTACAATCTATATTCTTATTTCACAGGAGACCCTAAATTACAGCCTACTATAACGCATAATATTAATGTACTGTATACACTCAAAAATAAATACAATTTTGATTTGTATTATAGAAATGAGAAAGACCCATCGATGGAAATCTCATACCAAGATTATGCAACGAATACCGTGGTGTACCACTTTACAAATATTGATCAAAATCAGGCTTTAGGACTGGATTTCAGTACAAACCTTGAATTCTTCGCTTGGTGGGAATCAAGCATTAATGCAGAATTAAGTTTTGTTGAAGATAAATTTCAGGGAATAGATGGAGGTTTGTATAAAAATTCGAAATGGAATTTCAATGGAAACATCAACAATCGTTTAACTCTAAATAAAGCCAAAGAATTTACTGCCGAAGTGAATCTCAGCTATCGTTCACCATCTGTACAAGGAACATTTACAATTACAGGAAGGTCAAATCTGACTTTAGCTGTACGAAAAGGAATGCTGAAAGGGAAAGGCCAACTATCATTGATTGCATCAGATATTTATAAAGGAATGAGAGAAAAAGTATCAACAAATTATGCCAATCAATCCAATTATTACGATAGTTATAGTGATAATCGTAGTATTCGTTTAGGATTCAAATATGATTTAGGAAATCAGAAATTAAAGAATCAAAAAAGTAAAAATCAAACAGAGGAACAGCAAAGATTGTAATAAGGAATATTGTAAACGGATATGGATGAGCAGAACGTGAAATATAAAAGAGTGAATTACTCGTGTGATAATTTTTGTACATTTGGACCTTATATCTCATAGGAATTCCGATGAAGAACTAGAAGTATAAATTAACTAGAAATATCCATTAATTCAATCCCTCGTAAACATGGAATATATTTTAATTCTTGTTGTCATCTTTTTGTTATTCTATGCTCCTAAACTATTTAAGAAGAAGAAATAATAAAACAGAAATAATCAAAATAAAAAACCCGATGTAGAATATACATCGGGTTTTTTTATAAATAGTTGGAATCTTAGTTTTCCATGTATACTTCAATAGGAGCACAAGAGCAAATTAAATTACGATCTCCATATGCATCGTCAACACGACGTACAGAAGGCCAGAATTTATTCTCTGCAATATACTCTAAAGGATAAGCAGCGTTTTCTCTGCTGTATGGGAAATCCCATTCGTTTGCCGTAAGCATTGCTAAAGTATGTGGTGCATTTTTCAATACATTGTTTTTATCATCCTCAGAAGCATTTTTAATTTCTTTACGAATAGAAATCATAGCTTCACAGAAACGATCTAATTCTTCCACATTTTCACTTTCTGTAGGTTCAATCATTAATGTTCCTGCAACTGGGAAAGATACGGTAGGAGCATGGAAACCATAATCCATTAAACGTTTTGCAATATCAACTACTTCAATTCCATTTTGTTTGAATGAACGACAGTCAATAATCATTTCGTGAGCAGCTCTTCCTTTCTCTCCAGAATACAATACATCAAAATGACCGTTTAGTTTTTCTTTGATATAATTTGCATTTAAGATTGCATATTGAGTAGCATTTTTCAACCCATCAGCTCCTAGCATTGTAATATAACCATAAGAGATTAGACATACTAATGCAGAACCCCATGGTGCAGCAGAAATAGCAGAAATAGCAGTTTCTCCACCTGTTTTAATTACGGGATTGCTTGGTAAAAATGGAACTAAATGTGCCGCCACACAGATTGGCCCTACACCAGGTCCACCACCACCGTGAGGGATAGCAAATGTTTTGTGTAAGTTCAAGTGACATACGTCTGCTCCAATAGTAGCAGGATTTGTTAATCCTACTTGAGCATTCATATTAGCACCATCCATATAAACCTGTCCACCATTTTCGTGGATGAGTTTTGTAATCTCAATAATAGCAGACTCATATACACCGTGAGTAGATGGATAAGTTACCATTAAACAAGATAAACGATCTTTATGTAAAATTGCTTTTGCTCTTAAATCTTCAACATCAATGTTTCCATTCTCTGAAGTTTTGGTCACGATTACTTCCATACCCGCCATAACAGCAGATGCAGGATTAGTACCGTGTGCAGAAGCAGGAATTAAAGCGATATTTCTATGGTGATCACCTCTAGATTGGTGGTACGCTCTAATAACCATTAGACCTGCATACTCTCCTTGAGCACCTGAATTTGGCTGTAAAGTTGTTCCAGCAAAACCAGTAATCACATTCAACTGTTGCTCTAATCTTTTCAACATAGTTTGGTAACCTTCCGCTTGCTCAACAGGAGCAAATGGATGAATATTATTCCAGTTAGCCATACTCAATGGTAACATTTCAGCAGCAGCATTCAATTTCATTGTGCATGAACCTAATGAAATCATAGAATGATTTAAAGCTAAATCTTTACGCTCTAATTTCTTGATGTAACGCATTAAAGCCGTTTCAGAATGGTAACGGTTAAATACATCATGCTGTAAGAACGTTGTTGTTCTGTTTGTGCTTGTTGGTATATAACTTTGTGTTGCTAAAGTTTCGATTGCAGTGGCTGTTTTTCCAACAACTTCTGCAAATACAGATACAATCGCATTTAAGTCTGCAACATTAGTCGCTTCGTTCAATGAAATTGATACTGTTTCAGCATCGATATAATAGAAATTGATTTCTTTTTGTTCTGCAATAGCCTTTACTTTTGTAGCATCTGCTTTTACAAGGATAGTATCAAAGAAAGCAGTGTTTACTTGCTTAATACCTAATTTCGCAAGAGCTTCAGATACAGTTGCAGCATATTGGTGCACTTTGTCAGCAATATATTCCAATCCTTTTGGACCATGATATACAGCATACATACCTGCCATCACAGCTAATAAAACTTGCGCAGTACAGATGTTTGAAGTTGCTTTTTCACGTTTGATGTGTTGCTCACGCGTTTGAAGCGCCATACGCAAAGCACGATTACCATTAGCATCTTGAGTTACTCCAATGATTCTTCCTGGCATACTTCTTTTGTACTCTTCTTTTGTAGCAAAATAAGCAGCATGAGGACCACCATAACCCATTGGAATACCAAAACGTTGTGTTGTTCCTACAACTACATCAGCACCCATATCTCCAGGAGCTGTTAATTTTACTAAACTTAAAATGTCCGCAGCAACAGCAATTTTAATGTCTTTAGATTTTGCCGTATTGATGAAACCAGCATAATCATAGATTTGACCATGTTTACCAGGGTACTGTAAAATAGCACCGAAGAAATCTGAAGAGAAATCAAATGTTTCGTGGTTACCAACTACTAATTCCACTCCAATTGGTGTAGAACGAGTTTGTAATACAGACAAAGTTTGTGGTAATATTTCTTCAGAAACAAAGAATTTATTGACGTTGTTTTTCTTTTGATCACGGTTACGTACATCAAACAATAAAGCCATAGCCTCAGCAGCAGCCGTTCCTTCATCAAGAAGAGATGCATTTGCGATTTCCATCCCAGTCAATTCAATAACGGTAGTTTGGAAATTCAATAATGCTTCAAGACGACCTTGAGCAATTTCAGCTTGGTATGGAGTATAGGCAGTGTACCATCCTGGGTTTTCAAAGATGTTTCTTTGGATTGCCGCTGGAACAACAGCAGGGTGATATCCTAAGCCAATGTATGATTTGAATACTTTATTTTTATTCCCTAATTGCTGGATGTGATTTAAATAATCAAATTCAGATAAAGCAGGATCTAAGTTTAATGGAGCTTTTAAACGAATATCGTCCGGAAGCGTTTCATAAATGAGTTGTTCTATTGAATCTGCACCAATAGTTTTCAACATGTGTTGAAGGTCGTTTTCTCTTGGACCTATATGTCTTAAAGCAAAAGAATCTGTTCTCATGAAAGATTAAATAAGTTGTGTATGTTAAGCAGGCAAAAATAAATATTAATCCGATAAATAAATCCTTTTTTAACATCGATTTTTGGGATTTTTTCAACTAAAGTATAATGTTGTTAACAGTTTGATTATTTTTGTCCATATGCAGTATCTGAAAAAGGTTTTCGATTTTTATATACAAAGTAGTATTCACGTAGCCGTAGCGGTATATGCTTTGGTACGAATGACTTATCATATGTTTTTAATTCCTCAGGATTTATACATGGAAGGTTTCGCTTTTTTTGGAACAATCTTCGGATATAATTTTGTGAAGTATGAAAGCTTATTCCGATTGAAGAAAGTAATTCGGAAACAACTACAAGCTATTTTAGCACTGAGTATTCTCTCTTTATTGTTGTCAACCTATTGTTTTTTTAAATTACAATGGGACACACAATGGGTTGCTGTTGTCTTTTTTGGATTAACATTTCTATATACAGTTCCAGTTTTTAGTAATAAACAGAATATCCGAAACTGGAAAGGAGTAAAAATTTATATTGTTGCATTCTGTTGGGCAGGAGTAACAACCTTATTGCCCTTGGTTAATTCTGAAACCGCCATCACAACCGATTTTTTTCTGAAATTTGGACAACGTTTCCTGTTGGTCATTATTCTAATACTCGTTTTTGAAATTATTGATTCAAAAAATGATGATCCTTCACTCATGACAGTTCCTCAAAAAATAGGGGTACACAATACTAAAATATTAGGTGTTTTATTACTGATTCCATTTTTCTTTTTGGAATTTCTAAGAATTCATATTGATCAAGATCAGCTATGGATTAATCTAATTTTGGTAGTGGTTACAGCACTTTTTACACTTTGTGCTACACCAGATCGATCCAAGTATTATACTTCCTTTTGGGTTGAAAGTATTCCGATTTTTTGGTTGGGAATGGTCGTTTTTATTGAACCCATAAAGAACCTTTTCTAAATTTTTATTCAGCAGAATTAATATTAATTTCTGTCTGTTTTTCCTCAATTTCCTTTTGAACTTCTTGGAATAAAATAAAAGAAAAATAGACCGCTAGAATAACGGGTGTAACGTACCAGATGTATAATATTTCCTTAATTTCAATAAAATAATAAGCAGAAACAAAATAGAGTACGGTTGTACCCAAATAAATCTGGAGTTGTTTGTTAGACGGCTGTTTAATAAATAATAGAATGCCAACAAAAACTTGATAAGCACCCGTTAGAGCAGTCAATAATAAAGCCCAAATGATAGTGCCATCATATACTAATGAAGATGCTGCAAGAAGAATAGGCAGTCCAATGACAAAATAATTAGTCAGGTTTAAAATACGCAGCATAGTACTCTTCATTTATTGTAAATATAGTGGATTTACTGAAAGAACTTTAATAAAAAAAGCCGAAGAATTATCCTTCGGCTTTTTTATGATTGTTATAAATTTATAGTAACCCCGCTCTTTTGAGTAAAGCTTCTGGTTTCGGTTCTTGACCTCTAAAGCGTTTGTATAATACCATTGGAGCTTCAGTTCCTCCTTTAGACAATACATTATCTTTGAACTTGGTTGCAATTTCGGTATTAAAAATCCCATTCTCCTGAAAATAGTCAAAAGCATCAGCATCCAGAACTTCCGCCCATTTATAGCTGTAATACCCTGAAGAATAGCCACCTTGAAATATATGAGAGAAAGCTGTACTCATGGCATTTTCTTTTACATCAGGGAATAACTGTGTAGAAGCAAACTGCTCTGTTTCAAATTGTTTAATATCTGTAATAGTAGACGGATCTTGACCATGCCATCCCATATCTAATAAACCAAAACTTAATTGTCTCATCGTTGCCATTCCTTCTAGGAAACTAGCCGACTCTTTAATTTTGTTGACATACTCGATTGGGATAATTTCTCCTGTTTGATAATGATGTGCAAATAAAGCCAAAGCTTCTGGCTCGTAACACCAGTTTTCCATAATCTGACTTGGCAATTCTACAAAATCCCAATATACACTAGTTCCCGATAAAGAAGGGTAATTAGTATTTGCTAACATACCGTGTAAGGCATGTCCAAATTCATGAAATAACGTAGTGACTTCATTGAACGTTAATAAAGAGGGTTTTGTACCCGTAGGTTTTGTGAAATTACATACAATAGAAATATGAGGTCTTTCATTGATTCCGTTTTCAATAAATTGAGATTTGAATGAGGTCATCCAAGCTCCATTACGTTTTCCTTTTCTTGGGAAAAAATCCGCATAGAAAATAGCCACTAGATTGGCGGAGTTGTCACGTACCTCATACGTTTTAACATCCTCGTGATATTTATCAATGTCAAAAACTTCTACAAAATTCAGATTATATAATTTATGAGCTACAGTAAAAGCACCCGCTAATACTTTTTCTAATTGAAAATAAGGTTTCAATTTCTCATCATCCAGATTGAATAATTTTTGTTTTAATTTCTCGGAATAATAAGCACTATCCCATTTTTGAACAACGTCAATACCGTCTAATTCTTTAGCAAACTCTGATAATTCTTTGTATTCTCTTTCCGCAGCAGGTTTTGCCTTGGCTAAAAAATCTTGTAAAAAAGTCTTTACTGTTTCAGGATTTTCTGCCATACGCTCTTCCAAAACAAAATGAGCATGCGTAGCATATCCAAGTATATTGGCTCTTTGGTGGCGTAACTGAGCAATTTTGATTACAATTTCTTGATTGTCCAATTCGTTATTTTGAAACCCTTTAGCACCAAAGGCAATGGCCATTTTTTTACGAAGTTCACGGTTGTCAGCATACGTAACAAAAGGAACATAACTTGGGTAATCTAAGGTGAAAATCCAACCCTCTTTATTATGCGTTGAAGCTAATTCACGGGCGGCTTCAATTGTTCCTTCTGGTAAACCAGATAAATCTTTTTCATCCGTAATATGTAATTCAAAAGCATGAGTTTCTGCCAAAACATTTTCACCAAAAGCTAAACTTTGCTTTGATAATTCCTTGTCAATTTGACGTAATTCATTTTTCTTGTTTTCTGAAAGATTAGCACCATTACGAGAGAAGTTTTTATAATTCTTATCTAATAATGTAATCTGTTCAGGCGTTAGATTCAAACTTTCTTTCTGATCATATATAGCCTTTACTTTTGCAAAAAGGCCTTCGTTTAAGCGAACATCATTTCCAAACTCTGAAAGTAGCGGAGAAACATCTACGGCTATTTTTTGAATTTCATCATTCGTTTCTGCTGAATGTAAATTGAAGAAAATACTCGAAACGCGGTCTAAGGTAGCACCACTATATGCTAAGGCCTCAATGGTATTCTCGAAAGTAGGTGTTTCAGGGTTATTTACAATAGTATCAATTTCTTTCTGAGCCAATTTAATAGACTCTTGAAAAGCAGGAAAAAAATCGTCTGTTTTTAGTAATGAGAAAGGAGCTGTATCGTGTTTAGTATTGAATTTTTCTATTAAATATTCCATCATATTGCTTTTAATCGATTAAATGTGTACTTTCGTCGGGATTTTGGTATTAAACAAGCGTTTAATGACAAAAGTGACTTTGCCCCCAAATTTACCTATTTTTATACGATAAATTTTATAATTTATTGTCAAAAGAAAAAAGCTCCGATTGGAGCTTTTTTTATGAATTTAGTTTTTGAGATGCCGCAATAACAGCTTCTTTCAAACGTTCTTTATACGCTATAATTTGATCCAGTACTTGTGGATTATGACTACCGATAATCTGAGCAGCCAGTATTCCTGCATTCTTAGCACCATTCAGTGCAACCGTTGCTACAGGTACTCCGCCTGGCATTTGAAGAATAGACAATACACTATCCCAACCATCAATAGAATTACTGGATTTTACAGGAACGCCAATTACAGGTAATGGAGACATAGAAGCTACCATTCCAGGTAAATGTGCTGCTCCACCAGCTCCTGCAATAATTACAGAAATACCACGAATGTGAGCATTTTTGCTATAATCAAACAATTTTTCGGGTGTGCGGTGTGCCGATACAATATCCACTTCAATATCGATATTGAATTCCTTTAATATGTCGATGGCTTCTTGCATAACAGGCATATCGGAGATACTACCCATTATAATTCCTACTTTACTCATATGCTATTTTGTATCGTTTGTTTCAAAGATAAAATTTATAATTCAGAATTGAGATTAAGCAATGACACGAATTGTGTTTTTGACTTTTTCTGCAATTTTTCGAGCTTCAGCAATATCCTCATTGACAATTGTAACATGTCCCATTTTTCGGAAAGGACGCGTTTCTTTTTTACCATAAATATGAGGAGTAACACCATCCCAACTTAATATGGTTTCGATGTTTTCATAAATTACATTACCAGAGAAATTTTCTGCACCAACAAGATTGACCATAATTCCTGCAACTTTACTATCGGTATTACCCAATGGTAAGTCTAATATTGCACGGATATGTTGCTCAAATTGTGAAGTATAACTAGCTTCAATGCTATAATGACCACTATTATGAGGGCGAGGAGCTACTTCATTAATTAGAATCTCGTCATCATGCGTTTGAAACATTTCAACAGCCAATAGTCCTACATGATTGAATTTTTCGGAAACATTTAAAGCAATTGCTCTCGCTTTTTCTGCAATTTTGGTATCGATTCTAGCAGGACAAATTACATATTCTACCTGATTAGCAGTTGGATGAAATTCCATTTCTACTACAGGATACGTTTTGATTTGTCCAGAAGGATTACGGGTGACAATTACAGCCAATTCATTTTTGAAAGGAATCATACTTTCTGCAATACATTCCACGGAAGGTAGTCCTTCAAAATCATGTGTAGATCGGATGACTTTTACCCCATTTCCATCATAACCAAACTGCGTGCTTTTCCAAACAAAAGGAAAGTCAATTTGTTTGTTTTCAACAGCGCTTTTTAATGCTTCAAGAGTATTAAATCGAGTATAAGAAGCTGTAGGAATATTATGCTCAGCATAAAAATCTTTTTGAGTACCCTTATTCTGAATTAGTTTTAATGTTTTTGGAGAAGGATATACTTTAATACCTTCTAACTCCAGCTGTTCCAAGGCTTCTATATTGACATGCTCAATTTCAAAAGTTAGGACATCTACCTGTTTACCAAATCGATAAACCGTATCGTAATCCATTAAATCACCTTGAAAAAATTGATTGCAGGCGATTTTTGAAGGAGCCTCATCACTAGGATCCAAAACATACGTTTGAATATCAAATTTTCGGGTTTCTGTAAGTAGCATTTTTCCCAGTTGGCCACCACCTAAAATCCCTAATTTAAATTCAGAAGAGAAATAATTCATTGTGTTGTTGTTTGTTGTCTGGGTGCAAAAATAATTATTTAAGCCATAAGAATCTTTATTAAGCGTTAGTTTTTAATAATCTTGTTAATCCACCTTGAAGACTATAGCATTTTATAGCCTTATTTTTAGTTATAAAAAAATGAAGAGCAAGTGTACTTCGAACCCCACTTTGACAGTAAAAAACGATTGGAAGATGAGTCGGAATTTGATTCCAATCGGCCTCTAGTGTACTCAAAGGGAAATGTAAACTATCAATTGCAGACTCTAGTCGTTCTTCGGGAGTACGTACATCAACAACAGTTATGGTAGCGGGATTAAGCTGTGTAAAATCAACTATAGAAATCTCATGATCAATGGATGATGTACTACAGAGTTCCTGAAAAGTATCGGATTCATGAGGTAGTCCATTGGTAGTCTTTTGAAAGTTCAAAATATAATTCTGTAGTGTTAAGCAGTTGATTACAAATAATTTTCCGCTTAGGACGGTTCCAATTTCGCAAACTATCTTTATAACTTCATTAGCCTGTATACTCCCAATAATTCCGGGAAGTACTCCCAGTACACCGATTTCGGCGCAAGATGGAGACAAATGAATAGGAGGTGGAGAGGGGAAAAGACAACGATAGCTAGGACCATTCTTGTAATTGAATACCGTAACCTGTCCTTCGAATTTAAAAATAGAACCAAAAACCACAGACTTGTTACAATGAATAGCCGTATCATTAATTAAATAACGCGTGGCAAAATTATCACTGCCATCTACAATGATATCATAGTGTGCAAAAATAGAAGTAGCATTTTGAGAGGTTAAGGCATAATCATAAGCCGTAATCGTGAGGTAAGGATTCTTTTTTAAAAGTACATTGCGAGCAATAATGGCTTTATTTTTTCCAATATCTTCAAAAGAATATAATAATTGACGATGTAAGTTTGAAACATCAATAGTATCATGGTCAACGATTCCAATATTTCCAATACCAGCACCTACTAAATAGGGAAGTGTGCTACAACCGAGACCACCTGCACCAATAACTAATACGCGTGCATTTTTTAATTTAAGTTGACCTATTTCTCCTATTTCAGGTAAAATAAGTTGGCGATCATATAATTTTTCTTCTTGTGTCGTGAGCATAATTTAATAATTTTTATCCCAATTTTTCCATACAACTTCATAGCCCTGATCTTGAATCATTCTTGCAATTTCAGGAGTAGGACGATCATCAGAAATTTCAAATTGTTCTAACGATTGAGGATCTACAACATAACCACCTGGATTTGTTTTAGATTCGGCACTGATAGAAGTAATTCCTAAGGGAATAATATGATTTCTAAAATTGATATTTTCACGGGTGGATAATGATAATTCCACATTCTCGTCTAATAAACGAAAGGCGCAGATTACCTGAGTTAAATCAGTATCGGTCATGATTACCTTCGGTTCCAATCCTCCAGAATGAGGTCGAAGTCTAGGAAAGGAAATAGAATAAATGGTACGCCAATATTGCTTCTTGAGGTACTGTAGATGCAATGCTGTGAAAAAACTATCTACCCGCCAGTCTTCCAATCCGTATAATGTACCCAGTCCCATTTTATGAATGTTGGCTTTTCCAAGCCGATCAGGCGTATTAATTCGGTATTCGAAATTTGATTTTTTTCCTTTGGGATGATGGATTTTATAACATTCTTCATGATACGTTTCCTGATAAACTAATACAGCGTATAGACCTTCTGCAATGAGTGTTTCATATTCATCAGTTTCTAATGGTTGAACCTCAATACTGATATTTGAAAAATGAGGACGAATGAGTTGGATTGCATTTTTTAAGTACGGTACACCAACCGTTTTATTGGCTTCACCCGTAACAAGTAAAATATGATCAAATCCTCTACTTTTCAGATGTAGTGCTTCCTGTAAAATTTCATCATCGGTTAAAGTGCGTCTCGGTATTTTATTGGTTAAGCTAAAGCCACAATAGGTACAGATATTTTGACACTCATTGGACAGATACAAAGGAGCATACATTTGCATTGTTTTGCCAAATCGGCGCTGTGTAATCTGATTACTCTGTTGCGCCATTTGTTCTAAAAAAGGTAAAGCAGCAGGCGAAATTAATGCTTTAAAATCTTCTAAATTTCGCTTGGGATTTTGCAAAGCAGATAGAACATCTTCAGTCTTTTTCTGATAGATTTCATCTAAAAGAGAATCCCATGAAAAGTTTTTAAATTGGCTATAAAAATCCATAATATCAGTTTTTTAAAAAAGAAGTAAGCGGACTACTAGCCTGTGCCTGTTGCTGAATTGGAGCTAGTTTGGCATTAAAGGCCATTCGGCCAGCCTGAACAGCTAATTTAAAAGCAACGGCCATTGCAACAGGATCATTGGAAATTGCAATAGCGGTATTAACCAATACTGCCGAAGCACCCATCTCCATAGCTTCTGCTGCCTGTGAGGGTGTTCCTAAACCTGCATCAATAATAACTGGAACAGTACTTTGTTCTAGAATGATTTCCAGGAAATCTTTAGTTTTTAATCCTTTATTACTACCAATTGGAGCCCCTAAGGGCATCACACACTGTACACCTACTTCTTCTAACCGTTTACACAATACTGGATCGGCATGGATATAAGGCATTACAATAAATCCTTGCTTGATTAATTCTTCTGCAGCAATAAGTGTTTCGATAGGATCCGGTAATAAATAGCGAGGATCGGGGTGAATTTCCAGTTTAATCCAATTGGTTTTTAAAGCCTCACGAGCAATTTGTGCTGCAAAAATTGCTTCTTTAGCATTGCGGACGCCAGACGTATTAGGAAGAAGATTAATATGAGAATGCTGTAATGAAGTATATAATGCATCTTCTTGATTTTGAATGTCGACTCTTTTAAGAGCAACAGTAACTAATTCACTCTCGGAATTCAAAATAGCTTCTTCCATTAGAGTATTAGAGCTGAATTTCCCTGTTCCAACGAATAATCGGGAATGAAATTCTTTTTCGGCAAGGATTAAATTATCGTTCATTGAAAATGTGATTGATGTAGTTTATAATTAAAGCAGGCTCTTTCGCGTGGGTGAGTAATCCAGAGAGCGCAATACCCGAAATGGCTGTTTCGGCGAGTAATGGAATGTCATCGAATTGTATTCCTCCAATAGCGACAATTGGAACCGTAATTTTAGCTTCGATTACTTTTCTAGAAATACTTTCGTATCCAGATAAATGGAGTAATGGGCTAAGGTTCTTTTTAGTGGTTGTTGATCTAAACGGCCCTAAACCAATATAATCTACTCGAGCAGCATTGAGTTCTTCAATATCTTCAAATGTATTGGCTGTCCCGCCAATAATGAAAGTGTCACCCAATAGTTTTCGAGCTTCTAAAGGAGACATATCTGTTTTTCCAATATGAACACCATCAGTCTGAATCTCTTTTGCAATAGTAACATAATCATTGATAATGAAAATTGCCTGATGAGTTTTACAAATTTTTTGGGCCTTAAGTGCTGTCTCTAAAACAATATCATCTGAATAATCTTTTAATCGTAATTGGATACAAGTGCCACCTGCTCTACAAATGGTTTCAATATTTTGTAAATGATCTTCCGGAGTAGAACCCTGTGAAATATAATGAGTGTATTGTTTCATGATGTATGATAACCTAATAAATGATTCGTAGATTCTAAAAAAGTAAAGGTGTATTCTTTTGCCATTTTACAGGCTTCTTCTAAGGGATTACCTAAGGCAAGAAAAGCAGCGATGGAAGAAGAAAGCACACAGCCACTGCCATGCTTTTCAAAGGAACTGATTGCTGTAGAGGGATATTCAATAATGTTTCCCTGATGTTGATATAGGAAATCTGTCCCTTTATGGATAGGATGGTGCCCACCTTTGAGAAGTATAGAACAATGTTGTTGAAGCAACTGGATTTTTTTAGCAGTGCTATTCCCTCTTGTTAACTGTTGTATTTCAGGATAGTTGGGGGTGATTAAATAACAATTACGAATTATACTTTCAAAACTAGACAAAGAGGTTTGATTTTGAAATGTATAATCGGTACTCGATTTCAGAATAGGATCCCAAATGATTTTGGTCGTACTATTTTTAGTCATTAAATAATTGATGATTTGATTTAATACTTCCCAGTTTTCAACGATCCCTATTTTAACAACAGGTATAGTAAATCGACTAAACAATATATCAAGTTGATCAAAGATTAATGCAGGAGTAGTCCATTGGCATTTTTCAAATGAAATATCATTTTGTACTGTTATCGCTGTACACACCGATAAGCCATAGGTGGATAGATTTTCGAACGTTTTTATATCGGCTAATAAACCGGCACCTGCCGAAGGATCTAAGCCGGCAATCGATAAAATATAAGGTCTACTATGCTCCATTTTTTATTTTTTTAAAAGCTTCAACAGGATTTTCATTCCTCCAGATGTAGCCGAGTAAGGCAGCTCTATCAAAGCCAAGGGATGTCAATTGTTTACTATTCTGTATGTCAATTCCTCCTAAAGCAACTATGGGAAAAATCGTTGCTAAAGACGAAATATTGAAATTTTGCCCAGTATATCCCAGTTTACTAATGCTATTAAAGATGGGGCTCAGAAATGCATAATCTATCGGGAGGTCTTGGGCTTCTATAATTTCGTTTACAGAATGGAAGGAAGTACTAATTATAAAAGAAGGTTTTTTTTCTTTTATAATAAAATCATGTTGTGCAGCAGGAAAATGAAGCCCTCTTAAATCAAATTGATTTTGCAATTGATGATGACTGTGTATCATTAATTGTCTGTGAAACTGAGAGTCAATTTTTGAAATAAACGTTGCATAAGATGATTGAGAAAGATGAGGTTTACGAATGTGTAAAACCGACAATCCTTCTTCAAACAATCGATGGATGATTGAAATTTCATTTTCTATTTCCTGCTCGCTAGTCATGATCAAATAGTTCATTATAGATAGATTTTGCTTCCTTTTTCCGTAAATTCTTTGGATTTATTTTGCAATCCTTCTACAATCTCTTTTTGTTCTTCCAGTTTAGAAAAGTCACGAATTTCCTGTGAAATTTTCATGGAACAGAATTTAGGACCACACATCGAACAGAAGTGTGCTATTTTAGCTCCTTCTGCAGGTAATGTTTCATCATGAAATTCTCGGGCAGTATCAGGATCTAGGGATAAGTTGAACTGATCTTCCCATCGGAATTCAAATCGAGCTTTACTCAAGGCATCATCTCTATATTGTGATCCAGGATGACCTTTAGCTAAATCGGCTGCATGCGCTGCAATTTTGTAGGTGATAACACCAGTCTTTACATCGTTTCTGTTGGGTAAGCCCAAATGTTCTTTTGGCGTTACATAACAAAGCATTGCAGTTCCATACCAGCCAATCATTGCGGCGCCAATTCCAGAAGTAATATGATCATAGCCGGGCGCGATGTCGGTAGTCAATGGACCTAGCGTATAGAAAGGAGCTTCGCCACATTCTTCCAATTGCTTGTCCATATTTTCTTTAATCATATGCATTGGGATGTGACCTGGTCCTTCAATTATTGTTTGCACATCATGTTTCCAAGCGATTTTGGTTAATTCGCCTAACGTGGTCAATTCTGCAAATTGCGCTTCATCATTGGCATCAGCTAAACTTCCCGGACGTAAACCATCCCCTAAGGAAAAAGCAACATCGTAAGCTTTCATGATTTCACAAATCTCTTCGAAATGAGTGTATAAGAAACTTTCTTTATGATGAGCAAGACACCATTTTGCCATGATTGAACCACCACGAGATACAATTCCTGTGACCCTTTTGGCAGTCATAGGAATATAACGTAGCAAAACACCAGCGTGAATAGTAAAATAATCGACCCCTTGTTCGGCTTGTTCTATAAGGGTATCTCGGAATATTTCCCATGTTAAATCCTCTGCAACTCCATTAACTTTCTCTAAGGCTTGGTAAATAGGAACAGTACCAATAGGCACCGGTGAATTTCTTAAAATCCATTCGCGGGTTTCATGAATGTTTTTCCCCGTAGATAAATCCATTATGGTATCTGCTCCCCATCGGCAAGCCCATACCGATTTTTCAACTTCTTCCTCAATGCTAGAAGTGACTGCGGAATTTCCAATGTTAGCATTGATTTTTACTAAAAAATTTCGCCCAATAATCATGGGTTCACTTTCAGGATGGTTAATGTTATTTGGGATAACAGCTCGACCTCGAGCTACTTCATCACGAACAAATTCAGGTGTAATTACTTTTGGAATACTAGCGCCCCAACTATCTCCTTTATGTTGTTTGCTGATGGCTTGAATTTCATGTAATTTCTGATTTTCCCGGATTGCAATAAACTCCATTTCGGCGGTAATGATTCCCTTTTTAGCATAATGCATTTGAGAAACGTTTTGACCTTTTTTAGCTTTAAGCGGTTTTCTTAAATGTTGGAATCGTAAAACATCGAGTTTAGTGTTGTTCAATCGCTCATTGCTGTATTCCGATGAGAAAGCTGTAAGTTGTTCTACATCATTACGGTTGATAATCCATTGGGATCGGATGGGTTCAATACCACGTGTAACATCAATGTCAATTTTTGGATCGGTAAAAGGACCGCTAGTATCATAAACAGTTACATCAGGATTTGGTTCGAGTATACCGAGGAATGTATTTCGAGTATCCTGTAATGCGATTTTACGCATAGGAACACGAATGTCTGGGAATAACTGACCGGGAACATAAATCTTTTCCGAACTAGGAAAAGGAGTTCTACTAATAGTTGGAACTTCGGTAGTTTTGTTTTTTGGATTGCTCATAAATAAGATTCGTTAGTTGTTAGAGTTGCATTAACCGCCTTGCGTTGCTTGAATGATGAGAATCTCTTGATTTGACAAAAGGGTATGGGAGGACCATTGCTTGTCTGGAATAATCTGTTGATTAATAGCAATAGCAATACCTTTTGGAGTAATTCCAAGCTTTTGTAATAAATCGTAAATGGTGGAGTTTGAATCAATGTCTAAGACATCGTTGTTAACCTGTACCTTGATTTTCTTCATCTTTCTTTAATTTTAAATAGATAAAAAAACCATAGGAGTGCATAAAGTGTATGCACGGATAACAAAATAAATACATAGAATAAACGGCATGAAAATGCAGTTCATTTATGTAGGTAAGTATCCAATCTTTTCCCTTCGCTGGTATTATCCAGATCAGGTTCAAAGGGTATTATCTCAGCTTTTATCAAGCACCCCTAAAGTTTATGTCGCAAATATAATGTATTTCTTGAAGTAGAATACTTTTTTAACGAATCTGTTTTTCTGATTATTTTTTCTTTTTAAGAACAAAAAATAAGGTAACATTCTCATTAACAAGTTTAATGAATTTTTAATTCGTAATAAATGTAAATTGATTGAAATAAGTGTTTTTTAACATAAAAATATTGTATTGCTTTGATTTTTTTATTTTTTTAGAGGGAAAATATATTCTTTAGGATTATTATGAAGCGAATATCTCAATGATGCATGCCAACTTCTCAATTCTAATTCAGTATATTTGCCAAAATTTAAATAAATAATCAGGTGATTCAGATTCACGATAAACAATTCGTTCCGTTTATCGCTGCGACAGAAATTGATGCAGCAATAGCGAGAATGGCACAACAAGTGGCTGAAAATATGGGTGATGAAACCCCTATTTTTGTAGGCGTTTTAAACGGTGCTTTTATGGTAGTTTCAGATTTTATGAAACATTACCCAAAACCATGTGAAGTAAGTTTTATAAAACTAGCTTCTTACGAAGGTACTTCTACAACACACGAAGTGAAACAACTAATCGGATTAAATCAGGATTTAACAGGTCGTACCGTTGTAATTATTGAAGACATTGTAGATACAGGAACTACTTTGGTAGAGTTAAAACAAATGTTTGAGCAACAAAAGGTAAAAGAGCTGAAAATTGCAACTTTATTCTTTAAACCAGAAGCATATAAAAAAGATATAAAAATAGATTATATTGGTATTGAAATCCCAAATAAATTCATCGTGGGCTACGGTCTAGACTATGATGGGCTAGGGAGAAATTTACCAGAAATTTACCAATTAAAATAAACCACTCAACACTACACATGATTAATATTGTATTATTTGGAAAGCCAGGTGCTGGAAAAGGAACTCAAGCTGAATTTTTGAAAGAAAAGTACAACCTTACACATATTTCTACAGGAGATGTTTTTCGTTTTAATTTGAAAAATGACACTGAATTAGGGAAAAAGGCGAAAACCTTTATGGATAATGGTGAATTAGTTCCTGATGAATTGACGATAAAAATGTTGCAGGATGAGGTGGAAAAACATATAAATACCAATGGGTTTTTATTCGACGGATTTCCAAGAACAATTGCTCAGGCAGATGCATTGGATGCGTTTTTAGCAACCAAAGGATGGAGTGTTACGGCAACAATTGCTTTGGAAGCAGATGATGAGGTACTAATCCAAAGACTATTGGAAAGAGGAAAAACAAGTGGTAGAATTGACGATCAAGATGAAGAAAAAATCAGACATCGTTACCAAGAATATAATGAAAAAACAGCGCCGTTAATTGCGTATTATCAAAAAGAAAATATATTTCATCCTGTGAATGGGATTGGTTCTATAGCTGAGATTACGGAGCGTTTAAGCACTGTAATAGAAAGTCTATAATTGATCGCTATTACATTTTAATCAACCTATGGAAATTGCAATAATATTTTTTTTAATTTTATTAAATGGTGTTTTTTCCATGTCAGAAATCGCATTGATTTCTGCGCGAAAGAATAGATTAGAAAATGCTGCTAAAAAAGGTAATGCCAGTGCAAAAACAGCATTAGAGCTAGCAAATTCTCCAAATAAATTTCTTTCAACAGTACAAATAGGAATTACCTTAATTGGTATTTTAACCGGTATATTCAGTGGAGATACATTAACGTCAGATTTGGCAGCCTATGTAACCCAATATGAAGCCTTAAAACCTTATGCTCATACAATTAGTGTTGGTGTAATCGTAGTGATTCTTACTTTTTTCTCTTTAGTATTAGGAGAATTAGTGCCTAAAAGAATCGGGTTGACCTATCCAGAAACTATAGCGAAAACGGTAGCAGTACCAATGCGTGTTATTTCTATTATAACAGCGCCTTTTATATGGTTATTGACCCATTCAACCGAGTTTTTATTGAAGATATTCAAAATAAAACCTTCAGCAGATGGTAAGGTAACCGAAGAAGAAATCAAAGCAATTATTAAAGAAGGAACTGAAGGTGGTGAAGTTCAAGAAATTGAACAAGATATTGTGGAACGTGTTTTTCATATTGGTGACCGTAAAGTAAACTCTTTGATGACACACCGTAAATCGGTTGTGTTTTTGCCATTGAATGCAGGTAGAAGTGAGATAAAAACAATATTACAACAAGAGATGCATTCGGTTTATCCAGTGTATAGCAAGAACTATGATGATATTGTAGGTGTTGTAAACTTAAAAAGTATTTTTTCACATATTGATGATGAACATTTTAGTTTAGAAACAATTATTACAGAAGCTCCTTTTATTATGGAGCAAACAACAGCCTATAAAGCTTTAGAGAACTTCAAGAATAGTGGTATTCATTATGCTTTTGTATCAGATGAGTACGGTGTTTTTCAAGGGATTATCACATTGAATGATATTCTAGAAGCGCTAGTTGGTGATGCATCAGATTTCTATAAAGAAGACTTTAAATTAGTGGCTCGTGAAGATGGAACTTGGTTAGTAGATGGTCATTATTCATTACATGATTTCTTAACGTTCTTTGAGCTAGATGAATTGATAAATGATTATGATGTAACTACCGTAAGTGGTTTAATTATGACGGAGCTATCCTATATTCCTAAAGAAGGACAAAAGTTGAAGTGGAATCAATTTGAATTGGAAGTGATCGATATGGATGGCGTAAAAATTGATAAAGTTTTAGTAAAGTCGCTGCAAGAATAAAGTAAAGTAGCTATGAAATTAGGACTTGCAACATACCAATGTGCAGACTGTTTACATACTTTTGATGCACCATTATTTAGGGAGGCATACGGTGAGTTTTTGTTATGGTCAAAACAGGGAAATGTAGCGTATTTAAATGCAATTGAAGATGTAGTTTATAAAGAGGTTGAGGATTTATTATGGACTCACCCTAAAACTTTAGGAATGAGTTCTTTGAATTGTTCAAATTTGCTTCAGAAAATATATGGTTCGTTAACCTGTGATAGAGATCAAGTGGGTAATAGTTTTGAAATAGGTACACACCCACCTTGTCCGTTATGTAAGAGTCAGAATATGGATGCATGGGATTTTAAAACACCATCAGAAGTTATAGAAGTTGAAGTAAAACCAATTACATATACCAATTGGGTTACTTTGACAGAGCAAGAGAAATTTAGATTACTGGATGTAAAGATTGGCACATTATAAGAGGTGCAATAGAAGATAAACTTAGATTAGGAAATAAGACAAAAAGAGATTGAGTTTGTGAGTCAAGGGCAGTGAGCAGTTGGGAAACAAATTCTAAAAATAGAAGAAAAGATGACAGAAGGGAATTTTGTAGATTACGTAAAAATATATGTTTCTTCCGGTAAAGGCGGTAAAGGATCAACACATTTACACCGTGAAAAATTTATTGAAAAAGGTGGTCCTGATGGAGGAGATGGAGGACGTGGTGGGCACGTTTATTTAAAAGGAAATAAAGGTTTGTGGACCTTATTTCACTTGAAATTTGCAAGACACATCAAAGCTGGTCATGGTGGAGATGGTTCTGGAGGTAGAAGTACTGGAGCAGATGGAGAAGACAAATACATTGAAGTACCATTAGGTACTGTAGTTCGAGATAAAGAAACGAATGAAATTTTATTTGAAATAACAGAAGATGGGGAAGAGAGAATTGTAGCAAAAGGTGGAAAAGGTGGTTTAGGAAACTGGCACTTTAGATCTTCTACAAATCAAACGCCACGTTATTCTCAACCTGGTTTACCTGCGGAAGAAGTAGATGTTATTTTGGAATTAAAAGTTTTGGCGGATGTGGGATTAGTTGGATTTCCTAATGCAGGAAAATCAACTCTATTGTCAGTTTTAACTTCTGCAAAACCAAAAATTGCAGATTATCCATTTACAACTTTAAAACCAAACTTAGGAATTGTTGCTTACCGCGATTTTCAGTCTTTTGTAATTGCAGATATTCCTGGGATTATTGAAGGAGCTGCGGAAGGAAAAGGATTAGGACATTATTTCTTAAGACATATTGAACGTAATTCAACATTATTGTTCCTTATTCCAGCTGATGCACCAAGTGTTAAGGAAGAATATGATATCCTTTTGAATGAATTGACGAAATACAATCCAGAAATGTTGGATAAAGAACGTGTAGTTGTCGTTTCGAAATGTGATATGTTGGATGATGAATTAAAAGCAGAATTAAAAGTAGAATTGGATGTTGCTTTTAAAGGGATACCTTACCTGTTTATTTCTTCTGTAGCCCAACAAGGGTTAACAGAATTGAAAGATAAATTATGGCAAATGCTTAATGAATAATCTTAATGAGAATTAAGATCTTTAGAAAACCAGTTTAGGAAACTTTACTGGTTTTTTTATATCCAATAGCTACGATTAATAGAGAGTATTTGGTGATTTATAGCGCATTTCTTTCAATATGATATATCAAAAGTTAAAATTGCTCTTAATATTATCTTTTTGTAAACTATTAATTTTAGTGGATTCTTAAAAAAAAGTATATTCGCAATTCAAAAAATAACAAACTATTAAATATGAAAAAAATTATTTTATCCTTAATCGCTCTTGTACTACTTGTTCCAGCAAGTGTAAAAGCAGATGAGGGGATGTGGTTCTTGATGTTTATTGAAAGACTTAACCATAGAGATATGCAAAAAATGGGTCTTCAATTAACTTCAGAAGAAATTTATAGTATTAACCATTCAAGTATTAAAGATGCTATCGTTCAATTCAATGGAGGATGTACAGCAGAAATTATTTCTAAAGATGGTTTAGTTTTAACAAATCATCACTGTGGTTACGATGCAATTGCGGAACTTTCTACTCCACAAGCCGATTATTTGACGAATGGTTTCTGGGCTTCAAATAGAAAAGCAGAATTAAAACCAAAACAATTATCAGTTCGTTTCTTCGTAAGAATGGACGACGTTTCTAAAAGAATTTTAGGAAAGGTAAATGATAAAATGTCAGAAGCTGAAAGAGAAAAAGCAATTAATCAAGAAATTGCATTAATTGAAAAAGAAAATAACGAAGGTGGAAAATATACTGTTTCTGTTCGTCCTTTCTTCAATGGAAATGAATATTACTATTTCGTTTATCAAGATTATACAGATGTTCGTTTAGTAGGAACACCACCAAGTAGTATTGGTAAATTTGGTGGAGATACAGACAACTGGGAATGGCCACGTCATACAGGAGATTTCTCTATGTTCAGAGTATATTCTGATGCAAATGGTAATCCAGCTGAATATTCTGAAAACAATGTGCCATTACAACCAAAACACCACTTACCAATCAGCTTAAAAGGAGTTCAAGAAAATGACTTCGCAATGATTTTAGGTTATCCAGGTAGAACAAACCGTTGGATGCCAGCTGGTGGAATTGAGCAAAATGTAAAATTTGCATATCCTGCATGGGTTGAAGCTTCAAAAGTAGGAATGGACAAAATGAAAGTTCATATGGACAAGGATACTCAAGTACGTCTTGATTATGCTTCAAAATATGCTTCAGTTGCAAACTACTGGAAAAATCGTCAAGGTATGATTGATGCTTTAACAAAACATCAAACGGCTAAAGCGAAGAAAAATAATGAAGTGAAGTTCAATAAATGGGCTAACAAAAAAGAAAATAAAGAAAAGTATGGTAATGTTATCGCAACAATTGATAACTACTATTCAAAAACAAATGAGAAAGCACGTCATGATAATTACTTAACAGGATTATTACGTACAAGTAGCTACGCAGCAATGCCATATAGATTAGGTGGTGCTATTGAAGCTTACATGAAACAAGGTGATTCTCAAAAAGCAGCGATGTTACCTAAAATCAATGCACAAATCGAAGACATGTACAGTGGATTATATGCTCCATTGGAAAAAGATGTATTAGCTGCACAATTAAATCTTTATGCTGCAAAAGCAAAAGGAGCTGGATTAGCACCTTATATCGCTGAATTAGCGAAAGCTAATAATGGTGATTTTACAGCAGACGTAAACAGTGCATTTGATAAAAGTGTTTTTGCTTCAAAAGCTACTTTAGAAGCATTCATGAAAAATCCAAATGCTGAAACTTTAGCAAATGATCCTTTATATAAAATCTCTACAGATTTATTAAACAGATACAGAGCAAAAAGCGAAGAACAAGCACAATTGGATAATGATTTTACAAAAGCATTCAGAGTGTTAGTAGAAGGTATGCGTACGGCAAATCCAAATACAAAATACTACCCAGATGCGAACAGTACATTACGTTTAACATATGGTAAAGTAAGATCATTACCAGCTGATAAAAGAAATGATGCTAAAATCAATAACTATACTACACTTCAAGGTACAATTGCTAAATACAAGCCAAACGATGAAGAGTTCGATTTACCTAAGAAATTAATTGAATTGAATGACGCTAAAGATTTTGGACAATATGCTGATAAAGCAGGTTATATGCCAGTAAACTTCTTGACTGACAACGATATTACTGGAGGGAACTCAGGTTCACCAGTATTGAATGGTAAAGGAGAATTAATTGGTGTTGCATTTGATGGTAACATTGAAGCTATGGCTGGAGATGTTATTTTTGATAAAGATTTACAACGTACAATTAATGTGGACATCCGTTACGTATTATTTATCATTGATAAATATGCAGGAGCAAAACACATTATTGATGAATTGACAATCGTAAAATAAGTTTATATACGCAGTTCAAATTTAAAAGCCATCTCATGAAAATGAGGTGGCTTTTTTGTTTGGTGATGATTTATTTTTTTATTTCTACTTTTATGTACAAATGAAATGGATTCAAATAATCGTTTTAATGATTATAATACAATAGCTATTATGAAATTGATATATAAAAAAACAGATGGAACAATTGCAAGGTTTTTTGCAATGCTTATACTTGCTTTTTTAATAAGCTCCTGTGGGTCAGCCAAAAGTATTGGTAAAACGGTAAATCATGGAGTAGTTCCACCACCAGGGGAAAAAATATATAAAAAATTAACGACAGATTATAGTAAAATTATAAAAGAAGAAGAACCAATTCTGCTTATTGGAGATTCTGCAAGTATCGTTCCTAGTATGTGGTATCCCACCGTTAATTTTAATTTACGGAAGCCTAATTTTGTCGTATTACATCATACTACACAAAGCTCTTGTGGGGCAACCTTAAAAGCATTTTCGATGGAGTCGAGAGAAGTGAGTAGTCATTATTTAATCTGTAAAGATGGTCAAGTATACCGTTTGTGTAATGATTACCTTAGAACATGGCATGCAGGGGAAGGAAAATGGGGAAATGTTGAAGATATGAATTCCTGTTCAATTGGGATTGAAATTGATAATAATGGATCCGAAGCTTTTACAGACAATCAAGTAAGTTCGGTTATTGTTTTATTGGATAGTTTACAAAAAAAATATAATATTCCACAAGCCAATATCATAGGGCACAGTGATTTTTCACCCAAACGTAAACAAGATCCGAGCGCCTTTTTTCCATGGGAGAAGTTAGCCAAACGTAATTTTGGATATTGGCGTGATGAAGTGTTATCCAGTACGCCGGCAGATTTCAATTATATATATGCCTTGAAAATGATAGGATATGATATTAGTGATGAGAAAAGTGCTATTATTGCTTTCAAGAGGCATTTTATTCAGAATGATTTAAAACCAGTTTTAACAGATTTTGACAAACAAGTTATCTATAATATTTGGGGAAAGTACATGGAATTAAAACCGAAGATAAAAAAGCCAACAAATCTAAATGGGCAAGAGAAATAGGAAAATGAAACCCGATGCACTTGAAATAAATTTTCCAGAATTAATATAGTACAGATAAAGAAAGGAAGCCGTATATGTCTTTTTTATTTGTTATTTTTGGAAGCAAGAATTAACACGATAGATAAATGCGTACACATTTTATAGCGATAGGAGGAAGTGCAATGCACAACCTTGCCTTAGCCTTACACAATAAAGGATCTCAGATTACAGGTAGTGATGACGCTGTATTTGAACCTTCAAAATCAAGATTGGAAGCCAAAGGATTATTGCCTCAGGAAATGGGATGGTTTCCAGAAAAAATCACAAATGATATTGAAGCGGTAATTTTGGGAATGCATGCCAAGGCAGATAATCCTGAATTATTGAAAGCGCAAGAATTAGGATTAAAAATTTATTCTTATCCAGAATTCTTATACGAACAATCAAAAAATAAAACACGTGTGGTTATTGGAGGATCACACGGTAAGACGACCATAACTTCCATGATATTGCATGTGATGCATTACCATAACATAGAAGTGGATTATATGGTAGGTGCACAGTTGGAAGGATTTGATACAATGGTTCATCTTACAGAGGAAAACGATTTTATTGTTTTGGAAGGAGATGAGTATTTATCTTCACCGATGGATCGCAGACCGAAATTCCATTTATACCAACCGAATATTGCTTTAATTAGTGGAATAGCATGGGATCATATTAATGTGTTTCCAACCTATGAAAATTATGTAGAGCAATTTGAAATCTTTATTCAGAAAATTACAAACGGAGGAATCTTAGTCTATAATGAAGACGATTCAGAAGTAAAGAGAATTGTTGAAGCTGCCACAAACCCAATACGAAAGTTAGCGTATAGTACACCAGCTTATACGGTTCAGGATGGAGTAACATTATTAGATACTCCAGATGGAAGTATGCCAATCGAAGTATTTGGACAACACAATCTGAATAATTTGGCGGGAGCTAAATGGATTTGTCAGAATATGGGCGTAGATGAAGCAGATTTTTATGAAGCTATTGCTTCATTTAAAGGAGCTTCAAAACGATTGGAGAAAATTGCAGAAAGTAAAAATAAGGTAGCTTATAAAGATTTTGCACACTCTCCAAGTAAAGTAGCGGCAACAACAAAAGCAGTAAAAGAACAATATCCAGATCGAAGATTGATTGCTTGTTTAGAATTGCATACCTATAGCAGTTTAAATGCAGCCTTTTTAAAGGAATATCAAGGCGCTCTAGACTATGCCGATGTAGCAGTAGTATTTTATTCGCCAGATGCAGTTAAAATAAAGCAATTGGATGAAGTTTCAGCAGAACAAATTGCAACAGCTTTTAATAAGGAAAATCTAATCGTGTATACAAATCCAGATGATTTTAAAGAATATCTGGCACAATTAAAATTTGATAGTGAGAAGTTAGCATTATTGTTGATGAGTTCAGGAAACTATGGAGGACTCAATTTTGATGATGTAAAAGACATGATTCAATAAAATTTAATAAATAAAACCCCGATAGCAATCCTATCGGGGTTTTATTTTATAGTGGATGATAGCGATAATGACCTGTGATTTTATATTTAAATAAACAATTTTCCAATACTTGTCCAGCCCCTACATTATGGACAATGAGATTTACTTTTCCATCCGAGGTCTTTTTATGAGATACAATCCCTATGTGGGGCATTTTACCTCCAATCATCCAAGTTACCAGATCACCAGTTTTATAATCGGAAGCCTTTTCGGAAATGGGAAGAGCCTGCCCAAAACGAGTGAAAAAAACTTGAAGATTTGGAACTCTCCGATGATCGATATTGGTGTCTGTCTTCTTTAGATTCCAGGTTTTTGGGTATTTTGAAAAATTCTTGCTCATATCAATGTGAACCTCTTTTTGGAGATCAATTCCTAATTTCCGATAAGCCCGTATAATTACATCTGTACAAACCCCTTTATCATTAGGAACATCGCCACCTGGGTATTGAATTGAAAAATAAGCAGAGTTATACTCTACTTTATCCTTCGTTAATGAAATTGCAGCATCCGAAAGTTTCTGACTAAAAGAAGCTTGGTGGTTACTAGCATGTATACTGAGAAAAAAGAAAAATAAGTACAGTAATTTCATGTTTTAAGGTTTAATAATGAAACGGTTAGATTTAATTTTTAGTATCTTGTAAGTGGAATACTATAAATTTATAAAATATAAATCTGAATTATGGAAAGCACCCCACTTCAATCGATAAAAAAATGGGCGGAAGAAGATCGACCAAGAGAAAAACTTAAAAATAAAGGAAAATCGGCTTTAAGCAATGCCGAATTAATAGCCATATTAATTTCTTCAGGCAATTATAAAGAAAGTGCTGTAGATTTGAGTAAACGTATTTTAGCGGGTGTCGACAATAATTTAAATGCTTTAGGGAAACTTTCAATAAGTCAATTGACCGTTTTTAAAGGTATCGGAGAAGCCAAAGCATTAGCGATAGAAGCCGCTTTGGAATTAGGAAGACGACGTAGAGCAGAAGAAACGGTGAATATGAAAAAAATTCAATCCAGTAAATCTGTTTTTGAAATTATGCAGCCCATAATAGGAGAGTTACCCCACGAAGAATTTTGGATTATTTATTTAAATAATTCAAATAAGATAATCAGTAAATCACAATTGAGTAAAGGAGGTATTACAGGAACATTAGTCGATGTTCGACTAGTCCTTAAAACAGCTTTAGAGAATGGTGCTGTAGGATTAATATTGTCCCACAATCATCCTTCAGGAACCCTAATTCCAAGCGAAGCAGATAAGCAAATTACTCATAAATTGAAGCAAGCAGCTGCTCATTTGGACATTAAAGTATTAGATCATGTTATAATTTCTGAGGTAGATTATTTTAGTTTTACAGACAGAGGAATACTTTAGTGAAAAATCGAATGCGATTCATGTATATAATTTAGAAACTAATTTTCAATTTTATTATATTGCAACACAATTGCGTTATAAATTTTAAATGAGAATAAGTTATGATTAAAACTCAGCATCTCGCTTTCTCTTACCATTCAGGATTGAAGTTTGACTTCCCTGACATCGTTTGTGATTCTGGCCAAAGCTTGTTGATTACAGGAGGCTCAGGTAAAGGGAAAACTACTTTGTTACATTTGTTGGGAGGCTTATTGCGTCCACAGGCAGGTAGTATCCAAATTGCAGATACAGACTTGGAAAAGTTATCCGAAAAAAAGTTAGATAAATTTAGAGGACAAAATATTGGAATTGTATTACAGCAATCCCATTTTATTGCATCACTTTCTGTTTTGGATAATGTAGTTTTAGCTTCTTGGTTTTCAAAAGGGAAGAAAGAAATTGAAAAAGCAAAGACGATTTTAGCGCAATTAGATTTAACAGATCAGATTCATAAACTACCTTCTCAATTAAGTATTGGACAACAACAAAGAGTATCAATTGCTCGGGCATTAATTAATAATCCTCAAGTATTATTGGCCGATGAGCCTACTTCTAGTTTGGATGATGAGAATGCTAATAAGGTAGCCGATTTGCTATCAGCATTATCAAAAGAATTTGGAACAGCATTAATCATTGTAACCCACGATCAAAGACTTAAAGAACGATTTTCTAACCATATTGCATTATCATGATAACAAAAATTGCTTGGAAAAATATAGTACATAAGCCTTTGAATACTACATTAAGTATTATTTTGTTAACAGCTAGTGTAGCAATTATATCGTTATTGATATTGTTGCAAAAACAATTTGAAGATAAATTCTCAAATAATATTGAAGGAGTAGACCTAGTGCTTGGAGCACAAGGAAGTCCATTACAATTAATTTTATCATCGGTATACCAAATTGATGCCCCGACAGGTAATATTGATTATGAAATTGCTAAGAAATGGATGAAGCATCCTTATGTTGAAAAAGCTATTCCATTAGCATTTGGAGATAATTACCACGGTTATAAAATTGTAGGAACAACCTCCGATTATATAGAGAAATATGATGCAAAATTTGCTCAAGGAACAGTCTTTAATAAAGATTTTGAAGTTGTAGTGGGAAGTGCTATTGCTGAAAAATTAGGATTAAAAATTGGACAAGAATTTTTTGGATCGCATGGAGATAGTGCAGAAGGAGAACTTCACGATCAACATGCCTACAAAGTAATAGGGATTTTAACTCCAACGGGCAAAGTAGTAGATAATCTTATATTAAGTAATATCAGTAGCGTATGGGCAATGCATGAAGGCCATGATCATGAAGGTGAAGAGCACGAACACGAGCATAAAGAAGGAGCAGAAGTACACAATCATGAAGACCATGAAGACCATGATCATCACGAACATGAAGTTGCTGAGGGAAAAGAAATTACAGCGGTATTAATAAAATTCAGAAATAAAATGGGTTTTATTCAATGGCCCAGATTAGTCGCTCAGAATACAAAAATGCAAGCAGTATCACCAGCTATAGAAGTAAATAGATTATTTTCTTTATTCGGCATTGGATTACAAGCACTGGAATACTTGGCCTACGGAATAATGTTTATTTCAGGAATCAGTATTTTTATTGCTTTATTCAATACACTAAAAGAACGCAAGTATGAGTTTGCTATTTTGAGGACTACAGGAGCAACTCGTTTTCAATTATTACGATTAGTATTATTTGAAAGCCTTCTATTATGTATTGTAGGTTTTATACTGGGAATTGTAGTCAGTCGATTAGCATTATACTATATTTCAATCTCTACGGAAGAACAATATAAATTTTCATTCAATCCCTTTGTGTTTGACTGGGAAAAAGAAGGTTATTTATTAATTGTAACTATCTTTGTAGGTATAATAGCAGCATTAATTCCTGCTATAAAAGCATATAAATTAAATATATCAAAAACATTGGCCAATGCTTAAGTCTTATTTATTATCATTTTCTCTACTTTTCATAAGTATAGTAACATTAAATTTTTCTAAAGGGAATACTTCTTTTCAAAACCATACAACAAAAGAAGTTCTTGTTAAAAGTCCAGATACATTAAGTTGGAAGCTACTAGGAAATATTAAATTTCTAAAAAAAGCAGACAAAGTTTATGGAGAAGTAATGTATCCTGTAATTAATGCACAACTGAAAGAAACCAATAAGAAAAAGATTGTGATGAGTGGCTTTATAATTCCAATAGATAATGAGAATTATGCATTAAGCAAAAATGTATTTGCTTCCTGTTTTTTCTGCGGACAAGCTGGTCCAGAAACTATTATGGGAATTAAATTTAGAAGTGCAAAAACAAAATTAAAAACAGACCAATACGTAACATTAGAAGGTAATTTGAGAGTCAATGATAAAGATGTTGAAGATTGGATTTACCACATTGAAGATGCTGTTATTGTGAAAGGAAAATAAAAATTACAATGCTAAATAATACAATATCCGACGTTTTTTTTGACTTAGATCATACTTTATGGGATTTCGAAAAGAACTCAGCATTAGCACTAGATGCAATATTAAAGAAGTACAATATCAAAGTCTCTTTAGAGGATTTTTTAGAGCAGTATATTCCAGTAAATTTTAAATATTGGGAATTATACAGAGAAGATAAAATATCACAAGAAACCTTACGTTATGGTAGATTAAAAGAAACCTTTGATAAACTAGGATTGGATATAGATGATGAAACTATTAATGTTTTATCTGTTGAATACATTGCCTATTTACCAAAGTTCAACCACCTGTTTGAAGGGACTATTGAGATTTTAGATTATTTAAAATCAAAATACAAATTGCATATTATTACAAATGGATTCCATGAAGTTCAGCGTTATAAATTAAAGAATTCAGAAATTCAGCATTATTTTGAAACCATAACAGATTCAGAAAAAGCAGGAGTAAAGAAACCAAATCCATTAATTTTTCAATATGCATTAAATGCTGCAAAAGCAAACCCAGCCAATAGTGTGATGATTGGAGATTGTTTTGAAGCCGATGTAAAAGGAGCTCTGAATTTTGGCTTAGATGCTATTTATTTCAATGAACACCATGCAGAAGTAACACAAGAAATTAAACAGATTAACCATTTATTAGACTTAAAAAGATACCTTTAATCCTATGAAAAAATATATTCTCCTTTTGTTCTTAATGACAGCCATTCTGGGTAAGGCACAAAATCAAAATCTAAATGCATATAAGTACGTTTTGGTACCAATGCGATTTGAGTTTTTTAAAGAAGACAACAAATTTCAATTAAATATTCTAACAAAATTTTTATTGAAAAAATATGGTTTTGAAGCCTTGATGTTAGAAGAAAATCTGCCAAATGATATTACAGGAAATAGATGTAATTCATTAATAGCAAATGTGGTAGAAGAGAATAATTTTTTAGTTACAAAACTTAAAGTAACTTTAAAAGACTGCTATGGTAAAATAATCTATGAAAGTAAGGTTGGGAAAAGCAAAGCAAAAGATTATAAGACAGCATATACAGAAGCGTTAAGAGAAGCTTTTACTTCATTCGAAACTGTACATTATGCATACGATCAAAATCTTGTTGTAACCCCAGCAGAGCCCGTAGAAACAACTAAACCAGTACAGAAAGTAAATACAGCAGTAGCCACTACAACAGTTCAAGCTACAGAAAATACAAATTCTTTATTTGCTCAACCTATTACGAACGGATATCAGTTAGTCGATAGTACACCAAAAATTGTTTTAAAGATGTACAAAACGAGTCAATCAGAAGTATATATAGCAACAAGTGATTCATATCAAGGAGTTGTGTACAAACAAAATAATCAATGGATCTTAGAATATTATAAAGACCAAAAATTAATGACAGAGTCATTGTCAATTAAATTTTAAAGAAAAGGCTGAATCAACGATTCAGCCTTTTTTAATATCCATATTTACCTTTCCAGCGATTTTTAAGAAACTCTCTTGTTCCATTTTCCCTTGAATTATTCCCTGGGTCATAAAAGGTCGTATTTTGAATAGCATCCGGTAAGAATTCTTGTTCTGCAAAATTATTTTGATAATCATGCGCATACTTATATTCCTCACCATAACCCAATTCTTTCATTAATTTAGTTGGCGCATTTCGTAAATGAATGGGTACCGGTAAATCCCCCGTTTGTTTTACAAATTGCTGTGCTTTTCCAATCGCTAAATAAGAAGCGTTACTCTTTGGAGAGGTCGCTAAATAAACAGCACATTGGCTGAGGATTATTCGGGATTCGGGATAACCAATTGTAGTTACAGCCTGAAAAGTATTATTAGCCATAATTAAAGCAGTAGGATTAGCATTTCCAATGTCCTCAGAAGCCAATATCAACATTCTTCGGGCAATGAATTTCACATCTTCTCCGCCCTCAATCATTCGTGCAAGCCAATAAACAGCACCATTTGGGTCACTCCCTCTAATCGATTTTATAAACGCTGAAACAATATCATAATGCTGTTCACCCGTTTTGTCATATAAAACGGTATTCTGTTGTACCAAACTAAGAACGCCCTGATTTGTAATTTCAACCCGGTCACCAGAAGTGGCATTAATTACAAGCTCAAAGATATTTAATAGTTTTCGTCCATCACCACCCGAAAGACGCATCAATGCTTCCGTCTCTGTCAGTATTATTTCTTTCTGTTGTAAATAAGTATCCTGTGTAATTGCTCTGTTTAAGAGAGCTTCTAAATCATTTTTTGTAAAAGCATTCAATACATACACCTGACAACGAGACAGTAAAGCAGGAATTACTTCAAAACTTGGATTTTCTGTTGTTGCACCGATTAAAGTAATCCAACCTTTTTCTACTGCAGCTAGTAAAGAATCCTGTTGTGATTTACTAAAGCGATGAATCTCATCAATGAATAAAATAGGATTCTTTGTCGTGAATAAACCACCACTTTGTTTGGCTTTATCAATAACTTCACGTATGTCTTTAACACCAGAATTTATAGCACTCAAAGTGTAAAATGGACGTTTGGATTCCTGTGCAATAATTTGTGCAAGAGTAGTTTTTCCAGTACCTGGTGGTCCCCAGAAAATTAATGAAGGTATAATTCCCTTTGCAATCTGTTGCGTTAAAGATCCGTTAGGACCAATTAAATGCTCCTGACTGACATAGTCTTCTAACTGCTGTGGCCGAATTCTTTCTGCTAATGGTGCTTCCATTTTACAAAAATAAAGCTTTTCTATGCAACGATAAATGTTTTTGAATTGAATTATAATAAAAGTATTCACGTCCAAAACGTACTGCTGACAAAATAGCACAAAAAAGTTTTTGGATACATTTTTGTAATCGAATGACTATATTTATAACACTAGATGCCTCAAAATATGTCAAATAACGAATTTAGATTTTCGCCCTCCGTGGTTGTATGGCCATTGTATTTTGTATTGTCGTTATGGATTGTATTTTGGGTCGAAGTTCGATTTAAAATTTACCTCTCAGATTATGGTATTTTACCCCGAACTCTTTCAGGTTTAAAAGGAATTGTATTTAGCCCTTTTTTACACGGTGACATTAAACACTTATACAATAATTCAATTCCTTTGTTTTTATTGATTGCAGCACTACGTTATTTTTATAGAGACCAAGCACTGAAAGTAATTGTATATGGAATTCTATTATCGGGATTCATTACATGGCTCATTGGTCGGGAAAGTTACCATATTGGTGTTAGTGGATTAATCTATGTATTGGTTAGTTTTATCTTCTTTAAAGGTTTAATGACAAAATATTATCGATTAATGGCCTTGTCCCTTATGATTGTTTTTATTTATGGTGGATTAATTTGGTATGTTTTTCCGAATGTAGAAGAGGGAATATCTTGGGAAGGACATTTAGGAGGAATGATAACAGGTTTAGTCTTTGCGGTTTTGTTTAAAACAGATACCTATCAGAAACCAATAAAATATGAATGGGAAAAACCAGATTTCAATCCAGATGAAGATCCTTTTATGAGCCGATTTGATGAAAACGGAAATTTCATTTACGTAACAGAAAAAACAATACCCGATGAATATATTGTCGTTTATAATTATGTTGAAACACCTAAAGAAATTGAGGTAGACTCTGAAACTAAAATAGATTAGACATAGAAAAGCCGCTTAATTATGAATTAAGCGGCTTTTCTATAGAATAGTTTTATTTTTTATAAACTTCTTTGACGGATGGTTTCATAAAGAAAAGCTCCACAAGCAACAGAAACGTTTAATGAAGAGATTGTACCAAACATTGGTAATTTTGCCTTTTCATCTACAATTTTTAATACGGAAGGATTAACACCTCTATCTTCAGACCCCATGATGATTGCAATAGGTTCATTCAATGCGATATCATAAATAGTTTGATCTGTTTTTTCTGTAGCAGCAATCGTTTTTATTCCTGAACCTTGAAGATGGAAAATAGCATCTTTTATATGTTCTACTTTACAGATAGGAACATTAAAAACGGCACCTGCGGATGTTTTTACCGTATCACCATTAACAGGAGCAGACCCTTGCTTCTGAACAATAATTCCATTAACACCAGTGCATTCTGCGGTACGGATTATAGCTCCGAAATTTCGAGCATCAGAAATTTGATCCAATATTAGAAATAAAGGAGTTTGGCCTGATTCTAAAACACTTTCAATCATTGTTTCTAAATCATGAAAAGAAATAGGAGCAATGCTTGCTACAGCACCCTGATGATTATTTGGAGTAAGTCGATTTAATTTTTCAACTGGAACATAAGAGAAGTTTACATTATTACGTTTCAAGACTTTCATTAAGTCTTTCATTAATTCACCTTGAGCTTCTTTTTGTATAAAAACCTTGTCGATTTCTTTACCAGCCTGTATTGCTTCAATAATTGCTCTAATTCCAAAAATTTGATGTTCTTTTTCCATGGTGCAAAGATATAAAAAAACCACCCGTATTTTATTACGGATGGTTTTAAAGTTATAGTAGAAAATTATAAGACTAATTTAAATCCCAAATTAGTTTAGTAGTTAAAAAATCTCCTCCAATATTTTGAGAAGCAGCATCATAATTTGCTCTGTTTAATGTTTGCACACTTACAGGATACGTTGCTCTTGCAGGCATTTCTGTTAAAGGAACTAGAGGTGTAAACACATAAGTTGTAGCTCCTTGGTAAGGATTAATAAGATTAGCCGTTTGACCTGGAAGTAAAAGAGTGTTAGGGAATCCAGTTCTTCTATATTCAGCCCATGCTTCAACAGGTTGCATAAATAAAGCTACATACTTTTGATTTAATACATTCGCTTGTGAAGCAGCTGGCAAAGCTCCTACAAAAGTAGTAATTTTTGCTGGGTCAACTTTCCATCTTTCCATAGATGCTTTTACTCCATTCTCATAATTTTGTTGGTTCCATCCATTGTTTTCTGATAATAAGAATTCAACTTCAGCATACTCCATGAAAATTTCTGTATAATCCTGTTTGATTACATTATAGCTAAATCCGGATGCATTTGCTCTTTGTGATGATGTCATTGCATCTGGGATTCCATAAGGCATTCCTTTGTATACAGTTAAATCATCTGATTCTTGATACGTTTGATTTTTGATTGCTCCAATTGAAGCTGTATTTGGCGCTACATATTTCTGTAATCTTGGGTCTAGTCCAAAAATACCACGGTCCCCTTTTAATAAATCAACCATAGTACTTGATACAGAAAAGTCATTTCGAGTACTTCCTATGAAATAAGAAGAATAGAATGGGCTAGGTAATACATCATCTTTTTGATAAGTAACTCCTACTGTATCATCATTAGACTGCATTACACCAGAAGCAATTGCATCCGTGATGTCGGCTGCAGCTGTTGGGATAACACCTTTTACTCTAGTGGCAATTCTTAAACGTAAAGAATTTGCAAATCGTTTTAGTTTTTCAGGATTTCCAAAAAGTTGATCACCTTCTGTAAATAAAGGTTCTGCTGTATCAATCATCGCAACAGATTCTTTCAATTCTTTAAGAATATCCGTATAGATTTTTGTTTGAGAAGCAAATTTAGGCATTAAGATTTCTTTGTCTTCCAATTGTAATGCTTGAAAATCTGGGTCAGGATTACCATAAGAATAATAAGGAATATCTCCATACATATCTACAAGTTGTAAAAACGAATAGCTTAGCATAATTCTTGCAGCAGCGATTTGATTTTCTAAATTACCATACTTAGCCATTTCTAAGCTAGTTTTTGGATTTGTATTTAACTCGATTATTGTTCTATAGTTTTTCGCTGCTAAATAAATATCTCTATATAAGCTAGAGTTTACCTCTTGTCTAAATTGAAAACGATCCTCTGGAGTATAATTTCTTTGTGCAGAATATTGTACCCATGGCAAAAACATTCTTCCAGAAGAAAATCCACCTCTGGTTCCATCCATGATTTGTTTATTCGCATTATTGAATAAACCGCTTGAGAGCACATTTTCGGGAAGATTTGGACTTGTGTTAATGCTGTCAAAATCTTCACTACAGCTTACAAAAGCAAATATTGAAGTTACTGCTAAGGCAGTTATAAATATTTTTTTCATTGTTTCTTAAGTTTTTAATTAGAATTTAAACTGAACATTCATACCATACGTTCTTGTTGAAGGCAATGATCCTCCTTCAATTCCCTGAACGTTTCCACTTCCATATGAAGCCATCTCTGGATCCATTCCTTTCCAATCAAGTCCCCATGTAAATAAATTTCTACCATAAGCTGAAATTTGAATTCCATCAAATGGACCTACATATTTTTTCGGTAAATTATAAGACAATGTAACTTCTCTTAATTTGAAATAATCAGATTTAAACACGTTTTGTGCATCTACACTATTGTTATGTGCTTTTGCCCATGCTTGAGCTGTAATGTTTTTAGTATTAGGAGTACCATCTGGTAGAACACCGTCCAACACAACTCCATTTTCTCTAATACCATTTGCAGCAGTATTCTCTAACATACCTGAGTATGTACCATACATATGTGTTGTAGAGAAATAACTACCACCTTTTTGCATGTCAATCAAGAAACTAAGACTTACATTTTGATATTTTATTGTATTTCTCAATCCCATGTTATAGTCTGGAGTAATAGAACCTAAAGATTTTTGTCCTGAAGCTACATATAAACCTGTATTAGGGTCGATTATTTTATTACCATTAGCATCATACGTATAATCCGTTCCGTAGATTTGACCGTATTGCTCACCAACAACAGCCAATAATCTAGCTCTAAAAGGAGCTTGTGCTATTTGTAAACTTTCTACTCCTTCATATAGTTCAAGTAGTTTGTTGTTGTTTTTCGCAAAGTTCCAAGTTACATTCCAGCTGAAATCTTCTGTTTGTATTGGCATTACATTCACTGTTGCTTCAAAACCTCTGTTTTGTAGTCTACCAGCATTGATGTATTTAGCTGTAAATCCAGTTGATGGATCTAGTTCTAATGGAGTAATAAGGTCTTTTGTGATCGCATCATAGTATGAAAGATCAATTCCAACTCTACTATTAAATAATCTCATTTCTAAACCAACCTCTTTAGTAGTTTTCATTTCTGGAACTAAACTCGGATTGTTTAATATTCTTGGGTTAGAATAAGTTACATCACCTTGGAAAGGTTGATTGATAGTTTTGTAATTAGCTAAACGGTATGGATCTGTATCATTACCAGCTTGAGCCCATCCTGCACGGATTTTACCAAAACTTAACCAGTTAGCTTCTTTCAATAATGTTGAAAATACAAAACTTCCTGTTACAGATGCATAATTTACATCTTTTGTAGTAGTTGAAAACCAGTCATTTCTGTCTGTTGCCTCAATAAATAACATGTCTTTGTATCCTAGAGATAGGAAAGCATAGGCACTATTTGTTCTTTTTCTTGACTCAGTGTTTTTCGCTAATGCTTGTGCAACACTATTACCAAAGTTGAATAATCCAGGTAGTTTTAGTCCTCCAACAGTTTCACCGCTTAATTCGTTCAAGATAAATTGTCTTCTGTTTACCCCTGCAAAAGCACTAACACTGAATTCACCAAAAGTTTTGTTGTAATGTAAACGAGCTTCGTAATTAATATCAGTTAATGTTCTATTAGTTTCTTTATAACTTGATTGTGCATTAGATCCAATTGCAACTCTTTCATTGGTTCTAAAGTTATAAGTATCTGCATACAAGTTCCCTACAACGAATAAATCAGGTGTAATGTTATAGGTTATTTTTGCATTTCCATACAAACGATTTCTCTTGTCTTCTGAAGTGTTTTCATAAATTGTCCAATATGGGTTGTCAGAATACAATGGAGTTCCATCATCATAAGATGTTCTATTCCATGATCTTTGATCACCATTAGCTAGTTTGTAATCTTTCAATGTATTGAAATCAAGTTGTCTTTGACCCCATTGGAAGAATTTCTGACCTAAAGAGTTATCTCCATATCCAACCTCTGGTCTATTAAAACCTTTAGTTTGAGTAAAGTTAACCATTGCTTCTACTTTTAATTTCTCTGTTAATTGAGAACTAGCATTGATATTAAAAGTGTTTTTGTTTAACTTAGAGTTTGGTACAATACCTTCAGTCATGTTGTTTGCGTAAGAAAAACGAACACTACTACCATCCTGAAATGATTTGGATAATGCAATAGAGTTATTTCTTGTAACTCCGGTGTTAAAGAATGATCTTACATCATTTTTTGAAGCACTCCATGCAATTGGTTTTAAATAGTCTCCAGCAAATTCTGGATCAAATGCATTCCATGGTAAGTAAGGTTGGTTCTCAAACTTTGGTCCCCAGCTTTCATCTGTATCATAGGCAGGGATGTTGTAAACTTGACCATTAATTGTTGCCGTATCAAATGTTGGACTTGAACCACCACCATATTGATTTTGAAGTTTAGGCATAATGTTTACAGATTCTAAAGTTAATCCTGAATTGAATACGATTTCAGTTTTTCCTTTTTTACCTGATTTAGTAGTGTACAAAATAGCACCATTACCAGCTCTACTACCATATAAAGCAGATGCTGGACCTCCTTTAAGTACTGTGATAGACTCGATGTCATTTGGATTGATATCGGCGGTTGCATCACCATAATCTCTTCCTCCTGCACCTCTTTGAGTATTCACGTCGTTGTAGTTTCCATTGTCTAATGGAATTCCATCAACAACAATTAATGGTCTGTTGTCTCCTGTTACAGAACCAACACCTCTTAGTACAATTCTAGATGACCCACCCATTGTAGATGGCGCTGTTACTTGAATACCAGCAACATTTCCAGAAAGAGCACTAAGTGCATTGTTTTGACCACTTTCAGAAATTAAATCTCCTTTTACTTCTTGTGAAGCATAACCCAAAGATTTTTTCTCTCTTTTAATACCTAAGGCAGTTACTACTACACCTTCTAATTCTACAGCATCATCTTGCATTACTAAATCCAGTTTAGCAGCTGTGATAACTTTCTCTGTCGTTTTCATTCCAATAAAAGTAAAAACTAAAACTTGTCCTTTGTCAGCTTTGATAGCGTATTTACCATCAAAATCAGTTTGGATACCAGTTTTTGCTCCCTTTATGGAAACATTTACTCCGGGTAACGGGAGTCCGCTATTATCGGATACAATACCCGAAACGGTAATTTCTTGTGCAAAGGATATCTGCACAAAAAGTCCTAGCAAAAGTGCCAAGAACACATTCAACTTGTTTTTCATTTTAATTTATTTTGATTAGAAATTCAAAAGTCATAAAATAAACTTAATTAACCTAACGATAACATTAAATATCGAACAATTTAACATATAAATTGTGTTATGTTATTTTATAACAATTTAAAATTTTATTCTCAATATAAATATGCTGTATGTTTTGCGAGGTCTATTGTTTGTTGTATATACTTTTTTACCAATACTTTTCTTGCTTTTTTTTCATCTCTTTTTTTGTTGAATTTTCACCTCTTTTTGTACTCAATTTAACATTTTTTATGTAGTCTTTTTACTGTTAACAATGTTTGTTTTAAAAGTAGGATATAGATTACATTATTAACATAAGGTTAACTATATCGTGGTTGTTTAGTATATGTTAAAAAATTAACAATTTATAATTATAGAGTAAATGAAGTTTTAATTGATTTTTTGATTTTTTATTGATGTTAAATTTTATGTTCAAGATATTTTTTTAGTTAAAATATTAATATATACTTACTTATTTAAGGTGTTAAAGTTTGTGTCAGTTGTTTCTTGTTTTAAAGGAGATTTTGTTATAAATTAATTAATTAACATTTTTATTGTTAATTAATATTTGTTTGTTTAAGTTTTTTTTATGATTTTTGGCTAATATTTAACTAAACTATAACAAATATGAGATCGAAGTTTAAATGGATTTTTGCGCTATTATTAGCGTTTACAATACAGTTTTCGTTCGCGCAGGAGAAAACTGTTTCCGGGGTAATTACTGAAGGGGGATTACCATTACCAGGAGTCAACGTTGTTGTCAAAGGAACATCACGTGGAGTCCAATCTGATTTTGATGGTAAATATGCCATTAAAGCAAAAGCAGGTGATGTATTGGAATTTACATTTTTAAGTATGAAAAACCAGACGGCAACGGTTGGAGCATTGAATACTGTAAATGTAAAAATGGAATTAGAGGCTGAATCACTTGTAGAAGTAGAAGTAACGGGTGCTTTAGGTATCAAGAGAAAAGCAGATGCGATTACTTCAAGTTACCAAGTAGTAAAAGCTACGGAGTTAACGCAAGCGAATAACCCTAACGTTATTCAAAGTTTAACAGGTAAAGTTTCTGGTTTACAAATTAATCAGACAAATAATGGTGTTGATGGTACTTCAAGAATTGTATTGAGAGGTAGTAGATCGATAACAGGAAATAACCAAGCCTTAATCGTTATTGATAACGTAATCTCTTCTGCAACAGTTTTGCAACAATTACCTCCAAGTATCATTGATAATGTCAATGTAATAAAAGGTATGCAAGGTGCTGCGCTTTACGGTGAGCAAGGGGTGAATGGTGTAATCATTGTTACTACTAAAAAAGGTAGTGGAAATGAAAAATTAACAGTAAATGTAAATTCATCTATAGATTTTGAAAAAATTTATTTGTTGCCTAAAAGACAAACGAAGTATGGTCAAGGTTGGGATGGAGAATTTGATAATGGTGAAAACTCAGGATGGGGACCATTATTAGATGGATCTTTACAGCCAACAGGATTGCCGCAAGCAAATGGTGAGGTAATGTTATTGCCATATTCTCCAATTAAAAATAATATTAAACCGTTTTTTAATACTGGAACCATTAAGCAAAATGGATTCACATTAAATGCTGGTGGTGAGTCTGGATATGCTATATTGACTGTAAATAAGCAAAATTCTGAGTATGTAGTGCAAGGTGATGCTTTGGATCGTACAAGTGTTTTGTTTAAGGCTGGTAGAAAAGTAGGTAGATTTTCAGTAGATGGAAATGTGAATTATATTTCACAAAAAACACAAACGACATCTCCTGATTTATACCAAAGATTAATGATGACAGCATCAAATATTCCGGTAGAGAAGTTTGCAAACCCAAGTAATGCAAATCACTGGACCTATTTCTATAGTAGTCCATACTGGATCAGAGAAAATGATAGAAGAGAAAGCAGAAGTGATTTTGTAAATGGTATTGCGACTTTAGGATATGAAATTAATAAAAATATAAATATTACATATGTAGCAAATATACAAGTAAGACAAACGGGGTTTGAATCACATGTAAATGGATATAAAGATTTGTTAACTACGGCTGATTATCAATATGCTGAGGGTTCACATTCAATCGTTTCAGAATACGCATCAAATAATTCTACAACTAGAAACTTTTATGGTGATTTATTGTTGAATTTCAATTATATGTTAAGTGATGATTTGTCATTAAAATTTAATATTGGTAATAATCTTCAAGATAATTATTTTAAAGTTACTTCAGTTGGAGGAACTAATTTAGATATCCCTGGATTCTATAATATTACAAACGTTTTACAACCATCTTTACCGTCTGAACTAGATAATAGAACAGTAAGATCAAGAAAATTTTCAGTTCTAGCGAATGCGGATTTAGGATTTAAAGATTATTTGTATTTGAATTTAACGGCGAGAAATGACTGGTCTTCTGTATTGCATGCACCAGGTAAAAAAGATAATTATTTTTACCCAAGTGCTGGTATATCATTCATTCCTACAAAAGCTTTCGAAGGCTTGCAAGGGGATGTGTTGAGTTATGCTAAGCTTTCAGGAAGTATCGTGAAAGTAGGTAATACTTCAGCGGTTGCGCCTTATGCAATTAATGAAATCGGAGTATTTCCTGCGGGATATCCATTTGGAAGCTTATCATCTTATATTCTAAATCAAACACCAACAAGTAAGCAAATCAAGCCAGAGTTTATTACGACTAAAGAGGTTAGTTTGAATTTAGGATTCTTTAATGATCGTATAACATTAGATGCATCATATTACAGAACAGATACGAAAGATTTGATCACGAATGTGACAGCATCTTCTGCTTCAGGTTTAGCGAATAGTAGATTGAACATTGGTGCGATGAAAACAACAGGTTATGATATTGACTTAGGTTTTACGCCAATTAAAACAAAAGATTTCAAATGGGAAAATAGAGTAAGTTATTCTACAAATAAATCAATTGTTACAAGAATTACTGATGATACTAATGAGGTTAATTTAGGTGGAACTAGTAATGTGGGTATTTTTGCTGTTGTAGGAGAGCAATTTCCATTAATTAAAGGTACGGCTTATGTAAGAGATCCAGAAGGAAATGTGGTTATTAACCCAAATACGGGTACACCACGTGTTAGTTCTACATTTCAGAAATTAGGAAAATCTACACCAGATTATATCTTAGGATTTAATACAGCGGTAGAGTACAAAGGGTTAAGATTGAGTGCTGTTATGGATTATAGAACAGGTCATCAGTTTTACTCTGGAACAAAACAAGAACTAGCTTATCACGGACACTTATTAGAATCTGCAGATTTTGATAGAGATAATGGAGGATTCATTTATCCAAATTCTGTAATTCAAACAGCGCCAGGAGTATATACGCAAAATACTACTGTGCTTACTGGTGGAACTACTTACCCAGCTGTAGCGTCTTATTATGCTAGACAATACACAACAGTAGGAGAGAACTTTGTTTTAGATGCATCAGCATTTAAAGTAAGAGAATTAGCGTTGAGTTATTCTTTACCAACGGAATTGATTAAAGATGCAGGTTTGACATCAGTACGTTTTGGAATAAACGCAAGAAACCCATTCACTGTTTTGGCTAAAGACAATAAAAATTATAATGATCCAGAAACTTCAAATACTTCAGGTAATGCTCAAGGTTTAGCAGCGGCTGGTCAATATCCAGCAACTAGAACTTTCGGATTTAGTATGAACTTAACTTTTTAATGATAGAAACGATGAAAAAGATAAAAATAGGAATGCTTTTAGTAGCATTGTCGTTGTTTTCATGTAGTGATTATTTGGATGTGAACAACACGCCAAATAGTCCATATGAGAAAGATATACCGCCGCATTTGCTTTTACCAGGTGCTCAGTCTAGTATTTTCCGTACACAGACTTTAACAATGAATGCATTAGGAAATGTGTGGATGAATAATTGGGCTTCAAATACCAATCAGGTAACTGGAGCATTTTCAAGAGAATTTTCTTTACAGATTAGTAGTACATTTTACTCTGGTATTTGGGATGGATTGTTTAGGAATCTTGGGAATTTCCAAGCTATAATTGATTTTCCTTTGGAGAATCAAGAAAATTATGTGGCAATTGCTAAAATTATGAAAGCACACTATTATCAATATATAGTTGATATGTATGGTGATGCTCCATATAGTGAAGCATTCAAGAAGCAAGGGAATTTAACGCCTAAATATGATGACGATCAGGCAATCTATAGAGCTTTAGTGGTAGAATTAGATCAGGCTGTTGCGGCTATTGATGCTGCTGCTCCAAATGCCGATGCTGTTGGAGCTCAGGATATTATGTTTGGTGGTGATATGTCAAAATGGAAAAAATTTGCTAATACGATTAAATTGAGATACTTGTTAAGACAAGCTAAAAAAGCAAGTGTTGATGGAGCTACAATGACCTATATCACACAACAATTGAATACTTTGGCGACTGCTAACTTTGTTGACACTGATGTGACAATTAATCCAGGATATAATGCAACAAATGACAGTAGACAAAATCCATTTTTCAATGCTTATGGATCAACGTCAGCAGGTACTGTTCAGACTAATCGTGCTGCGGTTATTCCTACAAAATATGTTGCTGATTTCTTGAATGGTGATCCAGCGGTAGCGAAAGCGTCAGGGTTAGTTGATCCAAGAAGAGGTAGAATATTTACTCTAGTTGGAGGTAAAGTTGTAGGTTCTATTCAAGGAGCTACATTAACTCCTGCTAGTACATCAAGGTTTGGTGTAGTGCTTATTCCTGGTACTGCGGGAACTCCAAACGTAGCAACTGGTTCTGTTTTGGATGGATATGTGATGACTTTAGCGGAAAGTAAATTTTTGCAAGCAGAAGCGGCGGCAAGGTTTCCTGGGGTTTTTACAGGGAATGCCAAAACACTTTTTGAAGATGGTGTTAGAGCTTCATGTACATTCAATGGAGTTAGTGCAGCAGCAGCAAATACATATATTACTGGGGCAAATACAAGATCTGGTTTAGGTTGGGATGCTTCAGCTTCTTTAGATGCTAAAATTGATGCAATTATGACACAAAAATGGATTGCGTTAATCAATATCCATGCTTTAGAGTCATTTATTACTTATACAGCGACGGGTTATCCAAATACTCCGCTTGCATCTACGGCTGGTTATCCAACTAAGCCAAAACGTTTGATCTATCCACAATCAGAATATGTGTCGAACTCTGCGAATGTTCCAGATGTTCAATTAGATCAAGTTTTTGTTCAGGGACCATTTTGGTATGTGCCATAATTTAAGTTTTATATATTTGAGTTACTTACTTTAGGCATTTATTTTAGCCCTCAGAGATTTCGGTCTCTGAGGGTTTTTTTATTTTATGTAGTGAACTTTTGAGTGCTTTAGAAGTTTGTCTTAAAGCTAATATGAACGATAGAGTTCGAGAGTTTTATTTCTTGATTTTTTGTGCTACCGTTTGCGTATACGATATTAAATAAGCCATTTTTAGTCAATAAGCCGAATCCAAACCCAAGTCCGACTAAATTATCTTCCAAATTAGAGCTCTTGTCTTGGAAGTAGCCGTAATCAATTATAGAGTGTACATATATAGTTGGTGCAAGTACATAACGATATTCGGTTAATAAAGAAGTAAATAAATTGCCCTGTAGGCTGTTTTCGTTAAACCCGCGTATTGAATTGATTCCTCCAAATCGATGGAGTTCATTTATGATGTATTCTTGACTTTGTAAATAATAAGATTGTGTTTTAATATTGATAATATTTTTATCATTGAGATAGAAATTGTTTTTAGTGCTTAGGTTGACAAAAAACTGATTATTGGTATTTAGGTTAGAGGTTCTCTTTCCAAACCCTCCTTTTAAGATAATTGAAGTTTTTTCGGGAAAAAGGATATCTTCATTATTGTAGGTGACAAATTCAAAGGTGGAAGTGGTAAAAGAATTTTTATAATCACTAATGCTATAATTGTTTTTATTCTGAATGTCATTTGATTCGGTAGATTGATAGCCAAGATATAAACGCGTGTTATAATCAAAGAAGTATCCAAGATCAATGGCTGTCTGTGTGTTTTGAAATGTGCTATCTTGTTTGAAAATATTAAGTTGAGCTTTTAAGCCTAATGGGCTTCTAAATATATAAGGTAATTCAATAGCGGTGTTGAATGTTTTTTGCCCATTACCATCACTCTTCCAATATAAGGTGAATTTCTCTCCTACATTTAATGCATTATTAAGAAGTAAATCTAAATAACCATTGAAAATTACATTTCCCTCTTCGTTGTTGGAGAATCCAATAAAACCATCAAAACGGTTGGGTTTCGATTTTTCCAAATAAACATATACTTTGGTGGAATCCTCAGTAAATAAAATTTCAGGATATTTAATTTGATTTACAAAACGGAATTTTTCAAAATCAGAGTGAAGCCGTTTTAGGTTTTCCTGATTAAAGATTTTATTTTTATAAAAACGCTTTACATTTTTTTTATGCCCTGCAGGGAACTTATCGTAGCCTACAATGACAATGTCATTAAGCTGTCTTAGTTTTTGTAGATTAAGATCTAAGTCTGCATATACGGTATTGTTTTTTTGTTGGATATTAATCAGTTTTAATTTGGCTAAAGAATATCCCTTGACTTCAAGTTTATGAAGCGTTTCGTCTAAGAAGCTTTCTATTTTTGAAAAAGCAAGCGTTATAGTGTCTTTTTTATCTTCAATATGATTAAGCGCTTTTATTTCGGAAGCTTTACCTATATATATATGAGCAATTGTTGTTTTATTGCCAAGGCTGAAATTAAAAACAAATGTAGAATCATTTATTTTTTTGTTTCCTTCAATATAATGCTCTAAGAAACCATTTTTTGTTAATGAAGCAGATACCAGATTGATGTTGTCGGTAATTGATTTTGTGTTTGGATGTATCTTGTTGTATCCAATGGAATCAATTATAGAAGTTTCGACTTCGGTTTTGCCGTTGATTTTGAGGTGAATATCTTGGGCATAACACGTTAAATAAAATGAAAATAAAAATAATAAAGTGCTGATTCTTTTCAAAACAAATTGAGTTTAAGTAAATGTAACGCAAAAAAGTTCAAAAATATATATAAAATGAAATAGGAGCAGAATCTAATTGAAAATTAATAGTTTAAGGTTTGTAAAGTTTAAAATATTTTATATATTTGCAACCCCGTAAAAAGCGGGAAATTTAAAACATAAGAAATTTTTATTAATCATTATGCCAACAATTCAACAATTAGTAAGAGCAGGGAGAACCCAGATAACTAAGAAGAGTAAATCGGTTGCCTTAGATTCTTGTCCTCAAAGAAGAGGGGTTTGTACGCGTGTATATACTACAACGCCAAAGAAACCGAATTCTGCAATGCGTAAAGTTGCAAGGGTTCGTTTAACCAATGGTAACGAAGTAAATGCTTACATTCCTGGAGAAGGACACAATCTACAAGAGCACTCGATAGTATTAGTTAGGGGAGGAAGGGTAAAAGATTTACCAGGAGTTAGATACCACATTGTGCGTGGTGCACTTGATACATCAGGTGTAGCAGGAAGAACACAAAGAAGATCTAAGTATGGTGCTAAACGCCCGAAAGACAAAAAGTAATTTTAAAAAAACTTTTAAAGTAAAGACATGAGAAAAAGAAAGGCCAAAAAAAGACCTCTTTTACCGGATCCAAGATTTAATGATCAATTGGTGACACGTTTTGTGAACAACTTAATGTGGGATGGTAAGAAATCAACTGCTTTCAAAGTATTCTATGATGCAATTGATATCGTAGAAGCGAAAAAGCAAGATGCTGAAAAATCATCATTAGAAATCTGGAAAGATGCATTAACAAACGTTATGCCTCACGTAGAAGTAAGAAGCCGTAGAGTTGGTGGAGCTACATTCCAAATTCCAATGCAAATTAGACCAGATAGAAAAATTTCTATGGCGATGAAGTGGATGATACTTTATGCTAGAAGAAGAAATGAGAAATCTATGGCGCAAAGATTAGCTTCTGAAGTTTTAGCTGCGGCTAAAGAAGAAGGTGCTGCTGTTAAAAAGAGAATGGATACTCACAAAATGGCAGAGGCTAACAAAGCGTTCTCTCACTTTAGATTTTAATCATAAGGAAATTTAAGAAATGGCTAGAGATTTAAAATATACAAGAAACATTGGAATTGCTGCTCATATTGATGCTGGTAAAACAACAACAACTGAGCGTATTCTGTTTTATACTGGAAAATCACATAAGTTAGGTGAGGTGCACGATGGTGCAGCAACTATGGACTGGATGGCTCAAGAGCAAGAAAGAGGTATTACAATTACTTCTGCTGCTACAACTTGTGAGTGGGGTTTCCCTACAGAGCAAGGTAAACCATTGCCAGAAACATTACCTTACCATTTTAATATCATTGATACCCCGGGTCACGTAGATTTTACTGTAGAAGTAAATCGTTCTTTACGTGTACTTGATGGGTTGGTTTTCTTGTTTAGTGCTGTTGATGGTGTTGAGCCACAATCAGAAACAAACTGGAGATTAGCAGATCAATACAGAGTTCCACGTATGGGATTCGTTAATAAAATGGACAGACAAGGATCTAACTTTTTGAAAGTATGTCAGCAAGTTAGAGATATGTTAAAATCTAACGCTGTTGCTATTACTTTACCAATTGGTGAAGAAAATGATTTCAAAGGAGTTGTTGATTTAGTGAAAAACCAAGCGATTGTTTGGCATGACGCTACTCAAGGAGCTACTTTTGATATTGTGCCTATCCCTGAGGATATGATTGCAGAAGTGAAAGAATACAGATCAATTCTTATTGAAGCAGTAGCTGATTATGATGAGAATCTGTTAGAGAAATTCATGGAAGATGAAGATTCTATTACTGAAGAAGAAATCAATGTAGCTTTAAGAGCTGCGACTATTGATATGGCTATCATACCTATGATTGCTGGTTCTTCTTTTAAAAATAAAGGTGTTCAATTTATGTTGGATGCAGTTTGTAAATATTTACCATCTCCAATGGATAAAGAAGGTATCGAAGGAATTCATCCTGATGATGCTGATTTACTAGAAGAAGATCAAACAAAAATATTACGTAAACCAGATGTAAAAGAGCCGTTTGCTGCTTTGGCATTTAAGATTGCGACTGACCCATTCGTAGGTCGTTTAGCTTTCTTCCGTGCTTATTCAGGACGTCTTGATGCTGGTTCTTATGTTTTGAATACACGTTCAGGAAATAAAGAAAGAATTTCTCGTATCTACCAAATGCACGCGAACAAGCAAAACCCAATCGAGTTCATCGAGGCTGGTGATATTGGAGCTGCTGTTGGATTTAAGGATATTAAAACTGGAGATACATTGTGTGATGAAAAACACCCAATCATTCTTGAAAGTATGAAATTCCCTGCTCCAGTAATTGGTATTGCAATTGAGCCAAAAACAAAAGCAGACGTTGATAAAATGGGTATGGCTTTAGCTAAATTAGCTGAGGAAGATCCTACGTTTACTGTAAGAACAGATGAAGCTTCAGGTCAAACGATTATATCAGGTATGGGTGAGCTTCACTTAGATATCTTGGTAGATCGTATGAAACGTGAATTTAAAGTTGAAGTGAACCAAGGTGAGCCTCAAGTTGAATACAAAGAAGCATTTACAAGATCTGCTACACACAGAGAAACATACAAAAAACAATCAGGAGGTCGTGGTAAATTCGGTGATATCGTATTTACACTTGAGCCAGCTGACGAAGTTGATGGAAAAGTACCTGTAGGTTTACAGTTTATTAATGCTGTAAAAGGAGGGAATGTTCCTAAAGAATATATACCATCTGTAGAAAAAGGTTTCCGTGAAGCTATGAAAACTGGTCCTTTAGCAGGATACCAAGTAGATAGTTTAAAAGTAACTTTAACTGATGGATCTTTCCATCCTGTGGATTCTGATGCGCTTTCTTTCGAATTAGCGGCAAAAATGGGTTATAGAGAAGTAGCTAAAGCTGCTGGAGCTGTAATTCTTGAGCCAATCATGAAAATGGAAGTGATTACGCCAGAAGAAAATATGGGTGATATTGTTGGTGATATTAACCGTCGTAGAGGTCAAGTAAACGACATGGGAGATAGAAATGGTGCAAAAACTATTAAGGCAGATGTGCCTCTATCAGAAATGTTTGGATATGTAACTACTTTGAGAACATTGTCTTCAGGTAGAGCGACTTCAACAATGGAATTTTCACACTATCAAGAAACGCCTTCTAATATTTCAGAAGCGGTTATTAAGAAAGCAAAAGGAAACGCTTAATTTTAAGAAAATGAGTCAAAAAATCAGAATAAAATTAAAATCTTACGATCACATGTTGGTAGATAAATCTGCTGAGAAGATTGTAAAAACTGTAAAAAGTACAGGTGCAGTAGTAACGGGACCAATTCCATTACCAACACACAAAAAGATTTTCACTGTATTACGTTCTCCACACGTTAACAAGAAATCTAGAGAGCAATTTGAAGTAATGTCTTACAAGAGATTGTTAGATATCTACAGTTCATCATCTAAAACGATTGATGCTCTTATGAAATTGGAATTACCAAGCGGAGTTGAAGTAGAAATCAAAGTATAATTAGTAATTAATAATTAGTTTAATATGTCTGGGTTAATTGGTAGAAAAATCGGCATGACTAGCATTTTTGATGAAAACGGGAAAAATATTCCTTGTACAGTAATCGAAGCTGGACCATGCGTTGTTACCCAAGTCAGAACCAAAGGGGTTGACGGGTACGAAGCGTTACAACTTGGTTTCGATGACAAAACAGAGAAACATTCCACAAAAGCGGCTTTAGGTCACTTTAAAAAAGCGGGAACTGTTGCGAAGAAAAAAGTCGTTGAATTCCAAGGTTTTGAGAACGAACACAAATTAGGTGATGTTGTCACTGTTGATGTATTCTTAGAAGGTGAATTTGTAGATATTCAGGGAGTATCAAAAGGTAAAGGTTTTCAAGGGGTTGTTAAACGTCACGGATTTGGTGGTGTTGGACAAGCAACTCACGGTCAACACAACCGTTTGAGAGCACCAGGTTCTGTAGGAGCATCATCTTATCCATCTAGAGTATTCAAAGGAATGCGTATGGCTGGAAGAATGGGAGGCGACAATGTAACAATTCAAAACCTTAGAGTTTTAAAAGTAGTTTCTGATAAGAACTTACTTGTTGTTAAAGGGTGTATTCCTGGACACAAAAACTCTTATGTAATCATTCAGAAGTAATGGAAGTAAAAGTTTTAGATTTCAACGGAAAAGAAACTGGCAGAACGATCACTCTTTCTGATTCAGTATTCGCAATTGAGCCTAATAATCACGCAGTATATCTTGATGTTAAACAATATTTAGCAAATCAAAGACAAGGTACTCACAAAGCTAAAGAAAGAGCTGAAGTAGCGGGAAGTACGCGTAAGATTAAGAAGCAAAAAGGTACTGGTACAGCTCGTGCCGGTAGTGCAAAAAACCCTTTATTCAAGGGTGGTGGAACAGTGTTCGGGCCTAGACCAAGAAGTTATTCATTCAAATTGAATAAAAACTTGAAACGTTTAGCTAGAAAATCTGCTTTCGCAATCAAAGCAAAAGAGTCAAATTTAATAGTGCTTGAAGATTTTAATTTTGAGACTCCAAACACTAAAAATTTCATTAACGTTTTGAAAGCTTTAGGGTTAGAAAATAAAAAATCTCTATTTGTGTTGGGTGAATCAAATAAAAATGTATATTTGTCGTCACGCAATTTAAAAGCTTCTAACGTAGTAAGTGGCTCAGAATTAAGTACTTACGCAATTTTAAATGCGAATAACTTAGTTCTTTTAGAGAGTTCTTTAGAAGGAATTGAAGCAAATTTAAGCAAATAATAGGCCATGAGTATTATAATAAAACCTATAATAACTGAAAAAATAACCAAAGAAAGTGAAGTTTTTAACCGCTTTGGTTTTGTTGTAGATAAAAAAGCAAACAAGATTCAGATTAAGAATGCTATTGAGGCAGCTTATGGAGTTTCTGTTGTGAATGTAAATACAATGAACTATAGAGCAGATAGAACTACAAAATTCACTAAAAGTGGTTTGATCAATGGAAAGACAAATGCTTATAAAAAAGCAGTTGTACAAGTACAAGAAGGAGAAACAATTGATTTTTACAACAATATCTAGACTAGAAAAATGTCAGTAAGAAAATTAAAACCTATTACCCCAGGTCAGCGATTTAGAGTTGTGAATAGTTTTGACGCTATTACAACTGATAAGCCGGAACGCTCTTTGTTGGCGCCGAAAAAAAACTCTGGAGGTAGAAATAGTCAAGGAAAGATGACCATGCGTTATACGGGTGGTGGTCACAAGCAGAGATATCGTCTCGTAGATTTTAAAAGAACTAAAGTGGGAATTCCTGCTGTTATAAAATCTATTGAGTATGATCCAAACCGTACAGCTTTTATTTCTTTATTAGCTTATGTAGATGGTGAGAAAACTTACGTTATCGCTCAAAATGGTATGAAAGTTGGTCAGACTGTGGTTTCAGGACCAGAGGCTGCACCAGAAATTGGTAATACATTACCTTTAAGCAGAATTCCTTTAGGAACTGTGATCTCTTGTATTGAGTTAAGACCAGGTCAAGGAGCAACTATTGCTCGTAGTGCTGGAACTTTTGCTCAATTAATGGCAAGAGATGGAAAATATGCTACAATCAAAATGCCTTCTGGAGAAACAAGATTAATCTTGTTAACTTGTATGGCTACAATTGGAGCTGTTTCTAATTCAGATCATCAATTGGTTGTGTCTGGTAAAGCAGGTAGATCAAGATGGTTAGGTAGAAGACCTAGAACAAGACCTGTTGCTATGAATCCTGTCGATCACCCAATGGGTGGTGGAGAAGGCCGTTCTTCTGGTGGACATCCACGTTCAAGAAATGGAATACCAGCTAAAGGTTATAGAACTCGTTCTAAGAAAAACCCGAGTAATAAGTATATCGTAGAACGTAGAAAGAAATAATAAGTAAGGTATGGCACGTTCATTAAAAAAAGGACCTTTTGTTCATTATAAATTAGATAAGAAAGTTCAAGTAAACATTGAAACTGGTAATAAAGGAGTGGTAAAGACTTGGTCTAGAGCTTCTATGATTACTCCAGACTTTGTTGGACAGACTATTGCAGTTCATAACGGTCGTCAGTTTGTACCAGTTTACGTTACAGAAAACATGGTAGGACACAAATTAGGAGAGTTTTCACCAACAAGATCTTTTAGAGGTCACGCTGGAGCAAAAAATAAAGGTAAAAAATAAGAAGCTATGGGAGTTCGTAAAAGAGAAAGAGCAGAGCAGACTAAAGAAGCTAATAAGCAGATTGCTTTTGCAAAGTTGAATAACTGCCCTACTTCACCTAGAAAAATGCGCTTAGTAGCAGACTTGGTAAGAGGTCAGAAAGTTGAAAGAGCACTAAATATTTTAAGATTTAGTACTAAAGAAGCTTCAAGAAAATTAGAAAAATTGTTGTTATCTGCAATTGCTAACTGGCAAGCAAAAAACAGCGAAGCTAATATGGAAGAAGCAGGCTTGTTTATAAAAGAGATCAGAGTAGATGGTGGTATGATGTTGAAAAGACTAAGACCAGCACCTCAAGGTCGTGCACACAGAATAAGAAAACGTTCTAACCACGTAACGATCGTGTTAGGATCTATTAATAACACACAAAGCAATTAATAAACAGTATGGGACAAAAGACAAATCCAATTGGAAATCGCCTTGGTATCATCAGAGGATGGGATTCAAACTGGTATGGTGGAAATGATTACGGTGATAAACTTGCCGAAGATCATAAAATCAGAAAGTATATCCACGCTCGTTTATCAAAAGCTAGTGTATCGAAAGTAATTATTGAGCGTACTTTGAAGCTTGTAACCGTTACTATCACTACTGCTCGTCCTGGTATTATTATCGGGAAAGGTGGCCAAGAGGTAGACAAGTTAAAAGAAGAACTTAAAAAAATTACTGACAAAGAGGTTCAAATCAACATCTTTGAAATTAAAAGACCTGAACTAGATGCTTACTTAGTAGGTACTAGTATTGCTCGTCAAATTGAAAGTCGTATTTCATACAGAAGAGCAATTAAAATGGCTATTGCTGCTGCAATGCGTATGAACGCAGAAGGTATCAAAGTTTTAATTTCTGGTCGTTTGAACGGTGCTGAAATGGCACGTTCAGAAATGTTCAAAGAAGGTAGAATTCCTCTATCTACTTTCAGAGCTGATATTGATTATGCACTTGCTGAAGCACATACTACTTATGGTAGAATGGGTATCAAAGTGTGGATCATGAAAGGTGAGGTTTATGGAAAAAGAGATCTTTCTCCATTAGTTGGTATGGATAAAAAACAATCCAAAGGAAATGGTGGAGGAGCTCCAAGCAAATCTAACAACAAACCAAACTCTCGCAAAAGAAAGTAATTATTTAAACTAAAGAAAAAATGTTACAGCCTAAAAGAACAAAATACCGTAAGGTACAGAAGGGTAGAATGAAAGGCATTTCTCAAAGAGGACATGAACTTTCAAATGGAATGTTTGGAATTAAATCTTTAGATTCATCTTTTATTACTTCTCGTCAAATCGAGGCGGCACGTATCGCTGCTACTCGTTTCATGAAAAGAGAAGGTCAATTATGGATTAAAATATTCCCAGATAAACCTATTACTAAGAAGCCTCTTGAGGTACGTATGGGTAAAGGTAAAGGTGCAGTTGAATTTTGGGCTGCAGTTGTTAAACCTGGAAGAATTATGTTTGAAGTTGGAGGAGTACCTTTGTCTGTTGCAAAAGAAGCTTTGCGTCTTGCAGCACAAAAACTTCCAGTAAAAACTAAGTTTATTGTTGCTAGAGATTTCGAAGCATAATCAATTATTATTATGAAACAATCAGAAATAAAAGATCTATCTGCAGCTGAGTTGCAAGAAAAACTTAGTCAGTTAAAGAAGACATATGCCGACCTAAAAATAGCTCACGCTATTTCTCCAATTGAGAACCCACTTCAAATTAGAGGTGTTAGAAGATCTGTTGCTAGAGTAGCCACTGAACTAAGCAAAAGAGAGTTACAATAATTGTATTCTGCTGAAAGATGGAAAAAAGAAATTTAAGAAAAGAAAGAGTTGGTGTAGTTACTAGTAACAAAATGGAGAAATCTATTGTAGTTGCCGAAGTAAGAAAAGTAAAACACCCATTATACGGTAAGTTCGTGTTAAAAACTAAGAAATATGTTGCACACGACGAAACAAATGACTGTAATATTGGAGATACAGTAAGGATTATGGAAACACGTCCTTTAAGTAAATCTAAATGTTGGAGATTAGTTGAAATCATTGAAAGAGCGAAGTAATTATGGTACAACAAGAATCAAGACTAAAAGTAGCAGATAACACGGGGGCTAAGGAAGTCTTAACTATCCGTGTATTAGGAGGAACGAAAAGACGTTATGCCTCAGTTGGAGATAAAATTGTAGTATCTATTAAAGACGCGACTCCTAACGGAAACGTTAAGAAAGGTCAAGTATCTACTGCAGTTGTTGTACGTACTAAAAAAGAAGTGAGAAGAGCCGATGGGTCTTATATCAGATTCGATGACAATGCTTGTGTATTGTTAAACGCAACTGGTGAGATGAGAGGTACTCGCGTTTTTGGTCCAGTAGCAAGAGAACTTCGTGAAAAACAATTCATGAAAATTGTATCATTAGCACCTGAAGTGCTTTAATCCTTTTTATGATGATAAAGCTAAAAATAAAATCAGGAGATATCGTTAGAGTTATTGCTGGAGACCATAAAGGTTCTGAAGGTAAAGTTTTAAGAGTATATCGTGAGAAAAATAAAGCGATTGTTGAAGGTGTAAACCAAGTTTCAAAACACATGAAACCGAGTGCAAAAAACCCTCAAGGTGGTATCGTTAAGAAAGAAGCTCCTATTCATATTTCAAATATCTCTCTAATAGATCCTAAAACTAAGGAAACTACTAGAGTAGGTGTTAAAATTGAAGGAGATAAGAAAGTAAGATTTTCAAAAAAATCTAAAGAAGTACTATAGTGATGGCTTATATACCTAGACTAAAAGATGAATATAAGAACAGAGTAATTTCTGCTCTTAAAGAAGAATTCGGTTACAAAAACGTAATGCAAGTTCCTAAATTGGAAAAAATCGTTTTGAGCCGTGGAGTTGGTGCAGCAGTATCTGATAAGAAACTAATTGACTATGCTGTTGATGAGTTGACTAAAATTACTGGCCAAAAAGCAGTTTCAACAATCTCTAAGAAAGACGTTGCGTCTTTTAAATTGAGAAAAGGAATGCCAATTGGAGCAAAAGTAACTTTACGTGGAGAGAGAATGTATGAATTTCTTGATAGATTGATTACATCTTCATTACCACGTGTAAGAGACTTTGGAGGAATTAAAGCAACTGGTTTTGATGGAAGAGGTAATTATAACCTTGGAGTTTTGGAACAAATCATTTTCCCAGAAATTGATATTGATAAAGTTAACAAAATTTCAGGAATGGATATTACCTTTGTAACGTCTGCTAAAACAGACAAAGAAGCAAAATCATTATTAGCGGAATTAGGATTACCTTTTAAAAAGAATTAAGATATGGCTAAAGAATCAATGAAAGCCCGTGAGGTTAAGAGACAAAAAACGGTAGAAAAGTATGCTGAAAAAAGAAAAGCTTTATTAGAAGCTGGAGATTATGAGGCATTACAAAAATTACCTAAAAATGCTTCGCCGGTACGTTTACACAATCGTTGTAAGCTTACTGGAAGACCAAGAGGGTATATGCGTCAATTCGGTATTTCACGTGTAACTTTCCGTGAGATGGCAAATCAAGGATTGATACCAGGAGTGAAAAAAGCCAGCTGGTAAAAAAAATTATAAATTGGTCTAAGGTTCAGCATATAGTATGCTGAAAACCAAGACCGCAAATTAATAGAAATGTACACAGATCCTATTGCAGATTATTTGACAAGAGTTAGAAATGCCGTGAGAGCTAACCACAAAGTGGTGGAGATTCCAGCTTCTAATCTTAAGAAAGAAATAACGAAGATCTTATTTGATCAAGGATATATTTTAAGTTACAAATTTGATGATAACTCTGTTCAGGGTACTATCAAAATAGCTTTGAAGTATGATAAAGATACTAAAGAGTCAGTAATTAAAGATATCCAAAGAATTAGTAAACCAGGTTTGCGTAAGTATGCTGGTGCTTCTAACTTACCAAGAATCCTTAATGGATTAGGTATTGCTATTGTTTCTACATCAAGAGGTTTGATGACTGGAAAACAAGCTAGGCAATTAAATGTTGGTGGTGAAGTAATTTGTTACGTATACTAATTAAAAGACTTAACAATGTCAAGAATAGGTAAAAATCCAATTGTAATTCCTGCTGGCGTAACTGTAGAAGTTAAAGATGCTGTTGTTACAGTAAAAGGAAAATTAGGTCAACTTACGCAAAATATCGTAGATATTACTGTAAAAGTTGAAGAAGGTCAAGTTATTGTTGAAAGATCATCTGATCATAAAGATGAGAGAGCAAAACATGGTTTATACAGATCTTTAATCAATAATATGATTATTGGTGTGTCAGAAGGTTTTACTAAGCAATTAGAGCTTGTAGGAGTAGGTTATAGAGCATCAAATCAAGGTCAAAAACTTGATTTAGCTTTAGGATATTCTCACAATATTGTTCTAGAAGTTGCATCAGAAGTAGTTGTAGAAACTATTTCAGAAAAAGGTAAAAATCCAATCGTAAAGTTAACTTCTTTAGACAAACAACTTTTAGGTCAAGTAGCGGCGAAGATTAGAGGTTTCCGCAAACCTGAACCATACAAAGGAAAAGGTGTTAAATTTGTTGGCGAAGTATTAAGAAGAAAAGCAGGTAAATCAGCTTAAAAAATAAGATTATGTCATTAACAAAATCTGAAAGAAGACAGAGAATCAAGTTCAGAATCAGAAAGATTGTAAGCGGTACTGCTGCAAAACCAAGACTTTCTGTATTCAGAAGTAACAAAGAAATCTATGCTCAACTCATAGACGACGCAAATGGTGTTACGTTAGTAGCTGCATCTTCTCGTGAAAAAGAAGTAAGTGGAACAAAAGGTACAAACATCGAAACTGCAACTGCTGTAGGTAAACTAATAGCAGAAAAGGCTTTGAAAGCTGGGATAGAAAATGTTACTTTCGATAGAGGAGGTTATTTATATCACGGTCGTGTTAAATCATTAGCAGAAGGCGCTAGAGCGGCTGGACTTAAATTCTAAGAAATTATGTATCATAAATACAAAAACGTAGAGTTAGTAAAACCAAGTGGTCTTGAATTAAAAGACCGTTTGGTGAATGTAAACCGTGTTACTAAGGTTACAAAAGGAGGTAGAGCTTTTGGTTTTTCTGCTATTGTAATTGTAGGTGACGAAAACGGTGTGGTAGGTCACGGTTTAGGGAAATCTAAAGATGTATCTGAAGCTATTGCTAAAGCAGTAGAAGACGCTAAGAAAAATTTAGTTAAAATTCCTCTTGACAGTCAAACTGTTCCTCATGAACAAAAAGGTAAGTTTGGTGGTGCACGTGTATTATTGATTCCTGCATCTCATGGTACAGGAGTTATCGCTGGTGGTGCTGTTCGTTCAGTGCTTGAAGCAGTAGGTATTCACGATGTATTATCAAAATCTCAAGGTTCATCAAACCCTCATAACGTAGTAAAAGCAACTTTTGATGCTTTATTGCAAATGAGAAGTGCAGTTACTATTGCAAAACAAAGAGGTGTTTCTTTAGAAAAAGTTTTTAAAGGTTAATTCAAGGATATTATGGCAAAGATAAAAGTAACACAAGTAAAAAGCAAAATCAACTGTCCTCTTACACAAAAGAGAACTCTTGAAGCTTTAGGTCTTCGTAAACTAGGTCAGGTTGTTGAACATGAAGCAACTTCTCCTATCCTTGGAATGGTAAATAAAGTTAAACACTTAGTTTCTGTTGAAGAAACTAAATAACAATTATAGTTATGAATTTAAATAACTTACAACCAGCTGAAGGGTCAGTACACAATAAGAATAAAAGACTTGGTAGAGGTGAAGGTTCTGGTAAAGGTGGTACTTCTGCAAGAGGTCACAAAGGAGCTAAATCTCGTTCAGGTTATTCTAAAAAGATAGGTTTTGAAGGTGGTCAAATGCCATTACAAAGACGTGTACCTAAGTTTGGTTTCAAGAACATCAATCGTAAAGAATACGAAGGAGTTAATCTTGACACTCTTCAATTATTAGTTGACAATGGAATAATTACTGATACTGTTGATATGACAGTTTTTGTAGCTAACCGTTTAGCAACTAAGAATGAAATCGTAAAGATTTTAGGAAGAGGAGAATTGAAAGCAAAATTGAAGGTATCTGCTCATAAATTTACTGCCACTGCAAAAGCTGCTATCGAAGCGGCTGGAGGTGAAGCAGTAGTATTATAATCTATTCTACCAAGATGAAGAAATTTATTGAAACACTAACCAATGTTTGGAAAATTGAAGAATTAAAAAATAGAATTCTAATTACTTTAGGTCTACTTTTAGTTTATCGTTTTGGTGCTCAAGTAACTCTACCAGGAATTGATGCGACTAAATTGCAAAATTTATCAAATCAAACCGATCAAGGGATTGGATGGTTAATCGATGTATTTACAGGTGGTGCGTTTTCGCAGGCATCTGTATTTGCATTGGGTATTATGCCATACATCTCTGCTTCTATTGTTGTTCAGTTGATGGGAATCGCGGTTCCTTACCTACAAAAACTACAAAAAGATGGGGAGAGTGGTAGAAAGAAAATGAACCAAATTACACGATGGTTAACCATAGGGATTACTTTAGTTCAAGGACCTGGTTATATCTATAATCTTTATAGAACATTACCAAGTGACGCCTTTTTATTAGGTTTCAGTTCTTTTTCATTCTTGTTTTCATCAGTTATGATCTTAGTTACAGGTACAATATTTGCTATGTGGCTAGGTGAGAAAATCACTGATAAAGGTATCGGTAACGGTATTTCATTGTTAATTATGGTGGGAATCCTTGCTAGAATGCCTCAAGCATTTATTCAAGAATTTTCTTCAAGAGTAACAGAAAACAACGGTGGACCTATGTTGATTGTTATAGAAGTTATTATATGGCTGTTGATTATCATCGCTTGTATACTTCTAGTTATGGCAGTAAGAAAAATACCAGTACAGTATGCAAGACGTACCGTAACGGGAGATTTTGAACAAGGTAACAGACAATGGATTCCTTTAAAGCTTAATGCTTCAGGGGTTATGCCAATTATTTTTGCACAGGCAATTATGTTTATACCTGCCGCTGTTGCTGGATTATCAACTTCTGATACTGCAAAATCAGTTACTTCAGCATTCCAAAATATATTTGGATGGCAGTATAATTTAGTTTTTGCATTATTAATCATTGTTTTTACTTACTTTTACACCGCAATTACAGTACCTACAAATAAAATGGCTGACGATTTAAAGAGAAGTGGAGGATTTATCCCGGGAATTAAGCCTGGAATCGATACTTCAGAGTTCTTAGATAAGATCATGTCATTAATCACATTCCCAGGATCTTTATTTCTGGCTTTAATAGCTGTGTTCCCAGCAATTATCGTTAGTCTTATGGGGGTTCAATCCTCTTGGGCATTGTTTTATGGAGGTACATCATTGTTGATTATGGTTGGAGTTGCTATAGATACTATTCAGCAGATTAATTCTTATTTGTTGAACAGACACTATGACGGCTTGATGAAAAGTGGTAAAAATAGAAAAGCAGTAGCTTAATTTTTATGGCAAAACAGTCAGCAATAGAACAAGACGGATCAATCATTGAAGCATTGTCAAATGCGATGTTCCGTGTAGAGTTAGAGAACGGGCACATTGTAATCGCTCATATTTCTGGAAAAATGCGTATGCATTACATTAAATTATTACCTGGTGATAAAGTTAAACTAGAAATGAGCCCTTATGATTTGTCTAAAGCAAGAATTACTTATAGATATTAAAGGCTATTAAAATGAAAGTAAGAGCATCAGTTAAAAAAAGAAGTCCCGAGTGCATCATTGTGCGTAGAAAAGGGAGATTGTACGTAATTAATAAAAAGAATCCTAGATTTAAACAAAGACAAGGATAGTTATGGCAAGAATAGCAGGGGTAGATATACCAAAAAACAAGAGAGGTATCATTGCTTTAACTTATATCTTCGGAGTAGGTAGAAGCAGAGCTAAAGAGATTTTAGAAAAAGCTCAAGTTAGTGAAGATAAAAAAGTTCAAGATTGGAATGATGATGAGATCGGAAATATCCGTGAAGCTGTATCATCTTTCAAAATTGAGGGAGAACTACGTTCAGAAATTTCTTTAAACATCAAACGTTTAATGGATATCGGATGTTATAGAGGAATCCGTCATAGATCAGGACTTCCATTGAGAGGTCAAAGAACTAAGAACAACTCTAGAACAAGAAAAGGTAAAAGAAAAACAGTTGCAAACAAGAAAAAAGCAACTAAATAATAAGTAATAGTATGGCAAAAGCGAATACAAAAAAGCGTAAAGTTGTTGTTGAATCAACTGGCGAAGCTCATATTAGTGCAACTTTTAACAACATCATCATTTCTTTGACTAACAAAAAAGGTGAAGTTATTTCTTGGTCTTCAGCAGGTAAAATGGGTTTCAGAGGTTCTAAAAAGAACACTCCGTATGCAGCTCAGATGGCAGCAGAAGATGCTAGTAAAGTTGCTCTAGAAGCAGGACTTAAAAAAGTGAAAGTTTATGTTAAAGGTCCAGGTAATGGTAGAGAATCTGCTATTAGATCTTTACATAACGGTGGTATTGAAGTAACAGAAATTATTGATGTTACTCCACTTCCTCACAACGGATGTCGTCCTCCGAAAAGAAGAAGAGTATAATTATAGTATAACCTAGGTAGGTAATAGATTATCGGAGGATTTGACCTGAATTCATAATCGCCTACCTTTTTTAAATTTTTAGAAATGGCAAGATATACTGGTCCAAAAACTAAAATAGCTCGTAAATTTGGCGAAGCTATATTCGGTGACGATAAGTCATTTGAAAAAAGAAATTACCCTCCAGGGCAGCACGGAATGGCTAAAAAGAGAGGTAAAAAATCTGAATACGCAATTCAGTTAATGGAAAAGCAAAAAGCGAAGTACACTTACGGAATTTTAGAGCGTCAATTTAGAAACCTTTTCGAAAAAGCTAACGGTAGCAAAGGTGTTACTGGTGAGGTTCTTTTACAACTATGTGAAGCTAGATTAGATAACGTAGTGTATAGAATGGGTATTTCTCCTTCTAGAAGAGCTGCAAGACAAACTGTATCTCACAGACACGTAACAGTAAATGGTGAAGTTGTGAATATTCCTTCTTACCACTTAAAACCTGGCGACGTAGTAGCAGTTCGTGAAAAATCTAAATCACTTGATGCTATTGAAAGATCTTTATCTAATTCAAGTCATGTATACGAATGGATAACATGGAATAACGATACTAAGCAAGGTACTTTTGTTTCTGTACCAGCTAGACTTCAAATTCCAGAAAACATCAAAGAACAACTAATCGTAGAATTGTATTCTAAATAATAATTGACATTAGTCGAAATATGGCAATATTTAATTTTCAGAAGCCCGATAAAGTTATCATGATCGATTCAACCGATTTTGAAGGTAAATTTGAATTTAGACCTTTAGAACCTGGTTACGGATTGACTGTTGGTAATGCACTTAGAAGAGTTTTACTTTCTGCACTAGAAGGATACGCAATAACATCTATTCGTATTGAAGGTGTTGATCATGAATTTTCTACTATTCCTGGAGTAGTTGAAGATGTTACCGAAATTATACTTAATCTTAAACAAGTTCGTTTTAAACGTCAAATAGAAGATGTTGACAACGAGGTGGTTACGATTTCTATTTCTGGTAAAGATCAAATTACTGCTGGTGATTTTCAAAAATTTATTTCAGGATTCCAAGTTCTAAATCCAGAGCTAGTTATTTGTAATTTAGACAGTAAGGTTAATCTTAATCTTGAGTTGACTATCGAGAAAGGTAGAGGATATGTTCCTGCAGAAGAAAACAAAAAACAGAATGCAGCAATTGGAACAATTTTTACGGACTCAATCTTTACTCCGGTAAAGAATGTGAAGTATACAATTGAAAACTTCCGTGTTGAGCAAAAAACTGATTACGAAAAATTAGTTTTTGAAATCAAAACTGATGGTTCTATTCATCCGAAAGATGCTTTAACTGAAGCTGCAAAAACATTAATTCACCATTTCATGTTGTTTTCTGATGAAAGAATAACACTTGAGGCTGACGAAATTGCTCAGACTGAATCATATGATGAAGAATCATTACATATGAGACAATTGCTTAAAACTAAGCTTGTTGATATGGACTTGTCTGTAAGAGCATTAAATTGTTTAAAAGCGGCTGAAGTTGATACATTAGGCGACTTAGTATCATTCAACAAAAATGACTTAATGAAATTCCGTAACTTCGGTAAGAAATCTTTAACTGAGCTTGATGAGCTTGTTGCTGTAAAGAACTTACATTTCGGAATGGATTTAGCTAAATATAAATTAGATAAAGAATAATCTAAACCTATTAGGTTTAAATTGTAGATAGCAATGAGACACGGAAAAAAATTCAATCATTTAAGCAGACAGACAGCACATAGAAAATCTATGTTAGCTAATATGGCTTGTTCTTTAATTGAGCACAAGCGTATTAATACCACTGTTGCTAAAGCAAAAGCTCTTAAGCAATTTGTAGAGCCTTTGATTACAAAATCAAAAGAAGATACTACTCACAACAGACGTATCGTTTTCGCTTACCTTAGAAGTAAGTATGCTGTAACTGATTTATTCAGAGACGTAGCTGCTAAAGTAGGTGATCGTCCAGGTGGTTATACTCGTATTATCAAATTAGGTAATCGTTTAGGGGATAACGCTGATATGGCAATGATCGAGCTTGTAGATTTTAACGAACTTTACACTGGTGGTAAAAAAGAAGTTAAAAAAGCAAAAAGCCGTCGTGGTGGTAAAGCTAAAAAAGCTGAAGGCACTGCCGAAGCTCCAGCAGCTGAAACTTCTTCTGATAAAACTGAAGCTACTGAGTAATCATGAACAAATGATATTCATAATATAAAGGATAAACTTTTTTTAGTTTATCCTTTTTTTTTGGATTAAATTTGCAAAACTTTACTGCAAAATTAAGGTGTTTTTAAAATCCCTTATATAAGCATGGCTTAGTTTTAAAAGCAATTGATTCAAAAATTAATAAACATAATGAATCAATAATTACTTGTTTAAACAACAACACAATAATAACTTTTACATGAAGTACACAAATCGTAATCAAGCTATACTTTTATTAAGTGATGGTACTATTTTCCACGGGAAATCAATTGGAATTGAAGGTACCGTTTTTGGAGAAGTATGTTTTAATACTGGGATGACTGGTTATCAAGAAATTTTTACTGACCCTTCTTATTTTGGTCAGATTATGGTTACTACAAATCCCCATATTGGGAATTATGGAGTAAATGACCAAGAAGTTGAATCAAACTCAATAATGATTTCAGGCTTGGTTTGTAAAAACTTTAGCTTCAACTATTCTCGCGATAGAGCTACTGAGAGTTTAGAAGATTATTTTATCAAACAAAACTTAGTTGCTATATCCGATGTAGATACAAGAGCTCTTGTAAGCTATATAAGAGACAATGGTGCTATGAATGCAGCTATAACTACAGATGTTGATAATCTAGATAAAGTTAAAGCTGAATTGGCTAAAGTGCCAGATATGAAAGGGCTAGAATTAGCTTCAAAAGTTTCAACAAAAGAACCGTATTTCTATGGAGAGGAGAATGCAAAATATAAAATTGCAGCGCTTGACTTAGGAATTAAGAAAAATATCCTTAGAAATTTAGCCAAAAGAGATTGTTACATCAAAGTATTTCCTTTTGACTCTACTTATGAGCAATTAGCTTCTTTTAATCCAGATGGTTATTTCTTATCCAATGGACCTGGAGATCCAGATCCTCTTTTTGGAGCACAAGAGGTGGCAAAACAGATATTAGAAAACAATAAACCATTATTTGGAATTTGTTTAGGACACCAAATTATAGCTTTGGCTAATGGTATTTCTACTTATAAAATGTTTAATGGTCATAGAGGGATAAATCATCCTGTTAAAAATTTAGTAACAGGAAAAGGTGAAATTACTTCTCAAAATCACGGTTTTGCTGTGAATAAAGAGGAAGCTCAAGCACATCCTGATTTCGAAATTACACATGTTCATTTGAATGATCATACAGTAGCTGGAATGAAGATGAAAAGTAAGAATTGTTTTTCAGTTCAATACCACCCAGAAGCAAGCCCTGGACCACATGATTCATCTTATTTGTTTGATCAGTTTATTGAAAATATTAAAACTGCAAACCAGTAACCTAGATTTCATAAATCTATAATTGGTGCTGTGTATGCTAAAAGTTAATAATTTATTAAGCTAAAACGATTGAGTTTTAATGATGCGTTAATTTAACCAATTATAATTTTTATATACAATATAATTTTATACATTTCAAAAAATTAAGCTTTAAGCGATAACAAATCATACAATAAACATGAGCATTATTATTAAAATTCACGCAAGACAAATTCTTGATTCAAGAGGAAATCCTACTATTGAAGTTGATGTAGTTACCGAAAATGGTATTTTAGGTAGAGCAGCAGTTCCTTCTGGAGCTTCAACAGGTGAATACGAGGCGGTTGAGTTGAGAGATGGTGGGAAGCCTTATATGGGTAAAGGAGTTTCAAGAGCAATTGAAAATGTAAATACTACAATAGCTGAAAATTTATTAGGGGTTTCTGTTTTCGAACAAAATTTAATCGATCGTATTATGATTGATTTAGATGGAACACCAAATAAGGCAAACTTGGGTGCTAATGCAATCCTAGGAGTTTCTTTGGCAGCAGCAAAAGCAGCGGCAAATGAACTAGGCCTTCCGTTATACAGATATGTGGGTGGTGTGAGTGGAAATACTTTACCGGTTCCAATGATGAATATCATCAATGGAGGTTCTCATTCTGATGCACCTATCGCATTCCAAGAATTTATGATCATGCCTGTGAAAGCAAATAATTTTACACATGCAATGCAAATGGGGACTGAAATTTTCCATCATTTGAAAAAAGTATTACATGATAGAGGATTAAGTACTGCTGTTGGAGATGAAGGAGGTTTTGCGCCAACATTAGAAGGAACTGAAGATGCTTTAGAAACAATTATTCAAGCAATTGGAAATGCGGGTTATAAAGCTGGAGAAGAAGTGATGATTGCTTTGGATTGTGCTGCGGCAGAATTTTATGTGGATGGGAAGTATGACTATACGAAATTTGAAGGAGATAAAGGGAAAGTTAGAACATCAGAAGAACAAGCAGATTACTTAGTTGAATTAACGCAGAAATATCCAATTATTTCTATTGAAGATGGGATGGATCAAAATGACTGGGATGGATGGAAATACCTTACTGATAAAGTAGGTAACAAAGTTCAATTAGTTGGAGATGATTTGTTTGTTACAAATGTTGAGCGTCTATCTGAAGGAATTGAAAGAGGTATAGCAAATTCAATTCTGATTAAAGTAAATCAAATTGGAACATTAACAGAAACGATTGCAGCAGTTAATATGGCTCATAATGCAGGATATACATCCGTTATGTCACATCGTTCTGGTGAAACAGAAGATACAACGATTGCTGACCTAGCTGTAGCATTGAATACAGGTCAAATTAAAACAGGTTCAGCTTCAAGAAGTGATCGTATGGCAAAATACAATCAATTGTTAAGAATTGAAGAAGAATTAGGTGATATTGCCTATTTTCCTAAAGAAAAAGCATTTAAAATAAAATAGTATAATTATTATTGCTATAAAATTTTTAAATCGGTGGTAATCACCTGTTTTTAACTAAATTTTTATAATAATATTAACGAAATAGCTGTGGATTTTACTTTATAATTCGTGTTAATTTTCATAAATTCGCAGTACAAAATTTAAACAGATTTAATTCCTAATAAAAACATGTCAAAAACAGCAATATTAGAAATTGATGGCAAAAAATATGAGTTTCCTATTTTAGTAGGTACTGAAAATGAAGTTGCTATCGATATCGATAAATTACGTGGTGCAACGGGTGCTATTACTTTAGATCCAGGATATAAAAATACAGGGTCTTGTAAAAGCGAAATCACTTACCTAGATGGGGAACAAGGAATCCTTAGATACAGAGGATACTCAATCGAAGATGTAGCTGAAAAAGCGAACTTCCTAGAAGTATCATACTTGTTGATTTTTGGTGAACTACCAACTAAAACTGAATTAGAGAAATTCGAGAACGATATTCGCAAATATACTTTAGTGAATGAAGAAATGAAAAACATCATTGATGGTTTTCCAAAAACAGCTCATCCGATGGGTGTCTTGGCTTCATTAACAAGTGCATTAACAGCATTCAACCCTAAGCCGGTAAATGTTGAGAATGAAAAAGAAATGTACGATGCAGTTTGTAAAACAATGGGTAAATTCCTTGTAATAGCAACTTGGACGTATAGAAAAAAAGAAGGTTTCCCATTGAATTATTACGATAATACAAAAGGATATGTTGAAAACTTCTTAAACTTGATGTTTGCATTGCCTACAGGACCTTACACAACAAATAAAGTAATTGCAGATGCATTAGATAAATTGTTTATTCTTCATGCAGATCACGAACAAAACTGTTCTACATCTACTGTAAGAGTTGTTGGTTCGTCGCATGCAGGTTTATTTGCTTCCATTTCTGCAGGTGTTTCAGCTTTATGGGGACCACTTCATGGAGGAGCTAACCAAGCAGTTTTAGAAATGCTTGAGGAAATTGCTAAAAATGGAGGAGATGCAGATAAATATTTAGCAAAAGCAAAAGATAAAGAAGATCCTTTCCGTTTGATGGGCTTTGGTCATAGAGTTTACAAAAACTTCGATCCAAGAGCGAAAATCATTAAGAAAGCAGCAGATGAAGTATTAGCTACATTAGGAGTTGAAGATCCAATTTTAGATATTGCTAAGAAACTTGAAAAAGCAGCTTTGGAAGATGAATACTTCAAAGCAAGAAACTTATATCCAAATGTAGATTTCTATTCTGGAATTATTTACAGAGCGTTAGGTATTCCTACTGAGATGTTTACAGTAATGTTTGCTATCGGTCGTTTACCAGGTTGGATTGCACAATGGAAAGAAATGAGATTAAATAAAGAGCCAATAGGACGTCCACGTCAAGTGTATACTGGCTATAATTTAAGAGAATTTAAAACTATTGATAAAAGATAATTTTACTTTAGTATTATAATATAGGAAAGCTTCACAAATCGTGAGGCTTTTTTTTTATATTTGCCAAAAGCCATAAGCTATGTTACCAATAAATGTAAAAAACGAAACATCAAGATTAAGAGCAGTCGTATTAGGGACAGCAGTGAGTAATGGGCCAACTCCTACAGCAGCAGAAGCCTATGATCCAAAGTCGCTAGAACATATTTTAGCAGGAACATACCCTTTAGAAAAAGATATGATTCCTGAAATGGAAGCTTTTAATGCTGTTTTTGAAAAATACGATGTTAAAGTATATCGTCCTGAAATTATTGAAAATTGCAATCAAATCTTTTGTAGAGACATAGGATTTGTAATTGATAATATTTTTATTAAAGCGAATATTCTTCCAGATCGTGAAAAAGAATTAGAGGCGATACAATATGTTGTCGACCAGATAAAACCTAGTAACGTTGTAAAACCACCTGAAGAAGTTCATATTGAAGGAGGTGATGTAATGTTATGGGATGATTATATCTTTATTGGAACCTATAAAGGGAGTGACTATAAAGATTATATCACGGCCCGTACAAATATGGAAGGCGTAGAATTTATAAGATCATTATTTCCAGATAAAATTGTAAAAGAATTTGACCTAGTGAAATCAAAGATTGAAGCTAGAGATAATGCCTTACATTTGGATTGTTGTTTTCAACCAGTTGGAAAAAATAAAGGAATAATCTACAAGAGCGGTTTCCGTGAAGAAGCAGATTATATGTTCTTAGTGAACCTATTTGGAAAAGATAATTTGTTTCATATTGAACGTGATGAAATGTATCATATGAATTCAAATGTATTCTCTATTGCTCCAGATGTAGTGGTTTCAGAAAAGAACTTTACACGATTAAATAATTGGCTTAGAGAACAAGGTTTTACTGTGGAAGAAATTCCATATGCTGAAATATCGAAGCAAGAAGGATTATTGAGATGCTCAACATTACCTTTAATCAGAGACTAAAACGAAATAATAAAATGATGAATACCTTTATGTTATTCATCTAATGTATATAAAGATGAAACAAACTACAAACTCAATTCTAATGATTCGCCCTGTAGCTTTTAGGATGAATGAACAGACTGCCGTAAATAATTACTATCAAAAAGTATTAGACAATCTTTTACCTGCTACAGTAAATGCTAAAGCGCAAGAAGAATTTGATGCTTTTGTAGTGAAGTTAAGGGCAGTAGGTGTAAATGTTATTGTTGTAGATGACACAGTAAGTCCAGATACACCAGATTCTATTTTTCCAAATAACTGGATTTCATTTCATGAAAATGGAGATGTAGCACTATACCCTATGTTTGCAGAGAATCGTCGTTTAGAGCGTCGTGAAGATATATTAGATTTATTGGAAGAAGAAGGTTTTGTAATCCACAATATTGTAGATTATACTTCTGCTGAAGAAGATGGTTTCTTTTTGGAAGGAACTGGAAGTTTACTTTTAGACCGTACCAATCAAAAAGCATATTGTGCCTTATCACCTAGAGCAGACGAAGAGTTATTTATTGAATTCTGTGAAGATTTTGAATATACTCCAGTTATTTTTGAAGCATTCCAGTCAGTAGAAGACCAACGCAAGTTGATATATCATACCAATGTAATGATGTGTCTTGGTGAAACGTTTGCCGTTATTTGTCTGGAAAGTATAGATGATAAAAAAGAACGAAAAATGGTTGTGGATAATTTGAAAGCAGATGGAAAAGAAGTTATTTCTATTACTGAAGCACAAGTAAACAACTTTGCAGGGAATATGTTGGAAGTTCGTGGAGCAGATGACAAGAGATATTTAATCATGAGTGCATCTGCACATCAAAGCTTGACTCCTGCACAAATAAAATTATTAGAAAAGCATTGTGAAATTCTAAGTTCTAGCTTAGATACTATTGAAGCTTGTGGTGGTGGAAGCGCGCGTTGTATGATGGCTGAAATATTTTTACCAAAAGCATAATGCTGTCTAAAAAAACTAAATATGGATTAAAAGCATTGATTTATCTTGCCCGTCAAGATAAATCAATGCCTATATTGATATCTGAAATTTCAGAGAAAGAAGGGATTTCTAAAAAATTCTTGGAGAGTATTTTACTTGAATTGAAGAAAATAGGAGTAGTTGGATCTAAAAAAGGTAAAGGTGGTGGATATTATTTACTGAAACCAGCTATTGAAATTACGGTGGCTTCAGTAATTAGACTATTGGACGGACCAATTGCCATGTTGCCATGTGTAAGTTTAAATTATTACGAAAAATGTGATGACTGTCCAAGTGAAGATGCTTGTACATTAAATAAATTAATGATTGAGGTAAGAGATAATACACTTAAAGTGTTAGAAGGTAAGTCGTTATATGATTTAACATTGCTGTAACAAAATTTTTTCACAAATTAATCTAGTATTTCTATAGACTAATAGTATATTTGAAAAAAGATAATGAAACGGTATGATAATAGACTTGATAAAAACAAAAAGCGTTAAAAATATTAAAGATAGCCCAAAGATTTCTGCAATAAAAGCAGTGACTTGGAGGATTGTAGGAACTATTGATACTATGATCATTTCCTATATTTTGACTGGAAGTGTGAAGATTGCTTTTTCAATAGGAAGTGTTGAAGTGCTTTCAAAAATGTTGTTGTATTATTTACATGAAAGAGCATGGTCTAAATTGACAAGAAAATGATAAAAGAGCAAATACAAGAATGGAATAAAGCTTTAGAAGGAAAAACAATAGACGAAATGATTTCTTTTGTTTTGGAAAAAGTAGAAGGTAGAAAAGTTTTCTCGACCTCATTTGGTATTGAAGACCAAATGCTAACCCATGTTTTGTATCCCTATGTTTCAGCGGTTAATGTCTTTACATTAGATACAGGAAGACAATTCAATGAAATATATGAAGTATTTCATAAAACACTCAATAAATATCCATTATTAGAAATAGCTACATTTTTCCCTGAAGAAGAAGATATTAGAAACTATGTGAATAATGTAGGAATTAATGGTTTCTATCAAAGTATAGAAAATAGAAAAGAATGTTGCCGAATAAGAAAGGTTAAGCCATTAAAAAGAGCCTTAGAAGGAGCTAACTTATGGATTACTGGATTAAGAGCAGAACAATCGACAAATAGAGAATCTATGCCATTTTTGGAATGGGATGAAAGTTTTCAACTAATTAAATTCAATCCATTATTGAATTATTCATTAGAAGAAGTAGAACATTTTATGGACGAATATAGAATACCTATAAACAGTTTATATAAAAAAGGATACCTAAGTATAGGTTGTGCACCTTGTACAAGAGCACTAGAAAAAGGAGAAGATTTTAGAGCAGGCCGATGGTGGTGGGAAAATGGAAAAAAAGAATGCGGACTGCATATACAATCGGATAAGAATAATTAGTATGAAAGAGAGAAGAAATAGACATTTAAGTACTTTGGAAGATGAAAGTATTTATATTATTCGTGAAGTAGTAGCGCAATTTCAGAAACCAGTATTGTTGTTTTCTGGAGGGAAAGATTCCATTACACTAGCACGATTAGCACAAAAGGCCTTTTATCCAGCAAAAATTCCATTTCCATTTTTGCATATTGATACAGGGCATAATTTTCCTGAAACAATATCCTTTAGAGATGAATTGGTAAAAGAACTCGGTGTTGAATTAATTGTTCGATATGTTCAGGATTCTATAGATCAAAATAAAGCAACAGAAGAAAGTGGTAAATATGCCAGTCGTAACGCATTACAAACAGTAACGTTATTGGATGCTATTGAAGAATTTGGTTTTGATGCTTGTATGGGTGGTGCGCGAAGAGATGAAGAGAAATCAAGAGCCAAAGAGCGAATTTTTTCCGTTCGAGATGATTTTGGACAATGGGATGCAAAAAAGCAACGACCAGAAATGTTTACAATATTAAATGGTAAAATTAATTTTGGAGAAAATGTCCGTGCATTTCCAATTTCCAATTGGACAGAAGAGGATGTATGGCATTATATTAAGCAAGAAGAATTGACATTACCCAACATCTATTTTGCACATTCAAGAAAATTGGTTTTTAGAGACAGTACTTATTTAGCATTTTCAGACCATCTTAATTTAGTTGAAAGTGATGAGATTATAGATAAGATTGTACGTTTTAGAACAGTAGGCGATATGACCTGTACAGCAGCATTATTGTCGGAAGCAAATACGATTGAAGCAGTAATAGATGAGAATAAGGCCTCAAAATCATCAGAACGTGGTGCACGTATAGATGATAAAAGATCAGAAGCAGCGTTAGAGCAAAGAAAAAAAGGAGGATATTTTTAATGGATTTACTTAGGATAAATACAGCAGGAAGTGTTGATGATGGGAAAAGTACTTTGATTGGTCGTTTACTATACGATAGTCATGCACTTACAACAGAACAAGAAGCACTAATTGAGAAAAAAACATTTGAAAAAGGATTGCAAGATTTAGATTTTTCGGTGATTACAGATGGATTAATTGCAGAAAGAGAACAAGGAATTACAATTGATGTAGCTCATATTTATTTTGCGACAGCTAGTCGAAAATTTATTATTGCCGATAGTCCGGGTCATATTGAATATACTAGGAATATGGTTACAGGAGCATCAAATTCACAAGTTTCTATTATCTTGATTGATGCCCGTAAAGGTTTACTAGAGCAAACGCATCGCCATTATTTTATAAGTAGATTGTTACGATTGCATACCGTAGTATTCTGTATTAATAAAATGGATTTAGTAAACTATGATGAAGATGTTTTTTTACAAATAGCATCAGAAATTCAAAAAATGGTTAAACAATTTCCAGTACAAAATCAAAAAATAGAAATTATACCAATTAGTTCATTAAAAGGAGATAATGTTGTTTTATCATCTCAGTCAATGCCATGGTACAATGGAGATACATTATCTAATTTATTACATAGTATAGAAGATAATGCAATAGAAAATGAAGTTTTCAGAATGGATGTGCAGCAAGTTTTGCATGTACAGAATCAAGATTTTGTAGATTATCGTTCTTACACAGGGACTATAATCAGTGGAACGGTCAATTTAAATGATGAGATTACAATTTTACCTTCAGGTTTAAAGAGTAAAGTAATTGAGATTAGAAAATTTAAAGACACACTTTCTAGCGCAATAGCGGGAGAGTCTATACAGTTGCGATTACAACATGATATAGATGTAAGTAGAGGGATGATGATGGTTGCAGAAGATCAAGGACATTTATTGCAAAAAGAGATTGATGCAACAATTGTTTGGTTAGATGAAAATAAAGCAACATCAGGAGGTAAGTATGTCATTCAAGCGGGTACGCGACAATCAGTTTGTAAACTACAACAAATAGATGCAATTATTCCACCAGAAAATCCAACAAAGCCTTTCGTGGCAAATGAAATAAAATTGAATGAGATTGCCGATGTACAAATCAAGTTGGCAATGCCAATTTTTATGGACTCCTATTATTTGAATAAAAAGAATGGAGCTTTTATCTTAATCAATCCTCAAACCAATAATACTATTGCAGTAGGATTTATACGTTAATATATTTAGTTTGTTTGTTTGAAAAGTCAATTCCCTTTTACTCGGCAATAGTTTAAGGGAAGGGACTTTTAATTTTTAGTAAAACAATTAAAACATTAATTAGGTACTATCGTTCTTAAAATATTTACAACAGAACTACTGATGTATTCTATCCCTATAGCGATAACAATAAAACCAACAATTCTTGAGATTGCATTTATTCCAGATGCTCCTAGTATTTTGACAATATAATGAGCACTTTTTAAAATAATAAAAATCACAAAAGCTACTGCAACAATGGCAAGTGTAGCGATTACTTTTTCTTGTACTTCTTGGTACTCTTGATAAAAAGTAATTAATAATGATATAGATCCAGGACCAGCCAACATCGGAATGGCAAGTGGAGTCAAAGCAATATCACTTCTTTTTTCGGCGTCTTCCTCAACGCGTTTATCAATTCCTTTGTGTTTTTTGAAATTACCAGTCAATAGAGAGAAACCCGAAGTAACGATAATAAGCCCCCCAGCGATTCTTAAAGCATCAATACTGATTCCGAAAAATGACAGAACATATTTCCCCATAAAGAATGAAATAATCAAAATAATCAAAACATTGATTGCTGTCCAAAGTGAAATCCGAGATCGTTCAGCCTTTGATTCTTCCATGGTAAGACCTACATATATGGGTAAGGTTCCTAACGGATTGATGACTGAGAAAAGCGCGGCAAATAAGTAGAAAAAAAGTTCCATGTTTTTGAGGTAAAATTAGTCTTCAGTTGTGGGGGTAAAGTAAATTTAAAAATAAATAATCATTATCAGCGGGAAATTAAGAAGATTTCTTACATTTATTTTTTATATCTACTTGATGAAGAATTTTTTATTACTACTATGTCTCTTGTTTTTTGGGTCATTAACAGCACAAACCTTAAGTGGGTATGTTTATGATGAAGTTACAAAAAAGCCAATTGAAGGAGCAAATGTTTATTTAGACGGTACCACATTCGGTACAATGACAAACAATGAAGGATATTTTGCTATTGCATTAAGTGGTAAAACACAAAACACGTTAGTGTTTAGTTTTGTCGGATATGAAACCCTTACAGTCGATAAAGCGGCCAATCAAGGTAAATCCTTTAAAGTTTACATGAAGGAAGATTTGGTTGCCTTACAAGAAGTAATGGTGAGCAATGGTCCTTTCAGTCGTAAAAAAATGCTACAAGCTTTTAAAGAATATTTTTTAGGTAGTTCTAAGACAGCCAAATCCTGCAAAATATTGAATGAAGACGATATCAATGTTCAGTATGATGTAAAAACGAATACATTAACTGCCAGTGCTAGAAGTCCACTCAAGATTATAAATAAGCAATTAGAATATGAAATTCTCTTTGATCTTTCCTATTTTGAAGTGAAGTATTTTGCAACTAGTCTAGCCTCGTTTGATGTAATACAAAGTGTTTATTTGGGCACAACGTTTTTTAAAGATGTCTCAAAAGGAAGTAAATCGGCAGTTAAAAAAAGAAAAGAAACCTATTTAGGATCCGCAAATCATTTGATGAAAACAATTGCAGAAGAAAGCTGGGAAAGTGAAAAGTTTGAGTTGTATGTAAATAGGTTCAAGGACGATCCTAAGAATTATTTTAAAACATCGGATACATTAGAAGGAAAGAAGATTAAGATCATTGGATTGCCGAAAAAGGAGAAAAGAAGTACTTCATTGACTTTAGCAGAGAGTGAAAGAATGATAGCACAATCCAAACCAGGCTATGTATGGATAAAAGAATATTTTCATATTCGATATGACGCAGGAAATGTATCCATTATGGATTTTCTTCAACCAGAAATATATGTAGATAAAAACGGGAATTATACTCCAGTTACAGGAGTAGTTTTCGGAACCTATATTGGAAGTCTTAAAGCAGGTGATTTATTACCGATGGATTATGTGTTTAGTAAATAGATTGTTATAATTTATGAAAAATGAATAGCCTTAGTAGTAAAATATAGTAAATTTGTTCCAAAGGAAATTAAAATGAAAAATAAAAAGACATTAGTTCTCGGCGCTACTACAAAGGAAGATCGATATGCTTACAAAGCGATTAATATGCTAGTTGATAAAGGACATTCGACAGTTGCAATAGGACAAAATGAAGGAGAAGTAGCAGGAATTAAAATTCAAACAAAAGCGGTACCTTTTAAAGGTATTGACACAGTTACTCTGTATGTTAATCCAACAAGACAAAGAGAATATTATAATTACATAATAGGACTTCAGCCTAAAAGAGTCATCTTTAATCCTGGTACTGAAAATCCTGAGTTTTATCAGTTACTAGCTCCAAACGGAATTAAAGCTGAAGTAGCTTGTACTTTGGTTTTGTTAACGACAAATCAATATTAAACTACAATTTTTCGGCTACTGTCGGTTTACTCACAATAAGTAATAAGAGGAAAGTAATTAGTCCATTTACAATGATAAGCTCATTGTCAAAGGTATAATTTCCAAAAAATACAGTAGAATATTTACTCAAGACAAAAGTTAGTGCAGGTGCTAATATTGCTATAAAAGGGACAGTTTTATCATAAACTGTCCTTCTTTTTAGGAATAAACCGAAAGAGTAAAGCCCTAATAATGGGCCATAGGTATACGAAGCTATTTTGAAAATCATGCTCACGACCGAAGCATCATTAATGGCGTTAAAAATGATAATTACCAGAAACATTAAGAATGAAAAAGAAATATGTACAAGATGTCGTGTACGGACAATATTCGGTTTCGCTAAGTTCTCTGTTTTATCCATTCCTAAAAAGTCCACACAGAAAGATGTTGTAAGGGCTGTTAAGGCTGAATCTGTTGTTGCAAATGTTGCGGCAGTTAATCCTAATAAAAAGACAATTGAAGGAATAATCGTTAAATGATTAAAGGCGATTTCTGGAAATAAAAGATCAGTTCTTGGCTTTCCACTTGCTGCGTCCAAAGGAACTTCAATGCCATATTTTGCAGCATAAATATAGAGTAAGGCTCCAACACTTAAGAAGAAAAGATTTATCACAACAAATATTCCAGTGAAAGTAAACATGTTTTTTTGTGCTTCTCCGATATTTTTACAACTAAGATTTTTTTGCATTAAATCTTGATCCAGACCAACCATTGCGATAGTTACAAAAATCCCACCTAAGATCTGCTTTACAAAGTGATATCGACTACCCATGAAATCTTCAAAAAAGAATATCTTAGAGTAATTACTGTTTTTTATAGCTTTAAAAGCTTCTGGAATATTATAATCTAAACTATCACAGATAAAATAAATTGTAAAGAAAACAGAACTTACTAAGAAGAATGTTTGTAGAGTATCCGTGATAATAATAGTTTTTAAGCCTCCTTTATAAGTATAGGCGAAAATAAGACCTAAAGAAATTAATACGGTAAGCCAAAAGGGAATTCCATAAAAATCAAAAACAAAACGCTGCAATACAATAACTACTAAATAGAGTCTAAAAGCAGAACCAATAGTTCTACTAATTAGAAAAATAGTTGCAGCCGTTTTATAACTATATGTACCGAGTCTTCTTTCAATATAACCATAAATAGAGGTTAGATTCATTCGGTAGTAAAGGGGGAGTAATACTTTTGCAATAATGATGAATCCAATAGCATTTCCTAAAACGAATTGGAAATATTTGAATTGTTCCCCATTTGGAGAGCCAACTTCACCAGGAACAGAAATGAAGGTAACTCCTGATAAGGCAGTTCCAATCATACCAAAGGCAACTAAATACCATTTTGAGTTTTTATTAGCTTTAAAAAAAGCCTCATTACCATGGTCTTTTTTACTAATCACATTTGAAATGAAAAGCAAGAGTCCAAAATAAATAATAATAATCGTTAGTATAGTAAATGGCTGCATACAAGGCTTAATTTTATGTGTGGCAAAGTACAAAAAAACCAACTTATTTATAGAGAATAAAATAGATGTTTTTTTGTCTAAATAATCACGTTTATCAATAATGAAATAATCAAAAAAGATTAATTTTGGAAGATGGAATTTTCATCAAAATTATTAGAAAGAGCTGTAAATGAAATGTCACAATTGCCAGGTATTGGTAAACGTACTGCATTGCGTTTAGTGTTACATTTATTGAAGCAACCAAAAGAGCAAACATCATTACTGACTCAAGCATTGTTGAACATGCGTGAAGACATCATGTTTTGTAGAAACTGTCATAATATATCAGATGTAGAGATTTGTGAAATCTGTGCTAATCCAAATAGAAATCATCAACTAATCTGTATTGTAGAAGACATTCGAGATGTAATGGCAATTGAGAATACAGGGCAATTTAGAGGGACTTACCATGTCTTGGGAGGTAAAATATCTCCAATTGATGGGGTTGGCCCACATCAATTAAATATAGTATCCTTAGTAGATAAGATAAAAAGCGGTAATGTCACGGAAATAATCTTTGCATTAAGCTCTACAATGGAAGGAGATACTACTAATTTCTATATCTATAAGCAGATTGGCGAATCGAATGTTATTGTGTCCACAATTGCAAGAGGGATATCTGTAGGAGACGAGTTAGAATATGCAGATGAAGTTACTTTAGGCAGAAGTATTCTACACAGAGTTCCTTTTGAAAATTCGTTAAAAAAATAAGATTTATTTGTAAAGAAAATCTAAGTCCATCTTCTAATTAGACCACAACCTCCAAATACAATATTTGCTTTTTAGTAAATATTGTATTTGATAAATTACCCTATTATTAAAACAGATGATCGGGGGGGCACTACAATAATCATAGGAATAATTCTGGGTGTGGTTATAAACAAACAGAATTACGAAAAGCTGATTGAATATTAAGAGTTAGAATATCTCAAAATAATCGGGGATATAACCAGCAAATGAAATTCTGTTGTTTATAATTCCACACAAATGTATTCTAACTATTAAATTTTAATCCCACCCATATGGGTAGTTTTGAGGGGAAAAGGCGTAAAAAACGATTATTTTTGTAAAGAATTTGGGTTTTCGTGAATTTTTGCCACCGCTTGAGTTCTGTTTTTAATATTCAGTTTTTCGTAAATATTTCGAGTGTGATATTTGATAGTATTTACAGAAAGATATAATTTATCTGCAATTTCGGTATTAGTTAATCCTTCAACAATGCAGTTTAAAACTTCAAGTTCCCGATCCGTCAAATTAAATTTATGACGAACGCTATCCAATACGACAATTGGTTTATCTACTTCCTGATTGTTTTCATTTTGCATTGCTTGTTGAATATACTTATTGATTTCATCTCGGTAATAACTATTTTCTTTCTTCATTAATTTGACCCGATAAGAAATAGTCCAAGATAATATGAGGATTTCAAAACTACTTGCAATTTTAAGTTGATCCTGACTCATTTTTAAAAAATTGAATCCGAATGCGCGTCCAATAAAAAAATCGAAAGACACAAAAAGAATTAAACCATATCCAATCACGAAAAAACGAGAAAAGAAGTGCTTTTTTACTAACGTTAATCCAATTACCCAGTATAGTGTAATTAATGTAATAATGCCTATTTCCCCAATCATAAAAGAAGATAATTTATGATTAGAAACATAAAAGCTAAAAGCGGTAATGATAAAAATGACTAATAATAAGGCGAGCCATTTAAGTTTTGGATAAAATGTTTCTAATTCAAGGAATGCTGTAGCAAAAATAGTCCCCGTAATACCTACGGAAAGATGGAAAACAATTTCACCGTGATTCAACCACCAATGATTTTTAGTAATATAAATTAACATTCCATCAGTATACATAACAGCACATACTATAGTGATGAGGAAAAAGCAGTAATAAAGAAACTTTTTGTCTTTTAAGGTGATGTAATAAAATAGATTAACAAATAAGATCATTGTTGCGAAGCCATAATACAAACCCAAAATAAAAAAATCAAACTGATTGTCTTTGTGAGATTGGTATTCTGTTTTGATATGTATGGGGAGATTAATGTCTTTTTTAAAGGATGTCTTTAAATAAAAAACATCTGGATTTTTACCTAATTTAAATTGTACATATCTTAAATAAGAAGAAGTGTCGCTTTGTTTGAAATTATTCCCATCCACACCCAATAGAATAGTTTTGTTAAACCATTTTTTATATAAATAAACACTATCCAAACGAGGGTTAGTGATTTGCATAATATATTGTGAGGAAGAAGTAGGCTTGTTGACCTTAATTCTGAACCAATAAATACCAGCATTAGAAAATCGAGGCTGTATATTATTCTGCTTGTAAGGAATGAATTTCTGTTGACTAATTTCGCTTGATAGAAGAGTGTCTTGTAAAGTATGATAATATTCAATTACAATATCATCTTGTGCTGCACAATAGAATATATTTGAAAAGAATAATAAAAAAAGGAATATTTTTTTGTTCAAAATGAGATTTTAATGACTTTTATTCTGGTTTTTTGAGTTCAATGTAATAATTATCACTCAAAAATAACGCTAAAAATAACATTATTCAAACTATTTGTTCTCATTTTGTGAGTTAAAATAATGAAATTAAGTAGGTTGATTAGATTTGTGATGTAATACTCAAAATCAAATTTTAGTATTTGAATACCTAAAGTATTACTTTTGTTAAAGTATATAAATACATATATTATTTTAAAATTAATTTTCTTATATGAAAATAAAGTCGATTTGTTGTATTGGTGCAGGATATGTAGGAGGGCCTACAATGGCAGTTATTGCGAAGAAATGCCCTGATATTAAGGTGACGGTAGTGGATTTAAATGCTGATCGAATAGCAGCGTGGAATGATAAAAATATAGATAATTTACCAATTTATGAACCTGGATTAAGTGAAATTGTAGCTGAAGCAAGAGGTCGAAATTTATTCTTTTCTACAGATGTTGAAAAAGCAATAGATGAGGCCGAAATGATATTCATATCAGTAAATACACCAACAAAGACGTACGGAGTAGGGAAAGGAATGGCTGCCGATTTGAAATACATAGAATTATGTGCAAGACAAATTGCTAAAATTGCTAAGACCAATAAAATTGTTGTTGAAAAATCAACATTGCCAGTACGTACTGCTGAAGCAATTAAAAATATATTAGACAATACAGGTAATGGAGTTCAGTTTCAAATACTATCCAACCCTGAATTCTTGGCAGAAGGAACAGCAGTTGAGGATTTATTAAATCCAGATAGAGTATTAATTGGAGGAGATGAATCTGTTGAAGGGCAAGAAGCAATCAATGCATTAGTTGATGTGTATGCAACTTGGGTGGAAAGAGAAAATATATTAACGACAAATCTATGGTCATCTGAATTGTCGAAGTTAACTGCAAATGCATTTTTAGCACAAAGAGTATCTTCAATCAATGCATTGTCAGAATTATGCGAGAAAACTGGAGCCAATGTAAATGAAGTAGCAAAAGCTATTGGGATGGATGGGCGTATCGGGTCTAAGTTTTTAAAAGCATCTGTTGGTTTTGGAGGTTCTTGTTTTCAAAAAGATATTTTGAACTTAGTTTATATCGCAAAATCATATGGATTACATGAAGTGGCTGACTATTGGGAGCAAGTTGTAATTATGAATGATCATCAGAAAAGAAGATTTGCCCGTAATATTGTTCGCACATTATATAATACAGTATCAGATAAAAAAATCGCTTTTTTAGGTTGGGCGTTTAAGAAAGATACAAATGATACCAGAGAGTCAGCTGCGATATTTGTGGCCGACGATTTATTAGCTGAACAAGCTAAGATTTCAGTATATGATCCTAAAGTAAAAGAGGCACAAGTTTTTTCAGACCTGAACTATTTAAATACGCGCTCAATAGAAGAAAATAAGGAGAGTGTCACAGTAGAAGAAAACGTACTTGATACCTGTAAAGACGCTCATGCTATAGCAATATTAACAGAGTGGGATGAATTTAAATCGTACGATTGGCAGAAAATATACACTAGTATGAAAAAACCAGCGTTTGTATTTGACGGTAGAAATATTTTAGATGCAAATAAAATGAAAGAGATTGGATTTGTATATGAAGCAATCGGTGTACGATAAGAATTAAGATTGTTGTTAGAATAGAAGTTTGATTTAATAAAAATTAGAAATTATAAGATGAATATCAAAATAGCTATAATAGGACTAGGATACGTAGGCTTGCCATTGGCGCGCTTATTTGCTACAAAATATCCAGTAGTAGGATTTGATATTAATATTGAAAGAATCAATGAACTGCGCTTAGGGAAAGATACAACATTAGAAATAGAAGATGAGATTCTCCAATCTGTATTGGTCGATTCTGTATCAGAAGATAATGGCCTGTTTTGTTCTTCAGAGATTCAAGATATTTCAGATTGTAATTATTATATAGTTACTGTGCCTACACCAGTTGATAAACACAATAGGCCTGATTTGAGACCCTTATACAAATCCAGTGAAACAGTAGGAAAAGTATTAAGTAAAGGAGATATTGTTATTTATGAATCCACTGTTTATCCTGGAGTTACAGAAGATGAATGCGTTCCGGTTTTAGAAAAAATTAGTGGATTAAAGTTTAATGAAGATTTTTTTGCAGGCTATTCACCAGAAAGGATTAATCCAGGAGATAAACAACATACAGTAGAAAATATATTAAAAATAACAGCAGGTTCAACAATAGAAATAGGCTTAAAAGTTGATGCATTGTATAAGTCAGTGATAAAAGCAGGAACTTATTTGGCTCCAACGATAAAAGTTGCAGAGGCGGCGAAAGTAATTGAAAATTCTCAGCGTGATATTAATATTGCTTTCATGAATGAACTAGCTAAAATTTTTAATGTGCTTGATATTGATACCCATGCAGTGTTAGAAGCAGCCGGTACAAAATGGAATTTTTTACCTTTTAAACCAGGATTGGTAGGTGGGCATTGTATTGGTGTAGATCCGTATTATATTGCACAAAAAGCGCAAGAACAAGGATATTTTCCTGAAATTATTTTAGCAGGACGTCGAATTAACGATAGTATGGGAGAATATGTGGCTTCACAAGTCGTAAAGTTGATGATAAAGAAAGGAATCATGGTTAATGGCTCAAATCTATTAATGCTTGGAATTACATTTAAAGAAAACTGTCCAGATGTAAGAAATACAAAAATCATTGATATGATTACGATATTAAAAGAATATGGTATCAATATAACGGTTTACGATCCTTGGGCTAGTCCGCAAGAAGTTTTTGAAGAATATAAAATATTGACAACACAGAATTTACCTATTGAGAAGTTTGATACAATAGTATTAGGGGTAGCTCATAATGCTTTTTTAGAATTAGAATTAGATGATTTTAGAAAAGAAAAAAGTATTATATATGATGTTAAAGGTGTTATCCGAAAGAAAGTTGATGGCAGATTATAGCTTATATAATAATAAAGAGAAAAATAAATGTTAAAAATAAAGCCTTTCATGAATACTGTAAATTGTGGGAAGCTATAGTGAAAAGAGTGTTAAAGTGTTAAATTAATATCTTACCTTTGCAAGCTTTTTTACAATTGTAATTTTGAGAAAAGATATTTTTGAGTTTAGGACATTAAGATAAAAAAAATATAAAATTTTATATGAAAAAAATTGTAATTACTGGAGGAGCTGGATTTATAGGTTCACACGTTGTCAGAAGATTTGTGAATAATTACCCAGAATATCAAATTTATAATTTAGATAAATTGACATATGCAGGGAATTTAGAAAACCTTAAAGATATTGAAGATGCTCCAAACTATAATTTTATTTTAGGAGATATTGTAGACGAGGATTTTGTAAACACATTATTTGCAGAACATCAATTTGATGGTGTCCTACATTTAGCTGCTGAATCGCATGTTGATCGATCTATTGAAGATCCATTAGAGTTCGTGAAAACTAATGTAATTGGAACAATGAATTTATTAAACGCAGCTAGAAAATTATGGAAAGGTAATTTTGAAGGTAAGCGTTTTTATCATATTAGTACCGATGAGGTATATGGCTCTTTAGGTACTACAGGATTGTTCACTGAAACTACTGCATACGATCCAAATTCACCTTATTCTGCATCAAAAGCAAGCTCGGATCACTTTGTTAGAGCTTATGGGGAGACTTACGGTTTACCATATGTGATTACAAATTGTTCCAATAATTATGGACCAAATCATTTTCCTGAAAAATTAATACCTTTATTTATTAATAATATAATTAATAATAAACCATTACCTGTTTATGGTGATGGAAATTACACTAGAGATTGGTTATTTGTTGAAGACCATGCAGTGGCAATAGATCTAGTTTTCCATAAAGGAGAAAATCATGATACTTATAATATTGGTGGATTTAATGAATGGAAAAATATTGATTTGGTGAAATTATTATGCCAAATTATGGATGAAAAATTAGGTAGAGCTACTGGTGAATCAGCTAAACTAATTACATATGTAAAAGATCGTCCAGGGCATGATTTAAGATATGCTATTGATGCCTCAAAAATTAATAAAGAATTAGGATGGAAACCATCCGTTACTTTTGAACAAGGACTAGAAAGAACTATAAATTGGTATCTGGAAAATGAAGAATGGTTAGTAAATGTAACAAGCGGAAACTACCAAGCCTATTATCAAAACCAATATTCAAATAAATAAGATTTTTAATCAGGACTATTACAATAAGATAAAAGTATGAAAGGAATTATATTAGCTGGAGGCTCTGGGACACGATTATATCCCTTAACAAAATCTATTTCAAAACAATTAATGGCAATTTATGATAAACCGATGGTTTATTATCCTTTATCCGTTTTGATGTTAGCAGGAATTAATGAGGTTTTGATTATATCCACTCCACATGATTTACCGAATTTCAAAAATTTATTAGGTAATGGAGAAGATTTTGGTATTAAAATTGAGTATGCTGAACAACCGAGTCCAGATGGTTTAGCTCAAGCCTTTATTATAGGTGAAAAATTTATTGGTTCAGATGATGTATGTTTGATTTTAGGGGATAATATTTTTCATGGACACGGCTTAACAGAATTGTTAAAAACAGCAGTGAAAAATGTTGTTGTTGAAAAAAAAGCAACTGTATTTGGATACTATGTTCAAGACCCAGAACGATATGGAGTTGCTGAATTCGATAAATCAGGTAACGTAATTAGCATTGAAGAAAAACCTATTGTGGCTAAGAGTAATTATGCCGTTGTAGGATTGTATTTTTATCCTAACTCTGTTGTTAATGTCGCTAAAACGATTAAACCAAGTCATAGAGGAGAATTAGAAATAACGACTGTAAACCAAGAATATTTAGAAGCAAAAAACTTAAAAGTTGAATTAATGGGAAGAGGGTATGCTTGGTTAGATACAGGCACACATGAATCTCTTTTAGAAGCTTCAAATTTTATTCAAACTATTGAAAAAAGACAAGGATTAAAAGTAGCCTGTTTAGAAGAGATAGCTTATGAAATGGACTATATTTCCAAAGATAAGCTAATTGAGTTAGCTACTCCACTGAAGAAAAATGAATACGGGCAGTATTTATTGCGTTTAGCAGAAAAAAGATAAAAAATTAGTTTTAATAAATCTTAAGAATAAAATTATTCTGGATTTTAATATCAATTAAAATTTATATATGAAGAAAATATTAGTAATTATTTTACTTTTTTTTGTTTTTTGCCAGTTGTCATCAAAAGTGATTGCTCAAGACCTGTTGAGGGGAAATGACTTGAGTACAATTAAAGTAGATAATTTAACGGAAAGTGATATTGCAAAAATAAAAGCTCAATTACAGAGTAATAATATTACAATAGAACAAGCTGAGCCAATGGCTCTGTCTAAAGGGATGAGTCCAGTCGAGTTTTCAAAATTAAAATCTAGATTGAGGACTAATAGCCCCACAACTAGTAAAAGTGAAAATAGTGATTCTTCGAATGAAGAAAGTGGTAGAAGGCAAGAAATTATTGTAAATAAGAAGGTAAAAGATACGCTGAATTCATTAATTTATGGTTCGGAATTATTTGATAACCCAACTTTAAATTTTGAACCGAATTTAAAATTAGCTACGCCAGTAAATTATATCTTGGGACCTGGAGATGAACTACAAGTAAGTGTGTATGGTGTCCAAGAATTTAATGCCAGTATACCAGTAACTGTTGAAGGTAAATTAAACATTCAATATGTTGGACAAATTTCAGTTTCAGGAATGACTATCGAAGCTGCTACTCAAAAAATAAAAAATGCATTTGCTAAAGTATATAGTACTGTTAGTTCTGGACAATCTCAAGTGGGAGTAAGTCTAAGTAGAATTAGGACAATAAAAGTGACTATCATTGGAAGTAGACAACCTGGGAACTATTCGATATCATCATTAGCTACAGTATATAATGCATTGCATTTAGCTGGAGGTCCAGGAAAGAATGGGAGTTATAGAAATATAGAATTAATTAGAGATAATAAGGTATTAAAAAATATCGATATATATCGATTTTTAGTAAAAGGAGATCAATCAGACAATATTGGCTTAAAAGACAATGATGTTATTAGAATTCCAGCTTATGATCAAAGAGTTACTATTGAAGGTCAGGTAAAAAGACCCGGTATATTTGAAATGAAAAATGGAGAGTCATTCTCTGACTTATTGTTATTTGCATCTGGATTTACTGAATTTGCTTATACTGCATCAGTGAATGTTCAACAAAAAACAAATAAGGAATATAAAGTTCATGATATTAAAGCCTCAGAATTTAATAGCTATAAACCTCAATCGGGCGATGTCTTTAGAATTTCTAGAATATTAAGTAGATATGAAAATAGAATTAAGATTGAAGGAGCAGTCTTTAGACCTGATGTATATTCATTTTATGAGGGAATGCGAATTTCGGATCTAATAACTCAGGCAGAGGGCTTAAAGGAGGATGCTTATACAAGTAGAGCTAGAATTACAAGATTAAAATCTGATTTAACCACAGAAGTTGTAAATGTGAATCTTGCTAAAGCATTGGCAGGGAATCTAGAAGCAGATGTAGCGTTGAACAAAGAAGATGTCATAAAAGTATATTCAATTTTAGATTTTAGAGAAGAATATAAGGTAACCATAGATGGTGAGATTAAGACTCCTGGAATATATGATTATTTTGAAAATCTCACATTAAATGATTTATTGATACAAGCTGGAGGATTAACTGGTTCTGCTTCAAAAAGAGTAGAAATCGCTAGAATGATGAAATCTGATGAACCGAATGACAGTGATCCTAATAAAGTACAATTATTCGATATAATGATTACCGCCGACAATAATGAGCAGATTCGAAATTTTGAATTGTTTCCTTTTGATGTAATAAATATACGCCGAATGGCAGTATATGAAAAACCAGAAATGGTTACTATTAGTGGGGCAGTTGCTTATGCTGGTAAATATGTTTTAGCTAATAAAAAAGAAAGAGTATATGATGTTATAATGAGAGCCGGTGGTTTAACCTCTATTGCTAATTTAGATGGAGTTAAAATCAAAAGACCAATTCAAGCAAAGCAAATTGAGGAGCTAGAAAATATAAATTTAAATCTGGGAAAAAATGATAGCGTTAGAGATAAATTATCTAAAAAATTAAAAGAAGATTTAAAATATGCCGTTATACCCATAGATTGGAGAAAAGTAGCAAAAAATAATGATCATTATTCAAATGTTGCTTTATTTCCAGGAGATGAAATAGAGATATCAACCTTTAATGAAGCTGTAAAAGTTTCTGGTAATGTGTTGTTAACATCTGAAATTCCTTTTAGAAAAGGGAAGGGATTTAAATATTATTTAAATGCTGTTGGTGGGGTTGATAATAAAGGCTGGAAAAGAAAAGCATATATAATATATCCAAATGGTAGTGCAGCAGTGGCCAGTTCATTTTTATTTTTTAGATCATATCCAGAAGTAACTCCAGGATCTCAAATTATTGTTCCAGAAAAACCTGAAACTAAAAAAATGAGTACAGGAGAGTTTGTAAGTATTGCAGGAGTATTAGCGAGTTTAGCAGGAGTAATAATAGCGATTTTAAGATAGATATATTTAAAAATGTATGGATAAAGAAACTCCGAATGGTGAAATAAATTTAAAAGAATTGCTTTTAAAAAGCAGAGAATGGTATGTTTACTTGATTTCTAAGTATAAAATTATTTTATTAGTTGCTTTTATTGGTTCTGTTTTAGGATTAGTTTATTCCTATACTAAAGGGCCGACATATACTGCTACGCTTTCGTTTGCTTTAGAAGATGAAAAATCAGGTGGATTAGGAGGTGCATTGGGATTAGCTAGTCAATTTGGTTTTGATATTGGTGGTAGTGGCGGCGGAGCTTTTACAGGAACTAATCTGACAGAATTATTTAAATCTAGGTCAATGGTTGAACAAACGTTGTTAAGTCCAATAGTACTTGATGGAAAGAACATAACGTTGGCTGAAATGTATATTCAAAATAATAATTGGAGAGATCTTTGGAAAGATAAATCAAAATTTAAAAACATTCAGTTTTTACCAAACTCTGAGCGAAAGAAATTTTCAAGAATCCAAGATAGTATCTTAGGGAAAATGTATAATGAATTATCTACCAGTTCATTAGTAGTAGGGCAAAAAGATAAAAAGATTTCCATTATTAGTTTAGACATGAAATCAGATAATGAAATTTTCGCAAAATCATTTGTTGAAAATTTAGCAAAGGTTGTCTCTGATTTTTATATTGATACAAAAAGTAAAAAAGCTAGAATTAATATGGCAATTTTACAGAGACAAACGGATTCAATTAGAGGAGAATTAAATGGAGCAATAACTGGTGTTGCTGTTGCAAATGATAATACATTTAATTTAAATCCAGCATTAAATATAAGAAGAGTACCATCAGTTAAAAGACAAGTTGATGTACAGGCTAATACGGCAATTCTTACAGAATTAGTTAAGCAAACAGAATTGGCAAAAGTAACTTTAAGAAAAGAAACCCCATTAATACAGATAATTGATAGACCAATTTATCCACTGAAAAAAGAAAAATTTGGAAAAACTAAAGGCGTTATACTTGGAGGTTTTATAGGAGGATTTTTAATTCTGCTGATTTTGGTTGTTAAGCGGATTTGGAAAGATATTACAGAACAATAATTAGAGTAAATTATATTTAAATAAAATAATTAAAAAATAAGAGTATGACTTTAGAGAATAAAACAGTTTTAATTACAGGAGGTACAGGTTCTTTGGGAAAAGCTCTTACTGCACATATTTTTAAAGAATACCCAAATTTAAAAAAACTTATAATTCTTTCTAGAGATGAGCAAAAACAATTTCAAATGGCTCAAGAATTTCCTGAAAAAGAGTTTCCTCAAATTAGATTTTTTTTAGGGGATGTTAGGGATCAGGAACGTTTGATTAGAGCATTTCAAGGAGTTGATATTGTTATTCATGCTGCTGCAATGAAACATGTTCATTTAGCAGAATATAATCCTGATGAGTGTATTAAAACGAATATTGGAGGAGCTCAAAATGTGATTCATGCAGCTTTGAATACAGGAGTTCAGGATGTTGTTGCTTTGTCTACTGATAAGGCTTGTGCTCCTATAAATTTATACGGAGCAACAAAATTAACTTCGGATAAATTATTTGTTGCAGCTAATAATATAAAAGGTAAAAATCCGATTAAATTTTCTGTTGTTCGCTATGGTAATGTAATGGGGTCTAATGGTTCTGTAATTCCATTTTTCATGAAAAAGAAATTGGAAGGAAAATTACCAATTACCGATGCTACAATGACACGATTTAATATTTCATTACAAGGGGGAGTGGATATGGTGATGCATGCTATAAAACATGCATGGGGAGGTGAAATATTCATTCCAAAAATACCGTCTTATAAAATTACTGATGTTGCAAAGGCAATTGCGCCAGAATGTACACTAGAAATTATTGGTATTCGACCTGGAGAAAAAATTCACGAAGAAATGATTACTTCTTCGGATTCATATAATACTTATGATTTAGGAAAGTACTTTATTATTTTACCTTCTATTCCAAATTTTAATCTTCAAGAGTTTACTTCTTTTTTTAACGCTATAAAGGTTTCGGAAGGATTTAATTATAATTCGGGAACGAATACTGAATGGGAAACAGTTGAAGGACTCAGAGAATTAATAAGAGAACATATTGATGCTAATTTTTAATGCTATGATAGATAAAATAATACCTTACGGGCGTCAAAATATAACTCAAGAAGATATTAATGCTGTTATTGAAACATTACAATCGGATTATTTAACACAGGGTCCAAAGATTGTTGAGTTTGAAAAAGTATTTGCTAATTATATCGGTTGTAAATATGCAGTGGCTGTTTCAAATGGTACTGCTGCATTGCATTTAGCAGCTTTAGCTTTGGATATCAAAAGTGGGGATAAAGTAATTACTACCCCTATTACTTTTGCAGCTTCAGCAAATTGTGTACAATACTGTGGTGGAGAAATTGTTTTTGCAGATATTGATCCTGAGACTTATTTATTAGATATTAATCATGTAAGAAGCTTATTAGAAAAATCGCCTAAAGGAACTTATAAAGGTATCATTCCTGTAGATTTTGCAGGAAGATCAGTTGACTTAGAGTCTTTCGGGTTATTGGCAAAAGAATATGATTTATGGATTATAGAAGATGCTTGCCATGCTCCAGGAGGTTTTTTTATAAATTCAACTAATCAAGCTCAAAATTGCGGAAACAGTAATTATGCAGATCTTGCTATTTTTTCTTTTCATCCCGTTAAACATATCGCTTGTGGCGAGGGAGGTATGATAACTACAAATGATTCTGTATTATATAAAAAATTATTAGCATTGCGAACACATGGAATTACAAAAAATGAAATGGAATTTTTGAATTCAGTTGATTTTGCAAATGGTAGTTCTAATCATAATTCAAAATATCCAAGTTGGTATATGGAGATGCAAACATTAGGCTATAATTATAGACTAACAGATTTTCAAGCGGCTTTAGGTATTAGTCAATTAGAAAGAGCTGATGAAGGGCTTATCAGAAGAAGAGAAATAGCATCTGTATATGATTCTGCTTTTAGAGAAAAAACATTCCTTAAAGGCCAATCTGGAGTTATTGAGGGGCATGCTTATCATTTGTATGTTATAGAGGTAGAGGATAGATTAGGATTATATAATTTTTTAAAAGCAAATAATATATTTGCCCAAATACATTATATTCCATGTCATTTGATGCCATATTATAAGCAGTTTGGATGGAAAGAGGGTGATATGCCCAATGCAGAAAATTATTATAAAAACTGTATTAGTTTACCTATGTATCCAACGTTGGCAAATGAGGAACAAAAGTATGTCATCGATAAAATTGAAGAATATTATAAAAAATAAGATATGAAAATTCGTTACTGTTCAAAATGTTTATTTCCAGAAACAAAACCTGATTTATTTTTTAATGAAGATGGAGTTTGTTCTGCATGCGTTGCAGCTGAACAAAAAGATAACTCAATTGATTGGAAACAACGTGAGGAAGATTTTTATACAATTATTAATAATTATAAAAAAGGACCTAATGAAATTGGTTATGACTGTTTAATACCTGTTAGCGGAGGAAAAGACAGTACATACCAGGCCTACTTCATGAAAGAAGTATGTGGGTTAAATCCTCTTTGTGTTTGTTTTGAAACTACAGCCCTTACCGAATTAGGCCAAAGAAATATTGACAATATATCGAAGATGGGTATTGATGTTATTTATTTTAAAAAGAACTACAATGCATATAGAAGTATGGTTGTAGAAGGTTTTAAACGTGTTGGTGATGAAATGTGGCCAAATCATTTAGGTATTTTTACAATACCAATACATATAGCTGTTAAGTTTAATATACCATTAGTTATTTGGGGTGAAAACCCACAACAAGAATATGGTGGACCAGTGGATTCAGTACAAAATAAACATTTGAATAGGAAATGGTTAGAAGAGTTTGGGGGGTTATTAGGAAATAGAATTCAAGACATGGTTGGTGTTGATGGATTAACAGAAAAGGATTTAACACCTTATTTCTATCCTTCAGATGAAGAAATTGATAAAGTTGGGGTAGTTGGAATTTTCTTAGGACATTACTTTTTCTGGGATGCAAGAAAACAACTTGAGATTGTAAAGCAACACGGATTTTCTGTAAAAGAAGATGGTCCTATCGAAGGAACTTATACTAATTATGAAAATCTTGATGAAAAAATGCATGGTTTACATGATTATTTAAAATATGTTAAATATGGTTTTGGACGTGCTACTGATCATGCGTGTATTGATGTACGAAATAATAGAATAACAAGAGAAGAAGGGTTAAAGTTAGTAAGAGAATTTGATGGAAAATATCCACATTTTGGAGTGAATGAATTTATCAATTATTCTGGTATGACAAAAGAAGAGATTGATTCGATTCTTGATTCTTTTACAAATTCGATATTGTTTGCTCAAGATGAAACGGGTAATTTTAAAAGAGATACCCATGGGAATCTAATTAGAAATTTTGATTTTGAATAAAATGGTAGCAATTATTGACTACGGAATGGGGAATATTGCTTCTGTGAAGAAAGCGTTGGATTTCCTTAAAATAGATAATATTATTACCGATGACCATGAAATAATAAAAAAGGCAAATGTTATTTTATTACCTGGAGTAGGTTCCTTTGGTCAAGGGATGAGAAATTTGCAAGAAAGAGGATTAGTTGATTTGTTAACAGATGAAGTAATCGTTAAGAAGAAACAATTTATAGGAATTTGTTTAGGCATGCAGTTGGTAATGGAAAAAGGAAATGAACCCTATCCATGTGCTGGTTTAGGATGGATAAAAGGGGAAGTCATAGAATTTAAATTGGAAGACTTAAATGTACCACATATGGGGTGGAATAATATTCAAGTAGTAAATGATAGTTATTTTAAAAATTGTATAACGAAAGATTTTTATTTTATCCATAGTTATCATGTTGTTCCTGAAAATAAAGAGGATATAGCGGCGACCGTTAGCTATGGTTTTGATGTTGTTGCGAGTGTTCAAAAAGGAAATATTTTTGCGACTCAATTTCATCCAGAAAAAAGCCAAAATGCAGGATTATCAATTTTAAAAACTTTTTTCGAAATACATGCTTAAAGTAAGAATAATACCTGTTTTAACCTTTAATGGTTTTGGACTAGTGAAAACTAAAAAATTTTCGAATCCGCGTATGGTAGGCAACCCAGTACAAACTGCTAGAGTTTATAATAGTAGAGGTGTTGATGAGTTAGTTTTTCTAGATATTTTTGCAAGTTCGCAAAAAAGAAAAATAAATTTAAAGCTTGTTGCTGATGTTATTAAAGAATGTTTTATGCCCGTTGGAATTGGTGGAGGAATTGAAACGATTGATGATATTAATGATTTATTGAAGATAGGTGCTGACAAAGTGATCATTAAAACTAAAGCTTTGTTAGACAAAAAATTTATTGATGATGCCGTTTCTTTTTTTGGTAGTCAATGTATAAGTATTTCTATTGATGCTTATAGAACAGCTGACGGTTATAAGATTTATAATAATTTGAATATTGACATTTCACTTGATGATTTTATTAATGAAATGATGGCATGTAAAGTTGGAGAATTTATAGTGACAAGTGTTGATAATGATGGGATGATGGATGGATTTGATATTGAGCTAATTAATCATGTAGTAAACAGAACGAATATTCCTATAGTTGCAGTTGGTGGTGGTGGAGAAATGAAACACTATAATGCTCTTTTCTCTGAAACAAATGTTAAAGCAGTTGGATCTGCAAGCATTTTCCATTTTACACAGTTTACTCCACTAGATATTAAAAATGAATTGAAAAATATTAATATCCCTGTTAGAATTTAAAACATAAATCAATTGAAGAAAATTGCAATTATTCCTGCTCGTGGTGGAAGTAAAAGGATTCCGCAAAAAAACATCAAAGATTTTTTAGGTAAACCTATTATTGCATATGTAATTGAGGCTGCAATAAAAAGTGGGATATATGATGAAGTAATGGTTTCTACAGATAGTGAAGGTATTGCTAAAATTGCTTTGGAATATGGAGCAAAGGTACCCTTTATAAGAAGTATTGAAAATAGTAACGATTTTGCAACTACTGTAGATGTATTATTTGAAGTTATAGAATGGTATAAGCAGAAACAAATTATATTTGATTATGCAACATGTATTTACGCTTGTGCTCCATTTGTAAATTCACAGATTTTACATAACTCATATGATATTATTATAAAAAATAATTGTGATTGTGTCTTCCCGGTATTAGCATATTCTCACCCTATTCAAAGGGCTTTAAAATTGACTCTGGACAATAAGGCGATTCCATTTGATGATGTAAATTCAAATGCAAGAACACAAGATTTGGAACGATCATTTCATGATGCGGGTATGTTTTATACCTTTAATATAGAAAAATTATATAAAAGTAAGAGTTTAAGAACTGACGATACGTTTGCAATTGAAATTGATGAATTACATGCTCAAGATATAGATAGTGAGGATGATTGGGTATTAGCAGAATTGAAATATAAATTGTTTTGTACATGAGAAGTTATGATTGTTTAGAAAAGCAGATTTTTGAAGTAGATGGATTTACTCTCATACCTATTCGGGATGAAGATAAAATGGCTATTTTAGAAATGAGGAATGAACAAATTTTTCATCTACGGCAAGCAGAGATATTAACAATTGAGAATCAACAGAAATATTTTAATACTGTAATAGCTAAGTTGTTTAATCAAGAACAACCAGATCAGATTTTGTTTTCTGTACTAAAAGATAATATGTTTATTGGTTATGGAGGCCTAGTTCATATTAATTGGATTGATAAAAATGCAGAAATCTCTTTTATCATGAAAACAGAATTAGAAAAGGATAATTTTTCAAGTTATTGGCATTTATATCTTTCATTATTAGAAGAAATAGCATTTAGAGATCTAGGATTTCATAAAATTTTCACTTATGCATTCGATTTGAGACCACATTTATATGATGTTCTTGAGGTAATGGGGTTCAAAAAAGAAGCTACACTAAAAGAACATTGTTTATTTAACGGTAAATATATTGATGTATTAATTCATTCAAAAATTAATCATGTATGATAAATTTTAGGAAAGCGATGATTAACGATATGAAATTGTATTTTGATTGGGCAAATGATCCGTCAGTACGAGAACAATCTTATCATTCAGACGTAATAGATTTTGAAAATCATAAAATTTGGTTTGAATCAAAATTGAAAGATACTTCAGTAGAATTACTTATTTTTCAAAATGAAGAAAATTTTAATATTGGTCAAGTTCGCATTCAAAAACAAAATAAAAAAGAGGCACTAATAGGGATTTCTATTGCCATCGAACATAGAGGAAATGGGTATGCAAAAGAAATGTTAGAGTTGAGCTCTAATTATTTTTTGGAAATGAATCAAGAATATCAGATTAATGCATTTATTAAAGAAAACAATTTAAGTTCCAAATATGCTTTTGAAAAAGCAGGGTTTGAATTTAAAGAAATAGTAATTTATGAGAACTTTAGAAGTTTTCATTATATAAAATTTAAAAAATGAAAATAGGCAACTTTAATATTAGTAAGGAAAGTCCAGTTTTTATTATTGCTGAACTTTCTGCTAACCATAATGGGAATATAGATACAGCTATTGAAACTATTCGAGCTGCAAAACGAGCAGGAGCAGATTGTATTAAATTTCAAACATATACTGCGGATACTATTACAATTGATAGTAATAAGGAAGATTTTTTAATTAAAGGAACCATTTGGGAAGGTAAGAATCTTTATAAATTATATCAAGAAGCGTTTACTCCATGGGAATGGCATGAAGTTTTATTTAAGGTAGCGGAAGAAGAAGGATTAGTTTGTTTTTCTTCACCTTTTGATAAAACCGCAGTTGATTTTTTAGAAACTCTAAATGTACCTGCTTATAAAATAGCTTCTTTTGAAATTACTGATATCCCTTTGATTGAATATGTCGCTTCAAAAGGAAAGCCAATTATTTTATCTACTGGTATTGCAGAGCAAGCAGACATAGAATTAGCTTTAGAGGCTTGCGAAAGAATGGGAAATAATGACGTAGCATTGTTAAAATGTACTTCAAGCTATCCTGCACCGATTGAAGAGGCTAATATGTGTATGGTAAAAGATTTAGCTGAACGTTATAATGTTATCTCTGGATTGTCAGATCATACAATGGGTTCAACTGTCCCTATTGTCGCAACAGTTTTTGGAGCTAAGATTATAGAAAAACATTTTATTTTAGATCGTTCTATTGGCGGTCCTGATGCATCTTTTTCAATGAATGAAGAAGAATTTACGGCAATGGTAAAAGCTGTGAGAGAAGCTGAACAGGCTATTGGCAAGGTAGATTATACACTTACTGAAAAGCAGGCTAAAGGGAAAGATTTTTCAAGATCATTATATATTGTTGAAGATATTAATGAAGGTGATATATTAACAGAAAAAAATATTCGTTCTATTAGACCAGGTTTTGGATTACATCCGAAACATTATAGCCAAGTATTAGGTCAAACAGTAAATATGGATTTAGAAAAAGGAACTGCATTTAAATTAGAGTACCTAAATTAAATATATTATAACATTTTGTTGAGATTTCTTATTGTCTAATAACTAAGAAGTAACATAGAGATTAGAAAAATAATATTATAAAATAATAAATGTGGATAAATACTTAGTTAAATATTTAAGAGACAATGCAGATAATCAGATATCAAAAAAATATATTGACTTTTTTCAGGTAGAATTAGATTGGCATATTTATAATTCAGAAGCCCATATTACAGAATCCTATTATAGGAATCATAAAATATCAGCAAAAGTAAAACTGTATAGATGGTTACAATATATAAATGCATTATCTACTAATCCAAATAAAATTAAATCGGAAAAATTAAATATTTTATCGACAGTGAATTTTTCAGGTAATGAAGAACTTAAACAATTAGGTTTTAATTGTTTTTCTCCAGTTTGGCAAGCACTTGGACGACGTAACGTTTATGGTGATTTGAAAATTATAAATTGGCATAAAGATATTCAGAATTTGATAAGGAATGAAGATTTTTATTTGTATTTAGATTCAGAACTACATCAAAAATTAGAGGCTTTTCAATATTATTTATTAGAACAGTATCAAAAACAAGATTTTAAAGCATTGTTGTTAAATACAGATCAATACTTTTATAGCAAATATAATATTGATGTCTTTAAAAAGATGGGGCAACCAACGTTTGTTTTTTCACATGGACTACCAGGGATATATTCATTAGATGTAGATAATAGAGCCGATTATTTAATGGTTTGGAGTCATAAAATTAAACAAAACTATATAGACATTGGCTTTGATCCATCAAAAATTAAAATTACTGGACATCCTAAATACAAACATTTAGAAAAGAAGAAAGAGTTAAGGTCAGATTTATCAGATGTTTTAGTCATACCAATTTCATCTGCCAACTGGCATCAATATGAATATGATGAGACAATTTTAACAGATAAAAGCATGGTTGTTTTGTATTTGTATAAGGTTCAGTCGGTTTTATTAAAATTAGGAATTAAAAAAGCAAGATACCGAGTTCACCCATCTTTAAATAAAGAATGGGTTCATGCATTTTTAGATCAAAAATTCTATATACAAGATTGTGAATCATTGAGTGTTTCTTTGAATAGATCATCATTAGTTATTGGCTCAACTTCAACCGTTTTGTTAGAATCTTTAATTCATGGTGTTAATTATATTGTTTTTGAACCAGAAGATGAAAATGGCATTACAATGTCTGGTTTTAGATCTGTGCCACCTTTTGATGGGAGTGAAAAGATGTTAATGGTTTCAAAAGATGAAGACTCATTAGAAAAAATGCTTCGTTTTAATGCAGTTACAGATTATAGTTTAATTCATGATTATATACAGGATTTTGACTTAACAGTTTTGAAAGACATAATTAATTAATTTACAATGAACGATAGTAAAAAGTTAGTAAAAAATACAACGATTTATGCGTTAGGTGATATCATTCCTAGGCTTTTGGGATTTATTTCATTTCCAATTTTGACTAGATATCTATCCCCAGCAGATTATGGTATTGTGAATTATGTAAATACTTTAACTACATTCTTATTAACGTTCGGTTTTTTATGTATGAACACATATTATCTTGTTTATTTTTATAGATGTGATAATGAAGTTGAACAGAAAAAATTATTAGGAAATCTATCATCCTTTGTAATTGGGTTGAATTTGGCTCTAGTTTTTTTATTGCTCTTATTTGGCAAATATATATTTGCCCTATTAAATAGTAATATAGATTTTTACCCATATATAGTTATTGCGATATTGACGAATTTTTTTAATATTTTTTCAGTATTACCATCAGCATTATACCGTTTATTAGAGAAGCCCTTATTATTAACAATAATAAATGTTTCAAGAGGTATAGTTACATTAGTCATTACGTTAGTATTGGTGATGTACTTTGATTATACGGCATTAGGAGTCTTATACGCTGCCCTTATTGTTAATGTTGTATATGCATTTGTTTTTTTATATACAACGCGGAACTATATTATATGGAATTTTAATTTCCCACAGATTAAAAAAATACTAATATTTTCATTACCGCTAGTGCCTGGAACATTAGCATATTATGTGACAACTATCTCGGACAGAATTTTAATAGATAAATATTTAAATTTAAATGATTTGGGAATATATAGTACGGCTGCAACATTAGCTTTGATTTTAAATATATTCTCTTATGGTGCATATAAAGCTTTTGAACCTTTTATCTTTAAAAATTGGGGAAACGAAGGTTTTTTGAAAACATTTGAAAATATCCGTAATGGATTTGTCTATATTTTATTAATTGGAGTATTGTGTTTGAGTATATTTTCTAAAGAATTTTACCTGATTATGACAAATGTAAAATTCCATTCGGCTTATTGGTTTGTCCCAATGATAATTATTGGGGTTTATAGCTCATCACTAAGTATGTTATATGGAACAATTATAACGGCGAAAGAAAAGACAAAGGTAAATTCATTAATAAGTATTATTGGAGCTGCAATTAGTATTGTATTAAATGTTTTGTTTTTACCTAGATTTGGATTAATTACTGCGGCATTGGTATCAAGCCTTGCTATGACAATTATGTTATTACTGTCTATTTGGTATTCACAATTGAAAATAAGTCATTTGAGACCATTGCTAGGTACGATAATTGTTGGAATAAGTATTTATTTATTTGTTTATGTGATTAATATTAATCATATAGTAATTTCAATATTAATTAAGTCAGTTGTTGCAATTTCTATAATTGTGATTTTATCAATAATTCTTTCTGTTAATCCTTTTAAAATGATTAAGGAACTAAATAAAAAATAATTAGAATATGAAGATTAATGCACGTGTGATCGCCTTTTATCTACCCCAATTTCATCCAATTAAAGAAAATGATCAATGGTGGGGTAAAGGTTTTACAGAATGGACTAATGTAGGAAAGGCAAAATCATTATTTAAAGGACATGATCAACCTAGAGTCCCTGCTGATTTAGGATATTATGATCTTAGAGTTTCACAAACACGTATAGATCAAGCTGACATGGCTAGAGAACATGGCATTGAAGGTTTTTGTTATTGGCATTATTGGTTTGGTAATGGGAAGAGATTAATTGAACAGCCTTTTAATGAGGTTGTTTCTTTAGGTGAACCAGATTTCCCTTTTTGTTTAGCTTGGGCAAATGATTCTTGGGAAGCAAAGTTATGGAATAGTGAAGGAACTAGTGAAAATAAGATTCTTCAAGAACAACTTTATTTAGGAAAAGAAGATTATACACTACATTTTAATGAATTATTATCTGCTTTTAAAGATAAACGCTATATAAGAGTAAATAATAAACCATTATTTATGATATACAAACCTTTAGAATTTCCAGATGTATCAGATTTTATTAAATTATGGCAAGATCTTGCAAAAGAAAATGGGCTTGATGGGATACATTTTATTGGACAAACTGCTAATGTAAAAAAAATAGATGAGATTTTATCTAAAGGATTTGATGCTGTAAATGTTGTCCGTTTGACAGATTATATGAAGAGCGGAAGATCCTTTAAAACTAAAGTTTTGGATAAATTAAAACGTAAATTATTTTCATTACCATTTGTTTTTGAATATAAACACGTAATGAAAAAATTTGTTGGAGATGAAGAGAAAACCGTTAATGTGATTCCTTCAATTATCCCAAATTGGGATCATACCCCTAGAAGTGGATTAGGTGGACAGGTATTTATCAATTCAACACCTGATTTATTTGGCCAGCATGTTAAAGATGTTTTGAACAAAATTAAAGATAAACCTGAAGAAGAGCGAATTACTTTTATAAAGTCGTGGAATGAGTGGGGTGAAGGTAATTATATGGAACCAGATCTGAAGTATGGTTTGGGTTATTTAAAAGAGCTTAAAAGAGTTTTAGAAGCTTTAAAAAAATAATTTTATGCAAAAAATATTAATTGTTTTTGGGACTAGGCCTGAGGCTATAAAAATGGCTCCATTAGTTAAGGAGTTTAGTAATTATAAGAATAAATTCAGTACAAAAGTTTGTGTAACTGCCCAACACCGAGAAATGCTGGACCAAGTGTTAGATTTTTTCGATATTATACCAGATTATGATTTGAATTTGATGAAGCCTGGTCAGGATTTATATACCCTTACTGCAGATATGCTAGTCTCATTGAAGACTGTTTTTGGCGAGTTTAAACCTGACTATGTTTTTGTACATGGTGATACAACTACTTCTACTGCAGCTGCATTAGCTGCGTTTTATGGTGGTATTAAAGTTTGTCATATCGAAGCAGGATTAAGAACAAATAATAAATGGTCACCGTTTCCTGAAGAAATGAATCGTCAACTTACAGCAAGATTAGCAGATTTACATTTTGCACCAACATTACAGGCGAAAAAAAATTTATTAAATGAAGGAATAAATCCAGATACAATTTTTGTGACTGGTAATACAGTCATAGATGCCTTATTGCTAGCGAAAGATAAGGTTGAGGCAGTTAAGGATACTCAAATAGAGGCTTTAAAGTTATTAATTGATAAGAATAAAGATTTAATCTTAGTTACTGGACATAGACGAGAGAATTTTGGAGAAGGCTTTATTAATATTTGTAATGCTTTAAAAAAAATAGCACTGAGAGAAAATACTCAAATTATATATCCAGTTCATCTAAACCCAAACGTCAAAGAACCAGTATACACAATTTTAGGAGGAATTGAGTCAGTTCATTTGATAGAGCCATTGGCCTATCCAGCTTTTGTTTGGCTGATGAAACAATCAAAATTAATTATTACTGATAGTGGAGGAGTTCAGGAAGAGGCACCAAGTTTAGGTAAGCCTGTTCTAGTAATGCGAGATACAACTGAAAGACCAGAAGCTGTGGAAGCAGGAACAGTGATTCTTGTTGGTACAGATGAACAAAAAATTATTGAAAATACAATGTTATTGCTTACAGATAGTGCTTTGTATGAAAAGATGAGTAAAGCACATAATCCATATGGTGATGGCTCAGCTTGTTCAAAATGTGTTAAACAATTATTATAATGAATAATGATAAGTGGCTTTTTTTAGCACCATATCCTACAGTAGAGAATATTAAAGATGGTATGATTAGTAGGGTAAAGGCAATAGATATATTGTTTGAAGATACACCTAGAACATATCTGAATATATCCTTGCTAAGGAATATAAAAAAAGTGCAATATAGTGATGGAATAGTTAATGTAAAAAATTTCAATCTAATCTTGCATTTTTGGTCAATATTAAATATAATTCGTTTACACGTTAACGTGTATTCACATTCAATTTATATGTTGAGATTTTTGTGGATTTTGATCCCCAAAAAGAATATGAATATGACTCTTGATATCCATGGAGTAGTTCCTGAAGAAGAAAGATATTTTAAAAATAATTTGTTATTGTCAAAATATTATTCATACGTAGAATATCAGGTTTTTAGAAGAATTAATAATGCAGTGTGTGTTACAAACTCTATGAAAAACCATTTTGTAGAGAAATATCCATTCTATAAAGGAAATTATATTATTTATTCTATTATGCCTGATAATCTTAAAGAAATTGATGAAACACAAGCCAGTTTGATTAAAGTGCGAAATGAAAAACGTATTGAGGTAATCTATAGTGGGGGAGTACAAGGTTGGCAGAACATAGATTTAATGTTACAAACGATAAAAAAGAATCAATATTCTAATATTCATTACACTATACTAACTGGAGATAAAGTGACATTTGAAAATAAAATTGAAGAATATAATATTTGTTCGGAATTTATTACAGTAGAAAGCAGGCATCCTTCGGAATTATGGAAAGATTATATTGCTGCAGATTATGCATTTATACTTAGAGATGAGAATATAGTGAACAATGTAGCAAATCCAACTAAACTGATTGAATATTTATTTTACGGATTAATTCCAATTGTTTTATCCCCAAATATTGGAGACTATAAAGAATTAGGGTATAATTATTTACTACTGAATGATTTTAATGAAAATATTAGTAAACCAGATATTGCTCAAAAAAATATTGATATAGCCCATGATTTAATTAAAAAAAATAAATTGATTAATATGAAACAACAAGTGTCATAATAATTATTTGATGAATGATAAATACCATAATAATAATATTTGGATTATTCTCTATTGTTGCTTTTTTGTCCCCAGATAATAAAGAGGTAAAACAGTTTGTATATATATTTTTGGGTATAATTTTAATTTTTATTGCTGGATTTCGTGGAGAAGGAGTAGATAGGGATTATGAAAATTATGTTGAACTTTTTTATGAGAATGATTATTTATTAGTAGAACCTTCTTTTGTAATAATAACAACAGCTATACGTTCCCTTGGTTTACAAGATGTAATCTATATATTTATAGTTTTTTCCATTTTAGGTGTTAGTATTAAATTCATTGCGATTAAACAGCTTTCCCAATTGTGGTTTTTATCAATTGTTATTTATTTGAGTAATTTTTTTCTCTTACATGAAATGACTCAAATTAGAGCAGGTATTGCCTCGGGTTTTCTATTACTATGCATAAAACCTATATATGATAGAAATTGGAAAAAGTTTTTATTATTTGCAACCTTAGGTTTTTCATTTCATTACTCAGCTTTGCTTATCTTCCCTTTATGGTTTATTGGAAAAAAGGCACATAAGAAGATATTGTTTTTGTCAATTCCTGTAGCATATATTATATATTTTTCACAAATAAATTTAATTGGAGTACTTCCTATTCCTGGAATTCAACAAAAATTGGAAGTGTATAAACAATTGCAGGATTTAGGAGGAGAGCAATGGAATTCAATTAATGTGTTTAATCTATTATTTTTAGCTAGAATTGCTATTTTTTATTTTATTTTATTAAAATATGATTTAATTCTAGCCAATAATAAATACTTACCAATTTTGATAAAAATTTATTGCATTGCTTTGATCTCTTTTTTAATTTTTGCAGTCATGCCTGTTTTAGCATTCAGAATGAATGAATTATTTGGGATAGTCGAAGTTGTATTAATACCATTATTGTTTTATGTTTTTAGACCGAGATTAATTTCAAAAATAGTAATTGTATTTATAGGTGTTTGCCTTATATCAATTGTTTTATTTTATAATAAATTATTGATTTTTTAAATGAAAATAGCAATTTTATTGTCAACATATAACGGAGAATTATTTATAAAAGATCAAATTGAATCGATTCTTTTACAAACAAATAAAGATTGGTGTTTGTATATACGTGATGATGGTTCGAATGATAATACAATCAATATAATTGATTTTTACGTAACAAAATATCCAAGTCAAATAATAAAAATTATTGATGATTGTGGAAACTTAAGAAGTGCAGCTAGCTTTATGCAGATGTTAAGCGTTATAAATTCTGATTATTACATGTTTTGTGATCAAGATGATGTTTGGCTACCATTCAAAATTGATACAACATTAGATAAGATGAAAGAAAATGAGCTAGCCAAGCCTAATACAGGAGTTTTAGTTTTTACAGACTTAACAATAGTTGATTCAAATTTGAATGTTATTAATGACTCAATGTGGGATTATTCAAAAATAAATCCTGAAAATGCGAAAAATTTTTATAGAACAACCTGTTTAAGTAGTGTTACAGGATGTACAATAATGCTTAATAACTATATAAAAGAAAAAGTTTTACCATATCCAAGATCAGCAAGAATGCATGATTGGTGGATAACATTAAATACATCCCATTATGGTGTGGTAGATTATGTGAATATTCCAACTATTCTTTATAGACAGCATAATGATAATGTTTTAGGAGCAGAAAAATTAAATAAAAACCACTATTTAAAAAAGTTTATTTTAATTAGAAGTACACTAAGAGATAATATGAAAGTATATAAAATGTTACAGGCATTAAGGTTTAAAGTGAATTACTTGAACGTTTTACTTACGAAGATTAAAATAGTATTAATTGAATAATTTTAACAGATGCATATCCCAAAAATAATAGCCTTTTATTTCCCACAGTTTCACGCCATTAAAGAAAATGATGAATGGTGGGGAGAGGGATTTACAGATTGGAAGTTAGTAAAAGAAACTAAACCACTTTTTGAAGGACACAACCAACCAAGGGTACCGATTGATGAAAATTATTATAATCCATGTAATAAAGAAACTCTTAAGGAGCAAGCTCTTTTAGCTAAAAAATATGGAGTTGAAGGGTTTATGTTTTATCATTATTGGTTTGATGGGAAACTATACCTTGAAAAACCAATGGAGGTGTTTTTATCAAATCCTGATATCGATATTTCTTTTTGTGTGACTTGGGCAAATGAATCTTGGACAAGAAGTTGGATTGGGAAACCAGAAGTTTTCCTTCAAAAACAATTACATACAAATGATAAATCAATTTGGGAAAATCATTTTAATTACCTACTACCTTTCTTCAAAGATAAAAGAGCAATAAAAATTGATAATAAACCAGTATTTCTAATCTATCAGCCTTTCCTGATTAATAATTCTAAAGAAATGTTAGAATATTGGCAAGAATTAGCTATTCAAAATGGATTGGATGGATTGTATATTATTGCTGTAAAAAACCATGATTATCAGACTTCAAGTTTTTTAACATCCTATGATGCGATCATGAAATTTCAGCCTAGAGAAGCATATGCAAGTAAAGATTTTCAGGATCAAAATATTTCAGCTAGATTCCAGTTTTTAAGAAGGTTACCACATATTGTGCAATTATATTTAACCAAATTAAATCAGAAAATAAGCTCATATAAAATTTTTAGTGCAAATAAGGTATGGAATATTATCCTTAAGAATTCTTATATAAATGAATTTAAAGAATATAACTTAAAAGTATTTGAAAGTGCTTTCTTTGAATGGGATAATTCTCCAAGATATAAAAAAAAGGCTAAATTATTCACTGGACTAACAGATGAACAAAAGAAATCTAATTTAAAAGAACTAATAAAAGGTGCAATAAAAAATGAAACACCATATGTTTTTTTTAATGCATGGAATGAGTGGTCAGAGTCTGCATACCTTGAACCAGATAAAGAGAATGGATATAAACATTTAGAGATTATTAAAGAAGTGATTGATGATCTTAAGAAAGAAAACGAGGCGTAATTTTAATTTTTTAGTAAGGTGAATTTCAATCTGCAGGAATGTAAATTGCAATTATATTAGAATTAAGAAAATAAGTTTACCTAATTAATCTAATCGATTGATTTAAAATTGATTAGTGTTGATAAAATTAATATGATGATACATCTGACAATTAGTATAGTTCTGTATAATAACAATCGAGAGGTACTACGAGAAGCAATTAATAGTGCCCTGAATAGTAATATAAATTATAAATTTAAATTTTATTTAGTTGATAATTCTCCAACAGATTCACTTAGGACATTAGTTTTGGATGAAAATGTAGAATATATACATAATCCATCTAATCCAGGATTTGGTGCTGCACATAATATTGCAATTCACAAGGCTATATCACTTGAAAGCAAATTTCATTTAGTTTTAAATCCAGATGTGTATTTTAATAAAGAAGTAATAGCTGAGCTAATTTCGTATTTGGAAAGTAATCCTGATATTGGAAATATAATGCCCAAAGTATTGTATCCAGATGGATCATTACAATATTTATGTAAATTACTTCCGAGACCCTATGATTGGATAGGGAGGAGATTTAATCCGTTTAAAAAATTAGTAGATAAAAGTAATAGAATTTTTGAATTAAGATTTACAAATTACGATAAGATAATGGAAGTTCCTTATTTGTCAGGATGTTTCATGCTACTGAGATTAGACGCATTAAAAAATGTTGGGGTTTTTGACGAAAATATATTTATGTATGGTGAGGAAACTGATTTATGTAGAAGATTAATAAGTGGTGGATATTCAACAGTTTTTTATCCTAAGACAATTATATACCATCATTTTGCAAAAGGTTCACATAGAAACTTAAAGCTTACTATAATTGGAATGAAGTCAGCAATTTATTATTTTAATAAATGGGGTTGGTTTTTTGATAAGGAAAGAAAACAAATTAACAAGGACATTCTTTTAAAATTAAAGTTTAAGAACTAATGATTGTATTAGCAGGGGCTACTGGTTTTGTGGGAAGAAATCTTCTAATGTATTTGGAGGAGAAGAAGTATGATATCCTTAGATTATCTCTACGAGATAAAAACTGGAGAGAAAAAGAGATAGTAAGTGCTGAAGTAATGGTTAATCTTGTTGGGAAAGCTCATGATCATAAGAATGAGGCAACTGAAAAAGATTTCTTTAATATTAATTACGAGCTAACAAAGGAACTTTTCGATTTTTTTATTAAAAGTAATGCTAGTGTATTTGTTCACTTTAGTTCAATAGCTGTGCTAGAAGAGGAGTCATCATTAATAGAAATTAATGAATCATATACTCCAAATCCAAAGTCAGCATATGGAATGTCAAAAAGTAAAGCCGAAGAATATCTTATAAATTATGAACTGCCATTAAATAAAAAGCTAATAATTATTAGACCTACAATGATACATGGCCCTGGAGATAAAGGGAATTTGACATTGTTATATAAAATTATAAAAAAAGGAATACCTTATCCACTCGGAGCTTTTCATAATGAAAGATCTTTCATGGGAATAAATAATTTATGTTTTTTGGTAGAGAAAATAATTGAAAATAGAACATCAATAAATTCAGGTTGTTATAATGTTGCTGATGATGAATCTTTGTCAACTATTGAAATAATAAAAATTATAGGTGAGGTTTTGGATAAAAAGATTAGAATTATATCTTTTCCTCAGAAAATTATTAATGGAATTGCTAGTGTTGGAGACAAGTTAAAATTACCTTTAAATACAAAAAGGTTAAAAAAAATGACTTCTAATTTAATTGTTTCAAATCAGAAACTAAAATTAGAATTAAAGGTTGGTAAGCTTCCTTTTACAGCAGAACAAGAATTAAAAAAAACAATACAGAGTTTTATAAAGAAATAATAAATGGAATATATTTTTATTACAATAATATTATTTGGATTAATGATACTTTACTTTAAAGTAGCGAATCATTTTAATATTATTGATAAACCAAATGAGAGAAGTTCGCATACAGAAATTACATTAAGAGGTGGAGGAATAATATTTTGGATTACTGCTCTATTGTATTTCGCTAGACATATTGAAACAAGCTTTTTGTTTTTTGCAGGTATTACGTTAGTTAGTCTGGTTAGTTTTTGGGACGATATAAAAAATCTCCCAAATCGTATCCGTATTTCTGTTCATTTTATAGCAATAACATTGATTTTCTACAATCTAACAGTTTTTGATATAATGCCAATTTGGGGTATAATAATGACATATGTTTTTGCCATTGGCATTATCAATGCCTATAATTTTATGGATGGAATTAATGGAATAACAGGCTTGTATACATTAGTGGTAATGGGATCATTTTTTTATGTAAACGAATACATTATCCACTTTACAGATGTGAATATGATATTGTATCCTGCATTGGCAAGCATTGTTTTTTTGTTTTTTAATTTTAGAAAAAGAGCAAAGTGTTTTGCAGGGGATGTAGGCAGTATTGCAATCGCTTTTTGGATTATTTACCTGCTATTAAGATTAATAATCGTTACAGACTCAATAATTTGGTTGTTGTTTTTAGGAGTATATGGAGTTGATACAGTATGTACAATATTACATAGGCTTTATTTAAAACAAAATATATTTGAAGCACACCGTTTACATTTTTATCAAATTTTAAGCAATGAATGCAAAATTCAACATCGGGTTGTGTCTGTATTATATGGGTGTATGCAGATTATTATTTCAATGCTGGTTATCTTGTTATACCAATCTGTTAATGTAGTTGTGGTTTTTGCATTAATTTTATTGCCATTGATCGCATTATACTTTTTAAAGTTTTATTTCATAAAAAAACGAAATAATATTTTTGATTGAATCCCTGTCATTCAACTATGATGGAATGAGTATCCATTAAGGTGAAATTTCTATATTTGCCTTTTTATAAGAACATAAAGACATATCGTTTTTCAATTAACGATAAAATAATAATAAGATAAAAGCTGTAAGCATGAAAGTAGAAGAAACATTTATAAAAGATTTAGTGGTGATCACACCAAATGTATATGAAGATGAGAGAGGATATTTTTTTGAGTCCTATAATGAAGCAGCATTTACAAAAAATGGTATTAATATAAAATTTGTACAAGATAATCAGTCCTATTCGAAAAAAGGAGTAATTAGAGGATTACATTTACAATTAACACCATATGCACAAACAAAATTAGTTCGTGCATTACAAGGTGAGATTTTAGATGTTGCTGTAGATTTAAGAAAAGATTCTCCAACATATGGCCAGCATTTTAGTATCGTTTTAAGTGCAGAAAATAAAAAGCAATTATTAGTTCCACAAGGATTTGCTCATGGGTTTTCTGTATTGAGTGGAGAAGCTTCAGTATCCTATAAAGTAGATCAGCTATACCATAAAGATAGTGAACGAGGAATTCGTTATGATGATCCAACATTAAATATTGATTGGAAAGTAGCTCCAGAAGATGCGATTGTTTCTGAAAAAGATTTGGTATTAGGCTCGTTTGATACGATTGATTGGTCATTTTAAATTTAAATATGAAAAAAATATTAGTAACTGGGGCATACGGGCAGCTAGGAAGTGAGATTAAAAAGATAGCACATTTATACCCAGAATTCGATTTTACATTCACAGATCGTGATACATTATCATTAGAAGACTCTAAAGCAATTCAAGATTGTTTTGAACAATTAAAACCAGACTATTGTATTAATTGTGCAGCTTATACTGCAGTTGATAAAGCAGAAACTGATGTTGAATTGGCAGATATAATCAATCATACTGCTGTGGGAGTTATAGCAGAATGTTGTACAAAATACAATTGTAAGCTAGTCCATGTTTCGACGGATTATGTGTTTGATGGAACATCATCCATTCCATTAAAAGAAGATGCTTTAACAGGCCCAATAAATGTATATGGGAAGACAAAATTAGATGGAGAATTAGCGTGTATGGCTAATAATAAAGAAAGTATTATTATTAGAACTGCATGGGTATATTCTGAGTATGGAAATAATTTTGTAAAAACCATGATGCGACTAATGAATGAAAGAGATTCAATTAGTGTAGTGAACGATCAAATAGGATCTCCAACATACGCAGGAGATTTGGCACATGTTATTGTGGAAATTATCCACAATAAAAATTGGGTATCCGGTTTATATCACTTCTCAAATGAAGGAGAAATAAGTTGGTTTGATTTTGCAAAAGATATTAAATCAATTATAAACAGTAATTGTGAAGTAACAGGTATACCTGCTTCAAATTACCCTACACCAGCAAAAAGACCAGCATACTCACTATTAGATAAAAGTAAAATAAAAGAAACATTCGGAATCACTGTTCCTTATTATAAAGATAGTTTACAGGTTTGTATCAAACAATTAGAACAATAAACCTTAAGAATTAGGTAAAAGTTCAAAAAAAAATAAAAAAGGTTCAGTTTTTCTGAACTTTTTTTATGGAAAAAATTAGTCCCGTAATTTTAAGATAATTAGCAAATTGTTAGTAATGAGCTATTTTTTTGTAACTTGTAACATGTTTCTGGACAATAAACAAGGTTACTTCAATGTTACTAAATGTTAAATGGTATAATAATTGCTAAATTATTTGTGATTTTGTTGAAAACAGATATTTTTGAAATTTAGTAATTAATGATTTATCAATTTTAATAGAATGCAGGCTTTATTTTTTTGTTAAATTTTTTTTAAAGTCTATTTTTGCGCAATCTAATAATCAAGAATCTAAAATAAGGAGCTTACTTCAAAACGTAGCAATATTCTATATGAATCATGACCAGAATGCAGATATTAAATCTGTCATAAAACAAATGTTATCCTTTAGTAAATCCACTTTAAGTATAAGTAATTTAGATTATTTACCAAGATGGATTATTTTAATGCTAGACATGACGATTGTTTTTGGAACAGGTATCGTTACAAATTGGTTATTAGATGGGATGGGGCTTAATCCTATTCGGGAATCTTATATGCTTTCCGGAGCCGTAGTATATTTACTCGTTAATTTATTCTTTTTTAGAGTTTTCAGAATATATTCAGGGATCATTAGACACTCATCATTTATCGATGCTGTGAAAATTTTCTTTTCCCAAATGGGAACCCTTTTTGTCTTTTTAGTGATAAACTTTGTTTTTCTCATGACAAATCATGGGAAGATATTCCTAAATACAGGACTTTTTCTAAATTTCGTATTATCGTTTTGTGCTCTATTCTCTTATCGAATAATGGTCAAACAAGTTTTTGAACGCTATTTTAACGATAAAAAAGATGCTAAATTAATCCGGGCAATGATTTATGGTTCTGATGCAAATGCAATAGCGGTTGCCAATGCATTGCGATCCGAAGTACCAACGAGATTCAAATTAGTAGCATTCATCAATAAGAACAATCATAATACATCAAAGAGAATTCTAGATTTACCTATTCTGTATCAAAATAAAAAAGTATCAGTTTTAATGCGTTCAAAAGGTGCTGAAGCCTTAATTATAGCGGATAAAAGTTTGACGAAAGAAGAACAGTTGGTTTTAGTCGATGAATGCTTAGAATTTGGATACAATGTGTATACGGTACCATTAATAACAGACTGGGAGAATAAACAAGAAATATCTAAAAAAGTAAAGAACTTTCAAATTGAAGATTTACTAGAAAGAAAACCTATAACATTAGATAGTCAGGCTATTTCTAAACAAATTAAAGATAAAACAGTATTAATCACAGGTGCAGCAGGATCAATAGGTAGTGAAATTGTATGGCAGGTAATCGGTTTTAATCCAGCAAAAGTAATAGTATTAGATCAGGCAGAAACACCCCTACATAATTTGTTTTTAGAGATACAAAAGAAAACAAATAAAGCGGAGATTTATCCAATCATTGCAGATATAAGAAATAAACAGGCAGTCGATCAGGTTTTTAAACAATTCAAGCCCGATGTTGTATACCATGCAGCAGCCTATAAACATGTTCCGTTAATGGAAGAAAACCCAGCACAGGCAGTATATGCAAATGTTATGGGGACAAAGAATATTGCCGATTTAGCCTACCAGTATAAAGTATCAAAATTCGTAATGGTTTCTACTGACAAAGCAGTAAATCCAAGTAATGTGATGGGAGCAAGTAAACGTATTGCAGAAAAATATGTACAAGCTTTACACTTCAAATGCAGTAACGAAAATGGAGGGAAAGGTAAAACAAAATATATTACAACCCGTTTTGGAAACGTATTAGGTTCAAATGGCTCAGTAGTACCATTATTTACGAAGCAAATTGCAAGTGGTGGTCCAATAACAATTACACACCCAGATATTATTCGATATTTTATGACCATACCAGAAGCTTGTCAGCTAGTATTAGAGGCAGGAGCTATGGGTAATGGAGGTGAAATCTATATTTTTGATATGGGAAAACCTGTTAAGATTATTGATTTAGCGTATAAAATGATTCGACTTGCCGGTTTTATTCCAGATAAAGAAATTAAGATTAAAATTGTTGGATTACGTCCAGGTGAGAAGTTATATGAAGAATTACTGAATAATTCTTCTAAGACCCTACCAACACATCATAATAAGATTATGATTGCTCAAGAAATGCATGAGGAATTTGAAATATTAAATGTGGCAATTGAAGCTCTTATTCATAAAGCGAGTTCGTATGACAATCATAGCATTGTGACTGATATGAAGAAATTAGTTCCGGAGTTTAAAAGTATGAATTCAACATTCGAAAAATTAGACTAAAGAAATATAGTAAATACAAAAAAAGGCTCATAAATTATTATGAGCCTTTTTTTGTGTCTGAATCTTTTTTTAAGATAAAACCTTTTTCTTCTTACGAAATAAAGAAATTAGAATTAATAGTATGATTGAGATTCCAGCTATTCTTGGGATGTAATCTCCAAATCGTACATAGAAAGTTTCTTTATCATTCAATTGTACTTTACCTAACAAAGCTGTTTTTTCATTATACTTAGATTGTTGTGTTATGTCACCCTTTTGATTTATAAAACCTGAAATTCCAGTATTAGCACTTCTTGCAATATCTCTTCTGGTTTCGATTGCTCTTAGACGTGCGAGACTTAAATGCTGTTTATGACCTTGTGTATCACTCCACCAAGCATCATTCGTTATAATGGCTAGAAATTGAGCGCCATTTTTAACGTAGCCGGTAACAAATTCACCATAAATAGATTCATAGCATATAATAGGAGCAACCTTAGTGTTGTCATTTGCTGTAAATACTGAACGCTCTTGCTGTGTGGTTTTGGTAGAAACCGTACCGCCAAGATTAATCATAACATTACCCAGTAAAGGCTCTAGTACACTTTTGTAAGGTAAGTTTTCAATACCCACTACAAGCTTAGATTTATTATACTTTTGAAAATCATATTGTTGATTAATAAATAAAGCAGCATTGTAGAAATTCACCCATAAATCTTCACGAACCTTATTAGAAGAAGGGTTTAAATCCTGTACATTAAATAGTAAGTCATAGGTATCTATTCCCCATAAAAATTGAGCTTTTGGATGTTGCTGAACATAAGTTGCTAATAAGCGTCGAACATCAGAAGTTGGAAAAGCACTAAAAGGTATGTTTTCTGCCAAAACAGTTTCTGGAGCCAGAATAAACTCTGTGTTCGGAGTTATGATTTCATTTGTTTGTGCAAGAAGACCTATAGCAACATCAATATTTCGAGTTTCATACTTTTCAGTGTATGGATCTACATTGGGTTGCAAAACAATTACTTCTTTAGTTTCACCTTTCGATTCGTAAGATGTATAGATCCAAAGGGAAAGTATAATAGGAATTGCTACCGCCAAAGACCATTTTGGAAATATATTTTTTAGAATATAAGTTTTAGTACTATTAGTAGATAATAAGTAGAATGTAAAGGCATTTACAGCCAATACCCACAATGTTCCGCCAAATGTCCCTGTGTACTCATACCATTGAATCCATTGTACATAATCCGAGAACCCATTCCCTAGATTAAGCCATGGCCAAGAGAAATCCCAGTTAAGATGGAATTTTTCAAAACAAATCCAAAAGCAGATTAAGAATAATAAACTTGCTTTTTGAGAAAGTCGTTTAGCAGCCAAATGATACATTAAAAACACTAAACTCATGAGTAATGTATTCACTAAGATAGCAAATAACATTCCGAAAAGTGTAGAGTAGTAAAGCCAGTATGTCGCAATAAGATTCCAAATAAAGAAAGACCAATATGCATGAATCCAAACTTTAAATTTTACTTTTTTGTGAGTGTCTCGGAATTGTTTTTCAGCAAATAATAAAGGAATAAAAGCGAGAAATAAGAGTAGAGGGAAACCATAAGTAGGCCAACTAAAAGCCAATAATAAGCCCGATAGTGTAGACAGGAAAAAAGGTTTTTTTAATAAAGTCATTTTGTTATCTAAAAATTCCTAAGTCAATAGTTAATGAAAAAATATTTGAGTAAAGTGCCACACTTTGATCCCCAATATCGGTAAGTGCATAGTCAATTTGAATGCCCTTATATTTAAAGCCTAATCCAATATTAGGTTGAAAACCAATTTTTTCTGTATTGTCAATCTGTTTTACATTTTGAAAATTACCAGCACCAGCTCTAAGGAAAACTAAATCAGTATATCCAAATTCAAAACCGATGGCAGGATCAATACTAACAACATCTGTTGAGATAATATCATTTGTTCTGGCAAAACGCATGTTTAAGTTGGCTGCAGCCAATAAACTATAGTCGTAATGAAAGATAAACTTCTTCGCCATTCCAATCTGTGCTTTTGGAAGTGTAATTTCGGTGCTTTCAGGTAATTCTTGATTTTGCCCTGGTATAGCATCTTTTATTTTGGCGTAAGCCTGTTCGTTGATATTCCAAACATTATAAGTCGTAGTTATATCTCTTAACATAATACCAAACTGCCATCCACTACTTTCATACTGTATTCCAACATCAAAACCAAAACCCCAAGACGTTGCAAAATCTCCAATGATTCTACGAATAACCTTTGCATTTACACCATAATTAAAACCATCAAGCGGTAGTTTACGTGCATAAGAGAAAGTAATGCCATAATCGGCAGTTGAAAACAAGCTAATACGATTGTAGTCAATATTACCTTCACTGTCAATTAATTCAGTAGTGTTTAAAATATCATCAACACCAAAACGAATCATAGAAATACCAAAAGCACTTCGGTCATCGATAGGCATTGCAAAGGCAGCGTAATCATATTGAGCAATATTTGCAAAATAACTAGCGTGCATTAATGAGACTTGTTTATCCTCTACTTTAATTAAACCTGCAGGATTCCAATAACCAGAATTTACATTGCCTGTGCTTGCAACTACAGCATTAGACATACCAAGTGCAGCAGCATCAACTCCAATATTCATGAATTCATTAGAGTACTTTCTGACGGCTTGACTGTAAGTAGCTGAAAATACCAATAATAGAATGAGTAAAAGACTTTTTTTCAATGTAAATTATTTTATACAAATATTAAATAAAAATTTGAGATAGCAATAACGAAAATTGTATTGTAAAATCAGCCATTTTTATCAATTTAATACTTGTTGTTATGTTAAAACAATAAAAATTTAATATCATGTAATAAACTCTATTATGTATTAACTTATTGTGCTAAATTTGTAGGCTTGAATAATAAAATAACGATGCGATGCAATTAAAATCTCAAATTCCAAATACAATTACTTTACTTAATCTATTCTCAGGCTGTATTGCTTTAGTCTTTGCTTTTCAGTCCAACTTTGAATGGGCTTTTTATTGGGTATGTATTGGTATTTTTCTGGACTTTTTTGATGGTTTTTTTGCCCGAATTCTAAAAGTACAAAGTGAATTAGGTTTGCAATTAGATTCATTAGCAGATATGGTTACCAGTGGTGTAGTGCCTGGAGTTGGAATGTTTTTTCTGTTGGCAAAATGTCAAACAGGAACTACCGATATTAATGCTTTAGATTTAACTAATACATTTGTTCCCTTCTTAGGATTTATCATCACATTAGGATCATGTATGCGTTTGGCGAGATTTAATTTGGATAAAAGACAAACCTCTTCTTTTATCGGTTTACCTACACCAGCCAATGCTTTATTTATTTTGAGTTTACCACTAGTTTTAGAAACAACATCCTATGAGTTTATTACTGCAGCATTAAGTAATCAGTGGGTTTTGTTATTCATTACCGTTTTAAGTGCTTTCATTTTAAATGCAGAAATTCCATTATTTTCATTGAAAATTAAAAGCTTTGATTTAAAAGCAAATGGGATTCAAATCATCTTCTTGTTGATATCATTATTACTACTGTTATTCTTCCAATTCTTAGGAATTCCATTATTGATTATAACGTATATTATAATGTCTGTGGTTACAAATTCACTTCAGAAAAAATAATCGTTTTCGTCTTGCATGAAGAAAGTAACCAAGAGAAAACCAGTATCTCCAAAACGAAAACCAACTCCTAAAAAGAAAAAATCTTCATTGGTAAATAAAGTAGTCACAATTACTGTGACGGTTTTAGTTATTATTGTAACGATAGGATTATTGTATCAATTTCGTAACGGATTAGCCTATTACTTAGGTTTTAAAAGTGATAAAGTTTCAAAAGAAAATACCGATGAAGCTGCCGCCAAAAAAATTGCGGATGTACGTATTTATGAAGTATTAAATAGACATGAAGACAAAGTTTTTGGTTTTGATGTTTCACATTATCAAGGCGATATAAAATGGGAGAAAATCAATACAGTTGAAAATACTTTTCCTATGCGATTTGTGTTTATTCGCGCAACAGCTGGCAAAGATGGAGTGGATAAAAAATTCAAAGAGAACTGGGTAGGAGCAAAGAAGAATAAACTAATACGTGGTGCTTACCATTACTATCGGGCTGATGAAAACTCATTAGAGCAGGCGCAAAATTTCATTAAAAATGTCAAATTAAAAAAAGGAGATTTACCTCCAGTACTTGATATTGAAAGAATCTCCAGCGTTCAATCTATGGAACGATTAAAAGTGGGATTGAAAAAATGGTTGGATGTAGTAGAAGAACATTATGGTGTAAAACCAATTATTTATTCGGGAGAACATTATTACAAAGAATTCATTGATGAAGAATTTAGTGAGTACACCAATTGGATTGCCAATTATAATTTTTTTGTAGAAGAAATAAGAGACGAATGGTTGTTCTGGCAGTTTACAGAAAAAGCCAGAGTAGAGGGGATAAAAGGAAATGTTGACCTGAATATTTTTAATGGAACCCCAACACAATTAAATTATATCACAATAGGAAATTAATGCTATAAAAAAAGAGCTTGTATCATTACAAACTCTTTTTTTATAGGGTAAAGAATGAATTTAAAATTCAAGTTTCTTTTTACGTAATTCAAAATTCTGACCCAAGTATACTTTACGAACCATTTCATCTTGTACTAATTCATCAGGAACACCTGCTTTCAAGATGCCCCCTTCAAACATAAGATAAGTTTTATCAGTAATAGCCAATGTTTCTTGTACGTTGTGATCCGTAATTAAGATACCAATGTTTTTATTCTTCAATTGAGCAACAATACGTTGAATATCTTCTACGGCAACAGGGTCAACTCCTGCAAACGGTTCATCTAGCAAAATGAATTTCGGATCCGTAGCCAAGGCCCTTGCGATCTCAGTACGACGTCTTTCTCCACCAGAAAGTAAATCACCTCTATTCGTTCGGATATGCTCCAAGCTAAATTCAGAAATTAAGGATTCCATTTTTGCAACCTGTTCCTGCTTAGAAAGCTTCGTTAATTGCAATACACTTAGAATATTATCTTCAATACTTAATTTTCTAAAAACAGATGCTTCCTGAGCAAGATAGCCGATACCATGTTGAGCTCTCTTGTACATTGGGAAATCGGTGATATTCATATCGTCAAGATAAATCGTACCACTATTCGGTTTTACTAAGCCTACAATCATGTAGAAAGAAGTAGTTTTACCAGCACCATTAGGTCCCAAAAGACCCACAATCTCACCTTGATTCACTTCAACGGAGATACCCTTTACAACACTTCTGCCTTTATAGGTTTTTACTAAATTGTCTGCTCTTAAAATCATTATAGATAAAAGTTTGAATGCGGTTTAATTATTTTCTAAAGCGTCCCAGAATTCATAAGCTCTACGCAAATGAGGAATAACGATAGTTCCCCCTACTAATGTAGCGATTCCTAAGGCTTCCATTACCTCCGCTTTAGTTAATCCTTGCTTATAACTGGTTTCCAAGTGATATTTGATACAATCATCACAACGAAGTACAGCAGAAGCTACAAGACCTAAAAGCTCTTTGGTTTTAACATCTAGTGCACCTTCCATGTAAGCATTAGTGTCTAAATTGAAAATACGCTTAATAATTTTATTGTTGTCATTCAGGATTTTTTCATTCATTTCCTGACGATACTCGTTGAATTCGTTAACTAGGTTGCTCATTTTTTTCTTCTTCTTTCTTTTGCTTGTTTATAACCCATTTTGAAATGTAAATGCTAATCTCATACAAGATAACAAGTGGTATTGTTACAATTGTTTGACTTACTACGTCTGGCGGTGTAATGATAGCCGCAATAATTAGAATAATAACAAATGAAATTTTTCTGTACTTTCTTAAAAACTCAGGTGTTACAAGTCCTAGTTTAGTCAAGAAGTAAATCAATATTGGTAGCTCAAAAACTAGACCACACGCTAACGTTGAAGTTTTTACTAAGCTAATATAGGAATCTAAATCGATATCATTATGAACCACTTTACTAATGTTGTAGGTTCCTAAGAAGTTTACAGATAGTGGCGTAATAAGGAAGTAACCAAATAATACCCCAATGAAAAACAAGAAAGAAGCAGTGATGATGAATCCTCTTGCGCCTTTTCTCTCTTTTTCGTACAAAGCAGGAGATATGAATTTCCAAAATTCCCATAAAATAAAAGGGAAAGCTACAATGAAACCAGCCGTAATAGAGGTCCAAATGTGAGCGTTAAATTGCCCGGCCATTGTTCTACTTTGAATGTCAAAAGGCATTTCTGTAATACAGAAACCTTCATCAAGACCAAATTTTAAGGCAAGATCACAGAAGAAACGGTAGGTTACAAAATTAGGGTCTTTTGGTCCAAAAATAATTTCATTAAAAATGAAATCACTAAAGAAGTATGCCACACATCCACCTACGGCGATTGCAATTGTACTTCGAATCAATAACCATCTCAGTTCTTCAAGATGATCTAAGAAAGACATCTCGTTTTTGTTTTTTTTTGCCATTATATTATCCCTTCTTTTAAAATGTCATGCAAGTGCAACACACCTACATACTGATCATCTTCGGTGACGATCAATTGTGTAATTGAATTATCTTCTAGAATATTTAAAGCGTCAACCACCATGGCATCGGATTTAATTATTTTTGGATTTTTTGTCATGATATCTTTGGCTGTTAAGTCGCCAAAAGAATCACGTTCATTAAGCATTCTACGGATATCACCATCAGTGATGATTCCAATAACTTTTTGATTTTCTACTACTGCAGTAACACCCAGTCTTTTTTCTGAAATTTCTACAATAGCCTTTTTTATACTTGAATCTGGGGCAACCATAGGTTTTTGAGCGCTGCCAAGCATATCTCGAACACGTAACAAAAGTTTTTTGCCTAAAGCACCACCAGGATGATATTTGGCAAAATCTTCATTTTTGAAACCTCTTAATTCCATTAAACACACGGCCAATGCATCTCCCATTACTAGTTGAGCAGTTGTGCTGTTTGTTGGCGCTAAATTTAAAGGACAAGCCTCAGATTCTACATACGTATTTAATACATAATCGGATTCTTTACCTAAAAAAGAAGTGATGTTACCTGTAATTGCAATTAAAGTATTGCCAAAATTTTTCAAAAGCGGTACTAATGCTTTTATTTCAGGACTATTTCCGCTCTTAGAAATGCAAATTACGACATCACCAGGTTGAACCATTCCAAGGTCGCCATGAATAGCTTCGGAAGCATGTAAAAAAATGGAGGGAGTCCCAGTAGAATTAAAGGTTGCTACCATTTTTTGAGCAATGATTGCGCTTTTTCCAATTCCTGTTACGATTAGCCTGCCATTTGATGCAAATATGATTTCTGTAGTTTTAACAAAGTCATCATTTAGATAGTCTGTTAGTTTTGCAATAGCTTCACTTTCAGTGAGTATCGTCTTTTTGGCTAGTGCCAAGATGTTCTCTTTATTTACCAAAACAGTTTTTTTATAATATTTGTGTGTATAAAAGAAATTCGTATCTTTATATTGTGCAAATTTATGTAAAATACCATTAATAAATAATGAAATCAACCGAAATTGACTTACACAAGGAGTTAAAAAAGTATTTTGGTTTTAACCAATTCAAAGGGTTACAAGAAGGAGTCGTCAAAAGTATTATCACCGGAAATAACACATTTGTCATTATGCCCACTGGTGGTGGTAAGTCTCTTTGTTACCAGTTGCCTGCTCTTGTGCAAGAAGGAACTGCAATTGTAGTTTCACCATTAATTGCCTTGATGAAAAATCAAGTAGATGCCATAAGAAGTCTTTCTTCAGAGAATGGAATCGCCCACGTGCTTAATTCTTCGCTTACCAAAACGGAAATTGCTCAAGTAAAAAAAGACATAACTTCAGGTTTAACGAAGTTGCTTTATGTTGCTCCAGAGTCACTAACCAAAGAAGAATATGTTACCTTTTTAAAAAATGTACCCCTTTCCTTTGTTGCGATCGATGAAGCCCACTGTATTTCAGAATGGGGACATGATTTTAGACCAGAATATAGGAACTTAAGGCATATTATAAAGCAATTAGGCGAAATTCCAATTATCGGGCTAACCGCAACGGCAACACCAAAAGTTCAAGAAGATATCTTGAAAAACTTGGATATGCCTAATGCAAATGCCTTTAAGGCTTCATTTAACAGGCCCAATCTGTATTATGAAGTACGAACAAAAACGAAAAATATTGAATCTGATATTATTCGATTTATCAAACAACATAAAGGAAAATCAGGGATAATTTATTGTTTGAGTAGAAAGAAAGTAGAAGAAATTGCTCAAGTACTTCAAGTCAATGGAATTAGTGCTGTCCCTTACCACGCGGGATTGGATGCTAAAACCAGAGCAAAACATCAAGATATGTTTTTGATGGAAGATGTAGAAGTTGTAGTTGCAACGATTGCATTTGGAATGGGAATCGATAAACCCGATGTTCGTTTTGTTATCCATCATGATATTCCAAAATCACTTGAGAGTTATTACCAAGAAACGGGTAGAGCTGGTCGTGATGGAGGAGAAGGACATTGCTTAGCTTATTACTCGTATAAAGACATTGAAAAACTAGAGAAATTCATGTCTGGTAAGCCAGTGGCTGAACAAGAAATAGGTTACGCATTATTACAAGAAGTAGTTGCTTATGCAGAGACATCGATGTCTAGACGTAAATTCTTATTACATTACTTTGGAGAAGAATTTGATGGAGATCATGGAGATGGAGCAGATATGGACGATAATGTACGAAATCCGAAAAAGAAAGTAGAAGCGCAAGATCAAGTAGCGATGTTGTTACAAGTTGTGCGTGATACAAAACAATTATATAAATCGAAAGAAATTATTTTCACATTAATCGGCAAGGTTAATGCGATGATAAAAGCTCACAGAACAGATGCTCAGGCATTTTTTGGAAAAGGAGCAAGTTTCGAAGAAAAATATTGGATGGCATTAATTCGCCAAGTATTGGTAGAAGGGTTATTGTCAAAAGATATTGAGACCTATGGTATATTGAAAGTGACTAAAAAAGGAGAGGAATTTATAAAAAATCCAGTTTCCTTTATGATGTCAGAAGACCATGAGTACAATGAAACAGAAGATGAGGCTATCGTCACAGCTTCAAAATCATCTGCTACAGCCGATGCTCAATTAATGGAGATGCTCCGTGACTTGCGTAAAAAGGTAGCGAAGAGGTTAGGTGTTCCTCCGTTTGTGGTGTTTCAAGATCCATCACTAGAAGATATGGCCTTAAAATACCCAGTGAATATTGAGGAATTAGGAAGTGTTCACGGTGTAGGAGAAGGAAAAGCAAAAAAATACGGTAAGGAATTCGTAGATTTAATTACCCGTTATGTAGAAGATAATGATATTATTCGACCAGATGATTTAGTTGTTAAGTCTACAGGAGCTAACTCTGCTTTGAAACTGTACATTATCCAAAATATAGATCGAAAATTACCATTGAATGATATTGCTTCCGCCAAAGGGATTCCGATGGATGTGTTGATCAAGGAAATGGAACAAATTGTATATTCGGGAACAAAACTGAATATAAAATATTGGATTGATGATTTATTGGATGAAGACCAACAAGAAGAAATTCATGAGTATTTTATGGAATCAGAATCAGATAAAATACAAGATGCATTAAAGGAATTCGATGGAGATTATGATTTCGATGAACTTCGATTGATGCGAATAAAATTCATTAGCGAAGTAGCTAATTAAAATTAAAAAAGCCCTTTTTTGAATTCAAAATAGGGCTTTTTTTATGTGAAATTATTGAATTGGCTCTTCGTACAATTCCCCGCGATGTGGTTTTAAAGCATCTCGTACAGCAATCATTTCCAGATCGGTAACGACCATAAAAGCAATAGCGTACATATCAGAATAGATTTCAAAGCCTGTAATGTTTAAAGGTAGTTTTTCAATAGCGATATATTCTTTCAAATGGATTTCGTGATGCTCAGCCGTTTTTGCGGAAGCAGGTCCACGGAAATCCCAGATTAATTTTATTTTTCTAGACATTGTTTTGAATAAACGAATTATAATTGGAACAAAGTTACAAAGTTTTCACGTAGAATAATTGCAGTAATGAAGAAAGGAAGAAGAATGTATTTCTTTAAAATAGAGTTGTATTCCTTTGAAAACATAGATAATGTGGAAACTAAAATTCTAAATTACTATTTTTGCCAAAAATTCCAGTATGCCAAGAGAGATTCAGATTCAGGTTGTTCCTGAAGTTGCAGCACAAGAAATAATATTAACAGATCATGTTGCAAAACTATTTAAAGTAGCTAGTGACAGGATAAAGCATTGTGTTGTCTTGAAACGATCTATTGATGCGCGTCAGAAATCGGTAAAGATTAATTTAAAACTGGCTGTGTATCTCGATGATGAACCTTTTACGGATAGTAAAATAGATTTACCAGAATACAAAGATGTTTCGAATGCAAAAGAAGTAATTGTTGTAGGAGCTGGACCTGCGGGATTGTTTGCGGCCCTAAGATTAATTGAGTTGGGATTAAAGCCAATTCTTATTGAGAGAGGAAAAGATGTAAGAGGAAGACGTCGTGATTTGAAATCTATCAATAGAGATCATATTGTAGATGAGGATTCCAATTACTGTTTTGGAGAAGGAGGGGCAGGAACTTATTCGGATGGGAAATTATATACTCGTTCCAAAAAACGAGGAGATGTGAATCGAGTATTGGAATTGTTTGTAGCTTTTGGTGCTTCAGATGATATTCTAATCGATGCGCATCCACACATTGGGACAAATAAGTTACCTAAGATTATAAGTGATATCCGAGAAAAAATAATTGAATACGGAGGAAAAGTACTTTTTGAAACCCGTGTTACCGATATTCTAATAAAAAACAATCAGGTAGAAGGTATTGTTACACAAAATGATGAACGCATTCTAGCGGATAAAATCATTTTAGCAACAGGACACTCAGCCCGAGATATATTTGAATTATTAGATCGAAAAAAAGTTCTGATTGAAGCAAAACCATTTGCGTTAGGCGTTAGAGCGGAGCATCCGCAAAGCTTAATTGATAGTATCCAATACAGTTGTGATTTTCGAGGTGAATATTTACCACCAGCACCTTATGCTATTGTAAAGCAAGTAGGCGGTAGAGGAATGTATTCATTCTGTATGTGTCCGGGTGGTGTTATTGCACCTTGCGCGACCAGTCCAGGAGAAGTTGTGACGAATGGATGGTCTCCGTCAAAAAGAGATCAGATTACAGCAAATTCAGGAATTGTAATCGAATTGACAATGGAGGATTTTAAGCCATTTGCAAAACATGGAGCATTGGCAGGAATGGAATTTCAAAAAAGTATCGAGCAAAATGCGTGGATTTTAGCTGGAAAAACCCAAAAAGTTCCTGCACAACGTATGGTCGATTTTACACAGAATAAAGTTTCTACTTCTATACCAAAAACATCCTATGTACCCGGGACTACTTCGGTAGAAATGGGTGAAGTATTTCCTGGCTTTTTAAGCCAAACATTACGAGAAGGATTTGTCGCTTTTGGTAAATCGATGAAAGGATATTTGACTAATGAAGCTATACTTCATGCGCCAGAATCAAGAACATCATCACCTGTTCGTATTCCTAGAGATCCAATCACATTGGAGCACCTTCAGGTAAAAGGATTGTATCCTTGTGGTGAGGGAGCAGGTTATGCGGGTGGAATCATATCGGCAGCGATAGATGGAGAGAAATGCGCCGAAAAATGTGCAGGACAATAGATGTAACTGCTGTATTTTAGATTCGAGAAATAAACTCATAAAAAACTATTTACATGACTGAATTCAGTTCTGATACGGGATATTAGAGCTTTATTTTAGTTAATATTTCCTTTCTAAAGAGGCTATTTTTAGGAAAGCATTAACCTATTTTGTATTTTTGGCAGGCTATATTTATACTATGGAAGAAGAGAAAGTTATATTGGTAAATGAAAAGGATGAACCGATTGGTTTAATGGAGAAACTTGAAGCGCATGAGAAGGCGTTATTGCATCGTGCATTTTCTGTTTTTATTTTAAACAATAAGAACGAAATCATGCTACAGCAAAGAGCAAAACAAAAATACCATTCTCCATTGTTGTGGACGAACACTTGTTGTAGTCATCAGCGAGAAGGAGAAACTAATATTCAGGCGGGAGATAGAAGACTTTTTGAAGAAATGGGATTCAAAACGGAGCTGAAAGAATTATTTTCGTTTATTTATAAAGCACCATTTGATAATGGACTAACGGAGCATGAATTTGATCATGTTATGATTGGAGCCTATGAGAATGATCCGGTAATCAATCCCGAAGAAGTAGAAAGTTGGAAATGGATGGATATTGATGCGATCAAGGAAGATATGCTCGTTCATCCTGATATATACACCGTTTGGTTTAAAATAATATTTGACCAATTTTATCACCATTTAGAAGATCATAAAATATGAGAGTAACGATAAGCAGGAAGGCACATTTTAATGCAGCACATCGTTTGTATAGAAAAGATTGGTCTTCGGAGAAGAATGATGAAGTATTTGGGAAATGTAATAACCCTAATTTTCACGGACACAATTACGAATTAATTGTAAGTGTAACGGGTGCAATAAATCCAGAAACGGGGTACGTAATAGACATAAAAGATTTGAGCGATATTATTTATGATGAGGTCGAAATACCGTTTGATCATAAAAATTTAAACTTAGATGTTCCTGAATTTCAGGATTTGAATCCTACAGCAGAGAATATCGTTGTAGTGATATGGAATAAAGTGAGAAAAAGAATTTCTATGTCCTTAGATTTGGAAGTGACATTATATGAAACACCACGAAACTTCGTGAGTTATAAAGGAGAGTAACGTGATAAAAGAAGGAGACAAAATACCTGTTTTTACTGCAAAAACAGCAGATGGAAAAGACTTTAATAGTGCGGAAGCATTACAAAATAAAGTTATAGTACTCTACTTTTATCCAAAGGATGATACACCAGGATGCACTTTGCAAGCTTGTAGTTTTCGGGATCAGTACGAAGAATTTACAGATTTGGGTGCTGAGGTAATCGGTATTAGCAGTGATAGTGAAAAATCACATCAAGCATTTGCTGAAAAGCATAAATTACCTTTTGTTTTACTTTCTGACTCAGATAAAAAAATTAGAAAATTATTTGGAGTTCCTACTAATTTATTTGGACTTTTGCCGGGTAGAGTGACCTATGTGATTGATAAAAATGGAATTGTGCAATTGATGTTTGATAGTATGTTGGCGGGGAAGCATTTGCCTAAAGCATTGGAAGCTGTAAAGAAATTAGTGTAATTATGAGTTTTGAATTATATCCTTTGACATTTACTCCTATATTGAAAGAAAAAATATGGGGCGGAACAAAATTGAAATCTCTTTTGAATAAATCTATTCTTGAGGGCAATGCCGGTGAGAGTTGGGAAATATCGACTGTAGAAGGAGATGTTAGTATAGTGGCAGAAGGAGCTTATAAAGGAGAATCCTTGGATGGATTAATTCATCGTTTTCCATCGGAAATTTTAGGAACAAGAGTAGTACAGCAATTTGGGGAACAATTTCCATTGTTGTTTAAATATATTGATGCAAAGGAAGATTTGTCGATTCAGGTACATCCTAATGATGAATTAGCCCGTAAACGACATAATTCTTTTGGTAAAACCGAAATGTGGTATGTGATGCAGGCCGATCCTAAAGCACGATTAATCATCGGATTTAAAGAAGGAGCTAATCAGGAAAAATATCTAGCTCATTTAGCAGATAAAACTTTAGTATCGATTCTTAATGAAGTTGAAGTTGCAAAGGGAGATACATTTTTTCTAGAAACGGGAACAATCCATGCTATAGGAGCCGGGGTGGTTTTGGCAGAAATCCAACAGACTTCGGATATAACTTATCGCGTATACGATTGGGATAGGCTTGATGATGCTGGAAATGAAAGAGAATTGCATGTAGATTTGGCTTTGGATGCTATTAATTATGCACCAAGTCATGCCGAAAGACCGTATGATAAAGCAATAAATCAGGATAATTTAATAGTAGAATGTCAATATTTTACAACAAATTATTTGGTTTTAGATGAGAATTTGGAAGTACATAAAACCAATGAAACCTTTACGGTTTATATGATTATAGAAGGCGAATGTACCATTAATAGTAATGGAGTTCGATATTCTTATAAAAAAGGAGATACAGTATTAATCCCAGCAAACCTAACACATTATAACTTAGAAGGTAAGGCAGAAGTATTAGAAATATTTATTTCATAGTCCTAATTAGAAAGATTATATGTAGTTTTGCACCGAATTAAAATTTTATAAAAATGGCAAACGTTAGAAATTTAAAGAAAGACATTAATTTTGTTTTAGGAGATATTATTGAAGCGGTTTATATTTGGGAGATGTCGACAGTAGGAAAACCAACAGTAGAATCTGAGGCTATCGTTGATGAAGCTATCAAATCATTCGACACATTGATTACAAAAGTAAACGATAGAAAAGTAGAGGACAAAAAATCTCACTTCAAACAAATTCACCAAGAATTAGAACAAGTTGCTAATCAATTAGTTGATAAAATCAACAGCTTGTAATAAAAAAAAATCAATAAAAAGTGCAAATTTGTTTTGGAAATTCTAAAAACAGGATTATATTTGCACCCGTATTGATAACGCCGATGTAGCTCAGCTGGCTAGAGCAGCTGATTTGTAATCAGCAGGTCGTGGGTTCGAGTCCCTCTATCGGCTCAATAATAAAGCGCTTAACTTAGGTTAGGCGCTTTTTCGTTATATACAGATTAATCTTACATTATTTTTTTGGTTTTTTATTTGGAAATTCTAAAAACAAGATTATATTTGCACCCGTATTGAAAAGGCCGATGTAGCTCAGCTGGCTAGAGCAGCTGATTTGTAATCAGCAGGTCGTGGGTTCGAGTCCCTCTATCGGCTCAATAAAAAAAGCACTTAACTATGTTAGGTGCTTTTTTCGTTATAGGAAGTTACGACGTATCATTATTTCTTTGAAATTCTAAAGTACAAGATTGAATTTACTATAAACCTCGTTGTACTCTTTCTGAGAATATTGTAAATCGACCTGAAGTGCATTGATTTGATGAATCTGATCTACGATTTTGATCATTTGCTGGATTCGTGTAATGGTAGATTCTGAGGATGCTACATGCTGTAGTTCTTGTATTCTTCAGTTGTATTACGGTTGATTGTCACAAAGGAATAAGATTTGAGAAGGGTAGTCTACAAATAGAATTTGTATTTCTAGGGTTGTAATTTGTATTTTACGACTAATTTATTGCGCTAGGGGAAAGCTTAGTCAATTATTCTTTTTACTTTTGTTTAGGTTCGAAACAATTAAAACAATTTTTATTATGACTGCTGATACTATACCATTCAAGAAAAACCATCATGGTCGAAACGTGAGACGTTTGCGTGAAATGCTAGGAGTGAAACAAGAAGCGATTGCTGTAGAACTGGAGATGACTCAGCAAAATTTCTCTGTATTGGAGCAAAAAGAAGAAATTGAAGAAAAGGTTTTGGATAAAATTGCCAAAGCATTGAAAATCCCTGTAGAAGCTATTAAGAATATGACTGAGGAAGCAACCATTAGTTATATCAATACATTTAATGCTGAGGTTACTAGTACAGGAGCGGGTGGTACAATTGGAAATCATAATCATTCAACATTTAGTTTTAACCCAGTAGATAAAATTGTGGAATTGTATGAACGTTTAGATAATGAGAAAGCAGAGAAAATTGCTTTATTAGAAAAGTTATTACAAGACAAGAAGATTTAATTTTCTTTATAAAATATAAAAAAACCATCTGATAATTCAGATGGTTTTTTGTTTATGGCTGGAATAGATTTACAATCTATTATTTCTGTTCCTTTTTTCTTTCGGCAATGTACTCTGTCAATTTTTGTCCGTATTTAGATTTTGCTACAGATGGTGACATCGATTTCTTAATGGTATCCAAATACTTGATATTAGCATCATAAATCTCCGTTAAGGCAATATATGGAGCAATCTCATGGTCTGCATTGGTAAGAGCAAAGTTAGCCGCATAACGGTATTTTCTCAATGTTACTTTGTCGTAGTCTTGTTGTAGTTTACTTAAAGTATCAGGATTGTTTTCTTTCAGGGCTTTAATGTTTCTTTCTACGAGTGTAAGATGCTCGTCATTAAAACGAGTTTTTATTTTTTTGAATTCATCATATAGCTCTTGATTCTTAGATCCTGTGATTTTTACTTTCGATAGGAATGATTCAATATCGGTACTGATGTTCATTTTGCCTGGTTCGGCAAAAAACAAAATATTGTTATCCATTGAATTTGTTACTCCACGATCTAGGAATAGATAAAGCATTTCTGGTGAATCCAAATGAATATCACTTTCGAAGTTTGAATTACCATCCATAATAATGGTATCCAAAGCTACTAATGAGCTGTCCTGAAAACGTTGAATATATAGAGTTCCCTTTTTTAAGCCTTTTACAGTACCAGTAATGTGAAGATTTTTGTCTTTTTTGTCGCTATTACAAGCAATAATAAGAAATAACGTCAATAAGGCAACAATAGATTTTTTCATAAAATAACGAGGATTATCTTTTTATAATTGGGTTGCAAAATAACAAAAATATATGAATGATTGTACATTGTGTCGTGTCATTATTTTCTGGATATAAATGCAATTTTGTGAAATAGAAAAAAGCCCCAATTTATAGTACAATAAGTTGGGGCTTTCTAATGATTTTAAGGTTGAATTATCCTCTTAACCAAGCATCTCTAAGTGCTTTTTTACTATCATCTGTAGCTTTAAGTCCTTCGGATTCGAAAACAGGTAATTTTACAGTTCCTTTCAAGGTTTGTACTTTTCCGTTACGTTTTATTTTTACCGTAATTGGGTCTCCGGTTTTCATAGAAGTCATACTCATCATAACCATATCGTCAATGTTGTCAAGGTTATAATTGGTGTCATTGATGGACTGGATAATATCATTTCCTTTGATGCCTAATGAAACGAAGAAATCATTTAAAGGATTACTTGGTAATACAATAATTTCTTTTGTATTAGGATCTACTGTGATAAAAGGTTGGTTGTCTTTTATAAATGGATTTCCAGTAGTCTCTACTGTACCAAATGATACACCTACTTTTTCAAAATATTTTTCATAAGGAATTGGTGTTGCTCCTGCTACATAGGTATTTAGGAATGTTCCAATTTCTGGATAGGTTAATTCGGTAATTTTCTTGAACAATTCTTCATCATTAAATGGTTTATTGTTACCATATTCATGTGATAATTTTTGCATTAAATCTAGAATTCCTTTTTTACCACCACTCAATTCTCTTAGTTGAATGTCTAGACACATGGCGATCAATGTACCTTTTTGGTATACATTGTAGTAAGAATCCTTGTACGGTTTTTTCAAGATGTTTTTACTCATGTAAGTAAAACTCATGTCTCCAAATTGTTTTGCAGTAGTAATTTTTTCAGCAATCCTTTTGTAGAATGCATCATCATCAATTAAACCTTGGTTTACTTGGAATAAGTTTGCAAAATATTCAGTGATTCCTTCGTACATCCATAAATGTTCGGACATATTGGGAGTGTTGTAATTGAAGTATTGAATTTCTTTAGAGTGTACGCTTAATGGTGTTACAATATGAAAAAACTCATGTGATACGACATCTACCATTTGCTCTATCAAAGCTTCTTTTGGCATCATCTCTGGCATTACAACTGTTGTAGAAGTATTGTGTTCCAAAGCTCCAAAGCCTTTTGCGTCAGGTTTACTCGTATCTGATAAGTATAATAATACGCTGTATTTTTTAGTAGAATTGATTGGTCCTAAGAATTTCTTCTGAGCAGTAATCATCTTTTTCATATCCGCAGTAATATCCTCAGCAGTATATTTATTATTTGGAGAATACACACTGATTAGGATATCCATATCATCTACTTTGAAAGTAGTATAATTTGGTTTTGAGTACATGATAGGATTATCTACCAGTTCTGCATAACGTTTTGTTGTAAATACGTCTTTCTCATTACTTGGATCAGCATCGTTTAATGAAGTTGCTCCCCATAAACTTGCTGGATGTGTAATAGTAAGTTTGTACGGTACTTCGCTTTTGTCTGAGAAATAACCAAAGAAAGCATGCGTGTTCAACATAAAGTTTTCACCTGCTAGAATGTTCGTTCCCGCTGGAGAAAATACGTCATGTTTATCCTCAATATCATAAGTGTCATTTACATAATAAGTCAATTTTGCTAATGCTTTAGCATTGCTAATTGTCCATGAATTATCATCGGCTTTCGCCACGGTCAATGCATTTCCTTTTGCATCGTATGCTTTTACATTTTCAATGAATTTACCGTAATCATCTTCAGAATAAGTTCCTGGGATAATTTTTGGAATATGGTAGGTAACTTTGTCTGTTTTAATAGATGGAGGTGTTACAATAACCATTACTTTATCATCTTTAACATCATTTAAATCAACAGAGATTTGAACCTCGTCTATTTGAGATGATTTGTTAGCGGATGGTTTACAACTCCATAATAGAGAGGCAAATGCAAGCGTATAAACTAGTTTTTTCATAATTATTTATTTTATCTGAATAAGTCGAATAATTCTATGCTTTGTTACAAAAATAGGGCTTTATTTTTATACCCTAGTGGACTAGTCTTACAATTAGAGCTTTTGTTTAGGACAAATATTATAGTACATAGGGTTGCAGGTAGTGTTATGAAAATGAAAAACTCTTTAATGAAAAGAGTTTTTTAGAGTGGATTGTAAAGGCTATTATTACTAGATGTCTCGTAGTTTAGCTTTTAGTTATTTGTTTTTTCAAAGTATTTTTTTTCGAATCATTAAATAACATATCATTATTAGATACTGTTTCTTTGTTAACTATTTTACTAAACTTATAAGTGGTAATAGTTTCTCCAGTAGCCGTAACATTAATTAATTGTCCCATATAAGGAAGCCCTGTTTCTAAGCTATAGGTTAAGGTCGATTTAACGGCTCCTTTTTTATCTATATTTTCAGTAAGGGTGATGTGTTTGTTATCATCATAGGTTTCTCTTTTCATTATATTTCCATTAGTGTCATAATAGATGATTTTACGGATTTTACCTTTTTTGTAGATTTCATCCTTGTAAATATTCTCCCCCGTAAAGGTTATGGTATTCCCATTTCTATAATCAGTATTCTCAATGGTGTTTTTTAGTTCTAGAAGTTTCCCTATTTCCTTATTCTCTGGGAAATAATAAGTAGATGCTGATTGATAATTAATATTTGTTTTTAGTAAATAATAAGTAGCTTCATTTTTTGTTTTAACTTTTTGCCAATTCTTATTGAACCAAAGTGTGTCTTTTTGAGCAGAAAGTGATGGGATAAAGGATAATAGTACTAATAAGAGTAATGGATTTTTCATGTATAATGGGTAAGTAATTAAGAAAGTAAAATTATTTAATCATTAAAAAAATACATGCCAAAATAAGTTTAAAAAATACAAGATTAGGGTTTAATTTGGGAGTATATAAAAAGAAAAAACTCCTTAAGAAAGGAGTTTTTAATATAGACAACAAAGCCTGGATTATTTTGCTTCAATTATTTGTGGAGCTGGGGGAGCTTCATATTTTATAGGTGTACCAACATCTATAAGTCCTGTTGAATAATCATAGTAAGACAAAGGAGGAGTGTTGTTGTGTAATTCTGACGGATAAATTTCTGAGGTCTTGATTACGTAATTGAGTTTGCTTTTTGATTGAGCATCAGTTATTTTCTCAATAATTTCAAAATCAATTTTATTCGGTAAAATAATTCCTTGCGATTTGATTTCTTTCTTGGTTTTTATGATTTTAATATAGTTGGCGGTAGATTCCAAGTAATAATTGGTAGAATTTGTAAGCCAAATTTCTCCATCTACTAAACTTCCTTTATTGAATTCTGCTTCATATTGTTTTTTACCTTTTTCATCAAAATACTGTACTTTACCGTGCAATAGGTCAGCATTAGTTTTGTATTTGAATTTTGGTTTTCCATTCTCATAGAAATTAGCTACGTTGTATGTTTCGTCACTTTCAAGAATTTGTTGTTGAACTATTTTATTATTGATGTAAATTCTACTCTCTGTTAGTTTCCCATTTTTATAATCGCTTTGTCTGAAATTTACAGTAGAAGAAGTTTCAAATTCGGTAGTTGTTCCATTTTGAATTTCATTATTTGCATATTCCAAAGACGAAATGTTTTTTCCTGTAAGGTCAAAATACAATACATTACCATTTACCATTCCATTTTCATATGGGATTTGCTGTGCTAAAACTCCCTCTGTATATATTTCGGTAATACCTTGTAGTGTACCATTTACGTAATTTACTTTTTTGTCGAGTGCATTCGTGTAATACCCATAATACAATTGTTCACCATCAAGCATCCCATTTTTGAAATTCGATACCGTTTTATAAGTGTAATCTACTGTTATTGTTTTCCCGTCTAATGGTTTTCCATCTTTGTAGGTCGCTGTATAAGTGGTACCGTTGTGATCATAAAAAGTCCCTTTTTTAGTATAATCAATTTCGCTTAATAATTTATACGTGTTTTCGTAAGTGCTATAGCTGTAGTCTGAGATATATTTCTTCTCGTACGTAATAACTCCGTTTTTAGCTGTTTTGATGTGTTCAATAGAGTCTGTACCGTCAAAATAGCCATATTCAGTACCAGTATTTTTGGCGAAGTCATAGGTGCTTAGTAATTTTCCTTTGTCGTTATAATAAGTGCCTTTTGCAGGGCTGTATTTTTCATATTTTATTTCAGTCTTTTTTGCGCCATTTTGGAAATATGTGGTTTCTTCTATAAGCATTCCATTAGGGTCAAATTTACTCAAGTTTTGAGTAACTAATTTATCTGTTATCGCAGGATTGTAGGTAATAGTTTGAATTAATGTTCCCTTTTCATATTTATTGGCTGTATAGAGAATATCGTCACTAAAATAATAATCAGTTCCTGTAAAAGGGGAGTCGAATGTACCATAATTGTATTTGTCATACATTGTTAGTGTACTCATAAGCTTACCCTTTCTATCAAAGAATTGAGCTGTTTCACCTTTCTGGGATTTAAAAATTTTCCCGTTTTTGTAGGTTATTTTTTCTTCAATTTTTTTACCATCTTTATAAGTAACAATCCCCATATCGCTAATAGAAGTACCATTCATTGGAAGGTTTGTTTCTGGATTGTAGCTTAATGTTGAGGCAATATTTCCCTTTTCATCAAAATTTTCTTCTAAGGTAACATATTGATTTTCGTCATAATGAATGGCTTTTTGAAGGATACCTGTATTAGTGTAATACAGTGATTTAATCATTTTTCCACCAGCATATTCATTGTTGTATAGTATAAAATTGTCATTGTCTAGACTATAGTCAAATGTGATTTGATTTCCGTCCTGAGGATAATAGGATTCATAATCTCCTTTGGTTTCAGTAAGTTTCCCTATTTGTTTTCCAGTATTGTCATAATACAATGTAGTTCGAGTTACATCTGAAATGGACTCTTCAGATTTTACTTTTCCATTTTTATAATAAAGGATGCTTTGCTCTGGAAGATTATTCTTGTATTTGGATATAGATCTAATTTTAAAAGGATCATAATAGTATTCTACAAAAGTACCTTCTATAGAACCATAACTTCCATCTGGATATGTACTTTCTCCTATTTTGTTTCCTTTCTCATCGTAAAAAACTTGCTTTTTTACCATGTTATCTTCGTAGAAATACTCGTAATAAAATTTAGGATTCTTTGGGTCGTATATTTTTTGATAGCTAATTACACCATTTTTAGCAGTTCCTAAAGCGTAATAATTTATATAGTCATAGATTATCGTTCCATCATACAGTTCATTATTCTTATATATTGCTTCAGATTTTTCTCCATTGGAAAGAAAAGTGGCTAGTTTTCCATCCATTTGCCCATTCTTGTATTCGGCAGTTTGAGAAATGGAACCATCTTCTCTGTACCAAGTGGCAGAACCTTCAAAAACATCCTGATCTTTTGAAAGAGAAAAGCCTTCCATTTGTTTCTTTCCCGAAAGGTAATAATCGGTTATAGAATATCCATTTCCTTTGGCAACAGGTGTTAATCGATAAAAAGCAGCTTCTTTTTTAGTAGTTACCTTTTGCCAATCTTTATTGAACCAAATGGTATCTTTTTGAGCCAAAAGACTCTGTCCTACGCATAGGAATATCAGTAAAAATAAATTTTTTCTCATGGGATTTAATAGTAAGAGTAATTATAGAATAAATATCTAATTATAGAAGTAAAAATAAACAATTCGGATGTAATTAAACGATATAATAAGGCATAATGCAGTTAATCACATTACAATTGGTTTCAGAATTTTGGATTGTTTTTGTAAAAGGCAAATAAAAAGGCCCCAGAAAAGGAGCCTTTTTTATTTAATCAAATTTGTTTTTGATATAGTATTTTCCGTCTAATTCCTCATCAAAATCATCGATGGACATCGGTTTCGGTTTCGGTTTTTTGGCAGCTGTTTTTTTCTTCCACAGTTCAAAATTGTCTGTGGTTAATTTTTTTTTCATGATTTCGGTAACCTCTTTTTCGGCTAAACCAAATTCATTTTTAATTACTTCAAAAGGTCTCTTTTCTTCCAAAGCCATGTTGACAATCCTTTCCAGTTTTTCGTTGTCGAGTTCTATATGTTTACTTTTCTTCATTACATGAAAATTAATCCAGATAAATAATTTTAGTTTATGAATTGTAATTCAATATTAATAAAAAAAATAATTACTTTTTAAAACTTTTTAAATTTTATTTTATGACCCTATAGGTTAGGTTAATTCTTGGATTAATAGGTTTTGCTGTTTTTGGGATTTGGTGTTTCCAGAATTCTTGTGTAGTGCCCTGCATGAGGAGTAAACTACCGTGTTCCAATGTAATACTTGCTTTTAGTGAAGAATCGTTAATGTGCTTTAACTGGAATATACGCTCTGAACCAAAACTCAAAGAAGCGATAACGGGATTTACTCCAAGCTCCTTTTCATTGTCTGAATGCCATCCATTACCATCTTTCCCATCGCGGTATAAGTTCAGTAAAACGGTTGTAAAAGCACATGGAGTAATTGTTTCAATCTTGCCTTTAATCTCCATTAATAGTGGAGTCCAGTCATGCGGTTGCATGGTGATATTAGAATAGCTATAAGGCTTTCCGTTATTTCCGTATAAAGCCGTTAGTCGAGGTTGCAGGTGGGTTTTTCCAAATAATGTAATAGGGTCTTGTTGCCATAGAATGCTCTCCTGTAGTATCTTCAATATAGTATCGGCCTCTTCTGTTGTGAAAAAAGAAGGGTAGTATACGATGGAAGCATCCGGTAGGTCTAATACAATCGGATCCGATGAAAATAATGAATTCATGGTATAAAAATAAAGAGAAAAGTAATTGGTCATACCGCCTACTTTTCTCTTTTATAAAATAAAATATTTTTAAATGTTAAGCATCTGCTTTTCCGAAGAATTTATAAACGATACCTGCTAATATTGCACCCAAGATAGGAGCAACAATAAATAACCATAATTGGCTAAGGTGTTCTCCACCTACAAAAATAGCTTGGCTAATACTTCTTGCAGGATTTACAGAGGTGTTAGTAACTGGAATACTGATTAAGTGAATTAGCGTTAATGCTAAACCAATTGCTAAACCAGCAAAACCTTTTGGTGCTCTTTCATCTGTAGCTCCTAGAATGATGATAAGGAACATAAATGTCATTACTACTTCCGTTACGAAAGCAGAGGTAAGATCATACTTTCCTGGTGATAAATCACCATAACCATTGGCTGCAAAATTTCCAATTTCACTTCCATTTCCTGTTACAATAACATATAAAATGGCTGCCGCAGCAATACCACCTAATACTTGAGCGATGATATAAGGAACTAATTCCTTTACATCAAATCGTCCTCCAATCCATAATCCAACAGATACTGCAGGGTTAAGGTGCGCTCCAGAAATATGGCCTAATGAATAGGCAATCGTTAATACCGTTAATCCAAAGGCAAGTGATACACCTAATAGACCAATCCCAACGTCTGGGAAACCTGCGGCTAATACTGCGCTTCCGCAACCACCTAATACAAGCCAAAAAGTTCCGATAAATTCTGCTAAAAGTTTTTTCATGTGTTAAAAAAAATTAGTTAAACATTTGGTTATAAAGTCAATGTAAGAATGTATATTGATAAGCCCAATAAATAAGAACTAACTGTAAGGGTAAGCGAATCAACCGCACCCATTTAGGTAGTCCTAAACTAGCTTTGTCATCAAGATACATTTTTATGTTTGCGGGGAAAACTGCGACTAATAAAATAATAATACCCCAAGCTGCATATGCCGTTAAACCTGGAACTAATAATAAAAATCCAAGTCCACATTCAGCAATACCACTTAAATAAACCATTTGCATGGGTTTAGGGATATACTCAGGCATCATTTTTAAGTATAATCGGGGAACTCTAAAATGATTTAGACCTGCAATAATGTACAAAAAAGACATTAAATACAAGTGCCATGGATAATGCATATTCGTTATAGCATACATATGTTAAAAAATATGATTATAACGAATATACAATTTAATATTTATTTATGATGCTATTTGCAGATCTTAAATGTGACCTGCATTGCTTTTGTTTTTGATGTTCATGATTACAATTGCCATAATAATCATAGCAATCCCTAACCATTGAACACCTAAAACCTCTTCTTTTAATAGTAAGTGAGCCATCATTACCGATACTGGAATTTCTACAGAAGTAACAATACTTCCTAGGCCAATTCCTGTAATAGGGAAACCTGCATTTAATAACATTGGCGGAATAATAGTTCCAAAAAGTGATAATACAATACCCCATTTTAAGAAAATATCAAAGTGAAATTCTCCAGTATGTGTTGCCATTGCAAATGCAAAAACAATTACCGCTCCACCCAATAACATATAAAGACTACGTTGTGATGTAGACAATTCTGTCGCGACTTTGTTTGAGGTAAACATTGTTACAGTGTACGAACATGCGGCACATAAGCCCCAAAGTAAACCAGTAACAAAACCTTCTTGATTAAAGTCTATACTTTTTCCAAACAGGTTAAGTGCCAAAGCTGTTCCAACTAATACTACTACTGTAGCAATAGTTTTTTGCAAAGAAGGTAATTTTTTGGTCAGGATCATTTCAAGAACAACACCCATCCATACCGTTTGCATTAATAAAACAATTCCCATAGATACAGGTATTGTTTTTACAGCCAAGTAGTAGAACAAACTTGTACAACCTAATGATGTACCAGCCAACATTAATTGAAATACATTTCGAGTTGTTGCCTTGGTAACTTTTCCTTTATTCTTTGATTTTTGATAGGTATTGATGAGTAACATTCCGATGATTCCCAAAACAAATTGTGATGTAGTAACTTCGGCAGTTGTGTATCCTTCGTCATAAGCCATTTTAACGAAAGTGGCTAGCATTCCATAACTAGAAGCTCCAAGTCCGACTAAAAAAACTCCTTTTAATAATTGATTCTGTAACATTTTTATAATTTTAAAAAGCCCGCAAAGGTAAGGTTTAACGATTGATTATTCCCCCTTTTAAATAAAAAATGCAACGAAATCCAAAATCAGCTTACAGTTAGGTGTTTAGATTCCCTCGTGTTTGGTAAATCGTATTTATTATATACCAATCTTGCAGTTTCGAGTAATTTTTATTCTACCACAGTATGTTATTCTTTCGGGTTAGACCAGTATTTTTTTACTAAATCAAATTTTTTAGAGGTTTTATTAAATTGAAAAAGTAAGGTGTTCCCATTGAAGCAGTCCTTGTTTTCATTTTCTTTGAGATAGAAGGAATTACTAATTTCTACTGCTGTTTCACTGTCAAAATCATATTCAAAACCAATCTTATTTTCTTCTAATAATTCGTTGCATTTGACATTGTTTTTATCCACTAATAAACTTGAAAAATAGTCGCCAAATACTTCCTTAAGCTTTATGTATTTTAGTTGCCCTTTGTCATATTCGAAAGCTAAAATCTCATTTCCATCACCTACCATGTCATCGGTGATTACAATATAATGATCTGCTTTTATTTTATAAATTGATAAAACCCAACTTCCATCTACGACTTGTATTTTGAGAGTGTTTGGTTTTATGGATACAATCTTAGAGAAGTTTTTACTAGTATCTGGAGTAACATTATTTTGTGCTATAAATTTCACGAAATCTTTTCTTTCATTCGGTTTCCATCCCCAGCTAGGCATAGTGCTATCAGGAATAATCGTCAAAACATCGAGTATTTCCTTATGTTCAGCATAATTAACAGCTAGTTTTTGAGCCTCTTTAGGTTCATCTTCTGTGCTTATTACTTCATTGAGTGCTTGGATAGTATCGATTTTTAGAGTGTTATCCGATTCCGATTCTTGCTTTTTATCGTTGCAAGAAATTAGAACTAAGAGAAAGAAAAGAGAGATTATTTTTTTCATAACACGGTTTTAAATTGCTTTTTGTTAAGGCAATAAGTAAGTTCAAATATAGAGAAGTCTATAGCACTGACAAAATAAAGTAAGCCTGTGTTTTTAAATAAAAAAAGAGCATTGAGGTTTTGCTCAATGCTCTTTTCGATAAAAGATATATTGTGAAATTACTTGATCATTTCAAAACTACGTTTAACAAATGCAGTTAACTCTTCACCTTTTAAAAGGTTTTGAGAAAGCTTTGCAAGATCCATCGCTTGTTTTACAAGATGCTCTTGATGTGATTTGTCAGTAGTATTCAAGATACTTCCCGCTAATTCATGATTTGTATTCACGACAAGATTGTACATTTCAGGGAAATTACCCATACCAAACATACCACCTCCACCAGAAGCACTCATTTCTTTCATTCTTCTCATAAACTCAGGTTGAGTGATGATGAATGGTGAAGCGTGACTATCCATTGCTTCAAGTTGTACGGAATATTTTGTTTTAGGAACAATACTCTCTAAAACAGTTTTTAGGCTTTCTTTTTCTTCATCAGAAAGTTTAGAAATTGTAGTATCTTCTTTCTTGATTAAATTATCGATATGGTCAGAGTCAACACGTACGAAAGTTGTTTTCTCGTTGTCTGCCTCTAATTTTTGAATTAAGTGTGATACAATAGGAGAGTCTAGTACTACAACTTGGTATCCTTTATCTTTTGCCGCAGCGATAAAGCTGTGTTGTGCTTCTTTGTTTGAAGCATAAAGAATCACAAGATTTCCGTCTTTGTCTGTTTGAGTATCTTTTAAGCTCTCTTTTAATTCCTCCAGTGTAAAGTACTTGTCGTCCGTTGTAGGATATAAAGTAAATGCACCTGCTTTTTCATAGAATTTAGGTTCAGATAACATTCCGTATTCCAATACGATTTTGATATCATTCCATTTTTGTTCAAAATCTTCTCTATTCTCTGTGAACAATGATTTTAATTTATCCGCTACTTTACGAGTAATGTAGTTTGATATTTTCTTTACATTTCCATCAGATTGTAAATAAGAACGAGAAACGTTTAATGGAATATCTGGAGAATCAATAACCCCTTTCAACATAGTTAAGAATTCAGGTACAATTCCTTCTACGTTGTCAGTAACGTAAACCTGGTTTTGATACAATTGAATTTTATCCTTTTGGATCTGTAAATCCGAAGACATTTTTGGGAAATATAAGATACCTGTCAAGTTGAATGGATAATCTACATTCAAGTGAATGTTGAATAAGGGTTCTTCAAACTGCATTGGGTATAATTCACGGTAGAATTTTTTATAATCCTCATCATTTAAATCAGCAGGAAGTTTAGTCCAAGCTGGATTTGGATTATTGATGATATTGTCTACTTCAATACTTTCTTCTTTAGCATCCTCACCTTCACCTACAGTAACCGTTTCAGTTTTTGTTCCAAATTTAATTGGAATAGGCATGAACTTATTGTATTTGCTTAGTAATTCAGCAATTTTATGATCTTCTAAAAATTCTAAAGAATCTTCAGCAATATGAAGAATAATCTCACTTCCTCTTGATTCTTTATCAGAAGGTTCTAGAGTAAATTCTGGGCTACCGTCACAAGTCCAATGAGCAGCTGGTTCGTTTTTGTATGATTTTGTAATGATTTCTACTTTCTCTGCAACCATAAATGCAGAATAGAAACCTAAACCAAAGTGACCAATAATTCCAGAATCTTTAGCAGAATCTTTGTATTTGTCTAAGAATTCTTCTGCGCCAGAAAAAGCAACCTGATTGATATACTTTTCTACTTCCTCAGCAGTCATCCCAAGACCTTGGTCAATAATATGAAGTTTTTTACCTTCTTTATCAATTTTAATTTCAATAATAGGTGTTCCGTATTCAACGTTTGCTTCCCCTATACTCGTTAAGTGTTTTAACTTTAAAGTAGCATCTGTCGCATTTGAAACCAATTCACGTAAGAAAATTTCGTGATCACTGTATAAAAATTTCTTGATTAATGGAAAGATGTTCTCTACTGAAACATTAATTTTTCCTGTGGTCATATGTGTTTATAATTTAAGTTTTACATGTATTGTAGCTTTGCTATCTCAAATAGAATACCAATTGCAAAGTAGGTGACAAAATGACATTGTTAAAAAAAAATACCCTAAAAATGTTAAGATTGGTTAATTTTGCCTAAATTTAATACGATTATTCACCAATTAATCGTTGAGATAAATAGTAACATAAATTAAATTTAACTATGAAAAAAATTTTGTTTTTGAGTGCATTAGTACTTATGTTGGGAGCTTGCAAACCAACGATTGATGCTAAATCGCAAGTAGGGTTAAAAGGAAATTGGGTTTTATCGAAAGTGAGCTATCCAGGTTCAGAGTATATTAAAGTTAATTCCTTTCAAATAGCTGATTCAAAATGTTTTGAAGGTAGCTCTTGGTCTTTTATTTCCAATAACAACAAAGGGAATATGAGCCTAAATGGAGGTGGTGATTGTCCTAGTTTTAGTAGCCCAATTGTATGGAGTATTACTCCCGATCAACAGTTTGGCCTGAAAATTGTTGAGGCTGGTGTGAAAGCGAAAAGAGTAACCTCTGGTTATTTCTTGAAACTTGCCAACAGAACAGAGAGTTCTTTCCAGTTAATTGATAAAGTTGATGTAGGTGGAAAACAAACTGATGTTGTATACCAATTTAATAAAGTTAACTAAATAAATATCGTAAAATGAAAAAGTCATTAATTTATTCTTTAATCGGAGCTTTTCTCTTTAGTTCTGCCTTCACAAGCTGTGATAGCGCAAAAAACATGAATAACACGCAAAAAGGTGCTGGTATTGGTGTAGCAGCTGGAGCTGTATTAGGTGGTATTCTTGGGAACAACTTAGGAAACAAGAAAAATTCAGCTTTAGGAGCTGTATTGGGTGGTGTACTAGGTGGAGCTGCTGGTGGATTGATTGGTAACAAAATGGATAAGCAAGCGAGACAAATTAGCGATGCTATTCCTGGGGCTGATGTAGAAAGAGTAGGAGAAGGTATTAAATTGGTATTGAATGAAAATGCAATCCGTTTTGATACAAACAAATCTACTTTAACAGCAACTGCTCAACAAAATTTAGATAAGTTAGTTTCTGTATTTAAAGAATATCCTGATACTGATATCCAAATTTATGGATATACAGATAACACCGGTAGAGCTGAGTACAACAAAACATTATCTGCACAAAGAGCAGAATCTGTAAAAACATACCTATCAGGTAAAGGAATTAATTCTGGTAGATTCAAAATTACGGGTATGGGTATCGAAGAGCCAATTGCTACAAATGATACACCAGAAGGTAGAAGTCAAAACCGTCGTGTAGAATTTGCAATTACTGCAAATCAAAAAATGGTTAATGACGCTCAAAAAGAGACCAAAAACTAAGAAACAAAATATTGTAATAAAAAGGCTATTTCGTAAAGGAATAGCCTTTTTTTATTGAAAAATATTTAACAAAACCTTTAGTTCTGGGTTTAGAATTGCTGATTAACTATTTTGTATCTTTACGTAACGATTTAAAATAAAGTGTATTATGGCGACTACCAAAAGAGCTGGAAAGAAGAAATTAATGGATGAAGATCAAATTATTTCGATTTACATGGAGCAAGTTTTAGTTCACAATACTGAACCGCTCAATGTATATGTGTTCTGTAAAGAGAATGGAATAGAAGAAGGAGATTTCTATATTTCTTTCACTTCAATTGAGGCGCTGAAACAAACCATTTGGATTAAGTTTTTTGAGAATACAATTGCAATTATTGACAAAGATGAAGCCTATCCAGGGTATTCAGATCGGAATAAATTGCTGACTCTCTATTTCACAATATTTGAACTACTGACTTTAAACAGGAGTTATGTGTGGTTTACCCTAAAAGATAATAAACAAGGGTTAAAAAATTTGAAACAACTGAAAGAATTACGAAACCATTTTAAGGAATTCATCGTAAGTATAATTGAATCCAGTGCAAAAGAAGGCAACGAGAAATTACAGAAAATCACAAAACCCGTATTTGCAGAAGGAGCTTGGGTACAGTTCTTATTCATCTTGAAATTTTGGATTGATGACACTTCAAAAGGATTTGAAAAAACAGATATCGTGATTGAAAAATCAGTGAAAGCAAGTTTTGATTTAATGGATACGACACCCTTAGAAAGTTTATTAGATTTAGGGAAATTTCTTTGGAAAGAAAGAGCAGTATAACGGAGGAATAAAGAGGTTTAGAATAAAAGAATAGAGGGTAATAAAAACAAGAAAAAGTATTTATTACAGATTGAATTAGAATGGCATTCTTTTTGATTATTAGTAAGTTAGGTTGATAAATGAAATTGAAATTTGTTGGCTATCCTATTATTTCGGACGTTTCAAAAAGTTGTGCTTTAGCAGCCAAAAGAACATGAAAACATTAGATAAAATACCAACAAATAAAATAGAACGAGCAAGTCAATTAGTTAAAACAGGTTTGAAAGTAGGAGGTAATTACATTGCCTATTATGGAGAGAAGATTGTAAATCCTAGTTTAAACAGAGACAAGCTTAATGAAAACAATGCAGAAGATATTTATGATGGCTTGAAAAACTTAAAAGGCAGTGCCTTGAAAGTAGCTCAAATGCTGAGTATGGAAAAGAGCATTATGCCAAGAGCCTATGTCGAAAAGTTTTCATTAGCACAATTCTCAGTTCCGCCATTATCGGCACCATTAGTTAGGAAGACATTCAAGAAATATTTAGGTAAATATCCAGAAGCAATATACGATTCATTCACTCCAGATTCTGTTAATGCAGCCAGCATTGGACAAGTACATAAGGCAAATAAAGACGGAAAAGATTTGGCAGTGAAAATCCAATATCCTGGAGTAGCAGAAAGCATTAGTTCAGATTTGGCTATTGTAAAACCATTTGCTATAAAAATGTTCAATTTACAAGGGAAAGATTCAGAGAAATATTTCAAAGAAGTAGAACATAAACTATTAGAAGAAACCGATTACGAATTAGAATTAGCACAAGGTACCTTTATTGCGGAGTCCTGTAGCAAAATAGACCATTTGCGATTCCCAAAATATTATCCGGAATTATCTTCTAAGAAGATAATCACAATGGATTGGATGGATGGAGAACACCTGTCAGAGTTTACGGCATACAATAAAGACCAGGCCAAAGGAGATCAATTAGGACAAGCACTGTGGGATTTTTATATGTATCAAATGCATTATTTAAAACAAATCCATGCAGACCCACATCCAGGGAATTTCTTGGTAGATCAAGACAGTAATCTAATTGCAATAGATTTTGGATGCATTAAACATGTGCCAGAAGAATTTTATATTCCGTACTTTGAATTAGCGAAAGTTGAGGTAATCAACGATCCAGTTTTGTTCAAAGCTAAATTGTATGAATTAGAGATTTTGCGTACCGATGATACAGAAGAAGAGGTAGTTTATTTCTCCATGTTGTTCCATCAATTACTGAGTTTGTTCACAAAACCATTCCATGGTAAATATTTTGACTTCTCAGATGATGTTTTCTTCGGAAAAATTGCTACATTAGGAGAAGAATTTGCGAAGGATACGCAATTAAAGAAAATGAATGGAAATAGAGGTTCTAAACATTTTTTATATATTAACAGAACGTTTTTTGGATTGTACAATTTGTTACATGATTTAAAAGCGAGAATTAACACAGAAGAATTTAATAGGTTTATTTCATAAAGGGAAGGTTAGATTAAGAATGGTTTTGTTTATTGGTTAAGTCGATAAGAGTGTATTTTCTGTATAAGGAAGTACGCTCTTATTTTTTATAACAGTTTTTATTTGACCACCATAAAGTAAGCGAGTATCTTTGCATCGAATAAAAATAATAAGAGCCTCGCTCCATCGTTTAGTACACTACAAAAGAATGTTAGAAATTAAGAATATATCGTTTGCTTATGATGAGAAAACGGTTATACACGATATTAGTTTTTCAGTTGAAAAAGGTCAAAATATAGCAGTTATTGGTGAAAGTGGTTGTGGCAAAAGCACACTATTGAAATTAATATATGGGCTATACGATTTAAATCAGGGAGAGATAACTTGGGATGGAGAAAAGATTTTAGGTCCAAAATACCATCTCGTTCCGGGTGCGTCATTCATTAAATATTTAGCGCAAGATTTCGATTTGATGCCGTATATTACTGTAGAAGAAAATGTTGGTAAATACTTGTCTAATATTCGTCCAGAAGAAAAAAAACAAAGAGTATACGAACTTTTGGATATGGTCGAAATGACTGCTTTTGCAAAAACGAAAGCGAAGTATTTAAGTGGTGGACAACAACAAAGAGTAGCCTTAGCAAAAGTATTGGCTAACGAACCCGAAATTTTATTATTGGATGAGCCTTTCAGCCATATTGATAGCTTCCGCAAAAATGCTTTACGCCGTAACCTTTTTGCTTATTTAAAAAGTAAAAATATTATCTGTATTGTTGCTACCCATGATAGTGTAGATGCACTTTCTTTTGCAGATGAAACAATCGTAATGCAAAAAGGAGCAGTAGTGACAAAAGACCATCCAGCACATATGTACTTGTATCCTAAAAATAAGTATGTTGCCTCGCTGTTTGGTGAAGTGAACGAAATACAAGTTTCCAAACTGATGCCTTTTGAAAACGAACAAAAGAAAGTCCTTTTATATCCACACGAATTATTTGTGCATAAGGAAGGATATTTGAATGTGATTATAAAAAACACTTATTTTAAAGGAGATTTATTTCTTATAAAAGCTTTTTTTGAAAATCAGGTAGTATTTTTTGAACATCCAGTTTCGTTACCAATTAATGAAATATTTGCCATTGCCGTAGACCCTGATTTAATCTTGGAACGAATAAACTACAATTAAAAAATAGCAGTTTTAATAGTTATAATTCCCAACCTACTAGTAGGTTAAATCAACGGTCTATTTAGGGTATAAAAGCGGAAAAAATACTACTAAAATAAGTACTAGGCAATTAAAATTCCTTACCTTTATTAGAGATAAAATCATTGCTTTATCTTAGAACTGTAGCGCTCTAGTGTGAGTTTTTGCTATTTAGTTTTAAGCTGGAAAATAATGCAATGACATCTACTTTTAATACTATAAAAATAAAAAACAAGAACAATAATTTAATTCATAAAATCCTTTTGATCTTTAGACAGAAGAATTTTTAATACCCTTTTATTATGGCACAGAATTCAAGAATAGAACATGATTTTTTAGGAGAAAAAGAACTTTCTAATGATTTGTTTTATGGTATCCAGACTCTCAGAGCAATTGAGAATTTTCATATAACAGGAATTCCAATCAATAAAGAACCTTTGATGATTCAGGCATTAGGCTATGTGAAAAAAGCAGCTGCATTGGCTAATTTAGAATGTGGTGTTTTAGACCGTGAAGTAACCGATGCCATTGCATTTGCTAGTGATCAATTGATTGCAGGGAATTATTTAGATCAGTTTGTTACCGATATGATTCAAGGAGGAGCAGGAACTTCAGTAAACATGAATGCCAATGAAGTAATTGCAAATATTGGACTGGAGCATATGGGTAAAAAGAAAGGAGAATATGATTTCTTACATCCAAATAACCATGTGAATTGCTCACAGAGTACAAATGATGCTTATCCTACTGCTTTTAGAATTGCATTGTATAATAAAATGACCCTTTTTATTAAAGCATTGGAAGTATTGCGAGAATCATTCCTTAGAAAAGGAGATGAATTTGCACATGTTATAAAGATGGGTAGAACGCAATTGCAAGATGCAGTACCAATGACTTTAGGGGCAGAATTTAAAGGATTTGCAACCAGTATAAAAGAAGATATTCAACGTTTAAAAGAAGCGCAAGCCTTGATTACAGAAATTAATATGGGAGCAACTGCTATTGGTACCCGTATTAATGCGCCACAAGGATATCCGGAAATTGTAACAGAATATTTAAAAGACATTACAGGCTTGCCGTTGTTTCTTGCAGAAGATCTAATTGAAGCAACTTCAGACACAGGAGCTTATGTTCAGATTTCAGGAACTTTAAAAAGATCGGCAATTAAAATTTCTAAAATATGCAATGATTTACGATTACTATCATCTGGACCAAGAACAGGAATTAATGAGATTAATTTACCGGCATTACAACCAGGATCCTCTATTATGCCTGGAAAAGTAAATCCTGTAATTCCAGAAGTGGTCAATCAAACGGCGTATTACGTAATTGGAGCCGATGTAACCATCTCAATGGCAGCAGAAGCTGGACAATTGCAATTGAATGTAATGGAGCCTGTTATTGCTTACAGTTTGTTCAGTATGTTGTCCTATATGGAAAATGCCTGTTATACGTTAGAATCTAAATGTATTAATGGCATTACAGCAAATGAAGAAGTATGCAGGAATTTAGTGATGAACAGTATTGGAATTGTCACGTCGTTAAATCCAATTTTAGGATATGAAAAATGTTCAGCTATTGCAAAAGAAGCATTAAAAACAGGAAAATCGGTACATCAGATTGTCGTAGAAGAAGGAAAGTTGATTTCTCAAACGAAATGGGATGAAATATATTCTTTAGAAAATATGATAAATCCACAGTTCATTAATTCATAATTGAACAGATAAAAATAAAAAAGGGCTTATTACGATAAGCCCTTTTTTATTTCATAATACATTATACTATCTCCCAAATTTTATAGGGAGCATGTGTTGTACACGTACAGGTTTTCCTTTGATGGAACCAGGATTCCATTTGGGGCTTTTTTGAATAACTTTCAAAGCCTCTTCATCGCAACCACCACCGATGGACGTTATAATTTTTGCATTGGTAATAGTTCCATCTTTTTCAATGATAAATTTTACAACAACAGTACCGCTTAAATTACTTTCTACGGCTTGTTTAGGGTAAACAATTGACCCTTGAATATTTTTGTAAAAAGCTTCTAATCCACCTGGGTAGGATGGGCGAACTTCTACTTTTGCATAATTATAGACTTCTTCTGGCTGAATTACAGGTACAGAATTAGTTGTTGTCGTTACGGGTGTTTTTGAAGTGCTTTTTGTATTTGTTTTTACAGTTTGAGCATTGGATACACTATACGTTAATGTCATTACTGTAACCAAAATGGGGAATATTACCTTTTTCATGATTCTTGTGTTGGGGTATATTGTTTTGAGTTATGTTATTCTTTTCTCAGAAATTGTACCATCTTTTATCAGATTGGCAACAATGAAGTTTTTTATGAAAACTTTAATCAAAGGGCTTTAAAAGTACAACATTGTTTTTGATGCAGAATAAAGCGGTTTCGTTTTTAACAAAAAATGGAAAGACAGTTGCAATGACTTTTTGAGATTATGGCAGTATAATAACATTATAATTATGATAGATATGTATTAGTTTAGTTATTTTTATAATACATATTTGCATCATACCTTTGTAGTGTACAATTCAATATAGAAGATTATACTATGAAAAAGATATTTGTAATTAATGCTAGTCAAGACTTTATGCACTCTGGAGGTGCTTTTAATACAACCCTTACGAATGTTACGAATGGTTTTTTTACGGCAAAAGAAGATTTTGAAGTAAAGGTAACGAATATTAAAGAGGGTTATGATTTGAAAGAGGAAGTAGCAAAGTATGTATGGGCAGATGTAGTGATTTATCACACAGCCATATGGTGGTTTGGCCTACCATTCGATTTTAAAAAATACATTGATAATGTTTTTACTGAAGGACATGATTCTGGAATATATAAAAGTGATGGACGTTCTTCGAGCAATCCGACGCGCAATTACGGGACGGGAGGGATGTTGCATGGGAGAGAATATATGTTAACAACAAGTTGGAATGCACCGAAAGAAGCATTTACAATTCCGGGAGAATTTTTTAATGAAAAGAGTGTAGATGAAGGAGTAATGTTTGGTTTTCATAGAATGAACGCATTTACTGGAATGACTCCATTAAAAAGTTTTCATTTCCATGATGTAGAGAAAAATCTAAATATTGATACAGCATTAACAGAGTATAATGCTCATTTAAATGAAGTATTTGTAAAGGAAACAGTAGTAGCAGTTTCCTAATATGGTGTTTGATTATACGCAAAAACGGTCGTCTAGTATTTTAGACGACCGTTTTTTTATGTAATAAATTGAATTATTATTTCTTGTTTTTCACATATTTTTCTAACCACTGATCCTGCTCCCATAATAGGTGTAAAATAGATTCAATAGCTGCATATCCATGACTTTCTTTTGGCAATAACACTAAACGTGTTGGTGCACCAAAACCTTTTAAAGCATTAAAATAACGCTCACTTTGCATTGGGAAAGTACCGGAGTTATTATCCGCTTCACCATGAATTAATAATAAAGGTGTTTTCATTTTGTCAGCATGCATGAATGGAGACATAGTGTTATAAATTTCTGGAGCTTCCCAGTAATTTCTTTCCTCACTTTGGAAGCCAAAAGGTGTTAACGTTCTGTTGTAAGCCCCACTACGAGCTATCCCAGCAGCAAACAAATCGGAATGCGTTAATAAGTTTGCAGTCATAAAAGCCCCATAAGAGTGACCACCTACAGCAACACGTTTTCTGTCGATATAACCTAATTTATCGACGGCATCAATCGCTGCTTTTGCATCAGCAACTAATTGTTCCATAAAAGTATCATTCGGCTCAGCTTTACCTTCACCAACAATTGGGAAAGCAGCATCGTCTAAAATAGCATAACCACGAGTTACCCAATATATAGGTGAACCATAATAAGGGAAAGTAAACTCATTTGGATTAGAAGTATTTTGACCAGCACTATTTTTATCCTTGTATTCTGTAGGATAAGCCCACATAATCATAGGTAATTTTTCTTTTTTCTTTTTGTCGTAACCAGCAGGTAAATATAATGTCCCTGTTAATTCTAAACCATCTGCTCTCTTATATGTAATTACTTCTTTTGTTACATTTTCGATTTTTTTGAATGGATTCTCAAAGCTTGTTATAGCAATAGGAGCGATTCGTTTTTTAAGATTGCGAACGTAGTAGTTTGGATATTCATTTTTAGATTCCAATTTCACTAATACTTCACCTTTTTTCTCATCCATTATAGAGATAATACTCTCTTTTTTGTCTGTATAAGCCGATTGATATAAACGAGTTTTCTTTTTTGTTTTAAGATTGATTTGGTCAATAAAAGGGAACTGTCCTTTATCGGTAAATCCAGCTCCTACAAGGTAAGCATTGTCATTATCTAAGTTTAAAACATTACGTCCCCATTGATTTCTTTTCGTTTTGAAAGAACCAGGGTCACTATATTGATCTTGGTAATTACGATCAAAAAGTACTTCTGGAGCTTTTGAAGCATTAGAAGGATTAAAGATGTATGTTTTGGTATTTCGTGTGTTCCACCAACTATCATTTAATAAAGCAATGTTGTCATCACCCCAAGTGATTCCAGCATAACGATTGATTGTTTTTACTAATTGTTTTGGTGTTCCAGTAAATGGCGCATCCAAAGTGTAAACTTGATCTCTAAATGGTACTTCAACAGCAGGATCACCATTGTCTAAGGCCTCTGCCCATACTAATGTAGCAGCCTTATCTGCTCTCCAAGAGATATTTCTTCTCCCTTTTTCTGTTGCCATAAAACCTTTAGGAAGGTCTTCAATAAGCGGTTTTTCATAGAAAAGTTGAATTAGTTTTCCATTAGCATCATAGATGTTCGTTGTAGTAGGGAAACGATCTAAAGTTACAATGTATGAAAATGGTTTATGAATTGTTTCAATCAATATATAATTTCCATCAGCAGAAAACTCTTCTCCAGAGTACATTGCTTTCTCTTTCCATAATGTTTTTTTACCATCCAGAGAAACTTTATATAATTCAGAAGTAGTTAATACTTCAAAGTTATTTTCGTCATTTTTATTTTTCAATAAATCTTGATAAGTTCTATTTTGAGCTTTAGAACCATCACTTACTGTTACAGTAGGTCCAGTAGGAATAGCATCGGCTGCTTTTACGATTGTTCCTCTCTGGGCAGGTAACATGCGAACCAATAAAGATTTACTATCTTTAAACCAGCTGATTGGATTTCCCATGTTTGCATTAGCAGTATCATCAGTGATTTTTTTTGCTGCACCGCTAGCAACATCAAAAATCCAAACTTCAACACCATTTTCTGTAGTGTTTGTAAAGGCTAATTTAGTTTCGTCTGGTGACCAACTTAAATTGGCTAGCTTAGCACTGGTTGGTAATCCTGCTGCTTGTTTAGCCGTTTTGTCTTTTAATTTTTTGTACTCAATATTGTTGATGTATCGTACAGTACTAGAAATATTCGTTTTTGGATTGATACGCAAACCTCCTAATTTCATTTCGTCTTCTGAGAGATCAGCGAGTGTTTTATACATATTACTGTATAAGAAAATCATGTTTTCATTTTTGCTATCAATAGAAACAGAAGGAGCTCTTTTTACATCGGCAAGTTCTAAGATTTCTTTTGGAGGTTTTTGATACGTTAGGTTTTCCTGTCCAAAAGCAACCCCGCTTATAAACAAGAAAATGAATGATTTTAAAAGTATTTTCATTGATTGAAATAGTTTAATGAATAAAGGCTTAAAAATACTAATACTGCATCATATATAGTAATTTAAATCTGTTAAAATTGGCAAGTAAAGATAGAATCTTTCAGAGAGTCTAAAGGTGTTATTATTAATCTGTTAATCGAATCCGTTTTTAAGTCAAAATCATTAAAATGTATATATTTTGACAATAATAGTGATGTGAAATTGCATAAAAAGATGCAGATGTGCTATGTATAGTAGTTTTAAATTATGTTGCTAATTACCTGTATTGTAGTGTGTTACTGTTGATTGTTTGGGAATTGCGCCAAGTAGATATAGTTTTTTCTTAACATATGTTAAAAAAATACCGAATACTATTTTATATTTGTCGGGAATTGTTTTCTAAAAATAAGGATTTAAATTACTAATAGTGAAATTTTTACTATCTTGTAGTATACTGTTTTAAAGTATGCTTAAATTTGCAAACTTATTTTTAACAAAAACATAAACAAAGACAATGTATCATTCAAAGATAAAAGGGTTAGGCTATTATGTTCCTGACAATGTTGTGACTAATGGAGATCTTTCTAAGATCATGGAGACTAATGATGAGTGGATTCAGGAGCGCACAGGGATAAAAGAAAGACGCCATGTTGTACCAGGCGGAGAAGATACGACCACTACAATGGGCGTTAAAGCTGCGAAAATTGCGATTGAGCGTGCTGGAATTGATAAAGATGATATCGATTTTGTAGTGTTTGCAACCTTAAGTCCAGATTATTATTTTCCAGGACCAGGGGTTTTAGTACAAAGAGATTTAGGTTTAAAGACTGTAGGAGCATTAGATGTTCGAAATCAATGTTCTGGTTTTATATATGCATTATCTGTTGCCGATCAATACATCAAAACAGGAATGTACAAGAATATTCTAATCATTGGGTCTGAACTTCATTCTACAGGATTGGATATGACTACAAGAGGTAGAGGCGTATCTGTTATTTTTGGTGACGGAGCTGGAGCTGCTATTCTAAGCAGAGAAGAAGATACAACGAAAGGGATTCTTTCTACACATTTACATTCGGAAGGACAACATGCAGAAGAATTATCATTGATTGCTCCTGGAATGGGAAAAAGATGGGTTACAGATATTATTCGTGATAATGATCCGAATGATGAATCTTATTATCCTTATATGAATGGACAATTTGTATTTAAAAATGCCGTTGTACGTTTCAGTGAAGTGATTATGGAAGGATTACAAGCGAATAATTTGCAGGTTTCTGATATTGATATGCTTATACCACATCAAGCGAACCTTAGAATCTCTCAATTTATTCAACAAAAATTTCAATTGCGTGATGACCAAGTTTATAATAATATTATGAACTACGGAAACACTACTGCTGCTTCAATTCCAATTGCTTTAACAGAAGCATGGGAGCAAGGTAAAATCAAAGAAGGAGACACTGTTGTTTTGGCGGCGTTTGGAAGTGGTTTTACTTGGGGAAGTGCAATTATTAAATGGTAAAAAAAATAGTATTTTAAATGAAAATTCGGAAAATCATGCTTTGGATATTAGTCTTATTGATTTCTGGATTTCTAGTTTATTATTATTACCCCGAAACAAAATTACCTGAGAATACCACAGTAGATCACCTTGTTGTTTATAAAAGTAAGCGACAGTTATTGGCATTTTCTGAAGGAAAACTTTTAAAAGTATATAAAATTTCCTTAGGAAAAAATCCCATTGGACATAAAGAATTTGAAGGAGACAATAAAACTCCTGAAGGAATATATTATATAGAAGATCGAAATCCAAAAAGTGGATATCATAAAAATTTAGGCATTTCTTACCCTAATGAACAGGATAAAGAAAAGGCAAAAAAAGCAGGGAAACCCAGTGGAGGGGATATTAAAATTCATGGAATTAGAAATGGTGCTGGATACATCAATAAAATTCAAAGGTGGTCCGATTGGACTGCGGGCTGTATAGCATTGACCAATTCTGAAATTGACGAATTGTATCAAGCTGTAAAGATTGGATCAAAAATTGAAATCTATCCATAAAGTTATAAAAGACTCAAGTACAAAAAGACCGGAGCGTATTTCTCCGGTCTTTTCTTTCTAATCAAACATATTTAAAATGCAACTTTAAATACAAGTTTTAAGACATACCTCCATTGCCTTGTTTTGTGCTATCTTATTTTGTTATCTACACTTCAATTTACCTACTAATGAGATAATTTATACGCTCGTATAGATTCTAATTTTTTTTTTAAGTTGTGACTAATGAACACTATTGTCTAGAGTTCGTTCACTTTATTATTATGGCTCAAAAAGTGTCATAGATTTTACTATAGCACTTATAATTATCATAAGGTTTTTACTTCTTTAAATGAGGTCAATAAGGAGCTAGTTCGATTCTTCGTATTGAGCTCGAAAAGTTACAACTATACTCAAGAGTAGATAAGGGGTGATTTAGAATTCATTTTAGTCCGTTTTTTGATTGATGATTGATGATGGGGTATTTTCTCAAAGCTTTCACTAATCGGGAAGTACTAGTAAAAGCTTTAAAAAAGAACCGTACTATAACGACTGTTAAAAAAATGAAATGTTACAGTTAGAAGAGAAATATTTTCATTTTTTTAATAAAGTGAAAAAGTAATGGCAAATTAAGAAGGAAAGAAGAAGAGAATAGGTAATGCTTGAATACAAAAAAACCGGAGCGTATTCCTCCGGTCTTTTCTTTCTAATCAAAATTATTTAAATGCAACTTTAAATACGGGTTTAAAACATACCTCCACTTCCTTGTTTGGTGTTGTCATCTCTCTGTTTACGCTGTAAACTCCTGTTCTTTCCACCACCAAATAAGTAATTTATTCCAATAAATACGGATTGACTCTCCCAAGTAAATTGGCCCCTTTGTGGATAAGGATTTTGTGAATCAAAAGCATATTTCATTGAATTAAAGACATCATTAAAACGAACACTCATTGTAAGTTTGTCTTTAAGAAGGCTATAACGTCCACCTACGTCAATTTTTTTCATTTCTTTTCCATTGTTCTGAATTCCATTTACGGGACCTCTATAGAAACCAAAGACTAAGAAACGTAAACTCTTTGTAGCTTTGAAATTACTGTTCAAACGAGCGTTGAAAGCAGCTACATCTACTTCTTTTTGTACGAATTCGAAATCGTTTGTATTCGTATTTCGCATAGATACTAAACCTTTTTGTGAGATATTCGAGAAATCTACACTTGGGTTAATATCCCACCAAGAATTAATTTTATAATTTGCTGATACCTCAAATCCATAAGCAGTATTGTTGTCAAAGTTTGCGAAACTCATGATTTGACCATTTTCAACACTTGGATCCGGATACAATATACGGTTAATTTCTGCATTAATTGCTCTATAATAAATACCCGCTGTAACCGATCCTTTAGATAAAGTTCTTGTGTAGTTTAATTCTACAGAATTTGTGAACTGAGGATCTAATTTTGGATTACCAATAGAGGTTACCAGTGGAGTAGAAAACTCTCTTAATGGTTTAGTTTGTGAAGCACTTGGTCTATCTACACGTCTGCTGTAACTCAATTGGAATTGGTTTTTCTCAGTAGGAGTATAGGTAAGATATGCAGATGGGTAAACTGTTAGGTAATCATCTTTATAAGCACTATTGTTATTTAATAAAGCATTTACTTTATAGCTTTCCATACGAGCACCCACTTGATAGCTGAATTTCTCAAATTTTTGACCATAAGTAGCATACAATGAATAAATGTCTACATCATAGTTGTAAATTGAATTTTGCTTTGATGGATCGGTAACGATTGGATTACCCGTAATGTAGTGATTTTCATTACGCATGTATCTCGCTTCTGCACCCAACTCTAAATTAGTCTTCTCATTTAAAGGATTAACATAATCTAAGTTCACTGTAGTAAGCTTACTCTTATCATTTAAGAAATCCTGATAATCAATAAATGTTGAAGGAGCTGTATAAGTTGTCGTGTTGAAACCTGCATCCTGAGCTTGTTTATTGATGTTGTGATTTACCTCTAAGTCTAATGTATGACCTTCTTTTTCAAATAAATGCTTGAAAGCTAAGTTGTAAGAGTTATTTTTTCCTTTTGTATGATAAGTAGAATTTTGGAAGATATTAGGAATTGCTCCAACTCCTCCTTGAGGATAAGTGATAAACGTATTTACAATACCATCACCCGTTATTGAGTTTTGGTTAGTATATACTGATAAAGTGTTTTTATCATTGATATAATAATCCATTCCAATTTTATAAATGTAAGAATCATTATCATTCAGGATATCCAATGCTTGTGTAGAATTATTATCCATTCTGCTGATAAAACCTTCATTTGCATATTTTCCAAATGTTTTACCATAGTTACCAAAGAAATTTACTTTTCCTTGACGGTAATTCATGTCCAATGAGTTGTTGAATTTTGGTGTTTTACCTAAGGTGATACCAGCATTCAAGTTCCCATTAAATCCATCGTTAGAATTTTTGTGTAAAACGATGTTAATGATCCCAGACATTCCTTCAGGATTGTATTTTGCACTTGGGTTAGTAATTAACTCAATCTTTTTAATAGACGAAGAAGGGATTTGTTTTAATAACTGACCCGCATCCATATTAGTAGGTCTTCCGTCAATTAATACACGCACATTCGTGTTACCACGTAAAGAAAGTTTACCATCCTGATCTACATTCACAGAAGGAATGTTATTCATGATTTCTGATGCCGTTGCACCAGCAGTAGTTAAATCTTTACCAACATTGATAATTTTACGATCAATTTTTTGTTCAATAGTAGAACGTTCTGCTACAACACTCACGCTGTTTAGCATCGTTGCTTCTTCTTCTAGAGCGATTTGCTTTAGTGTAACACTCTTATCACCACTTTCTAAATTTACAGCGATTACAGAACTTTTATATCCTATATACTGTATCTCGACAGTGTAATTTTTTAATGGAAGATTTTTGATTTGAAAATTTCCATTGTCCTCTGTGATTCCTCCATTAACGTTAGCTTTTGGATTACCTACTTCTTTAATTATAACAGTAGCATATCCAATCGGGGCCTTTGTTGATTTGTCAACAACATTTCCTGAAATGGAACCTGTGCTCTGTGCGTTTGAAGTAAACACCGCGCCAAAAATTAATAATAAGAATAATTGTAGTTTCATTTTTGTTTGTTTGATTATGATTGATAGGGCAAATATATATCTTTTTAGGCTACTTTGTTAAACATAGTACTATTTTATGCAATGTTTAACATTTCTATAACAATTTTTAAAAACGTTATCATATACTAGACACAATTCAGGGAAAAATGTTACAAGTATTTTCAAAAAAAATGAAATTGTTTTCAAAAAAAATATAAAGTACTGATAATTAAGGTGTAATTATATTAATTACAAATTTTCAAATTGCTACAATATACATATCTTTGCACCCTTAAAATAAACTATAATATGACCTTATCACAGATACTTACACCCCAAATAGAGAAAGCTATTCAGTCCTTATTCGCAATTACTATTGATAAAGTTGAATTTCAAACTACGCGTAAGGAATTTGAAGGTGATATTACTATGGTGATTTTTCCTCTTTTGAAAGTAGTGAAGAGTAATCCAGTAGAGTTAGGAAATAAGATTGGACAATACCTCGTAGAGAATGTTATAGAGGTAGAACGTTATAATGTAGTATCTGGTTTTTTGAATATTGTAATATCAGATCAGTACTATCTTAACTTTTTTAATGCAATTAAGAATGATAATCAGTATGGTTTTGTAACACCAAAGGAAGAGGACATGGCTGTAATGGTAGAGTATTCTTCTCCAAATACAAATAAACCTTTACACTTAGGACACGTTAGAAATAATCTATTAGGTTATTCGGTTGCAGAAATAATCAAAGCTTCAGGGAAGAAAGTATATAAAACTCAAATCATAAACGATAGAGGGATACATATTTGTAAATCCATGTTGGCTTGGCAAAGATTCGGTAACGGAGCTACTCCAGAAAGCACAGGATTAAAAGGAGATAAATTAGTAGGAAATTATTATGTAGCTTTTGATAAAGCATATAAAGAAGAAATAGCAGTATTAATGACTTCTGGTAAAACAGAAGAAGAAGCAAAAAAACAAGCACCTATATTATTAGAAGCTCAAGAAATGCTTTTGAAGTGGGAAGCAGGAGATTCTGAAGTTATTGCACTTTGGAAAAAAATGAACCAATGGGTATACGATGGATTTGCGGTAACATATAAAAATCTTGGAGTTGACTTCGATAAGAACTATTATGAAAGTGATACCTATCTATTAGGTAAAGATGTAGTTCAAATGGGACTTGAGAAAGGCGTTTTCTATAGAAAAGAAGATTCATCCGTATGGATTGACTTAACAGCAGATGGCTTAGATGAAAAAATTGTATTGCGTAGTGATGGTACTTCAGTGTATATGACACAAGATATTGGTACGGCAATTCAACGTTTTAAAGATTTTGATATTAATGCTTTGACCTATACGGTAGGAAACGAACAAGATTATCACTTTAAAGTATTATTCCTAATTCTGAAAAAATTAGGATTCGAATGGGCTGACAATTTATACCACCTGTCATACGGAATGGTAGACTTACCATCTGGAAAAATGAAAAGTAGAGAAGGAACAGTAGTTGATGCAGACGATTTAATGCGTGAAATGACTGAAACAGCTCAAAATATTTCAGAAGAATTAGGAAAGTTAGAAAGCTATACTAAAGAAGAAAAAGCCGCACTATATAATACGATTGGTCTAGGAGCATTGAAATACTATATCTTGAAAGTAGATCCAAAAAAACGTATACTTTTTAATCCAGAAGAATCAGTAGATTTTGCAGGAAATACAGGGCCATTCATTCAATATACATACGCCCGTATCCAATCAATTATAAGAAAAGCAGCTTTCGACTTTGAAAATGCTACACCTACAGTTGAATTGCATGAAAAAGAAAAAGAATTGTTGAAGCAAATAGCTTTATTTCCAGAGGTAATTCAAACGGCTGCACAAAATCATAGTCCTGCATTAATTGCAAACTATACGTATGATTTAGTGAGAGAGTATAACTCGTTTTATCAGATGGTCCCTATATTAGGCTCAGAAAATCAACAAGAAAAGACATTTAGAGTCCAACTTTCCAAGAAAGTAGCCGATATTATAAAATTGGCCTTTGGTTTGTTAGGCATCCAGGTACCAGAAAGAATGTAATTTTTATATCCAGTTTTTGTGAATCAATCAGAATCAAAATCATATTTTTTCCAATCCTTTGGAATAGTATTACTATCAGCAATCATTTTTGTTGGTATAAAAGAAGTTTTACCGAAAAAGATTTTCTCCGAAAAGGCCGGTGCTACTAAGAATGTGGTAGTGGATAGCTTAATGCTTGAAGCCGTAGCAGCTCAGGAAAAAGAAGAGAAAGTAGACAAGTTGGCACCCGATACTTTATCCAAAGAACCAATTGTTTTTAAAGAAACAGAAGGTATTCAATTTCCTACGGAGAAATTTGAAAGCTATAAAGGATATCAGTATTTGGTTAATTTCTATGAAAAATTATACCAATTAGAAACTCAACAAAAAGGGAATGTACGTATTGCCTATTTTGGAGATTCCATGACCGATGGAGATATGATTGTGCAGGATTTGCGTAATAATTACCAAGAAGTATACGGCGGTAGAGGAGTTGGATTTGTATCAATAACTTCTGAGTCTGCGGGATCAAGAGGAACAATTAGCCATCAATTTTCTCCAAACTGGAAAACACAATCTTATCTAAATGTAAAAAGACCAATTAAGCCATTTGGAGTAAATGGACATGTGTTTTTTACAAAAGATACCATAAAGTCAACATGGGTTCAGTATAAAGCAAACAATACTCGATTTGCAACAAGCTTAGATAATCCAACCTTATTTTATGGTAGTTCAAATAATAAACGTGGATCAATATCTGTTGCAATAGATAAGGATACTGTAAAAGTAATAAAGAAACTATTGCCTAATAATCTACTGAATACTGTAGCAATAACACCAAACAGTATTAAAGGTTTGAAAGTGAATTTTGTACATACTGATTCCATTCCATTCTACGGATTTAATTTTGATGACGGAAGAGGAGTACACATTGATAACTTTTCTAATAGAGGAAACTCAGGATTACCAATCAGTACTTTCAATACAAACTTAATGCGTGCTTTCAATGATAAATTAGGCTACGATTTAATTGTATTGCACTACGGAACCAATGTATTGAATTATGGATCTTATAATTATGATTGGTACGATAGAAGTATGTCTAGAGTTGTGGAGCACTTGAAAGAATGCTTCCCTGGAGTATCAATATTGATTATTTCTACGGCAGATAAAGCGTCAAAATACGAAATGGAAATGAAAACCGATTCGGCAGTAGCACCATTATCAGTAGCCCAAAAGAAATATGCAATCAAAACGGGATCTAGTTTTGTGAATCTATACACTCTAATGGGAGGAGATGGTTCTATGGTAAAATGGGTAGACGAACAACCGGCTATGGCCAATAAAGATTATACTCACTTTAACTTTAGAGGGGCTAAAAAAGTTGCAGGAATGATTTACAATCAGTTGAATGAAGGGTATATAGAATACAAAGAATTAAGAAAGAAGAAGCAAGCAGCTATAATTGCGGTGGAGAAGAAGAATGATACGATCCATCCTAAACGAGATTCAACACATGTGGAATAAGCTCACGATTTGTTTATTTTTTGTTTTTGCAAGTTTAAATCTAACGGCGCAAGATTTGGATTCCATAGCTATTGTGGATTCCATAGCAGTTGTAGATACAATTATTGCACGACCAGAAAATAAAATTATAAATACACCTGCATTAGAACCTTTTTTTAGGAAACTGTTAGAATTACAGAAAACGAAAAAAGGAAAGATTAATATCGTACATATTGGAGATTCCCACATTCAAGCCGATTTTATAAGTGGGACGGTGCGCGACAGTATGCAGAAAAACTTTGGAAATGCCGGAAGAGGGCTAGTTTTTCCACATTCATTAGTGAAAACCAATGGAATTTGGGATGTTCGATTCTCTTCCAATTTAAAATGGGAGAGTTACAGAAATATATATCCAGTAGTAGGAAATCCAGTAGGGCTAAGTGGGATTGCATTATTTACAAAATCAAAAGACTTTGCTTTAGAAATTAATGTAAAACAATCCGTTAGTTATTTCCAAACTATAAAGGTGATTACGCCGAAAAACAGGAATATGTTTGATTTGGCGACAACCTCTAGAACAGTTGTTTTAGAATCTAGTCAACCAAAGAAGATATCACACAAAGTTCGAAAAGGAGAAGCGCTATCAATTATTGCCGATAAATACAATGTCTCTGTTGCAGCCATAAAGAAAGCAAACAATTTAAAATCCAATAATATTCGTTTTGGGAAATCCTTAAAGATACCAACAAACGAGATGGAGAGAAAATCGGTGGAACGATCAGAATTTATTCCTTTTGAAATGACTTCAGATGCCAATTCGCATTTTTATAAAAGTGAAACTCCAATTAGTAAAATCTATTTATTGCCGAACAAAGAAGAAAGTGAATATGCTCTAAATGGAATTGTATTAGAAAACAATGAAGCAGGAATAATCTATCATACAATCGGTGTAAATGGAGCTAAAATTTCGGATTATACGAAATATCCAATGTTCTTTGAACAGCTAAAAGCATTACAACCCGATTTAGTGATTCTATCATTAGGAACAAACGAATCCTTCGATAAACTAATTACAACAGACTATATGGGTCAGATGAAATTGTTTTTGGAAGATTTAAAAAAAGAAAATATTACAGCCCCAGTATTAGTGACAACGCCACCACCCTCTTTATTTCAACGTAAATACCCCAATGTTTTTGTAGCCGACTATACACAAGAAACTTTAGCAAAAGCAGCTGATATGTCTGTTTCAGTTTGGGATTTATTTAGTTTGTTTGGTGGATTATATGGTGTAGATCAAAATTTTAGAAATGGCCTGATGGCTTCCGATAAAGTACATTATTCTAAACAAGGTTATATAATGCAAGGAAATCTCCTGAACGAAGCGATTATGAATGCGTATTACAGTTTTAAAAATCCTATACAAAATTGATACAGTTAGCCGACCTCCAAAATTGGTTTATGACCAATTTCTCTTTCACGATTGAGGATGTACAAAGATGGATTACTTATAATCCCAAAGAACCATTGCTGTTTAATACAGGATTGTTCTTAGGTATATTTTTGATTTTCTACAGTGTTTATATTTTTACAAGAAAGACCTTCCATTTGCGATTAGTCTATGTAATTCTATTCTCATTATTTTTCTATTACAAATCTAGTGGGATTTACTTCCTACTGCTCATCTTGTCGTCTGTTGTCGATTATTCCCTGAGTAGTGTGATTTATAAAGAAGAACGCAAAGGATGGCGTAGTCTCTATCTGTGGATCAGTGTGATTTTGAATCTGAGTCTTTTAGGCTATTTTAAATATACAAACTTCCTAATAGGAACCTATAATGATTTGTTCCAAGGACATTATGCATTCCATGATATTCTATTGCCAGTAGGAATTTCATTCTATACATTTCAATCGATTAGTTATATCATCGAGATATACCGTAAAGAAATTGAACCAACTAATAACTACGTAGAATATTTATTTTTCGTTTCATTTTTCCCGCAATTAGTTGCTGGACCCATTGTAAGAGCGAAGGATTTCTTACCGCAAATTTATCAAAAACTGAATTTGACCAGAGCAGACGTTAACGCTGCCTTATTCTTGATTATTGGTGGTTTATTGAAAAAAACATTAATATCAGATTACATCTCCATTAATTTTGTAGACCGTGTATTTGATGCGCCCAATAGTTATACGGCCTTTGAAAACTTAATGGCATCCTATGGATATGCAATTCAAATTTATTGTGATTTTTCTGGATATTCAGATATGGCCATTGGAGTAGCGTTATTGTTAGGATTCCGATTACCAACCAACTTTAGAACGCCTTATCAATCCGTTTCGATTACAGAATTCTGGAGAAGATGGCACATCTCATTATCCACATGGTTAAAAGATTTTCTTTATATCTCAGTAGGAGGAAACCGTAATGGATCATTTGCAGGATTCCTATTTCCAACATTATTCTTTGCAGGATTAATAGCATGGGGTATTTATTATCAGGCAACGAGTATTGTTCCATTAGTAGTGAGTGTAGCTGCAACAATCGTGTTTATACTAACATTTTTATTGTCGAAAGAACGCAACCGTACAATGTATACCAATGTCAATTTAATGACAACAATGTTATTAGGAGGATTATGGCATGGAGCAAGCTTACGTTTTATTATATGGGGAGCATTACATGGAATCGCATTAGCAGTACATAAAATATTCATCGAATTTTTTCCAACCAAAAAAGACAGTAAGAAAACAGTATGGACTTATATTGTAACGGCATTATCAGTACTATTAACGTTCCATTTTGTAGTGTTCTGTTGGTTGTTTTTTAGAGCAAAAGATTTTTCAACAGCTTTACAGATCATCAATAATATTGGGCAGTTAGAGTTTAATATTCAACACTGGATTACAATTATTGAAGGATACCGCAATGTATTTTTAGTGATGTTACTAGGATATGTATGGCACTTTTTACCCGCTAAGGCCGTAGACTTTTTACGCGATGGATTCTCAGCAATGCCTATGCTTGTAAAAGCAGCAATATTAGCCTTAGTATATTGGGTCGTTTACGCAACAGCAACGAGCGGACCACAACCATTTATTTATTTTCAGTTTTAAAAGAATAATTTTTATATAATATAAGGTTGAGATACGCTAATTTTTCAAAGTGATTAATTTTCAAATTGTTTAATTAGCGTATCTTTGCCATTCAATAAAAGACAGATACAATTATGTTTGATAATTTAAGTGATAAGTTAGACAAAGCCTTTCATATACTGAAAGGACATGGGAAAATTACCGAAGTAAACGTAGCCGATACTTTAAAAGAAGTACGTCGTGCTCTTTTAGATGCCGATGTTAACTTTAAAATAGCGAAAGAATTTACGACTAAAGTAAAAGAAAAAGCTATTGGACAAGACGTTTTAACAACTTTACAACCAGGTCAATTATTAGTTAAGTTAGTCAAAGACGAATTGACTGAATTAATGGGTGGAGATGCAGCAGGAATTAACCTGTCTGGAAATCCAACTGTAATATTGATGTCAGGTTTACAAGGTTCTGGAAAAACAACTTTTTCTGGAAAATTGGCAAATTACCTTCAAACAAAGAAAAACAAAAAACCATTATTAGTTGCCTGTGATATTTACAGACCAGCGGCTATTAATCAGTTGCATGTTGTAGGAGAACAAATTGGTGTTCCAGTATACTCTGAAGAAGGAAATAGAAATCCTGTAGAAATTGCTCAAAATGCAATTAAGCATGCTAAGGCAAATGGATTCAATGTTGTGATTGTCGATACGGCAGGTCGTTTGGCTGTAGATGAAGAGATGATGACAGAAATTGCAAATGTTCATAAAGCAATTCAACCACAAGAAACATTATTTGTGGTCGATGCAATGACAGGACAAGATGCTGTAAATACTGCAAAAGCATTCAATGATATATTAAACTTTGATGGAGTTATATTAACGAAATTAGATGGTGATACTCGTGGTGGAGCTGCGATATCAATTAAATCGGTCGTTAATAAACCAATCAAGTTTATCGGTACGGGAGAGAAAATGGATGCAATAGACATTTTCTACCCAATTCGTATGGCGGAACGTATCTTAGGGATGGGTGACGTTGTCTCTTTGGTAGAAAGAGCTCAAGAGCAATTTGATGAAGAAGAAGCTAGAAAATTACAAAAGAAAATTGCGAAGAATGAATTCGGTTTCGATGACTTCTTAACGCAAATTCAACAGGTGAAGAAAATGGGTAACATGAAAGACTTAGTCGGAATGATCCCAGGTGCTGGAAAAGCATTAAAAGATGTAGAAATTGAAGATGATGCATTCAAACATATTGAAGCAATTATTCATTCAATGACACCTACAGAGAGAAGCAAGCCAGCAACAATCGATGTAAAAAGAAAAACAAGAATTGCAAAAGGATCAGGAACTTCAATCCAACAGGTAAATCAATTGATGAAACAGTTTGACCAAATGAGCAAAATGATGAAAATGATGCAAGGATCTGGAGGGAAAAACTTAATGAGAATGATGGGTGGAATGAAAGGAATGAGATAATAAATTTCCAACATAGCAACAAACAACAACAACACAATTATATAGAATACCTAACTACAAACAACCCTTGAAATGCAGCTATTAGACGGAAAAAAAGTTTCTGACGACATTAAAAATGAAATTACTGCCGTAGTGCAGGAAATGAAAGACAATAATGAAAAAGTACCACATTTGGCCGCTATTATTGTTGGAAACGATGGAGCAAGTTTAACGTACGTAGGAAGTAAAGTAAAAGCATGTGAGCGTGTAGGTTTTGAATCTACATTAGTAAAAATGCCAAGCACAACTTCTGAAACAGAATTGCTTAAAAAAATAAAAGATTTGAATGAAGATGATGCGATTGACGGTTTTATCGTTCAATTACCATTACCGGAACAAATCGATACACAAAAAGTATTAATGGCCATTGATCCAAGTAAAGATGTGGATGGTTTTCATCCAGAGAATTTTGGTAAAATGGCATTAGATATGACGACTTTTATTCCAGCAACTCCCTTTGGGATTTTGGAATTATTAGAACGTTACAATGTTGAAACAGCTGGTAAACATACTGTAGTAATTGGACGTAGCCATATTGTAGGTCGCCCAATGAGCATCTTAATGGGTCGAAAAGGATTTCCTGGAAACTCAACCGTTACTTTGACACACAGTCATACCAAGAACATTACACAAATTACAAGTCAAGCCGATATTATTATTACAGCATTAGGAGTTCCAAACTACCTAAAAGCAGAAATGGTAAAAGACGGAGCAGTAATTATTGATGTGGGTATTACTAGAGTAGCAGATGAAAATGCAGAAAGAGGTTATGTGATTACTGGAGATGTAGATTTCCAAAACGTAAGCAAAAAAGCATCCTTTATTACGCCAGTGCCAGGAGGAGTAGGACCAATGACCATTGCGATGCTTCTTAAAAATACATTATTAGCCAGAGAGCAAAAAAGATTAAAAAATCTATAATACAAAAAAGCCCTAAACATTTGTTTAGGGCTTTTTATTTATTTTTTAGTTCATTTATATTAAATTACTGCTTTGTTAAAATAATACCTGTTGGGATTGAAAAAGTTCTATCTTTTTTTGGCTTTGGTTCACCTGGTAAAACAACTGTTATTCCTCCTGGAATATTATTTAATGTCATTCTAGCTTGATTATTACCTAATAATTCGAATTCTATGTATATATTCTTCATTTTAATCATATCATAGGAGCTAAAACTAATGGAAGTTTCATTGGTTGGAGTACCTGCTTTACGATAACCATCCATTGCAGAGTTTGATATTACATTATTCCCTCCTTTATCATAAGAGTATTCTAGTTGGAGTTTATCTATATGAATATCTAATAGAGCATTAAATGTCTTTTTTATTGCTATTTTGATTGTAAAGCTTTCATTTCCATTTTTGTATTCCCATAAGCCTTCAAAAGGTTTGCTTTTTTCAATCTCTTCTGAAAATCTGTAATAGTCGCCCTTTTTTAATTCGGGAATCTCTCCTTTTTTGAGGATTATTACTTTTTCTTGCCCATGTAGTATACAACTACATAAAAATAGTAAAGAAAAACATATATACTTTTTCATTGGTTTTTATAAAAACTTATTATTCAGTTATTTTATTAGAATTTTGTTTCGTTAAAATAATACCTGTTGGAATTGAAAAGGTCATATCTTTTTTTGGCTTTGGATCATTTGGTGAAATAATTGTTATCCCTCCAGGCCAGTTTGTTAAAGTCATTTTAACTTTATTTTCACCTAATAATTCTAAATTTATATCAATCCCTTTCTTTTTTACCATATCATAAGACATAAAGCTAGCTTTATTTTCATTATTCTCTATAATATTCCCTATTTTACTATTGTCTTTCCTTGTTTTGTTTGATATAATCTGTCCATTTCCTTTGTCATAGGAAAATTCTAATTGTAGTTTATCTAAATAAAATTCAAATTTTGGAATCAATGTTTTTTCCATGGTTATTTTAATGATAAAACTTTCGTTTCCGTTTTTATATTCCCAAACTCCTTCAAAAGGTTTCCCTCTTTCTATTTCTTCTGGAATTTTGTAATAATTACCTTTTTTGAATTTTGTTAATGGCTCTCCTTTTTTATGTATTATTACTTTTTCTTGCCCATGTATTACACAACTAGATAAAAACACTATTATTAGAAAACCTATATACTTTTTCATTGATTTATATAAAAGATAAAGTCATTATTGTTACTCAGTTACTTTATTAGAATTCTTCTTTGTTAAAATAATATCCATTGGCATAGAAAATGATCGATCTAACGTTTTACCTCCTCTACCGTCACTTCCATTGATTACAATAGTTTCCTTATTTCCTAATTTCCATTGTAGCAGATTATTGTTTTGTAATTCTAAATTTAATATTCCAGACTTGTCTTTTGTAATATCATAAAAACTACTAAAACTGGCTTTATTTTGTTTTTCATAACTTACATTTCCATAACTGTATTTTGTTGTATCACAACTAATCTCTATTCCATTTTTCTCATAACAGTAATAAATATGTAACATATCCAAATATACATCGGGACCCTTTAAAAAAGTTTTCCCATATTCGATTTTGATTTCAAAGATATCTTTTCCATTTTTATAAACCCACGTTCCTATAAAAGGCTTTGATCGCTCTTTCGTTTCTTCACTTTTATAATAAACCCCCTTTTCTAACTTACCGATATCTTTTCCTTTTTTATATTCAATTACCTTTTGAGCATATATAAAATTACCACTTAGAGCTATTAATATTATAACGAGTATATTTTTCATTTGTTTATATTTTAATTACAATTACTTAGTTGAATATTACCATTAACCTCTTTAATGTTTTTCCATGAATTAAAATCATCGTTATTTCCTTTCATTAATTTTAATCCTGAACTTTCTAATGCTTTTAACAAAGCTAACTCTCGAGATTCAATTTCTGATTTGTTAAATGTTATATTATTTATATCGTAATAATTATTATAATAATTCTCTAAGTCTTTAATTCCTAAATCAGAACTTAGATTCGTACTTCCAAAGTTACTAAAGGTCGACGTATTATCAATCATTATCACATACGAGGTGCCATGACTGGACACAACTCCTGCGGTAAACGTCGATGTATTCTGGATATTACCGCCTTGATACAATTGATAAATGGCTTTTATATCGGCTATTGAAAATGAAGAATAACCAATTCCAACATGGGTATGCAAATATCCACTAATGGGACTTGTGGGTAAAAGTTCTATTAGATGTTCATTGGGATCTCCTTGAACAGTCGTATAACTAGTAGAAGTTCCATTTGTAGTCATTAAAAATCCTGTTTCATAATTTACGTTTAGGCTTGCTTTTAGTTCATTTAATTTCCCTTTGAATTCTGCATCATTTGCCTTCTTCTTCATCTCTTTACAAGGAGTAGTTGCTGCTTCCTCAGGATTATTTCCTGCTCCGCCACTGCTTCCGCCATAATTCCACCATCCAGAATTAGAAGGATTTGAAT